>NZ_BAAHAM010000003.1:0-756992 GCF_054777615.1 Brachybacterium horti
GTATCAGAACCCTTCCGAGTTCCTCGCTCCGAGGCAACCCCTATAACTTAGGGGATCCGGTTCTCCATGTCAATTCGGTGCGGTGTGAACCGCGCCTCATCAGTTCTGAAGTTATCCGAAGCGCCTGGTGGGAGTCGATTTCGCGTTCCGCCACTGCTGGCCTTCCCGCTGTCCCGATCTCCCGGGCACGAGGAAGAACATTACGTGGATCCCCGGGCCCGGTCAACTCGAGAGGCCCCTTTTCGGAGTGGCCTCGGCCACTTTCCTCCCGCGCCCAGCATCACCGCAGGTCAGAGGGGAATCCGAGCCCTGAACAGGCCCGGCGGGGCGGGCGTCCCGTGTCCCCTGCCCTCGGCGGGGGTGCCGCCCCGGGGATCCACCGCCAGAACAGTCGGCGTGCGGACCCTCTGTGCGCCGGCTCGTCCGGTACGACCGCCGGCTCCTCAGAGCGCCTGCGGTGCCCCGTCGGCCGAGGTGCCCGTCGGCCCCTCCCCCGCTGTGGGGACGTACCCGCGGTGCAGCGCCACGATCCCCCCGGTGAGGTTCCGGTAGCGGACGTGCTCGAGGCCGGCCTCCTGGAACCAGCCGCGCAGCTCCTGCTGATCCGGCCAGTGGAGGATCGACTCGGCGAGGTAGTCGTAGGCATCCGAGCTCGTGGCGAACCGGGAGGCGACCACTGGGAGGGCGCGCAGCAGGTAGCGCTCGTAGACCGTGCGCACGACTCGCGCCGTGGGGGTGGAGAACTCGCAGACCACGACCCGGCCCCCGGGTCGCACCACGCGGGTCATCTCCGCGATCCCGCGGCGGGGGTCCTGGACGTTGCGCAGGCCGAAGGAGATGACGGCCGCGTCGAAGGAGTCGTCCGCGAAGGGGAGGTGGTGCGCGTCTGCCCCGACGAAGGGGACCGGTGCGCCGCGGCGCCTGCCCTCGGTCATCATGCCGAGGGAGAAGTCCGCGGCCACCACACGGGCGCCTGCTCGCGCGATCGCGGTCGAGGAGGTCCCGGTGCCGGCGGCGAGGTCGAGCACGGCATCGTCCTCGTCGAGCTCGAGGGCATCCACCATCAGCTCGCGCCACATGCGGACCTGCCCCAGCGCCGCCAGGTCGTTCATGAGGTCGTACCGACCGGCGATGCTGTCGAACATCCCGGCGACGTCGTAGGGCTTCTTGTCCAGATCGGCACGGCTCATGCCCCGATCATGCCAGGGAAACCTCCATGGCGATGCCGGGAGCGCCGGAGCCCGGAGCCCGGACCGGGCACGCCCCGGGCGCGGCGCGCTGGCAGGATGGGCCTCGACCTCGGCCCGCCCCGAAGAGCATCCGGGCCGACGAGACGGAGGAGCACATCCATGACCGATCCCCGCACCGCCCGCGCCGAGGCGATCCGCGCGCTGAGCATCCCGACCTCGCTGCTGCCCGCCGACGGCCGGTTCGGCTCCGGTCCGTCGCGACTGCGTGACGAGCAGGTGGACGCGCTCGGCACGACCTACCGCGGCGTCCTCGGGACGTCCCACCGCCAGAAGCCCGTCAAGGAGCTCGTCGCCCGCACGCGTCGCGGCCTCGCAGAGCTCTTCTCGCTCCCGGAGGGCTACGAGGTCGTCCTCGGCAACGGCGGCTCGACGGCCTTCTGGGACGTGGCGGCGATCGCCCTCGTCGAGCGGCGCTCCGAGCACCTCGTGCTCGGCGAGTTCTCGCAGAAGTTCGCGACCGAGACCACCACCGCTCCCCATCTCCTGGACCCGCTCGTGATCTCCGCCGAGCCGGGGAGCCTTCCCCGCCCCGTCGTCGACGAGGACGTGGACGCCTACGCGTGGCCGCACAACGAGACCTCCACCGGGGTGATGGTCCCCGTGGAGCGTCCCGCCGGCGCCCGCGAGGACCAGCTCGTGCTCGTCGACGCGACCTCGGTCGCCGGCGCCGCCCAGGTGGACGTCTCCCAGACGGACGCGTACTACTTCGCGCCCCAGAAGGCCTTCGCCTCCGACGGCGGGCTCTGGCTGTCCCTCCTCTCCCCCGCCGCGATCGAGCGCGCGGGCCGGCTCGAGGCGCAGTCCGACCGCTGGGTGCCCGGGTTCCTCTCCCTGCAGGCCGCGATCGACAACTCCCGCAAGGACCAGACGCTCAACACGCCCGCCGTGGCGACGCTGGCCCTGCTCGCCGACCAGGTCGAGTGGCTGCTCGAGCAGGGCGGTCTCGCCTGGTCCGACGCCCGCACCCGGGCGACCTCCGGCCTCCTGCACCGGTGGGCCGACCGTCGGCCCGAGGTGACGGCCTTCGTCAGCGATCCCGCCGCCCGCTCCCAGGTGGTGACGACGCTCGACATCGACGAGTCGATCGACGCCACCGCGATCACCTCCGTGCTGCGTGCGCACGGCGTCGTCGACGTCGAGCCGTACCGGAAGCTGGGGCGCAACCAGCTCCGCATCGCCACCTTCCCCGCGGTGCCCGAGTCCGACGTCGAGGCGCTCGTCGCGGTGCTCGACCGCGTGCTCGACGCGACCGCCTGAGACGCCCGGGCATCGCGCCCTCCCCGCACGACGAACGGCCGGCCCCCTGAGGGGCCGGCCGTTCGTGCATCCGGTGGCGGGACGGATCCCGTGAGGAGGCTGCTCCTCAGCGGGGGCCGACAAGGGTGCGGCGCAGGATCGCGACCGCCTCGCCGAGCGTGCGCCGCTCCTCGTCGGTGATCTCCCCGATCCGGCCGCGCAGCCACTCGTCCCGCTCCTCGCGGCCGCGGCGGACGAGCTCCTCCCCGGTCGCCGTGAGCGAGACGAGGACCTGGCGGCCGTCCTGGGGATGGGCGGTGCGGGCCACCAGGCCGGCCTCCTCGAGCCGCGCGAGGATGCGTGTCATCACGGGTGGGGAGACGTGCTCGAAGCTCGCGAGCGCGCCAGGGGTGGACTCCCCCGAGCGCTCGAGGTAGGCGAGGACCGAGTACTGCGAGGCGGAGACCTCGTCCGAGGCCGTGTGCGAGCGCAGCACACGGGAGGAGACCAGCAGCACGCGGCGCAGCTCCGCCGCGAGCTGCTCGTCGCCGACCTCCCCGGTCCCCGCCTGGGTGCTCACAGCAGCAGGCCCTCGATCGCGCCGCGCAGGAAGTAGACGACGAACATCGCGGCGATGACGTACATGAGCCAGTGCACCTCGCGGACCTTGCCGCGGACGAGACGGATGAGCACGTACATGACGAACCCGGCGCCCATGCCGACGGTGATCGAGTAGGCGAAGGGCATGAAGATGATCGTGAGGAAGGCCGGGATCGCGATCTCGGGATCCGTGAAGTCGATCGAGGTCACGTTGGTCATCATCAGGAAGCCGACCATGACCAGCGCCGGGGTCGCCGCCTCGTAGGGCACGGCCGCGACGAGCGGGGACAGGAAGGTCGCGAGCAGGAACGCGAGGCCCGTGACGATCGAGGCGAGGCCCGTGCGGGCGCCGTCGGCCACGCCCGAGGTGGACTCGACGAAGCTCGTGTTCGAGGAGACGCCGCCGACGCCGCCGCCGAGCGCCGCGAGGGAGTCGACGACGAGGATGCGCTGGGAATAGGGGATGTCGCCCTTCTCGTCGAGCAGGTCGCCCTCGCCGGCCACGGCGACCATGGTGCCCATGGTGTCGAAGAAGTCGGCGAGCAGCAGGGAGAAGACGATGACGGAGGCGCCGACGACGCCCGCCGCCTGGATCCCGCCCCACGGGTCGACCTGGAAGAGCGTCGCGAAGTCGGGCAGGGCGATCGGGGAGCCCTGGAGCGCCGGGACGTTCATGCTCCAGCCCTCGGGGTTCGCGGCGCTGAGCGTGCCGTCGGAGTACGCCCCGATGCCGGTGACCGCCTCGATGATCGTCGCGAGCACGGTCGCCGTGACGATGGAGATGAGGATCGCGCCGGGCACCTTGCGCACCCAGAGCACGAGCATGAGCACGAGGCCCACGACGAAGACGAGTGTGGGCCAGCCGGTGAGGGAGCCGTCGTTGCCCAGCTGCACGGGCGTGCCGGCGGCGTGCGTGATGAAGCGGGCGTTGTACAGGCCGATGAAGGCGATGAACAGGCCGATGCCCACGCTGATCGCGGTCTTCATGAAGGCCGGCACGGCGTCGAAGACGGCCTTGCGGAACCCGGTGAGCACGAGGACGAGCACGAGCACGCCCTCGATCGCGACGAGGCCCATCGCCCCGGCCCAGGTCATGCCCGGCAGGGAGACCACGGAGTAGGCGAGGTACGCGTTCAGGCCCAGGCCCGCCGCGAGCGCGAGCGGGAACTTCGCCCAGGCGCCCATGAGGAGGGTCAGCACACCGGCCACGAGGGCGGTGCCGGCGGCGACCGCCGCGAGGTTGGGCTCGGTGCCACCGCCCAGGTAGTGCCCCGTCGAATCGGGCACGGTGCCGATGATGAGCGGGTTCAGCACCACGATGTAGCACATCGAGAAGAACGTGACGAGGCCGCCGCGCACCTCGCGCGCGACGGTCGACCCGCGCTCGCTCAGGTGGAAGTAGCGGTCCAGGGGGGATCGGGTCGCGACGCTCGCTGCGCCGCCGGAGGAGGGATCAGCCTGCATGCGGGAATCGTATCGGCCGTGCCCTCCGCGCTCCCGCTCGGGACCGTGCGGGGCCCCGAACTGTGACCAGCCTCCGCCCGCACCCGGGACAGGAGCCGCCCCTGGGGCGCAGGCTCGCCGATCAGCGGGCGGCGCGGTAGTCCTCGGCGAGCTCGAGCCGGGACGCGGCCGCCTCGTCCACGACCACGGTCACGTGCGGGTGCAGCTGCAGCACCGTCGCGGGCCAGCGGGCGCTCACCGCGCCCTCGACGAGCTGGGCGACCGCGGCGGCCTTCTGCTCCCCGGTCGCCGTGAGCACGATCCGACGCGCCTCGCGGATGGTGCCGAGGCCCTGGCTGAGGGCATGGCGCGGGACGTCCGCGGCGCGGTCGAAGAAGCGCGCGTTCGCCTCGATGGTCGAGCGCGTGAGGGCGACGACGCGGGTGCGGGAGGCGAGCGAGCTGCCGGGCTCGTTGAAGGCGATGTGGCCGTTGACGCCGATGCCGAGGATCTGGAGGTCCACTCCCCCGGCGGCGGCGATCGCGGCGTCGTACCGCTCGGCCTCCACCGCGGGGTCCGCCGCGGCGCCGTCCGGCGAGAGGACCGCGGCGCCCTCGAGGTCCACGTGGTCCACGAGCTGCTCGCGGATGAAGCGGTGGTAGCTCTGCGGGTGGTCGGCGGGCAGGCCCACGTACTCGTCCAGGAGGAAGGCGCGGGCGCCCGCGAAGGAGAGCCCCTCCTCCCGATGGCGGCGGATCAGCTCCGCGTAGGCGGCGACCGGCGAGGAGCCGGTCGCGAGGCCCAGCACCGGGGCGTCCCCGTCCCGGAGGACCTGCACGAACTCGTCGGCCACGGCGCGTGCCCCGGCGGCCGCGTCCTGCGCGATGACGATCTCCATGGCCGTTTCCCTCTCCCCACCCGAGATGACCGTTCATGCTCGGCTGCTGCTCTTGCTGATCACATTCGGTCACAGCATAGCGTGTCCCGTCGCCTGCGGCCGACGGAGGTGACCGACAGGACGCGGGCACGGCGAAGGGCCCCGGACTCGAGGTCCGGGGCCCTTCACGAGCGGCGCCGACGAGGTCGGCGGGGTGGGCGGCGATGCCGCCCGACGGTCACTTCTTCTTGGGACCGGAGTTCGCGGCGAGCTCGAAGGCGGCGCGGGGATCGGCCGACTGCGGGATGCCGATGATGTCGCGACGCGAGACCAGGTTCGAGGCCCAGCCCGCGAGCACGGCGGCCTTGCGACCCAGGGTCGGCATCGCGTACACGTGGTACGCACGGGCCATGGCCCACGCCGGGAGACCGCGCACGTCGATCTCCTTGTCGCCCAGCATGAGCCGGCCGACGCCCTTGTACATGCCCAGCGTCGCCATGACGCCGAGGTTCTTGTGGTAGTAGTCCACGAGCGGGCGTCCCTGGACGGAGCGCGCGACGTTGTCCGCGATCCGCTTGCCCTGACGCGTGGCGTGCTGGGCGTTGGGCGGGCAGAACTTGCCCTCGCCCGAGGCGAGATCCGGCACCGCGGCGCAGTCGCCCCCGGCGAAGACGTTGTCGATCGGACCCTCGGCGCCGTTCACACGGAGATCCGCGAGGGTGTCGAGCTTGCCCATGAGCGGGCCGCGCTCCGTGACCACGGGGAGGTCCGAGGACTCCTCGTCCATGAGGATCGGGTTCGGCTTGACGCCGGCGTTCCACACGAGGAGGTCCGTCTCGAACTCGTCGCCGTCGGACGTCTTGATGACGCCGTTCTCGGCGGAGTTCAGGAAGGTCTCGAGCTTGACCTCGATGCCGCGCTCGCGGAGCTGGTTCAGCACGTAGGCGCGCTGGTCCTCGGTGAGCTCGGGGAACACGAACGGCGCCGCGTCGATGAGCACGAAGCGGATGTCCGAGGCGTGCAGATCGGGGTAGTAGCGCAGCGCGTCGCGGACCATGTCCTCGGCCTCGGTGACGGCCTCGCCCCCGGCGAACCCGCCGCCGATGTAGGTGAAGGTGAGCAGGCGCTTGCGGACCTTCGGGTCCTTCGTCGAGGCGGCCTCGGCGAGGTTCGCGAGGATCTTGTCGCGGACGGTGATGGCCTCCTCGACCTGCTTGAAGCCGATCGCGTTCTCGGCCAGGCCGGGGATCGGGAGGAGACGCGGCACGGCGCCGAGGCCCACGACGAGGTAGTCGTAGGCGATCTCGAGCTGGGCGCCGTCCTCGGTCGTGACGACGACGGTGTTGTCCGCGCTGCGGATCGCCGAGACGCCGCCGGTGACGACCTTGGTGCCGGGGAGGATCTTGCGCAGCGGCGCGAGGACGTTGCGGGGATCGATGCTGCCCGCGCCGACCTCGGGGAGGAAGGGCGCGTAGGTCATGTAGGGGCGCGGGTCGACGATCGTGATCGCCACCTCCGTGCCGAGGGTCTTGCGCAGCTCGGACGCGGTCGTCAGACCGACGGATCCGCCGCCGAGGATCAGGACATGGGGCTTGCCGCCGAAGGTGGTGTTCATGTCGCCCAGCCTAGAACCGTCGGGCCCCGGTTCCAAAACGGGCGCACTCCTCGGACGTCTGGAGGAACCGACGCCCGCTCAGCCCTCGCGGGCCTCCGTGCGGTCCAGGACGTCGAGCGCGATCCCGTCGAGGATGTCGTGCTCGCTCGTCACCGTCGTCGTCACCGCGGAGACCCCGGCGACCCGCCGGAGGATCCGCGCCCAGATGAGCGCGCCGGCGCCGATGACGTCGATGCGACCGGGGTGGATGATCCCGAGCGCGCCGCGCTCCTCGCGCGTCATGGCGAGGAGGCGCTCGCTCACGGCGATCGCGTCCTCGATCGACCGCGAGGCTCCGTGGACCACGTCCGGCCGGTACTCGGTGAGCCCCTCCGCGACCGCCGTGACCGTCGTGACGGTGCCGGCCGTGCCGACGAGGGACGTCGCCTCCTGCAGCGGCAGGCGCTCCGCGGCCGTGTCGAGCAGGGCGTCGACGTCCGCCGCCGCGGCCGCGATCTCCTCCGCCGTGGGCGGGTCCGAGCGCAGGTGGCGCTCCGTGAGCCGCACGGAGCCGATGTCCAGGCTGATCCGCGCCTCCGGCTCCTCGGTGCCGAGGACGAGCTCCGTGGACCCGCCGCCGATGTCGACGACGACGCGCGGGCCGGCGGGGAGCTGCGGCAGCGTGCTCACGGCGCCGCGGAAGGACAGCGCCGCCTCCTCCTCGCCACTGATGACCTCGACCTGGACGCCGAGGATCTCGCGGATGCCGTCGATGAACACGTCGCGGTTCGCGGCGTCGCGGGTCGCCGAGGTCGCCACGAAGCGCAGCTCCCGGGCCCCGTGCCGGGCGATGAGCGCGGCATAGCCGCGGGCCGCCTCGAGCGTGCGCTCCACGGCCGCGGGGTCGAAGCGACCGGTGCGGTCCACGCCGTACCCCAGGCGGACCATCTCCAGGCGGCGCTCGAGATCCACCATGGCGCCGGTGGACGGGTCGCGCCGCGCGATCAGCAGGCGGATCGAGTTGGTGCCGCAGTCGATCGCGGCGACGGGGGCGCTCATGCGGTGGCTCCCTCGGCGCCGGCGGCGTCGGCCTCGTCCTCCGGGGAGGCGCAGCGGCAGACCAGCTCCGGGAGCACCCCGGGGATCCCCGCGAGGACCTCGTCCGCGACGGGGTTCACGCCGGGACCCTCGGCGAGGGCCTGGCCCGCGAGCGCGTGCAGGCACTTCACCCGGGTGGGCATGCCGCCGGCGCTCACGCTCGCGACCTCCTCGGCGCGGCCGAGCTCGTCGCGCCGCGCGATGTAGCGCTCGTGGGCGCGGGCGTAGCCGGCGGCGAGCTCGGCGTCCTCGCCGAGCCGCTCGGTGAGCTCGGCCATGCGACCGGTCGCCTCGATCCGGGAGATGTCGAGGGTCAGCCACGGGAGCGTGAGGTACAGCGAGGTGGGGAACGGCGTGCCGTCCTCGAGGCGGGGCCGGGTGCGGACCACCGCGGGGCGGCCGCAGCCGCAGCGCCGGGCGATCGAGACGACGCCGCGCATGTCGCGGCCGAGCTGCTCACGCATCGCGGAGAGGTCCTCGGCGGTCGCGGGCGACTCGAAGGGGAGCGGCGGCAGGGCCGCGGCGTCGGGGGCGGGGGCGGTGGTCACGGGGTGGCGTCCTCGGTGCTGCTGGGGGTCGGGGTGTCGGCGGGATCCGCGGGATCGGTGGTCTCGGCGTCCTCCGGGGAGTCCGAACCGGTCTCGTCGGGGATGTCCTCCGCGGTGAGACGGCTCGCGCCCTCGAGGCTGTCCCAGAGGGTCGAGAACCACTCACCGCTCGCCGAGGCCTCGACGGCCTGCTCGTCCTCGGTGAGCGGGACGTCCCGGCCGGAGGTGTCGGTGAGGCGGTACTGGGTCTCCCCCGGCATCGCGAACAGGAGCCGCTCGCGGGCCTGGGCGGCGACGAAGGCCGGGTCCTGCCAACGGTCGACCTCGGCCTGCAGCTCGTCGACCTCGTCCTGCTGCTGGGAGACCTGGTCGTGCAGGGCGGCGAGCTGCTGGCGCTGCGCGACGTAGGAGTTGATCGTCGGCACGAGCGCGGCGAGGGCGACCACGACGAGGGTCACCAGCACGAGCGTGCGACGGGTGATCGTGATGCCCGGGCCGTCCTCCGCCGCGGCGGAGGACGAGGTGGTGCGGGGTCGGGAGGCCGCGGCAGGGCCGCGATGGCGGTCGCTGGTGGTCCCCGCGGAGGAGGAGCGGCCCGATGCCCGGGAGCCCCGGGCGGACGGGCCGGCGCCGGGCGCGCCGCCGGCGCGTCGGCCCCCGGACGCAGGGACCGGGCGCCTCGCTGATCGCGGGGCGCCCGGTCGCTTCGAGGTCATGCCCGAAGGCTACCGCCTCGACCTGAGGGTTCAGCCCTTCGCGGGCGTGAAACGCGGGAAGGCGGCGGCACCGGCGTAGGTGCCCGCCTCGTCCAGCTCCTCCTCGATGCGGAGCAGCTGGTTGTACTTGTTGACGCGCTCGCCGCGGGCGGGAGCGCCGGACTTGATCTGGCCGCAGTTGGTGGCGACGGCGAGGTCCGCGATGGTCGTGTCCTCGGTCTCGCCGGAGCGGTGGGACATCATCGCCTTGAAGCCCGCGCGGTGCGCGAGCTCGACGGCGTCGAAGGTCTCCGTGAGCGAGCCGATCTGGTTGACCTTCACGAGGAGGGCGTTGGCGGCGCGCTCGTCGATGCCGCGGCCCAGGCGCTCCGGATTGGTGACGAAGAGGTCGTCGCCCACGAGCTGGACCTTGTCGCCGAGCTGGGCGGTGATGGTCGTCCAGCCCTTCCAGTCCTCCTCGTCCAGCGGGTCCTCGATCGAGACCAGCGGGTAGGAGGCGACGAGCTCGGCGTAGTACGCGGCCATCTCCTCCGAGGACTTCTTCGCGCCCTCGAAGGTGTAGGCACCGTCGGAGAAGAACTCCGAGGCGGCGACGTCGAGCGCGAGCGCGACGTCCTTGCCCGGCACGAAGCCGGCCTTCTCGATGGCCTCGACGATGAGGTCGAGCGCCGCACGATTGGACTCGAGGTTCGGCGCGAAGCCGCCCTCGTCGCCCAGGCCCGTGGACAGGCCGCGCTCCTTGAGCACGGACTTCAGCTGGTGGTAGACCTCGGCGCCGGTGCGCAGGGCCTCGCTGTAGGTCTCCGCGCCGATCGGCGCGATCATGAACTCCTGGATGTCGACGTTGGAGTCCGCGTGGGACCCGCCGTTGAGGATGTTCATCATCGGGACGGGCAGCACGTGGGCGTTCGGGCCGCCCAGGTACTGGTAGAGCGGGACGCCGGCGGAGTCCGCGGCGGCCTTCGCGACGGCGAGCGAGACGCCGAGGATCGCGTTGGCGCCGATCTTGCCCTTGTTGGCGGTGCCGTCGAGCTCGAGCATCGCCTGATCGATCGCGCGCTGCTCCTGCACGTCGAAGCCGACGACGGCCGGGCCGAGCTCGTCGATGACGGCCGCGACGGCCTGCTCGACGCCCTTGCCCAGGTAACGGCCCTTGTCGCCGTCACGACGCTCGACGGCCTCGAAGGCGCCGGTCGAGGCACCGGAGGGGACCTCGGCGCGGGCGAAGGTGCCGTCGTCGAGGAGGACCTCCACCTCGACGGTGGGGTTGCCGCGGGAGTCCAGGATCTCGCGGGCGTGGACGGCATCGATCAGAGCTGCCATGTGCTGTTCCTTCCATCGGATGAAGTTCCGTCATGGCCGGTCGACGCTGACCCACCGCCGGACAGTCTAGGCGGTCCCGTCCGCGTGCGTCCCGCGTGCCCGGGCGACCCGTGCGTCGGCGCGGGCCAGCAGCGAGCGCAGCGCCGTCTCCGGGTCCGTGTCCCGCTCCTCCGCGGCGACGACGAGGTCGAGCAGCGCCCGCGCGAGCGCGTCGTCCTCGGCCGCGGTCCCGGGGTCACCGGGATCCGACGACCCTGCCGCGACCTCGGCGTCCGCGGCGGCGAGCAGCGCGTCGAGGGCCCCGGCGGAGCGGGCGCGGTGCACCATCTTGGCGCCGCGCTGGAGGGCCGGCAGCGCGGCCGGGATCCCCTCGGACCAGGCGCGCCGGGGGTCGGGACCGCCCGCGCTCCCCGCGGCGGCGGCCTTCTCCTGCGCCTTCACCGCGTGCCACTGCGCGACGATCGCCTCGACGTCCGCCGGGTCCTCGAGCGCGTCGTCCCGCCCCGCCCCGAACACATGGGGGTTGCGTCGCTCCATCTTCGCGACGAAGGAGCGGGCCACGTCGTCCACGTCCCAGGCGGGCTCCTCCTCCTGCCCGATCCGGGCGTGGAAGAGGATCTGGAAGAGCAGGTCGCCGAGCTCGTCGCGCAGCGCCCCGGGACCGTGCGCCGCGGGGTCGTCGATCACCTCGAGCACCTCGTGGGTCTCCTCGAGCAGGTAGCGCGCGAGCGAGGCATGGGTCTGCGTGTGCGACCAGGCGTCGCCGTCCGGGGCGCGCAGTGCCTCCATGACCTCCACCGCCCGCAGCAGGGCGCCCCCTCTCGGAGCGTCCTCCCGCGGGACGACGGCCCCGACGGGGGGCTCGGGGGACGGTGCGGCCGGGGTCCGATCTCGGTGCTCGCTCACGTCCCCGAGGCTACCCGCGGCGGATCACTCGCCGTCGGACCGCGAGATCTGCTCGGCGGCGGTCGGCACGAGGGTGCGCATGACCTCGCGCGCCCAGTCGAGCAGCGCATGGTCGCGCAGCTCGGTGCCGCCGAAGCGCGCGGACGCCGGCCGCGGCACGAGCACCTGCCGCACGGCCGGCTTGAGCATCGTGCCGGGGAACAGCCGCTTCATGCGCATCGCGACCGAGTCCGCGGGCTCGACGTGCGCGAAGCGGATCATCTTGCCCTGGGCCTGCACCTCGTCGATGCCGGCGGCGCGGGCGTCGATCCGGAACCTCGCGACGTCCAGGAGCAGGGACACCGGCTCCGGCAGCGGGCCGTAGCGGTCCACGAGCTCGGCCGCGACCTGCTCGATCTCGGAGACCTCCCGCACCGCCGAGAGCTTCGAGTACGCCTCGAGCCGCAGCCGCTCGGAGGGGATGTAGTCGTGCGGGAGGTGCGCGTCCACGGGGAGCTCGACGCGGATCTCCTTCTCCGGCGCGGTCGCCTCTCCGCGGAAGGCCGCGACGGCCTCCCCCACCATGCGCACGTAGAGGTCGAAGCCCACCCCGGCGATGTGGCCGGACTGCTCGCCGCCCAGCAGGTTGCCCGCACCGCGGATCTCGAGGTCCTTCATCGCGACCCGCATGCCCGCGCCGAGGTCGGTGTTCGTCGCGAGGGTCGTGAGCCGGTCGTGGGCGGTCTCGGTGAGCGGCTTCGCGGCGCTGTAGAGGAAGTAGGCGTAGGCGCGCTCGCTCGAGCGTCCCACGCGGCCCCGCAGCTGGTGCAGCTGCGAGAGGCCGAAGCGGTCCGCGTTCTCGACGATGAGCGTGTTCGCGTTCGCGATGTCCAGACCCGTCTCCACGATCGTGGTGCACACGAGGACATCGAACTCCCGCTCCCAGAAGTCGAGGATGACGCGCTCGAGCTGGTGCTCGTTCATCTTGCCGTGGGCGACCTGGACGCGGGCGTCGGGGACCAGCTCGCGCAGGTGCGCGGCGACCCGGTCGATGTCCTCGACCCGGTTGTGCACGTAGAACACCTGGCCCTCGCGCAGCAGCTCGCGCCGGATCGCGGCGGTGACCTGCTTGTCCTCCTGCGCGCCGACGTAGGTGAGCACCGGGTGGCGCTCCTCCGGCGGCGTCGCGAGCGTCGACATCTCGCGGATGCCCGTGACCGCCATCTCGAGCGTGCGCGGGATCGGCGTGGCCGACATGGCGAGCACGTCGACGTCGGTCCGCAGCGCCTTGAGCGTCTCCTTGTGCTCGACGCCGAAGCGCTGCTCCTCGTCGATGATGAGCAGCCCGAGGTCCTTGAAGCGCACCTGCCCGGTGAGCAGGCGATGGGTGCCGATCACCACGTCGACGGAGCCGTCGAGCAGACCGTCGATCGTCGCCTGCGAGTCCGCCGCGGACTGGAAGCGGCTGAGCCCCTTCACGGTCACGGGGAAGCCCGTGTACCGCTCGGTGAAGGTGTCGAGGTGCTGCTGGGCGAGCAGGGTCGTGGGCGCGAGCACGGCGACCTGCTTGCCGTCCTGGACGGCCTTGAAGGCCGCGCGCACGGCGATCTCCGTCTTCCCGTAGCCGACGTCGCCGAGGATGAGCCGGTCCATGGGCACCGACTTCTCCATGTCCCCCTTGACGTCGTCGAGGGCGGAGAGCTGGTCCGGGGTCTCGATGAACTCGAAGGCGTCCTCGAGCTCCCGCTGCCACGGCGTGTCCGGGGCGAAGGCATGGCCCGGGGCGGACTGCCGCGCCGAGTACAGGCGCACGAGCTCGTCGGCGATCTCCCGGATCGCCTTGCGGGCGCGGGACTTCGTCTTGGCCCAGTCCGCGCCGCCCATGCGGTTGACGCTCGGCTCCTCGCCGCCGACGTACTTCGTGACCTGGTCGAGCTGGTCGCTCGGGACGTACAGGCGGTCGCCGGGCTGGCCCTTCTTCGAGGCCGAGTACTCGATGACGAGGTACTCGCGGGTCGTGGCCTTCGCCCCGGCGCCCACGGTGCGGCTGGTCATCTCGACGAACCGGCCCACGCCGTGATGGGAGTGCACGACGAAGTCGCCGGGCCGCAGCTGCAGCGGGTCCACCACGTTGCGGCGGCGCGCGGGCATGCGCCGCTCCTCGCCGCGGCGGGCGCCGGACTTGCCCGTGAGGTCGCGCTCGGAGGCGAGCAGGACCTTCGCGTCCTCGTCGACGAGCCCCTCGGGGAACGGGCCGACGGTGACCACGGCCTCGCCCTCGGCGACGGGGCCCTCGAGGTGGTCCGTGTAGACGGCGGGCAGCCCCTCCGCGCGCAGGTTCTCGCTCGCGTGGCGAGCGGAGCCCTGGCCGGTGAGCGTCGCGACGATGCGCCAGCCGTCCTTGCGGCGGCGCTCGAGGTCCTGGGCGGCGTCCCCGGGCCTGCCCGAGTAGCCGGGATGCGTGGTCGCGGTCGTGGCCGTGAGGTCGACGTCGCTCTCGAGCCCGAAGGCGGCGAGCGTGAACCAGGGCCGGCCGCCCGCACGGGCGTGGCCCTTCGCCTCGGAGAGCGGGACGAAGCTCGCGGCGCCCACGTCGATCGGGAGCCCGCCGCCGGCGGCGGCGCTCGACCAGGCGGCCGCGAGGAACTCGTCGGTCGTCGCGACGAGCTCCGCGGCACGGGCGCGGATCTTCTCGGGGTCCATGAGCAGGAAGCGCGCGCCGGCGGGGAGGACGTCGGCCACCTGCTGCATCTCCTCGACGAGCACGGCGCTGAGGGACTCCATGCCGTCCACGGCGATGCCCGCGGCGATGCGCTGGAGCATCTCGGCGACGCCGGGGAGGTCCTCCGCCATCGCCCGGGCGCGCTCGCGCACGGCCGGGGTCAGCAGGATCTCGCGGCAGGGCGGGGCATCGAGGCCGTGCGGGGCCGGGTCCAGGGAGCGCTGGTCGGCGACGGAGAAGTAGCGGACGTCGTCCACCTCGTCGCCGAAGAGGTCCACGCGCACCGGGTGCGGCTCGGTGGGCGGGAAGACGTCGAGGATGCCGCCGCGCACGGCGAACTCCCCCCGCTTCTCCACCATGTCCACACGCGCGTAGGCGGCGTCGACGAGATCCTGCTCGAGGTCCTCGAGGGCATAGGTGTCCCCCACCGCGGCGCGGACCGGCCGGAGGTCGCCGAGGCCCGCGGCGATCGGCTGGAGCAGCGAGCGCACGGGCATGAGCAGCACGTGCACGGGACGCTCGGTCTCGGGATGCGCGATCCGCCGCAGCGTCGCGAGGCGCCGGGCGACGGTGTCCGCGCGCGGGGATAGACGCTCGTGGGGAAGGGTCTCCCAGGCGGGGAGCTCGGCGAGGTGCTCGGTGCCCACGAGGGCGCCGAGCGCGGAGCGGAGGTCCTCGGCGGCGCGCGTCGTCGGGGTGACGACGACGAGCGGGCTCTCGGCGCTCGAGGCGCGCGCGAGGTCCGCGACGGCGAAGGGGAACAGCCCGGTCGCCGCGACCATGTCGCCGCCGCTGCCGTCGGCCGTCCCGGTGGTGACGAGCTCGCGGATCGCGGTGAGGTCGCGCCCGTCGGCGATCAGGTCGAGCAGCGGGGCGAGCGGGGCGGTGGGGGTCATCGGGCCTCCGGGGAGTGGAATCGCTGCTGGGCGGCGGTGAGGCCCTGCAGCACGAGCGCCTCGACGGCGTCCGCCGCGTCGGAGACGAGGAGGTCCAGGCTCTTGCGCTCGGTCGAGCTGAACGGGGAGAGCACGAAGTCCGCGGTGTCCTTGCTGCCCGGGGGCCGGCCCACGCCGACCCGCACCCGCAGGTAGTCCTTCGTCCCGAGGGCCTTGGTGATGTCACGCAGGCCGTTGTGGCCGCCCTCGCCGCCGCCGCGCTTGAGGCGCACGGTGTCGAAGGGGATGTCGACCTCGTCGTGGACCACGACGATGCGCTCGGGCGGCACGTCGTAGTAGCTCGCGAGCGCCTTGACGGGACCGCCCGAGGTGTTCATGTAGGTCGAGGGCTTGGCGAGCACGACCCGCTCGTCCGCGCCGGGGAGCCCCAGCCTGCCCTCGACGACGACGGCCTGGGCGCGGCGGGCGGCGGAGAACCGCGACCTCGTCGCGGCCGCGATGTGGTCCAGCACCATCTGGCCCACGTTGTGGCGGGTCGCGGCGTAGCGGTCGCCGGGGTTGCCGAGGCCGATCACCAGATACGTGCCCGCGCTGCGGTCGGACGTGCTCACGTGCTCCTCCTGAACATGACGAGAGGGGCCTCCGGCATACCGGGGCCCCGGGAGAAACCTACCGGGGCGCCGCGCTGCTGCGCGACGCCCCGGCGGGTCGGTGTGATCCGAGGATCGTCACTCCTGCTCGGAGGACTCCTCCTCGGCACCCTCGGAGTCGGTGTCCTCGGCGCCCTCGGCGTCCTCGGCCTCCGGCTCCTCCTCGACGCGCGGGATCTGGATCGCGACGACGAGCAGCTCGGCGTCGGTGACCAGCTCGGCGCCGGCGGGGAGGGTGACGTCGCCGGCGAAGACCTGGTCGCCGTCGACCTTCTCCTCGACGGAGATCTCGACGTGCTCGGGCACGTGGAGGGCGTCGACGGAGAGGGTGAGGGCCTGGAGGTCGACGACGGAGATCGCCGGGGCGACGGGCTCGCCGGTGACGGTCACGGGGATGTCGACCTCGACCTTCTCGCCGCGCTTGACGATGATGAGGTCGAGGTGGGTGAGCGTCCGGTGCAGCGGGTGGCGCTGGATCTCCTTGATGAGCGCCAGGTGCGAGGTGCCGTCGGCCAGCTGGAGGTCCAGCAGGGCGTTGGAGTTGCGGGCCGCCAGCGCGGTCTCGTGGCCGGGGAGCACCAGGTGCAGGGGGGCCTCGCCGTGGCCGTAGAGGACGGCGGGGATCTTGTGCTCGGCGCGGATGCGGCGGGCGGCGCCCTTGCCGAACTCGTTGCGCAGCTCGACGTTCAGGGTCTCAGCCATGGGGGTTCTCCTCGTGATCGGGGGTCGTGCATCGCGGGGCGAGGACACGACGGACCCGATCCGGCGCCGGGCGCCGGAGGGACCGCACCGCGTCGATCACGGGACGCCCGGGGCGTCCCCTCGCCGAAGTGACCTCGAGAAGATAGCACGCAGCCGCGCCCGGTCCGCACGGGAGGTGACGACGATCGCTGCCGGCGGGCTCGGCGCACGCGCTCCGCGCAGGGACGCTGGTCCCGTCGGGCGACCGACGGAGCCTGCTGGACTCGATCACGCCGGCGCGAGCAGACGGAGCCGGCCCCCGTGCCGAGGGCCCGCATCCCCGGTGGGGATGCGGGCCCTCGCGGCGCGGCGGCGGTCCCAGGAAGGGGGCTCAGACCTCGCCGTCGAAGAGGCTCGTCACCGAGCCGTCGTCGAAGACCGCGCGGATCGCCCGGGCGATGAGCGGCGCGATGGAGAGCTGCGTGAGCTCCTCGAACTGCTTCTCCTCGGGGATCGGGAGGGTGTTGGTGCAGACCACCTCGCGCACACCGGAGTCGCGCAGGCGCTGCGCGGCCGGGTCGGAGAGGATCGGGTGGGTGGTCGCGATGACGACCGAGGAGGCGCCGTTCTTCGTGAGCGCCTCGACGGCCTGCACGATCGTGCCGGCGGTGTCGATCATGTCGTCCACGAGGATGGAGGTCTTGCCGGAGATGTCGCCGATCACGCGCTTCGCGACGGCCTGGTTGGGCCGCTTGGGGTCCCGGGACTTGTGGATGAACGCGAGGTTCACACCGCCCAGGCGCTTGGCCCACTGCTCCGCGACGCGGATGCGCCCGGCGTCCGGGGAGACGACGGCGATGTCCTCGGAGCCGTACTTCCGGCTCACGTAGTCCGCGAGGATCGGGAGCGCCATGAGGTGGTCCACCGGCTGGCTGAAGTAGCCCTGCACCTGCGGGGCGTGGAGGTCCACGGACATCATGCGGTCGATGCCGGCGGTCTCGTAGAGGTCCGCCATGAGGCGGGCGGAGATCGGCTCGCGGCCGCGGTGCTTCTTGTCCTGGCGGGCGTAGGGGAAGCTCGGCGAGATCGCGGTGATGCGCTTGGCGGAGGCCCGCTTGAGCGCGTCGATCATGATCAGGTGCTCCATCACCCAGGTGTTGATGGGCGCCGGGTGGGACTGCAGGACGAAGGCGTCGCTGCCGCGCACGGACTCGCCGTAGCGCACGTAGATCTCGCCGTTGGCGAAGTCCCAGGCGTCCATCGGGAGGACCTCGACGCCGAGCTCCTGGGAGACCTCCTGCGCGAGGACCGGGTGGGCCCTGCCGGAGGCGAGCACGAGCCGCTTCTCCCCCGTGGTGATGATTCCGCTCATCGCTGCCCCTGCTCCTTGCTGTCGTCGCTGTGGCCCTCGGCCGTTCCGGACGCGGCGTCGGCGGCGGAGGGATCCGTCCCGTCGAGGGCGGCACGAGCCGCGGCCTCGGCCGCGGTCCCCGCACGGCGTCGCAGGGTCCATCCTTCCACGTTCCGCTGCGAGCCCGCGTTCACGGCGAGCGCCCCCGGCGGCACGTCCTTGCGCACCGTCGTGCCGGCGCCGGTCGCGGCCCCGTCGCCGATGGTGACGGGTGCCACGAGCACGCTGTCCGATCCGACCCGGACGTGGCGGCCGACGGTGGTGCGGTGCTTCTCGACGCCGTCGTAGTTCGCGAAGATCGTCGCGGCGCCGATGTTGGTGCCCTCGCCGATCTCCGCGTCCCCGACGTAGCTGAGGTGCGGGACCTTCGCGCCCTCGCCGATCCGCGCGTTCTTCGTCTCGACGAAGCCGCCGATCTTGCCCTTCGCGCCGAGCGAGGTGCCCGCGCGCAGGTAGGAGAACGGTCCGACGGTCGCGCCCGCGCCGATCTCCGCGAGCACCGCGTGGGAGCGCAGCACGCTCGCCCCGGCGCCGACCTCGGTGTCCTTCAGGGTCGTGTCCGGGCCGATCTCGGCGTCCTCGCCGATGTCCGTCGCGCCCTGGAGCTGGACGCCGGGGCGGATGATCGCGTCCTGGCCGATGGTGACGTCGGCGTCGATCCAGGTGGTGGCCGGGTCCACGATCGTCACGCCGGCGCGCATGTGGCGCTCGAGGATGCGGCGGTTCATCTCCGCGCCGAGCTGGGCGAGCTGCACGCGGTCGTTGACGCCCTCGACCATCATGAGGTCGGAGGTGACGAGCGCGCGCACCGAGCCGCCGTCCTCGCGGGCGATCGCGAGGACGTCCGTGAGGTACATCTCGCCCTGGGCGTTGTCCGTCGTGATGCGGCCCAGCGCGTCGCGGAGGACGGCGAGGTCGAAGGCATAGATGCCGGAGTTGATCTCCTCGATCCCCCGCTGCTCCTCCGTGGCGTCCTTGTGCTCGACGATCCCGAGCACCTCGGCGCCGTCCTGGCTGCGGAGGATGCGGCCGTAGCCGGTGGGGTCGGGGACCTTCGCCGTGAGCACGGTGACGGCGGCGCCCGCCTGCTCATGGGCGGCGACGAGCTCGCGCAGCGTGCCGGGCTCGAGCAGCGGGACGTCGCCGTAGGTGACGAGCACGGTGCCGGTCGCGGCGGCGATCCTCTCGAGGCCGCACTGCACGGCGCGGCCGGTGCCGGGGACCTCGTCCTGGTCGGCGACGGTGACCTCGGGGGCGTGGTCGGCGAGGTGGGCGGCGACGCGGTCGCGCTCGTGGCGGAGCACGACGACGAGCTCACCGGGCCCGGTGCCCTCGGCGGCGGTCACGGCGTGGACCAGGAGCGAGCGGCCCCCGATCTCGTGCAGGACCTTGGGGGTCCGGGACCGCATGCGGGTCCCGGCCCCGGCGGCCAGGACCACCACGGCGGCGGGTGCGGGGGTTTCCACGGGGGCTGCTCCTCGGGATCGACGACATCTCCATCCCCGGACGGGGAGGCGGAGGGCGTTCCGCCATCAGGATTCGAACCTGAAACATCAGAACCAAAATCTGAGGTGTTGCCGATTACACCATGGCGGAAGGACGCGCACCGGAAGGTCCGCGGGCGGGCTGCAGGGGACTCCCTGCGGGGCCGACGGCGACCGGTGCGAGGCCGCACCGATCCTATCCGCCGCGGATCCCGTCCGCCGCCGGGAGCACGTGGCCTGTGCCAGACTCGCCCCATGGCGAACGACCAGGCCCCGCGCCCGCGCTCCGTACGGATGACCGGCCGGGAGCGTCGCGAGCAGCTCGTGGCCGTGGGTCGCCGCCTCTTCGCGGAGAAGGGCTACGACGCCGCGAGCGTCGAGGAGATCGCCGCCCGTGCGAAGGTCTCCAAGCCCGTCGTCTACGAGCACTTCGGCGGCAAGGAGGGCCTGTACGCCGTCATCGTGGACCGCGAGGTGGGTGCCCTGCTCGCGGCCCTCGAGCGGTCCCTCCAGGACCAGCGCTCGCACCCGCGGGTGCTCATGGAGCGCGCGGCGCTCGCCTTCCTCTCCTACATCGACGACAACGAGGACGGCTTCCGCATGCTCGTGCGGGACTCCCCCGTGAGCCAGAGCGGCGGCACCTTCTCCTCCCTGCTGAGCGACGTCGCCCGCCGCGTCGAGGGGATCCTGTCCGCCCAGCTGAAGCTGCGCGGCTACCCCACGAAGGACGCCCCGGTGTACGCGCAGATGCTCGTGGGCATGGTCGCGTACACGGGCCAGTGGTGGCTCGAGACGCACAAGCCGTCCAAGGAGGTCCTGGCCGCGCGGCTCGTGAACCTCTCCTGGTTCGGGCTCGCGGCCATGGAGAAGAAGCCCGTGCTCCGTGGCGGCGCCGACGTCTGATCGGTCCCGGCGCGGGTCGCCCTCTAGACTCACGCCCATGTCCTCCGCCTCCACCGAGCACTCCGGGACGCCCGGAGCGGCCGCACCGTCCGCCCCGTCCGACGAGGTGGAGCGGATCGTGCGCGGGTGGGCGAGCGCCCGGCCGGATCTCGACACCCGACCGCTCGAGGTGTACTCGCGCATCTCGCGCCTCGCCCGCCATCTCGAGAGCGCGCGCCGCGAGGCGTTCGCCGGGGCCGGGCTCGAGGGCTGGGAGTTCGACATGCTCTCCGCCCTGCGCCGCAGCGGGGACGACGCGCTCTCCGCCGGGGCGCTCATGCAGCAGACCCTCGTCACCTCCGGCACCATGACCGCCCGGCTCGACAAGCTCGTCGCCAAGGGCCTCGTCACGCGTGCCCGCTCCCCCCGGGACGGGCGCGCGGTCGAGGTGCGGCTGCATCCCGAGGGCGCCGCGCGCGTCGACGCCGCCATGGAGAGCCTGCTCGCGGCGGAGCGGGAGCTCCTGGCCCCGCTCGGCGACGGCGAGGAGGACCTGCTGATCCGCCTGCTGCGCGAGCTGCTGCTCACCTTCGAGGCGGACGCCCGCCCCGGGGACTGACCTCCCCGGCCCCGCGGCTCCGCTCGTCATCACCCCGTCACTTCGTCCCTGAGGACCCTCCTGCATGGCCCACCTGCTCGGCACCCAGTCGCTCCACCTCGCCCTCCCCGACCGCGTCCTGCTGGACGACGTGACCCTCGGCATCGACGAGGGCGACCGCATCGGCGTCGTGGGCCGCAACGGTGACGGCAAGTCCACCCTGCTGCGTCTGCTCTCGCGCGAGCGCACCCCCGACTCCGGTCGCGTCACCGTGCGCGGCGGGGTGCGCGTCGGCGTGCTCGCCCAGCAGGACGAGGCCGCTCCCGGGGTGAGCGTCCGCGACCGCGTCGTGGGCGACCGGCCCGAGCACGAGTGGGCCTCGGACCCGCGGATCCGCGACGTGCTCGCCGGGCTGCTCGGCGGCATCGACCTGGACCAGGAGCTCACAGCCCTCTCCGGCGGCCAGCTGCGGCGCGTCCACCTCGCGGAGCTGCTCGTGGGCGACTGGGACGTGCTGCTGCTGGACGAGCCCACCAACCACCTCGACGTCGAGGGCATCGCCTGGCTCGCCGAGCACCTGCGCCGGCGCTGGTCCGTGCGCGACGGAGGTCTCGTGGTCATCACGCACGACCGCTGGTTCCTCGACGCCGTGTGCACCCGGATGTGGGAGGTGCACGACGGCGTCGTCGACCCCTTCGAGGGCGGCTACGCGGCGTACGTGCTCCAGCGCGTCGAGCGCGACCGGCAGGCGGCGGCGATCGAGTCCAAGCGCCAGAACCTCATGCGCAAGGAGCTCGCGTGGCTGCGCCGCGGCGCCCCCGCGCGCACCTCGAAGCCGAAGTTCCGCATCGACGCGGCGAACGAGCTCATCGCCGGGGAGCCGCCCGTGCGCGACACCGTCGAGCTCACGCAGCTCGCGACCTCCCGGCTGGGCCGGGACGTCATCGACGTGCTCGACGTGACCGCCGGCTACGACGGCACGCCGGTGCTCGAGGACGTGACGCTGCACATCGGCCCGGCGGACAGGATCGGGATCCTCGGCCCCAACGGCGCCGGGAAGTCCACGCTGCTGGGCCTCGTGCGGGGGACGGTGACCCCGATGAGCGGGCGGGTGAAGCGCGGGAAGACCGTCACGGTGCGCCAGGTGTCCCAGCGCCTCGAGGGGCTCGCGGATCTCGGCGAGGAGCGCATCAGCGACGTCGTCGGCCGCTACCGCACGACCTTCCGCGCCGGGAAGGACGAGGTCTCCCCCGGCCAGCTGCTCGAGCGTCTCGGCTTCACCACCGCACATCAGAAGGTGCAGGTCAAGGCCCTCTCCGGCGGGCAGCAGCGACGGCTTGACCTGCTGCTGACCCTGCTCGAGGAGCCCAACGTGCTCGTGCTCGACGAGCCCACCAACGACATGGACACCGACATGCTCGCGGCGATGGAGGACCTGCTGGACACCTGGCCGGGCCCGCTGCTCGTCGTCTCGCACGACCGCTACCTGCTCGAGCGCGTGACCGATCAGCAGTACGCGGTGCTCGACGGGCACGTGCGGCACCTCCCGGGCGGCGTGGAGCAGTATCTCGCGCTGCGGGCGGAGCAGGAGCGCGCGGGCACCGGCCCGTCCGCCCCCTCCGCTGCGGCAGCGCCCGCGGACACCTCGCCGGCCTCCCCCGCGCTCTCCGGCAAGGAGCAGCGGGAGGCGCAGAAGGAGCTCTCCGCGCTTGAGCGGAGGATCGAGAAGCTCGCCGCCCAGCGGGAGCGGCTGGCCGAGCGGATGGCCGCGCACGACCAGTCCGACTACACGGGCCTCGCGGGCCTCACCGCGGAGATGACCGGGCTCCAGCAGGAGGAGGAGCAGGCGGAGGAGCGCTGGCTCGAGCTGTCAGAGCTCCTCGGCTGACCTCCGCCCGCCCCGCTCAGCGCAGGGCGCCGAGGACCTCGTTGAGCGCCTCCGTCGAGGAGGGGTGGGTCCAGATCCCGTCCCGCAGCTGGGTCGCCGTGGTGCCGGTGCGCATGGCGAGCGCCACGAGGTTCACGACCTCCTGGGCGTCGACGTGGAAGAGCCGCGCGCCGAGCACCAGGTCGGTCTCGGCGTCCACGACGATCTTCACGAGGCCGCGCGGGTCGCCGACCGCCTTGGGGCGCGGCATGGCCTTGATCGTCGCGACCTCCGCCACGCCGATGCGCACCTCGTGCCCGGCCTCGCGGGCCGCGCGCTCGGTGAGCCCGACGGAGGCGAGCGGCGGGGTGAGGAAGGTGGTCGCGGGGACGGCCACGCGGTCGGTCGTGGTGCGCTCCCCGTCGCCGAGCAGCTGGTCGAGGACCACCCGATGGTCGTCGAGGGAGAGGTAGGTCTGCTGGGCGCCGCCGTGCACGTCGCCGAGGGCCCACACGCCGGGCACGCTCGTGCGCAGGTGCTCGTCGACCACGATCGCGCCGTGCCCGTCCAGGGCGATGCCGCCGGCCTCCGGGTCGAGCGCCGCGGTCGCCGGCCGGCGGCCCGTCGCGACGAGCACCGCCTCGGCCTCGAGGACCTGCTCCGTCCCCGCCACGTCCACCCGCACGCGGGCGAGGCCGCCCGCGTCCTCGATCGCGGTCGCGGAGGCGCGGTGCAGGATCCGCACCCCGTCGCCCTCGAGCACGGAGGTGACGGCCGCGGCGACGTCCTCGTCCTCCGCGGGCAGCAGCCGTTCGCGCCGGTCCAGCAGGGTCACCTCGCTGCCGAAGCCGCGCAGCAGGGAGGCGAACTCGAGGCCGATGGGCCCCGCGCCGAGGACGACGACCCGACCCGGCAGCTCGCCCGGGTGCTGGATCGAGGTGGAGTCGTGGACGCGCGGGTGGTCGATGCCCGGCAGGTCCGGGAGCACGGCCTCGGCGCCGGTGTCGACGAGGACCGTGTCCGCGCTGACGCGCAGGCGATCGGGGCCGCCGGTGACCTCGACGACGCGCTCGCCGACGAAACGGGCCTCGCCCTCGACGATCGTGACCGTCTCGCGGTCCGCGAGCATCGCGTGGTTGACGGCGCGGAGCTTCTCGACGAGGGCGTCGCGCCGGGTGACGGCGGCCGCGAAGCGCTCCCCGTCCCCCGCCGCACCGTGCTGCTGGCTGTCGTGGACCAGCGCCTTGGTGGGGACGCAGCCGATGTTGATGCAGGTGCCGCCGTGCATCTCGCGGCTCCGCTCGATCATCGCGACTCGCCGGCCGGCGCCGGCGAGCGCCCCGGCGAGGGTCTTGCCGCCCTTGCCCCAGCCGATCACCATCACGTCCACCTGCAGGTCCTGCTGGTCGCTCATCGCTGCTCCTGAAGTCGTCGTCGTGTGCGGCGTGCGTCGCGCGGGCAGGCTACCCCTGCGCGACGACGTGCGCTCCGCGGGCCCCGCCGCGGACCACGAGGGTGGGGCGACCTGTCCCGCCGGCGAGGTCGTCGAGGGTCGCGGCGAGGGCGCGGGCATGCGCCTCGTCGCGCGCGAGCGCCGCGATCGTGGGGCCGGAGCCGGAGACGAGCGCGCCGAGCGCCCCGCCCTCGCGCAGCGGGGCGAGCACGGCGGCCAGCTCGGGGCGCAGGGACAGGGCGGCCGACTCGAGGTCGTTGCGCAGAGTACGACCGAGGGCCTCCGCGTCCCCGGAGGCGAGCGCGGCGAGCTGGTGCGCATCGAGCGCGGGGTGTTCGGCCAGCGCGCGCCCGTCGGCCGCGGCGAGCTCGTCGCCGCGGCGGTACACCTCGGGGGTGGACAGGTGCGTGTCCGGGACGACGAGCAGCCAGGTCAGCGCGCCGGAGGCCGGGAGGGGCGTGAGCTCCGCGCCGGTGCCGCGGCCCGCGGCGGTCCCGCCGAGCAGCGCGAAGGGCACGTCGGCGCCGAGCTCGGCGGCGAGCTCGTGGAGGGCGGCGGCACCGAGGTCGAGGCCCCACAGGCGGTCCAGGGCGACGAGTGTCGCGGCGGCGTCGGCGGAGCCGCCTCCCATGCCGCCGGCGACGGGGACCTGCTTGTCCACGTGCAGGGCGGCGCCGCGGCGGGTGCCGGTGCGCTCGCGCAGCAGGCCCGCGGCGCGCAGGGCGAGGTTCGTGCCGTCCAGCGGCACCGCGCCCGGGACCGCGGAGTCGACGGTGAGGCTCAAGGCGTCCCCGTCGACGGCGCTCGCGGTGACGGTCTCCTGGAGGTCGACCGCGTGGAAGACGGTGGCGAGCTCGTGGTAGCCGCGCTCGTCGACCCCGCCCACGGCGAGCGACAGGTTGATCTTCCCGGGGGCGCGGACCACCACCCGCTGCGACGGCGTCATCGGGGCAGGTCCGCGTCCGCGCGGGCGATCGCCCGGAAGTCGTCGACGCGCAGGGTCTCCCCCCGCGCGCCGGGGTCCACGCCCGCGGCGCGGAGCACCTGCTCGGCCCGGGCGGGGCTTCCCGCCCAGCTGCCGAGCGCCGCGCGGAGCGTCTTGCGGCGCTGCGCGAAGGCGGCGTCGACGACGGCGAAGACGGCGATCCGCTCCGCGTCGTCGCCCAGCGGCACCTCGTGCCGGACCAGGCGCACGAGCGCGGAGTCGACGTTGGGGACGGGCCAGAAGATCTGCCGGGAGATGCGGCCCGCGAGCTCCGCCCTCCCGTACCAGGCGGCCTTCACGCTGGGCGCCCCGTAGATGCGGGAGCCGGGGCCGGCGGAGAGCCGCTCGACGACCTCGGTCTGCACCATGACCAGCGCCGTGCGGAGGCCCCCGAAGCGCTCGAGCATGGTGAGCAGGATGGGGGTGGCGACGTTGTAGGGCAGGTTCGCGACGAGGGCGGTAGGCTCCCCGGCGCGGGGCAGCACGGGCAGCTCGGTGACCTGGAGGGCGTCGGCGTGGAGCAGTCGGAAGCGCTCCTCGTCGATGCCCCGGGCGGCGAGGGTCGCGGGCAGCAGCTCCGCGAGCCCGCGGTCCAGCTCGATCGCGGCGACGTCGGCCCCCGCCTCGAACAGGCCCAGGGTCAGCGAGCCGAGCCCCGGCCCCACCTCGAGCACCGCCTGCCCGGGCTCGAGCCCCGCGCGCTCGACGATCGTGCGGACCGTGTTCGGGTCCATGACGAAGTTCTGGCCGCGCTGCTTCGAGGGCCGGATGCCGGCCGCCGCGGCCAGCTCCCGGATGTCGCGGGCGCTGAGCAGGGGCCCCGGGCCCTCCGCCGCGCTCATGCCGCCGCCCCGATCGGGCCGTAGACCTGCCGGGTGGTCGCGCTCACCGCGGTGCAGGCCTCCTCGAGGGTCACCCCGGTCACCTCGGCGATCGTCGCCATGGTGAGCGGGATCAGGTAGGAGGAGTTGGGGCGGCCCCGGTAGGGCACGGGGGTGAGGAAGGGGGCGTCGGTCTCGACCATCACCTGGCCGAGGCCCACCTCCGCGAGCGCCTCCCGCAGGCCGGTCGAGTTCTTGAAGGTGACGGTGCCGGCGAAGGAGAGGAGGAATCCGCGGTCCGCGCAGGCGCGGGCGAACGCCGCGTCCCCGGAGAAGCAGTGCAGGACCGTGCGCTCGGGCGCGCCGTCCGCGTCGAGCACGTCGAGCACGTCCTGGTGGGCGTCGCGGTCGTGGATCTGCATCGGGAGACCCAGCTCCTTGGCCATCGCGATGTGCGCGCGGAAGGAGTCGATCTGTGCCCGGCGCGCGGCGTCGTCGTCCCGGGAGGTGCGGAACCAGTCGAGCCCCGTCTCCCCCACGACGACCATGCCGGGACCGCGCAGGAGGTCCGCGGTCTCCGCGAGCGCCCCGTCGAGGGAGGGCAGGGCGCGCCCCTCGTGGTCGTGGCCGCGCGCGTGCAGCGGCGCCTCGTTGGGGTGCACGGCGACCCCGCCGCGCAGGGACGGCGGGCAGTGCGGGGAGGCGAGCAGCTCCGCGGTCCAGCGGGCGGCGAGCATGTCCGAGCCGATGGTGATCTGCCCCTCGATGCCGGCCTCGCGGGCGAGCCGCACGTGCTCGTGGACGTCGCGCTGCTCGTCGCCGTCGGAGAAGTCGAGGTGGCAGTGGTTGTCGACCACGGGCACGGGCAGCGGCGCGGGGGCCGGGGGCCAGGAGCGGTCGCGGGACCTGCCGCGGGGGTCGATGTCCTCGCGGGCGCGCACGGGAGCGGGCAGGGGGTTCTCGGCTGGCGGCATGCGCTCATCGTAGGATCTCCGGGGCGCGCGCCCCGCCGGTCCGGTCCGACCTGCGGCATACGCGACCAGGTGGGCCACCTCACCTCCCGTGAGGGGGCGCCGAACTCGGCGCTGTGGCACAATGATTCCTCGTTGCGTGTCCTCACCGGCACCCGAGCGCCCCTCTCGTGATACGGGTCCGGGTCGCTGCTCGGGGCGGACACCTTCGCTCGTTCATCCTCCGGACCGTCAAGGAGCGTTCCCATGGCAGTGCCCAAGTTCAAGATGTCCCGGGCTCGCACCCGGTCCCGCCGCTCGCAGTGGAAGGCGAACAACGCCGACCTCGTGCAGGTCACCGTCCGCGGCCGCAGCGCCGCCGTGCCGCGTCGTCTGGCCAAGGCCTACCAGCGCGGTCTGCTCTCGATCGACGACTGATCGCGGCGGGCCGAGCCCGCAGCGCAGCATCCACGGAGCCCCCGGTCATCGACCGGGGGCTCCGTCGTGCTCCCCTGCCCTGCGCGCGGATCAGGCGCGCGCGGCGAGGGCGAGGTCGTAGAGCTCGCGGGAGCTGACGCCCTCCGCCCCGGCGGCGACCGCCTTCGCCGCCTCCTTGAGCCGCTCCCCCGCGGCCGCCCGCTCGAGCACGACCGGGAGGAGCTCCTCGGCGCTCGCCGCCCGCGGCTCGGCGCCCGCGACGACGATGACGATCTCGCCGAGCACCTCCGTGCCCTCCGCCCAGGCGACGAGCTCGGCGAGGGTCCCCCGGACCACCTCCTCGTAGGTCTTCGTGAGCTCGCGCGCGACCGCCGCGCGCCGCTGCGGCCCGAAGTCCTCCGCCATCGCGGCGAGCGTCGCCGCCGTGCGCCGCGGCGACTCGAAGAACACCATCGTGCGCCGCTCCTCCGCGAGGGGGGCGAAGGTCGCGTGGCGCTTCCCGTCCCGGCGCGGCGGGAAGCCCTCGAAGCTGAAGCGGTCCGGCGCGATCCCGGAGGCCGCGAGCGCGGTCAGCACGGCGGAGGGCCCCGGGATCACCGTGACCCGGTGCCCGGCCTCGACCGCCGCCTGCACGGCGCGGAACCCGGGATCGGAGACGACGGGCATGCCCGCATCGGTGACCACGAGCACCGAGCGGCCCGCCGCGAGCGCCTCGAGCAGCACGTCCGTCCGCTCGGCCTCGTTGTGCTCGTGGTAGCTGAGCACCTTCCCCGTGAGGGTCACCTCGAGGGCGTCGGCGAGGCGGTGGAGCCGACGGGTGTCCTCCGCGGCGATCAGCTCCGCCTGCTCGAGGGCCCGCAGGAGCCGCACGCTCGCGTCGAGCGGGTTGCCGATCGGGGTGGCGGCGAGGGTGAGGACTCCGGGTGCGAGCATGGGGTCCATGCTAGGGCCGGTCCGCAGGTCCTCAGGGGCGATGACCTAGCATGACCGGGTGCAGACGGCCCCCGACGCGCGCCACCGCGCCGACATCGACGACGAGCCCGCCGCCGTGCTCGACTCGTACCGCCGGCGCCTGGGCGCCCCGTCGCTTCCGTTCTCCCGCTGGGCCTGGGCCGCCGCCTTCGCGGTGTTCGGGCTCGCGCTCGTGCTCCGCCTCTGGGGCCTCGGCTCGATCGGCGAGCTGATCTTCGACGAGACCTATTACGTCAAGGACGGCTACACGATCACCCAGCAGGGTGTCGAGATGGACTGGCCGGACGAGCCCGACGCCGCCTGGGAGCGCGGGGAGGTCGACACCTACGAGGACACCGGCGCCTACGTCGTCCACCCTCCCGTCGGCAAGTGGGTGATCGGGCTGGGCATGGAGCTGCTCGGGGCCGACAACCCGTGGGGCTGGCGGATCTCCGTGGCGCTGCTCGGCGCGATCAGCGTGCTCATGGTCGCGCGGATCGGCCGGCGCCTGTTCCGCTCGACGACCGTGGGGCTCATCGCGGCGCTGCTGCTCGCCGTGGACGGCGTGCACCTGGTCGAGTCCCGCACGAGCCTGCTGGACCTCGTGCTCATGTTCTTCGCGCTCGCGGGCTTCGGCGCGCTGCTCATCGACCGCGACCGGCACCGGGAGCGGATGGCGCAGCTCGCCGCCCGCCTCCACGTCGCCGCGGAGGCCTCCCCCGCGCTCGGCCTGCCGGGCGGTGTGCGCCCCTGGAGGATCGTGGGCGGCGTCATGCTCGGCCTCTCCTGCGGCGTGAAGTGGTCCGGCCTCTACTTCCTCGCGGCCTTCGGGATCATGATCGTGCTGTGGGACTGGTGGACGCGGCGCACGATCGGCGAGCGGCGCTGGTTCACGGGCGGCCTCGTGCTCGACGCGATCCCGGCCTTCCTCTCGACCGTCGGCGTGGCACTGCTGACCTACGTGCTCTCGTGGTCGGGATGGTTCGCGAGCACCAAGGGCTACGACCGGCAGTGGGCGGCCGAGCAGCCCGGCGGCGGCAGCGGCAACGCCGTGATGGACGCCCTGTGGTCCCTGTGGCACTACCACGCCCAGGCCTACGACTTCCACGTCCACCTCGACACCCCGCACCCGTACCAGGCGAACCCGCTGGGCTGGCTGCTGATGATCCGGCCCACGAACTTCTACTACCGCGGCTACGACTACGGGGAGCACGGCTGCGAGGTGGCGCGCTGCGCGTCCCACATCCTCTCCGTCGGCAACCCGCTGATCTGGTGGCTCGGCACCCTCGCGATCCTCGCGTGCATCGTCCTCGCGATCCGCTACCGCGACGGCCGCGCGGCCGCGGCGCTCGCGGGCATCGTGGGCGGCTACCTGCCGTGGCTGATGTACATGGACCGCACGATCTTCACCTTCTACACGGTCGCCTTCGAGCCGTGGGTGGTGCTGTGCCTCGCCTACGTGCTGGGGCTGCTGCTGGGCCCGCCGGGCGCGGAGAGGGAGAGGCGCCTGGCCGGCGGGCTCTTCGTCGGCTCCCTGCTGACGCTGATCGTCATGGTCTCCGCGTTCTTCTGGCCGGTCTGGACCGGCCAGGTGATCGACCTCGAGCAGTGGCAGTGGCGCATGTGGCTGCCCTCGTGGACGTGATCCGCGCCGCTACGATGTGCGCATGGCACTGACCTCCTCCGCTCTGCGGGAACTCGCCCGTGACCTCGGCGTCGGCACGGACTACTGGGGATGGGACGGCGTGCGCCGCGACGTCGCCGACGACACCCTCGTCGCGGTGCTCGCCGGGCTCGGCCACCACGTCGCCGACGATGCGGACCTCGCCGCCGCGCGCACCGCCCGCGAGGACGCGCCGTGGGCGCGCACGCTGCCGCCGGCGACCGTGCTGCGGGCCGGCGAGGGCTCCTCGCTCCCCGTGCACGTGGACCACGGCGACGCGGTCACGGTGCGCCTCGTCCTCGAGGACGGCGGCCTCCGCCACCTCGAGCAGACCGAGGACAACTCCCCGCCGCGCGAGATCGGCGGCCGCCTGCGAGGACGCGCCCGCTTCGCCGTGCCCGGCGACCTGCCGCTGGGCTGGCACCGCCTCGTCGCGGAGACCCCGCAGGGACGCGAGGAGGCGGATCTCGTCGTCACCCCGCCGCGCGTCACGACGGCGGACGCCCTCGGCGCGCGCCGCGCCGTCGGCGTGCAGGCCCAGCTGTACTCCGTGCGCTCGGACCGCTCCTGGGGCGTGGGCGACCTCGCGGACCTCCGCGACCTCGCCGCGATCACCGGGGCCCGGCACGGCATGGACTTCCTGCTCGTGAACCCGCTGCACGCCTCCTACCCCACCCCGCCCGTCGAGCCCTCCCCGTACCTCCCGGTGACCCGGCGCTTCACGAGCCCGCTGTACCTGCGCATCGAGGACGTCCCCGAGTACCGGGACCTGCCCGAGCACGCCCGCCGGCGGATCGCGCTGCTGCGGGAGCCCGTCGCCGCCTGGAACGATCGCGTCGACCACCTCGAGCGGGACGAGGTGCTGAGCGCGAAGCTCGCCGCCCTCGAGGAGCTCTTCGCCGCTCCCCGCACCGCGGGACGGCAGGCGCTGCTGGACGCCTACACCGCCCGCGAGGGGCAGGGCCTCGCCGACTTCGCCCTGTGGTCCGCGATCGCGCAGAGCCTGCGCGGCACGCCCGAGGAGGCGCGGTTGCAGGACCTCGACGAGGAGACGGTGGAGCGGGCGCGCACCGAGCTCGCCGGATCCGTCGCCTTCCACACGTGGGTGCAGTGGCTGCTGGACGAGCAGCTCGCCGCCGCCCAGGCCGCCGCGCGGGAGGCCGGCATGCGGATCGGCGTCATGCACGACCTCGCCGTGGGCGTGGAGCAGGTGGGTGCGGACTCCTGGCGGCTGCGGGACGTGCTCTCGAGCGGCCTGTCCGTCGGCGCGCCCGCGGACCAGTACAACCAGCAGGGCCAGAACTGGCACCAGCCGCCCTGGCACCCCGAGCACCTGCGCGAGGCCGGCTACCGGCCCTGGCGGGACATGCTCCGCTCCCTCATGCGCCATGCCGGCGCGCTCCGGATCGACCACGTGCTGGGCCTGTTCCGCCTGTGGTGCATCCCCGAGGGGAACGAGGCGGCCGACGGCGCGTACGTGTTCTTCGACCACGAGGCGATGATCGGGATCCTCGCTCTCGAGGCGGAGCGCTCGGGGACCCTCGTGATCGGCGAGGACCTCGGCACCTTCGAGCCGTGGGTGCGCGAGTACCTCGCCGGCCGCGGGATCCTGGGCACCTCGATCCTGTGGTTCGAGCACGAGGACGGCGCTCCCCTGCCGCCCGAGCGGTACCGGCACCTGTGCATGGCCTCGGTGAACACGCACGACCTGCCGCCGACGGCCGGCTACCTCGCCGGGGACCACGTGACGCTGCGCCACGAGCTGGGGCTGCTCGAGCGGCCGCTCGAGGAGGAGCGGCGGATCGACGCCGAGGCCCGCGACCGGGTGCTCGACGTGCTCCGTGCGGAGGGCCTGCTCGCCCCCGGCGCGAGCACGGAGGACACGGTGATCGCCCTGCACCGCCATCTCGCGCGGACGCCCTCGCTGCTGCTGGGCGTCTCCCTCGTGGACTGCGTGGGCGAGCGGCGCATCCAGAACCAGCCGGGCACCGACGAGGAGTACCCCAACTGGCGGATCCCGCTCGCCGATCCGTCGCTGCGCCCCGTGACCGTGGACGGCCTCGCGGAGGACCCGCGCACGGCCCGCCTGCTGCAGGCCGTGCGGGAGGAGATCAGCCGGCGGTGACGGTGCCCCACTCGGCGCGACGGTCGAGGAACGCCCGCGCCGCCTTCTGCGCGCCCTCGAGCGTGTGGTGGGCGCCCCAGCCGCACTGGACCTCGTTCGCGGCGGGCACCTCGGTCGCCGCGAGCACGTCCTCGAGGGTCGCCGCGAGCACGGGGGCGAGGTCCTCGGCGGTGTGGTCGCCGGAGAGCAGCGCGTAGAAGCCGGTGCGGCAGCCCATCGGGGACACGTCGATGACGTCGCCGGTGTGGTCGCGCATGTGCTCGGCCATGAGGTGCTCGAGCGAGTGGACCGTCTCGGAGTCGAGGTGGTCGACGTTGGGCTGGGTGAAGCGGAGGTCGAACTTCGTCAGCACGTCCCCGCCGGGGAGCACCTTGCGGTCGGCGATGCGCACGTACGGCGCGGCCACGGTGCGGTGGTCGAGGTTGAAGCTCTCGACGTTCATGCGGGACTGCTCGTCGGGCGTGGTCTGCTCGGTCATGTCGGGTCCTTTCCGGGCCTTCTCGGGGTCGGTTCTGCGGGGCTCAGCGGCTGGAGCGGGAGGTGCGCCCGCGGACGACCCCCACGAACTCCTGGCGCAGCTCGTCGTCCGCGGCGCGCGGCCACACCAGGGCGATCCGGGTGGGCTCGGCGTCCACGAGCGGGATCTGCCGCGTGTCCTTGCGATGGTGGAGGCGGGCGAGGGAGAGCGGCAGTCGCGTGAAGCCGACGCCGGTGGCGACGACGGCGACGCGGTCCGCGGCGTCGTCCTCGTGGGCGGCGGGGATCTCGGTCTTCCCCTCGAGATCCGCGAGGGAGATCTCCTCGTGCAGGCTGAGCACGTTCTCGTCGCCCACCACGATCGCCGGGCGCTCCTCCCACAGGGCGACGACGTGGAGATCCTCCGCCGCGTCGAGCGGGAGCCGCACGAAGCACATGTCCACCTCGCCCTCGGCGAGCGCGCGGCGCTGCCCCGAGAGCGGCACGGGCACCACCTCGAGGTAGGCGGCACGGCGCCCGGTCCTCCAGCGGCGCACGAAGCGGTCGGGTTCGACGCCGGGCACGAAGCCGACGCGCAGCACGGGGCGGGTCATGTCCCCAGGGTACGGCGCGCCGCGGCAGGCCGGGGAGGGGATCAGAGGGCGGCGGGGTCCGGGAGCGCGGCCGCGAGCAGGGCCTCGAGGCCGCTCGCCCCGAGCTCGCGCACCTCGACGCGCTCCCCGGCATCCTGCGGGGTGTCCATGGCGAGCACGGCGTCGGTCGTCGCGACGACGGTCAGCTGGGAGCTGGTCCCGCCGTCGGCCGAGGTGACGACGGTCAGCGCGCGGGCGTCCTGCAGCCGCCGCGAGATCTCCGTGGTCCCCGCGTCGAGCTCGGCGGCGGTCGCGGTCGTGGTCGCGCCGTCGGCGTCGGCGGCGACCTGGTCGGCGTCGACGTACCGGGCGAGCCGTGCCGGGACGACCTCCCGGGCGGGGAGGCTGAAGTGGTGGAAGCCGTCGGCGGTGATGAGCTCCTCGAGGACGCCGCCGTGGGGATGGAGCGAGAGCAGCAGCGAGGTGGTCTGGTCCGCGACGCGCCGCGTGAGGTGCACGAGGGCGAGCGGGGAGGTGCGCAGGGTGAGGAGACCGGCGAGGGTGCGGTCCAGCTGCGCGGCGCGCCGGGGCTCCGCTCCGGTCGCGAGGTCCTCGCCCTCGTTCTCACGGCCCTCGTCGGTCAGCTGCACCAGGCCGCGGGCCACCAGGGAACGCAGGGCGATCGCGGCGGCGGCGCCGCGATCGAGCTCGGACTCGTCGAGGAAGGGGGTGCCGGCGAGCGCCGCGGCCTCGGCTCCGGCGAGGGCGGTGAGCTCCTCGTCCGTGAGGACGGCGAGGACGGCGGGGTCCTCGCTCGCCGTCGAGAGCAGCTCGTAGGCGGCGGCGGCATCGCGCTCGGTGCGCAGGGACTGCTGGGGCATGGCTCGATCCTAGGGTCGGGGGCGGTGCGGGGACAGGGGGCGGTGATCGGAGGAGGCTCAGAACCCGAAGGCGTCGCCGACCTTGCCGATCCCGTCGCTGACGGCGGAGCCGACGTCGCTGACGGTGTCCTTCACGGACTCCGCCGCGTTGCCGACGGCATCGCTCACGGTGCTCGCCGCATCGCTCACGGCACCGGTCGTGGCGTTCCACGCGTCGCCCACCGCCCCCGTGATCCCGTCCCAGTTCTCGTGGACGAGCTTGCCGACGTCCATGCCGATCGAGACGACGCCGAGCCCCGCGCCGATCGCGCCGACGATCGGCGCGGCGGGCCCGGTGAACGGGGCGATCGCGAGCAGGGTGCCGCCCGCGGCGCCGATGCCGCCGCTCCAGCGGTCGTAGGCGTTGTCCGCGGTGAAGGCCTGGTGGAGGCCGAAGCCGATGTCGACGAAGGGCAGCGCCTTGCCGAGCAGCTTGCCGCCGGTCTTGAGGAACGGGGCGACGTCGTCGAGCTTGTTCAGCCACTTCGCCGGTTCGAACCTGCCGATCGAGGAGGGAAGGCCGAGCTTGCCCAGGAGGTTCTCCGCGGCCTTCTGCCAGCCCTTGCCGCCGTTGAAGAGCTCGTCGAGGTACGAGGCCCTCCACAGCTTCTGCAGTCCCGCCTCGGCGAGGTGCGCGAACTCGTCCGCCGCGGTGGGGATCCGCTTGAGGAAGTCGAGCAGCTGGGCGCCCTTCTTGTAGAGGGACTGCCCCTTGCGCAGGAGGTCCTTGAGGAAGGAGAACGGGCCGGAGCCCTCCTCGCCGTTCCCGCCGCCGCCTCCCCCGGCGCCGGCGTCCTGCCCGGAGGCGGTGTCCTGCTCCTCCGCCTGCGCGTCGAGGTCCGCACCGCGCCGGCTCAGCTCCTCGCCCCGCTGCGAGAGCTGCGCGGCGGTGCTCCCCGTCCACTGCGCGCGGAACGCGTCGGCGTCCGGGCCCTGCCACGCCGACTCGTCCATGACCAGCGGCTCGAGCGACTCGCGCAGCTCCATGAGCCGCTGCGCCCGCTCGCGCAGCACGCCCGCGTGCTCCCGCAGCCGATCGGTGTCCGCACCGAAGAACCCGCTCATCCCGCTCCCCTTCCGAACCGCTCGGCCCGAGGGCGAGGAGCGGCGTGTCCGTGTCGAGGTCGACCGTAGCGATCCTCCGGCCGTCCGCCCATGGGGAGGACTCCCCATGGGCGCCCTCCTCCTCGCCCCTCCTACGATGGGCGCCATGGCCCCGACCCCCGCCTCCATGTCCTATGCCACCGCCCTGGTGAGGAACGAGCTGTTCGCCTCGCCCGGTCTCCAGCGCGACGTGCCGAAGGTCCTCGACCCCGAGGAGCAGGTGCTGCTCGCCCTCCCGGGCGTCGCCGGGGACTTCCCCGACGTGCTCGTCGTGACCGCGCGCCGGCTGCTCGTGGTGAAGGTGACCGGGGGCCTCAAGGGCGCGAAGGTCAAGCGCGAGGTGCCGGCGCCCGCGGTCACGGGGGTGAGCTACCGGGTGGGCGCGTTCTCCCGGGTGAAGCTCGCCGTGCAGGGGCGGCGCGACCTCGCGTTCATGCCGCACCGCAAGGCGGACGCGGAGCGCTTCGCCGGCGAGTTCGCGCATCTCCTGCGCACGGGCGAGCTGCCCGCCTGACGCCCGCGGCGGCACGATCCCGCCCTGGCGGGCCTCATCCCTCGCGGGCGAGCCGCGATTCCGCCCCGGCCGCCGCCGCGCGCCGCAGCACCTTCGCGAAGCGCTTGGGGCGCGACAGGTTCGCGATATGACCGGCGTCGTCGAGGATGACGAGCCGCCCGTCCCGCGCCGCCTCGACGAACAGCGCCTCGTGCCGGCGGAACGGGTCGTGCTCGCCGTTGACGAAGGTGACGGGGACGTCGATCGCGGCGACGTCCGTGAGGAGCTCGAGCGAGCCGATGGTCCGCACCACGGTGCGCACCACGCCGTGGGCGCGCCCACCGCCGTAGTAGCGGCGGGCGGCCTTGTCGCTGTGGCGGCGGGCGAAGGCGCGGGCGACGCGGGCGTCGGAGTCCCCCGGCAGCCAGTCCTTCATCGTGATCCAGAGTCCGTAGAGCCGGGCCAGCGCCGGCCCGGGGACGATCGTGCAGTCCGCGGCGACGACGCCGGCGAGCCGCCCGGGATGGGTGCCCGCCCAGTGCAGGGTGAGGAAGCCGCCGAGCGACAGCCCCACCAGCAGCGGCGGCTCCTCGCACGCGGCGACGGCCTCGTCGATCGTGGCGAGCGCGGTCTCGAGGGTGAAGGGCTCCCCGCGCCGGCGTCCGTGACCGGGGAGGTCCGGGGCGATCACGGTGTACCCGCGCTCGCGGAGGCGGCGGGTCTGCCCCTTCCACATGGTGCGCGAGGAGCGCACGGCGTGGATCAGGACGATGCTCCGCGTCATGGTGACCTTCCCGGGGGCCGACGGCGGGGCGGCGCTCCCGCCCGAGGTGGAGGGTACCGGCCGCGCCTCGACATCGGCCGGACGCCAGGTCGTCGACGGCAGGACCGGGACCCTCCCGCGCCGGCGCGCCCCTAGGCTGGTCGCATGCCCAGCTACCGCCTCCACGTCCCGCTCGGCGCGCTGCGGCCGGGGGTGCATCCGCCGGACCTGCTCGACCAGGCGGCGCTCGCGCTGGGCAGCCGCCACGTCGTCGAGCGCGCCGACGTCGAGGCCCCGCTGGTGCACGGCCGGCGCGTGGGGCGGATCGTGCTGCGCTTCCTCGTCGAGGACGGCTCCCGCGAGGAGCAGGACGAGCAGGCGCGCACCGCGCTCGCCGCCGTGATCGAGCACCTCGAGGTGAGCGGCGCCGAGGTCGCCCCGCTCGATGCGCTGCTGCTCACGCGCGGGGCGCACGGGCGCTTCACCCCGATCGTCCGGGGCTGAGCACCGGCGGGGCCGTGCCGCGGTGCGCGATCCTGCCGCCGCGCAGCGACCCGGCGCACGGCTGGTCCCGGCGGGGGCGGCACCGGGCCGACGTCCGTGAGGATGCGCCGTGCCCCGGCACCTGCCACGATGTCCTCCTCACCCGGAGGAAGGACCGTCCCATGGCCCGACGCGCGCAGCAGGCGGATGCCGAGGAGCGCTCCCGGCTCGGCGACTCCGACGAGCCGGTCGAGGACGAGCTCGTCGCCGAGTTCCGCTCGACCGTCTCCGAGGGCGCCGAGCGTCTGCACCGCACCTGGCGGGCGCTGATCATCACCGGTCTGTTCGGCGGGATCGACGTGGCGCTGGGCCTCATGGCGATGCTCGCGGTGCTCGACGCGACGGGATCGAAGCTGCTGGGCGGCGCGGCCTTCGGGATCGGCCTGTTCGCCCTCCGCCTCGCGCACTCGGAGCTGTTCACCGAGGACTTCCTGCTGCCGATCAACGCGGTGCTCGCCCGTCACGGCACCTGGGCCCAGCTGCTGCGGCTGTGGTCCGTGACGCTCGTGACGAACCTGGCCGGCGGGTGGCTGTTCACCTGGATCCTGGTCGCCGCGTTCCCCCGCTTCGAGGACGTGCTCGCGAGCACGGCGGCCGGCTACCTCGAGAAGGGCCCCACCGCGGAGACGGTCGCGCTCGCCCTGCTCGCGGGCTTCACGATCACGCTCGTCACCCGGATGGGCCAGGGCTCCTCGGAGGGGATCGTGACGCTCGCCAATGCGCTGCTCTCGGGCTTCCTCGTCGTGGGCCTCGGCATGCTCCACGGCGCCCTGAACTCGGTCGTGATCTTCGCGGCGATGCACGCGGGGGCACCGATCCCCTACACGGACTGGCTGGTCTGGATGTGCTGGGTCATCCCCCTGAACATCCTGGGCGGGCTCGCGATCATCACCCTGCCCCGGCTCGTGCGCACCGCGGAGCTGCTGCGCCGCGAGCGCGCCGTGCACGGTGCGGACGGCGACGGGCACGGCTGCCTGGTCCGCGCCGCGGAGGAGTGATCCCCGCGGCGCGGACCGCGGCGCGACCGGGTCAGCCCGCCTCGGACTCCCTGGAAGGCGACGGCGACGGCGACGGTGACGGCGACGGGGCGAGCTTGAGCCCGATCACCGCGCCGATGATGCCCAGGAGGAAGAGGATCTTCAGCGGGGAGACCTCCTCGCCGCCGGTCACCATGGCGACGCCGACGGTGAGCGCGGCCCCGGTCCCGGTCCACACGGCGTAGGCGGTGCCGAGCGGGATCTCGCGCGTCGCCCGGCCCAGGCCCGCCATGCTCAGCGCGAGGGCGATGAGGAAGACGAGCGTGGGCACGAGGCGGGTGAAGCCGTGCGACTCCCCGAGGGCCGTCGCCCAGACCGCCTCGAGGACGGCGCTCGCGAGCAGGATGGTCCACGCCATGTCAGCTCACCGTCTTCAGGCCCACCACGGAGCCCACGAGCAGCACGAGCAGCGAGACGCGCAGCACGGTGGGCCGCTCCTGGTGGGTGAGGTACCCCCAGATCACGGTGAGGGTGGCGCCGATGCCCACCCAGACGGCGTAGGCGGTGCCGGTGGGCAGCTCGCGCATGGCGGTGGCGAGCCCGGCCATGCTCAGCACGAGACCGGCCACGAACAGGGCGGTGGGCACACGGCGGGTGAAGCCGTGGGAGGCGGCGAGCGCGGCGGCCCAGACGGCCTCCATCACCCCCGCCGCGACGAGCAGGATCCAGGACATGACAGGTCACCTCCGTGGCCGTCTTGTCGTGGTGCGGGTACAGCTCCCTCGTCCGCAGGCCCGTCCGGGGCCTCGCTCCTCACGGTAACCATCCCCGCGCGGCGGCGGAAGCGGTGGTGACCGGCCTGACCGGCCCGGTCCTGCCGGGACCTCGGCGCGAGCCCTCAGGCCGGCGGGGCGAGCATGACCGCGAAGGTCTCCAGGGTGCTGCGCAGGGCGATCGACGGCTCGAGCAGCCACTGGATCTGGAGACCGTCGGAGGCGGCGATGAGCAGCGCGGCGACGTGCCCCGGGTCGACGTCCGCTCGCACCGTGCCCGCCTCCTGCTCCGCGCGCAGGCCCTGCTCGAGCTCCTCCCTCAGGTTCTCGAAGCGGGGGGCGAAGTATTCCTTCGCGGGTCCGGTCGCGGTCTCGAGCGAGGCCGCGACGAGGGTCGAGTAGAGCTGGACGAGACCGGGGACCTCGACGTTGACCTCCGCCGCGCGGATCATCGCGTCGAGCGCGGCGCTCACGCCGCTGCGGTACTCGGAGCTCTCCCCCCGCCGGGTCTCGGCGTGCTGGTAGACGGCGACGAGGAGCTGCTCGCGGGAGTCGAAGTAGTGCAGCAGCGCGGCGTGGGAGACGCCGATGGCGGTCGCGATCCGACGCAGGGACGTGCCGTCGGCCCCACGCTCGCGGAACACCTCGATCGCACGGTCGAGGATCTCCTGCCGACGGGCGACGCCCTTGGAGTACGCGCCCGGCCGGCCGATCGGCTCGGGGGCGCGCTCGGCCGCCGCGTCCGACGGCTCCGCCGCATCAGGGTCGGGGGCCGGTGCGTCGGGGTCGGAACCCGCGGGGAGGGAGTGCTTCGCTGCCATGGACCGCACTGTACCCAAAGAAAACCTCCATATGGAGGCTTTTGCGTGCTAGCGTTCCACCAGCACGCCTCCCCGGCGTGGTTCTCGCCCGATGATGACGCGTGAAAGCAGGTTCCCCGTGGCACTCCCCGTTGCCTCCGTTCAGCTGTACACCCTGGCCGCAGAGTTCACTGCGGACATGGACGGCTCCCTCGACAAGCTCGCCAAGATCGGGCTGAAGAACGTCGAGGCGTTCGACTTCGTCCGCCGCCCCGCGGAGATCCGCGCAGCCCTCGACAAGAGCGGCCTCGCCTCCCCCACCGGGCACGCCCCGCTGCTCTCCGACGAGCTGTGGACGCCGGACGGCTCCATCCCCACCCCCTCCAACGAGGTCGTCTTCGAGGCCGCCGCGGAGATCGGCATCTCGACCGTCATCGACCCGATGGTCCCCACCGAGCGCTGGATCACCGAGGACGGCGTGAAGGACATCGCCGAGCGCCTCAACGCCGCCTCGGAGAAGGCCAAGGAGTTCGGCCTCAAGGTCGGCTACCACAACCACGCCCAGGAGTTCCTCGCGAGCTTCGACGGCCAGACCGCCTACCAGCGCTTCCTCTCCCTCGTGGACCCCTCGGTCGAGATCGAGCTGGACCTGTTCTGGGCCCTCGTCGGCGGTCAGGACGTCGTCGCGCTCGTCGAGGAGCTCGGCGACCGTCTCGTCGCCGTGCACGTGAAGGACGGCGTGGCCCCGGCCTCGAACCCCTTCGCGCCCGACGCCCCGAAGTTCAACTCCTCGGACCTCGACCAGCGCCACGCGGGCGAGGGCGACGTGCCCACCGTCGAGGCGCTCAAGGCCGCGACGAACGTCAAGTACGCCGTCATCGAGTACGACAACGTCCCCGGCGACGTCTTCGAGGACGTCGAGAACAGCTACCGCTTCCTCGTGGACGGGGGCTTCGTCGCATGAGCAGCCCCATCGGCCTCGGCTTCATCGGCGTGGGCGTCATCTCCGACACCTACCTCGAGAACCTGAGCTCCTTCCCCGACGTCGAGGTCCTCATCCTCGGCGACCTCGACACCGATCGCGCTCGCGCCCAGGCGGAGAAGCACGGCGTCCCCGCGCACGGCACGGCCCAGGACGTCCTGGACCACCCGGACGTGCAGGTCGTCGTGAACCTGACGATCCCCGCCGTCCACGCCGAGGTCTCCTCCTCCGCGATCGCGGCCGGCAAGCACGTGTGGACCGAGAAGCCGCTGGGCCTGGACCGCGAGTCCACCGCCGCCCTGCTGCAGCAGGCCGAGGCCGCGGGCCTGCGCGTCGGCTGCGCACCGGACACGGTGCTCGGCCCGGGCGTGCAGACCGCCAAGCGCGAGATCGCCAAGGGCACCATCGGCCGCCCGCTGTTCGCGCAGACCTCGATGCAGTACCAGGGCCCCGAGGTCTTCCACCCGAACCCCGGCTTCCTCTTCGCCAAGGGCGCGGGCCCGCTGCTCGACATGGGCCCGTACTACTTCACGACCCTCGTGAGCCTGTTCGGCTCGGTCGAGAAGGTGGCCGCCGTGGGCCTGCGCGCCTCCGAGGAGCGCGCGATCAAGGTGGGCCCGAACGCGGGGCAGACCTTCCCCGTCGAGGTCCCCTCGACGATCTCGGTGCTCACCCAGTTCGAGGCCGGCCAGACCGGCACCTCCCTGGTCAGCTTCGACTCGCCGCTCGCCCGCCAGGGCATCGTCGAGATCCACGGCACCGAGGGCTCCCTCGTGGTCCCCGACCCCAACCAGTTCGAGGGTCGGATCGCCTACGTGAAGCCCTTCGAGTCCTTCGGCGAGAAGCCGCCGGAGCAGGAGTGGATCGAGGTCCCGCAGGAGGGCGTGGTCGTGGGCCGCGGCCTGGGCCTTCTGGACATGGTCCGCGCGATCCGCGAGGGCCGTCCCCACGTGGCGAGCGGCGAGCTCGGCTACCACGTGCTCGACGTCATGCTCTCGGCCGAGGAGTCCGCGGCCTCGGGCGAGTTCGTCACGGTCGCGAGCTCGGTGGGCGCGGTCCCGCCGGTCCCGGCGGACTTCGACCCCTTCGCCAGCACCCTCTGAGACCCGGCGGGCCCTGCCCGTCATCTCAGCACCGGACCCCCGGGGAGCCCCGCTCCCCGGGGGTCCGGTGCACCCGGGCCGCCCGCAGGCACCGGCCATCGGCCCGCCGACCGGAGTCTCACTCCTCACCCCGATGCATCCTTTGATGCATGCATCCCCTAGGGTCGGGGACGTGAACATCGCCTACGCACTTCCCTGGAGGAACCCCGACCGGGGCACCCTCGCCCATCGCGCTGCCGCCGAGGCCGCCCGTCGCATCGTCGAGGGCGATCTGCCCGCCGGCGAGTTGCTGCGCGAGAACGACCTCGCCGAGGCCACCGGCATCAGCCGCACCCCCGCCCGCGAGGCCATGCTGCAGCTCGAGCGCTGGGGCCTCGTGCGCCTGCTCCCCAAGAAGGGCGCCCTGGTCACCACCGTCACGCCGCGGGAGCGCCGGGAGCTGATCGCCGTGCGCACCATGCTCGAGGCCTCCGCCGGCGCCGCCCTCCTCTCGAGGCCCGACGCCATCCCCGCCCTCGCCGAGGAGCTCGCGGAGCTGCTCTCCCAGCAGCGCGCCGCCGCGACCGCCCAGGACCCGCTCGCCTTCGCCGCCGCGGACCTCGACTTCCACCTCGCCCTCATCGCCGCCGCGGACAACAGCGTCGTCGCCGGGATCTGCGAGGACCTCGGCCCCCGCTTCGCCCGCCTCACTGCGGCCGTCCTCGACGAGCGCAGCGGCACCATGCCCGCCCTCCTCGCCGAGCACGAGGAGCTCGCCGCGCTCCTCGCCGCGGGCGACCCCGCGGCCTTCGCCGAGCGTCTGCGCGCCCACGTCGAGGACGCCTACGAGCTCGACGGGGGCGCACGATGAGCCGCACCGCGATCCGCGCCCCCTGGAGGCTCGTGGTCCCCGCGACCTTCCTGCTCGCCTGGGGCGGCAACCACTTCACCCCGCTCCTGCACGTCTACGAGTCCGTCGGCCACTACGCCGCCTGGCAGGCGAACCTCCTGCTGGGCACCTACGTCGCCGGGCTCGCCCCCGGCCTGCTCGTCGCGGCCGCGCTCTCCGACCGCCACGGCCGCCGCCCCGTGATGCTCGTGGGCATGGCCGCGACCGTGCTCGGCAGCGCGCTGCTCGCCGCGAGCCCCCACGTCTTCGCGCTGCTGTGCCTGGGCCGGGTGCTCGCCGGTCTCGGAGTGGGCGCGGCCATGTCCGTCGGCACGGCCTGGATGAAGGAGCTCTCCGCGCCGCCGTACGAGATCGGCGCCCCGGCCGTCGCCGGCGCCCGCCGCCCGTCCCTCACCCTCACCCTCGGCTTCGCGCTCGGCGCCGGGGCGAGCGGCCTGCTCGCCCAGTTCGCCCCGCTCCCCGAGGTCCTCCCCTATCTCGTGCACGGCGGCCTCTCCCTGCTCGCGACCCCGCTGCTCCTGCTCGCCCCGGAGACCCGTCACGTCGAGCGGCCTGCCGCCGGTCACTGGTGGCAGGACCTCCGCGTGCCCGCCGCCGGGCACCGCCGCTTCACCCGCGCCGTGGTCCCCGCGGCGCCGTGGATCTTCGGCGCGGCCGGCGTCGCCTACGCGGTCATCCCCGCGAGCGTGCAGCGTCACCTCGGCGAGAGCGCGACGCTGTACGCGACGGCACTGACGGTGCTCACCCTCGGCACCGGGGCGGTCGTGCAGTCCTTCGTGCCGCGGCTGGACCGCCTCACCGGCGGCCGCTCCCTGCCCGTTGGCCAGGCGGCCATGTGCGTCGGTCTGGTGCTCGCGGTGATCGCCACGGCGATCGGCAGCCCGGTCCTCGGCATCCTCGTGGCGATGGTGCTCGGCGCCGCCTACGGCACCCTCGTCGTCGCCGGGCTGCTGCAGGTGCAGGGCATCGCGACGGCGGAGGACCTCGCCGGGCTCACCGGCGTCTACTACGCCCTCGCCTACCTCGGGTTCCTGCTGCCCACGATCCTCGCCGCGCTGCTGCCGCTGCTCGCCTATCCCGCCTCGCTCTCGATGCTCGTGGTGCTCTGCGCGCTGTGCCTGCTCCTCGTGCGGCGCGGCCTGCGCACCGCCTGAGGCTCTCCCCTCCGGGGGCGACGTCGGCCGCCCGGCCGCGGACGCCGCCCCCGCGCGGGCGGCGATCACGTACGGTGGCCTGCAGTGACACGGGGTGCCCGAGCACCGGGCTGAGATGACACCCGTCGAACCTGATCTAGCTCGGACTAGCGAAGGGATGTCGCCATGACACTCGCGCACGCCTCTGCCCCCACCGACCCGGCCGCCCTCGCGGCCGCCCTCGAGGAGGTCCGCTCGCGGATCCCCCTCGTGCAGTGCCTGACCAACGTGGTCACCACGAACCTCGTCGCGAACGCGCTGCTCGCCGTGGGCGGCTCCCCCGCCATGGTCGCAGTGCCCGAGGAGGCCGGGATCTTCGCGGGGATCGCCGACGGCGTCCTCGTGAACCTCGGCACCGCCGGCGCCGAGCAGCGGGAGGCGATGGTCGAGGCCGTCGCCGCCGCGCGCGCCGCCGGCACCCCCTGGGTGCTGGACCCCGTCGCGGTCGGGACCCTGCCCGTGCGGACGACCCTCGCCGAGCGCCTCGTGAGCCAGCGGCCCGCGATCATCCGCGGCAACGCCTCCGAGATCCGTGCCCTCGCGGGGCTCTCCGCCGGCGGCCGCGGCGCGGACTCGATCGACTCCGCCGACGACTCCCACGAGGCGGCGACGTCCCTCGCCCGCGGCACCGGCGCCGTCGTCGCCGTCTCCGGCGCGGTGGACCTCGTGACCGACGGGGAGCGGGTGGTGCGCGTCGCCACCGGCAGCCCCCTGCTCACCAAGGTCACCGGCGCCGGCTGCGCGCTCGGCGGGATCACCGCGGCCTTCGCCGCCGTGGTCGAGGACCGCCTCGTCGCCGCGGTCGCCGCGACGACCGTGCTCACCCTCGCCGCCGAGCGCTCCGCCCGCACCGCCGAGCACCCCGGCTCCTTCGCCGTCGGGCTCCTCGACGGGCTCCACGCGCTGACCGCCCAGGACGTCCGCGACCAGGCGAAGGTGCGATGACCACGATGAACGCCCGTCCCGCGGTCGATCTCTCCCTCTACCTCGTCGTGGACCGCCCCCAGCTCGAGCGGGCCGGCCACGACCCCGTCACCGCCGTGCGGGACGCCGTCGCCGGTGGCGTCACCGCCGTCCAGGTGCGCGACAAGCAGCTCCCCACCCGGGACACGCTCGCCTTCTGCGCGGCCCTCGCGGAGACGCTGCCCCCGTCGGTCGCGATCATCGTCGACGACCGCCTCGACGTGGTCCTCGCCGCCCGGGAGTCCGGCGTGCGCCTCACCGGGGTGCACGTCGGCCAGTCCGACCTCCCCGCGCACCTGGTGCGCCGGATCCTCGGGCCGGACGCCGTCATCGGCGTCTCCGCGCAGACCGCCGCCATGGCCCGCGAGGCCGAGGCCGCCGGTGCGGACCACCTCGGCATCGGTGCCGTGCACGGCACCACCACGAAGGCGGACGCCCCCGCCGTGATCGGGGTCGAGGGCGTCGCCGCCGTCGCCGCCGCGACCGCCCTGCCCGCCGTCGCGATCGGCGGGATCAGCGCCGCGGACCTGCCCGCCCTGCGCCGCGGGGGGCTCGACGGCGCGGCCGTCGTCTCCGCGATCTGCTCCTCCCCCTCCCCCTTCGACGCGGCGGCGGAGCTGCGCCGCGCCTGGGAGGACGCCCGATGAGCCGCCCCGTCCCCCGCGTCCTCAGCATCGCCGGCACCGACCCCACCGGCGGCGCCGGCATCCAGGCGGATCTCAAGTCGATCGCCGCGAACGGCGGCTACGGCATGGCCGCGACGACCGCGCTCGTCGCCCAGAACACCCGCGGCGTGCGCGAGGTCCACGTGCCGCCGCCCGCCTTCCTCGACGCGCAGCTCCGGGCGGTGAGCGAGGACGTCACGATCGACGCCGTGAAGATCGGCATGCTCTTCGACGGCACGATCATCGACACGGTCACCGCCTGGCTGGACGACGTGCGACCCCCGGTGGTGGTGCTCGACCCGGTCATGGTCGCCGCGAGCGGAGACCGCCTGCTCGACGACTCCGCCGAGCAGGCGCTGCGGGACATGCTCCGCCATGCGCACCTCGTCACCCCGAACCTCCCCGAGCTCGCCGTGCTCGCCGAGCAGCCCGAGGCGAGCACCTGGGAGCAGGCCCTCGCCCAGGCGCAGGAGCTCGCCGCCCGCCACGCGGTGCTCGTGCTCGCCAAGGGCGGTCATCTGAGCGGGCCGGACTCCCCCGACGCCCTCGTCGGCCCCGAGGGGGTGCTCGCCGAGCTGCCCGGAGCGCGGATCGCGACGCGGAACACGCACGGCACCGGCTGCTCGCTCTCCTCCGCGATCGCGACCCTCCGCGGCCGCGGCGAGGACTGGGCCGGCGCCGTGCGCGGGGCGAAGGTCTGGCTCGCGGGCGCGATCGCCGCCGCGGACTCCCTCGAGGTGGGGCGCGGCAGCGGGCCGGTCTCCCACTTCGCGGCGCTGTGGGAGGCGGCCGGCACCCATGCCCCGGCCGCGGCGACGATCGCCGAGGAGTGGTGGGAGGCGGCCGCCGAGCTGCGCACGCAGATCGACGCGCTGCCCGTGGTGCGCGGCCTCGCCGACGGCAGCCTCCCCCGCCCCGCGTTCCACCGCTACCTCGCCCAGGACGCGCTTTACCTCCGGGAGTACTCGCGGGCCCTCGCCGCCGCGTCGACCCTCGCGCCCTCCGCCGGGGAGCAGGTCTTTTGGGCCGGGGCCGCCCAGGGCGCGATCGCCGCGGAGACCGAGCTGCACGCGGGCCACCTGGGCCCCGAGGAGCTCTTCGCGGCCCAGCCCGATGCGACCACCCGCGCCTACGTGGACCACCTCCTGGCCCTCGCGGCACGCGGCCGCTACGAGGAGCTCGCGGCGGCCCTGCTCCCCTGCTTCTGGATCTACGACGACGTGGGCGCCAGGCTCTCGCGCGCCGGGACGGCGGGGCATCCCTACGGGGACTGGCTCGCGACCTACGGCGACCCGGACTTCCATGCCGAGACGCTCCGCGCGATCGAGCTGGTCACGGCCTGCGCGGCACGGGCGAGCAGCCCGGTGCGCCAGGCCATGCGCACCGCCTTCCTGGTCTCCGTGCGGCACGAGCGGGACTTCTTCGCCGCGCCGCTCGCGGATCCCGTGGACCGGGGGTGACCGGATGCCCCTCTCCCCGCTCGAGCTGCTCGGCAGCTGGTCGCTCGATCGCCGCATCGAGGACCACCGCTCGGGCGCTCTGCTGCACGTGACGGGCACGACAGTGCTCGAGCGGACCGGCGTCGGGGAGGTGCGCTGGCAGGAGGAGGGCCGGCTCGAGCGGGCCGACGGCCACCGTGCGCCCGTCTCCCGCGTGCTGCGGATCCTCCGGGCAGGGGACGACGGGTGGTCGGTGCACCTTCCGGACGGTGCGCCCTTCCACCGCTGGGAGGTCGATGCGCCGCTCGTGCACCTGTGCGGTCGCGACGTGTACCGGGGTCGGATGGAGCTGTCGGGCGCCTTTCGCTGGTCCCTGACCTGGCAGGTCACGGGACCGGCGAAGGACTACCGCAGCACGTCCGTGCTCAGCCGTCCCGCGCCGTGAGACCGTGCCGCCGGGCGCCGCTCCCCGGGGCGGGTGTGCCGGCCTGCATGCGCCGCTGACCAGGCGGGGTGAGGGACAGGCGCCGGCCGCCCCGGGATCACGCCGGTCAGAACTCGTCCTCGCCCCGGTCCTCCTCCGCGTCGTCGCCGGCGCCGGAGGAGGGCGGGGCGGTGGGCGCCGGCTTGGAGGCCGGTGGGAGCACCGGCCGTCCCTGGAGCGGGTCCCGGGTCGGCGGCGCGGGAGGCGGGGGCGGCACGAGGATCGGATCCTGGGGCGGCTCGTCCGTCGGGACCTCGTCGACGTTCGCGGAGGAGTCGCCGGACGAGTCCTCGACCGGCGCCGTCGTCGGCTCCTCGGCGGGGAGGGTGCCCAGCACCGGATCGACCGGCCGCATCGGCCCGCGACCGGACCGGGGCTCCGGGACCGCGGTGGACTCGTCCGAGGGGGGCGAGCTCGAGGCGGGATCCCCCGTGGGCGGCCCGCTCGTCCCGTCCGACGTTCCCGACCGCCCCTCGGAGCCCGGAGCCGTCGAGCCTTCCGGCCCGCTCGGGCTGCCCGACGGCACGGCGCTGCTCGCTCCGGTCGCCGTCGGATCGGTCGACCCCGCCCCCGGCCGGGAGCCCCCTCCCGCCGCGGGGTCCGCGGTCGCGGACGAGGTGGACGCCGTCGGGGCCTCGTCCGTGGTGCCGGTGCCACGGGCGTCCGCGCCGCTCCCACCCGGGGAGGCCGCGGCCGACGGTGCCTCGACGGGCGTGCCTGATCCCGTGGCACCCGGGTCGGTCGTCGATCCACCCGCGCTCCCGACGGTCGCGGTGGCGCTCGCGTGTCCCGACCCGGACGGGCCGTCGGTGGGGTCCAGGGCCACGGCGCCCCCCACGACAACGACCGCCGCGGCGCCGAGGGTGGCGAGGGTCCCCGTGAGCGCGGTGCGCGCTCCCTCGATGACGGACAGGGCGCCGGCTCCGGTCACGCCGGTGGCCCCCGCCGGGGGGAACTGCGAGCGCAGCAGCTCGGGGCTCGACAGCACGAGCGGGAGGAGGACGCCCCGCATGCGCCCGGAGAGTCGGCGCAGCCGCGCCAGACGCGCCGTGCAGTCCGCACACCCGTCGAGGTGCCGCTCCCCGGCCGCCTGCCGGGCACTGCTCAGTCGCCCCCGTTCGTAGCCCCCGAGCGAGGCCACCGTGCGCCGGCACTCGGGACGGACCCCGCGGGTGTCGACCTGGGCCTGGAGCCAGGTCGCCCGCAGCCCTTCACGGCCCCGTCGTGCCAGCTGGGAGACCGCGTTCGCGCTCATGCCCAGCCGCGGTGCCACGTCCCGCGGCGCGAGCCCCTCGACCTCCGTGAGCCAGAGGACCTCCCGCTGCGTGCGCGGCAGCTCGGCCAGGGCGCTCCTCAGCAGCTCGCGCTCCGCGTGGAGATCAGCGTCCTCACGGACGACGAGATCGTCCGCGCCGACCATCTGCACGTCCTCGACGGGCGTCTCGTGCGTCCGGCGCGAACGGTCGATGGCCTCGTTGCGCACGACGCGCAGGAGATACGGGGTGAAGCCGTCCCTCGGTCCTCCTCCGGCGAGGAGTGCCGTGAGGACCTTGAGGAAGGCCGCCTGTGCCACGTCCTGCTCGTCGTCGGTCCCGCTGCGGCGTCGGGCGTAGTGGATCGCCGCATCGCGGTGGCGGTCGTAGAGCACGGCGTAGGCGGCGACGTCTCCGGCGCGCACGCGCGCGACGAGCTCCTCGTCCGAGGAGCCGTCATCGCGCCGCGGATCGCCGGGCTGAGGATCGGTCATGGCAGAAGCCTGTCGTGTCGGAACGTCCGTTTGGTGCGCTTTGCCACCAGAGAAGCAGAGATCACGCCGCGCGTCGCGCCGAGGTGCGGCCTCCGCTCCTCCAGCAGCGCCGGCTCGTGGCGCACGCCTCATCGCGAGGTCCACACGGGAGCCGGGGCCGTCACCCGCTCGAGATTTCCCATGACCGGTCAGCAACCTACCGAGCGGAAACTATGAGATCCGACATCGAGGCTCGTTGAATTTTCTTTCTCCCGTCATGATCGTGTCGCAAGCTACGTGTATCAGGAAGACGGCGCATCCGCGCGGTCCACGGGACACACCAGCCACTGACGGAGGATCATGAGAACCCTGGAGATGACCGATGACGACGGCGACGCCCTGTCGATCATCCATGACGGCACATCGCTCTGGATCACGTGCACGGCCGACGGCGAGGAGGTGACCGTGGGTCCCCTCTCCGCGGCATCCGTCACGACCTTGCTGAGCGCGGCCGGGGAGTTCCGCGAGGCGTCCTGAGGGGCGAACGACCGAGGCGCGGGCAGAGAGCGTCCGCACCGACGGCCGGCACGGGGGTCGGGGTGAAGCGAGGAGGAGAAGGATCGGTCGATGCCAGGGGAGTCGGCCGGTCCTGCCGCCCTCGTCGCAGCCGGATGGCACGGCCCGCACCGAGCGGGGACAGCAGAAGGGCCCTGGCGGGAGCCAGGGCCCTTCTGCACTGCGGTGGAGCTAGGGGGATTCGAACCCCCGACCTTCTCATTGCGAACGAGACGCGCTACCAACTGCGCCATAGCCCCATGTCAACGAGCGACCTGGAAAGGTTAGCACTGCCGGGAGGGTGCTCGCACACCAGGTCAGCCGCCATTGACGAGGATCACACGTGCGCGCCCGGAGCGCCGGCGGCCCGTGCCTCGCGCGCCGCCTGCAGCTCGTCCTGGAGGCGGTCGAAGACCTCGATCCGCTCCTGGCCGGTGCAGGCGACGTACGCGGGCTGGTGGTGCGCGGGGAGCCGGGCGTCGCCGAGCGCGGGCCAGGTGCGCAGGGACCCGCCGGCGCGCTCGAGGATGTGGAACCCGGCGGCGACGTCCCAGGCGTTGATGGAGCCGAGGCCGGTGGCGTCCGCCCAGCCGGCCGCGACGTAGGCGAGCTCGATCGCGGCGGAGCCCAGGTGCCGCACGGCGGAGACGCCCACGTGCAGATCGGTCGCGGCGCGGGCGGCGACCTCCGGCTCCTCCTCGATGATGCGCTGGCTCGGGAAGCCGGTGACGAGCAGGGCGTCCGCCGCGGCGTGGGTGGCCCGCGGCGTGATCTCGCGGCCGTTGAGCGCGGCGGGGCCGTCGGCCGCGGTGAAGACCTGCTCGAGGATCGGCACGTCGATCACCCCGGCGACGAGGCGCTCCTGCTCCCCCGCGCCGACGGCCACGCCGATCGAGACGCAAAACAGCGGCAGCCCCGCGGCGAAGTTGCTCGTGCCGTCGATCGGGTCGACGTAGAAGCTGACCTGCTCCGGGCCGGCCTGGGCGGCGGTGCGCTCGCCGCCCTCCTCCCCCACGATCCGGCAGCCCGGCAGCGCCGCACGCAGGGAGGCGACGATGATCTCCTCGCTGCGCTTGTCGTGCTCGGTGACGATGTCGTGGCTGGACGTCTTGTACTCGCGGGCGAGGTGATCGCGGTCCAGGGAGCGGATGTACTCGGCGGCCTCGTGGGCGGCGGCGACGGCGATCGCGAGCAGCTCCTGCGGGGCGGGCACGGCGGGGACGGTGGGCACGGGGGCGGGGGTGTCGGCGTTCATCACCGCCAGCCTACGAGTCCAGCTCAGGGACGGGAACCGGCTCCCAGCAGGTGGCGCAGGTAGGGGGTGAGGAGCAGTCCCTGCGGGTCCGCCGCGGCGCGCACGGCGGTGAAGTCCGCGAGGCGCGGGTGGAGGGCGCGAAGCTCCCGCGCGCCGAGCCAGTGCATCTTGCCCCAGTGCGGCCGGGCGGCGAAGGGGGCGAGGGTGCGCTGGACGAGCAGGAGGTAGGGGCCGGGGTCCTCGCGGTGGTAGCGGTGCGCGGCGAGGTAGACGGTGTCGCGGCCGTGAGCGGTGGAGAGCCAGACGTCGTCCGCGGCGGCGCGGCGGATCTCGAGCGGGAAGGTGACGCGCACGCGCTCCTGCTCGAAGCGGCGGCGCAGTGCCGCGAAGGCCTCCTCGAAGCGCTCCGCGGGGATCGCCCACTCCGACTCGTGGAAGCGCACGCGGCGCGGGGCGGCGTAGACGGCGGCGGAGTCATCGGTCATCGGGGATCCGGCGAAGACCCGGGAGGCGATCTCGCCGACGGGCCGGCTGAGCGCCGGGACCGTGCTCGCCGCGCGGCACAGCAGCTCCCAGGCGCCGTTGCCGAGCACCTCCCGCTGCAGGAGGTCCGCGGCGCGTCCGGGCCGGTGCACGGGGGCGTCGGCGGGCAGGCGCGTGCTGCTGCGCACGGTCGCGCGGTCGGTGCGCGGGAACCAGAAGAACTCGTGGTGGTCGACGGCGGAGGACTGCTCGAGGAACCCGCCGACGGTCTCCGCGAGCGGGCGCGTCGCCTCGGTGAGCGCGAGCCGGTAGCGGGGCACGCATCGCAGCGTCACCTCGAGCACCACCCCGATCGCACCGAGGCCCAGGCGAGCGGCGTGGAACAGGTCCGGGTCCCGCTGCGGGGAGGTCTCGACGACGGAGCCGTCGGCGAGGGCGAGCCGGAGCGCGCGCACCGTGCCGGAGAAGCCGGTGAAGGCGGCGCCGGTGCCGTGGGTGCCGGTCTGTATCGCACCGGCGATCGACTGCCGGTCGATGTCGCCCATGATCTCGAGGGCGAGGCCGTGGGGTGCGAGGAGGCCGGCGACCTCCCACAGCCGGGTGCCGCCGCGCAGGGTCACGAGGCCCGTCGTGGGATCCGCGGCGACGAGGCCCCGGTGCCGGTCCAGGGAGACGAGCACGCCGTCGGTCGCGGCGAGCGGCGTGAAGGAGTGCCCGCCGCCCACGACCCGCAGCGCGGTGCCGAGCGTGCGGGCGAGGGCGATCGCGTCGAGGACCTCCTCCTCGCTCCCGGGCGTGAGCACCTGCTGCGGGGTCCAGCGGTGGGCGCCGCTCCAGGTGCGGTGCGGGACGGGCGGCATGCGCATGCGGGGCTCCTTCGCTCCGGGACGGTCGGGAGGTCAGCGGCTCACAGGAACGCGGCGCCCTCGCCGCGGTAGGTGGGCAGCCAGCCCTCGACGCGGATCGGCTCCGCGTCGGTGCCCGCCCCCGCCACGAGCACGTAGCCGCCGATGTGCTCGGCGGGCTCGCCGGCCTTCGCATGGCGCAGCCACACGGTGTCCCCCACCCGGAGCCGGTCGGCGGCGGGGCCGAGGACGGGCGTCTGCACCTCACCGGCGGCCTCCTGCGGGGCGAAGCGCAGGCCCGCAGGGTGCGCGATCGTGGGGAGGCGGTCCACTCCGGGTGGCCCGCTCGCCACCCACCCGCCGCCCAGCAGCGTCGCGATCTCCCGCGCGGGGCGCCTGACCACGGACAGCCCGATATGGAGGGCGGGGCGCGGGGCGAAGTCGCGGTAGCCGTCGAACAGGCCGGAGCCGATGAGACCGGACCCGGCGGCGACCTCGGTGACCGCGGGCTCCGCAGCGGTGGACTCGAGCGAGCCGGTGCCGCCGCCGTTGACGAGCTCGAGATCGGCCACCTCCCGCACCGCCGCGACCGCCTCGGCCCGCCGACGGGCGACGTCCGGGCGGGAGAGACGCTTCATCGTGCGCACGGCGGCGCCGTGCGGGCCGCGGGCCGCGTCGGTGACCCCGGCGATCTGCCCCTCATAGGCCATCATCCCCACGAGGCGCAGGGCGGGCCGGGCGGCGATCTCCCGGGCGAGAGCCGCGGCCTGCGCGGCGGTGCGCACCGGGGAGCGGTGGGCGCCGAAGCGCAGCCCGGGCGCGGGCGCGTAGGAGACGTCGAGCTCGATCGCGACGCGCAGCGGCGGCCGGTCGCGCCCGGGGCGGAGGTCCCGCGTCGCGGCGACCATCATGTCCAGCTGGGCGGTCTCGTCGACCATGAGGGTCACGGCCTCGAGGGTGCCGGGGAGCATGCACAGGCTCCGGATCACGCCGATCTCCGCCGTCGGGTACGCGAGCAGCACGTCGTCGACGCCGCGCTGCACGAGCCAGAGCGCCTCGGAGAGGGTGAAGGCGAGCACGCCGCGGGTCGCCGGATGGGCGAGGGCCCGCTCGAGCAGGCCGCGCACGCGCAGGGACTTCGAGGCGACGCGGATCGGGGTGCCGCCCGCACGGCGGGCGAGGTCCTCGAGGTTCGCGTCGAAGGCGTCGAGGTCGAGGACGGCGATCGGCCGCTCGCGGTACCCCTCCTCGTCGAGGGCGCGGGCGATCGCGGCGATCCGCGAGCCGGCGGCGGTCATCGGGTGACCCGGGCGGTGGGGCGGGCTCAGGCCCGACGGCGGGCGAGGACCTCGTCGAGGCCCAGGTCCATCGCGGGGGCGGTGGTGACCTCGTCCGCCGCCTCGATCGCCTCGACGCCGTCGCGCTCGAGCGGCACGACCGAGGCCCGCAGGGACTCGCGGTGCGCGGCGTGGCGGCTCGCGAGGTCCTCGACCTCGCCGCGTAGAGCGTAGGTGGGGCGGGGCACGGGGCGCGGCGTCCACTCGCCGTGGGCGGAGACGTGCTCCTGGGCGCGCTCGGCGGTGTCCTCGAGGGGCGTGCGCGCGGGGAGCTCCGGGGCGGGGCGCGACGCGGCGGGCGCGGGTCGTGCGGCGCGGGCGGCGGCCTCGGCGCGATCGGACTCCTCGAGGCGGGCGAGAGCGGCGGCGCGGCGGGCGCGGGTGCGGCGCTCGAGCTCGGCACGACGCAGCCCCACGACGTACGCGGCGAGCACCAGGGCGGCGAGCAGCGGGAGCACCCAGTGGACCGCGCCGAGCACGGCACCGGCGGTGAGGCCCAGCACGGCGAGGCCGAGCACGACGAGCGCGACCTTCATGGCACCGCGGCGACGGGTGCCCTCGACGAGCGGGTCCACCCGCTCCCCCGGCGTCGCGTCGAAGCGGGGGCGGCTGGTGGGATCGGCGGGACGCAGCAGCAGACGGTCCTGGCTCATGGGGGGACTCACCTCACGGGACGTACGGCGGGAGTGGACGGCCGCGGAGAGGTCACGGGACTTCGCGTCGACGGGAGCGGACTCGGTCCGGCGGGCTCGGCCCATCACGTCGCGGCGGCCGGCGGTGCGCGGCAGGGCGTACAGCACCCACAGCAGCAGCAGAAGGGCGAACAGCACGGCGCCGAGGTTGATGGACTCCACGAGGACCAGGGTAATGACACTCGTGTGATTCGGCTGGTCACGCGCTGGGCGTGTCGGGCACCGAATCGACCCGACATGCCGTCGGCCGCCCGCTCCCTCGCCGCCGGCGCTGCGGGCCCGCTCAGGCGAGGCGCCGCACGTGCGGCGGGTGCTCGCGGTGCAGCCGCGCGAGGATGCCCTTCCCGCCGCGGGGATCGTGCTCCTCGCCGATCTCCCCGGCCTCCTCCGCGGTCATCGCGAAGATGAGGTGGTCCCGCCAGGCGCCGTCGACGTGGATCGCGCCGCGCCGCAGCCCCTCCTCCCGCAGATGGAGCTTCTCGACCACGCGCAGGCTGGCCGTGTTCTCCGGGCGCACGGTCATCTCGACCCGGTGCATGCCCATCTCGACGAACAGGTGGTCCATGAGCAGCGCGGCGGCGCGAGGCACGTAGCCGCGGCCCGCGGCGCCCTCGTCGATCCAGTAGCCCAGCACCGCGGTGCGCAGCGCTCCGTACTGGAGCGGTCCCGCGGTGATCTGCCCCAGCAGGCGGCCGTCGACGGTGATGACGAGCGGCACGGCGAGACCCTGCCGGGCCTGCGACTCGCTCCATCGGCGCAGCGCCGTGAAGCCCGGCGGGCGGCCGGGCCGGGTGGGGTCGGTCGCGTCCCAGGGACGGAGCCACTCGTGATTGCGTGCGCGCAGGCCCTCATGGACGAAGCGGTCCCGACGGCGCAGCGGACGCAGGACGAGCTCCTCGTCGCGCAGGGTCAGCGGCCACACGTGCACCATCGCGCCATCGTAGACGCGATCTGTGTCACCCTGGCGCGATGGTGGACGACAGCGGCACGGGCGAGCCCACGCACGGCGCGGAGGGAGGCGAGGACGCGCCGCAGGAGGTCAAGCGGCGACTGCGCCGTGCCCTGCGCGGTGCACGCCGCGCACGCTATGCCGGGGAGGAGGGCGCCCGGCGGCGCGAGGAGGAGGCCTCACGGATCCTCGCCGGCGCCTCCGGCATCGTCGCCGAGGTCACGGCGGCCGTCGCCCGAACCGGCCGGGAGCCCGTCCTCGTCGCCTGCTTCCGCCCGCTCCCCACCGAGGCGGACGTCATGCCGCTCGCCGTCGCCCTCGCGGAGGCCGGCGCCGGGATCCTCTTCCCCGTCGCGGCCGGAGGGGAGGAGCTCGACTGGGTCCTCTGGGACGGGGACGAGGAGGCCTTCACCCCCTCCCCCTCGGGCGGGTTCGGGGCGGAGCCCACCGGGGACCGACTCGGCGCGGGGGCGCTCGCCGCAGCGCACCTCGTGCTCGCCCCGGCGCTCGCGGTGGACCGCTCGGGGACGCGGCTGGGGCACGGCGGCGGCTACTACGACCGGGCGCTCGCCCCGGCGGCGCGGGTCCGCGTGGTCGCCGTCGTGCATCCGACGGAGGTGCTCGCCGCCGGGGCGCTGCCCCGGGAGGGCTTCGACCGGCCCGTCGCCGAGGTGCTCACGGCGGAGGGTCTCGAGCGCGTGGGGGACGGCACAGGGGCATGAGCACGCCGCGGTCGTAGAATCGACCCGGCCCCGAGGCCGGGGCCCCAGCTCATCCCGGAGGATCCCGCGTGCCCACCTATGTCTACGCCTGCAAGAACTGCGGTCACCGCTTCGAGAAGTACCAGTCCTTCTCCGAGGACTCCCTCGTGACGTGTCCCGAGTGCGCACAGGACGCGCTGCGCAAGGTCTTCGACTCCGTGGGCGTGGTCTTCAAGGGCTCCGGCTTCTACTCGACCGATGCGAAGTCCGCGGGCGCCAGCACCGGTCCCGCGAGCTCCTCGGAGAGCGGCTCCGCCTCGAACACCCCGGCGCCGGCCACGCCCGCCCCGAGCACCTCCGCGCCGGCCGCCGCGAGCTCGAGCAGCTCCTCGTCCTCCTCGCAGGCCGCCTCCTCCTGATCCGCGCGCGCCCGGGCTCGGCCCACCGGCGCCGAGGGGCGTGAGGGTCTCTCCTCCCCATCACCGCCCCGTCCACAGCGGGCCGACGGGCGACCGTCGCGCGCCCCGCGCCGCCCTACGGTGCGGGCATGCTCCCGAGGATCCGTGCCCGTCTCCCGCTCTGGCGCCGCGCCCTGCGCCGCCGGCGTCGCCTGCTCCTGCTGCTGCTCGCCGCGGCGCTCACCGCGACCGCGCTGCCCGGCATCGCCGCGGCCGTGGTCCCGCCGGGCGCGCGCGGCACGGAGGTCGTGGTCGCCGCCCGGGACCTCGACCCGGCGCAGCCCCTGACCTCGGCAGATCTCACCACGGTGCGCGTCGCGGATCAGCTCGTGCCGCCGGGAGCCGTCTCCGACCCGGCCGCGCTGCTGGGCAGCCGCACCGCCCTCGCGATCCCCGCGGGCACGACGCTCCACCCTGCGCTCATGCGCGGGGGCGGGGTCAGCGGCCCCGGCACCGGCGAGGCGCTCATGGTCGTCGAGGCGCCGGCCGCGCTGGCCGCGCACCTCTCGACCGGCACCACGCTCGAGATCCTCGCGCCGGATCCGGAGAGCGGGCTCGCCCGACGCGTCCCGGCACGGGTGATCGAGGTGGCCGACGGGTCACCGGAGGGCGTACCGATCGCCGGCACCGGGAGCGGCGGCACCGTCGAGCTGCTCGTGGCGATCGATCGTGCGGGAACCGACGAGCTCGCTGCGGCGCAGCGTGGCGGATGGTTGACGGTCTCGGTCGTCGGCTAGAGTCCCACCGATATCCCCGTCCCCTCCCCCAGCAAAGGATGAGACCCATGAAGGGCTTCAAGGACTTCGTGATGCAGGGCAACGTCATCGATCTCGCCGTCGGCGTGGTCATCGGCGGCGCCTTCACCGCACTCGTGACCGGCTTCGTCGACTACATCATCAACCCGGTCGTCGCCGCGGCCGGCGGTGCCGGCAGCATCGGTCTGGGCTACCAGATCATCGACGGCAACGAGAACACCTTCATCAACGTCGGCGCGCTGATCTCCGCGATCATCACCTTCCTCATCACGGCCGCGGTCGTGTACTTCGTCTTCGTCCTGCCGATGACGAAGGCTCGCGAGTTCGCGAACCGCAACAAGCCGGCCGAGGTCGAGGCGGCGCCCGAGGACATCGTCCTCCTCACCGAGATCCGTGACGCCCTGCGCACGAACTCGAACCCCCAGGCCTGATCCTCGGATCTGCCTGAGGCGCCTTCTCGGCGCGATCCGCTCGGCGGATCGACCCCACGGCGGGGCGGGACCTCCGGGTCCCGCCCCGCCGTCGTGCGTGTTGGGGCCGCAGCGGTGTACGGTCCCGAGGTGCCCGAGACCACCGCCCCGCTCACGACCGGCGCGGTCGACGCCGTCCTCGCCTGGTACGAGCAGTCCGCGCGGGAGCTCCCGTGGCGTCTCCCGGAGGCCGGTGCCTGGGGGATCCTCGTCTCCGAGATCATGCTCCAGCAGACCCCGGTCGTGCGGGTCCTCCCCCGCTGGATCGACTGGATGGCCCGCTGGCCCACCCCTGCGGACCTCGCCGCCGCGCCGACCGCCGAGGTGCTGCGGGCGTGGGACCGGCTCGGATACCCCCGCCGCGCGCTGCGCCTGCAGGACTGCGCCCGCGCGATCGTCCGCGAGCACGACGGCGTGGTGCCCCGCGGCGAGGACGCACTGCGCGCCCTGCCCGGGATCGGCGAGTACACCGCGGCGGCCGTCACCGCCTTCGCCCATCACGACCGCGCCGTCGTCGCGGACACCAACGTGCGCCGGGTGATCGCCCGCGCCGTGCAGGGCGACCCGCTCCCCGCACGGTCCTACACCGCCGCCGAGCGCGCCCGGATCACCGCCGCGGTCCCGCAGGACGTCCCCCGCTCCGTCCGCTGGAACCAGGCCGTCATGGAGCTCGGGGCGCTCGTGTGCACGGCCCGCTCCCCGCGCTGCGAGCAGTGCCCGCTCGCCTCGCACTCCTGCGCCTGGGTCGCGGCGGGGAGGCCGGAGCCGGAACCCGGGGCCCGCCGCTCCCAGGCCTTCGCCGGCACCGACCGCGAGATGCGCGGACAGATCATGGCGCAGCTGCGGGAGCACGGCGCAGTCGCGGTCACCGCGCTCGACGCGCTCGATCCCGCCGACCCCGCCCGCGTCGCACGCTGCCTGGCCTCGCTGCTCACGGACGGCCTCGCCGTGCGCGAGGGCGAGCAGGTCCGTCTCCCCTGAGCACCTGCCCCTGCGCGGGGACGTGCACCGCGCCTCAGAGGCGGACGATCATCCGGGTGTTGCCGAGGGTGTTGGGCTTGACGCGGGCGAGGTCGAGGAACTCGGCGATGCCCTCGTCCGGGGAGCGCAGCAGCTGACTGTACAGCTCCGGGTCGACGACCTCCTCCATCTCCTCGAAGCCGTGGCGGGAGAAGAACTCCGTCTCGAAGGTCAGGCAGAACACGCGGGACAGGCCCAGGTCCCGGGCGCGCTGCAGCAGCGCCTCGAGCATCCGGTGGCCGGTGCCGGTGCCGCGCAGGGCCTCGCTCACGGCGAGGGTGCGCACCTCGGCGAGGTCCTCCCACATGACGTGCAGCGCCCCGCAGCCGACGACCGTCCCGTCCTCGTCGACGGCGACCAGGAACTCCTGGACCGCCTCGTAGAAGGAGACGAGATCCTTGCCCAGCAGGATCCCGCCGTGGGCGAGCGGCTCCACGAGCGCGTTGATGCCGCGGACGTCGGCCGGCAGGGCGAGGCGGATCGAGATGGTCACGGGCGGGTCTCCTCGGGGGACGAGGTCGGTTCGGCGCCGGGGGCGACGAGGTGCCCGGTGCGGTCGCCTTCGGACGCGGTATCGGCATCGGCGGTGTCGTCGGACGTGGACCCCGCAGCGTCGACCCCGGCGGCGCCCTCCTCGGCGGCGCGACGGTCGGCGCGCCGGTCGAGCACCCGGTGGACGGCGTTGATGACGCGCTCGACGACGAGCGCGAGGACCACCGCGGCGATGAGCGCGACGGTGATCGCGAGCAGGTGGTTGTCCTCGAACCAGGCACCCGCGAGGGAGCCGATCGCGCACGAGTACACGGCCCACACGAAGGTCGAGAGCAGCGAGCGCGGCCAGAACTCGCGGTGCGGGTAGCGCACGGCCCCGGCCACGAGGTTCACGGCGGTGCGGCCGAAGGGGATGTAGCGCGCCGTCATGAGGAAGATCAGCGCGCGCCGCTGCAGGCCGCGCTCCGCCGCCTCGACCGCCCGGCGGCCCTTGCCCTCCCGCAGGAAGCGGAAGCGCTGCCAGCCGATGGTCCGCCCCAGCAGGTAGCCGAGGTTGTCACCGGTCCAGGCGCCGAGCCAGGCGGCCAGGCCCACGAGGATGATCGACGGGCGGCCCGAGGAGGCCCACAGCGAGGAGAGCGTGACGATCGTCGACTCGCTGGGCACGGACGGGAAGAAGCCGTCGAACGCGGCGAAGAGGTACACCATCAGGTGCACCCACCAGGCGTCGGCGACGCCGAGGATCCACTCCTCGAGGATTCCCGAGAGGTGGAGCACCTGGTCCAGGAAGTGCTGCACGGGCTGCCGCTCGCTTCCCCGGGCGCGTGCCCGGATTGAGGACGGGCCGGCCCCCGCCCCGGAGGGTGGGGACCGGCCCGCGGCGATCAGGAGGCGTTGGCCTCCGCGCTGTCGGAGGAGTCCGCGTCCGTGCGCCCGTCGGCGTCCGGATGCGCGACCTCGTCCGACCGCGCCTCGGTCATCCGCTCCACGTCGATGGTGTCGCTGATCGGCTCGAGGGAGCCGTCCTCACCGCGACGGGAGAAGGTGAGCTCCCCGAGCAGCCCCTCGCCCTGCGCGTCGATGACGATCTCGTCGCCCACCCGCACCTGGCCGAAGAGGATCTTCTCGGACAGCACGTCCTCGATGTCCCGTTGGATCGTGCGGCGCAGGGGCCGGGCGCCCAGCACCGGGTCGTAGCCCTTCTCCGCGAGGAGCGCCTTCGCCGGAGCGGTGAGCTCGAGGCTCATCTCCTTCTCCTGGAGGCGGGTCTCGAGCTTCGCGACCATGAGGTCCACGATCTCGACGATCTCCGACTGCGAGAGCTGCGGGAACACGACCACGTCGTCGACGCGGTTGAGGAACTCGGGCTTGAAGTGCTGCTTGAGCTCCTCGTGGACCTTCGACTTCATCCGCTCGTAGTCCGTGGACAGGTCGCCGCCGGCCTGGAAGCCCATCGACACGCCCTTGGCGATGTCGCGGGTGCCCAGGTTGGTGGTCATGATGATGACGGTGTTCTTGAAGTCGACCACCCGGCCCTGCGAGTCGGTCAGGCGGCCGTCCTCGAGGATCTGCAGGAGCGAGTTGAAGATGTCCACGTGGGCCTTCTCCACCTCGTCGAACAGCACCACGCTGAACGGCTTGCGGCGCACCTTCTCGGTGAGCTGGCCGCCCTCGTCGTAGCCGACGTACCCGGGGGGCGAGCCGAACAGGCGCGAGGCCGTGTGCTTCTCGCCGAACTCGGACATGTCCAGCTGGATGAGGGAGTCCTCGTCGCCGAAGAGGAACTCGGCGAGGGCCTTGGCCAGCTCCGTCTTGCCGACGCCCGTGGGGCCGGCGAAGATGAACGAGCCGCCGGGACGCTTGGGATCCTTCAGACCCGCACGCGTGCGGCGGATCGCCTGGGACAGCGCCTTGATGGCCTCGTCCTGGCCGATGACGCGCTTGTGCAGCTCGTCCTCCATGTGGAGCAGCCGCGAGGACTCCTCCTCGGTGAGCTTGACGATCGGGATGCCGGTCGAGGCAGCGAGGACCTCGGCGATGACCTCCTCGGAGACGGTCGTGACGGCGTCGGACTCGCCGTGGCGCCAGGCCTTCTCCTTCTCGTCGCGCTCGGTCTTGAGCTTCTGCTCCTCGTCGCGGAGGCTCGCGGCGAGCTCGAAGTCCTGCGCGTCGATCGCCTCCTCCTTCTTCTTCCGCGTCTCCTCGATGCGGGTGTCGAAGGCCTTGAGCTCCGGCGGGGCGGTGAGACGGCGGATGCGCAGGCGCGCGCCGGCCTCGTCGATCAGGTCGATCGCCTTGTCCGGGAGGAAGCGGTCGTTGACGTAGCGGTCCGCGAGGTTCGCGGCGGCGACGAGGGCGCTGTCGGTGATGGTCACCTTGTGGTGCGCCTCGTAGCGGTCCCGCAGGCCCTTGAGGATCTCGATGGTGTGGACGATCGAGGGCTCGTCGACGGTGATCGGCTGGAAGCGACGCTCGAGGGCCGCGTCCTTCTCGATGTGCTTGCGGTACTCCTCGAGCGTGGTCGCACCGATGGTCTGCAGCTCGCCGCGGGCGAGCATCGGCTTGAGGATGCTGGCCGCGTCGATCGCGCCCTCGGCGGCACCGGCCCCGACGAGGGTGTGGATCTCGTCGATGAACAGGATGATGTCGCCGCGCGTGCGGATCTCCTTGAGCACCTTCTTCAGGCGCTCCTCGAAGTCGCCGCGGTAGCGGGAGCCCGCCACGAGGGAGCCGAGGTCGAGCGTGTAGAGCTGCTTGTCCTTGAGCGTCTCGGGGACGTCCCCGGCGACGATCGACTGGGCGAGGCCCTCGACGACGGCGCTCTTGCCGACGCCCGGCTCACCGATCAGCACCGGGTTGTTCTTGGTGCGACGGCTGAGCACCTGCATGACGCGCTCGGCCTCGTGCTCGCGCCCGATGACGGGATCGAGGTTGCCCTCGCGCGCGGCCTGGGTGAGGTTGCGGCCGAACTGGTCCAGCACGAGCGATCCGGCGGGCTGGCCCTCGGCGGGGCCGCCGGCGGCGGCCGGCTCCTTGCCCTGGTACCCGGAGAGGCGCTCGATGACCTCCTGGCGCACGGCGGCGGGCTCGGCCTTCAGGCGGGACAGGACCTTGACGGCCGTCCCCTCGCCCTCGCGCAGCAGACCCAGCAGGATGTGCTCGGTGCCGATGTAGTTGTGGCCCAGCTGCAGCGCCTCGCGCAGGGACAGCTCGAGCACCTTCTTCGCACGGGGCGTGAAGGGGATGTGCCCGCTCGGCGTCTGGTTGCCCTCGCCGATGATGTCGCGCACCTGCTCGCGGACGGCGTCGAGCGTGGCGCCGAGGGCCTCGAGGGCCTTCGCGCCCACGCCCTCGTTCTCGTGGATCAGGCCGAGCAGGATGTGCTCGGTGCCGATGTAGTTGTGGTTGAGCAGGCGAGCCTCGTCCTGTGCCAGGACGACGACGCGGCGGGCCCGGTCGGTGAACCGTTCGAACATGGTCCTCCCCCATTCGTGGTGGTGATGGATCGAGACTACGCGCGAATCCCGGAGGGGCCAGTGCTGTTCGCCGCGGGCGTGACGACGCCGCCCCCGGTGCGCTCGCCGAGCTCGGCGCCCGCGACCGCACCCAGGCCGTCGTCACCGCCTACCGCAGCGGGCTCGTGGACCCGGGCCGGGGTGAGAGCGCGGAGCGTGCACAGGCCAGGGGGGGATACGCTGGGACGCGGCCGCCCGGCAGGCGCGCCCGCACCCCCGCGGCGATGCGGGGGCCGTGCGTCGCCGGGAGCACACGAACCAGCTGGAACGGAGAGACATGGCTGACCTCAGGGTGGACGTGACCCGCGCGGACGCGGTGCTGATCGGCGGGGGCATCGCGAGCGCGACCCTCGCGGCGATGATCAGCGAGCTCGAGCCCGGCTGGGACGTGCAGGTGATCGAGAAGCTCGACGACATCGGCCTCGAGTCGAGCGACGGCTGGAACAACGCCGGCACCGGCCACAGCGCGCTGTGCGAGCTCAACTACACGCCGCAGGACGTCGACGGCTCGGTGAGCCCCGCCAAGGCCATCACGATCAACGAGCAGTTCCAGGTGAGCCGCCAGTTCTGGGCGCACCTCGTGGAGAACGACCGCATCGGGGACCCCGGCGCGTTCATCCACTCCGTGCCCCACATGAGCTTCGTCCACGGGATCGACAGCGTGGACTACCTGCGCCGCCGCCACGAGGCGCTCATCGCGAACCCCCTGTTCGACCGGATGCGCTTCACGACGGAGCACGCCCAGCTCGCCGAGTGGGCGCCGCTCATCGCGCAGGACCGCCCCGTCACCGAGACGGTCGCCGCGACCTGGTCGCCGGACGGCACCGACGTCGACTTCGGCGCGCTGACCGGTCTGCTGCTCGAGCACGCCCGCCGCGTCGGCACGACCGTCAGCACCGGCTGGGAGGTCGTGGACCTGCGCCGCATGGGCACGGACTGGGGCGTCATGTCCCGCTCCACGAGCACCGGCGAGACCCGGGTCGTGCGCACCCCGTTCGTCTTCGTCGGCGCGGGCGGCGCCGCCCTGCCGCTGCTGCAGAAGGCCGGGATCCCCGAGATCGACGGCTTCGGCGGTTTCCCGATCTCCGGGCAGTGGCTGCGCTGCACGAACCCCGAGGTGATCGCCCGTCACGACGCGAAGGTCTACGGCAAGGCCGCCGTCGGCGCCCCGCCGATGAGCGTGCCCCACCTCGACACCCGGTACATCGACGGCGAGCGCTCGCTCATGTTCGGACCGTACGCCGGCTGGTCCCCGAAGTTCCTCAAGACCGGCAGCTACACCGACCTCTTCGCCTCGATCACGCCGAAGAACGTCACCCGCATGATGGCCGTGGCGCCGCCGAACCTCGACCTCATGACGTACCTCGCCTCCCAGCTCGCCGCGACGTCGAAGCAGCGCTTCGCGGCGCTCGAGGAGTACATGCCCTCGGCGCGGCCGGAGGACTGGGAGCAGATCACCGCCGGCCAGCGGGTCCAGGTCATCGCCCCGGACAAGGACAAGCACGGCGTGCTGCAGTTCGGCACCCAGGTGATCACCGCGGCGGACGGCTCGATCGGCGGCATGCTCGGGGCCTCCCCCGGCGCCTCGACCGCGACGGACATCATGATCCGCCTGCTGACGCGCATGTTCCCCGAGCGCCAGGTCGCCTGGCGCCCGATCATCGCGCGCATGGTGCCCAGCTGGGGCACCCAGCTCTCCTCGGACGCCGACGCCGCGCACGCCTCCCTCGAGCGCACCGCCGCGGCCCTCGGCCTCACCCACGACTGACCACCAGGCGGCCCTCCCGGGGCCGCGGACCCGGAGGGATCCCCATGCGCATCTCGCTGATGACCACCTGTCTGGTGGACGTGATGGCGCCCGACGTCGCCGCGTCGACGGTGCGTCTGCTCGAACGGCTCGGTCACGAGGTGGTCTTCGACCGCCGACAGACCTGCTGCGGGCAGATGCACACGAACACCGGCTACTACACCGAGGCCGCTCCCGTGGTGCGGCAGTTCGTGGACACCTTCGAGCCCGCGCTCGACGAGGTCGACGCGATCGTCATGCCCTCGGGCTCGTGCGCCGGCTGCGTCCGCGACCAGCACGCGCTCGTCGCACGTCACGAGGGGGACAGCGAGCTCGAGGAGCGTGCCGGCCGCGTGGCCGCGAAGACCTACGAGCTCTCCGAGCTGCTCGTGGACGTGCTCAAGGTGACCGACGTCGGCGCCTACTTCCCGCACACCGTCACCTACCACCCGACGTGCCACTCGATGCGCGTGCTCAAGGTGGGGCCGCGCCCGCTGAAGCTCCTGCGGGCCGTCGAGGGCATCGAGGTCGTGAACCTGCCGGAGTCGGACACCTGCTGCGGGTTCGGCGGGACGTTCTCCGTGAAGAACGACGCGACCTCCGACGCGATGGTCACCGACAAGGCCGCGAACGTGGTGCGCACGGGCGCGGACTTCGTCGTCGCGGGCGACGCCTCGTGCCTCATGAACATCGGCGGGAAGCTGCACCGCACGGGCGCGGCGCCCCGGCCCGTGCACCTCGCGCAGATCCTCGCCTCGACCCGCGAGGAGCCGTTCGTGCCCTCGGAGACGATCCTCGGGAGGGCCTCATGAGCGCGACCGTGAACCTGGGCATGCCGGCGGTGCGCCCGCAGCACGCCTCCCCCTCCTCGACGCTGCGCGGGACCCGCGGGTTCCCCGACGCCGCCCGCGAGGAGCTGACCGACGAGGTCCTGCGCGGCAACCTCCGCCACGCGACCACCTCGATCCAGGCCAAGCGCGCCGGCGTGGTGCGCGAGGTGCGCGACTGGCAGAAGCTCCGCCACGCCGGCAGCGCCCTGAAGTGGCAGGTCACCGATCACCTCCCGGAGCTGCTCGAGCAGCTCGAGGAGTCCGTGACCGCGGCCGGCGGCACCGTGCACTGGGCGCGGGACGCCGAGGAGGCCGGCGAGATCGTCACCTCCCTCGCGATCGAGCGCGGCGCCCGCGAGATCCTCAAGGTCAAGTCGATGGCCACGCAGGAGATCGCGCTGAACGAGACCCTCGAGCACGCGGGCATCCGCGCGATCGAGACGGACCTCGCCGAGCTCATCGTCCAGCTCGCCGGGGACACCCCGAGCCACATCCTGGTCCCCGCGATCCACCGCAACCGCGCACAGATCCGCGAGATCTTCCTCGAGTCGATGCCGGACCTCGACCCCTCGATCACCGACGACCCCGCCGAGCTCGCGGGCGCCGCCCGCCGCTACCTGCGCGAGAAGTTCCTGGACTCCCCCGGCTCCGTCGCGGTCTCCGGCGCGAACTTCGCCGTCGCGGACACCGGCACCCTCGTGGTCGTCGAGTCCGAGGGCAACGGCCGCATGTGCCTGACCCTCCCGCGCACCCTCATCTCCGTCGTGGGGATCGAGAAGGTCGTGCCGAGCTTCCAGGACCTCGAGGTGTTCCTCCAGCTCCTGCCGCGCTCCTCGACCGGGGAGCGGATGAACCCGTACACGACCCTCTTCACGGGCGTGCGCGAGGGCGACGGCCCGCAGGAGTTCCACCTGGTGCTGCTCGACAACGGCCGCTCCGCGGTGCTGGAGGACCCGGACGGTCGCTCCGCGCTGCACTGCATCCGCTGCTCCGCCTGCCTGAACGTGTGCCCCGTGTACGCGCGCGCCGGCGGCCACGCGTACGGCTCGACCTACCCCGGCCCGATCGGGGCGATCCTCTCCCCGCAGATGACCGGGGTGCAGGACGCGGAGGACCCCTCGGCGACCCTGCCGTACGCCTCGAGCCTGTGCGGCGCGTGCTACGACGTGTGCCCGGTGAAGATCGACATCCCCGCGATCCTCGTGCACCTCCGCGCGAAGGACGTCGACCGTCGTCGCGGCACCCGCGGCGAGTTCCACGGCGCCTGGGACGTGTCGATGAAGGGCGCGAGCCGGCTCATGTCCTCCCCCCGCGCCTACGACATCGCCGTCCGCTCGGCGGGCACGCTCGCGAAGGTGATGCCGGGGAAGAACATCGGCACGCTGCCCCATGCGCTGCCGATCGTCCCGGGCTGGACCGACCACCGCGACCTGCCCAAGCCCGGGCCGTCCTTCCGCTCCTGGTGGGACCAGCACGAGAAGCAGCGCGCCGCGGGATCGGCGCCGGGGGCGGGCGCCGCACCCGCGACCGACGGCGACGAGCAGCAGGAGGACCAGGCATGAGCACGAGGCCCGCCGCCCGCCCCGTCCGCACCCCGGGGCTGAGCGCCAAGGAGGAGATCATGGCGCGGCTCCGCGCCGCCCTCGACGTGCCCCGTCGCGACGCGGTCACCGAGGCGGCCGACGTCCCCCGCGACTACCAGCGGGCCGACGACCGCCAGGAGGTCTCCACGGACCCCGCCAAGGTGCGCGACGTGCTCGCCCAGCGGATCGCGGACTACCGCGCGACCGTGCACCGCACGACGCCCTCGCAGCTCCCGGCCGCGATCGCCGAGGCGCTCGACGGCGCCGGATCGGTGATCGTCCCCCCGGGCGTCCCCGAGGGGTGGACCGCGCAGGTCGCCTCGACCGTGCAGGTCGACGACGGCACCCCCGGTCCCCGTGAGCTCGACGTGATCGACGCGGTCCTCACCGGCTGCCACACGGCGATCGCGGTGACCGGCACCCTCGTGCTGCGCTCCGACGACCTCTCCGGACGCCGGGCGCTGACCCTCGTCCCGGACCGCCACGTGGTCGTGGTGCAGGCCGACCAGGTGGTGCTCGGCGTGCCCAAGGGCATCGAGCGCATGGGCGAGGACCCCTCCTCCCCCTGGACCCTGATCTCCGGGCCGAGCGCCACGAGCGACATCGAGCTCGAGCGCGTCGAGGGCGTCCACGGTCCCAGGCAGCTGCACGTCGTCCTCGTCGACCCCGAGCCGGAGCCGGAGCCCGACTCCCCCGCCCCGGACGGCACCTCCGCCTCCGCCCCGACCTCCCAGGAGACCTCCCGATGACCGCCCCCTCCCCCGCCTCCCGCGACCGCGGCGCGCTGCTCGCCCTCGCCGCCGGGCCGTACCGCGCCGAGGTCTCGACCGTGGGCGCGACCCTCGAGTCGCTCACCGTCGGCGGCCGCGACCTGCTGGTCCGCAGCCCCGAGCAGGGCCCCATGGCCCACTACCGCGGGGCGATCGTCGCCCCGTGGCCGAACCGCATCGGGGACGGCGCCTACACCTGGGACGGCCAGGAGCTGCAGACCCCGATCACCGAGGTCGAGCGGGGCAACGCCCTCCACGGCCTGGTCTCCTTCCAGGAGTTCGCGGTCGCCGAGCCCGGGGAGGACGAGCTCGTGCTGCGCACCGAGCTGTTCCCCACCCCCGGCTACCCCTTCCACCTGCTGCTCACGGTGCGCTACGCGCTGCACGAGGGCACGGGCCTGACGACCACCGTCACCGCGCGGAACCTCGGTGCGTCGGACGCCCCCTACGGCGTGTGCCCCCACCCCTACCTCGTCGCGGGGCCGGAGCCGCTGGACACCTGGACCCTGCAGGTCGCCGCGGCGACCGTGCTCACGGTGACCGAGGACCGCCTGCTGCCCACCGGCACCGCCCCGGTCGCCCCGGGCTCCGACTTCGACTTCTCGTCGCCGCGCGTGATCGGCGACCTCTTCATCGACCACGCGTTCACGGATCTCGCACGGGACGAGGACGGCCGGCTGACCGTGACGGTCACCGCGCCGGGCGGCACGGGCGTCGAGCTCAGCGCGGGCGAGGAGTGCCCGTGGCTGCAGCTGCACACCGGGGACCGCCCCGAGCCGGAGAACCACCGTCTGGGGCTCGCGACCGAGCCGATGACCTGCCCGCCGGACGCCTTCCGCTCCGGCACCGACGTGGTGCGGCTGCGTCCGGCGGCGGAGCACACCGCGGCCTGGTCGATCCGCGGCTGGTGACCGCCCGCCGCTGAGCGGCGCACCGCAGGACGAGCTCGGGCCCGTCACCCCCGGAGGGTGACGGGCCCGAGCTCTCGGATCACCGCGGGTCAGTCGCGGTGGGCCTCCTCGTAGGCGGAGCGCAGCGAGGCGGCGACGCGGCCGCGGTCAGGGACCTCGTAGCCGTTCTCGCGGGCCCACTCGCGGATGCGGGCGGAGTCGCCGGAGGAGGCGGCGCGGCCGGCGCGGGTGGTCGAGCGGCGACCGCCCACGCGGCGGGCCTTCGCGGTCCACTCGCCGATGTCCTCGCGCAGCTTCGCGGCGTTCTCCTCGGAGAGGTCGATCTCGTAGGAGACGCCGTCGAGCGAGAAGCTCACCGTCTGCTCCGCCGTCGAGCCGTCGATGTCGTCGACGAGCTCCACATAGGTCTTCCGGGCCATGTCGGTACCTCCTAGGTACACAGTGTTCTCCGACTTCGTGAGAAGTGGAGGTCGATGGGCGTGCACCATTATGTGCGCGGTGGCCGAATATTCACAACCGCCGCGCCGAATTCAGGAGGAATTCCGTGCCGTTCCGGTTCCGTCGGCCGCATCGGGATCGTCGATTCCGTGGCGGAGTCGGTATTCCTTCTCCGCCGCCTTCTCGGCGTCGCGCTCATTCTTGTCCGAGCGCAGCAGCGCGCGCATCACGAACCAGAACACGAGCCCCACGGCGACGGGCGGGAGCAGGGAGCCCGCCTCGTACCAGAATCCGCTGTCCATCTCAGGCCCCCGGCTTCACGAGCGGGAAGAGGATCGTCTCGCGGATCCCGAGCCCGGTGATCGCCATGAGCAGGCGGTCGATGCCCATGCCCATGCCGCCCGTGGGCGGCAGGGCGTACTCCATCGCCTCGAGGAAGTCCTCGTCCAGGAGCATCGCCTCGTCGTCGCCCTGTGCGGCGAGCCGCGCCTGCTGCTCGAAGCGCTCACGCTGGATGACGGGGTCCACGAGCTCGGAGTAGCCGGTGCCGAGCTCGAAGCCCCGCACGTAGAGGTCCCACTTCTCGACGACCCCGGGGGTGTCGCGGTGCGCGCGCACGAGCGGGCTCGTCTCGACCGGGAAGTCCCGGACGAAGGTCGGGGCGTGGAGGTGGTCGCCCACGCGGTGCTCGAAGAGCTCCTCGACGAGCTTCCCGTGACCGAACTTCGGGTGGTCGAGATCGAGATCGAGGGAGCGGGCGATCGCGCGCAGCTCCTCGACGGTGGTCTCCGGGGTGATCTCCTGCCCGAGGGATTCCGAGAGGGAGCCGTAGACGGTGATCTTCTCCCATTCGCCGGAGAGGTCGTATTCGGTGCCGTCGGCGAGCGTGACGATCTGGGATCCGGTGACCGCCTCCGCGGCCTCCTGCACGAGCTGCTGCGTCAGCTCGCCGATCGTGTTGTAGTCCCCGTACGCCTGATATGCCTCGAGCATCGAGAACTCCGGGGAATGCGTGGAATCCGCGCCCTCGTTGCGGAAGTTCCGGTTGATCTCGAAGACGCGCTCGAGGCCGCCCACGGCCGCGCGCTTGAGGAAGAGCTCCGGCGCGATCCGCAGGTAGAGATCGAGGTCGAAGGCGTTCATGTGGGTCACGAACGGGCGTGCCGCGGCACCCGAGGGGATCACCTGCAGCATCGGCGTCTCGACCTCGACGAACTCGCGGCGGTCGAAGGAGCTGCGCAGCGAGCGCATGAGCCCGGCGCGCTGGCGCACCGTGTCCCGCGCCTGCTGGCGCACGATGAGGTCCACGTACCGGTGGCGCACGCGGGACTCCTCGGAGAGCTCCGCGTGGAGCACCGGGAGCGGGCGCACGGCCTTCGCGGCCATCTGCCAGGCATCGGCGAAGATGCTCAGCTCTCCACGGCGGGAGGCGCCCACGCGGCCGTGGAAGAACACATGGTCGCCGAGGTCGACGTCCGCCTTGTACTGGGTCAGGCGCTCCTCGCCCACCTCGGCGAGGCTCAGCATGATCTGGATGCGCTCGCCCGTGCCGTCCTGGACGGTCGCGAAGCACAGCTTGCCGGTGTTGCGCTGGAAGACGATGCGGCCGGCGATGCCCACCTCGACCTGCGTCTCCTGCCCGGCCTCGAGCTCGCCGTGCTCGGCACGGACCGCCGCGATCGTGCTGGTGACCGGCACGGAGACCGGGTAGGCCTCCTCACCGCGGTCGAGCAGTCGCTCCCGCTTGGAGCGGCGGACCGCCATCTGGTCGGAGGTGTCCGGCTGCTCGGCGGCGGGGGTCTCGTTGCTCATGGACGCGATTGTCCCACGACCACCCCGGACGGGACCCGTGAGCTCAGGGTGCTGTCAGCGACACCACGGCCGCGTCGAGCAGGCGCGTGCCCTCGACCCGGGCGGCGAGGACGACGAGGGCCTCCCCGCGGTGCTCGGGGGTGATCGGGTCGAGGGTCGCGGGGTCCACGGCGAGCGCATAGGCCCACTCCGCCTCGTCCGACCCGAGCGCGTCGGCGAGGGTCCCGAGGACGGCGCCGACGGAGGGGGCGGCCTCCTGGGCCGCCGTGATCGTGCGGGAGAGCACGAGGGCGCGCTCACGGCCGGCGTCGGAGAGATAGGTGTTGCGGCTCGAGCGGGCGAGGCCCGTGGGCTCCCGCTGGATCTCCACGGGCTCGATCCGCACGGGGAGGTCGAGGTCGGCGACGAGACGGGTGAGGATCGCGAGCTGCTGGGCGTCCTTGCGGCCGAACACGGCGACGTCGGGCGCGGCGAGCGTCAGCAGCTTCGTGACGACCGTGACGACCCCGTCGAAGTGCCCGGGACGGGCGGCGCCCTCGAGGAGCGTCCCGGCGCGGCCGGCGCTCACCGAGACGGTCGGCGGCAGCACGGGGTACATCTCCTCGGCCGAGGGCGCGAAGACGAGGTCCACGAGCCCGTCGACGGCGGCGAGGTCCGCGTCGAGGTCCCGCGGGTAGGCCTCGTAGTCCTCCCCCGGGCCGAACTGGAGGGGGTTGACGAAGTCGCTGAGGATCACGTGGTCCGCGACCTCGCGGGCGCGGGCGACGAGCGCGAGGTGGCCGTCGTGGAGGGCGCCCATCGTGGGGACCAGCGCGACGGTCCCCGGCAGGGCCGCTCGGGCCTCGCGGAGGGCGGCCTTCGTGGTGACGAGGTCGGTGGTGCGATCGGTGCCGGGGCGGGTCATGCGTCCTCCGTGTCGGGGTCCTCGAGCAGGGCGCGGATCCGCTGCTCCGTGAGGGAGGGTAGTCCCGAGCGGTCCAGGGCGGCGCGCGCGAGGGCGCGGTAGGTGGCGGAGGTGTCCGCGGGATCACCGGGCAGGGCGGTCGCGTCGAGGTCGTCGAGCGCGCCGAGGTGGGAGGCGACGGTGCCGGCGTCCCCGCGCACCACCGGTCCCGTGAGCGCGGCGGAGCCGTGCCGCAGGGCGTTGTCCAGGGCGGCCTCGAGCAGGGGCCGCAGCAGATGCCCGGGCTCCTCGATCCCGATCCTCGCGAGCGCCTCGCGGGCCTGGTCCACGAGCACCACGAGGTGGTTCGCGCCGTGGGCGAGGGCCGCGTGGTAGAGCGCGCGGTCCCCCTCGGGGAGCACGAACCCCTCCCCTCCGAGCTCGACCACGAGCGCCGCGGCGATCGGGGCGAAGAGCTCGCTCGCCGTGATCGCCATGGGGCAGCCGAGCAGTCGCGGGAGGTCGTCGCGGGTGCCGGTGAAGGTCATGGCGGGGTGGATCGCGAGCGTCGCGCAGCCGGCCTCGGCGAGCGGGGCGAGCACCTCGGTCCCGTAGCGGCCGGAGGTGTGCACGACCAGCTGCCCTCCGGGCACGAGTCCCGTCGCGGCGATGCCCGCGGCGAGCGGGCCCAGCTGGTCGTCGGGCACGGCGAGGAGCAGCAGCTCGCTGCGCTCGACGATCGCGGGCACGTCGAGCAGCGGCACCCCGGGCAGGAGCTCCGCCGCCCGCTCGCGGGAGACGTCGGAGACGGCGTAGGCGCCGGTGATCGCATGGCCCTCCGCGCGCAGCGCCGCACCGAGCACGGCGCCCACGCGGCCCGCGCCGATGATGCCGATGCCGAGCCGGGGCGCGTCGGCGCTCATCGCCCCTCCCCCGTCCGCGATGCGCCGGAGGCGGCCGGTGCGGCCGCGGCCAGCGGCGGGACGGGCCAGCCGTCGCGCTCGGTGTAGCGGCGCGCGGTCGCGGCGTCGAGGGCGAGGGCGGCGTGCAGCACGAGGGCGTCGGCCCGCGGCAGGGCGTCGAGCTCGACCGTGTGACCGGCGACGGCGACGGAGAGGTCGAGGCTCCCGAGCCGGCGGGCGAGCGGGCCGTCCCCCACGGAGAGCTCCTGGACGCGGTCACGGGGGACGATCTGCACCCGCCGGGCGAGGAGACCGCTGCGGCGCACCACGGCGCCGGGGAGCAGGACGGTGACGACGGTGCGCCGGGCGTACCACTGCAGGGGGTGCGGCGCGCGCAGGCCGGGCAGCTCCCGGGCGGGCGCGGTGAGCAGCCGCTCGAGCGCGGCGAGGTCGTCGCCGGTCCCCAGCGGCGGGGCGAGGTGGCCGATGGTCGACGCGAGCTCGTCCGGGGTGCCCACGGGGAGCACGCTGCGGGCGCCGCCGTCCTCGTCCTCGTCGATGCCCGCGACGGTGACGGTCACGGCGGTCCAGCGCGGGGCGCGCCACAGCAGCGGCCGGCGCAGCTCGAGGCGCTGGATGCGGTCCGGGGCGATCGTGTCCGCCCGGGTGTTCGCGAGGCCGCGGCGCATCCGCAGCCCGGAGTCGGAGACGCGGGAGACGAAGCCCCAGCCGCTCTCGATGCGGCCGAACACGTAGCGCGGGACCGCGATCACGGCGGGGAGCAGCGGCACGAGGATGGCGATCGAGAGCCCCTCCTGCCAGATCGCGAGCGCGATCGTCACGCCCAGGCCGATGACGCTCGCGGCGAGGCCCAGCAGGAAGGAGCTGTCGCGCAGCAGGGAGCGGACCAGGCGCTCGGTGGGGATCTCGGCGATCAGCTCGCCGTCGGTGACGCCGTCGTGCAGGATCGCCCGGGCCCTCGCGGCGAGGTCCCGCTCCCCTGAGGGACGGTCCGCGGGATCGGGTGCTCCCGGCGACGACGTCGCCGCGGCTCCGGTCGCCGGCGCAGCCCCGGGATCGACGGGCGTCCCCGGGGCCGTCGCCGCCGCTGTCCCCGACGTCTCCGCGCCGGCTGCTCCGGTCGCGCCCGCGGGCCCGCCGTCGGCCGACCCCCCGGCCCCGGGCGCAGGTCCGTCCACGGTCGCCGGTCCGGCCCCGGGCACGGTCCCGGCGGCGACCTCGAGGATCCGTCGGCGCAGGTCCTCCGCCTCCGCGGAGCGCACGTAGGCGATGTCGAGGTAGGACTCGCCGCCGCCGGCGACCTCGATCCGCACCTTCGCGAGGCCCAGCAGGCGCGCGAGGAGGGGACGCTCGAGGGAGACCGACTCGATCCGGGCGCGCGGGGCGAACTGCCGGGTGCGGCTGAGCAGACCGCTGCGGCGCACCACGCCTTCCTCGTCCACCCCGTAGCTCGTGGCCCACCACGACAGGGCCGAGACCACGACGCCGATGACCACCGCGGCCCCGAGGACCCCCAGGCCGATCAGCAGCCGTCGCACGGTGAAGTCCCCCACGAGGGCGGCGAGATTCTGCGCGGTGAGCACCGCGACCGCGCCGACCACGATCCGCCATCCGGTGACGAGCGGGGTCAGCGGATGGGTGCGACGGTGCCCGGGAGGGAGCGCGGAGCTCACAGCGCCGCCATCCGGTCCACGCCGCGCTCCGCGAGGAGGCCGCGCAGGCGCTCCGCCTCGTCCCGCGGGAGGCCAGGCAGCGAGGGCGCCTCGTCCGAGGCGCCGGTCGTGAGCTCGAGGGTCGCGAGGCCGTAGCGGCGCTCGATCGGCCCCTCGCCGATCGTCACGGACTGCACCCGGCCGTAGGGCACGGTCGAGACCGTGCGGAACATGATCCCGCGGGCGATCACGAGCTCCTGCTCGCCGTCGAGGTAGCCGATCGCCCGCACCCGGCGCGGGGTGAGCAGCAGGGACTGGACGATCACGGCGAGCGGCACGACGGCGACCGCGGCGATCCACCACCAGGAGGTGATCGCGGCGAGCACGACGGCGCCGACGGCCAGGGCGAGGGCGATCACGTACCCCGGTATCGCCGCGAGGTAGCGGGCGGGGACGAGCGAGGGCGAGACCGGGCGCAGCCCGTCGACGCCGAGCAGCCGCCCGTCGCGGATCGTCGGAGCGGGCTCGTGCCCGGCGGCGGTCCCGTGCGGCGTGCTGTGCTCGACCGGCGCGGTGGGCTCGCCGGGTGCGGGGGGCTCGTGCGGCGCGGTGGGCTCGTCGGGCGAGGAGGTCATGGGGACATCGTGTCATCGATGCCGGGGCGCAGGGCTCCCCGGAGGTCGAGGGACGCTCCGACGGACGTCGCCCCCGTCGCCGCCCGGCTCAGGACCCGACGTGCGCGCGCTCCCCGCCCTCGCCGTCCTGCGGGGGCAGCGTGCCCCAGCGCTCCACGACGACGCCCAGAACGCCCAGGGCAGTGCCCGCGAGGGCCGCGGCGGTGCTCGGCACCACCGCGCTCCACAGATCGCCGGTGCCGGTGACCAGGAGGAACAGCGACTGCCCGGAGAAGAGGCCGCCGACGATCGCGCCCGTGTAGGCGCAGGCCCGGGCGATCAGCACGGTGCGGTAGGCGGTGGGCAGGTCGATCTGATGACGGCGCGGCGCGACCGTCGGGTGCTCGTCGCGGTCCCGGCTCTCTGCCATGTAGCGCCGCAGCGGGAGGCCGTGCACGAGCAGCACGCCGATGAGGGCGAGCTCGACGACCGTGGTGAGCCAGCCCGTGACCGGGACGCTGCGGCCGCGCGCCGCCATGACGTCGAGGACCTGCGCGCCGAAGCCCGTGCCGATCAGCCAGATCAGCACCAGCAGCGGGATGCTCAGCGGCTTCACGAGCGCGCGTACCCCGGGATCGCGGGACCGGGGCGCAGGCCGTCCCGATCGGGGGCGACCGCGGCGAGGGCGGCGACCTCGCCGTGCCCGGGCAGCAGGGCCCCGGGCCGGGCGAGCCGCCACGGCTCCAGCACGAAGGCGCGCTCACGGGCGCGCGGGTGCGGGAGGGTGAGCTCCTCGTCCTCGCTCGTGTGCGCGCCGTAGGCGATGACGTCGACGTCGAGGGTGCGCGGGCCCCAGCGCACGAGGCGCTCACGGCGGGCGTCCTGCTCGAGGCGCTGGCACTGCGCGAGCAGCGCGAAGGGCGAGAGCGCGGTGCGCACGCCGACCACGGCGTTGAGGAAGGCGTCCTGCTCGACCCCGCCCACCGGGTCGGTCTCGACCACCGGGGAGGTCCAGTCCACCTCGACGCCGGGCGTGCGGTCCAGGAGCTCCAGCGCCCGCGCGAGATGCCCCTCGCGGTCACCGAGGTTGGTGCCCACGGCGAGCACCGCGTCGACGGGCTCGGCGTCGCGGACGATCCGCAGCCGCACGTCGTCCACGGGCAGGCCGACGGGCGCCGCGGGCTTGTGCACGGTCACCTCGATGCGGCGCACGAGGGGGTCGCCGATCGTCCCCAGCACCCGGGCGGCGAGACGCTCGGCGAGGGTCTCGACGAGCGCGACGGGCTCGCCCTCGATCTCCTCGCGGGCGATCCGCGCGACCTCGGCGTAGTTCACGGTCCGCTCGAGACGGTCGCTGCGGCCGGCGGCGGCGGTGTCCACGTGCAGGGCGACGTCCACGACGAACTGCTGGCCGAGCTCCGTCTCCTCGGCGAGCACGCCGTGGCGGCCCCAGGCGCGGATCCCGGCGACCTCGATGCGGTCGCGGGCGGGCTCGGACGCGGCGAGACTCATGCGCGCTCCTCCTGTCGGGTCCCCCGGGCATGGCGCAGGCGGTCGCCGACCCGCACCGCCGCGAGATTGGCGGGCACCTCGTGTACGCGCACGGCCCAGGCGCCGCGCTCCGCGCTGTAGGCGCTGATCGCGGCCGTCGCCGCGTCGCGGTCCACGTCGAGGGCCCCCACGAAGCGTTTGCGGGAGGCGCCGATGAGCACGGGCAGGCCGTGGGAGGCGATCGACTCCCAGTGCGCGAGCAGCTCCCAGTTCTGGTCACCGGTCTTGGAGAATCCGAGCCCCGGGTCCGCGACGAGGAAGTCGTCCTCGAGCCCTGCGGTGCGGAGCGCCTCGAGGCGGGCGTCGAGCTCGGCGGCGCTCTGCGCGGCGACGTCCTCGTAGACGGCGAGGTCGTTCATGACGTCGCTGTGGCCGCGCCAGTGCATCGCGATGAACACCGGCGGGGTGCCCAGTCGCGTGCGCAGGCCCGCGGCGATGGTGCCCATGTCGCGGTCCGCGGAGCCCGCGGAGACGTCGTTGACGATGAGCGCGCCGGCCTCGACGGAGGCGGCGGCGACGGAGGAGCGCATGGTGTCCACGCTCAGGGTGACCCCCTCGGCGGCGAGGGCGGCGACCACGGGGACCACGCGTCGCAGCTCCTCCTGCTCGTCGACGCGGGGAGCGCCCGGGCGGGTGGACTCACCGCCCACGTCGATGATGTCCGCGCCCTGCTCGAGGAGGAGCCGGGCGTGGGCCACGGCCTCCTCGTAGCGGTCGTGGTGGCCGCCGTCGGAGAAGGAGTCGGGGGTGACGTTGAGGACGCCCATGACGAGGGTGCGGTCCTCCCCCAGGGACGCGGGCAGCCCCCGGGGTCGGCGCACCGGCGTGCCCACGGCTCAGCCCCGCTGGATGAGGCTCATGGCCTCGGCGCGGGTCGCGCCGTCGCGCAGCTGACCGCGCACGGCGCTCGTCACGGTGCGGGCGCCCTCGGCGCGCACGCCGCGCATGGACATGCACTGGTGCTCCGCCTCGAGGACGACGATCGCGCCGGCCGCGCCGAGCTCCTCCATGAGGGCCTCCGCGATCTGGGTCGTGATCCGCTCCTGCACCTGCGGGCGCCGCGCGTACACGTGGACGAGGCGGGCGAGCTTGCTCAGCCCCGTCACGCGTCCGTCCCCCGGGATGTAGCCCACGTGGGCGACGCCGTGGAAGGGCAGCAGGTGGTGCTCGCACAGCGAGTGGAAGCGGATGTCCCGCACCAGCACGAGCTCCTGGTGGTCGATCTCGAAGGTCGTGGACAGCGGCTCGTGCGCGTCCTTGTCGAGTCCCTCGAAGACCTCGGCGTACATGCGCGCCACCCGCGCCGGGGTGTCGCGCAGCCCGTCGCGGTCGGGGTCCTCCCCGATGCCCGCGAGGATCTCGCGGACACCGGCGGCGACGCGGTCCAGGTCGACCGGCATCTCAGTACCCCGTCCCGTCGCTCTGACCGGGGGCGCCCGGGATCCCGGGGCCGTCGCCGCCCGGATGGGGCAGCTCGGGCGCGCCGGGCTGCAGCGGCTCGCCGGCGTCGTGGGACTCGGTGCCCGTGCCGGTCGTGCTCACGCCGACGCTCGGCGGGGCGAGGGCGGGGCGGTCGGTGTCCGACTGCCACACCTCGCGCCGCGGGTGCTTGCGGACGTCCGCGAAGATCGCGGCGAGGTCGTGCTCGTTGAGGGTCTCCTTCTCCAGGAGCTCCTCGACGAGCCGGTCCAGCACGTCGCGGTTCTCGGAGATGACGGCCCAGGCCTCGTCGAGGGCGTTGTCGAGCAGTGCGCGGACCTCCTGGTCCACGATGCTCGCCGTCTCCGCGCTGTAGGCGGGGCCCTGGCCCTGCTGCATGCCCACGAAGACCTCGTCCTGGTCGCCGGAGAGGGCGACCTGGCCGATCTTCCCGCTCATGCCGAGCTGCGTGACCATCGTGCGCGCGATCTTCGTCGCGTTCTGCAGGTCGGAGCTGGGACCGGTGGTGACGTCGTGGAAGATGCTCTCCTCGACGGCGTAGCCGCCCATGGCGTAGGCCAGGCGGTCCAGCAGCTCGTTGCGGGACTGGTAGTTGCGGTCCTGGGTGGGGACCACCATCGTGTAGCCGCCCGCGCGGCCGCGCGGCAGGATCGTCACCTTGGTGACCGGGGCGGAGTTGTTCATGGCCGCCGCCACGAGCGCGTGGCCGCCCTCGTGGTACGCGGTCATCTGGCGCTCGCGCTCGGACATGACCTTCGAGTACCGCTGCGGGCCCATGGAGACGCGGTCGATCGCCTCGTCCAGCGCCCGGTTGTCGATGATCTGGTTGCCGGAGCGGGCGGTGAGCAGTGCGGCCTCGTTGAGCACGTTCGCGAGATCCGCACCGGACATGCCGATCGTGCGGCGGGCGACGGCCTCGAGGTCGACGTCGTGCGCGAGCGGCTTGCCCTTCGCGTGCACGGTGAGGATGTGCAGGCGGCCCTTGAGGTCGGGCGCCTCGACCGCGATCTGGCGGTCGAAGCGGCCCGGGCGCAGCAGCGCCGGGTCGAGGATGTCCACGCGGTTGGTGGCAGCGATGAGGATGACGTTCTGGTTCTCGTCGAAGCCGTCCATCTCGACGAGCATCTGGTTCAGCGTCTGCTCGCGCTCGTCGTGGCCGCCGCCCATGCCGGCGCCGCGATGGCGGCCCACGGCGTCGATCTCGTCGATGAAGATGATCGCGGGGGCGTTCTCCTTCGCCGTCGAGAAGAGGTCGCGCACACGGCTCGCGCCGACACCCACGAACATCTCCACGAAGTCGGAGCCGGAGATCGAGTAGAAGGGCACGTTCGCCTCGCCGGCCACGGCCCGCGCGAGGAGCGTCTTGCCGGTGCCGGGAGGGCCGTACAGGAGCACGCCCTTGGGGATCTTGGCGCCCACGGCCTGGTACTTGCCCGGGTCCACGAGGAACTGCTTGATCTCGTCGAGCTCCTCGACGGCCTCCTCGGCGCCCGCGACGTCCGCGAAGGTGACCTTCGGGGACTCCTTGTTGAACAGCTTCGCCTTGGACTTGCCGAACTGCATCGCCCGGCCGCCGCCGCCCTGGGCGTTCATGATGAGGAACCAGAACAGGCCGATGAAGATCAGCAGCGGCAGGAAGGACACCAGAAGGGTGGACCACCAGGAGCTGGTGGCGATCTCGTCGGTGTAGCCCTTCTCGGGATCCGCGGCGGTGACGGCGGAGACGACGTCGTCCGCGCGGGCGGTGACGTAGGAGAACTGGACCTTCTTGCCCTTGTCCTCGTCGCCGTCCTTGTAGTTCTCGGTGAGCACGAGGTCGACGCGCTGCTGGTTGCCGTCGATGATCTTGGCCTGCTCGACGGTGCCGCCCTTGAGCAGCTCGAGCCCCTGCTCGGTGTCGACCTGCTGGTAGCCGTCCCGACCGAGGAAGGTGAACAGGACCATGCCGGCCAGCAGCGCCACCACCACCCAGATCGCGATGGAGGTGAACGGGCGCTTGCGCCGCCCGGACCGGGAGGTGGTGGGGTCGTTCGCCATGTCAGCCCTCGTAGACCGAGCGCTTGAGGACGCCCACGTAGGGGAGGTTCCGGTAGGTCTCCGCGTAGTCGAGCCCGTAGCCGATGACGAACTCGTTGGGGATGTCGAAGCCGAGGTAGCGCACGTCGATCTCGACCTTCGCGGCGTCCGGCTTGCGCAGCAGGGTCGCGATCTCGACGGACTTCGGGCCGCGCGAGCGCAGGTTCGCGAGGAGCCACTTCAGCGTGAGCCCCGAGTCGATGATGTCCTCGACGATGAGCACGTGGCGGTTCGAGATGTCCGCGCCGAGGTCCTTGAGGATGCGGACGACGCCGGAGGACTTGGTGCCCGATCCGTACGAGGAGACGGCCATCCAGTCCATCTCGACGCTGAGGTCCGTCGCGCGGGCGAGGTCCGCCATGACCATGACGGCGCCCTTGAGCACGCCCACCATGATCGGGGGCTCGTCCGCGTAGTCCTCGGCGATCTGCCGGCCGAGCTCGGCGAGCCGATCGGCGATCTGCTGCTCGGTCAGCAGCACGCGATCGACGTCGGGGTGGATGTGCGTCTGGGGCACGCGGGTCTCCTCCGTGGGTGCGTGGGTGCGGTCGCCGCGGCTCGAGGTCCTCAGGGGTCACCCCTTCGCCATACCAGCATTCCGTCGCGACGAGCGACCTCGATCCTACCCGGAAGGGGCACCGCTGCCTGACCGTGCCATGTGACGGTCAGGGAGTCCGCGGCGAGCACCTGCCGGCGCAGCAGGGACTTGCCCGAGGAGGTGCCCGCGGCGGCCGCCGCACGGCGCGAGGCGTCGCGCAGCACCCGGGTGCGCAGCGGGGTCGGGGCGGCGGCGAGGGCGTGCACGTCCAGCAGCAGCAGGTCCCGCTCCTCCCGGAGCTCGCCGCCGTCGCGGGTGAGGGCCGCGAGCAGCTCCTCGGCCTCGGCGTCGAGATGGTCGGCGTCGGGGCGCACGAGCTCGGCGGTGCGGGCGAGGTTCTCATCGATCTGCACGCCGAGCAGCTCCCGCAGCAGCGGGAGCGCCCGGTGGCGCACGCGGGCACGGAGCAGGGACTCGTCCGCGTTCATCGGGTCCTCCCACCACTCGAGCTCGTGCACGCGGCAGATCTCCTCGGTGTCCGCGCGGCGCAGCCAGGTGCTCTCGTCGCGGCCGCTGCCGAGGAACGGTCGCAGGATCGCGCCGCGGCGGCGCGGGATCCCGGCGAGTGCGCGGGGCCCGGCGCCGCGGGCGAGGCCCATGAGCACCTGCTCGGCCTGGTCGTCGAGGGTGTGGCCGAGCAGCAGCGCGAGCGCACCGCGCTCCTCGACGAGTCGGTCCAGCGCGTCGTGGCGGGCGGTGCGCGCGGCGGCCTCGACGCCGCCGCCGCTCGTGAGGTCCACGTCGACGCGCAGCACGATCGCCTCCGCGCCGAGGTCCTCCGCCTGGACCCGCGCACGCTCGGCGACGCCCGCGGAGTCCTCCTGGAGGCCGTGGTCGACGATCGCGGCGAGGGTCCCGAGCCCCATGCGGCGCCCCACCCAGACCGTCGTGGCGAGCAGGGCGAGGGAGTCCGCCCCGCCGCTGAGCCCCACGACGAGTGTCGGGGTGTAGCGGGCGGCGTCGGTGTCGTCGGCGAGCTGCTCGATCCGCTCGGTGAGCGCGAGCCGCACGGCCGTGCGGGCGCGGGCGACGACGGGCGGCGGTCCGGCCATCACTCGCCCTGGACGAGCTCGGCGGCGACGGCGTCCGCCGCGGCGCGGGCCTCCGCGGCGCGCGAGCCGTCGAAGCCGTGGACGACGATCGAGTAGCCGACGGTCCGGCCGTCGGGGAGGACGGCGGTCCCCGCGAGCGCCGAGGACCCGCCCAGGTAGCCGGTCTTGCCCCGCACCAGGCCGCGGGCGGTGCTCGCCTCCTTCTCGGAGAACCGTTCGGCGAGGGTCCCGGAGAGCCCGGCGATCGGCACGTCGTAGAGGATCGGGGTGAGGGCCGGCACGCCGCCCGAGGCGACCTCGCCGAGCACGGCGGCGAGCAGGGCGGGCGGGACCCGGTTCTGCGTCGAGAGGCCCGAGGCGTCCCGGATCACGAGGTCGTCGAGGTCGCTCGAGGGCACACCGACCTCGGCGGCCAGCTCGCGGACCCCGTCGGTGAGGGCGGCGGCCGCCCCCTCGGGCGTGGTCGGCTCGCCGCGGGCGGCGGCGAGCAGGTGGCCGAGCAGCTCGGCGGTCGTGTTGTCGGAGATCTGGAGGGTGTGGCGGACGATCTCGGAGAGCGGCGCGGACTCGACCTCGACGACGGCGGCGCCCTCCGGCGCGGTCCCCTCGGAGACGGACCCCTCCACGTCCACCCCCTGCTCCCCCAGCAGCTCGGCGAAGCGGGAGGCGACGTCCCCGACGGGATCGGTGGACTTGGGTCCGTACTCCTCGCCGTCGAGCCACCCCTCGTCCAGAGCCATCGCCGCGGTCGGGGTGACCCAGCCGCCCGCGGTCCCGTTGCTCCCCCATGCGGGGTTCTGCCCGCCCTCGATCGCGGAGGTGTCCACGGCGAGCCGGACGGTGCCGCTCCCCTGCTCCCGTGCCAGCCCCGCGGCACCCTCCGCGAGTGTGCGGAGGTCGCCGTCGTCGAGCGTCATGTCACCCTCGCCCTGCAGCACGACAGTGCCGTCGCTCACGAGGGCCCGTGTGGTCAGGGTCTCCCCGGGGTCCACCTCGCTCAGCAGCGCGGCGGCGGTGAGCAGCTTGAGGGTCGACGCGGGCACCCGGGCCGTCCCGGCGTCGCGCTCGGCGATCACCTCACCGGACTCGGCGTCCACGACGCTGTAGGCGAGGTTCCCGTCGACCACCGGCTCGGAGGCGTGCTCGTCCATACGAGAGGCCAGGTCGGCGGAGGTTTCCGGGTCCACGCTCGGCGCTATCCCGCCGCTCGGGGCGAGCACCGTGACGCGCTCGTCGTCCTCGGCGACGGCACGCGGGCCGGCCTCCTGACCGCTCCCGGAGGAGGCGGTCGTGAGGACCCCCGGGAAGGCGTCGGCGAGGTCGCCCACCACGTAGAAGCTCAGCGGGACGGCCGCGCACAGCGCGATCGCCGTGTTCCGCCATATGCGCTCGGAGACCATTCCCCCACGATAGAGTGTCGAGGTCAGTACGAGAGCCCGCTGGGCCAGGAGCAATGGAGCGGCAGTCGTGGAATTCGACGTGACCATCGAGATCCCCCGGGGGAACCGCAACAAGTACGAGGTGGATCACCACAACGGTCGCATCCGGCTGGACCGGATGCTGTTCACCGCCACCCGCTATCCCGATGACTACGGGTTCATCGAGGGCACCCTCGGTGAGGACGGCGACCCGCTGGACTGCCTGGTCCTGCTCGAGGAGCCGACCTTCCCGGGCTGTCTGATCCGCTGCCGTGCGCTGGGCATGTTCCGCATGCGCGACGAGGCCGGCGGCGACGACAAGATCGTGGCCGTGCCGGTGGGCGACCGCCGCCAGGTGCGCCGTCAGGAGCTCACGGACGTCTCCGAGTTCCACCGCCTGGAGATCCAGCACTTCTTCGAGGTCTACAAGGACCTCGAGCCGGGCAAGAGCGTCGAGGGCGCCCACTGGGAGGGCCGCTCGGACGCCGAGGCCGAGATCCGCCGCTCCTACGAGCGCGCCGTCGGCACCGAGCACGAGAACGAGTTCACGCGCGTCGACTGAGCGCGGCGCGTCCGGGGCACGGCCCCGACCGAGCGGAAGGGCCCCGGATCCTGTGATCCGGGGCCCTTCGCCGTCGGGGCGGGACGTCGCGCGGGGACGCCCTGCGGGGGTCAGAGCCGGCGGGCGTCGACCTCGTCCGGCGCGGTCCCCTCGACGGTCTCGCCCTGGACGGTGACGGCCTGGGCGAAGATGTCCTCGAGGGCGGAGACCACGCTGCGGGAGACGGCGCGGGCGCCCGCCCCGCCGATCACGGCGCCGATCCCGAAGGGGAGCAGCCGGCCCAGCCAGAGGCTGCCGCTGCGGGAGAGCACGCGGCGCCGCACGTACTTCGAGACCTGCTTCGTCACGAGCGAGGGGACGACTCCGCCGCCGGCGAGCACGCTCCCCCACTGGTGGCCGGAGCGGCCCATCGCACGGGCGATGATCTGCTCGCCGCGCTCCCCGCTGAGGACGGCCATGAGCACGAGCCGGCGCGTGTTGCGGTCGCGCATGTCGATCTCGTGGATCTCCGCCGTCGCGAGCATCGCGAAGGCCGCGGCCTCGCCGAAGCTGAGGCCCTCGCCGACGGTCAGTCCCATCGCCGCGATCGTGCCGATGCCGGGGAGGGCGGCGGCGCCGCCGATCCCGGCGCCGCTCGCGGTCGCGAGCAGCGTGAAGCGGCGGGAGATCATGCGCAGCAGCTCCGCGCGGTCCGCCTCGGGGTGCGCGGCGCGCAGGTGCGCGACGTAGCGGCGCGCGAGCGGCGCCTGCGCGGCGATCGCGGAGTCGAGCCCGGCGATCCAGCGCTCGTCGAGCGCGCTGTCGCCCTCCTCCGCGGGGATCTGGGCGGGGGTGTTGTCGGTCGAGGTCACCGGGTGCTCCGTTCCGTCGGTGGTGGGACGGGGACAACCTACCCGGAGAGCCCGGGACCGCCCTGCGCGGCGCGGTCCGGGGCGGCGCCGGTCCTCAGCGGCGGGCGGTGTCGACGACGACCTCGCCGTCGCCCAGGCGCTCGATGTCCCCGGTCAGGCCCAGGCGCCACACGGCCTCGGGCAGCTCGGCGAGGCGGGGGACGTAGGCGTTGTCCGAGAAGGAGCGCGGGACCGATCGGTCGTGGCAGAGCACGCCGTGCAGGTGGTCGGTCTCGTGCTGGAGGATGCGGGCGGTCCAGCCCGCGTGCTCCTCGTCGACCTCGCGCAGCTCACCGGTGGGCAGCAGCTCCGTCGCGCGCAGACGCACGCGCCGGGAGCGGGGGACGATCGAGCTGAAGCCGTCCACGGAGAGGCAGCCCTCCCAGGCGTAGACCTGCTCGGTGCCGAGCAGCTCGACGGCGGGGTCGAGCAGGGCTCGCAGGGCGAGCGGGCGGCGCTCGAGGAGGTCGTCGTCGTCCTCGTCGCCGGCGTAGCGGTCCTCGACGACGACCATCTGCAGCGGCAGGCCGATCTGCGGGGCGGCGAGCCCGACCCCGGGCGCCTCGCGCATGGTCAGGGTCATCGCGTCGGCGAGCTCGGGGAGGAGCTCGGCGAGACCGGCGTCGAGACGTGCGACGGCGCCCGCGGCGCGGCGGCGCAGCGCGGGGTGCCCCGTCTGGACGATGCGCAGGGGCGCGTCCGCACTGTCGCGACGGTCGAGGAGGCGGCGGGCGAGATCGGAGATGTCCACGGGACAAGTATGCGGCCCCGACCCGCTCCCCACCTCGGCGAACGGTGGTCCCTGTCACAGGAGAGATGGGCTACACTCGCCCTGCCGGTGCAGGGAAGCACCACGCGATCCTGCGGAGTACCGGTGAGCACTGAGCAGTACTACTTCACAACGGATCGTCCGGCACGTACCTGCCGGTGAAGGGAATCACCATGGCTACCGTCACGTTCGACAACGCCTCGCGCGTCTACCCGGGCCAGGAGCGCCCGGCCGTGGACAACCTCAACATCGAGATCGGCGACGGCGAGTTCCTCGTCCTCGTCGGCCCCTCGGGTTGCGGCAAGTCCACCTCGCTGCGCATGCTCGCCGGTCTCGAGGAGATCGACGCGGGTCGCATCCTCATCGGCGACCGCGACGTCACCGACGTCCCCCCGAAGGATCGCGACATCGCGATGGTCTTCCAGAACTACGCCCTGTACCCGCACATGACCGTCGCGGACAACATGGGCTTCGCGCTGAAGATCGCGGGCACCCCGAAGGCGGAGATCCGCAAGCGCGTCGAGGACGCGGCCGCGATCCTCGACCTCACCGAGTACCTCGACCGCAAGCCGAAGGCGCTCTCCGGCGGTCAGCGTCAGCGTGTCGCCATGGGCCGCGCGATCGTCCGCTCGCCCCAGGTGTTCCTCATGGACGAGCCGCTCTCGAACCTCGACGCGAAGCTGCGTGTGTCCACCCGTACCCAGATCGCCTCGCTGCAGCGTCGTCTCGGCGTCACCACGGTGTACGTCACCCACGACCAGACCGAGGCCATGACGATGGGCGACCGCGTCGCCGTCCTCAACGCGGGCGTGCTCCAGCAGATCGACACCCCCCGCCGCATGTACGACCACCCGGACAACGTGTTCGTGGCCGGCTTCATCGGCTCCCCCGCGATGAACCTCATCGAGGAGAAGCTGACGGACCAGGGCGTGCAGTTCGGCGGCGCGACCCTCCCCGTGGACCGCACCACCCTCTCCGACACCAACGAGTCCTCCGTGACCGTGGGTGTGCGCCCCGAGGACCTCGAGCTCGTCGGTGACGGCCAGGGCCTCGCGGTCGAGGTCGACGTGGTCGAGGAGCTCGGTGCGGACGCCTACGTCTACGGCCGCCTCGCCGGCGCCGACGAGACCGCCAAGCCGGTCATCGCCCGCGTCGACGGCCGCCGCCCCCCGATGAAGGGCGAGACGGTGTACTTCCGCCCCAAGCAGGGCCACCTGCACCTGTTCGACGTGAAGTCCGGCCAGCGCCTCGGCGACTGACCTCCCAGGACTCGTCCACGACGGGCGTCCGGCCACCGGCCGGGCGCCCGTCGTCCGTCCTCGGGCCGCCCGTCCTGGCGTCACCCGTGCGAGGGGACCCCGACCTGGGGGACAATGGGGCCATGGCACCCCTGGAGATCACCGCGTCCCGTGCGGATCCGGCCCTGCTGGACCTGCCCTGGGAGCAGCCGCTGGAGGACTGGCCGGACGAGATCCTGGCGGCCCTGCCCCGCGGCATTTCCCGTCACGTGGTCCGCTTCGCCCGGGTCTCGGGCCGCGTGCTCGCCCTCAAGGAGATCGACCACACGCTCGCCCGCCGCGAGTACGACATGCTCAAGGTCCTCGGGCGCATCGGCATCCCCGCGGTGGTGCCCTTCGCGGTGATCTCCGGCCGCACCTCGCCGCAGGGCGACCCGCTGGACGCCGTGCTCATCACCCGGCACCTCCAGTTCTCGCTCCCCTACCGTGCCGTGTTCAGCCAGGTCTCCCGGCAGGACACCGCGCACCGGCTCCTCGACGCGCTCGCGGTGCTCCTCGTGCGCCTGCACCTCGAGGGCTTCTACTGGGGCGACGTGTCGCTGTCCAACACGCTCTTCCGCCGTGACGCGGGCGCCTTCGCCGCGTACATCGTGGACGTCGAGACCGGCAGCCTGCACGAGCAGCTCTCCGACGGCCAGCGCAGCTACGATCTCGACCTGGCCCGCACGAACATCATCGGCGAGCTCATGGACCTCCAGGCCGGGGACATGATCGACCCGGAGTCGGACCCGGTCGAGGTGGGCGACGACCTCGTGCGCCGCTACAACGACCTCTGGGACGCGCTCACCGCGCGGGAGCAGTTCTCCACGGACGACCGCTGGCGGGTCTCCGCCCGCATCGAGAAGCTCAACAAGCTCGGCTTCGACGTGGGCGAGCTCGAGATCACCACGGACCTCGACGGGACCTCGCTCTCGATCCGCCCCAAGGTCGTCGACGCGGGCCACCACGCCCGCCGGCTCATGCGGCTGACGGGCATCGACGCGCAGGAGAACCAGGCCCGCCGGCTGCTCAACGACCTCGACCACTACCGCGCCGCGACCGAGCAGCAGGCCGAGGAGGAGGAGTTCGTCGCCCACGAGTGGCTGCAGCGGCAGTACGAGCCTGTGGTGCGGGCGATCCCGCGCGGCATGCGCTCCAAGCTCGAGCCGCCCGAGTTCTTCCACGAGGTGCTCGAGCACAAGTGGTTCCTCTCCGAGGAGCGCGGCGCGGACGTCAGCCTCGACGACACGGTCCGGGACTACATCCTCACCGTGCTCGTCCACCGTCCCGACGAGAAGTCCCTCGTCACGACCGAGACCTCGGCGCTGCCGATCATCGAGTCCTGAACCCGCCGGGGCCGCTCACGGTCCCGGGCGCACGAGAGGGGCGGCACCGTCCGGTGCCGCCCCTCTCGTGCTGGTGGAGCGAGGTCAGGCGCGGCCCTGCGCGGCGCGCACGCCGGCGATCTCGTAGAGGGAGATCGCGGCGGCGACGGAGGCGTTGAGGGACTCCGTGCGGCCGGCCATCGGGATCGAGACGACCTGGTCCGCGGTCTCGCGCGCGAGCCGGGACAGGCCCTTGCCCTCGGCGCCGACGACCAGCACGACCGGCTGGGTGCCGAGCTCGAGCTCGCGGCTGGTGACGTCGCCGTCCGCGTCCAGGCCCAGCACGAACACGCCCTGGGACTTGAGCGAGGAGAGCGTGCGGTTGAGGTTCGTGACCTGGGCGACGCGCACGCGGCCGGCGGCGCCCGCCGCGACCTTCCAGACGCTCGCGGTCATCGACACGCTGCGACGCTCGGGGAGGATCACGCCGTGCGCGCCGAAGGCGTCGGCGCTGCGGAGGATCGCGCCGAGGTTGCGGGGATCGGTGATGCCGTCCAGGGCGATCAGCAGCGGCGGCTCGAAGGCGTCGGAGGCGATCTGCAGGAGCTCGTCGACCTCCGCGTACTGGTACGGGGGGATCGTCAGCGAGACGCCCTGGTGCACCGCGTGGTCGGTGCGGCGGTCCAGGTCGGAGCGGGGCACCTCGGTGACGGGGAGGTTGCGCGCGGCGGCGAGGCGCATGATCTCGCGCACCCGCTCGTCGACCTCGATGCGGGTCATGAGCATGAGCTGGGTCGCGGGGACCTCCTCGCGCAGCGCCTCGAGCACGGAGTTGCGCCCGGCGACCTGGTCGCTGCCGGGACTCGCCTTCGCGCCGGAGCTCTTCTTCGCGCCGCCCGCGTAGGCCTTGTGGCCGGGGCGGTCCTGGGCCTTGGGCGTGGGGCCCTTGCCCTCGAGCGCGCGACGGCGCACACCGCCGGAGCCGACGGTCGCACCCTTCTTCGAATGGCGCATGGCGCCTCGCCGTGAGCTGTTGCCTGCCATGGGGTTCCTTCTTCCTCAGCTGCGCGGTGCGAGCGTCCAGCGGGCGCCGTCGGCCCCGTCCTCGACGCGGATGCCGGCAGCGGTCAGGGCATCGCGGATCTCGTCCGCGCGCGCCCAGTCCTTGTCCGCACGGGCGGCCGCCCGTGCGCTCAGCTGTGCCTGGACGAGCGCGTCCAGGGCGTGGCGCTCGGTCTCGTCCCCGGCGCCGGCGTCCTGCCACTGCGCGCCGAGGGGGTCGAGGCCGAGGACGTCGAGCATCGCGCGCAGACGCGCGAGCCCGGCCGCGACCTCCGACGCCTCGCGGCCGGCGGCGAGCAGGGCGTTGAGCGCGGAGAGCTCGCGGTGCACGACGGCGAGCGCCTCGGGGACGGCGAGGTCGTCGTCCATCGCGGCGATGAACTCCACCGGCAGCTCCACGGCGCCGTGATCGACGTCGGGTGCGGCGGCGGGGGCGTGCTCGGTGCCCGCGAGCTGCTCGGCGGCACGACGGGCGGCGGCGCCGAAGCGCTCCCAGACCGTCGTCGCCTCACGCAGCGAGCTCGCGTTGTACTCGACGTTGGCGCGGTAGTGGCCGGAGACGAGGGCGAGCCGCACCACCGGCACCGGGTTCTCGGCGAGCGCCTGCGCGGCGGTGACGAAGTTGTCCAGGCTCTTGCCCATCTTCAGCCCGTCCACGGTGAGCATGCCCGAGTGCATCCAGCGCTGCGCGAAGCCGTGGCCCGCGGCGTGGGACTGGGCCTGCTCGTTCTCGTGGTGGGGGAAGCGCAGGTCCAGGCCGCCGCCGTGGATGTCGAAGGTCTCCCCGAGGTACTTCAGGCTCATCGCGGAGCACTCGAGGTGCCAGCCGGGCCGGCCGCGTCCCCAGGGCGTGTCCCACGAGGCGGTCGCGGGCTCGGAGTCCTTCGCGGCCTTCCAGAGGGCGAAGTCGCGGCGGTCCCGCTTGCCGGGCTCGGTCTCCTCGCCGGAGTCCTGCATGTCCTCCGGGCTCTGGCGGGTGAGCGCCCCGTACTCGGGGAGCGACGCGACGGAGAAGTACACGGAGCCCCGGCCGTCCGGGTAGGCGTGGCCGCGCTCGATCAGCCGCTCCATGAACGCGATCATCTCGGGGACGTGGCCCGTGGCGCGCGGCTCGTAATCGGGTCGACGGTTGCCGACGGCGTCCAGCAGGGCGTGGAAGTCACGCTCGAAGCGCAGCGACCAGGCCCACCACTCGGCGTCGTTCTCCGCGGCCTTCGCGAGGATCTTGTCGTCGATGTCGGTGACGTTGCGGACGTGGGTGACCGCGTACCCGCTGCGCTCGAGCCAGCGCACGAGCACGTCGAAGGCGAGGAAGGTGCGCAGGTGCCCGAGATGCGGGCCGCCCTGTGTGGTGGGGCCGCACACGTACAGCGACACCGCCCCCTCGCGCACCGGCGTGAGCGCGGTGGTGGTGCGGGTGGCGGTGTCGTGCAGGTGGAGAGTCACGCCGACCAGGGTACCGGGCGCGCGGCCCGGGATCGCCCTGGTGGGGCGCGGGTCTCAGGAGGAGCTGGAGGAGGTGGCGGTCGTGGCCGCCGGCTTCCCGTAGAGCTCCTCGAAGGTGTCGTCGTAGGAGACCGTGTTGCTGCGGCGCTTGCCCTGGACCGCGCCGACGGCGGACTGCGCCGTCTCGATCGTGGTCTCGGGGGCCTTGAGCTTCTTGGAGACGAGGAAGGCGACCAGGCCGGCGATCGCGCCGAGCAGGATGAACACGCCCGCCACGATGAGGAAGGACGCCCAAGCCGGCAGTCCCAGGGCCTGCAGCCCGGTGGCCGCGGCGAACAGCAGCATCACCCAGGCGGAGAGCAGGAGGAAGAGCAGCACCGCGGCGCAGGCGGCGATGATGCCGACCTTGATGCCGAGGGCGGTGAGCTCCTTCTTGGCGATGTCGATCTCGTGATGGACGACGCCGAGGATCTCGTCCTTGATGGACTGGACGAGCTCACCGATGGACCGCTGGGTCGGCGGCGTGCTCGGATCGTTCGTGGTGTTGATCATGGTCGGAGCCTATCGCAGGGTTCGCAGAGTCAGGAAAGGGGGGAGACGCGGGGTCGGCGGTCAGTCGACCGAGATCCGCTTGCGCTTGGGCGACTCGGCCCGGGGGCCGGCGGAGCTCGAGCGGCGCACGACGACCGTGGGCGCCACGGCGACGTCGCGGGCCTCGACCTCGTGGCCGGAGACGCGCTCGACGAGGAACTGCGCGGCGAGCGCACCGAGGCGATCGGAGTTCGGGTCGACGCTCGTGAGCTGCGCGATGCCGGAGGAGGCGAGCGAGGTGTTGCCGTAGCCGGCGACGGCCAGCTGGTCCGGCACGGAGAAGCCGGCCTCGCGGGCGGCGGAGAGCACGCCCACGGCGGTCACGTCGTTCGCGCAGGTGACGGCGGTGGGCACGTGGCTGCCGCGCAGCAGCATGTTGCCGGCGGTCTGCCCCACCTGCTCGGTGAAGTCACCGGGCTCGATGCGCGCGTGGTCCTCGAGGCCGTGGCGCGCCATGGCGCGCCGGAAGGCGTCCGCGCGCTCGCGGGCCACGGCCGCGCCGACCCCGCCGACGTGCGCGATGTCCCGGTGACCCAGGCCGACCAGGTGGTCGACGAGCAGGCCCTGGCCCACCTCGTCGTCGATGCGGACGGTGTCGATGCGGCCCACGTACTCCTGCGAGCAGCCGATGCCCACGAAGGGGCGGTCGCCGGTCGCCGCGATCACGCTGTCCATGTCCGCGAGGTCGGAGACCATGAGGAAGCCGTCCACGCCGAGCCGCACGAGGGACTCGATCGCGTCGGTGTCCGCGGCGACGGGGTACTCGGGGACGCGGCGACGGGTCGGGACCACGACGGCGGTACGGCCGGTCGCGGTGAGCTCGATGCGGATCGAGCGCACGAGGTCGGAGATCCAGGTGTTGCGCATCGTGTTGACGAGCACGGCGACGACGCCGCGGTGGTCGGTCTCGCCCGCGAGCTCCTCCAGCGGGAAGCGGAGGCGCTCGGCCTCCTCCTGTACGCGGCGGCGGAGGGCGGGGCGGATGTCGTCCATGCCGCGCAGGGCGCGCAGGGCGACCGCGCTCGAGATGCCCAGGGAGTTGGCCACGTCCCGCAGCGAGCCCTGGGGGGAGGTCGAGGACGAGGACGCCTCGTCGCGCTCGGTGGGGGCCGGGTCGCCGGCCGGGGTCTTCGCGTCACTGCTCATGGACCCATTGAACCGCATCGGTGGGCGGGGACGGGCCTTCCCGGGCGAGTCCCCCGCCACGTCGGGGCGGGGGCTATCCCCCGCGGGATCCGTCGGAGTCCCCGGTGGGGCCGGTCGCGGGCCGCCGCATAGTGTCCTGTCCATGGACGACACCTCCGCCCCGCCGGCCCCCGGCCGCACCCGGTCGGCCCCGCGCCGCGCCCGGGTGACCCCCGCCTCGCTGGCCTCCGTGGTCATCGGCGGGATGCTCCTGCTCACCTGGTTCTGGATCTCGCTGACCCTGCTGCTGACCGGGATCGGCAGCCTGCCGGCTCTCGGCAGCGGGTTCCTGCTGCTCGTGCCGTGGGTGCTCGCCATGCGGGCCGCCGTGATCGTGGAGCGCCGCCGCGCGGTCGCCGTCCACGGCCTCGAGGTGATCGTGCCCGCGCGCCGCCGCTCGGCGCGCACCGGGTTCGCGGGGTGGCTGCACGGGCTGTGGCTCGACGTGTGCTCGGGCTGGTTCTGGAAGGGCGTGCTGCACCACCATCTCGCGATGCTCGTCGCCGGGGTCTTCGCCCTGCTCTCGCTCGTGGCCCTGTTCGTCTCCTGGGTCGCCGTCGACGTCGCCGTGCGCCACGGCGCGCTCACCCTGGGCACCGTCGAGCTCCCCCGCTGGGGACTCGCGGGGATCGGCGCGGCCGCGCTCGTGGTCTCCCTGCTGATGCTCGTGCTGGGTGCGCTCTCGGACCGCGGGCTCGCCCGTGCGATGATCTCCGGCTCCGAGGAGGACCTGCGCGGCCAGGTCGCCGAGCTCGCCGTGCGCCGCCAGGGGGCGGTCGACGCCGCCGCCCAGGAGCGGCTGCGGATCGAGCGGGACCTCCACGACGGCGTGCAGCCGCGGCTGGTGGCGCTCGGCATGACGCTCGGCATGGCGCGCCAGAGCATCCGCACGGACCCGGACCGCGCGGAGGAGCTCGTCACCCGGGCGCACTCGGAGACCAAGGCGGTCATCACCGATCTCCGCCAGCTCGCCCGGGGCATCCACCCGGCGGTGCTCACCGACCGCGGGCTCGACGCGGCGCTCTCCGCGCTCGCCGCCCGCTCCGCGGTGCCTGTCGACCTCCAGGTGGACCTGCCCCGCCCGCTAGACCGGGAACGCGAGGCCGTGGCGTACTTCGTGGTCGCCGAGGCGCTCACGAACATCACCAAGCACGCGGGGGCGCGCCGCGCCTCGGTGACCCTCACCCAGACCGAGGACTCCCTGCGCGTGCGCATCGAGGACGACGGCCGCGGCGGCGCCCGCGTGCACCGCGACGGCCGCTCGACCGGGCTCGCCGGCCTCACCGACCGGGTGCGCGCGACCGGCGGCCTGCTCGAGGTCGCGAGCCCCGAGGGCGGCGGCACCGTGCTGCTCGCCGTGGTCCCCCTGCCCGACGCCATTCCGCCCCGCTCCCCCGCGACGCCCGCCCGCGTCGCCGTCCCCGCCCCTGAGGAGGTCACCCGATGAGGATCGTCATCGCCGACGACGCCGTGCTGCTGAGGGCGGGCCTCGAGCGCCTGCTCACCGACGCCGGCCATGAGGTCGTCGCCGCTGTGGGCGAGGCGACCCCGCTGCTCCACGCCGTCACCGAGCACTCCCCCGATCTCGCCGTGATCGACGTGCGCATGCCCCCGAGCTTCACCGACGAGGGCGTGCGGGCGGCGACCCTCATCCGGGCGCAGGACCCGGACGTCGCCCTGCTCGTGCTCTCCCAGTACGTCGAGGAGCGCTACGCCTCCGAGCTCATCGCGGACTCCCCGCGGGGTCTCGGCTACGTGCTCAAGGACCGCGTCGCCGACGTCGAGGACTTCCTCGGCGTGGTCGACGAGGTGGGCCGGGGCGGCACCTGGCTCGACCCGGAGGTGGTCCAGCAGATCTTCGTGCGCTCTCGCCGCCGACGGGTGCTCGAGCAGCTCACCCCGCGCGAGCGGGAGGTGCTCTCGCTCATGGCGCAGGGTCGCTCCAACCAGGCGATCGCCGATGCCCTGTTCGTCTCCGCGGGGAGCGTGGAGAAGCACATCTCCTCGCTCCTGACCAAGCTCGACCTCCCGCCCGTGGACGGCGAGAACCGCCGTGTCATGGCGGTGCTCCGCTACCTGGAATCGGAGGACCGCTCATGACCGCCCTGCCCCCCGCTCCCGCCCCCGCCGCCGCGCCGGCCGCGGAGCCCCGTCACCGTCTCGACCCGCCCCGGCACCTCACACCGGATCCTCGCCGCGACCGCCCGTGGCGCACGGCGAGCGTGCTCCTGGGCTCGCTGATCGTCCTGCTGGTCCTGGTGCTGCTCGCGGCGAGCGTGCTCATCCCCTGGTACCTCGACCGGAACATGACCACCGTCGCCTCCACGCAGGAGCTCGGCAGCCCGACCGCGCTCTCCCTCGAGGCCGATGTGGGCGACGTGACCGTCGTCCGGGAGGCGGACGCGCAGCAGGTCACGCTCTCCCTCGTGGAGTCCGGCGCGACGACGCCGCCGCCGGCCGGGGAGACCGTGCTCGCACGGTTCACGGACTCCGGCACCGCCCAGCACCCGGCGATCTCGGTGCGCCAGCCCTCCGGTGGGAACCCCGTGCCGTGGCTCGACGACACCCGGGACCTCCTGCTCGTGGTCCCCGAGGATTTCGACCTCGACCTGGACATCCAGCTGGACTACGGCGACGTCGAGGCCCAGGGCTCCTTCTCGGCCCTGGACGTGCAGGCCGACACCGGCGCCGTGGACCTGCAGGACCTCACGGTGAACGGCCCGCTCACGGTCGCGACGGACTTCGGCGACGTCTCCGTCGACCTCGCCGCCCCCGTCACCTCCGGCGTCGACATCACGAGCGACACCGGTGAGGTCGACCTGGGGCTCGCCCCCGATGCCGCCGGGGACGTCCGGATCGCCGCGGACCTCGGCAGCGTCACCGTCCGCGCGCCGGGCACGGCGCGCCGCACCGTCGACGCCGTCACCGACCTCGGCGAGACGCGCGTCGATCCGCTCATCACCGGGGCCGACGGCGACATCGTCGGCCACATCGCGGTGGAGTCCTCGTCGGGGGACGTGATCGTCACCCGCTGACCCCGCACGAGGAGGACGCCGGCCGCGACGGGATCCCGTCGCGGCCGGCGTCCTCGCTGCCGGTCCGGTCCGCGCCTCGGGCGCGGACCGCTCGTCCCGGTCAGCCCTTGCCGGTGAGGCCCTTCTGGATGAGATCCATGACCGAGGAGTCGGCGAGGGTCTGGGTGTCCCCGACCTGTCGGTTCTCGGCGACGTCGCGCAGCAGGCGGCGCATGATCTTGCCCGAGCGGGTCTTGGGCAGCTCCGTGACCAGGAGGACCCGCTTCGGCTTCGCGATCGGGCCGATCTCCTTGCCCACGTGCTGGCGCAGGATCTCCACGGCCTTGTCCTCGCCGCCGGCCTCCGCGACCGCGTCCTCGGTGCCCGAGCGCAGGATGACGAAGGCGACCACGGCCTGACCGGTGGTCTCGTCGGCCGCGCCGACCACGGCCGACTCCGCGACCCACTCGTGGCTGACGAGGGCGGACTCGATCTCGGTGGTCGAGAGGCGGTGCCCGGAGACGTTCATGACGTCGTCCACGCGGCCCAGCAGCCAGATGTCGCCGTCCTCGTCCTTGCGGGCGCCGTCACCGGCGAAGTACTTGCCGGGGAAGCGGGACCAGTAGGTCTCCTCGAAGCGCTCCGGGTCGCCCCAGATGCCGCGGAGCATCGACGGCCACGGCTCGGTGAGCACGAGGTAGCCGCCCTGGCCGTTCTCCACGGGCTCGCCCGCGTCGTTGAGCACCTCGGCGCTGATGCCCGGGAGCGGCACCTGCGCGCTGCCCGGCTTGGTCTCGGTGACGCCCGGGAGCGGCGAGATCATGAGCGCGCCGGTCTCGGTCTGCCACCAGGTGTCGACGATCGGGCAGCGGTCGCCGCCGATCACGCGGCGGTACCACATCCATGCCTCGGGGTTGATGGCCTCGCCGACGCTGCCCAGCAGGCGCAGGGAGGAGAGGTCGAACTTCGCGGGGATCTCCTCGCCCCACTTCATCGCGGTGCGGATCGCGGTGGGCGAGGAGTACAGCTGGGTGACCTCGTACTTCTCGACGATCTCCCACCAGCGGCCCTGGTGCGGGGTGTCCGGGGTGCCCTCGTAGATGACCTGGGTGGTGCGGTTGACCATCGGCCCGTAGACGACGTAGCTGTGCCCGGTCACCCAGCCGACGTCGGCCGTGCACCAGTAGACGTCCGTGGACGGCTTGATGTCGAAGGCCGCGCGGTGCGTGTACGCGGTCTGCGTGAGGTAGCCGCCCGTGGTGTGGACGATCCCCTTGGGCTTCCCGGTGGTGCCGGAGGTGTAGAGGATGAACAGCGGGTGCTCGGCCTCGACCCACACGGGCTCGTGCTCGACGGAGGCGGTCTCGCGCGCCTCGTGCCACCACACGTCGCGGCCCTCGGTCCACTCGACGTCCCCACCGGTGCGGCGCACCACGAGCACTTTCTGGACCGACGCGCCGCCGCCGGCGAGCGCCTCGTCGACCGCGGGCTTGAGCGCCATCGCCTTGCCGCGACGGAACTGGCCGTCCGCCGTGATGACCACGCGGGCCTCGGCGTCCTCGATGCGCGAGCGCAGGGCATCGGCGCTGAAGCCGCCGAAGACCACCGAGTGCGGGGCGCCGAGGCGGGCGCACGCGAGCATCGCGAAGACGGCCTCGGGGATCATCGGGAGGTAGATCGCGACCCGGTCGCCGGTGCGCACACCGAGATCGATGAGCACGTTCGCCATCCGCGAGATCTCGTCCTTCACCTGGGCGTAGGTGTAGGTGCCGTCGGAGCCGTCCTCGTACTCCGCGAGCAGCGCGACCTGGTCGCCGTGGCCGGACTCGACGTGGCGGTCCACGGCGTTGTAGGCGGCGTTCAGGGTGCCGTCGGCGAACCACTTCGCGAACGGCGGGTTCGACCAGTCCAGCGTCTCCGTGAACGGGGTCTTCCAGCTCAGCAGCTGCGCGCGCGAGCGCCAGAAGCCGAGGCGGTCACGAGCGGCCTCCTCGTAGAGCGAGGGGCGCGCCACGGCGTTCTGGACGAACTCGGTGGGCGGCGGGAAGGTGCGGCTCCCGGAGCCGAGATGGTCGATCCCGGTGACGGCGTCGTCGGACATCAGCGCTCCTGTTCCTGGACCCGCGAGGGCCCTGGGCGTTCGGTTCGGCACCCACCATAGCGCCTGAGACCCAGGCCACAGGTCGCGGTCCGAGGTTCCTGCGGCGGCGCCGTCCGCGCCCCCGCGCCCGGTGCCCTCAGCCGTCCTGCCGGGGATGGATCTCGAGCGCGATCCCGTCGGGATCGGTGACGTGCACGGCGCTCATGCCCTCGTCCTCGACCACGCGCGCCTCGTGCCCGGCCGCGGTGAGCCGGTCGGCCAGCGACCGGAGATCCTCCGTCGTGGAGAAGCCCAGACGCACCTGGAGCGCGTCGCCGTACTCGGAGGAGGTGGCACGGGTGCGGGGCGCTCCCGGCAGCGGAGCGTGCAGACCGATCGAGCCCGCCCGGCCCGGCCCGCGCAGCTCCTGCCAGCCGGGCGCGGCGGGGCCGACGGGGGCGAGGCCGAGGTGGCCGAGATGGGCCGCGTCACGCTCGGGGTCCTCGCTCGCGAGCACCGCGACGACGGCGAGCCGGGCGTCCGCTCCGGAGGCGTCGTGGCCCTGGTAGCCGTACAGGTCCTGCTGATCCTCGTTCAGGGAGATGCCCTCCCCCGCCGGTCCGTCGATCCGGCCCTGGCGGCCGAAGCTCTCGTCCCACACGGAGACCTCCACGCCGGCCTCCTCGAGGTGGGCCGCGGCGGCGTCCGCATCGGGCACGGCGAGGCACAGGTCGGTGTCCCCGGGGCGGGCACCGCTCGCCGCGCCGGCGACGGAGTGGAGCATGACCCGTCCGGCGCCGGCGGCGAGGTCGCCGAAGGCGTCGTCGCCCGCGGTGACGAACCGCTCGAGGCCGAGCGTGCGGAGGAACGCGATCATCGCGGGGACGTCATCGGTGAAGCGGAGGGGGAAGACGGTGAACATGGGGGTGTCGGAGGCGGGGTCAGTGGTGGTCACGGGATCTCCTGCGGTGGGGGCGGGACTGACGACGTCAGGCGCGGTCGCCGTCGAGATAGCGCCGGAGCGCCTCCTCGACGAGCGCGCTGAGGCTGAGGGACTCGTCGATCGCTCGGTGCTTGACCTCGCGGACGAGATCCGGCGGCAGGTACACGTTGAACTGCACCTTCGGGGGGCGGGACCTCGAGCTGCTCTCTACCATGCGAGGATGCTAGCAATGGTGGACGAGCGCGGCAAGGGCTCGACGGTGCGAGCCGGCGAGGGGCCCGGGGCACGGAGCGGACGCGCAGGTCCCCGCACCTCCGACACACGGCCCGGAGGACGGGCGCACCTGCGGCGACGACGCGTCGCGACTACCGTGGTGCCCATGGCACTCCCCTCCTCCGACGGTCCGCTCCGCGGCGCCGCCGGTCCGCACCTCCCCGCCCGCACCGGGGAGAGCGCGCCGCGTCCGGGCGCAGGGGTGCGGTGAGCATGGCGCTGCACCGTCCCGGCCGGCTCGCCCACGCCCGCACCGCCCTGCGGCTGCGGGCCGCGACGCGACCCCGGTCCGTCGTGCTCGTCGACGTGCACGGCGAGCTCACCGCCGGGGACCTCCAGGGTCATCTCCAGCTGCTCGAGCGGCGCGGGGCGGAGCGCCCGCGGCTCGGCGAGCTCCCTCCCTGGGCGCCGCTGCGCCAGGTGCTCGTCACGGCGCTCGCCGGCCACGGCCACCTCGACCTGCGCTCGAGCGGCACCACCGGCGCCCCTCGGGTGCTCGAACGCGGGCCGCTCACCGCCCCGCAGCTGCGCACGCTCACCGACCTCGCCCGCCGGATCGGCGTGCGCAGGGGAGCCCGCGTGGCGACCGCGATCCCCGGGGTCCACGCGCACGGGTTGCTGCTCGCCCTCGCCGCGCTGAGCGCCGGGTCCCCGCTCGTGGACGTGAGCCATCTGCGGGTCGTGGACCGGGTCGCCCTGCTGCACCGCACCTCGCCGCGGATGCTCGTGGGCACCCCCGTGCACCTCGCGGACATCCTCGCCGCGGACCGCGAGCTCAGCGGCCACGTGCCGCTGCGCATCGACCGGATCGTCTCCACGACCGACGTCCTGCCCGACGAGCTGCGCGCGGACCTCGCCCGCCACTGGCACGCCCGGGTCCACGACGTCTACGGGAGCGTCGAGACCGGGACCCTCACCGTGGACGGCAGGCCGCTCCACGGCGTGGAGATCCGGGTGCGGGACGGCGTGCTGCGCACCCGAACCTCCTTCACCCGCCGGCGCTGGCTCGTCACCGACCACGGCGAGATCGACGAGCAGGGCGCCGTGCACGTGACCGCGCGGGCCGACGCCCCGGACGCGAGCCCCGGCATGCTCCGCGACCCCCGCGGCGTGGTGCGCCTGCTGCAGTCGCAGGACGGCATCCGCTCGGTGCATCTGCGCTTCGTGCCCGACGAGGAGCTCGGCCGGCGCACCGTCGCGCACGTGGTCCTCGAGGAGGAGGAGCACGAGGAGGGACGCGTCATCACGCCGCACGGGGTGCGGGCGCTGGTCCGGGACCGGCTCGGCGCCTCCTCCGTCCCGCGCGAGGTGCGGATCAGCAGTCGGGGACGCTGACCGGGACCCCCTTGCCCATCGTCACGGCGAGCCCGCCCATGGCGGTCTCCTTGTAGCGCTCGGACATGTCCTTGCCCGTCTGCCGCATGGTCTCGATGACCGCGTCGAGGGACACGAAGTGCTCGCCCGTGCCGCGCAGCGCGAACCGCGCCGCGGTGATCGCCTTGACGGCCGCCATGGCATTGCGCTCGATGCACGGCACCTGCACGAGCCCGCCCACGGGGTCGCAGGTGAGCCCGAGGTTGTGCTCCATCGCGATCTCCGCCGCGTTCTCGACCTGGGCGGGCTTGCCGCCCATGGCCTCGCACAGCGCGGCCGCGGCCATCGAGCACGCCGAGCCGACCTCGCCCTGGCAGCCCACCTCGGCGCCGGAGATCGACGCGTGCTCCTTGTACAGCGAGCCGATCGCCCCGGCGGTCAGCAGGAAGCGCACCGCGATCTCGTCCGGGTCCACGCCCTCGATGTACCGGGTCGCGAAGTGGAGCACGGCGGGGATGATCCCGGCGGCCCCGTTCGTGGGCGCGGTGACGACGCGACCGCCCGCCGCGTTCTCCTCGTTGACGGCGAGCGCGGCGAGGGAGACCCACTCGAAGGCGTTCATCGGCAGGCGCACCGGGTCCTCGGCGCTCAGCGAATCGAACCACGACGCGGCGCGTCGCTTCACCTCGAGGCCGCCCGGCAGCACACCCTGGGTGCGGACGCCCCGATCGATGCACTCGCTCATGACCTGCCAGATCGCGAGCGCCCCGGAACGGATCTCCTCGTCGCTGCGCCACTGCCGCTCCCGCAGCAGCATCGCCTCGGAGATCGAGATGCCGCGCTCCTCGCAGACCCGCAGCAGCTGCGCGCCGGTCGTGAAGATCGCCCGGCCGTCGTCCTCCGCGGCGAGCTCCGCGAGGGGGCGGTCCATGTCCGCCTCGTCCACGACGAAGCCGCCGCCCACGGAGAACATGGGCCGTCGGGCGATCTCCTCCCCCTCGGCGTCGAGGGCGAGGAAGGTCATCCCGTTGGAGTGCTGGGGCAGGAAGGTCAGCGGGTGCAGGACGATCGTGGAGGGCCGCAGGGAGACGGGCACGGCGCCGCCCAGCAGCAGCCCGCCCTCCGCCTCGATGCGCGCGACCCGCTCCCGGGCGGCGACCGGGTCGACGGTCTCGGGGTCCGCTCCCTCGAGCCCCATGACGACGGCGTCGAGGGTGCCGTGGCCCGCCCCGGTGGCCGCGAGGGAGCCGTAGAGGTGGACGGCGACGTCCGCCACGCGCGGGCCGAGCGCGGGATCGGCGAGGATCTCACGGGCGAACAGCGCGGCCGCCCGCATCGGTCCGACGGTGTGCGAGCTCGAGGGGCCGATCCCGATCTTGAACATGTCGAACAGGCTGATGCTCATCGCGAGCCGCGGCCCTTCCCGCCCGCGCCGGGGCCGCGGCCACGGCCGGTTCCGCGCCCTGTGCCGCGACCGGCGTCGGACCCCCCGGAGCGCCCGCGACCGGCATCGCCGCCGCGCCGCCCGCGACCGGTGTCGGCTGCGCCGTGGCGACCACGGCCGCCCTGCTCGGCGCCCTCGACGCGGCCACGACCGGAGGCCCCTCCGCGCGGGGCGCGGGTGGGGGCGCCGGAGCGTCCCCGGGACCCGGCACCGCCGGCACGTCCGGCGCCGCCGGGGCGACCGCCGCCGCGGCGTCCGGAGCCGCTCTCCGGCTCCTCCTCCCAGGAGGCGCGCCGCTCCTCGTTCGCGCGGCGCTCCTCCGCCCTGCGCGCGCTCGCCCCGCCCTTGCGGCTGAGGTCGAGCTTGCGGGGGGCGCCCTTGTACTTCACCGCGGCGGGGTCCTCGGCCGGCTCGCCCGACGGCGTGCGACCGCCCAGCGCCGCGATCGCCTCGACCGAGGCGTCGGGGGCGTCGGCCCAGGTCCCCTCGACCTTCGCGCCCTCGAGCACGGAGCGAGTGACCTTGACCTGGTGCGGGAGCGCGAGGGTGACGACGGTGCCGGCGGCGCCCGCGCGCGCGGTGCGTCCCGAGCGGTGCACGTACTCCTTGACGTCGTCGGCCGGGTCGACGTGGATCACCATCGTGACGTCGTCGATGTGCAGGCCGCGCGCGGCGACGTCGGTCGCCACGAGCACCGGGTAGGCGCCCTGCCGGAACCCGGCGAGCACGTTGGTGCGCAGGCCCTGCTGCTTGTTGCCGTGGAGCGCCGCGGCGGGGACCCCGACCTCGATGAGCTCCTGGGCGACGCGCTCCGCGCCCAGCTGCGTGCGCGTGAACACGAGGGTGCGGCCCTCGCGGTTCGCGAGCTGGGCGGTCACCTCGCGCTTGGCGGAGGGGGCGATCGCGAGCACGTGGTGGGCCATCGTCTCGACGGCTGCGGCGACCGGGGTGGTCTCGTGGGTGACCGGGTCCACGAGGAAGGTGTCGACGATCTCCTCGACCTGACCGTCCAGCGTCGCCGAGAAGAGCATCTTCTGGGTGCCCATCTCCGTCGCGGCGAGGATGTCGCGCACCTGGGGCAGGAAGCCCAGATCGGCCATGTGGTCGGCCTCGTCGATGACCGTGGTCTCGACACGGTCCAGGAAGATCCCGCCGCGCTCGGCGAGGTCGATGAGGCGGCCGGGCGTGGCCACGACGATCTCGACGCCGCGGTTCAGGGCCTCGGCCTGCTTGTCGATGTTCATGCCGCCGGAGACGAGCTGGGCGCGCACGCCGATGGCGCGGGCGAAGGGGTGGATCGTGTCCACGACCTGCACGGCGAGCTCACGCGTGGGGACCAGCACGATGCCCAGCGGCCGACGGCGGTGCACCTTGCGGTGCCGGAAGCGGGCGGTCATCGCGAGCGTGAACGCGAGGGTCTTGCCGGAGCCGGTCTCCGCGCGGGCGAGGACGTCGCGACCCGCGAGGGCGTCCGGGAGGATCGCCTCCTGGATCTCGAAGGCGCGGTCGAGTCCCTGCTCGGCGAGCACGCCGAGCAGCTCCTCGGGCAGGGCCATGTCCTCGAACCGGCTGGATCGGTGGGTGGAACGGCGGCGAGCCTTGGGCATCGTGATCCTCCTGACGGATGCGGGCGCCCCCATCATCGCGCATGGGAGACTGGTGCACGTGCTGCGCACTCTCATGACCTCGAAGATCCACCGTGCCACGGTCACCCAGGCGGACCTGCACTACGTGGGATCGGTGACGATCGACGCCGATCTCGTGGATGCCGCCGGCCTGGTCGAGAACGAACAGGTGACGATCGCCGACATCACCAACGGCGCCCGCCTGACCACCTATGTGATCCGCGGCGACGCCGGGACCGGTGTGATCGGCATCAACGGCGCGGCCGCCCATCTGGTCGCCCCGGGGGACCTCGTCATCATCATGGGCTACGGCCAGCTGGACGAGCGCGAGGTCGCCGAGCACGAGCCGAAGGTCGTCCACGTCGACGACCTCAACCGGATCGTGGCCCTCGGCCACGACGGCGCCGAGCCGGTCCCGGGCATGGCCGACCAGATCAGCGGCCGCCACAGCGTCGGGGCCCGCTGACCGCTCCCCCGGCCGGGTTCCGTCCCGCGCGCTGGACCTCAGCAGCGGGCATCGACCCACCCCTATAGGATCGGGACCGTGCTGACCCCCGTGCCCTCCCCCGCCCGATGAGCGGGGTCCTGGCCGGGTTCTTCATCGTCTGGACGCTCATCGCGATCGGATGGATCGCGGGGCGCACCGGGATCCTCGGTCCCCAGGGCCGCTACGTCCTGAACCGCGCGACCTTCTTCCTCGCCTCCCCCGCCCTGGTGCTCGTGGGCCTGCTCGGCTCCGACCCCCGCGAGGTGTTCTCGGTGCCGATGGCGGTGGCCGGCATCTCCGGGCTCCTCATGGGCGTGCTGCTGTGGGTGGGCCTGCGGCTGTTCACGAAGCGCCGCGGCACCGAGCTCACGATCGCCGCGATCAGCGGCTCCGTCGTCAACGGCGCGAACATGGGCTTCCCGATCGCCGCCTACGTGCTCGGCGACATCTCGCACGCCCTGCCGGTGATCCTCTTCCAGCAGGCGGTCTACACGCCCCTGTACCTCTTCGTCCTGCACGCGCAGACCCAGGAGTCGAGGCTCGGGCTCGCCGGCGTCGCCCGCAGCATCGGTGCGAACCCGACGATCATCGCGGCCGCCGTGGGCGGGGTGCTCGCCGGCGCCGGCGTGCGGCTGCCCGAGGTGGTCCTCGAGCCGTTCTCCTCCCTCGGCGACATGGCGATCCCCGCGATGCTCCTCGCCTACGGGCTCTCCCTGCACGGGTCGAGGCCGCTCGCGAAGGACGACGGCTACCGGGGCCTCATCGCGATCTCCTCGATCGCGAAGATCGTGCTCATGCCGCTGCTCGCGCTCGGCATCGGGCTGCTGTTCGGGCTCAGCGGCCACGGGCTGTACGAGGTCGTCGTCATGGCGGCCCTGCCCACGGCGCAGAACGTCTACGTCGCCGCCGCCCGCTACCAGGCCGCGGAGAACCTCGCCCGGGACACGGTCCTCATCACGACGATCGGCACGGTCCTCGCGCTGCTCGCCGTCTCCGCGCTGCTCGGCGTGTGACTCCCGACCGGCTCCCCCGGGCAGGCAGGACCGACCCGCACGACGCGCGGTAGCATGGCCGGGTGACTCGACGGCTCCTGCTTCCGTAGCCGCGTCGGACAATCCCGCCTCCCCCGCACCACGGTGCCGGGCGCGGAGCTCGGGACCGGCGCGGCTCCCCTCGCCTGTGCGGGGGTTTCTTCATGTCAGGACCGTCGTGCGGAGGCTCCGCACCATCCGAGGAAGGCGAGACATCCATGAGCGAGGCACCCCACCGGTACACGGCAGAGGTGGCGGATCAGATCGAGCTGCGCTGGCAGCGGCGTTGGGACGAGGAGGGCACCTTCCGTGCCGCGAACCCCGTCGGCGCGCTCTCCGACGGGCGCTCCGCCGCGGAGCTCGGCGAGAAGATGTACATCATGGACATGTTCCCGTACCCCTCGGGGGCGGGGCTGCACGTGGGCCATCCGCTGGGCTACATCGCGACCGACGTCATCGCGCGCCATCAGCGCATGCTGGGCAAGAACGTGCTCTACACGATGGGCTACGACGCCTTCGGCCTGCCCGCCGAGCAGTACGCCGTCCAGACCGGCACGCATCCCCGCGTGACCACCGAGTCGAACGTCGCGAACATGCGCCGCCAGCTGCACCGCCTGGGACTGTCCCACGACTCCCGCCGCTCCCTCGCGACCACCGACCGCGAGTTCGTGCAGTGGACGCAGTGGATCTTCCTGCGCATCTTCGACTCCTGGTACGACCCCACGGCCGAGAACGCCGACGGCATCATCGGCCGCGCGCGCCCGATCGCCGAGCTGCGCGAGGAGCTGCGCGCCGGGACCGTCGACCCGTTCGCGCTCGCCCAGAGGCAGTCGATCACGCTGCCCGAGTCCTGGGCCGGCCGCACCGCCGCCGAGGTCCCCACCGCCTCCGACGCCGAGATCGGGCAGCTGGCCGACGCCTTCCGCCTCGCCTACATCTCCGAGACCCCGGTGAACTGGTGCCCGGGCCTGGGCACCGTGCTGGCCAACGAGGAGGTCACCAACGACGGCCGCTCGGAGCGCGGCAACTTCCCCGTCTTCACGCGGCGCCTGCGCCAGTGGAACATGCGCATCACCGCGTACTCCGACCGCCTCATCGACGACCTGGACCGCGTGGACTGGCCCGAGTCGGTGCGCTCGATGCAGCGCAACTGGATCGGACGCAGTCACGGCGCGGAGGTCACCTTCCCGCTGGCCGGCGTCGAGGACGCGACCTTCGACGTGTTCACGACCCGCGCGGACACCCTCTTCGGAGCGACGTTCACGGTCCTCTCCCCCGAGCACCCGCTGCTCGAGGACGCCTCCGCCCTGCCCGCCGCCTGGCCCGAGGGCACGAAGGACGCCTGGACCGGCGGCGCGGCGAGCCCGCGCGAGGCGGTCACCGCCTACCAGGAGCGCGCCGCGTCGCTCGGCGCGGAGGAGCGCACCGCGGACGACCGCGAGAAGACCGGCGTGTTCACCGGCTGGTTCGCCGTGAACCCGATGGACGGCCGCGAGATCCCCGTGTTCACCGCGGACTACGTCCTCACGGGCTACGGGACCGGCGCGATCATGGCGGTCCCCGCGGAGGACGAGCGCGACTTCGCCTTCGCCGACCGCTTCGAGCTGCCCGTGATCCGCACCGTGCGCCCGCCGGAGGACTTCACCGGCGGCGCCTGGACCGGCGAGGGCGAGAAGATCAACTCCGCCTCCGCCGAGCTGGACCTCGACGGCCTGGACAAGGACGAGGCGAAGGCCCGCGCCACCGCCTTCGCCGAGGAGAAGGGGTTCGGCCGCACCCGCACCACCTACCGCCTGCGCGACTGGCTGTTCTCGCGCCAGCGGTACTGGGGCGAGCCGTTCCCGGTCGTCTACGACCCCGCGGACCCGGAGACCCCGATCCCGCTGCCGGCCTCGATGCTGCCCGTGGACCTGCCGGAGGTCGAGGACTTCTCCCCGAAGACCTTCGATCCCTACGACAAGGACACCGAGCCGCAGACCCCGCTCTCCCGCGCGACGGACTGGGTCGAGGTCGAGCTGGACCTGGGCGAGGGCCCCAAGCGCTACCTGCGCGAGACGAACACGATGCCGCAGTGGGCCGGCTCCTCCTGGTACCACATGCGCTACATCGACCCCACGGACACCGAGCACCTGGTGCGCCCGGAGAACGAGGAGTACTGGCTGGGCCCCCGCGAGGCGGGCGGCACGGGCGGTGTGGACCTGTACGTGGGCGGCGTGGAGCACGCGGTGCTGCACCTGCTGTACGCGCGGTTCTGGCACAAGGTGCTCTTCGACCGCGGCGACGTCACGAGCCAGGAGCCCTTCCACCGCCTGTTCAACCAGGGCTACATCCAGGCCTTCGCCTACACCGACTCCCGGGGCGTGCACGTCCCCGCGGAGGAGGTCGTCGCCGAGGCCGACGGCACCTTCACGTACCAGGGCGAGCAGGTCACCCAGGAGTACGGGAAGATGGGCAAGTCGCTCAAGAACGCCGTCGCCCCCGACGACATGTACGAGGAGTACGGCGCGGACACCCTGCGCGTGTACGAGATGTCGATGGGCCCGCTGGACCTGTCCCGCCCCTGGGAGACCCGCGCCGTCGTGGGCTCGCAGCGCTTCCTCCAGCGCCTCTGGCGCCTGGCGGTCTCCGAGGAGACCGGTGAGCTGATCGCCTCCGACGCCGAGCCGGAGCCGGCGACCCTGAAGACCGTGCACCGCACGATCGAGGGCGTCACCCGGGACATGGCGCAGATGCAGTTCAACACGGCGATCGCGAAGCTCATCGAGCTCGTGAACCACCTGACCAAGACCTCCGGCGAGAACGGCGCCCCGCGCGCCGCGCTCGAGCCGCTCGTGCTCATGGTCTCGCCCTTCGCCCCGCACCTCGCGGAGGAGCTGTGGCAGCGACTGGGCCATGAGGAGTCCCTCGTGCGGGCGCCCTACCCGGTCGCCGACCCGGAGCTCGCCAAGGCCGAGGCGGTCACCTGCGTGGTCCAGATCAAGGGCAAGGTGCGTCACAAGGTCGAGGTCGATCCCGAGATCGGCGAGGCCGAGCTCGAGGCGCTGGTCATGGCCGAGGGCCGGGTCCAGCAGCTGCTCGAGGGGCAGACGGTGCGCAAGGTGATCGTGAAGGCGCCGCGCGTGGTGAACATCGTCGTCTGAGGCACCTGCCGCGGATGCGGACGGGCCGCGGGGAGCGCTGCTCCCCGCGGCCCGTCGTGCGTCCGGCGCCCCGTGGACGCCGGCGAAGGCCTCTCAGGCCTCGCTGCTCGCCGCGGCGCTCCGCGCGGGGCCGACGGGCTCGGAGAGGTCCTTGCCCCGCGTCTCGCGCAGGGTGAGGATCGTCAGGCTCGAGACGAGGATCAGCACGATCGCGTAGATGCCGAAGAGGTGCTGATCGCCGATCGCGGTGTTGAGGTACGGGGCGGTGCCGCCGAACAGGGCGATCGCGACCGCGTAGGGGATGCCGAAACCGCTCGTGCGGCGCGCGGTCGGGAACATCTCCGCGTACATCGCCGGGGCGTGGGAGAGGAAGCCGGCGATGAGCCCGAGCTGCACGCTGATCGCGACGACGAGCTGCCACATCTGCCCGCCCTCGACGAGCGAGACCATCGGCAGGTAGCAGATGCCGCTGCCCACGAGGGCGATGAGCGCGCAGGTCCTCCGGCCGATCCGGTCCGAGAGCGCGCCCCAGAGAGGCAGCACGAGCACGAGCACGACGTTGCCGATCACCGAGGCGCCGAAGGCCTGCTGGGCGCTGTACCCCAGGTTCTGGGAGGCGAGCGAGGCCATGGAGACGGACCAGATGTAGAAGACGACGGTGAGCCCCGCGGTCATGAGGATGACCTGGAGGCTTGTGCGCCAGTGCACGAACAGGCCCACGAGGACGTTCTCCCGGGGACCCGCGGTGCCGTCCTCGGCGCGGGAGGCCTCGAACACCTCGGACTCCTCCATCGAGCGGCGGATCCACAGCGCGACGAGGCCCAGCACGGCGCCGATCGCGAAGGGCACACGCCAGCCCCAGGCCGCCATCTGCTCCTCGGTGAGGGCCGTGCTGAGCGCGAGACCCAGCACGAGGCTCGCGAGGAGGCCGAGGGTGCCGGTCACGTAGATCGAGCTGGCCCAGAAGCCGCGGTGCTCGCGCGGGGCATGCTCGGCGAGATAGGTCTGCGCGGAGGGGAGCTCGCCGCCGTGAGCGAGGCCCTGGATCAGACGGGCCAGGAGCAGCAGGAAGGAGGCGAGCACGCCGACCGTGCCGTAGGTGGGCAGCACGGCGATGAGCAGGGACCCGATCGAGGCGGCGAGCACGGCGAGGGAGAGCGCGTGCTTGCGTCCCACGCGGTCGCCGATCCAGCCGAAGACGACGCCGCCGAAGGGCCGGGCGACGAAGCCGACGGCGAAGATCGCCATCGTGGAGAGGAAGGCGGAGGTGCGGTCGCTGCTGTCGAAGGCCTGCGCCGAGAAGTAGACGGCGAAGGACGCGTAGACGTTCCAGTCGTACCACTCCAGCGCGTTGCCGATCCCGGTGCCCAGCAGGGTCTTCGCCCGTGACTGGCGGGCGGGGGCCGGCGCGGGAGCAGGATGGTCGGGAGTGTGGGGGAAGGACATGCGCGCCACTGTAGGACCGCGGGGAGGCGCCCCGCAGAAATGGTTCCTCCCCAGGACACCGTCGTCCACAGTCCGGCCGGCCGCCCGGCGCGCGTCGCACCGCCGCGCCTAGGTTCGCCGCATGGACACCTTCTGGGGATGCGACCCCCTCGACATGGACGAGTACATCGAGAGCATCGACGAGCGGATCGAGCTCCTGCGGGACCTCATCGAGCTGCTCCGCGGCGCCTCCGCCTCCGTCGACTGGACCGGGCCGGACGCCGCGGCGCACCGCTCGCGCACCACCGCGGTCACCGATGACCTGGGCGGCGCGTGCGATCTGCTCGCCGCGCGCCGGGCTCTGCTCGAGGGCCACCGCGACGCCCAGGAGCGTGCTTCCTCCGCCGAGGGCGGCGGGGATCCCTACGCGATGGTGCGGATGGACGCCGTCGAGGGTCTCCGGGACCTCGGCGGGCGCCTGGGACCGTCCACCGGTGCGGGGCTGCCCGACCCCGGTGACCTCGGCCCGTGGATCGGGGGCCCGCTCGGCCACCCGATCGGACCCTCCGGGCCGGACGAGCCCTTCGACACCCACGAGACCCTCGACCGCTGGCGCGAGCGCGCCGGGGAGACCTTCGAGAAGATCCGCCCGCTGCTCGGCGGTCCCCTCGCCGCCCCGATCGACCCGACGCTCCCCTCACCGCCCCACGACCCCACCGACGGCCTGCCCGACCCGGTGCCCGCCCCGGTGCCGGAACGGGGCGCGGTGCAGGACGACACCCCGTTCGCCCTGGACCAGGACCGGATCACCGAGGCCTCCACGAACCGGAAGATCCTGTTCGGCCAGGTCCCCGGGCTGGGCGGTCTGCAGACGGCCGCGACGCTCACCGAGAGCAGCGGGGAGTTCCTCGACGGGGTCGAGTCGCGGATGGAGTCCGCAGGGCTGGGCGCCGCGACGCCGATCGTCGGCCTCGCCCGGATCCCCCATGACCTCGCCGGTGTCGCCCTGGGCGAGGGATCCGTCTACGACACCGTCACGGGCGCCGTGGACCAGCAGTTCGCGAACGTCTCCCAGACCTCCGCGGAGATCTCGGAGTCCGTGGGCGAGGGCGACTGGGCCGGGGCGGCCCGGGCCGGCGAGCGCGGCATGCTGCGCCACCTCGGAGCGAGCGCGGATGCGCTCACAGCGACCTCGGTGCCCGCGCTCAGCGAGGCGATCGGCACCGTCGCCGGGCGCGGGGCCGATGTCATGGACATGGCCTCCCCCGGCAGCGGCGATGCGCTGCGGGAGGCGGGAGAGGCGATGCACGGTGCCGGCGAGGCCTGGCAGGCGAAGGTCGACGAGATCACCGACACCGAGACGATCTACCGCTACCGGCTCGAGAACGCGCCGTTCCCGTGGGAGCGCCGCAGCGCCTGAGACGGCGGGAGGGCCGGACGGGGTTCACCCGTCCGGCCCTCCCCGCGGGCACGAGCTCAGCGCAGTGCGGGATCCTCCGAGGCGTCCGCGGAGCCCGGAGCGGTCGCCCCGTCGGAGGTTTCCGCGGCCTCGGGCGCTCCCCGGTCCTCGCCGTCCACGTCCTCCTCCGGGTGATCGCCCTCCAGGACGGACAGGGCGAGACCGTCGCCGCCCGGCGCCACGCGCACGGCGACCGTGGCGTCGTCGAGCACCTCACCGCGCAGGATCAGCCGCGCGAGGGCGTCGCCGATCTCCTTCTGCACCAGCCGCTTGAGCGGGCGCGCGCCGTAGAGCGGATCGAAGCCGGCGTCGGCCAGCCAGTGCGTCGCCGCCTCGTCGACGTCGAGCCGGATCCGACGGTCCGCGAGACGGGCGCCGACCGCCTCGATCTGGAGGGAGACGATCCGCGAGAGCTCCTCGCGCTGCAGCGCGTCGAACATGACGACGTCGTCGAGGCGGTTGAGGAACTCCGGCTTGAAGGACGCGCGGACCACCTGCATGACCCGCTCGTGCTTCTCGCCCTCCGGCAGCGAGGTGTCCTGCAGCACGTGGGCGCCGAGGTTCGAGGTGAGGATGAGGATCGTGGAGCGGAAGTCCACGGTGCGCCCCTGACCGTCGGTGAGACGGCCGTCGTCGAGCACCTGCAGCAGGATGTCGAAGACGTCGGGGTGGGCCTTCTCGATCTCGTCGAGCAGGACCACCGAGTAGGGCCGGCGCCGCACGGCCTCGGTGAGCTGGCCGCCCTCGTCGTAGCCGACGTACCCCGGAGGGGCGCCGACGAGACGGGAGACGGTGTGCTTCTCCCCGTACTCCGACATGTCGATGCGGATCATCGCCCGCTCGTCGTCGAAGAGGAACTCGGCGAGCGCCTTCGCGAGCTCGGTCTTGCCGACGCCCGTCGGCCCCAGGAACAGGAACGAGCCGGTGGGGCGGTTCGGATCGGCGATGCCCGCGCGGGCACGGCGCACCGCGTCGGAGACCTCGGCCACGGCGCGCCGCTGGCCGATCAGCCGCTCACCGATGATGTCCTCCATCTCGAGCAGCTTCTGCGTCTCGGACTGCAGCAGGCGGCCGGCCGGGATGCCCGTCCACGTGCCCACGACCTCGGCGATGTCGTCGGGGCCCACGTGATCGGCCACGAGCGGGCGCTCGTCGCCCATTTCCCCCGCGGCCTCGGACTCCTCCGCCTCGCGCAGCTGCGTCTTCAGCGCGGGGATGTCGCCGTAGAGGATCTTCGAGGCCGCGGTGAGGTCACCCTCGCGCTGGGCGCGATCGGCCTGCATGCGCAGCTGCTCGAGCTGGGCCTTGAGCTCGCCGACCTGGTTCAGCCCGGCCTTCTCCCGCTCCCAGCGCGCCGAGAGCGCCGCCATCCGCTCGGTGCGGTCCGCGAGCTGCGCGCGCACGGAGTCGAGGCGGGCGATGCTGCCGGGATCCTCGCTGCCCTGGAGGGCCATCTCCTCCATCCGCAGGCGATCGACCTGACGGCGCAGGATGTCCAGCTCCTCCGGGGAGGAGTCGAGCTCCATGCGCTGGCGGGACGCGGCCTCGTCGACGAGGTCGATGGCCTTGTCGGGGAGCTGGCGCCCGGAGATGTAGCGGTCCGAGAGCGTCGCGGCGGCGACCAGCGCGGCGTCGGTGATCGAGACCTTGTGGTGCGCCTCGTACTTGTCCTTGAGGCCGCGCAGGATCGTGATGGTGTCCTCGACGCTGGGCTCGCCCACGAACACCTGCTGGAAGCGGCGCTCGAGTGCCGGGTCCTTCTCGATGTTCTCGCGGTACTCGTCCAGGGTGGTCGCGCCGACCATCCGCAGCTCGCCGCGGGCGAGCATGGGCTTGAGCATGTTGCCGGCATCCATCGCGCCGTCGCCGGTGCCGCCCGCACCCACCACGGTGTGCAGCTCGTCGATGAAGGTGATGATCTGACCGTTGCTCGTGCGGATCTCGTCGAGGACGGCCTTCATACGCTCCTCGAACTCGCCGCGGTACTTCGACCCGGCGACCATCGAGGAGAGGTCCAGGGAGATCAGGCGCTTGTCGCGCAGCGAGTCCGGGACGTCGCCCGCGACGATGCGCTGGGCGAGGCCCTCGACGACGGCGGTCTTGCCGACGCCGGGCTCGCCGATCAGCACCGGGTTGTTCTTGGTGCGGCGGCTGAGCACCTGGACGACGCGGCGGATCTCGGTGTCGCGGCCGATGACGGGATCGAGCCGGCCCTCGCGGGCCTGCTCGGTGAGGTCGAGGCCGAACTTCTCGAGGCTCTGGAAGGTGCTTTCGGGGTTCTGGGAATCGGGGGTGCTCATACGATCCTCTCCGGAGGTGAGTCGGGCGACGGCATCGCGCAGGGCGGCGGGGCCCGCGCCGGCCGCCTCGAGGAGGCGGGCGGCGGTGTCCGAGCCGAGCGCGATGCCGATCAGGAGGTGCTCGGTGGACAGGTAGGTGCGGCCGGCGGCGTCGGCCTCGCGGCGTGCGGCCTCGAGGGCGTCATAGCCCGTGCCGACGAAGGTCGGATGGCCGGCGCCGTCCCCGCTGACCCGGGGCAGCTGTCCGATCGCGGTCGCGACCTGGTCGAGGACGACGGCCGGATCGGCACCGGCCTCGATGAGGGCGGCGCGGCCGATGCCGTCCGCCTGGCCGAGCAGCGCCTGCAGCAGGTGAAGGGAGCTGACCTGGGGGTTGCCGAGCTCTGCGGCGTGCTGGGCGGCGGCAGTGATCGCTTCCTGCGATCGGGTGGTGAACTGGAACTCCATGGCGCTCCTTCCAAGCTGTGCGGGGGACATGAGGTGCAACGGGCACAGAGTTGAGTCTATTCCGCTCAAGGTGCGGGGGCGAGGGGTCGGGGTCTCCCTCCGCCCCGTCCACAGCCGGCACGGCCCCCTCACTGTGGCGACCGTCACCGATAGCATCGCATCCAGACCGTCCCGCCGGGGAGAGGGGAGAACCATCGGTTCCACCGTTCCCCCCTCCCCCGCACCGCCCGCGGGCGACGCGCATCGTCGTCGTCCCTCCCCGATCCCGAAGGCGCTCCTCCCATGACCCAGCCGCCGTCCGCCCACCCGGGTCCCCCGTCCCCGGGTCGACCCCAGCAGCCGGGACAGCAGCCCACGGGCCGGCCCCGCCCCGGCGCGGGCGCCCCCGCCGCGGGCGCGCCCGGGTTCCAGGCGCAGCCCCAGTACGTCGACTACGGCATCCCCCGCTCCTACGACACCTCCGTGCGACCCGCCTCGGGCCTCACCGCCGCGCGCTACGCCCCCGCGCAGATCCAGCGCCCCGTCCAGCCGCAGCCGCAGTCGGCCTGGGCGACCCAGACCCGCCGGGTGCAGGAGGTCGGTCGTGAGGCGGAGCCGGTCCCCCGCGTCACCGTCCTCACCTGGATCGCCCTGGCCGTCCTCGGGATCGGGCTGCTCCTCGTGCTCGGCTTCTTCTTCGTCTACCTCACGCTGTCGTACTCCTCGAGCCCCGTCTGGTGGCCCGTCATGGGCTTCCTCGCGTTCCTGTCCCTCGTCGTCATCGTCGGGATCATCCTGCTCGCGGACCGCTGGGACCCGCAGCCGATCCCGCTGCTGCTCATCGCCGTCATGTGGGGCGCCGCCATCGCGAGCTTCGTGAGCTTCTGGGTGAACACCCTGGGCTCGGTCCTCGTCTGGCGGCTCACGGGCAGCGAGGCGGTCACGAGCTTCTTCGGGCCTGTCATCAGCGCCCCGATCGTCGAGGAGACCACGAAGGGTCTCGGTCTGCTCGTCCTCATGCTGCTCGCCCGCCGCTACTTCAACGGGCCGCTCGACGGCCTCATCTACGGCGCGCTGATCGGCGGCGGCTTCGCCTTCACCGAGAACATCCTGTACTACGCGAACGGCTTCGATCAGATGGGCCTGGGCGGCGTGGCCGTGCTGGTCGTCATGCGCGGCGCGCTGAACATCTTCGGCCACGCCATCTACACCTCGCTGACGGGCATGATCATGGGCTTCGTCGCCCGCAAGTGGGGCACGATCTCCGGCCTGCTGGTGTTCGTGGTCGCCGTGATCCCCGGGATGCTGCTGCACGCCGGATGGAACCTCACCGCGACCCTCGCCGGCGGCTGGACCGTCACGATCATCATGTTCGCGCTCGAGGCGCTGCTGTCCCTGCTGTGGCTGTGCCTGATCGGCGTGCTGGTCTGGGACGAGGCGCGACTCACCCGGGTGCGCCTGGGCGACTACGCGAACACCGGCTGGCTCACCCACGAGGAGGTCACGATGCTCGCCACCTGGAAGGGGCGCCGTGAGGGCCGCGCCTGGGCGAAGCAGATCGGTGCGAAGCCGCTCATGAAGCGGTTCATCCGCGAGAGCGCGGATCTCGCCTCCGTGCGCCAGCGGCTCCTGGCCGACGGCGCGAACCCCAAGGTCGTCGCCCTCGAGGCGGGCCTGCTGGGTCGTCTCTCGACCAACCGCCAGCAGCTGTTCGCCGCGAGCGGCCAGCCGCGCTGAGCCGGTCCGGTCGGGTTCAGCGCCCGGCGCGCGTCTCGGGCAGGTCCTCGTCGTGCTCGGCGCCGGGCATGTCCCGGCCGCGCAGCCGGTCCAGCGCGCGCCGCTCCCGCTTGGTGGGGCGTCCCGCGCCGCGGTCCCGTCGCGGCGGGGCGCCGAAGAGCTGCGGCGGCGGCTCCGGGCTGTGGTCCTCGTAGGCGGTGCGCGCGACGGGCGCGCCCACCCGCTTCCCGAGCAGCTGCGTGACCACGACGATGCGCTCGCGCCCCGGGGAGCGCAGGCGCAGCTCGTCCCCCACCGCGATCCTCTGGCTCGCCTTGGTGGGCTCGCCGTTGCGCCGCACGTGGCCCGCGCGGCAGGCGGCGGTGGCCGCGGAGCGGGTGGGGTACAGCCGCACGCTCCACAGCCAGGTGTCCAGGCGCACCGCGGTGACGGTGGGGGCGGGGCGCGCGGGTGCGGGCGCCGGCGCGCCGGGCCCTGCCGACGCCTCCGCGCCTGACGTCGTGCCCGCCGCAGCGGCCTCCTCGGCCCCGCTCATGCGCCGGCCCCGCCCTGGGAGGCGTCCGCGGCGCGCAGCGGCCACGGGTCGTGCTGCTCGATCTGGGCGGCGACCTGCAGCAGCAGGGCCTCGGCGCCGGGACCGGTGCCGCCCAGCTGGACGCCGAAGGGCAGCAGCACGCCGTCGACCTCCTCCCGGTGCGCGGGGATCGCGATCGCCGCGGCGCCGGTCATGTTCCAGGTGCTCGTCCACGGGGTGAAGGCGCACTGGGCGTCGAAGTCCGCGGCGCCGTCGTCGAGCTGGAGGGTCTCCGGGCGGGCGGGCGGGCCCGACAGCCCCGGGGTGAGGACGAGGTCCAGCTCCGCGAAGGCCTCTCCCGTGCGCCGCGCGAGCGCCTGCACGCCGGAGATCGCCGTGAGCAGATCCGTCCCGCTGTACCCGCGTCCCTGCTCGCGCAGCCAGCGGGTGAGCGTCAGCAGCTCGCCCTCGCGCTCCGGGGGCACGGGGATCGTCGCGGCGCCCACCGTCCACAGGGGCATGAAGCTGCGCCATTCCTGCGGGATGAAGGGGGCGGGGACCGGCACGGGGTGGTGTCCGAGGTCGCGCAGCAGCGCGACCGTGCGCTCCACGGCGCGCAGAGCGGCGGGGTGGACATCGACCTCGGCGGCGAGTGGCGTCGTGAGCACGCCGATCCGGAGCCCCTCGGGCGCCGGGGCATCGCAGGCGGAGAGGTAGCCGCCGGGCAGGAGCGGCGCCGGCTGGGCGTCGCCGGGACGGGGCCCGGCGATGAGGTCGAGGCCGGCCGCGGCGTCGCGCACGGTGGTGGCGAGCATGCCGTCGGCGACGAGCCCGGCGCCCTCGGTGCCGAAGGGCCCCGTCGAGACGAGGCCGCGGGAGGGCTTGATCCCGACGAGGCCGCAGCACGCCGCGGGGATCCTCACGGACCCGCCGCCGTCGGATCCGTGGGCGAGGTCGACGACCCCGCTCGCGACCGCGGCACCGGCCCCGCCGCTCGAGCCGCCGGCCGTGCGCCGCACGTCCCAGGGGGTGCGGGCCGGGGCACCGGTCGCGGGCTCCGTGTAGGCGGGCATGCCGAACTCGGGCGTGGTGGTCTTGCCGATCGTCACCGTGCCGGCGTCGAGGATCCGTGCGGCGACGCCGTCGGTGACCTCCGCGATCGTGCCGCGCAGCACGGTGCTCCCGGCCTCGAAGGGCTGGCCGGCGATGCGGGTGAGGTCCTTCACGGGCAGCGGCACGCCGAGCAGCGGCCGGCGGCGGGCGAGGTCCTCGAGACGCCCGGCGCGGCGGGCGTCCTCGAGCTCGACCTGGGCCTGCGCGGCCTGCTCCCGGCTGAGCTCGTCGAGGACGTGGGCGAAGGCGCCGACGGCGGCTCCGCGGGTCGCGGCCGCGGCGAGGGTCTGCTCGGTGAGCTCCCGGGCGTCGAGGTCCCCGGCGCGCAGCGCGGCGGCGGTCCCGAGGGCGCTCATGAGGCGGCGCCGTGCCCGCCGGCGGCGAGGGCGCCGCGCACGTGCTCCGCGAGCCCCGGGAGGGCCGCGTCGACCTGGGTGTAGGTGGTCTCGAAGTCCTCGTCGCCGCCGTACCAGGGGTCGCGGATGCCGAGGTCCTCCCCGGCCTGCGGGTCAAAGGAGCGCAGCATGCGGATCCGCTCACCGAGCCGCTCGCCGGCGAGCCGCTCGAGGGGGCGCACGTGGTCGTGGTCCAGGGCGAGGACGAGGTCCGCCCGGGACAGCTCCTCGCGGGTCACGGCGCGGGCGCGGTGCGCGGAGGGGTCCATGTCGTGCTCGCGCAGGAGGGCTCCGGCGCGGGGGTCCACGGGGTTGCCCTCCTCGTAGGAGGTGGTGCCGGCGCTCGCGACGTCGACGCGGTTGCCGAGGCCGGCCTCCTCGAGGGCGGCGCGAAGCTGGAACTCGGCCATCGGCGACCGGCAGATGTTGCCGGTGCAGACGGTGAGGATGCGATAGGTCACCGGGGGTCCTTCCCCTCCTCGGGGACGTCGGCGAGGAGGTCGTGGTGCTCAGGATGCCGCTCGAGCCAGGCGCGGGCGAACCAGCAGGTCGCGGTGAGACGCAGGCCGCGCTCACGGGAGTCCTGGACGGCGGCGCGGACCAGCGCGGAGCCGATCCCCTGCCCGCCGTGCTCCGCGGAGACCACGGTGGAGCGCAGGTCGCGGACACCCTCACGGAGCGGGTCCGGCCCGTAGGCGAGCACTCCCACCACGCCGTCGCCGGCGAGCGCCTCGAAGCGATCGCGATCCTCGTCGTGGACCAGCCGCACGTGCGGGGGTCCGCCGGGCTTCTCGTGCATGCACGGAACGCTACACTGCCCCTCATGCCCTCGCCCCTGATCTGGCACATCACCGAGCTGGCCGCCTGGGAGGCGGCCGTCCGGGAGGGCACCTACACCTGCTCCACCCGGGGTCGCGATCTCACCGAGGTGGGATTCCTGCACGCCTGCTGGCCCGAGCAGGTCTCGATGGTCGCCAAGCGCGTGTACCCGGACCGCCCTGCCGACCTCGTGATCCTCGAGATCGACGTCGCGCGCGTCGAGGCCACGGGCGTCGCCGTGGACATCGAGGCGGATCGGGACGGCCGCGGCCGCGGCTACCCGCACATCAACGGACCGCTTCCGATCGGCGCCGTGCAGCGGCTGCGCCGCACGAAGTGGATCGGCCGCGAGTTCGTGGTCGTCGCCTGATCGACGTGCTGCGAGGAACGAGCGGTAGGAGATCAGGCAGTCCAGCACCGCCTGATCGACGTGCTGCGAGGAACGAGCGGCAGGAGATCAGGCAGCTGAACACCGAGTAGTCCGAGCGCGGGTGCCGCCGTCGCGGCGTTCGCGGACGTAGCATCGAGCATGGCTCCCTCGGCTCGCTATCTCGACATCCATCCCGTGGACCCCCAGGCGCGGAACATCGACCAGGCCGTGCGCGTGCTGCGCGACGGCGGTCTCATCGCCTATCCCACGGATTCCTGCTACGCGCTGGGCTGCACGCTCGACTCCCCGGAGGGGCTCGAGCGGATCCGCCGCATCCGCCAGGTGGGCAAGGACCACCACTTCACGCTCGTGTGCGCGGACTTCGCGCAGCTGGGGCAGTTCGTCATCGTCTCGAACCCCGTGTTCCGCCTGGTGAAGAACGCGACGCCCGGCCCGTACACCTTCATCCTGCCGGCCACCAAGGAGGTGCCGCGGCGGATGTCCCACCCGAAGAAGCACACGGTGGGCGTGCGCATCCCCGATCACCGTGTGGCCCATGCGCTCGTCGAGGCGCTCGGCGAGCCGATCGTCTCCTCGACGCTGCTGCTCCCGGGCCAGGAGGACCCGCCGGCGGAGGGCTGGGTGGTGCAGGACCTGCTGGACAACCAGGTGGACGTCATCATCGACTCGGGTGAGGTGGGCATCGAGCCGACGACCGTCGTGGACCTCTCCTCCGGGGAGCTCGTGATCGCCCGGGAGGGCGCGGGGGACGTCAGCCGGTTCTGACGCTCCCGTCCTGTGCGCCGCGGTCCCGTCCCGCGAGGGCGCCGGAGACCACGAGGATCCCCAGCGCGTAGAGCGGCACGAGCCACAGGGCGTGACGCAGGGTCAGGGCGTCGGCGAGCGCGCCGATGATCGGCGGGGAGACGAAGAACCCGAGCCGGGCGAGCCAGCCGGCGACGGTCATCCCCACGCCGTGGGGGACACCGGGGACCTCGTCCGCCGCGCGGTACACGGCGGGGAACAGCGTCGCGACGCCCCAGCCGGCGAGGGCGAAGCCGATCACGGCGGTCACGGGGCTCGGCACGAGCAGCGCGAAGGACATGCCGGCGGCGGAGACGAGCGCGCCGATCCGGGCGGTGGTCCGGTCGCCGAGCCGGTCCACGACCGCGTCCCCGGTGAAGCGTCCGATGGTCTGCGCCCCCTGGAGGGCCACGAAGGCCATGCCCGCGACGAAGGGGCCGACGGCGTAGGTCGAGGACATGAACAGGGCGCCCCAGGTGTTGCCGGCGTCCTCGGTGGAGCCGGCGAAGACGAGCAGCATGCCCAGGGCGAGGACGAGGGCGAGCGCCCGCGGCGCCATGCCGGCGATGCGCAGGCCGGAGGGGGCCGGGTCCGCGGGGACCTCGGCGGCGGACGCGGCCGACGGCGCCGCGTGGGCGGTGGCCCCGCCGGGGGCGGCCTGCTCCCTCTCGAGGGTGTCGTGCCCGGGGAGCATGCCGCGCAGGGCGAGCAGCGCCAGCGCGCCGAAGACCACGAGGCCGAGCACGCCCTGTCCCCAGGTGGGCAGGGCGATCTGGGCTGCGAGGGAGCCGAGCAGGCCGCCGGTGACCGCGCCGAGCGACCACCAGCCGTGGTAGCTGTTCATGATCGAGCGGCGGTAGCGGCGCTCGACACGCATGCCGTGGGAGTTCATGGCGACGTCGGTGACGGCGTCCGCCGCGGCGGCCAGGAACAGCGAGACCGCGAGCCACAGCCAGGATCCGGAGACGTACACGGCCAGGTGCACGGTCGAGGCGACCACCTGCGCGGCGACGCTCACCCGGGCGGAGCCGAACCGGGTCATCAGGGCGGCGACGGTGAGGCCCGCGGTGAGCCCGCCGAGGGGGCCGAGGCCCACGGCGAGCCCGAAGGCGGCGTTGCTGAGCCCGATGTGCTCGACCAGCTCGGGGTAGCGGGGCAGGATCGCGCAGAACGAGGCGCCGTTGAGGAAGAAGAGCAGCGAGACCGCCCAGCGGGCGCGGCGGGCGTCCACGGCGACGCCGGGCGAGGGCGTGGCGGGCCGGGCATCGCCGGGCTGCGGGGAGTGAGCGTTCACGGGACACCATTGTGCTGCCCTCGTGCCCCGAGCGACAGCGCGCCGCGCCGCCCGGGCGCCGCGCGACCGTACGCTGGCGGCATGTCGACCCACATCGGAGCCGCTCCGGACCAGATCGCCCCTGCCGTGCTCATGCCCGGCGACCCCTACCGCGCGCGGTGGATCGCCGAGACCTTCCTCGAGGACCCCGTCCAGTACAACGACGTGCGCGGCATGCTCGGGTACACCGGCACCTACGCCGGGGTCCGCGTCTCCGCGCAGGGCTCCGGCATGGGCCAGCCCTCTCTCGCCATCTACGCCCACGAGCTGTTCAGCGACTACGACGTCGAGACCATCATCCGGGTGGGCACCTGCGGCGGTCTCTCGGAGCGGGTCGGCGTGCGGGACGTGGTGCTCGGCGTCGCGGCCTCCACGGACTCCGCCATGAACCGGGCCCGGTTCGGGGACGTCACCTTCGCCCCGGCGGCTGATTTCGAGCTGGCGCGGACCGCGGCCTCCGTCGGCGAGGAGCGGCTGCTGCCGGTCGTCGCGGGCGGGCTGTTCTCCGCGGACCAGTTCTACTCCCCCGCCCCCGAGGTCACGAGCACGCTCGCCGGCTACGGCGTGCTCGGCATCGAGATGGAGGCGGCAGCCCTGTACACGCTCGCGGCGCAGTTCGGTCGGCGGGCGCTGGCCCTGTGCACGGTCTCCGACCACCTGGTCACAGGTGAGGAGACGAGTGCCCACGAGCGTCAGGAGACCTTCGAGGACATGGTCGTGATGGCGCTCGAGACGATCGTCCGGATGGACGGGCGATCCTCATGACCCGATGATCCCGGGGCGCGCACGGGCCCGGGACGCGGACGGGCCCGGCACCTCGCGGTGCCGGGCCCGTGTCGTCGAGGGGCGTTCCTCGTCAGACGAGGAAGCGCGGGACCGTGTCGAAGGTGAGGTACAGCGAGAGCAGCACCATCGCGAGACCCACGATGAAGGTCACGGGGGTGAAGAGGCTCAGGACGTACAGCCCGCCCGCGAAGAGGACGAACAGCAGCGCGAACAGCACGATCGACAGGACGGTGCTGTTGCCCTCCGACGTGGTGGCCGGTTCGACGGTCTCGACGTGATCGCCCTTGGCGACGATGGCGCCGGTGGCCTGCTCAGTGCTCATGCTCTGCTTCCTCCGCTCCTCCCGGGCGCGCCGGCCGTCCCGGGTTCGGGACGGGGCGCAGACGGTCGTGGCCCATCCTAGACCAGCGCCGACGGTGCCGCGGACCGGCCCGCCGTGCGCACCGCCGTGAGGAGCGCCGCGAACAGGCCCTCCCCCGGTCCGTGCCCGCTCTCGAGCTCGGGGTGCCACTGCACCGCGATGACGGGGCTGCCGACGACGGCCTCGACGGCGAGCGGGAGGCCGCTCGCGTGGCGGGCCACGACACGCAGCGAGGAGGGCACCTCGCGCACGCCCTGATGGTGGAAGGCGGTGACCTCGGCGCGGGTGCCGACGGCGAGCGCGGTGTCGCTGTCCGCGTCGACCTCCGCGGTCACGGGCGTCGGGACGATGCCCGTGAGCGGATGCGCGGGGAGGTCCACGGGGAGATGACGGTGGAGGTCGCCGCCCTCGGCGACGACGACGAGCTGCAGGCCCCGGCAGACGCCGAGCACGGGCACCCCGGTGCGGCGCGCGGCACGGTACAGCGCGGTCTCGAAGGCGTCGCGCGCCGGGTCCGCCGCCATGTCGGTCTCCCGCGGGGCCTCGCCCAGGAGCGCGGGGTCCAGATCGGTGCCGCCGGTGAGGACGAGGCCGTCGAGGTCCTGGACCTCCTCGTCCGTCCACTCGTCCTGCGGGGCGATGATCACGGCACGGGCGCCGGCCTCGCGGATCGCGCGGACGTAGTGCGCGGTGAGGGTCACGGCCTCGTGCCCCTCCCACGCGCCGGACATCATGCGGCCGGTCCCTGCGGTCACGCCGATGAGCGGGCGACGGGTGGTGGGGCGCTGCGCCATGAGTGGTCCTTTCCGCGGGCAGGGTGGCCGCCGTGCGGCGACAGGACCATGTCACCCCATCGCGCGCACCCGCGGCGACCTCTGTGGCCGAATGTGACGGCGACCGGATGCGACGGCGCGCTCCCGGTTCAGCGGAGGGTGCGCTGGTGCACGTCCGCGTGCCGAGCGATCGCCGTCGCGTAGTGGCCGCGCAGCTGCTCGGCGAGGACCGGCCAGGTGCGCTTGCGCACCGAGTCCAGCGCCGCCCGCCCGAACGCGAGCCGCTTCGCGTCGTCGAACAGGAGATCCGCGGCGTGGTCGCGGAGCTCGTCGAGCATGCCCGGCGTGTACAGCCAGCCGGTCCGGCTCGGCGTCACGAGATCGACCGGTCCCCCGCGGCGCGGGGCGATGACCGGCAGACCCGAGGCCATGGCCTCCTGGACGGTCTGCCCGAAGGTCTCGAGCTCCCCGGGGTGGATGAAGAGGTCCGCGCTCGCGAGGTGCGCGGCGAGGTCCGTGCCGGAGCGGAACCCCGCGAAGCGCGCCCGCGGCATGGCCCGGCGCAGCGCGTCCCGCTCGGGCCCGTCGCCCACCACGAGCAGCCGCACCCCCGGCATGTCATGGATGACCTGGAGATCCGCGACCTGCTTCTCCGGAGCGAGGCGGCCCACGTAGACCACGAGCTTCTCGTCGGCCTCCGCGTAGCGGGCCCGCAGCCGGGCGCTGCGCAGCGACGGGGAGAAGAGGGAGGTGTCCACGCCGCGGCGCCACAGCGCGAGCCGCTCCACCCCGTGGGCCGCGAGCTGGTCACGGGTCGCGGTGGAGGGCGCGAGGTTCACGGTCGCGCGGTTGTGGACGTCCTTGAGCAGCTGCCAGGACGCGGCCTCGAGGAAGGGCATCCCGTACTTGGCGGTGTAGCCGGGGATGTCGGTCTGGTAGACGGCGACGGTGGGGACGCCGGCCTTCTGCGCGGCGACGACCGCACGACCCCCGAGGATCGTGGGCGAGGCGAGGTGGATGACGTCGGGGGCGAACTCGGCGATCCGGCGGCGCAGACCGGTCGCGCTCGCCGCCGCGATCCGCACGTCGGTGTAGCCGGCCAGCGGCACCGAGGCCACGCGGTGCACGCGGACCCGGCGTCCGCCCGAGGTGCGCCAGAAGCGGTCGGCGTGCGGCCATTGGGGGGCGATGATCTCGAGGTCGTCACCCTGGCCCGCGAAGTGGTCCACGACGCGGAGCACGGAGTTGGTGACGCCGTTCATGTGCGGAAGGAACGATTCGGTGATGACGAGGATCCTCACACCGGCGATGATCCGCCCCCGCCGTTTCCACGGCCCCACCGACGTGTGACACGTCGGGGACGCCCGGGTGAACTCTTCGCTCGCCCGGGCGCCCCGGCGCTCAGAGGCGGGAGGAGGCGATCCGGGCGCCCGCGACGAGCGACTCGAGCTTCGCCCACGCGATGTCGGGGTGGATGCGCCCGCCCAGACCGCAGTCCGTCGAGGCGATCACGCGCTCGGGGCCGACGATCCGCGCGAAGCGCTCGATGCGCTGGGCGACGAGCTCGGGGTGCTCGACGACGTTCGTGGCATGGGAGACGACACCGGGAACGATGACCTTGCCGTCGGGCAGCTCGACGTCCTGCCACACGGTCCACTCGTGCTCATGGCGCACGTTGCCGGCCTCGAAGGAGTAGTACTTCGCGTCAATCTCGAGCAGGAGACCCACGATGTGGCGCAGCTCGATGTCGGTCGTGTGGGGGCCGTGCCACGAGCCCCAGCACAGGTGGAACCGGGTCTGCTCGGTGGGCACGTTCGCGAGCGCGCGGTTCACGGCCTCGACGCGCTTGCGGGTGAAGGCGACGTAGTCCTCGACGCTCGGCTCGGGGTTGATCTGGTCCCAGTTCTCCGCGATCGAGGGGTCGTCGACCTGCACGATGAGGCCCGCCGCGGCGATCGCCTCGTACTCGGGGGCCATGACCTCGACCCACGCGTCGAGGAAGGCGTCGACGCTGCCGTAATGCGTGTCGACGATGCGGCTGCCGGATCCCGGGGAGAGGGAGGGCAGGAAGCCGGTCGCGTAGCCGGAGGCGTCGAGCGCCGCGCGGAGGTTCGCGGTGTCCTGGGCGACGAGCTCACGCCCCGTGGCCGAGTAGGAGAGGGGCCCGGTCGCAGCCGGGAACGTCGTCTGCGCACCGACGGTGATCCCGGAGGTCGGGTCCTGGTACGCGCGCTGGAAGATCGTCCAGTCGCGGCGGTCCGGGAAGACGGTCAGGCGCACGTCGCCGGGGGACGAGCGCACCGGCTCGGAGGAGAAGTGGTCCTCCCCCGTGAGCTCGAGGCCGTCGACGCGGTCGAAGATGTAGGACCACCAGGCGCCGTAGTTCACGGCGGAGGTCATGAGGTGGCCGTACTCGCCGTCGTTCGGGATCGAGATGCCGATCTCGCGCTGCTTCGCGACGACGTCCGCCACGGCCTGTCGCAGCACGCCGCGGAACTCGTCCGTGGGCTCCGGGGTCAGGCCGTCCTCGCCCACCTGGCGGGCGGAGTTGGCGGCGATGAGCTCGGGGCTGCGGGGCAGGGAGCCGGCGTGCGTGGTGAGGATCTCGGTCATACGTGCAGGCTAACGAGCAGAACGCCCGCTCGCCATCTGCGCGTCACGACCGTTCACATGCCGCCGGCCCGCCGGAGCGGTGCGCCGACGGGCCGGCGGCGGGTGGGGCGCCCTGCTCAGTCGCGGGGCCAGGTCGCCACGAGGTTGCGGTCCCCGTGGGCCTGGTCGATGCGGCGCACGGCGGGCCAGTACTTCGACTGGATCCGCATCTGGACGCTGTCGTGCACGGAGAGGTCCTCGGGCGTGGCCCAGGTGCCCGGGTACACGGCCACCTCACGGGAGTAGGGGTGGGTCCACTCCCCCGCGACGACCGACGCCGCGGTGTGCGGGGCGCCCACGAGCGGGTTGTCGTCGGCCGGCCAGACGCCCGCGGCGACCTGCTCGGCCTCCTTCGCGATCATGAGCATCGCGTCGACGAAGCGGTCCAGCTCGACGAGGTCCTCGGACTCGGTGGGTTCGACCATGAGCGTTCCCGCCACCGGGAAGGACATGGTGGGAGCGTGGAAGCCGTAGTCCACGAGGCGCTTGGCGACGTCGTCCACGGTGATCCCGGTGCGGGCGGTGAAGGGGCGCAGGTCCACGATGCACTCGTGGGCGACGAGCCCGTTCTCCCCCGTGTAGAGGATCTCGTACGCCTCGGAGAGCCGGGCGGCGAGGTAGTTCGCGGCGAGCACCGCGGAGGCGGTCGCGTGCCGCAGCCCCTCGGGTCCCATGAGCCGGATGTAGGTCCAGGAGATCGGGAGGATCGAGGCGGAGCCGTAGGGCGCCTGGGACACCGGGGCGCCGCCGTGCACCTGCGCGCCGGCCCCGGTCACGGGATGCTCGGCCTGCTGGATCGCGGGATGGCCGGGGAGGAACGGGGCGAGGTGCGCCTTCGCGGCGACCGGGCCCACGCCCGGCCCCCCGCCGCCGTGGGGGATGCAGAAGGTCTTGTGGAGGTTCAGGTGCGAGACGTCGCCGCCGAACTCCCCGGGCCGCGCGACCTGCAGCAGCGCGTTGAGGTTCGCGCCGTCCACGTAGACCTGGCCGCCCGCGTCGTGCACGAGCTGGCAGACCGTCCGCACCTGCTCCTCGTAGACGCCGTGCGTGGAGGGGTAGGTGATCATGATCGCGGCGAGCTCCTCGCCGTGGTCCTTGATCTTCTGCTGGAGGTCGTCGAGGTCGATGTTGCCGCGCTCGTCGGAGGCGACGACCACGACCCGCAGGCCGGCGTTCACGGCGGAGGCCGCGTTGGTGCCGTGGGCGGAGCTCGGCACGAGGCACACGTCCCTCGAGCCCTCGCCGCGGGAGGCGTGGTACGCGCGGATCGCGAGCAGGCCCGCGAACTCGCCCTGGGAGCCGGCGTTAGGCTGCAGGGAGACCGTGTCGTAGCCCGTGAGGTCCGCGAGCCACTGCTCGAGCTGGGTGACCAGGTCGAGATAGCCCTCCACGTCCTCGCGCGGGGCGAGCGGGTGCACGGCGTTGAAGCCGGACCACGTGATGCCCGCCATCTCGGTCGCGGCGTTGAGCTTCATCGTGCAGGACCCGAGCGGGATCATCCCGCGGTCCAGCGCGAAGTCGCGGTCCGCGAGGCGGCGCAGGTAGCGCATCATCGCGGTCTCCGAGCGGAAGGAGGAGAAGACGGGGTGTCGCAGGTAGTCGACCTCGCGCACGAGCTCCCCCCAGCCCTCGCCGGACTCCACGGGCGTGAGCTCGGCGCCCGGGGTCTCCGCGAAGGGGGCGAGCACCGCGGCGATCCCGGCGAGGTCGGCCTCCGTGACCGTCTCGTCGAGGGAGAGGTGGACGACGTCCGCGTCCACGGCCCGCAGCAGCCATCCGGACTCCGCGGCGGCCGCGACGATCTCCTGCGCGCGGGCGGCGGTGCGGATCTCGAGGGTGTCGAAGAAGGAGTCGTGGACGAGCGCGAAGCCGCTCGCGCGCAGCTGCGCGGCGAGGGTCGCGGTGCGGTCCGCGACCTGCCCGCCGATCGCGGCGAGCCCCTCGGGCCCGTGGTAGACGGCGTACATGGCAGCCATGACGGCGAGCAGGACCTGCGCGGTCGTGATCGAGCTGGTCGCCTTCTCGCGGCGGATGTGCTGCTCGCGGGTCTGCAGCGAGAGGCGGAAAGCGGGGTTGCCGTCGGCGTCCACGGAGATGCCGACGAGCCGGCCGGGCAGCTGCCGCTCGAGGCCCTTGCGCACGGCGACGAAGCCCGCATGGGGGCCGCCGAACCCGAGCGGGATGCCGAAGCGCTGCGAGGAGCCGATGACGACGTCCGCGCCGAGCGACCCCGGCGAGGCGAGGCGGGTGAGGGCGAGGAGGTCCGCGGCGACGATCGCGACGGCCTTGCTCGCGGTGACGGCGGCGAGCACCTCGCTCGGGTCCCACACGCGGCCGGAGGCGCCCGGGTACTGGACGAGGGCGCCGAGGTAGTCCTCCCCCTCGGGGGCCCCGTCGACCGCGAAGTCCACCTCGCGCAGCGCGATGCCGAGCCCCGCGGCGCGGCCCGCGAGCACGTCCTTCGTGGCGGGGAGCGCGTCCGTGTCGACGAGGAAAACGGGCGCCTTCCGCTTCGCGGTGCGGCGGGCGAGCATGAGCGCCTCCGCGGCGGAGGTCGCCTCGTCGAGGGTCGAGGCGTTGGAGACGTCCATCCCGGTGAGGTCGCAGATCATCGTCTGGAAGGTGAGGAGCGCCTCGAGGCGGCCCTGGGAGATCTCGGGCTGGTAGGGCGTGTAGGCCGTGTACCAGGCGGGGTTCTCGAGCACGTTGCGCTGGATGACCGCGGGGGTGTGCGTGCCGAAGTAGCCGGTGCCGAGCAGCGAGCGCCGCACGGTGTTGCGGTCGGCGAGGGCGCGCAGCTCGGCGAGCGCGACGGGCTCGGGGACGCCGGAGGGGACGGAGGTGGCCTCGCGGGACTCCTCGTCGAGCAGGATCGTCGAGGGGACGGCGGCCTGCAGCATCTCGTCGAGCGTGGCGTAGCCGAGCGCGGCGAGCATGCGCTCCTGGGCTGCGGGGTCGGTGCCCACGTGCCGCGGCACGAAGGACTCGTGGGAGGGGACGGGCTGGGCGGTCATCGAGCTGGGGCTCCCGGGGGTGAGGGGCGGGCGGCGGTGCGCGGCGGGGGTGGGTCGCACGAGGGGCAGGACGTCCGACGGCCCCGCGGCGGGTGCCGCGAGGCCGTCGGCTCCGCTCAGGACTGGGTGAGCTCGCGGTACTCGTCCGCGGAGAGCAGATCCTCCGGGAGCTCCTCGAAGCTCGCCTTGAGGAGCCATCCCTGCTCGAAGGGCGAGGAGTTCACGAGCTCGGGCGCGTCGACGACCTCCTGGTTCTGCTCGAGGACGGTGCCGTCGATCGGCGAGAACAGGTCCGAGACGGACTTCGTCGACTCGATCTCGCCCATCTCGGTGCCGGCGGTGAGCTCGTCGCCCACGGCGGGCAGGTCGACGTAGACGACGTCGCCCAGCTGGCCGGCGGCGAAGTCGGTGACGCCGATGACGGCGTGGCCGTCGGCGTCGATGCGGACCCACTCGTGGTCCTTGCTGTAGCGGATCTCGTCGGACATGGGGTGGTCCTTCCTCGGGGTGCGGAGGTCGTGCCGGACGGTGTCAGGCGCGGGAGTAGAAGGGGAGCTCGACGACGGCGACCGGGAGGTCCTTGCCGCGCACGTCGATCACGAGCGGGGTGCCGACGGCGGCGAGGTCGGGCCGGACGAGCGCGAGCGCGATCGGGTGGCCGAGGGTCGGCGAGAGCGCGCCGGAGGTCACGCGGCCGATCTCCTCGCCCTCCGGGGTCCGCACGGCGGCCTCGGCGCGGCCCGCGCGGCGGCCCTCGCCGGCGAGGCCGACGAGCACGGGGAGGGCGGAGGGATCCGCGGCCTCGTAGGCGGCGCGGCCCACGAAGTCCTCCTTGGAGCGCAGCGCGACGACGGGGCCGAGGTTCGCCTGACGGGGGTCGAGGTCGAGGGAGAGCTCGTGCCCGTACAGCGGCATCCCCGCCTCGAGGCGGAGGGTGTCGCGGCAGGCGAGGCCGCACGGCGTGAGGCGGTCCCCACCGGCGGCGGCGAGCTGCTCCCACAGCTGCTCGGCGAGCTCGTTCGGCACGTAGAGCTCGAAGCCGTCCTCGCCGGTGTATCCGGTGCGCGCGACCAGCAGCTCCTCGCCGCGGTAGGTGCCCGCGAGCGCCCGGTAGTAGCGCAGGGCCGCGAGGTCCTCCGCCGTGAATCCCTCCGTGCCGCCGTCGGCCCCGAGCAGCGCCGCCACGAGGATCTCCTCGCTCGCGGGCCCCTGCACGGCGATCAGCGCGGTCTCGAGGGAGGCGTCGCGCACCTCGGCGTCGAAGCCGGCGGCGCGCTCCTGCAGCGCGGCGAGGTCCGCCGCGGCGTTCGAGGCGTTGGGGACGGTGAGGAAGTGGTCCTCCGCGAGGCGGTAGGTGATGAGGTCGTCGATGACGCCTCCGTCCTCGGCGAGCAACAGCGAGTACTTCGCCCGGCCCACGCTCATCGAGGAGAGCTTCCCGGCGAGCGCATGGTCGAGCAGCTCCCCCGCCTGCGGGCCGCGCACGTGGATCTCCCCCATGTGCGAGAGGTCGAAGAGCCCCGCGGAGGTGCGCACGGCGGCGTGCTCGGCGAGGTCGGAGCCGTAGCGGACGGGCATCCTCCAGCCGGCGAAGTCGGTGAACGTCGCACCGAGGCGCTCGTGCACCTGCTCGAGGGGGGTGCTGCGGAGGTCCGACGTGGACATGGGTCTCCTTCGAGGTGCTGGCCCTGACGCGCCCGGCACGGCCGGACGCAGGGTCACCCTACCGCCAGTCCGCGGTGGTCACGGCGAGTTCGGTGGAGCCCGCCGCCCGGCCCCCGCCGCCCGGTACGGTGGGGGCGTGACGACGACAGGCGCCTGGGAATGGCCGGTACGGATGCAGAGCGACAGGCTCTCGATCCGTGAGGCCCGCGAAGCCGACCGTCCCGCCCACATCCGCCTCATGACGGACCCCGTGACGCGGGAGTACCTCGGCGGCAGCGTCGACTACGCCTCGCGCCAGGCGCTCGAGCTCTCCCCCCTGGGCCTCAGCTGGGGCCAGTGGGTGCTCGCGCTGCGCGAGGACGACGCGATGATCGGCTCGATCAGCCTGGACCGCGACCGGGGGGAGCTCTCGCTCAGCTACGCGCTGCTGCCCGAGCGCACCGGCCAGGGCTACGCCGCCGAGGCGTGCCTCGCCGTTCTGGCCTGGGCGCAGGAGCATCTCGAGGACCGGCACGTCATCGCCGTCACCCAGACCCGGAACAAGCGGAGCGTGGCGCTGCTGCGCCGGCTCGGCTTCACCGTGCGCCAGGGGCTCGAGGAGTTCGGGGCCCAGCAGCTGCTCATGGAGCGCTCGCTCCTCGAGGCCCTGCCCACGCTCCCCGCCGCGCTGCAGACCTCCGCGGACCCGCCGCCGCCCACGCGCCGCCGGGCCTGAGCGGCCCCGCCCCGACGTCACCAGCCCCCCCTCAGCCGCGGGAGACGGGGCAGCTCATGCAGCGCGGGCCGCCGCGGCCGCGTCCCAGCTCGTCCCCGTCGAGCTCGAGCACCTCGATGCCGAGCGAGCGCAGGTGGTCGTTGGTCGCACTCGCTCGGGCGTAGGCGACGACGCGGCCGGGGGCGACCGCGAGCACGTTGCAGCCGTCGTCCCACTGCTCCCGCGCCGCGGCCGTGGGATCGAGCGGGGGCGTGATCACCCGCAGCGCGTCGACCCCCATCCCGCGGGCGAGCACCGCGTCCATCTCGCCCGCCGGGTGCGCCCGGGTGACGAGTCCTCCGGGACCGTGCTCGATCTCGATGGTCTCCAGCGGGCCGAGCGGTCCGTAGCGCAGCATCGACTCGTGGTCCACGACGGTGGTGACGGTGTCCAAGTGCATCATCGAGCGCCGGTGCGGGAGGGCGATCGCGACGACCCGCTCGACGGTGCCCTCCCCGCGGGCGGCGTCCTCGAGCAGGGCCGCGGCGAGGTGCTCGACCCCCACCGCGCTCGTGCGCTCGGAGAGCCCCACCGCGACGGTCCGCGGCGAGAGCACCATGACGTCGCCGCCCTCGAGGGTCGCGCGGCCGCCGCCGTGGCCCGGCGCATGCACCCGTCGCAGTCCCGTCGATCCGGCCCCGGCGCCCTCTCCCGTGCCGGCGAAGCGCGGGTGGTGGCGGTACACCGCCTCGAGATGGAGGGACTCGCGCCGGCGCGCACCCCGGCGCATGGGGCTCAGCACCGCGGTGTCCCCGATCCAGGCCGAGGGGTCCCGGGTGAACAGGTGGTTCGGCAGCGGGTCGAGCACCATGTCGTCCTCGGCCGCGAGCTGCAGGGCGAGGGAGCGGGGGGCGACGCCCAGCGCCCGCAGCTCCCCCACCGTGATCCCGCCGAGGAGGATCGTGAGCAGTCGGTCGGGGTCGAGGGCGCGGAAGGCGGCGCGGAGATCGGCCGCGGCCATGTCACCGAGCACCCACGGGTCCAGGGTGCCCTCCAGCAGCTCCTCGCGGGCCGCGGGATCGGCGAGCACGTCCCGGAGCAGGTCCGCGAGGCGCAGCACCTCCGCCCCCTCCCCCTCGAGCAGGGTGATGAAGTCCTCGTGCTGGGCGCGGGCGCGGTCGCCCCACAGGACCTCGTCGAAGAGGAAGCGCTCGCGGGTGTCCGGGGTGAGGCGGTCGATCTCCGGCCCCGGCGTGTGGACGATCACCGAGCGCAGGGGCGAGATCTCGTCGAGGACCCCGAGGACCGGACGGGCGGGACGGGCGGGCGGCGCGGCGGTCATGGCTCTCCTTCACCTCGCGGTGCGTGCACGCTACCAGCGGCCCTCCCCGGTGCACCCGGACCTCGCCGTTCGGACTAGCCTGGTGGCGTCCGTGACCCGCTCCGAGGAGGAGAACCCATGTCCGAGACCACCGGCCTCACCATCCCCACCACGACCCTCGCCGACGGCACGCCCTTCCCGCTGATCGGCCTCGGCACCGGCCAGCCCAAGGGGCCCGCGGGCGCCGAGGTGGTCGCGGCCGCGCTGCGCGAGGGCTACCGCCTCGTCGACACCGCCGCCCAGTACGGCAACGAGACGGCCGTGGGCGAGGGCGTGCGCCGCTCCGGCGTCGACCTCGACGAGGTGCTCGTCGCGACCAAGATCGCGGGCGGAGACCAGGGCCGTGCGGAGGCCCGTGTGGGATTCCAGGAGTCCCTGCGCCGGCTGGGCCTGGACCGTGTGGCGCTGCTGCTCATCCACTGGCCGAACCCCTCTCGCGGTCTCGCCCTGGACACCTGGCGCACGCTCATCGACCTCAAGGAGGAGGGGCTCGCCCAGCACATCGGCGTCTCCAACTTCCGCCCCGAGCAGCTCCAGGAGCTCTTCGACGCGACCGGCGTGTGGCCCGAGGTCAACCAGATCCAGCTCTCCCCCGCCCTGCCCCGCCAGGAGTCGCTCGCCTTCCACGCCGAGCACGGGATCGTCACCGAGGCCTGGGGCCCGCTCGGCGGCCGCGAGGGCCTGGGCGAGCAGTTCGCGCTGCGCAAGGTCGCCGAGAAGCACGGCGTGAGCACCTCGCGCGTGATCCTGCGCTGGACGATCGACCAGGGCGTCGTCGTGATCCCCCGCTCCTCGAACCCGGAGCGCCGCCGGGAGAACGCGACCCTCGACGGCTTCACCCTCGACGACGCCGACCGCGCGCTGCTCGCCTCCCTCGACCTCGGCGAGGAGACCGCCTGGGACTCCCGCGAGCACGAGGAGTGGTGACCTCCCCCCGTCGCGGCGTGTTCGTCCCCGGCCCTGAGCACCACCGCATCGTGGTGCTCACCGGGGCGGGGCTGAGCGCCCGGACGGGGCTGGGCACGTTCCGGGGGCCGGGCGGCGTGTGGGACCTCGAGCCCGAGCTCGAGGCGGCCATGCACGCCGGCCTGCTGCCCGGCTCGATCCCGCAGCTGTGGAGCGTGTGGGGCCGCATGGCGGGGATCGCCGCGGCCCACGGCCCCACCCCCGGGCACCGCGCGCTCGCCCGGATGGGCGCGCACGTGATCACGCAGAACATCGACGGGCTGCACCAGGCGGCGGGGAGCGAGGGCGTCGCGGAGCTGCACGGCAGCGCGCTGCGGGCCACCTGCCTGGACGCGCGCTGCGACTGGCGCGCCCCCACGACCCCCGGCCCGGGTGAGCGCGCGGAGGACCACGGCGTGCCCGCGGCGTGCCCGGTGTGCGGGGCGCCGACCCGGCCGGACGTGGTGCTCTTCGACGAGCAGCTGCCCGCGGCGGATCTCGATCTCGCCCTCGAGCTCGCCCGCTCGGCGGATCTCTTCGCCGCGGTGGGCACGAGCGGCGTGGTCTTCCCGGCGGCGCAGCTCGCGCCCCTCGCGAGGGAATCGGGCGCGCTGACCGTGCTCGTCGACCTCGACCCGCCGTCCCAGGCGGGGCCGCGCACGGGCTTCGACCTCGTGATCGAGGGCGACGCCCATGAGGTGCTCCCCGCATGGGAGCGCGCGGTCAACGGCGTCGCCCAGCGGAGCTTCCTGGACCCCTTCGGCTCCTGACCCCGCGGCGCGGGCTCAGATGTAGATCGCGGGATCCATCTGCTCCTCGGGATGGGCGGCGCCGCGCCGCACCGTCGCCGGGACGCCCACGGCGGTGGCGCCGTCGGGCACGTCCTTGACGACGACGGCGTTGGCGCCGATCTGCGCGCCCGCACCGACCAGCACGGGGCCGATGATGCGGGCACCTGCGCCGATGACCGCGCCGTCCCCGACGGTGGGGTGGCGCTTGACCCGCTGCATGGAGCGGCCGCCCAGCGTGACCCCGTGGTAGAGCATGACGTCGTCGCCCACCTCGGCGGTCTCCCCCACCACCACGCCCATGCCGTGGTCGATGAAGAAGCGTCGGCCGATGGTCGCGCCGGGGTGGATCTCCACGCCGGTGATCGAGCGGGCGCCCTGGGCGAGCACCACGGCGGCGGTGCGCGAGGGGCGGTCGCCGCGCGCCCACAGGCGGTGCGCAGCACGGTGCACCCAGATCGCGTGCAGCCCCGGCGAGCTCAGGAGCATCGTGAGGTCGTCGGTCGAGGCGGGGTCACGTCGACGCGCCGCCGCGAGGTCCTCGCGGACGCTCGCGACGGCGTCGAGGACGCGGTCGAGGGGACGGGGCACCCGTCAGTCCATGTACTCGGCGTACAGCGGGGTGGAGAGGTACCGCTCGCCGAAGGACGGGACGATGACGACGATCGTCCTGCCGGCGAGCTCCTCGCGGGAGCCCACGCGCACGGCGGCCTCGATCGCGGCGCCGGAGGAGATGCCCACGAGCAGGCCCTCGCTGCGGGCGACGGAGCGGGCGCGCTCCATGGCGGTCTCGGCGTCGATGTCGAGGACCTCGTCGTAGACCTCGGTGTCCAGGAGGGCGGGCACGAAGTTCGCGCCGATGCCCTGGATCTTGTGGGGGCCGGGCTGGCCGCCGTTGAGGATCGCGGACTCCTCGGGCTCGACCGCGAAGACCTTCACACCGGGCTTGCGCTCCTTGAGCACCTGGCCCACGCCGGTGATGGTGCCGCCGGTGCCGATGCCGGCGACGACCGCGTCGACCTCGCCCTCGGTGTCGGACCAGATCTCCTCCGCGGTGGTGTCGCGGTGGATCTGGGCGTTCGCCTCGTTCTCGAACTGCTTGACCTGGACGGCGCCGGTCTCCGCGGCGATCTCCTGGGCCTTCTCGACGGCGCCCTTCATGCCCTTGGGGGCCTCGGTGAGCACGAGCTCCGCCCCGAAGGCGCGCAGCAGCGCGCGGCGCTCCTTGGACATCGACTCGGGCATCGTGAGGATGACCTTGTAGCCGCGCGAGCTGCCGATCATGGCGAGCGCGATGCCGGTGTTGCCGGAGGTCGCCTCGACGATGGTGCCGCCGGGCTGCAGCTGGCCGGACTTCTCCGCGGCGTCGATCATGGCCACGCCGATGCGGTCCTTGACGGAGTTGGCGGGGTTGTAGAACTCGAGCTTCGCGAGCACGGTCGCCTTGACGTCCTCGCCCAGATGGTTCAGCCGCACCAGCGGGGTGCGGCCGACGAGCTCGGAGACGTTCTCATAGATGGGCATGCGGGTTCTCTCCTGTCCTGGGGCGGCCGCCGCGGCGGTCCGCGGAGTCCGTGCAAAGTTCTGCTTCTGGGGAGTATAGGTGGGACCACCTGGACATCGGGGAGCGGCGTCCACCCTGCGTCATGCGGCGACGACCGACGTCGGGCGGGGCTCCCGACGATCGTCGGCCCGTCGGCGGCGGGAGCCTGCCTACGGTGGGGTCATGAGCGCATCACCAGTCCCCGTCATCGCCGACGCCCTGCCGCCGGGCGCCGGAGGCCGCCCGCACGAGCGGACCCACCGCCTGCTGCTGCTCACCCTCGCGCTGCTGGCCCTCCTCGCCCCGCTCGCGGCGGTCCCCGCCGCGCACGCGACGCCGCCCGCCGTCGAGGTCCTCGACGAGGCCGGGGTGCTCGACGATCCGCAGGCGCTCGAGGACCGCATCTCCGGGGTCTCCTTCCGCGAGGAGGTGCAGCTCGAGGTGCTCACCCTCGACTCCGCGACCCAGGACGTGGACACCTCGGACGAGCGCGTGCTCAACGACGCCGTCCTCGCCTACGCCCGCGCGGAGCACCCGGAGTGGATCGACGGGGACACCTGGGCGGACGGCGTCGTGATCGTCGCGCTCGACCCGGTCCAGCGCAAGCTCGGCGCCTATGCCGGGGACGACGTCAAGCTCTCCGACGGCGGCTTCGAGGACGTCCAGGACGCGATGCGCGACGACGCCGCCGACGGCGCCTGGGAGGACGCGCTCGAGGCCGGGGCCCAGGAGTACGCGGACCTCCTGGGGCGCCCGTGGTGGCAGAGCCCCGGCGCGATCCTCGTCGCGGTCGTCGCCTTCGTGCTCGTCGCGATCGGCGCGATCACCGCCCTCTGGCGCGGCGCGGGTGTCCGTCACCGCGTCGCCGAGGCCCGGGCCCGGCACGAGGACGTCCGCGCCCGCCGCCGGGAGACGGAGGACGCCGCGGCGCGGATCCCCCGCGACTCCGCCTACGGCGCCGCGGTCCTCGCGGACGTCGAGGACCACCGCCGCTCCGCCGATGAAGCGGAGCGCCTGGTCCAGCAGCTCCCCGAGCGTCCGGGACCGCTCTGGGGCATCTCCCCCACCACCTCCCGCCTCGGGAAGGAGTACGAGGAGGCGGTGGGCACCGCCGACGACGCGGACGACACCATCATCAACGCGGCCCACCTGCTGGGCCGCTCGGGGGACCATCGCGCCGCCTGGCAGGAGGAGCGACGCCCGCTCGACGAGTCCCTCGCCGCCGTCGAGGAGACGATCCGCGACTCCGAGGTCGAGGAGAAGGGACGCAGCGCGGCCGCGGACGCCCTGCGCGCGACCGCCCGCGAGGTCGCCCCGGAGCTCGAGCAGGTCTCGCGCGACTACCTCGAGGGGTCCCGGAGCCCGGACGAGTGCCTCGAGCGGCTCGACGAGCTGACCGGTCGTCTGGCGACCGCGAGCTCCCGGCTGCGGGAGGAGGTCATCGGCGCCCGCGCGGAGGACCGCGACGAGATCGAGCTGATGCGGCAGGCCGAGCCGGAGAAGGGCTTCGTGAGCGAGTTCCCCAGCTCGGTGCGGGGACGCCGACAGGCCCGGCACCCGGGGGCCTACGCCGCGGACTACTCGCTGAGCCCCGTGCTGTGGACGGGCGCCTGGTGCGGCGGGGCGACGTCGGCCCTGGACAGCCACCGCCACCCGCCGGCCTCCTCGGGCGGCAGCACGAGCGGCTACTCGGGCGGCGGCTTCTCCGGCGCGGGCAGCTCGAGCAGCTTCTGAGCCCGCCCTCCCCGTCGACGCGAGGCGGCCCGGACCCCCGACGGGATCCGGGCCGCCTCGGCATCCGGCTGCTCAGCGGATCAGTAGACCATCCCCATGACCTCGCGCACGTGCGCGAGGGTCTCGTCGGCGACGGCGTTCGCGCGCTCGTTGCCCGCGCGGAGCACGGAGAAGAGGTACGCGGGATCCTTCTCGAGCTCGGCGCGACGGGCGCGCAGCGGGGCGAGGCGCTCGTTGATCAGCTCCGCGGTCATGATCTTGAGGGTGCCGGCGCCCTTGTCGCCGATCTCCTCCGCGATCTCCTCCGGCGTGCGGTCGGAGCAGAGGGACGAGAGCATGAGCAGGTTCGCGACCTCGGGGCGGTTCTCGGGGTCGTAGGTGATCAGCCGCTCCGAGTCCGTCTTCGCCTTCTTGATCTTCTTGAGCGTCTCCTCCGGGCTCATGCGCAGCATGACGGTGTTGCCGAGGGACTTGCTCATCTTCGCGGAGCCGTCGAGGCCCAGGATCGTGGGTGCCTCGGAGAGCAGCGCGTCGGGCTCGGGGAAGTACGCCTCACCGCCCGCGTAGCGCTCGTTGAAGCGCCGGGCGATGACGCGGGTCTGCTCGATGTGCGGCAGCTGGTCCTTGCCCACGGGGACGAGGTTGCCGTGGCAGAAGAGGATGTCCGCCGCCTGGTGCACGGGGTAGGTGAGCATGAGGCCGCCCATGGCCGTCTTGCCCGCCGCCTGCAGCTCCGCCTTCACGGTGGGGTTGCGCTCGAGCTCGGGCTGGGTGACCAGGGAGAGGAACGGCAGCATGAGCTGGTTCAGGGCGGGCACCGCGGAGTGCGTGAAGATCGTGGAGCGCTCGGGATCGATCCCGGCGGCGAGGTAATCGGTGAGCAGCTCGCGCACGGAGCCCTGGATGTCGCCGAGGATCTCGCGGTCGGTGATGACCTGGTAGTCCGCGACGATGACCCAGCTCTCCACCCCGGCGTCCTGCAGCCGCACCCGGTTGCGCAGCGAGCCGAAGTAGTGGCCGATGTGCAGGGCCCCGGTGGGGCGGTCGCCGGTGAGCATCCGGAGCCCCGAGGGGTCGGTGCGGATCTTCTCCCAGAGGGCGTCGCTGCGCTTCTGGGAGGTGGAGTAGCTGTCGGTGCGGTCTGTCTCGGTCACCGCCCCATGCTAGCGGCCGCGCCGGTCGAGCCGCGGGCCACGAGCTGGGGCCGGACCACGACCTCCGTGCGGGCAGGCCGGCGGGACTGCTCGCCGCCGCCGAGGGCCGCCCGCACGGCGGCGCGTGCGAGGGCCGGCACGGCCTGGCGCACGGTGGTCAGCGGCGGGTTCGTCAGCGCCGCCCAGAAGACGTCGTCGTAGCCGACGACGGAGACGTCCCCGGGCACGCTCAGCCCCATGGCGCGGACCGCCTCGAGGGCGCCCGCCGCCATGACGTCGGACCCGCAGACGATCGCGGTCGCGCCGCGGTCCACGAGGTCGCGCGCGGCCTCGTAGCCGCCCGCGTAGGAGAAGTCCGTGAAGGCGACGGGACGGTCCTCGGGCGCGGCGGCGGCCATACCCTCGTCGAAGGCGCGGAGCTTCTCGCGCACCGGCCAGGTGTGCTCGTCGCCCATCGCCAGGCCGATCCGGCGGTGGCCGAGGTCCTGGAGGTGACTGAGGGCGGAGCGCACGGCGTGCTCGTCGTCCGTGGAGAGGTAGGCGGCGTCGAGATCCTCGCGCACGCCGTTGACGAGCACGAGCGGGGTGCCCGCGGCGATCACCTCGCGGTAGTGGTCCATGGGGCCGACCTCCTGGGCGTGGTGGCCGGAGACGACGATGATCGCCTCCGCCCCGCTCGAGAGGAAGCGCTGGAGGATCTCCCGCTCGCGGTCCACGGTCCGCGCGCGCATCCCGACCAGGAGCGAGGCGCCGCGCTCGAAGAGCTCCGCCTCGATCCGCTCCGCCCACGCGGTGAACACCTGGTTCTCGAGGTCCGGGACGAGCAGGCCCACGAGCGGCCCGCTGCGGACGGCGTCGAGGCCCACGTCGCGGCCGAGCCGCCGCGCGACGTCGATGACGACCCGCCGGGTCTCCTCGTTGACGCCGCTGCGGCCGTTGAGCACCCGCGAGACGGTCGCCTCGCTCACCCCGGCCTCCTGGGCGATGTCGATGAGTCGTGCCATGCCGCCCATCCTCTCCGATCGAGGCTCCATCGCCGTGACCGATTCGTTGCCTGCAAGATCTTGCGCATTCTTGCACATCTTCCATCCATGGATCTACAGTGCTCACATCATTCACCGGCCCAAGGGTGGTCCGGGATGACACGATTCGAAGGAGAAGACGTGCTGATCCGTCGCAAGAACTTCCTGGCCCTCAGCGGTGCCGCCACCGCCACTGCCCTGCTCGCCGCCTGCGGCGGTGGCTCCTCCGACGACGCGGGCACCACCGGAGGCGCCTCCGACGCCGGCGGGGCCTCGGGCGCCTCCGACGCGGGCGGCGCGGTCACCCGCGCCGACGCCGACCTCGTCATCTGGACCGACGAGGAGAAGGCCGTCTCCCTCGAGGAGCCGGCCAAGGCATGGGGCGAGGCCAACGGCCTCACCGTCGCGGTGCAGACCGTCGCCGAGGACCTCCAGCCCAACTTCATCACCGCCAACCAGGCCGGCAACGGCCCGGACATGATCGTCGCGGCCCACGACTGGATCGGGAACCTGGTCCAGAACAGCTCCATCCAGCCCGTGCAGCTCCCGGCCGCCGCGACCGAGGCCATCGCCCCGATCGGCCTCGAGGCCGTGACCTACGACGGTCAGACCTACGGCGCCCCCTACGCGGTCGAGACCCTCGTGCTCTTCGCGAACAAGGCCCTCACCGACGTCCCCGAGCCGAAGACGGTCGAGGAGCTCGTCGAGGCCGCGAAGGCCGGCGGCGCCGAGAACGTCCTCGCGCTCCCGGTCGGCGAGCAGGGCGACGCCTACCACATGGAGCCCTTCTACACCTCGGCCGGCGGCTACCTCTTCGGCAAGGACGGCGAGGGCAACCTCGACCCCTCCGACGTCGGCGTCGGCAAGGAGGGCTCGATCACGGCCGCCGAGAAGATCGGCGAGCTCGGCAAGGACGGCGTCCTGAAGACCTCGATCTCCGGCGACAACGCGATCTCCCTGTTCACCGACGGCAAGGCGGCCTACCTGGTCTCCGGCCCGTGGGCGCTCGAGGACATCCGCACCGCGAAGATCGACTTCGCCATGAGCGCCGTCCCCGGCTTCGAGGGCATGGACCCCGCGGTGCCCTTCGCCGGCGTCAACGCCTTCTACGTCGCGACCAACGGCAAGAACCCCGCCTTCGCGCAGCAGTTCGCGACCGCCGTCGCCTCCTCCGCGGACATCGCCGAGCAGATGTTCCCGAAGAACGAGCTGCCCCCGATCAATCTCGAGCTGCAGAAGAAGCTCGCCGGCGACTACCCCGAGATCGTGAAGATCGCGGAGCTCGCCGGCAGCGCGGAGCCGATGCCCGCGATCCCCGAGATGGCCGCGATCTGGGGCCCGCTCGGCCAGGCCGACGCCAACATCGTCGGCGGCGCCGACCCGGAGTCGACCATGACCTCCGCCGGCGAGGAGATCACCAAGCAGATCGGCGGCTGACCGCCCCCCAGGTGACCCCGAGCGGGGTGCGGCGCCGCACGCCGCACCCCGCTCCCCCTCCGCCGGCACCCCGCCGGCCCTCCGCCGTGACCGAAAGGCAACGCCGCCATGTCCTCCGCCCAGGCGCCCGCGCACCGCGAGCGCACCACGACCATCCCCGCCGTGATCGCCCGCGTGGTGCTGCTCGGCGCCGTCCTCGCGGTGGTCGCCTTCACCGTCCCGATCGCCGTCGCCCAGCAGCAGTGGATGTGGCTCGTGGTCATGCTGCTCGCCGCGGTCGCGATCTTCGTCGTCTACTCGACCAAGCGCTTCATCCCGGGGAAGTACCTCCTGCCGGGCACGCTCTTCCTCGCCGTCTTCCTCATCACGCCGATCGTCCTCACGATCGGCTACTCGTTCACGAACTTCGGCGACGGCACCCGCGGCACGAAGGAGCAGGCGATCGAGCAGATCGTCGCGAACTCCGTGCAGCAGACGGACGACTCGACCTGGTACAACATGTCGGTCGCGGTCGAGCCGGGCGGCGATGCCGCGGCCGGGCCCTTCACCCTCCTGCTCGTGGACCCCGCGAGCGGCGAGGTGCTCGCGGGCGACGCCGAGACCTCCCTCGAGCCGGTCCCCGCCTCCGACGTCACCGTCACCTCGGGCTTCGTCACCGCCGCGAAGGACTACGAGGTGCTCGACGCCCGCCAGGTCAACACGGCCTACAAGGCGCTGCAGGAGCTCGCGGTCCCCGTCGACGACACCTCCGCGGTGCGCGTCCAGGGCGCGAATCAGGCCTTCGTCGGCACCACCGCCCTCTCCTACGACGAGGCCACCGACACCATCACGAACGCGGCCACCGGCGAGACCTACACGGTCGGCAAGGTCGGCGACTCCGAGTACTTCGTGGGCGCGGACGGCAAGCGCGCCTTCAGCCAGTCCTGGCTGCAGGGCGTGGGCGGCGAGAACTACCTGCGCCTGTTCACCAACGGCGCGATCGCCAAGCAGTTCGGCGCCGCCTTCGTGTGGACCCTCGTCTTCGCGCTCGGCTCGGTGCTGCTGACCTTCGTGGTCGGCTTCGCCCTCGCGCTCGTGCTCAACGACGAGCGGATGAAGGGCCGGCGCCTGTACCGCTCCGTGCTGCTGCTGCCCTATGCCGTGCCCGGCTTCATCTCGCTGCTGGTCTGGTCGAGCTTCTACAACAAGGACTTCGGCCTCATCAACGAGACCCTGGGCCTCTCGCTGAACTGGATGGGCGACCCGACCCTCGCCAAGGCGGCCGTGCTGCTGACGAACCTCTGGATGGGCTTCCCCTACATGTTCATCGTCTCGACGGGTGCGCTGCAGGCGATCCCGAACGACGTCATGGAGGCCGCGCGAATGGACGGCGCGAACCGCCTCCAGACCACCGTCAAGGTCGTCACGCCGCTGCTGCTGGTCGCGGTCTCCCCGCTGCTCGTGGCGAGCTTCGCCTTCAACTTCAACAACTTCAACGCGATCCAGCTGCTCACCGAGGGCGGGCCGTTCCTCCCGGGCGAGTACACGCGCGGCGGCACGGACATCCTCATCTCGATGATCTACCGCATCGCCTTCGGCGGCTCGGGGGCCGACTTCGGCTTCGCCTCCGCCGTCTCCGTCGCCCTGTTCGCCCTCACGGGCATCCTCGCGGCGATCCAGTTCCGGTTCACGAACGTCCTCGAAGACGTCAACTGAGAGGCGGCCACCATGAGCACTCCCCCCACCTCCGTCACCCAGCAGCGACGTCTCCCGTTCGGCCGCTGGTTCGCCGAGATCGGCTGGCGCCACGTCGTCGGCATCCTCGCCGTCCTCTTCGCGATCTTCCCGATCCTCTTCGTGGTCTCCGCCTCGCTCAACCCGCTCGGCACGGTCTCCTCGACCGGGATCATCCCGAAGTCCTTCAGCCTCGTGCACTACCGCGAGCTCATCTCCGGCGCGCGCGGGCCCTTCCTCACCTGGTACCTCAACACGATCATCGTGTGCGTCGTCGTCGCCGTGGTCCAGGTGTTCCTCTCGACCCTCGCCGCCTACGCGTTCAGCCGCTTCCGCTTCGCGGGCCGCCGGATCGGCCTGCTCTCGCTGCTGCTGATCATGATGTTCCCGTCGGTGCTCGCGATGATCGCCGTGTACACGATGATCTCGGGCCTCGGCCAGATCTTCCCGGGCCTCGGCCTGAACTCGCTGCCCGGCTACATCGTGGTCCTGCTCGGCGGGTCCCTGGGCCAGGTGTGGCTCATCAAGGGCTTCTTCGACACCGTGCCGAGGGAGCTCGACGAGGCCGCGATCATCGACGGCGCGAGCCACTGGCAGGTCTTCTCCCGGATCCTGCTGCCCACGCTCACGCCGATCCTCGCGACGACCGTGCTGCTCGCCCTCGTGGGCGTGCTCAGCGAGTTCCTGCTGGGCTCGATCTTCCTCACGGCGAACGACAAGAAGACCCTCGCGGTGGGCCTGTACGGCCTGCTCTCGGGTGACCGCTCGAACAACCTCGGCGTCTTCGCCGCGGGCTCCGTGATGATCATGATCCCGGTGATCGTGCTGTACCAGTTCCTCCAGCGCTACATCGTCGGCGGCTCGACCGCCGGCGCCGTGAAGGGCTGATCCCCGTGACCGATCTCCCCGTCGGCCCTCCCGGCCTCCCGAGCGTCGACGACTCCGGTGTGCCGCTCGCGGAGCAGCCGCACCACGACGGCGGCCCCCGCCACGTGCGGCACGAGGGCGCGCTGCGCCTCGGCGACCACGCCGTCCTGCGCGTGTGGGTGCCCGGCGCGTACCCGGCGCGCACCCTCGCGCTGCGGGCCATGGTCGACGGGGAGATCCTCACCGCCACGCTCGAGGAGGAGCCCGCCTCCCCCGGCGAGCGCGGGCGCTGGTTCACGACGACGCTCGTCGCCGCGAACCCCGTGGTGGGCTACCGCTTCTGCGTGCTCGCCGACCCCGGCGCGGTCACCGCCTCCGGTGCGCCCGTGCCCGCCTACGCCTGGCTCACCGCCGCGGGCCTCGTCCCCTGGGACGTGGCCGACGCGACCGACTTCCGCCTCGTGGCCCACGACCCGGCGCCGGAGTGGGTCGACGACGCGGTCGTCTACCAGGTCTTCCCCGACCGCTTCTCCCGCAGCGCCCGCGTGCCCGTCGACGCCGAGGGCCGCCCCGCCCCCGCGGAGCTGCCCGACTGGGCCGTGCCCATGGCCTGGGACGAGGAGCCCGCCGTGCGCGGGGATCTCACCGGCCGCCAGTACTACGGCGGCGACCTCGACGGCGTCATCGACCGGCTCGACCACATCGCCTCCCTCGGCGCGGACACGCTCTACCTCACGCCCGTCTTCCCCGCCGGCTCCGTGCACCGCTACGACGCCTCGACCTTCGACCGCGTGGACCCGCTGCTGGGCGGTGACGAGGCCCTCGCGCGGCTCTCCGCCGCGCTGCACGAGCGCGGCATGCGGCTGCTGCTGGACCTCACCACGAACCACACGGGCGCGACCCACGAGTGGTTCCGCGCCGCCCAGGCGGACCCTGCCTCCGAGGAGGCCGGCTTCTACCTCTTCACCGATCACCCGGACGGCTACGTCAGCTGGCTCGACGTCGCCTCGCTGCCCAAGCTCGACCTGCGCTCCGAGGCGCTGCGGGACCGCCTCACCCGCGGCCCCGGCTCGGTGGTGGGCCGCTACCTCGACGCGCCGATCGCGGCCGACGGCTGGCGCATCGACGTCGCCAACATGACCGGCCGCCACCGCGACGTGGACGTGACCCACGAGGTGGCGCGCGAGATCCGCGGCACCCTGCGGGAGGCGCAGGAGCGCACCGGCCGGGAGACCTGGCTGATCGCCGAGCACGGCCACGACGCCTCGGGCGACCTCGCCGGCGACGGCTGGCACGGGACCATGAACTACGCGGGCTTCACCCGCCCGCTCTGGGCCTGGCTCGCCGATCCCGGCTCGAGCCTGAACTGGCTCGGGCTGCCGATGACGCTCCCCTCCCTGCCGGGCACCGCCGTGCGCCGCACCCTCGCCGGCTACGGCGCCCACCTGCCCTGGCCCTCCCGCCTGCACTCCCAGAACCAGCTCTCGAGCCACGACACCCCGCGCACCCGCTCGGTCGTCGGGACGCGGGAGCGGCAGCTCGTCGCCGTCGCCGCCCTCGCGACCCTTCCCGGCGTGCCGACCCTCTTCGCCGGGGACGAGATCGGCGCCGAGGGCCTCACCGGGGAGCACTCCCGCACCCCGATGCCCTGGGGCGCGATCGACGCCGAGGACGCGACGACCGTGGACACCGAGGTGCTCGCCGCGACCCGTGCGCTGCTGGGCCTGCGCCGCGAGGAGGTCGCGCTGCGCCGCGGCGGCCTGCGCTGGCTCCACGCCGGGGCCGACTCCCTCACCTTCGTGCGCACCCACCCGTACGGTGACGTGCTCGTGCACCTCGCCCGCGACGCCCATCCGCCGATCGCGCTCGACCCGCAGGGCCCCGGCCCGGCACCGGCCCCCGCCGTGCGGGCGGCCGTCGGCGCGGTCACGGCCGAGGTCGACGGGCCCGTGCTCCGCCTCGCGGCCACGGGCCCCGGCGCGGTCGTGCTCGCCCTGTCCTGAGCGGCGTCCTCGCCGCCCCCCGCACCGAACACCCGCCCCGCGCTCCCGATACACCTGAGAACCTGTCCCGAGCCTCGGGCACCACCACCGGAAGGACCCCCATGACCCTCGCCCCCGCGCCCCTCGAGCAGTCCGCATCGTCCGAGCAGGCCGCCCGTGCCGAATGGTGGCGCGATGCCGTCGTGTACCAGGTGTATCCGCGCTCCTTCGCCGACAGCGACGGCGACGGCATGGGCGACCTCCCCGGCGTGACCGCCCGCCTGCCCTACCTTCGCGATCTCGGGGTCGACGCCCTCTGGCTGTCCCCCTTCTACACCTCGCCCCAGAACGACGCCGGCTACGACGTCGCCGACTACACGGACGTCGACCCCCGGTTCGGCAACCTCGCCGACGCCGACGCCCTGATCGAGCAGGCGCACGCCCTGGGCCTCAAGGTGATCGTGGACCTCGTCCCGAACCACTCCTCGAGCGACCACGTGCTCTTCCAGCAGGCGCTCGCCGCCGCCCCCGGCTCCCCCGAGCGGGACATGTACGTGTTCCGCGAGGGTCGCGGCGAGCACGGCGAGCTGCCCCCGAACAACTGGACCTCGATCTTCCACGGCCCCGCCTGGACCCGCGTCACGGAGGCCGACGGCACCCCCGGCCAGTGGTACCTGCACATCTTCGACACCACCCAGCCGGACTGGAACTGGGAGAACCCCGCCGTCCACGAGATGTTCCAGGGGGTGCTGCGCTTCTGGCTCGACCGCGGGGCCGACGGCTTCCGGGTCGACGTCGCGCACGGCATGGTCAAGCCCGAGGGCCTGCCGGACGCGACCGTCAACGCCGAGGGGCTCATCGACATCCCCGAGGGCGAGGTGCCCGTCTACTTCGACAACGACGGCGTACTGGACATCTACCGCGAGTGGCGCCCGATCGTCGACTCCTACGAGGGCGACCGCATGATGGTGCTCGAGGCCTGGATCCCCGAGCACCGCCTGCCGCTCTACATCGGCAAGGAGGAGGCGCACCAGTCCTTCAACTTCGGCTTCCTTCAGGCCCGCTGGGGCGTGGAGACGATGCGCGCCGCGATCGAGAAGCCGCTCGCCCTCGCCGACGCCGTCGACGCCCCCACCACCTGGGTGCTCTCCAACCACGACGTCATCCGCCACGCCTCCCGCTACGGCTTCGCCCCCGACCACGCCTTCGGCGAGGGCCTCGCCCGCGACGAGGTGCCCGATGCCGCACTGGGCCTCGCCCGCGCCCGCGCCGCGACCCTGCTCATGCTCGCCCTGCCGGGCGCCGCCTACCTGTACCAGGGCGAGGAGCTGGGCCTGCCGGAGGTGCGCGACATCCCCGACGAGCTGCGCGAGGACCCCTCCCACCACCGCGCGGGCGTCCCCGGCCGCGACGGCTGCCGCGTGCCGCTCCCCTGGGAGCAGCACGCCCCCGCCTTCGGCTTCTCCGCGACCGGCGAGTCCTGGCTCCCCCAGCCCGCCGAGTTCGGCCCGCTCGCCGCGGACGCCCAGTCCGGCCGCGAGGGATCGACGCTCGAGATGTACCGCCGCGCTCTCGCGCTGCGCTCGGAGCTCGGCCTGGGCCGGCCCGGGGAGGGCGTCGGCTTCCTCGAGGGCCTGCCCGCCGGGGTGCTCGGCGTGCGCCGCGGCGAGGTGACGGTGCTCGTGAACACCTCGGAGGAGACCGTCACCCTGCCCTCCGCGCTCGCGGGCGCCGAGGTGCTCGTCGGCTCCGGGGAGCGCCCGGCCCCCGCCGGCGAGCTCCCCGCGGACACCGCCGTCTGGCTGCGCACGGCCTGACACCCGCTCCCGGCGTGACCTGGGCCGCGCAGCCGTGTGGCTGCGCGGCCCGGGCCCGCGCCCTCGTTAGGATCGCCCCTATGCGCACGCCCTCCACGCCGACCGATCCCGGCTTCGACGTCGTCGTCCTCGGGGCGGGACTGAACTCCCTGAACCTCACGATCGCCTTCCACCAGCAGTACGGGATGCGATGCACCACCGTGGTGCGGATCCCCGTGGAGATGAACGCCCGCACCGTCTCCACCGACCTCGTCGAGCTCGGCGCCGACGCGACCGACGAGGACATGCGCGACGCACTCCTCGACCTCGCCGCCCAGCGCCCCGAGGGACGGCCCGCCCTGCTGCTGACGAACGCCGACTCGCTGATCGCCTTCATCAACCGCTTCCGCGCCGACCTCGAGCCGCACTACCTGCTCGCCCAGGTGCCCGCGGAGCTCCTCGAGCGCCTCGCCGACAAGGCAGAGTTCGCCGAGCTGTGCGAGGAGCTCGGCATCGGCACGGTCCCCACCGTCGTCGTCGACTTCTCCCGCCAGGAGGAGGGCTGGAACGGCACCGCGGAGCTGCCCTGGCCCTACCCGGTCGTCGGCAAGGCCGCGAACACGGCGGAGTACCACGACGTGCACTTCCCCGGGAAGCGCAAGGTGTTCTTCCTCGAGTCCGCCGCGCAGCAGCAGAAGCTGGTCGCGGATCTCCGGGCCGCCGGCTTCACGGGGCGCTTCCTGTTCCAGGAGCTCATCCCCGGGGACGACACCGCCGAGCGCTCGATCACCGCCTACCGCAGCAGCCGCGGGAAGGTCACCCTGCTGTGCGCCGCGCAGGTGCTGCTCGGCGAGCACACCCCGGAGGCGCTGGGCCGCCCGGCCGCGATGGTCACCGGCGACTTCCCGACCCTCACCGACGCCGCCGCCCGCTTCCTCGACGCGGTGGACTACGTGGGCTTCGCGAACTTCGACGTGAAGGTCGACCCCCGCACCGGCCGCGAGTGCTTCTTCGAGATCAACCCGCGGATCGGCCGCAACAACTACTACGTCACCGCGACCGGCGAGTCCGTCGCCCGGCACGTCGTCGAGGACCGCGTCCACGGGCGGGACATCACGCCCGTGCGGGTGACCGAGCCCGTGCTCTACTCGATCCTCCCGGTGCCGCTCGTGCTGCGCTACCTGCGCGACCCGGTGCTCCGCTCGCGCGTGAGGCGCCTGGCCCGCACGCGCCTGGCGAACCCCTTCCGCTACGGCCCCGAGGGCCTGTGGATGCGCGCCTACGCGACCGTCTCCGGGCTGAACTTCGTGCGCAAGTACCGCGCCGTCTACCCGCGGCCCACCGACTCCGGCTTCTGAGCAAAGGACCTCTCCCCCATGACCGGCACCCCGAGCACCCCCGGCGTCGACCTCGTCCTGCTGGGCGGCGACATCGGCGTCTACGCCCTCGCCCGCGCCTTCCACGAGCGCTATGGCACCGTCGCGACCGTCGTCACGCGCACGGTCTCCGGGCCCGTCGCGGACTCGCGCCTCCTCACCACCCGTGAGCTCGGCGCGGACGCCTCCGAGGACGCCATGGTCCGGGCGCTGATCGCCGTGGGCCGCGAGAAGAAGGCCGCCGGGCTGCGCCCGATCCTGCTCGCCAACGCCGACTTCCTGGTGCTGCTCCTCGCGAACCATCGCGAGGAGCTCGGCGAGTTCTTCCACCTGCCGCTGCTCGGGGACGACGTCCTCGCCGCGGTCGCCGACAAGGCGACCTTCTCCCTCACCTGCGAGGAGATCGGCGTGCCCACCCCGGGCACGATCGTCCTGGACTTCGCGGGCGGTGCGCTCCCGGAGATCCCGGAGATCCCCTGGGACTTCCCGGTCGTCGCGAAGGCCTCCCGCTCCTCGGCGTACTCCGCGGTGAGCTTCCCCGGCAAGCGGAAGGTCTTCGAGATCGCGGACCGCGCCGAGCTCGAGGACCTCGCCGGGCGGCTCCAGAGGGCCGGCTACACCGACCGCTTCGTGGTCCAGGAGCTCATCCCCGGTGACGACACCGCCATGCTCTCGGTGACCGCGTACGTCGACACCCGCGGTGAGGTGACCCTGCTCGGCGGCGCCCACGTGCTGCTCGAGGAGCACACCCCCGGGGCGCTCGGGAACCCGGCCGCAATGTTCACGACGGACCTCGGCGACGTGCTCGTGCAGTCCGAGCGGTTCCTGCGCCGCACCGGCTACCGCGGCTTCGCGAACTTCGACGTGAAGGTGGACCCCCGCGACGGCGTCGCGAAGTTCTTCGAGGTGAACCCGCGGATCGGCCGCAACAACTACTACATGACCGCCGCCGGGGCGAACGTCGCGATCCCCGTCGTCGCGGACATGGTCGAGGACCGTGCGATCGAGCGCATGGTCCCCACCGCGGAGATCCTCTACTCGATCGTCCCGTGGGCGCTGCTGCGGCGCTACATCGTCGACCCTGCGCTGCGGGCCCGGGTGCGCGCGATCGGCCGGCGCCGCACGGTGCACCCGCTCGCCTCGCCCGTCGAGGGGCCGCGCCGCCGCGGCTACGTCGCGGTCGCGAAGGCCAACCAGGTGCGCAAGTTCCTGCGCCACTACCCCAGGCCCACGGCGCTCGGGTTCTGAGCACCCCCGCTCCCGCGCCCCGCGCGCCCCGGCTCCCGGACGGCCCCGCCTCGACAGGCGGGGGCCGTCTTCCTAAGGTGGCGCCATGACCGACGCAGACGCCTTCACCCTTCTCTCCCGCGCCCTCCCGGACGGCTCCGTCGTCGGGCCGCCGCAGCTGGTGGCCTCGCAGGGCGGACAGAACCTCTCCCCCGACCTCAGCTGGTCCGGCGCCCCCGAGGGCACGGAGTCCTTCGCGGTGACCTGCTACGACCCCGACGCGCCGACGGGCTCCGGCTTCTGGCACTGGATCGCCTGGGACGTGCCCGCCGCGACCACCTCGCTCCCCGCGGGTCTCGAGCGGGAGCATCCCGGGATCCGCCAGGCCGTCAACGACTTCGGCAACCCCGGCTACGACGGGCCCGAGCCCCCGGCCGGTCCCCCGCACCGCTACGTGTTCACCGTGCACGCGCTGCCCGTGGAGCACCTCGACGCGGATCCGGCGGCGCCCCACGTGGCCGCGCGCTTCGCGATCTTCACCCAGCAGCTGGCCTCCACCTCGTTCACAGCCACCTATCAGGTGTCCGAGGAGCACACAAGGGGGTAACACTCCGCAACGTCACGGGCGTGCCCCGTCGTCGCTCGCCGAACCCCGCCCTACGCTCGGCGTATGAGCAGGCACCGGTCCGGGACCACCCGGCAGCACCGAGGATCAGACCGTGGTCGGACGAAGTTCCACCGCGCGGAGGATGTCCCCGGCGTTCCCAGGTGCGAGGCTCGAGGGGTGCACGTGATGAGGAAGCGACATGCGGAACGGACGACCGGCTCGGGCCGGCCGCTGCGGGTCCTGCTGACCACCGACTGGTGGGAGCCCGTGGTCAACGGCGTGGTGGCCTCGGTCGCCACCCTGCGCCGCGAGCTGATCGCGCTGGGCTGCGACGTGCGGGTGCTGACCCTCGCCTCCGGCCTGCGCACCCGCAACGAGGACGGCGTGTACCGGATCGGCTCCGTCTCCGCGGGCATGGTCTACGACAGCGCCCGGATCGGCATGCCCGCCTCGAAGCGCGTGCTCCGCGAGATCCTCCGCTGGCACCCGGACGTCATCCACTCGCACTGCGAGTTCTCCTCCCACATGTGGGCCCGCAAGATCGCCCGCGCGCTCGACGTGCCGATCGTGCACACGTACCACACGATCTACGAGGACTACACGCACTACTACTCCCCGAGCCGCACCGTGGGCCGGAAGGTCGTCGCGACCTTCTCCCGGCGCGTGCTCGACGGCACCGACGCGGTCGTCGTGCCTACCGAGAAGGTCGCCCGGCTGCTCGCCGGCTACGGAGTGACCCGCCCGCAGTACGTCATCCCCACGGGGCTGGACCTCGACCGCTTCCGCCCGGCCCGCACGGAGGCCGAGCTGCGGGACGCGGCTGAGCTCCGCGCTGGCCTCGGCATCCGGCCCGACCAGCGGGTGCTGCTCTCCGTGGCGCGCCTGGCGAAGGAGAAGAACCTCGACGAGGTGATCGACCTGGTCGCCGGCGCGGGCCGCGAGGACAGCGTGCTCGTGCTCGTGGGCGACGGCCCGTACCGCGAGGAGCTCGTCGCCCATGCCGCAGCCCGCGGCGTGAGCGACCGGGTCGTCTTCGCCGGCGTCGTGGACCCCTCCGAGGTCCAGCGCTGGTACCGGATCGGCGACCTCTTCGTCTCCGCCTCGCTCTCCGAGACCCAGGGCCTCACCTTCATCGAGGCGATGGCCTGCGGCCTGCCGCTGCTCTGCCGCCGCGACCCGTCCCTGGCCCGCGTGGTCGTCGACGGCCGCACCGGCTGGCAGTACGACGGCGCGGCGGACTTCGCCGCCCACCTCGACCAGATGCTCGGCGACGACCTGCTGCGCGCGGCCATGTCCCACGAGGGCGTCGCCCACGTCCACGCGACCTTCGGCTCGCGGGCCTTCGGCTCCTCGGTGCTGTCCGTGTACCGCTCGGCGATCGAGCGGCGCTCCCCGCTGCGGGTCCTCGCGCTCGAGCCCCTCGCCGCATGAGCGGCCCCGCCCCCGTCCCCGCGCCGGACCCTGCCCCGCGGCTGCGGGTGCTCGTCCCCCGCGGCATGGACCAGCTGGCCCGCGAGTCCGGGATCGGCGCCGCGATCCGGCACCAGGAGAAGGTCATCCGGTCGCTCGGCCACGAGGTCGTCCGCAGCCCGCTGGACGACTTCGACGTGGTGCACCTGAACACCCCCTTCCCGGACACCCCGCTGCTCGCCCGCTGGGCGCGGCTGCGGCGCCGGCCCGTGCTCATGTGGGCGCACTCCACGGAGGACGACTTCCGCGACTCCTTCACCGGGGCGAACGCGGTCGCACCGCTGTTCCGTCGCTGGATCGCCCACCTGTACCGCCGCGGCGACGCGGTCGTGACGCCGAGCGGCTACGCGCGCGAGCTCATCTCCGCGCCGAAGTACGGTCTGCGGGCACCGATCCACGTGCTCTCCAACGGCGTGGACACCTCGTTCTTCCGCCCGGACCCGTCGGCCCGTGGGCGGCTCCGCGAGAGCCTGGGCCTCGCCCCGGAGGCGGAGGTCGTCGTGAGCGTCGGCATGCAGCTCGTGCGCAAGGGCATCGTCGACTGGGTGGAGCTCGCCCGGTCCATGCCCGGCACCACCTTCGTCTGGTACGGCCGCACGGACCCCCGGATGCTCACCGCCGCCGTGCGCCGGGCCCTCGCGGGCGCTCCCCCGAACGCCCTCTTCCCGGGCTACGTGCAGGCCCCCGAGCTCCGCGACGCCTACTGCGGGGCGGACGCCTTCTGCTTCCTCACCACGGAGGAGACCGAGGGGATCGTGCTGCTCGAGGCGCTCGCGTGCGGAGCTCCCGTGCTCGTGCGCGGCATCCCCCTGTACCGCGACCAGTTCCCCGATGGCGAGGTCACCCACCAGGTGACCGGCGAGGGCCCCGCCTTCGTCGCGGCGACCGCGCGGAAGCTGCGGGCGCTGCTGGACGGGGAGCTCGCGGATCTCCGTGCGGCGGGTCGCGCGGCCGCGGAGGACGTCGACCTCGACCGGGTCGCGGAGCGGCTCGCGGCGATCTACGACGCCGCGGGCGTCACGCCCCGCCGCCGCGCCGGGGCGGGCGCCACAGCACGAGCGCGCCGGACTGGCGGCGCCCCGGGCGCTCCCCGCGCCGCAGCGCGCTGACCTCACCGGTCCGGTCGGCGGAGAACACGCGCCGACGGTCGCTCGGCGTCATCGCGGCGAGCGCCTCGCTCACGCGGTCCAGCTTCTCCTGCAGAGCCCCGACCTCGTCCTGCAGCTCGAGGATGCGCTTGATGCCCGCGAGGTTGATGCCCTCCTCCTGGGAGAGCCGCTGGACCTCGCGCAGGTTCGCCACGTCCCGCGCGCTGTAGCGGCGGCCGCGCCCGCTCGTGCGCTGCGGGGAGACGAGCCCCAGGCGGTCGTACTGGCGCAGGGTCTGCGGGTGCATGCCGGAGAGCTCCGCCGCGACGGAGATGACGAAGACGGGAGCCCGCTCGTCGAAACGCTGCTGCGGTGCCATGCGCCGCTCCTTCCCTGGATGATCCGACGGGCCCCGCCGCGTGGGCGGGGCCCGTCGGGATGTCAGCGCGCGGCGGCCTCGGCCAGACCGGCGCGCGGGTCCTCGTCGCCGCGGGCCGCACGGAAGTCCTCGACGGCCTGCTTCGCCGCGCCCTCGACGTGCGAGGGGACGGCGACCTCGAGGGTCACCAGCAGGTCGCCGGTGCCCTTGGACGTCGCGAGGCCCTTGCCCCGGGCGCGCAGCACGCGACCCGAGGGGGTGCCCGCGGGGACCTTCATGCGCACGCTGCCGCCGTCGAGCAGCGGCACCTCGAGGGTCGTGCCGAGCACGGCCTCGTCGAAGGCGACGGGGACCGTGAGGCGCAGGTTCCTCCCGTCCATGGACCACACCGGGTGCGGGTCCACCTCGAGCAGGAGCAGGAGGTCGCCCGCGGGACCGCCGCCCTGGCCGGGCCGGCCCTTGCCGCGCAGGCGGATCTTCTGGCCGTCGTGGACCCCCGCGGGGATCCGGGCGGTCACCGACCGGCCCTCGACGCTCACCGTCACCTCGGTGCCGAGCGCCGCCTGGCGGAAGGTGATGCGGATGCGCGCCGTGATGTCCTCGCCGCCGCGAGGGCCGGCCGAGAAGCCCGCGGGCCCTCCCGCGCCGCCGCCCTGGTTGAACATGCGCAGGATGTCGTCGAGATCGGGGTTCGCACCACCGCCCCCGGCGCCCGGGAAGCCGCCGGAGCGGCCGCCCGCCCCGCCGAACATCGCGGAGAAGACGTCGTCGAAGCCGGCGCCCGAAGCACCGCCCTGCCCGGCGGAGAACCGGGCGCCGCCCGAGCCCATCGCGCGGATCGCGTCGTACTGCTGCCGCTGCTCGGGGTCGTTGAGCACCGAGTAGGCCTCGCCGACCGCCTTGAAGCGGTCCTCGGCCGTGGGGTCATCGGGGTGGCGGTCCGGGTGCAGCTCCTTGGCCTTCTTCCGGTACGCCTTCTTGATCGCCGCGGCATCGGCGTCCTTCGAGACGCCGAGGACCGCGTAGAAGTCCTTGTCGATCCAGTCCTGTCCGGACATGTGTCGCGCCTCCTTCCGGGGAGCGTCGATGGGGAGGGTCGTGGCACGGGGTCACGACGGGAAGGGCCCGACCGTGGGGCCCGCCGGAGCGGGTCCGACGGACCCCACGGCCGGGGAGGGGGCGAGGGTCAGGCGGGGCCCTGGGTGGCCACGCGGGCCGGCCGCACGACGCGACCGCCCACCGTGTACCCGGGCTGCATGACCATCGTCACCGTGGTGGAGGTGGCCTCCTCGGAGTCCTGGTGCATCAGGGCCTCGTGGAGGGACGGGTCGAACTCGTCGCCCACCGCGCCGAAGCTCTCGAGACCCTGCGAGCGCAGCGTCTCCTGGAGCTTCCCGGCGATCGAGTGGAACGGGGTGCCCTCGGCGATGTCGCCGTGCTGCCGTCCCAGCTCGATGTCGTCGAGCACGCCGATGAGGGAGGCGAGGACGCGGCTCGCGGCCGCCTCCTTCGCCGTCTCCGCGGCCTGCTCGATGCGACGACGGGAGTTGACGTACTCCGCCTGCTCACGCTTGAGCTGGTCGGTCAGCGACGCGACCTGCGCCTCGAGCTCGGCGACCCGCCCGTCGGCCTCGGAGGCGGCGGCCTCCTCGAAGAGTTGCGCGGCCTCGGCGTCGATCGGGTCGACCGCCTTGTCCTGCGGCTCCTGCGCGGCGGGGGTCTCCCCCGCAGGACGGACGCTGCCGTCCTGCGGGTCGACCTTGCGCTTGTCGGTGAAGGAGAACCTCGGCTCGCCCTCGGGCCGCTGCGCGTCGTCGGGAGTGCTCCGGTCCTCGGTCATCACTTCTTCTCCTCGTCCTCGTCCACGATCTCCGCGTCCACGACGTCCTCGTCCGAGGAGGCGTCGTCGGCGGTGCCTGCGGTGCCCTCGGCGCCCGCGGCGTCGCCCTGCTGGGCGTAGATCGCGGTGCCCACGGCCTGCAGGGCCTCGTTGAGCGCGTCGCGCTTGGCCTCGAGGTCCTCGGTGGAGGCGTCCTCGGTGGCCAGCAGCTCCTTGCTCGCCTTGATGGCGTCCTCGGTCTGCGTGCGGTCCGCGTCGGAGATCTTGTCGGCGTTGTCGGCCAGGAGCTTGTCGCCCTGGTAGGTCAGCTGCTCGAGCGTGTTGCGGGCGTCGGCGTTCTTGCGACGCTCCTCGTCCTCCGCGGCGTGGGCCTCGGCGTCCTTCACCATCCGGTCGATGTCGTCCTTGGAGAGGGCGGAGCCGCCGGTGATCTGGATGGACTGCTCGTTGCCGGTGCCGCGGTCCTTGGCGGTGACGTGCACGATGCCGTTGGAGTCGATGTCGAAGGTGACCTCGACCTGCGGGATCCCGCGCGGGGCCGGCGCGATGCCGGTCAGCTCGAAGGTCCCGAGGAGCTTGTTGTCACGGGTGAACTGACGCTCGCCCTGGAACACCTGGATCGCGACGGAGGGCTGGTTGTCCTCCGCGGTCGAGAACACCTCGGAGGTCTTCGTCGGGATGGCCGCGTTGCGCTCGATGAGCTTGGTCATCACGCCGCCCTTGGTCTCGATGCCGAGGGAGAGCGGGGTGACGTCCATGAGCAGGACGTCCTTGCGCTCGCCCTTGATGACGGCGGCCTGGAGGGCGGCGCCGACGGCGACGACCTCGTCCGGGTTGACGCCCTTGTTGGGCTCCTTGCCGGTGAGCTCCTTGACGACCTCGGACACCGCGGGCATGCGGGTCGAGCCGCCCACGAGGACCACGTGGTCGATGTCGGAGACCTTCACGCCGGCGTCCTTGATCACCTGGTGGAAGGGCGCCTTGGTGCGCTCGAGGAGATCCTTGGTCATGTCCTCGAACTGCGCGCGGGTGAGCTTCTCGTCCAGGTGCAGCGGGCCGTTCTCCGACATGGAGAGGTACTGCAGCGAGATGGACGTGGAGGTCGAGGAGGAGAGCTCCTTCTTCGCCTGCTCGGCGGCCTCCTTGAGGCGCTGCAGGGCGATGCGGTCCTTGGAGAGGTCCACGCCGTCCTTCGACTTCACCTGGGAGATCAGCCAGTCGACGATCTTCTGGTCCCAGTCGTCGCCGCCGAGGCGGTTGTCGCCCGCGGTCGCCTGGACCTGGATGGCGGAGCCGTCCTCGTCCTTGCTCACCTCGAGGAGGGACACGTCGAAGGTGCCGCCGCCGAGGTCGAAGACGAGGATCTGCTCGTCGTCCTGGCCCTTCTCGAGGCCGTAGGCGAGGGCCGCGGCGGTGGGCTCGTTGATGATGCGCAGGACGTTGAGGCCGGCGATCGTGCCGGCGTCCTTCGTGGCCTGGCGCTCGGAGTCGCTGAAGTACGCGGGCACCGTGATGACGGCGTCGGTGACGGTCTCACCGAGGTAGGACTCGGCGTCCTTCTTCAGCTTGCCGAGGATGCGGGCGCTGATCTCCTGCGGGGTGTACTTCTTGTCGTCGATCTCCACGGTCCAGTCGGTGCCCATGTGGCGCTTGACCGAGGCGATGGTGCGGTCGACGTTGGTGACGGCCTGGCGCTTGGCGACCTCGCCGACGAGCACCTCGCCCTGCTTGGAGAAGGCGACGACGGACGGGGTGGTGCGAGCGCCCTCGGCGTTCGCGATGACCGTCGGCTGCCCGCCCTCGAGGACGGAGACGACGGAGTTGGTGGTGCCGAGATCGATTCCGACGACACGGGACATGTGTGCCTGCCCTTCTGCGGCGCTGGCGCCGCGGTGATTCGACTGGCCGCGAGGTCCGCGGCTCCGCCGGCCGCCTGGCCGGCGGCACGATTGAGTGACTACAGCTCAAGTAGATGACGCCCGATCGCGGTTGTCAATCAGTCGCTCATCGAACTTGAGTTCAACAGGCTCAACTGTGCGGCGGTCGCCATCATTCCCGCCGTCGAGCGATGTGACGCAGACCCCTCGTGTAGGTTCTCGGCAAGTTGGCAGTAATCTCATCGGTCTGTCAGTGGCGTGTCAGTGGTTTCATCGATCTGTCAGTAGGCGACGATGGGGACGTGGGCGCGAAGGGGACCACCGTGCGGTACTGCACCGTCGCCGGCGACGAGGTCGCGACGACGTGGGAGCAGGCACGTGCCGATCTGATCATCGAGGGACTTCCCGTACGGGTGCCGCCCACCTACCGGGGTCAGCGGAGCTATCCAGGACTGTTCTGGGCTGCGACCAATGATCGGACTCTGGTCTACGAGAGCCTGCTCGAGCTGGATCGACTATGGCTGGCGGACTTCGATCTCGGCACTGTGGGGATCTGTACGCAGCCGTTCCAGGTCGCGGGGCGCGACAGTGGTGGCCTCCGTGCGCACGTGCCTGACCTGCTACTGGTCCACTCGGACCGTTCGGTCACGGTGGTCGACGTCAAGCCCGCTGCGTTCCTTGCGAAGCCTCGGGTTCGTGCTCAGTTCGAGTGGATGCAAGCACTGTGCCGCAACAAAGGCTGGTCCTACGAGGTCTTCACCGGCGGCGACCCCATCGTGCTTCGCAATCTGAAGCTCTTCGCGCTCGGCCGCCGTCGCGACCGGCTGTCCGAGGAGGACCTTGCCGAGGCGCGGGCAAGGTTGGGCGAAGCGGGGATCACGCTGGGCAAGGCTTTTGCCCGGAAACCGTTGACCTGCGATGAATCGGCATGGCGGGTCGCCATTTTCGCGCTCGTTTGGTCCGGCGAGGTCTCGATCGACCTCCGCCGCCCTTTGGGAAGCGAGACGATCCTCCAGGCGACATCGGAGGCGAAGGTGTGAGCGCCGAGAGCCTGGATACATCGGTAGGGGCACGGCTCTGGTACGAGGGCGCGGCCTGGACCGTGGTCGAGCTCGATGGACCGAATGCTCTGCTTCGCGCTGGAGACCAGTTCAAGAAGGTCCACGCACCCTCGCTGGTCGGCGTCGCCGAATCACTAGATCTTCCCACCGTTCAAGACGCTCGCGCCGAGCTTGACGCCGTCGTGCTCGCTTCCCTGAGCACCACGCAGCGCGACGACATCTACCGGTCGGCGAAGGTTTTCGACGAGCTCGTCCTCGCGACCTCCGAGTATTCCGTCAACGACAGGTACGAAGCCGCAGCCGACGCACTCGGCATCTCGGTGCGCACGGCCTACCGCCGCGGCCTGCGCTACGCAGAACTGGGAATCATCGGACTCGTCGACGCCCGACTCCTCAAACCGCACCGACCGGCGGTGGACCCGGAGTGGGACTCGGCATGCCGAGAGGCACTCGACAGCTACCGAGACCAGTCCAATCCGTCGATGAAGTCCGTGCTGAACAAGACGAACGCGCTCTACATCGGTCGAAACCCACAGGGAACTCCTCCTTCTCGGGCTGTGGCCTACCGCCGCCTTGGTGAGTTGGACAAGGGTCGGTACACCTTCGGGGCGGCGAAGCAGCGGCGCTCGGTGGCCGAGCGCCCCCAGGGTGCGCTGGGTCGACTGCGCGCGGATCGGCCGGGCCAGTACGTCGTCCTCGACACCACCCCGCTGGACGTGTTCGCGATGGAGCCGGTCACGGGCCGGTGGATCAATACCGAGCTGACGGTGGCCATGGACCTGTACTCGCGGTGCATTCTCGGGCTGGTCCTGCGTCCGATCTCGACCACGGCGCAGGACGTCGCGGCGGTCATGTTCCAGGTGGTCACCCCGCAGACCTGGGGCCCGCCGAGCACCGAGGATGTCCCGGCGCCGTACGTCGGAGTACCAGAGACTCTCCTGACGCAGCAGACGGGCGCGTTGCCGGACACGATCGTGGTCGATCACGGCAAGGTCTATCTCTCTCAGCGCACTCGAGCAGTGTGCCAGCGGCTGGGGATCAACATCCAGCCCGCAATCCCTCACAAGCCGACGGACAAGCCCACGATCGAGCGGTTCTTCCGCACCCTGCGCCAGCAGCTGCTCGAGCACCTGCCCGCCTACAAGGGCCCGGACATCTATTCCCGCGGCAAGAGCATCGAAGACCAGGCGTTCTACTACGTGCCCGAGCTCGAGGCGATCCTCCGCGAATGGGTGGGGATCTACCACCACACCCCGCACCAGGGCTTGTGCGATTCGCTGCTACCGAGTGTGGAGCTGTCGCCCGCGGAGATGTTCGCCCGCGGCATGGCCACCGCCGGGGTGCTGCGGCTCCCGGCCAGCGATGACCTACGGATGGAGTTCCTGGACGTCGCCTGGCGCTCGATCCAGCACTACGGCGTCGAGATCGACGGACGCCGCTACGACGGACCCGGACTGAACCTTCACCGCGGCACCCAGTCACCGTACGGAGGTGCGCATCCTGGCAAGTGGCCGATCATGATCGACCGCGACGACGTGCGCACGGTCTACTTCCAGGACCCCGACACCCGGACCTGGCACGACCTGGAGTGGGAACACGCCCCCGGCCTGGACGCCCCGCTGAGCGCCGAAGCGGCCGCCTTCACCCGAATGCTCAGCCGGCAGGCCGACCGTCACGTCGATGCCGGCGCCGCGCTCGATGACCTGCTGGAGCGGTACAGCAAGGGCGCGATCACGAGCCGCCGGGAGAAGAACCTCGCCCGCCGTCTCGCTTCCCGGCCCGCCGAGGACCACGCCGCGCCGGCTGCCGGAGAAGTGCCGGCGGTGATCGACCTGGCTGCCCATCTCGAACGCCGCCGTACCCAAGCACAGGTCGCAGACGATCTCGACGTGTTCGAGCAGTACTACGCACAGCACCCGGAGGCAGACGGATTGGAGGTGTTCGACGAATGAGCAGGAATCCATGGGCGCAGTGGCTGCACCAGTACGACACAGTGCCCTACCAGCTCTCACGCAAGGAGGGCTGGGATGCATTCGTGAACGCCGGCACCCGGCCGCGGTTCGAGGTGCTCAACCGTGCAGAGATGCGCGCACTGCACGCGGAGGCGTTGGCGGACTACAACGAGGCGCGGTGCGTGTGGAACGCGAACCCGGCGACGATCAAGACGCAGCAGCTGGCGCGGGCGTTCGAAGTGCTGGAGCAGGTGATGGCCTCGAACCGGCGCGATGGCGACAAGCTGCGGGGAGCGGCCGTGATCGATGCCGAGCCGGGCCTGGGCAAGACCACGATCGCAACGCGGTTCGCGCGGGAAGTCCACCGACGCGAGTACCGTCGCCACTCCCCCGAGACTTCGGACGGCAGCCAGCGACTGCCCGTGGCGTTCGTGCCCCTGAACGCGGGGGTGACGCTGAAGGGCCTGAACCAACAGCTGCTGAAGTTCTACGGTCATCCCGCGGCATCCAGGTCGACCCGCACCCAGTTGACCTCGTTGGCCATGGACTGTGTGACCACCTGCGAAACGAAGCTGATCGTCATCGACGATCTGCACTTCGTGGACTTCCGGCATCGGAACGGCCTAGATGTCTCCAACCACCTCAAGGGTCTCGCCAACGTGCTGCCAGCAACGTTCCTGTTCGTGGGCGTGAACCTGGAAGCAAAGAAGTTCTTCGACGAGGGACTTCTGGGGGAGGACGCAGCGTATGCGCAAACAAGTCGGCGCACCACGCGGTGCCCAGTCGCACCATTCAGTTTCGACGACGGTCACAGCGCCCGCGCGTGGACGGATCTTCTGGTGACGCTGGAGCGGCACCTGATCCTCGCCGACGCAGAGCCCGGCATGCTGACCAGCCAGGCGCGGGAACTGCATCGGCGCACACAGGGCCGGATCGCCTCATTGATGAACCTGATCGACCGCGCCGCCTACCTCGCGATCACCACCGGCATCGAGGCCATCACCCCCGCGGTGGTCGCTGCGGCACTGACAGATAATGCAGCCCAACGCCTCGCCGACCTCCCGGCCTGATCGGCTCCGGCCCGCGGCACCACCCCTGCGGGGCGTGGCCGGCGGCTACGACATCAGCCGATGGCCGATCACGGTCTCCCCATTGTCGGACGAGCTTCCAGTCTCGTGGCTGTGGCGGGTGGCCAACCGCTACGGCATGACACCCGCCGCCACGCTGGCGGCGCTCGGCCTGCCCCAGATCAACGCCTCCGTCCCACGGCTGGAGACCTACCTCCGCCAGCATGCCGACGCCCTCGCAGCAGCTCTCGGTACCCAGCCCTATTCCAACAGTGAAGCGCGGTCGCGCAATGAGGCACTCGAGGTTGAGCTCGAGCGGTATGCGGTGGACTATCGGATAGGCCGTCTACCGGCGGCGACCATCAGGTTCTGTTCGCAGTGCCTGGCCGAGAGCGGAGGAGCTTGGCTCCGGTCATGGCGTCGGCGCACGCCCGCTGCCTGCCCTATCCACGAAGCACCGCTGCTCGTGCGATGTCCTGAGTGCGGCGCCGTGCCGTTCAGCAGATCGATCTGGATGACCGCAGCGACTCCGCCCTGGATCTGTCCGCAACTGGCCGGCCAGCAGCCACCGTCGCGACGACGCCGGAACCGCTGCGGCTACGACCTTGGTCAGGCGCCTGCCTCCCCACTGGGTGCCCTGGAGGCTGACGCGTTGGACAGGCTGCACACTTCCGCTGAGGCTGCCGCTGCACATCCTCTGGAACCGGTGGACGTAGCGGGGTTCGGCGTAACTGCCCGCGATCATCTGGATGCGATCCTCGAACTGATCGACGAGAACTCGGACCTCACGGAGGTCCACACGCCTGACGCCACTGGGCGCGAGCGCCTGTTGTCGTCGGCGCGGCTGGCCTTCGAGGTCCTCGACCAGCCGACGGCCCACGCCGCAGCAGACATCGCGGACCGTCACGAACTGCTCGATCCCAACGGCCGGCACACGCCGATCGTGACCGACGCGAGAGCCCGGCGCCGGCCGCACAATCCCCTCCTGGCAGCCATCCGCTTGCGGTCCTTGGAGGACGTTCTGTCGCCAACCGCGCAACTGACCTTCCGTCTTGCCACGTCCCTGCCCCGCTACCCCGAACCGATCCCCCGATGCCGGCCTGAAGAGATCCGGTCATGGCCTGGGCAGGTACCGCTGGAGGCGATTCCGCAAGTTCTCTGGCCAGGGACCCTCACGCCCTGGATCGACGACGACGACATCCCAGCCCGAGCCGCGGCCGCGATGCTGCTCGCCAAGCTCGGCAGCACTCGCTCCTGGTCCTTGATCGCCCTCGATCTTGGACTACCAGCGGCATTCGCCACCACCCCCAGCGCACTGGTCACCCGGATGCGACGCGACGGCAGCTGGCGCGCGCTCCTGCGGGCACTCGAGGGCCTCGCGACCAATCTCGCCGACTTCCCGCCACGGATCGACTACTCCGCACGCCGCTGGGCCGCCGAGCCGTCACTCATCGCACAGGCCGTACGGAGCATGAAAACCGACGCAGCGCCCAGGATCATGGTCGACCGAGATCGCCTGGCGGGGCTCCTCTGGCAGACCTACACCGGAGGCGACGCCCGCTACCACCCCGACTACGGCACCGATGCGCCCCTCGAGGCCCGGTACGCTTCGAGGACTCATGATGCCCAGGTCGCTGAGTTGGTCGAACGCGCAGGCGAAGAACTACACCGTCTGGCCGGGCATCCCGACTTCGGGCCGCTGGAGTGGCGACCTCCATGACTACCAAGCGTGGATTCCCACTCCTCGAAGAGCTCTGAAATGCGCTCTCTCCCGCAGCAGGGGCACTGGGAGGTCCTGCGAAGAATCGCATTCCTGTCGGCCGACCTCGGGATCCCGCCGCGCCGGGACTGGGTGATCGAATGCGTCGCGGAGCATGGCTACCCCTACGACGAGATCAACGCAGAGCACTGGCTCCGCGACATTCACGGCGTGATTGACCTCCTGCGACCAGCCGCACGCCGCGAACGATCAACGCTCAGAGGCGACGACCCCTTGGCCACGGCGACCGCCCATACCTTCCAGCACCGCGAAGTCGCGCGCACTCTGGAGCGCTGGCACCTCGAGGGTCTCGACGACGACCGGATCTCGCTCTGACACCCCAGTATCGCAACTCAACCGTCGCGCGCAGCTCCGACCCGGAGGGGAGTCAACTAGATAGACTGACCGGAGCAGCATCACCGCCCCGTCGATGCGCCTTTGGAGGCAACCAATTGAGCCTGTTCCGATCCCCAATTTACCTTGATCTCGAGACATTGGTCCCGCTTGCCAACTTTCACAACATCGAAGTAATGACCGACGTATCACTCTCTGAGCGCGACCTCGGCAAGAAGGGCGCTAACGCGGGTCTGAGAATGGGAATCCCCGGCGGCCCCACGGTCGAGGCCGGGGGTAGTGGCTCCAGAGAATTCGAGGTTGCCCAAGCGAGAACAGTCAAGGACCATCCGACGAGTGCGCTCAACCGCCTGCTTGACGACCTGGCGGAGGCCGGCCAGCTGTCCGACCTGCAAGATGGCGCTGCCTTCAAGCGCCAGCTCATCGAGCTCGACCGAGATTGGAACGTCTCGACCGCAACGGACATCGGGAGCACACTCGAGGGACTCGTCCGCGCAATGGTCAGCAACCCCGCTGCAATGAGTTCACCAGAGATGCCACCCGAGGCTATGTCCATAATGGCCGGAGGATCAACCAGCAGCGGAACAGTCGTACTGGAAACAGATGAGGAGGATTCGGAAGGCCGGAAAATCATCGTCCTGCTCGCGGCAGATGATTTACTGGCAAAGAGCACGATCGACGACCTCGAAGGCGACCGAACAGTTTTCGGACTCGTTCACGACATAGTCCCTCAAGGCAAGCAATACTCCCTCGAGAAAGTGTTCCTCGCTGGGTTTAGCCGCTCAATCCGTCGCACCTTCAAAACCAAGGACTTATTGAGCCTGGGGGCCGCACTGAATCAGCCCATTGGTGAGGATGACCTCGACATCCCGGGTCCCCTCATTGTGATCAAGGCAGTTGCTGTCTATTGAGGATGCCTCCATCAGACCTCCCGTACTGCATGGGAGTGCTCCAAGAAGGGGATTGGCCCCCGCATGGAGTTGAGGGGTTCGGCTCGCGAGACGATCGAAGTGCAGGCTAGGCAGCAATGTTTAGGGTGGAGCCTGCGTCGTTTACTACACCATCGACCCCACCGAGCTGAACGCCTTCGAGGAGTTCGCTCGAGAGTGGATTCGTCTCGGCACCAAGCACGGCGGCACTCATCACGGCTACTTTCTGCCCGCCGAAGGTGCCAGCGACCAGGCCGAGGCCCTCTTCAGCTTCGAGAGCTTGGCCGCCTACGAGACATACCGCGAGCGATTGGGACTGCTGCGCCGATAGGTGACAGTTGTGGTGTCAGGCCGCGAGGGCCGCGGCGGGGTTCATGATGGTCTCGTATTCGATGGGGGTCAATCGGCCCGGGCGGGCCTGTCGGCGGCGTCGGTGGTAGGTCCGCTCGATCCAGGTGATGATCGCGATCCGCAGCTCCTCACGGGTCCGCCACCGCTTGCGGTCCAGGACGTTCTTCTGGAGCAGCGCGAAGAAAGACTCCATCGCAGCGTTATCGCCGGCAGCGCCGACTTGGACCATCGATCCGACGAGGTGATGGCGGTTCAGAGCGTGCACGAACTTCCGTGACCGGAACTGAGATCCGCGGTCCGAGTGGACGATGCAACCGGCCGCGTCGCGACGCCTGGATATCGCGTTGTCCAGGGCGTTCACCGCGAGACGCGCCTTCATCCTATCGCTGATCGAGTAACCGACAATCCGGCCGGAGAACACGTCCTTGATCGCGCACAGGTAGAGCTTGCCCTCGTCGGTCCTGTGCTCAATGATGCCAGTCAGCCACAGTTCGTTGACATCATCAGCGGTGAAGTCCCGCTTCACGAGGTCATCGTGAACGGACGGCCCGGGGCGTTTTCCGTTCTTCCCGCGCTTCTTCCCGAACACTGACCACCACAGGTTGTCCCGGCAGATCCGCCACGCGGTCCGCTCACACATCACCTCGCCAGCGGCGCGAGCCTCCTCAACGAGAAACCTCGATCCGAACTCGGGGTCGTCGCGATGCGCGTTGAATAGGGCGTTCGCGCGGTATGCCTCGGCGAGCTCCGCGGTGGTCACCCCCTGATTCCGCCAGCGGTAGTAGGGCTGGCGGGAGAGCTTGAGGACCCGCAAGGACACCGAGACGGGGATCCCGTCGGCGGCGAGCTCGCTCACGAGCGGGTAGAACCTTTTCCCGGCAGGTTCGCCTGCGAGAGGTAGGCGGCAGCGCGGCGCAGGACCTCGTTCTCCTGCTCGAGCAGGCGCACCCGGCGCTTGAGCTCTCTCGTCTCGGCAGCATCCTCCCGGGACCTGCCAGACCGGTTGCCGTCGTCGATGTCGGCTTGGCGGATCCACTTATGGAGCGTCATCTCGTGGACACCGAAGTCCTTCGCGATTCGCGCGAGCGTGACGCCGTCCTCACGGGACCGGGCCACTCTCACAACGTCCTCACGGAACTCTCGGGGATAGGGAGCGGGCATGGTGCACATCCTTCCAGGCAGCCCAGCAGGCAAGCCAGATCAGATGTCACCTATCCGTGCAGCAGTCCCCGGGGCGTGACGGTGGTGGCCTCCGTGCGCTTCACCTAGCCACCCGAGAACCTGAGTCCCAGCTGGGCCAGCATTCAAGCCCATACCCCTGCGGGGTAAAGATAAGCCTACCCTTAGGGGGTATCCGAGAGGACGGCGTCAAGTCTCAGATAAATCCTCGGGCGGAGCTATCCATCACTGTTCTGCTGGGCCGCTCGTGACCGTAGGTTGATCTCGCCGCCCACGACATGAGCCGTCCCTCAATGCTCGCTCCGCTGTCGCTGTGGCACTGACGAAGTCATCGACTCCCGCTCGACTCGAGTGGGAAATTTACGGAGTAGAACCATGGCCCAGAACAACACCCACCGCGCCATCGGCCGAGCAGTCACGCCTGTCGGGACCGCCGGCCGCACACTGCGGGGCACCGGCGGTGCCGCTGTGCTCGGCACGGTCGTCATCGGCTCCGCACTGCTCGCAGGCCCCGCGCAGGCCGCCCCCTCCGTGTCGCCCGCAGCACCTGCCGCTGCTGCGCAGGCTTCAGCCCCCGCCGCGCCGGCTCCTGCACATGCGACGTCCGCACTGCCTGCCGGGAAGCTGCGGTGGGGATCGCAGGGCACTGCCGTGGAGCAGCTCCAGACCGCACTGAACGAACACGGTGCCTCACTGTCGGTAGATGGCAAGTTCGGCAAGCTCACCGATGGGGCCGTGAAGGACTTCCAGCGCTCGCATAACCTGAAGGTTGACGGAGTCGTGGGGCCGGAAACCCGCAGCGCACTGAACGGCGGCGGCGCTGCGATCTCGGGCGGCGGGACCTCTGCTCCCGCCCCCTCGAACTCCGCGACGAACTCGCAGCAGGCGATCGTCGACGCCGCGCGCAGCCAAATCGGCGCCTCCTACTCGTGGGGCACCTCCAATCCGGGCGTCAGCTTCGACTGCTCGGGCCTGAGCTCCTACGCGTACGCGCAAGCCGGCATCGACCTGCCCCGCACCTCGTCGCAGCAGGAGGCGGCCGGCACCACGATCTCCAAGTCCGAGGCCCAGCCCGGCGACCTCGTGGTGTGGCCCGGCCACCTCGGGATCTACGCGGGCGGCGACACCGTCATCGACGCAGGCCGCAGCCCGGGCGCCGTCACCGAGCGGACCATCTGGGGTTCGCCGACCTTCGTCACCTTCCGCTGACCGCAGTTCACCACGCCAGCGTAGAGGGAGCCTCGACCAATGGTCGGGGCTCCCTCTGCGTGCAGAGACAGCGTCGTTAGCTGATCGAGGCCAGCAGCTCGGCACAGGCCTGCTCGCAGCGACGACAGGCGTCCGCGCAGACCTTGCAGTGCTCGTGCATGCCGGCGTGCTTCTCGCACTCCTCGGCGCAGGACCGGCACGCCGTCTGACATGCCTCGAGCAGGGCACGGTTGAGGGCGACGTTCCTACCCGTCTGACGGGACAGGACCCGGCCGGTTGCCTCGCAGACGTCGGCGCAGTCTTGGTTCCGGCGGATGCACTGGGTCAGCTCCGCCACCATGTCCTCGGCCAAGCAGGCGTCCGCGCAGGCGGTGCAGGTCTGGGCGCACTCGAAGCAGGCCTCTATGCATGCGGCGAGCTTCTGCTGGTCGATGGTGCCGAGGTCCTTCGGGTAGGTCTGAAGCATTGATGCGACGTGATGGGTCATGGTCCTGCTCCTTCTCGCTCCGAACGAACCGGCGGATACCAGCCCGCCCCGACGACGATAGCCAGGGCGCCCCTTAGGACGGAAGCGAGTAGACCGTACGTTTCGGGGGCAGTGCGAGCCGACTGGTCAGCGCGGTGCTCAAGAAATCCAGATCTGACCTTGAGGAGACCTTGACCTGGGGCTCATAGGCTGGTGCAAAGTGTCCTCTGACTAGGAGAGATTATGCGTTCTCGTCGTTCCTTCGGTCGCCTCGCGGCCGTCGTCTTCACCGGTGCGATTGTGTTTGCCGGATGCACCGACAACGGGTCTGACGACGGTCAGACATCGGGTGCCTCAGAGGGGTCGGAGGCTTCCGATGGTGGTGGCCACGGGGGCATGGAGCACCCGATGGATGGCGGCCCAGCGCCGGAGGGGATGGTGCCCGCGGAGGATCCCGAGTTCCCGGTCGGCACGGAAGTGACACTCACGGCGGACCACATGGAGGGCATGGAGGGGGCGACGGCGACGATCTCCGGTGCCTTCGACACCACGACCTACTCGGTCAGCTTCACCCCGACCGATGGCGGCGATCCGGTCACCGACCACAAGTGGGTCGTCCACGAGGAGCTCGAGAACCCGGGCGACGCACCGCTGGCGGAGGGCACCGAAGTGGTCATCACCGCCGATCACATGACGGGCATGGAGGGCGCTGAAGCCACCATCGACAGTGCCACCGAGGAGACCGTGTACATGGTCGACTACGAGGCCGACGGGATGATGATGACGAACCACAAGTGGGTCGTCGAGAGCGAGATCGAGCCTGCGTGATGACCACCCCGTCGACCCTTCGAGGCTCGCTCGCCTCCTCCGGGGGTGGGCCCCGTCGTCGTACCGTGCGGCTGCCCCGGCGATCGCTCTTGATCGGTGCCGGCCTGTTCCCGCTCGTGGTCGCCGGCTGCGGGACCGGCGGGTCCGAGCCCGCATCCGTCACGGGTGATCAGGTGCTGCTCCGGGAACATGGCTTCGCCGACGCCGACGCGCACGAGATCATCGATCAGCTCGAGGCGCTCCCGGTGGCCGAGCGACCACAGAACCTGATCGCCAGCCTCACTGCGACGTCCCTCCAGCTCCGAGACGATGCGGGGCGCGAGGCCGAGCTGCCCCTTCCGCAGGATCAGTTCTACCTGTCGGTGGCCCCGTTCGTGGAGACCACGCACGAGTGCGTGTTCCACAGTCTGACGACGTGCCGCGGGGAGCTGCGCAGCCGCGAGATCTCCGTGAGCGTGGTCGACAGCAGCTCGGGCGAGATCCTCGAGGAGGGCACTCGCACCTCTCATGACAACGGGTTCATCGGTTTCTGGCTGCCGCGCGGGATCACCGCGGAGCTCACGTGCACCCTCGAGGACGACACCGGGGTCGCGTCCATCTCGACCCAGGCAGAGGATGATCTGACCTGTCTGACCAGTCTCCAGCTGACGTGAGCCGACGAAGCATCCGCACCGCACTTCGACGCCCCGTCATCGACCCAGTCGTGCGGAGTGGGGCTCGGCCCAGCCCGAGTCGGCGGACCACGCTCCGACTGGGCGGCGGTCTGCTCGTCCTTGCTCCCCTGCTTGCGGCGTGCAGCGGTTCCTCGGATGCGGCGAGCGAGGCGAATGCCGGGTACGTTTCCGGTGATGGTGTTGTCGTCGAGATCCCCCCGGAGGGTCGCGCCGAGCCTTTGGAGATCCGGGGAACAACCTATGACGGAGACGACTTCGACTCCACGGCGCTGCGCGGTGCACCGTTGGTGATCAACGTCTGGTACGCCTCGTGTCCGCCGTGCCGGGTCGAAGCGCCAGCGCTGAAGTCCGTGTATTCCGAGTATGGCGCCCAGGGAGTGGAGTTCGTGGGCGTGAACACCCGCGACAAGGCCGGACCGGCCGCCGCGTTCGAGGAGACCTTCGGCATCACCTATCCCTCGATCCCGGACCCCGACGGCGCGGTGATCGCGTCCATGGACGGCAGCGTCTCGCCCAACGCCGTCCCCACGACATTGATCCTGGATGCTGAAGGACGAGTAGCCGCTCGCATCACGGGCGCGGCCGATCAGAGCACCCTCGAGAGTCTCCTGGAGACGGTGCTGGCGGAGGGTGCCTGATGGGTGAACTCTTCGCCACCACCGTGCTGAGCGGACCCCTGGCCGCAGCCCTGCTCCTGTCGATGGTGGCCGGTCTGGTCGCGTTCCTTTCCCCGTGCGTGCTCCCGGTGGTCCCTGGCTACCTCGGATACATCACCGGACTCACCGGAGACAATGCCGGATCGCGCAGCACCAGCGATCCTGGGGAGCGTCCGTGGCGCCTGGTCGCCGGCGCGGTGCTGTTCGTGGCCGGATTCACTGCGGTGTTCCTGGTCATCGGCGGATTCGTCGGCGCCCTCGGGTCATTGATGGTCCAGTACACGAGCGCGATCAATCGGATCTCCGGGGTGCTGGTGATCCTCATGGGCCTGGTGTTCGTGGGCATCTTCCCCCGTCTCTCCGGTGAGAAACGGATCCGGAAGCGCCCCGATGCCGGACTCGCCGGCGCACCCCTGCTCGGGATCACGTTCGGCTTCTCCTGGACCCCGTGCATCGGCCCAACGTTCGCCGCGGTCGCCGCACTCAGCCTCGGTGAGGCCTCCGCGAGCCGCGGCGCACTCCTCGCCTTCGGCTACGCGATCGGGCTCGGGATTCCGTTCATCCTCTTCGCCCTCGTGTTCCGGCGCGCCCTCGGCATCTCCCAAGCGCTGTCCCGGCATCGCCGCACGCTTCAGATCATCGGTGGCTGCGTGCTCATCGCCATCGGACTCCTGCTGGTCACCGGCGTGTGGGAGCAGTGGATGGCACTGCTGCAGGTACAGATCGGCAACTTCACCACGATCGTCTGAGGGGTGCAGTGCGGCGGGCTCAGCGGCCTGCGGGCGCTCGGGGAAGCCGGATGGTGAAGGTGGCTCCCTGTCCGGGCCCCTCACTGGCTGCGGCCATGGTCCCGCCGTGCGCATCGACGAGGGCTCGACTGATCGTCAGGCCGATACCCGATCCGGAGTTCTCACGGGTGCGGGAGCTGTCGGCGCGGAAGAACCGTTCGAACAGGCGTGAGCTGTCCTCATTGGTGAACCCCTCGCCGTCATCCGTTACCGCGATCTCCACCGTGCTGCCGTGGGTGGCCGCCGAGACCGTGACGGTGCCTCCGGGTGACGTGTGCCGCAGAGCATTGCTCAGTAGGTTCCCGAGCACTTGAGCGAGGCGGTCGGGATCTGCGTGAATCGTCGCAGAGTGGGGCAGGGCCATTTCTCGTCGCAATGCCACCCCGGCCGTCTCGAACCGCTCCTCCCACTCCCGGAGTATCGACTCCAGCAGGTGATCGACGGCGAGGGGGCGCAGCTCCACCGGGAGCTGGCCCTCCTCGGCACGAGACACTTCACTGATGTCGTCAGCCAACCGCGACAGGCGCATGGTCTGGCTGGCGAGGATGGGCATGGCCACCTCGGGTTCGATGACACCATCGGCCATCGCCTCGTGATGCGCCGAGAGGGCGGCGATCGGAGTGCGCAGCTCATGGGCGAGGTCGGAGAGCAGTTGGCGTCGGGTTTCTTCGACGGCATCCAGGCGTGCTGCCATGTCGTTGAGCGTGGCGGCCAGCGAGTCCAGCTCGGTCCCGGCTCCGACGGAGGGCACGCGTGTGGAGTAGTGGCCGCGGGCCAGTTCATCGACAGCCGAGGTGAGGCCGTGAAGCGTCTGGCGGAGTCGTCGTGCCAGGTTCCAGGTGACCAGTCCCGCGGCCAGGAGGGAGACCACCAGTCCGACGCCGAGGGCGAGTGCGAGTGCGTCGCGGTAGGCGCGTTCGATGTGGACGAGTTCGGCACTGCCCACGGGGAGGTCGGTCTGGAGCAGGTGGTAGTGGAAGACGGCGGGCCCGATGATCACCGTCAGCGCCGTGATGGTGAGTGCGCCGGCGAGCAGCACGATGAGCTGGCCGATCATCAGGCGCGAGGCCAAGCTGGTGCCAGAACGAACCGTTCGAACAGATGAGATCGGTGCAGTCACAAGCTCATCCCTTCCCCATCCGGTATCCGATACCGCGCACCGTGGTGACGAACCGTGCGGACTCAGCCGTCTCGTCGAGCTTTCGGCGGAGGTTGGCGATGTGCACATCGACGAGATGGTCATCTCCGATCCAGCTGTCGCCCCATACGGCTTCCATTAGCTGTCTGCGGCTGAAGGCCTGGCCAGGACTGTGCGCCAGGGTCATCAGGAGTCCCCTCTCGGTGGGGGTCAGCGGGAGTGGCCGGCTGGCGAGTCGCACCTCCTGGGCAGCCGTGTCGATCTCGAGCTCTCCGTACGTGCGCACTGTGTCCGAAGACGCCGTCCCGGATTCGGCGCGGGGCCTGCGCAGTACGGCCTGGACCCGGGCGACGAGCTCACGCACGCTGAACGGCTTGGTGAGGTAGTCATCCGCGCCCACCGACAGGCCCACCAGTCGATCCACCTCCTCGGACCGTGCCGTCGTGATCAGCACGTAGCAGTCGGAGAAGGCGCGGATCCTGCGCATCACCTCAAGACCGTCGAACCCAGGCAGGCCGAGATCGAGGATGATCACGTCCGGTGACAAGGCGCGGGCCACCTCCACCGCCTCCGGACCACTCCGCGCGCTCGCAGTCGCGTAGCCGGCCTTCACGAGATACGCCTGGACCACGTCCGACAGCGCGGCTTCGTCCTCGACGACGAGAACCATCGCTGCCGCTCGATCCGCTTCACTCCTCATGGGCTCCAGTCTGGTCTCCGTTCCTGGGCCCCGTGCGGTTGCGAGGATCTGAGCAAACTATCTGGACCAGATCTTGAGGAACTCTCGACGAGAACTTCGCCCGGCCCGGGGAACCTGGTGGGGACCACGTCGCGTACGAACTCGACCCACCAAGGAGACCCTCGATGATGCCTACCGATGCGATGTCGTGGCTGGTGTGGGTGATGGTCGCCGGTCTCCTGATTCTCCTCTGGGCTTCGGCACTGCTGCTGGCGCGCACCGTGCTACCCGGGCGTCCCCGACGCGCGCGGGACGAGAACGAGGCGATCGGAGAACTCTCGCTGCGTCTCGCTCGAGGAGAAATCACGGCCGACGAGTTCGAACAACAGCGACAACTAGTCCTGGATGCCTTTCGGCCATGACACCACCCCTCCCTCCAGAAGGACTGCACCTGTGAAGAGTATTTCCCGCCGCACCGTGTTCACCGGAGGCCTCAGCGCGGCAGCGCTGACGCTCGCGGCCTGTGGCGACCGCACCGCCCCGACCGACGCCGGAGCATTCCCGCAGCCTCCTGCCCTGACGCCGAAAGCCGGTCAGAATGTCCTCACCCAGACCCTCACCGCGGCTCCGACGACGGTGGATCTCGGAGGGAAGACCGTCTCAACCTGGGCATACGGCGACAGCCTCCCCGGGCCACTGATCCGCGCCACGGCAGGCGATCTGCTGCGCATCACGCTCGAGAACCGCCTGCCCGAGACCTCCACGATCCACTGGCACGGCATCCGACTGCACAACGCAGCCGACGGGGTGCCCGGAATGACCCAGGACCCGGTCGAGCCGGACACCTCCTTCACCTACGAGTTCGTCGCCCCCGACCCCGGCACCTACTTCCTCCACTCCCACGTCGGCTTGCAGCTCGACCGCGGGCTCTACGCCCCACTGATCATCGACGATCCCGACGAACCCGGAGACTACGACGCGGAATGGATCGTGACCCTCGACGACTGGATCGATGGGACCGGACAGACCCCCGACGACGTCCTGGCCGCGCTGACCAGCGCCGGGCCCTCAGATTCCGGCGGCATGGACCACGACGACATGCCCATGGGCGACGACGACGCCGGCGGTGGGCCTGGAGGTATGGACCATGGCGGCATGCCGATGGGCGAGGAGCCCTGGGGAGACGCCGGTGACGTGACCTACCCCCACTTCCTCATCAACGGCCGCGTTCCCGAAGCGCCGGAGATCTTCGAGGCGAAGCCCGGCCAGCGCGTGCGCCTCCGCCTGATCAACGCCTCCGCCGACACAATCTTCACCCTCGCCCTCGGAGACCACGATCTCACCATCACCCACTCGGACGGATTCGCCGTCGAGCCGGTCACCGCCAAGGCGCTCTACCTCGGCATGGGCGAGCGCTACGACGTGGTGGTCACCGTCAAGGACGGCATGTTCCCCCTGGTGGCGCGGCCCGTCGGGAAGACCAGCGGCGGTCAGGGACTTGCCGTGCTGAGGACCGGTGCCGGGGAAGTGTCCGCTCCGGACGTCCAGGTCCGAGAGCTCGACGGGGAGGTCCTCATCGGATCCACCCTGGAACCGGCCGAGGCCTCGCGACTCGAGGACCGCGCCGTCGACACCGAGCTCGAGCTCGCATTCCAAGGCTCGATGCAACCGTACCAGTGGGCCATCAACGGAGCGCCCTACGGGCAGAACATTCCTCTCAGCATCCGCGAGGGACAGCGAGTGCGGATCATCGCGACCAACCAGACGATGATGAGCCACCCCCTTCACATCCACGGCCACACCTTCGCCCTGCCGTCCGGTCTTCGCAAGGACACCGTGATGATGGCCCCCATGGAATCGTTCGCCCTCGACTTCGATGCGGACAACCCGGGCCGGTGGGCAGCGCACTGCCACAACGCCTACCACCAGGAAGTCGGCATGATGACCGGTATCGACTACGCGTCCTGACGCCGTACGGTCCGGTCCCCGACGGCGGAGGAGGAGAAAGCCAGGGAACTATGACCCGGCAGGAGCGAGAGCCGACTACTGCACTCGCACGGCCCTCAGCGCATTTCGGAAACGGTGAAGGCTGGGAGCAGGGTTCTGCGACTACGACGGCACCCGTTACCGGCTGTGCTGCGCCGGATGCGGGCCCCTGTTCGATGCCGATCCGCAGAAGTACGTCGCCGCCTGAGCATCACTACTCAACGGGAGAGGGGTGCACTGCCTGACAGTGCGCCCCCTTTCTCATCCAGATTGGAGTTCGACCATGCCCGGCTCGACACGCATTCTCGTCATCGGTGCAGGAACAGCGGGATCGGCCGCCATCCGGGAACTCGCCCAGCACGAAGAGATCACCGCGACCGCGATCATCAATGCGGAGGTCAGCCCGTACAACCGCACGCTGATCAACAAAGCGGTCATCACCGGCCTTGTCGACGTCCACCAGGCACATCTGCCGGATCCGTCCGCCCCCTCGATCCGCGATGGCGTGCGCGCCGTCAATCCTCTCGAGCAGACTGTCCACCTGCGCTCCGGAGCCCGTCTGGACTATGACGCGCTCATCGTTGCCACGGGAAGCGCGCCGCGCCCCCTTCCTCCGAGCATCGCCAGCCCCGCAGCCCTGAATAGCGGACGGGTGACGCATCTGCACTCCCTGGACGATGCGCTCCGGGTCCGCGCAATCCTCGAGCGCACGCACTCTCCCCAGGTCCTCATCTACGGGGCAGGGTTTATCGGAGCCGAGACCGCCGGGATCCTCCGCGACGCGGGATGCAGGATCACGCTCGCCGCCTCCTCGCCTATCCCAGGGATCACGGCCTTCGGCGTGCGGATCGCCGAGCAATTCGCTCAGGCACACCAGGGCTCCGTCGACACGCGCTTCGGTCACCCGTTGACCGTCCTTGATCTCCTCGGGAGCGGCCTGCACGCAGTTTTCGCCGACGGCCATGACGTTTCCGCGGACCTGGCCATCACCGCTCTCGGCACGCGCCCAGATGCCCCTGCCCCGTGGAACGGGCCGATCCTCGTCGATTCCCGGTTACGCAGCGGTGACCACGAGAACGTCTACGCCGCAGGAGGCGTGGCGGTCCATGAGCTCGACGGTAGGACCTGGCGCATCGATCATTGGGGAGACGCCGCGGCCCAGGGCACTCACGCCGCACGTAGCCTCCTGTCAGCCGTCGGGCTCGGGGACGATCCCGGTCCCTATCATCCTCGCACTCTCTACAGCGCACAGATCCACCAGCACCACTACTTCGCCGCCGGACACACCAGCCCGCTCGGTATTCCACGCACCGCCTCCACCGACCCTCTGGTACTTACGCATGAGCATGCGGGCGTGCTCGTCGGAGTCAGCGGCTTGGACGCCGCTCCCGATGTGATGGGGCTCGTACCGCACCTCCATACTCCGACTCCGAAGACGCTCACGGCAGAGTTTCACCCCTCGACTTATACCCCCTAGGGGTATAGGGTCGGGGTCATGAATGCTGGCAACCACACCCACCGACACGACCCCGAAGAATCCGGCATGCAACGCCCCCACCCCTCCCCCACAGCCCATAGCGCGCACACCGGCGTTGCCGAACACGACGCTCCCGACGCGCATCGCGATCACGCATCTCACGGCGACCATGAGGACCACTCGGGCCACGAGGATCACTCCGGGCACGGGGGCCACGCCGGTCACGGGGACCACGTCGCACAGTTCCAGCGCCTGTTCTGGATCAACCTGATCATTGCGGTCCCTGTGGTCGTGTTCTCTCCGATGTTCGCGATGCTGCTCGGGTACAGCGTTCCCGACTTTCCCGGTGCGATGTGGATCGCCCCGGTCCTCGGCACCGTCATGTACATTTGGGGCGGCCGCCCGTTCCTCACCGGGGCGGTCTCGGAGATCCGCTCTCGTCAGCCCGGGATGATGCTGCTGATCGGGCTCGCGATCACGGTCGCATTCATCGCCTCCTGGGGAGCCACCCTCGGCCTCCTCGACCACCAGCTGGAGTTCTGGTGGGAGCTCGCCCTGCTGATCGTGATCATGCTGCTGGGCCACTGGGTCGAGATGCGATCCCTCGCCCAGACGACATCCGCACTCGACTCCCTGGCAGCACTGCTGCCGGACACGGCAGAGCGCATCGAAGGCGACGAACTCGTGAGCGTCTCGCCCACCGAGCTGCGGCACGGGGATCTGATCCTGGTGCGCCCGGGCGCGAGCGTCCCGGCCGACGGCACGATCCTCGACGGCCGCGCCGACGTGGACGAGTCCATGGTCACCGGCGAGTCCCGGCCCGTGACGCGCTCCACCGGAGACTCCGTCGTGGCAGGCACCGTGGCCACCGACTCCAGCCTCCGCATCGAGGTTACCGCCACCGGCGACGAGACCGCCCTCGCCGGCATCCAGCGCCTAGTGACCGAAGCACAGAACTCCTCCTCCCGGGCACAGCGCATCGCCGATACCGCTGCGGCGTGGCTGTTCTGGTTCGCGCTCGGCGCCGCCGTGATCACCGCGATCACCTGGTCTCTGCTCGGCATGCCCGATGACGCCGTTGTTCGCACGGTGACTGTCCTGGTCATCGCCTGCCCTCACGCATTGGGGCTCGCGATCCCGCTGGTCGTTTCGATCGCGACGGAGCGCGCTGCCCGCGGTGGCGTCCTGGTGAAGGACCGTCTGGCGCTGGAGGCGATGCGCACCGTCGACGCCGTCCTGTTCGACAAGACCGGCACCCTCACCAAGGGCGAGCCCGTGCTCGCCGAGATCATCACCCGCGGTGCGGAGGAGACCGAGGTGCTGGCCCTGGCCGCCGCTGCCGAGGCGGAGAGCGAGCACCCGCTCGCCCGCGCCATCACCGCCAAGGCCCAGGACGAAGGAGTTCAGATCCCTGCGGGCTCCGACATCAGTTCGACACCTGCGCTTGGCGTGAGTGCCCAGGTCGATGGGCACGAGATCCGCGTGGGCGGTCCCAGCCTGCTCGAGGAGACCGGAGCGAGCGAAGTCGATGATGCCGAGGCCTGGCGCGAGGAGGGCGCGATCATTCTCCACGTCCTCCGCGACGGTGAGGTGATCGGTGGCCTCAAGCTCCACGACGAGGTACGCCCCGAATCTCGCGACGCCATCGATGCGCTGCACAGCCTGGGCGTCGAGGTCGTCATGATCACCGGCGACGCCGAGGCAGTGGCGAACAGCGTCGGCCGCGAGCTCGGTATCGACCGCGTCTTCGCTGGAGTGCGCCCCGAGGACAAGTCCTCGAAGGTCGCGCAGCTCCAGAAGGAGGGCAAGAAGGTTGCAATGGTCGGCGACGGCGTCAACGACGCCCCGGCCCTCGCCCAGGCAGATGTCGGCATCGCCATCGGCGCCGGCACCGACGTCGCGATCGCCTCCGCCGGGGTCGTGCTCGCCAGCTCCGATCCGCGCTCAGTACTCTCGGTCATCGAACTCTCCCGCGCCGCCTACCGGAAGATGAAGCAGAACCTCTGGTGGGCCGCGGGCTACAACCTGCTGTCCGTCCCGCTCGCAGCCGGGATCCTCGCCCCCATCGGCGTCGTCCTGCCGATGTCCGTCGGCGCGATCCTCATGTCCCTATCCACCATCGTCGTCGCCCTGAACGCCCAGCTCCTGCGCCGCCTCGACCTGCATCCGGAGGCGACAGTCGCCGCCGTACGAGCCCGCCGCTGACCTCCCTCACCGAACGGAAACACAGATGACCACTATCCCCAAGATCGCCGAAGACCAGGCCTGCCACGGCGGGCCTCACGGATACATCCAAGACAAGCCCCGCTATCTCAACCGTCTCAAGCGCATCGAGGGCCAAGCCCGCGGAATCTCCCGGATGGTCGACGAGGAGGTCTACTGCATCGACATCCTCACCCAGATCTCCGCTCTGAACAGCGCGCTCGAGAACGTCGCGCTGGGCCTGCTCGACGACCACCTCAGCCACTGCGTCCTCGATGCCGCCCGCGGGGGCGGAGACGAGGCCGAGGCCAAGCTCAAGGAGGCCTCCGACGCGGTACGACGCCTCGTCAAGTCGTGACCTGCTCGCCGCCTCCAACAGGCTCAGCTGCATAGCTTCGATTCAGCGAGACTGCGGGACCTCGTGAGTTACCTTGAAGCATCTCTCAACTTCACGAGGGCCGCAATCCTCGTGACATTTCCATCTGAAGCTGGTCAACTCCAGGTCAGTACGGAGTTCTACAGCTGCCTCAGTCGGCTCCTGCATCCTACGACACAGCCTTCCATGCATGCTCCCCTGAGGGATCTGACAACTTATCGAGAATCGGATCAAGTGCCCCTTTCGCTATAACCGCAGGCCACGCTTCTGCACCTCTGACAGATCGTGCGAGAACCTACAGGACGTGTAGGTTCTCGGCAGGTTGGCAGTAATCTCGTCGATCTGCCAGTGGCCTGCCAGTGGTCTCGTCAATCTGTCAGTAGCCAACGATGGGGACGTGGGCGCTAGCGGGACCACCGCGCAGCGGTGAACCGTCCCCGGGAACGAGGACACGTCGACGTGGAGTCGACGTGGAAATGACGGGGAGCCTCAAGGGAGGGCTGGGGCCCGGCGCAGGCCGCGCACGTCGGCCGAGGCGAGCGGGGCCAGCAGAGTCACCACGCACAGGCCGGCACCGATCGCGAGCACGACTGGCACACCTAGCAGAGCTGCGGCCATGGGGGCGGCGAGCTGCCCCACCGGCACCGAGACGAAGCTGAGGAGCATGTCGATCGAGGCCACGCGGGAGAGCGCCTCGCGGGCGACCCGCTGTTGCAGGGCCGTCTCCCACAGCACGTTCTCGACCGCCGTACCGATCCCGGCCAGCACCGCGAGTACCAGCAGAAGCGGCAGGCCGCTCCTAGCAGCGAGCGCCGCGAACAGCGCTGCATACGGCAGGGACATCAGCAGCACCGCGACCATCGGTCGACTCGGTGAGAAGCGATAGGCGAGCACTCCGCCGCCCACCTGGCCGGCCGCCCGCGCCGCGAGCAGGAATCCCCAGCCAGCAGCACCGATGGTGTGCTCTGCACTGGCCGGACCGAGCACCAGCCAGATCCCCCCGATCAACACGTTCATCCCCGTGAAAGCACAGGTCACAAGCCATAGCCAGCGGTGGCTGACGAACTCACGCCAGCCCCCGGATAGATCCTCGACGAGGACACGGAGGGCGGCACCGAGAGCAAGGCGGTCGGGGCGGGGAAAGGCTCCGACCGGCGTGCGCGCGGCGGTCGCGTTCGGGATGGTGGCGAGGACCGCGGCGGCGAGCAGCAGGCAGGCGGCGTCGATCGCGAGGGCCCAGCCGGCGTTCGCTGCGGCGACCAACAGGCCCGCAGCGGCCGGGCCGAGCATACGGGTGAGGTTGCGCGAGGTGGTACGCACGGCGTTCGCACGGCCGATCGCGTCAAACGGCACCAGGTCGGTGATGATGCCGCGCAGCGCCGGGGCCGTGAACGCCGAGGCCAGGCCACCCAGCGCCGCCACCACCAGTAGCAGTGGCAGCGTCCGCGCGTCCAGCAGGAACCACAGTGCGCTGCCCGCCTGAGCGAGGCCCGCGAGCAGGTGGGTGAGGGTCAGCAGCGCCCGACGGGGCACCCTGTCCGCCACCACTCCTCCCACCAGCAGCAGCGCGACCATCGGGATCGTGCTCGCCGCGAGAACCAGGCCTAGATCCGTGGTGGAGCCCGTCGCACGCAGCACCCCAAAGCTCAGCGCCACCGGCGTCATCGAGCTGCCCAGCCACGAGAGGCATTGAGCGAGAAAGAAGCGTGTGAAGGCGGGGGTCCACGGGGTGGCTGACACGAACGGGGAAGCGGGCGAAGGTGGAGGCATCGCACCATCGTGGACGGCCCGCTTCCTGACCCCTAGGCTTTCGGTGTCAACCGAAAAGACGAGGTCATGCGATTCGTTCTCACCCCCAGTGCACTCGCGCGCACGCGGTTCGTCGTCTCTCCGCTCGCAGAGCTGATCGGGACGCTCACCAGCGGCGTGACAGCGCTCGAAGAGCCGCGCCGCGTCCTTCCGCAGCAGTCCCCCGCGCCCTCGAGGACCGAAGGGCTCGACCACGCCGCCCTCCACCGCTGGCGCTTTGAAGACCCGCTGCACTACGCCTTCACCGACCTCATCGCGCACACCAAGTGGTTTCCGGACCTCGTCGGACTTGCTCCGCCCGCGACCGGGGAAGTGCGACTCATCGACGAGCTCGCCCAGATCGCCGCGTGGGACCCGCAGGCCGCCGTGAGTACCCTCGAGGACTCGGTCGCCGCAGCGTGGACGCCGCAACAGACGGCATGGCTCGCCGCCCCGAGCCTCCCCGATCGGATCGCGGATCTGCTCGGTTCAGCGTGGGAGCAGCTCATCGCGGCGGACTGGCCGCGCCGGCAACGGATCCTGCGCCGCGAAATTGCGTTCCGCACGGCATTGATCGGCACGACCGGTTGGGCAGGTGCAGTGGACGGCATCGCCCGCGACGTCGCCTGGGAGGATCCCGATGCACTGCTCGTCTCCCGCCGCGTGGATCGCAGCCTCACCGTCTCCTCCCACCTCTGTTTTGTCCCGACCACGCAGGTCAGGGGCAGGTGGACTTGCGACGGGCCCGTCGGCGTCGCGCTCGTGTATGGGGCGCGGGGCTCACGCGCCGCCGTCTCCCCGCGCACCGGGAGGGCGCTCGGGAGACTGCTCGGCACCGGGCGAGCCGCAGTGCTGCTGGCGCTGGACCTTCAGGCCACGCCCTCCCAACTGCACGCCGATCTCGGGTATGCGCTCGGCACTGTCGGCGGGCACCTTGCCGTGCTCGAGGGCGCCGGGCTCGTGCACCGTGCTCGCACCGGACGCGAGGTCCATTACCGGCGCACCGAGCTCGGAGAGGCGCTCGTCGGCGAGCAGGGGTGAGAGACGCCGAGCGATCCCGTAGTAGTCGGCGCAGCAGCTCCGTCTTTGTGGTTGGAGAAGCGAGGGGCCCGGTCTCACCCTCCGCTGGCTCCTTCGAGCCCGTCCGCCAGTAGGGATCGCGAAAAGGTTTGCAATGGTCTCTTCAGTAGCGAGTGCTCATACTCGTCGCCCACGGCTATCCAACCTTCATTCCGATAGAGCTTGAGTGCGGGCTGATTGTCGAGAAGGGCGTGGAGCACCGCCTGCCCGTAACCAGCCTCGGCGAGTTGCCTAGCGATCGCTTGCAGTAGCGTGCGCCCCAGTCCGCGAGCTTGCCTTTTCGGATTGACCGCGAGTAGACCGACCACCGCAGCGTCGGGGGGATCGATCGGCATGCCGCTTCCGGGGGCGGTTGAAAGGACGAATCCTTCAACCTGTTCGCCGCGAAGCGCAACGATCCAGCCGATGCTCCTATCGAACTTCGGCCGGGCGCGATCCGCGATACCACCGATGAGGCGACCGTCACGCGCAGCGCAGGCCTCGACCCAGAGCGAGACGCACTGCTCGATATCAGGTGGTGTTCCGGCTCTGAGAGTGATCGCTAGATCAGCGTGGTTGCCCATCAGGTCAGTCTCTCTGATGCGGCCGCCTGGGGAGCCGAAAGAAAATCCGACGGGTTCTGGTAGCTCCGAGGGTCCCCTCGTGCGCGTCGCCAGGCCGCCGCGAAACACGCTAAAGCCCACGGCTGGATTTGATCCGCCGGATGAGGGCTCGGGGCCTCTTCTTCGACTACACATACCGTCGCCGAGGCGTCTGAGACCGTCTCATCCCCCAGCGCGCCTGAGGAATCTGACAACTTAGCGAGAATCTGCGCACTTGCCCCGACTGTCACATCGCAGGTCAGCGCTCTGCCGTCCTGACAGATCGCGCGAGAACCTACACCTCGTGCACGTTCTCGGGTCTCGCGGCTCGTCGCCGCCGACGCGGCCCCGGCGCGCCCCAGCCCTCGGACACCCGCCGGCGAGACATTCCGTACGACCGCGAACGGCACGGGGCGCCCGTGCTCCGACATAATCGAGCCGTGCCCCATGAATCCACGCCCCCACGCGGCATCGCCGGACGACTCCGCACGGAGTCGGGCTCGGCCGTCCTGCTCATCGTCGTCACGGCCTTCGCTCTCCTCTGGGCGAACTCGCCCCTGTCCTCGTCCTATGTCGAGCTGTGGCAGCAGAGCGTCGGGATCGACGTCGGCCCGTTCGGCCTGCATCTGGATCTGCACCACTGGATCAACGACGGACTGATGGTCGTGTTCTTCTTCGTCGTGGGTCTCGAGGTGCGCCAGGAGTTCGCACACGGGGCTCTGCGGGACAGCAGTCGCGCCCGCCTGGCGGCGATCGCGGGCGTCGCGGGTGTGGCGCTCCCCGCGCTGGTGTACGTGCTGGTCGTCGGCGCGTCCGGTGGCGAGGGGCTTCGCGGGTGGGGGGCGGTCGTCGGAACGGACACGGCGTTCATGCTCGGTGCTCTCGCGATCGTCGGCCCCCGGCTCTCCGGGCAGCTGCGCGTCTTCCTCCTGACCCTCACGGTGGTCGACGACTTCCTCGCGGTGTCGATCATCGGGGTGTTCTACAGCGACGAGATCCGACCCGTCCCGCTGCTGCTCGCTCTCGGCTGCCTCGTCGCCCTGTGGCTGGTGGGCCGTTCCCGGCAGTGGAGCGCCGCTCCGTACGTCGGGATCGTCATCGTCATGTGGCTGGCGACGCTCTCCTCCGGCATCCACGCCTCGCTGACGGGCATGATCGCCGGCCTTCTGATCCCCGCCTACCCGACGCAACGGCAGGAGGTGGTCGCCGCCCGGCAGCTGTTCCGCGACTTCTGGCAATCCCCGAGCGCTTCCTCGGCGCGTGCCGTCGGTCGGGGGCTGTCCAAGGGCGTGTCGGTCAACGAGCGGTTGTACGAGTACCTCCGTCTCCCCACGGCGTTGCTGGTCGTGCCGATTTTCGCTCTGGCCAATGCCGGGGTCGACCTGGGCGGCGGGGTGGTGGCCGACTCGCTGAGCTCGCCTGTGACGTGGGGCGTCATCGCAGGGCTCGTGCTCGGCAAGCTCCTCGGAATCGGGATCGCGACGCTCCTCGCCGTTCGGATGGGCGCAGGCCGACTGCCGGAGGGGGTCGGAATGGGCAGCGTGTTCGGCGGGGCAGCAGTTTCGGGCATCGGTTTCACCGTGTCGCTGCTGGTCATCAGCCTCGCTTTCGACTCCTCCTCGGATCTGGGGCGCCAGGCGACGCTGGGCGTGCTCGTGGCGATGGTGCTCGCCACTGTTCTGGGCTGGTCGATCTTCAAGGTCGCGGCCCGTCGGTGGGGAGAGGAGACGGCGGATCTCCCGATGACGCTCGACTCCCCGGTGGACCCCGAGGTGGATCACATCCGCGGACCGGAGGACGCCCGGCTCACCCTCGTGGAGTTCGTGGACTTCGAGTGCGAGTACTGCGCGCACGCCACGGGCTCATGGGAGGACCTGCACGGGCGCTTCGGTGACGATCTGCGCTACGTCGTGCGGCATCTGCCTCACCATCCTCATGGCCCCCTCGCCGCACGGGCCGCGGAGTCGGCCGCGAAGCAGGAGATGTTCTGGCCGTGGCTCGACTTCGTCTTCGCTCGGCAGGACGCGCTCGAGCGGGAGGATCTCATCGGCTATGCGGCGGAGCTGGGACTCGATGTCGAGGCGTTCGTCGAGGATCTCGACAGCGACGAGGTTGCCGCGCGGGTGCAGCGGGACATCGCGAGCGCGGAGGCGAGCGGCGCCAAGATGACCCCGACGTTCTTCGTCGACGGCTGCCGGATGGTGGGCAGCTATGACGCGCGCTCACTGACCGAGATGCTGGAATCCAGCCGTCGCGGGGGCCGCACCCAGGCGGCGAAGGCCTGAGGCCGATCCGCGAACCCGGAACCCGGTGGGAGGCGGGCGCCCTGCACAGCACGCCGAGGGCGCCCTCGTCACCGTATCGGTCCTGGTGAAAGCGGTGTCGACGAGACGGCTCCCCTGTCACCGCGAGGCGCTCGCCCCTGCCACCACGAGGTCGATGAGCTGACGCAGAGCCGCCTCGACGTTCTCGCCCTCGTTGCGCCCCTGTCGGGAGCGGTTGAGCTCGGCCAGCACCCCGGTGACGATGAGCCGGGCGCCGGTCGCCTCGACATCACCGGAGGCCCCGCCGGCAGCTCCGGCCGCGCCGTCCCGCGCCACGGCGACCGCACCCGAGGCGTCGCCCCGGCTGTCCCGCAGGCGCGCGGCGATCTGCTCCTCGAGGCGATCGACATGGTCGAGGACCTGCCGTCGGTGCGGCATCTCTGCACCGAAGAGGATCTCGCGGGCGACCCATGTCGTGGGCTCGGGCCAGCGGCGCATCGCGGCGACGAGCGGCGAGACGAGCGCCGCGATCTGGTCCGCGCACTCCCCTGCCGGCGGCGCCGCGGCGGCTCCGTCGGGCGCGGCGGACGTGGCGCGCGCAGGGGTGGTCATCGCTTGCTCGTGGGCTCCCCAGAGCGCATCGACGACCATCATCAGCAGGTCGGTCTTCGTCGCCGCGTACTGGAAGACGGTCCCCTCAGCCACGTCGGCCGCGCGCGCGACCTCGCTCATCGAGGTCCGCTGGAATCCTCGCTCCTCGAAGAGGGCGCGCGCGGCGGCGAGGATGCGGGCGCGCTTGTCCGCCTTCGCCTGCTCGCGCCTGCCCGGCCGCGCCGACGACCCCCGCCTCGTGTCGTCCTGAGTTCCCATACATCCATTGTAGTCGACTCAATATTGAGTAGACTCAATATTGAGCCCGGACGACCGCCGTCCGGCACGCGTCGGGAAGGATGGACCATGCAGCACACGGCAGGTAACTACGAGGCATTCGCGCGCCCCCGCCCCGCACGGCACGCCCAGGAGACGAAGGCCTACATCGTCGGCAGCGGGCTGGCCGGGCTCGCGGCGGCCGTCTTCCTGATCCGCGACGCCGGGGTCCCCGGTGCCAACGTCACGATCCTCGAGAAGGGCGACATCGCCGGCGGTGCGCTCGACGGCCTCGACGTGCCGGACAAGGGCTTCGTCATCCGTGGCGGCCGGGAGCTGGAGGACCACATGGAGTGCCTGTGGGACATGATGCGCTCCATCCCCTCCCTCGAGCTCGAGGACGCCTCCGTGCTCGACGAGTTCTACTGGCTCAACAAGGACGACCCCAACTACTCGCTGCGCCGGGCCACCGTCCGTCAGGGAGAGGACGCGGGGCACGATGGCCGCTTCGACCTGCCGAAGCGGGCGCAGAAGGACCTGCTCAAGATCTTTCTCGCCGAGCGCGCGGAGATGGAGGGCAAGCGCATCGACGAGGTCATGGGCCGTGAGTTCCTCGACTCGCCGTTCTGGATGTACTGGCGGACGATGTTCGCCTTCGAGGAATGGCACTCCGCGCTCGAGTTCAAGCTCTATCTCCACCGCTTCGTCCACCACATCGGCGGACTGCCCGACTTCACGGCGCTGAAGTTCACGAAGTACAACCAGTACGAGTCCTTCGTCCTGCCGCTCATGCACTACCTCACCGAGCACGGCGTCAACTTCCAGTCCGGCACCGAGGTCCTCGATGTGGACTTCGCGCACCGCGACGGCGAGATCCGCGCGACGGCCGTCCACTGCCGCCGCGACGGCGCCGAGGAGACCATCGAGCTCGGCGAGCACGACCTCGCCCTGATGACGATCGGCTCGCTCGTGGACAACTCCGATGACGGTGACCACCACACCCCCGCCGTGCTCCGTGAGGGCCCGGCCCCGGCCTGGGACCTCTGGAAGCGGATCGCGAAGAAGGACGCGTCGTTCGGGCGCCCGGAGGTCTTCTGCTCCTCGATCGAGGAGACGAAGTGGGAGTCGGCCACCGTGACGACGCTCGATCAGCGCATCCCGGCCTACATCGAGCGCATCGCCCAGCGCGATCCGTTCAGCGGCCGCGTGGTCACCGGCGGCATCGTCACCGCCGAGGACTCCTCCTGGCTGCTGAGCTGGACGGTCAATCGCCAGCCGCATTTCAAGAAGCAGCCGAAGGATCAGATCGTCGTCTGGGTCTACGGCCTGTTCGTCGACGTCGAGGGCGACTACGTGAAGAAGCCCCTGGCGCAGTGCACCGGCGAGGAGATCACCCAGGAGTGGCTCTACCACCTGGGCGTGCCCGTGGAGGAGATCCCTGAGCTCGCGGCGACCGGTGCCCGGTGCGTGCCGGTGATGATGCCCTACGTGACGAGCTTCTTCATGCCCCGCCGCGCGGGGGATCGGCCCCGGGTCGTCCCGGAGGGCGCCGAGAACTTCGCCTTCCTCGGGCAGTTCGCGGAGACCGGCCGCGACACGATCTTCACGACCGAGTACTCGGTGCGCACCGGCATGGAGGCCGTCTACGCGCTCCTCGACGTGGAGCGCGGCGTGCCGGAGACCTGGGGCTCCACGTACGACGTGCGCGACCTCCTCGAGGCCGCGGCGCGCATGCGCGATGGTGAGAAGGTGGAGATCCCCGGCCCGGCCGCGCTGCGCAGCTACCTGCGCGGCAGGCTCGAGCACGGGGAGATCGGCCAGCTCCTCGAGGAGCACGGTCTGATGTGAGCCTGGTTCCCGCCCACCCGGGGGTGCGCCTCGGCTCGGACCCGAGGCGCACCCAGGGGCTGGTCGGCGGGATGACGGTGCCGCGAGCTCGAAGCCCGAGAACGTGTCGCGGGGGCTGCCGCGCGCAGCGCCGGCCGACCGGCGATGGTGGGATCTGCCGCGCCGGATGCCAGATCGGGGCCCCGCAGCCGCCGTCCGGACCGGGGCCCGCTATCGAGTCTGGGACCTCGGATGGTGCGCATCGGGGGAGTGAGTGATGCTTGCGAGCTCGGCGCGCGTGCGGGCACCGTATTTCCGCAGCAGGTTGGCCACGTGGTACTTCACCGTGTTGGCCGTGATCCCGAGCTGATCGCCGATGCGCTGGTTCGAGATCCCGGTCGCGACCAGGCGCAGCACCTGCTTCTCGCGGTCGGTGAGCTCCTCGGCGCCCTCCACGGTGAGCGCTGCGCTGGGTGGGTCCAGCGGGATCTCGATCCGCAGCGTCGTCCCCCAGCCCGGGGTCGTCTCCACGTCCATGGTTCCGTCGAGCGCCGCCACCCGCTCCACGATCGGACGCAAGGAGTCGTCGTGCGCCGTCACCGCGATTCCCCCGTCGTCACGGACCTCCATCAGCAGGTTGCGGCCATCGCAGTCCCAGCCGACCCGCGCGCGTGCAGCGTCCGCGCGGTCCATGAGCGAGACCACCGCTGTGCGGGAGATGGCGCGGGCTTCCCGAGCGACCGGGCCCGGCAGCGCCCGCCCTCGCGCAGGAGGCTCGGCGAACTGGACGTGCAGCGGCCCGGAGCGGATCAGGGGACGCAGTTCGGTGCGCAGGCGCGAGAACGCGTCGGCCACCGGCTCGAGCACGCTCTCCTGCTGCTCGTGGACCGAACGAGCACGGATGAGCGCCGAGGAGGCGATCTCCGTGGCCTCCCTGCGCGCGGCCGCATCCGCGAGTCGGCCGGAGCGGAGCACGGCGAGGATCGATTCGAGGGTGATCGCATGCTGATCGGCCTGCTCGGTCAGGGCACGGTCCCGTGACAGGGAGCGGGCACGTTCCAGCGGGGTCGGGAGGTCGCTCACTCCCCTAGCCTAGCTCGATCCGGGAGGCCCACCCGATCGGAGAGGGCGCCCCGCTCATCGGGCAGCAGTGGAGCGCCGCGGGCCGGTCCATGCTGGTCGACATGGAAGAACGAGGTATCCAGGATTCGCTGGCGCGAATCATCAACGAGATCGGGGGGGCAGCTGCCCTTCCCGACGCGCCCGCGCTCGCGGCCGCCGTCGAGCTGACAGCGGACGCCCGGCGAGTCTTCGTCCACGGCGCTGGACGGTCCGGGCTCGCGCTGCGGATGACGGCCATGCGCCTCATGCATCTCGGGCTGCAGGTCCACGTCGTCGGTGAGACGACGACCCCGGCGATCGGAGAGGGCGACCTGCTCCTGACCGCCAGCGGTTCCGGCACGACCTCGGGGGTGGTGAGCGCGGCCGAGACGGCGCGATCCGTCGGTGCCCGCGTCATCGGGATCACGACCGACCCCGAGTCACCGCTTGCTCAGCTGTCCCACGCCGTCCTGGTCATCCGGGCGGCGACGAAGACGGACCGGTCCGAGCAGCAGTCGGCCCAGTACGCCGGCAGCCTCTTCGAGCAGCTCCTCGTCCTCGTCGGCGACGCTCTCTTCGACGTCCTGTGGGAGAAGAGCGGAGTGAGCGCGGATGCGCTCTGGCCACGTCATGCCAACCTCGAATGACCTTTCTTCCCCCTTCCACCATCGACACCACCACGAGAAAGAGACACCCTGACATGCGACTGCAGTTCGCCATGGACACCCTGACCACCGAGTCCGCCCTCGACCTCGCCGCGAAGGCCGCCCCCTACGTCGACATCCTCGAGCTGGGCACCCCTCTGATCAAGAGCGAGGGCCTCGCGGCGATCACGGCGGTCAAGGCCGCCCACCCCGACAAGACCGTCTTCGCCGATCTCAAGACCATGGATGCCGGCGAGCTGGAAGCTGACATCGCCTTCTCCGCCGGAGCCGATCTGGTCACCGTGCTCGGCGTCGCCGGTGACAGCACGATCGCCGGAGCGGTCGCCGCGGCGACCAAGCACGGCAAGGGCGTCGTCGTCGATCTGATCGGCGTGTCCGACAAGGCCGCACGGGCCCGAGAGGTCGTCGCCCTCGGCGCCGTCTTCGTGGAGATGCACGCCGGCCTCGACGAGCAGGCGGAGGACGGCTACAGCCTCGACGCCCTGCTCTCCGCCGGCAAGGCCGCCGAGGTCCCGTTCTCCGTCGCCGGCGGCGTCAGCGCGGACTCTGTCGAGGCCGTCCAGCAGGCGGGAGCCGACGTGGCCGTCGCGGGCAGCGCCATCTACAGCGCATCGGACGTCGCCGCCGCGGCCGCCGCCATCCGCTCCGCCATCCGGTGACCACCGCCCACCGCATCCCGTGATGAGGGGGCAGGTGACGGCACGCCCGGACCTTGTCCCCTCCCCGGGTGCGGTGGACTGATGCCGCAGACGATTGCCCCGTGGCGCAGAGAGCCACATGGCCTCAGCCCCAGAGACGTGCCGGACGGTGATCGGTTCCCGACGCCACGCTCGCCCACCAGCACCCGTCCACTCCCCCGCGAGGCGCCGGGCAGAACGAGGGACGGGGGTGCTGCACGACGAGGTGCCGGGCCGCGACGGGGTGCAGGGCGGTCCGTCTCCCCGATGGGGGTCGACCGACCCAGGCGTGCCCGGCATCGGCGTCGCTCGGAGGTCCGCTCGATCCCGGCGATGACTGCTGTCCTGACGCGCCGACGCCGGACTCCCCGCAACGGCTCGATCGGCAGCAGTGGACTCCGGCTCATCGACCGCCGTCGGGGCCTCGGAGCACGCGATCTCACCGAGCGTCCGGCGCGGGCGGCGGCGATGCTCTCGCAGAAGCGCTCGATCCGCGTCATGATGATCGAGACGTTCCTGGCGGCGCCGCAGCGCGTCCCGACGGCCCGGGCGCCGGTGATCATCCACCTCGCCCCGCGAGGCGACCCGGATCGGGAGGTGAGGGGCGTCCAGTCAGGAGCGTCGCAGCGACCTGCACCGTCTCCCCCGAACACGCCCCTGCGCACTCGTCATCGCCGCTGAGCTCCGGCATGCCGGCCCCACCGGCGCCGGGCCCGCGCCGGGCATCGTCCAGGGGCGACGGGTCCGTGCACAGAGCCGGCCCGCGACCGCCGCTGGAGCGACGATCGCGGGCCGGGTGCGTGACGGCCCGAAATCAGGCGGGGATCATGCCGTGGGGATCGATGATGAACTTCTCCGAGACACCGGTATCGAACTTCGCGTAGGCGTCGGGGGCCTCGTCAAGGCTGATGACCTGGGTGTTGAGCATGTCGCTGAGGTAGGGCATGCGGTCCCACAGGATCGACATCATCAGCTCACGGTTGTAGTGCATGATCGGGGCCTGGCCGCCGGAGATCCGAGGCGACTTGATCCACGCCTTGCCGAAGTCGAGCGGGTAGGTGCCCTGCTGCTCGGCCTTGGAGGAGGCCAGCGGGTCGGGGCCGTAGACGCCGACGATGCCGGTGGCACCGCCTGCGCGGGTGGCGTCCATGACCTGGTTGATGGCGTGTGCGGGGCTCATGTCCTCGGCCTCGCGGCCGATCCCGTGGGCTTCGTTGCCGACGTAGTCGACGGCGCAGTCCACCATGGGCTCGCCGAGGATGGCCTCGATCTGATCGGTCAGCGGCACGTCCTGGTTCAGGTCGATGGTCTCGCAGCCGTTGTTCTTCATCAGGTCCAGCCGGTCCTGGTGGTAGTCACCGACGATGATGCAGGACGCCCCCAGAAGACGGGCCGCCGCGGCGCCGCAGCGTCCGACGGGACCGGCGCCGGCGATGTAGACGGTCGAGCCGGGCTTCGCCCCGGCCTCGACGAGGCCGTGGAACGCGGTGGGCAGGATGTCCGAGAGCAGGGCGAGGTCACGGATCTTCTCCATGGCCTGGTCCTTGTCGGGGAAGCGGAGCAGCTGGAAGTCGGCGTAGGGGACGAACAGGTACTCCGCCTGCCCACCCTGGAAGTCGCCCAGGTTGAACCCGTAGGCGCCGCAGGACACGTCGGGGTTCACGGTCTCGCACACCTCGGTGTGGCGGGCGCGGCAGTTGCGGCATCGGCCGCAGGCGACGTTGAAGGGGACCGAGACCAGGTCGCCCTCGGAGAGGAACTCGACGTCGGCGCCGATCTCGACGACCTCGCCGGTCATCTCGTGCCCCATCACCATGCCCTGGGGGACGGGGAAGGAACCGCGGTAGATGTGCAGGTCGGAGCCGCAGATGTTGGTGGCGACGATCTTGAGGATGACGCCGTGCGGGGCGCTCCTGCCGTTCGGCATCTCGAGCTTCGGGAAGTCGAGGGTCTCGACGCGCATGTCCTTGACGTTCTGGAACACGACGGCGCGGTTGCTGCTTGCCATGACGATCTCCTCCAGTTGTGGATGGCCCGGTCGCGGAAGTGCCACGGTCATTCGGATGCCCGTCGCCCGTGACCTCGGCTCGTTTCGAGCATAGGACAGACGGAGCCCCGTGCTCCACCCTGCCGCCGCTGCGGCGACAGGCGCCACGGGCAGGTGGGCCGTGGAGGACGGGGCCATGCTCCGACCGATCGGTGGAACGCGTTGCTAGTGTCCCCGGCATGGTCGAAGCACGCAGGTCCGCACCGTCGGACTCCTCACCCGTCCAGCCCGACGTGCAGGTTCTCGGCGCACGGGAGCACAACCTCCAGGACATCGACCTCACGGTGCCCCGCGACGCGCTGGTGGTGTTCACCGGCGTCTCGGGCTCGGGGAAGTCGTCTCTGGCGTTCGGAACCCTGTTCGCGGAGTCCCAGCGCCGTTATCTCGAGTCCGTCGCCCCCTACGCTCGTCGCCTCATCGACCAGGCAGGCGTCCCGGACGTCGACTCCATCACGGGCATGCCGCCGGCCGTCGCTCTTCAGCAGCAGCGCGGGGGCCGCAGCGCGCGGTCCTCGGTGGGCAGCATCACCACGCTCTCGTCACTGGTGCGCATGCTCTACTCCCGGGCCGGCCACTACCCCGATGACCAGCCGATGCTCTACGCCGAGGACTTCTCCGCCAACACCGTGCAGGGCGCATGCCCGGAGTGCCACGGCATCGGCCGGGTGTACGCGGTCACCGAGGACACGATGGTGCCGGACCCCTCACTGACGATCCGCGAGCGGGCCATCGCCTCCTGGCCGACGGCCTGGCACGGTCATCAGCTGCGCGATGTGCTCGTCGCGCTCGGCTACGACGTCGATGTGCCCTGGAAGGACCTGCCGAAGGAGGATCGGGACTGGATCCTCTACACGGACGAGACGCCGTACGTCCCGGTCCACTCGCGGCTCACGCTCTCCGAGGCGCAGGCCGCGACCGCGGCAGGCGTGGAACCGAGCTACTCGGGCACCTTCGTCGGAGCTCGTCGGTACGTCCTGGACACGTTCGCGAACACCAAGAGCGGGTCGATGAAGCGTCGCGTGGCGGAGTTCCTCACGGTTGCTCCCTGCCCCGCCTGCCATGGGAAGCGGCTGAAGCCGGAGGCCCTGTCCGTGACGTTCGACGGCCTCGACATCGCCGATCTCTCCGCTCTGCCGCTCGCGGAGCTCTCGACGCTGATCGACCGGGCGGTCGAACGGGCCACCAGCGCTCTCGACGGCGCCGATTCGGCGGGCAGCACCGGTGGCCGGGCTGCCCGACGCGACGCCGGGCAGCGGGCCGACTCCGCGGGATCAGCGCCCGCGGCCGCCGACGGCGTGAGCCCGGCGCCTGACCGATCGGTCGAGAAGCTGGCCGCGACAGCGCGATTGGGCGCGGAACTCGTCAACAGACTGCGGCCGATCATCGATCTCGGTCTGGGGTACCTGTCCTTGGACCGCACCACACCCACGCTCTCCGGCGGGGAGCTGCAGCGACTGCGACTCGCGACCCAGCTGACCTCCGAGCTGTTCGGTGTGGTCTATGTGCTCGATGAGCCGTCCGCTGGGCTTCATCCGCAGGACGTCAGCGCGCTGCTCGGCATCCTCGACGGGCTCAAGCGCCGGGGCAACAGCCTGTTCGTGGTGGAGCATTCGGTGGACGTGATGCGGCACGCCGACTGGCTGGTCGACATCGGGCCCGGCGCGGGTGAGCGCGGCGGCCGCGTCGTCTACAGCGGGCCCTACGAAGGGCTCGCCGAGGTGGAGGAGTCCGTCACCCGCGGGTACGTCTTCGGGGGCAGCGGCCTGCCCCACCGGACGCCTCGCGAGCCGCAGGGATGGCTGAAGCTCGAGCACGTCACGCGCAACAACCTGCGCGACGTGTCGATCTCCTTCCCGCTCGGGGTGTTCACCGCCGTCACCGGAGTGTCGGGATCAGGCAAGTCCAGCCTGGTCAGCCAGGCCCTCCCCGCACTGCTCGACGAACGGCAGGGACGAGCTGACCAGGCGGAGGACGCTGACGCCGCCGAAGGGGACGAGCTCCTGCTGTCGGACGAGCCCGACGAGCTCGAGGGAGAGATCCGCGGCGACGTCGACGGGGTGCGCCGCGTCGTGAGCATCGACCAGAAGCCCATCGGGCGCACCCCGCGCTCGAACGTCGCCACCTATACGGGCCTGTTCGACCACGTGAGGCGGAGGTTCGCGGAGACGCCCGAGGCTCGCGCTCGCGGGTACAAGGCGGGCAGGTTCTCCTTCAACGTCACCGGCGGTCGCTGCCCGACCTGCAAGGGCGAGGGATCCGTCATGGTGGAGCTGCTCTTCCTCCCCTCGGTCTACACCGAGTGCCCCGACTGCCACGGCACCCGCTACCAGTCCAGCACGTTGGAGATCGCCTGGCGCGGCCGCAACATCGCGGAGATCCTCGCCATGAGCGTCGAGGAGGCCCACGACTTCTTCCAGGGCGAGTTCGACATCATGCGGTCGCTCGCGGCGCTGGTCGACGTCGGCCTCGGATATCTCCGTCTCGGACAGCCGGCCACCGAGTTGTCCGGAGGCGAGGCGCAGCGGGTGAAGCTCGCCTCCGAGCTCCAACGATCCCAGCGCGGTGACACCCTCTACGTCCTCGACGAGCCGACGTCCGGGCTGCACAGCGCCGATTCCGATCGGCTCGTGACGCATCTCCAGACCCTCGTGGACGCAGGCAACACCGTCGTCGCGGTCGAGCTCGACATGCGCATCGTCGCCGTGGCCGACCACGTCATCGACCTCGGGCCCGGGGCGGGGGACGATGGCGGCACGGTGGTCGCCTCAGGCACGCCCGCGCAGGTCGCCTCGTCCGGAGCCGGTGCGTCGGCACCGTACCTCGAGGCCGCGCTCCGGGAGGCCGCCTCCCGGGCGTGAGCGTCGGACGGCTGCGACGGGGTCGATGACCTCGTCGCAGGGAGCGCATCGGACGAACAGGCTGCGTCGCCAGATCGGCGACCCTCGGACGACGCTGACCGGACGTCCTGCGGCGTCGTCGACGTCCTCGTGCCCCGGCGTCCCGGCGTCCCGGCGTCCCGGCGTCCCGGATGAGATGGCCACGGGCGCCCCGTCGCTGACGTGCGAGGTCTACACTGGCTGACGGGCCAGACGCTCACATTCGGCCAGGCCTCGGTGAAGAAGCCCCACCGTCGATGGCGGAACGTCAGCGACGACCTCCGGGCCGAAGCTTCTTCTCCGTCCCCCACCACCCGGCCCGAGAATCGGCAGCCACCACCTGCCGGGACCTCGATGAGCGCAATGACGACTGCACCCGAGTCGTCCTGCACCCGAACCACGCCGCCCGGTACGGACGGCGTGCGGCTCGCCCCCACGGGCGAGCCGTCATCTCTCGCAGAACGGAGCAGAACATGGCAGACGAATTGCATGGCAAGCGGATCGCGATCCTGGCCGCGGACGGCGTCGAGCGCGTGGAGCTCGAGCAGCCGCGACAGGCTCTTCAGGACGCCGGGGCCACGACCGTGCTGCTCTCGCTGCACGATGGCGAGATCAAGGCCCGCGAGAACGACCTGGACGAGGCCGGAACGTTCTCGGTCGACGCCCTGGTGAAGTCCGCCTCGGCCGACGAGTACGACGCCCTGCTGCTTCCCGGCGGCACGGTCAACCCCGATCAGCTGCGCATGGACGCCGACGCCGTCGGATTCGTGCGCGACATCATGGTCGCCGACAAGCCGGTCGCCGCGATCTGCCACGGACCGTGGACGCTGGTCGAGGCCGGTGTCGCGAAGGGTCGGACGCTGACCTCGTACCCGAGCATCCGCACCGACCTGCGCAATGCCGGAGCGAACGTCGTCGACGAAGAGGTGGCGCGCGACGGGAACCTGATCACCAGCCGCTCGCCCGAGGATCTCCCGGCCTTCAACGCCGCGATGGTCGAGCTGTTCAGCCAGGACAAGTGAGGAGAACATGGTCAACGTTGCATTGTCGGTCGTCGTTCACGCCAAGCCGGGAAAGGAGCAGGACGTCGCGGACTTCCTCCGCAGCGCCCGCCCCATCGTCGAGCAGGAGGAGGGGACGCAGGCCTGGTTCGCCCTGCAGTTCGACGCATCGACCTTCGGGATCTTCGACGTGTTCCCCGACGACGAGGCCCGCCAGACCCACCTCTCGGGTGGCGTCGGTCAGGCACTCGCTGCGCAGGGAGCTGATCTGTTCAGCACCGAGCCGAGCATCCAGAACGTCGACGTGATCGCGTACAAGCTGCCCGGCGAGACCGCCTAGAGCATCAGCGTCGATCGACATCGGGATGAGGCCCCGATCGGCTCCACAGCCGTGAACCCGGCTGTGGAGCCGACTCATCGCACCTGCCGATCCCGGATGCCGCGAGGGACGGGGCCCCGCGGCCGACCGGCCTGCAGCGGTGATGCGATCGTCGCCGCGCACGGACGGGCAGCATCGGCATCGGATCGCGGAGCCTTCCGACCAGCGCTCCCGGTGCACCCGTCCCCGGCCGCCGAGCGCTACCGTCGGACCATGACCCCGTCCCCGCTGCTGTCCTCCCTCGGCGTCGACCTCCCCCTCGTCGGGGCACCGATGGCCGGCGGGCCCGGCTCCCCCGCGCTCGTCGCCGCCCTCGCCGCCGGCGGCGCCCTGCCCATGGTCGCGGGCGGCTACCTCTCCCCCGGGGCCCTCGGGGAGCGCGTCACCGCGGCGCGGGCCACCGGTCACCCCTTCGGCGTGAACCTCTTCGTACCCGGTCCCCCGGACTTCGACCGGGACGCGTTCGCCCGCTACGCGGAGCGCCTCGCCCCCGAGGCGGAACAGCTGGGCATCAGCCTCGACCCCGCGCCGCGCATGGACGACGACGCCTATCCCGCGAAGCTCGCGCTGCTCCTCGGCGACCCCGTCCCGCTCGTCAGCTTCACCTTCGCCCCGCCCGCGGCGTCCGACGTCGCGGCCCTGCAACGCGCCGGCTCCCGGGTGCTCGTCACCGTGACGACGCCCGAGGAGGCCCGCGAGGCGGAGGCGCGCGGGGCCGACGGCCTCGTCGTGCAGGGTCCGCGCGCCGGCGGCCACTCGGGCACCTGGGACCCGGGGCGGCGGATCGGCGAGGAGGACACCGCCGCCGTGGTGCGCGCCGTCCGCGCGCAGACCCGCCTCCCCCTCGTCGCCGCCGGCGGCGTGGACGGCCCGGCCGCCGTGGCCGCGCTCCGGGAGTCCGGGGCCGAGGCGGTCGCCGTCGGCACCCTGCTGCTGCGCACCGCGGAGGCCGGGACCTCCGCGACGCACCGCGACGCCCTCGCCGACCCGCGCTTCACCGCCACCGCCGTCACCCGGGCCTTCACCGGACGACCCGCCCGCGCGCTGCGCACCCCGTTCCTTCAGCGGCACGAGGCGGAGGCGCCCGCCGCCTATCCCGCCGTGCACCACCTCACCCGTGCCCTGCGGGCCGAGGCGAGCCGGCGCGGCCTGGCCGAGCTCGTGCACCTCTGGGCCGGCACCGGGTTCCGTGCGGCACGCGCGGTCTCCGCCCGCACCGTGATCGACGACCTCGCCCGCGACCTCTGATGGGACGCACCCACCCCGTCACGGGCCCCCCGGACGACGATCTGCCCCGCACCCCGGACGGCCCGGCCCGGCCCCGCACCGTGCACCTGTCCGAGAGCGGCCTGCCCGCCGTGGTCGAGCGCTCCGACTGGGACGAGGGGTGGGTGCTGAGGATCGGCGGGATCGAGCAGTCGCACGTGGACCTCGCGGATCCCTCGCGGATCTCCCACGAGTACCTCCGCCGCATCGCCGCAGCCGTGGACACCGTGCGGCCCCGCGGCGAACCGCTCACGATCGCCCACCTCGGCGGCGGCGCCCTCACCCTCGTGCGCTACGTGCAGGCCACGCGGCCCGACTCCGAGCAGCTCGTGTTCGAGCTCGAGCGCGAGCTCGTGAGCTTCGTCGTCGGCGCGCTGCCCCTGCCCGCGGGCACGCGGCTCGAGGTGGTGGTGGGCGATGCGCGCGACCGGCTGCGCGAGATGCCCGGCCGCCTCTTCGACGTCGTGGTGCTCGACGTCTTCTCCGGTGAGGCCTCTCCCCCGCACCTCGCCGCCGAGGAGTTCTACGTCGAGGCGCTCGAGCACCTCGAGGTGGATGGTCTGCTGCTGGTCAACGTCGGCGACGACGCCGGGCAGCGCTTCATCGCGGCCCAGGCCGCGGCGCTCGAGGCGGCGAGCGTCTCCCTCGGCCTGCCGGGCGTGTGGATGCTGACGGCGGCCGCCCTCGTGGAGCGCGGCGACTTCGGCAACTACGTGCTCCTCGCCGGCGGCGCCCTCGCCGCGGCGGACATCGACGAGCAGTCGCAGCACTGGTGGGCGGCGGGCCCCCATCCCGCGGCGGTGCTCGATCCGGAGGAGACCGCCCGCTTCGTCTGGAGGCGCGGCCGCTGATCCCGGCGACCCCGCGCCATGACGCGCTGACGCGTGCGCCGTCGGCGTCTTCTTCCGCTGACGGGAAGGGGACGCCGACTGCTCGCCGGGCACCGGCCCGGGGGGATGGAGCGAGGGAAGGACCGGGAGACCTCCGCCCCGTCCGCGGCCGTCGTTCGTCCGTCGGCCCCCTTCCTTAGCGTGAGCATCACGCCACGGAAGGAGGCAGCCGATGTCCCCGACGATCCTCGACCGGTCCTCCGGTCGCAGCCCCGCCGAGGTCGAGCGCGACCGGATCCTGGAGGGCCTCCTGGAGGCGCGCCCGGCACTCGCCGCGCACATCACCCGCGGCCCGAGCGGCGCGCTGACCATCCCGCTCGCGGGCGGGCGGCACGTGGAGATCGGCCGCCTGCCCCGCCGGGGCCGCGCCCGCTGGGTGGTCGTCTCCCCCGCGGGCGAGGGGGCGATGGTGCAGGAGCCACGTGGCACCGCCGCGCTCGTGCGCACGGTGCTGCGCGCCCTCGACGGCGCCGCGGGCGGAGCCGGGCTCCCCGTGCACCGCGCCTGCTAGCGTCGATCGCATGAGCACGACGAGCAGCAGCGACAGCCGGCACCTCAGCGTGGTCGTGGAGCGTCCCTGGAAGGACGTCTACGCCTTCGCCGCCGATCCGCGGAACCTGCCGCGCTGGGCCGCGGGCCTCGCGGGCAGCGACCCGCAGCGGGAGATCGAGCAGTGGTCGATGAGCTCCCCGATGGGCAGGGTGCTCGTGAGCTTCGCGCCCGAGAACCCGTACGGGGTGCTCGACCACACCGTCACCCTCGAGAGCGGCGAGTCCACGCTGAACCCGATGCGGGTGCTGCCGCTGGGCGAGGAGCGCAGCGAGGTGGTCTTCACCCTGCGCCGCGGCACGATGGGCGAGGACGAGCTCGCGGCCGACGAGGCCGCGGTCAGCGCGGACCTCGTGACCCTGAAGGGCCTGCTCGAGGAGCGCTGACCCGCGGCTCGCCCCCGCCGGCGGCGGTCGCTCAGTCCCAGCAGGCGGCGCTCTCGCTCATGAGGGCGATCCGGGCGAGCGGGATCCCGATCTCGCGGTGGACGAGCACCTGCTGGAGTCGGGCGATGTCGCCCGTGACGCGCACGCGCGGCGGCGGGACCGGCCGCTCAGGCGCGGCGGCTCGGTTCGACCGTCAGGGCGCGCACGGAGATGGTGGACGGCGCTCCCGCACGGCTCCGCGACGGGGCCCTCGGTGCGCTGAGGACCGCGACGGCGGTCAGGCGGTCTTCCGCGCGAGCGTCGTGATGACGTGCCAGTGCTTCTTGTCCGCCTGGAAGCGGCCGTCCTCGTCGCGGATCGAGCGATCCAGGACCTGGAAGCCGCGGAACATCGCGTCGATCTGCGGGGCGTCGAGAGCGGCGATGTCGTCCCGCTCGGCCCACGAGTCGTTCCGGCCGATGACGTCGACGGCCATCACGCCGCCGCGGGGCAGAGCGGAGACCAGTCGGGGCCAGGTCCGGGTGAGTCCCTCCTCGCCGAGCAGAGAGAGGGTGTAGGTCGAGTAGACGATCCGCGCGGGCGGGAACTCGAGCACCGAGGTGACGTCCGTGTGGTGGAAGCGCACGCTGCCGCTCATCCGCTGGTTCTCGACGAGCCGCGCGGCCAGCGTGTCGTCCGCGTCGTAGGCGTGCACGGTCCAGCCGCGGCGGGCGAACTGAAGGGAGTCGGCGCCGGCGCCGGCGCCGATGTCCAGCACGGTGCCGGGGCGGCGCGCGCCACCGGCGGCGGTGATCGCGCGGTCCACCAGGCGGCGCGCGGGTCGCCCGGCGGCGCTCGCGTTCAGCGCCCCCCAATCCACCGTCTGGGCTGTGTCCATGCCCACGACTCTGGACCCTTGTCGGGGCGTGTTCAACTTCTCGTGACCCAGGCCGCCCCGGTTTTCGTCACGGGCGAACACGGGTGCCGGCGGGGAATAGACGGGACCCCCGGGGAGTATGGGTTCGGGACCTCCGGACGAGGACCGCGCCGGGGCCCTCGCCGCGGTCGCGGACCCCGCCCGGCGGCGCACCGGGGACGTCTCCCGGCACCGGCGGGGGCCGAGTGCCGGCACGGCACCGACCGTGCTCCCACCTAGGATGGCTCCCATGCCGGAGACCACCTCGCGAAGCGGCGCTCCCCTGAGGATCGCCGCGATCTCGCTGCACACCTCCCCGCTCGAGGACCCGGGCGGGGACGACGCCGGCGGCATGAACGTCGTGGTGCTCGAACTGTCCCTCGCCCTCGCCCGGGCGGGCCACACCGTCGAGCTCATCACGCGCCGCGCCGCGCCGGACGCCCCGGACGTGGTCGACGTCGCCCCGGGGGTGCGCCTGCACCACCTCGACGCGGGCCCGCCCGCGACGCTCGCGAAGAGCGCGATGGAGCAGGCGATCGCCCCGTTCCGCGAGCACCTCGGCGGCCTGCTCGCCGAGCTCGACGTGGACCTCGTCCACTCCCACCACTGGTTCAGCGGCGTCGCCGCCCTGCCCGTGGCGCGCGAGCTCGGGATCCCGCACCTGCAGTCCTTCCACTCGGTCGCGGCCCCGGAGGGCTCCGGCTCGCTCGACGCGGGCGAGCCCGCGGAGTCGCCCGGCCGGATCCCCGGCGAGGCGGCCGTCGCGGAGGGCTCCGACCTCGTGGTCGCGGTCTCCGAGGCGGAGGCGCGCACCGTCGCCGAGCGCTACGGCGTGCCCGGGGAGCGCATCACGATCGTCCGCCCCGGGGTCGACGTCGAGCGCTTCCGCCCCTCGCCGGAGGATCCCGAGGAGCGCCGCCGGCGCCCCATGCTCCTGTTCACGGCACGCCTGCAGCCGCTCAAGGCCCCCGATCTCGCGCTCGAGGTGCTCGCGAACCTCGACCCCGCGATCGGGGCCCGGCTCGTGCTCGCGGGCGGCGTCTCCCAGGACTTCGCCCCGTACCTCCAGCAGCTCCGCGACCGTGCCCGTGAGCTCGGCGTCGAGGACCGGGTGGAGTTCGCGGGATCGATGGGCCGGGAGCAGCTCGCCGCGGCCATGCGCGGGGCCGGCGTGCTGCTGCTGACGAGCTGGTCGGAGACCTTCGGCCTCGTCGCGCTCGAGGCGCAGGCGAGCGGCACCCCCGTCGTGGCCTGGCGCTGCGCGGGCGGCGTGAAGGAGGCGGTGGGACCGGGCGGCGTGGTGCTCGGCAGCCGCGACCCGGACGTCTGGGCGGAGGCCGTGGAGTCGCTGCTCGGCGACCCCGCGCACTTCGCGGAGTCCGTCGCCGCCTCCCGCGAGTTCGCGACGACCCGCACCTGGGAGGCCTCCGGGGAGGCCCTCGCCGCGCTGTACCGCGAGCAGCTCGCGCGCTCGGAGGCCCGGCGATGACCCCCTCCCCGCAGGACCCGTGGGCGCTGCTCGACGCCGCCCGCCGGGTGCTCGTCGTCCACGCCCATCCGGACGACGAGACCCTCTCCACCGGCCCGCTCGTCGCGGATCTCACCGCGCGCGGTGTGCACGTCGAGCTCGTCACCGCGACCCGCGGCGAGGAGGGCGAGGTGGTCCCCGGGGCGATCGCGGAGGACGACGACCGACCGCTCGACGAGGTCCGCGCCGCGGAGATCGACGGGGCGACCCGCGCACTCGGCCTCGCGGCCCGGCACCTCCTGGGGACGGCGCCGGCCCTCGCCGCGGGCGCCGCCCCGCGCCGCTACCGCGACTCGGGCATGCAGTGGATCCGCGAGGGGCTCGCCGGCCCCTCGGACACCGCCGGGGAGGACAGCCTCACCCGTCGGCCCCTCGAGACGGAGGTCGCGGACCTCCTCGCGCTGATCGCCTCCACCGGCCCCGACGTGATCGTCAGCTACGACGACGAGGGCACCTACGGCCATCCCGACCACGTGCGCACCCACCACCTGGCGCGCGCGGCGAGCGCGGAGAGCTCCGTCCCGATGCTCGAGATCTCCGAGCACGGCGCGGTGCGGGAGCTGCCGGGCACCGCCGCGGCGGTGACGGCGGCGCTGCGCTGCTACCGCACCCAGCTCACGGTCGTCTCGGCCGACGACGCGGGGGTTCTCGTGCGCCATGTGGGCGGACAGGACCAGCTCGTGCCCTTCGCCGCCGGTTTCCGCACCGCGGCGACCGACGCTCGGTCCTGAGCCCGGGGCAGGGTCGGGGCGGTGACGCTCAGAGGGTGACGTCGAGCAGGGTCGGCAGGTGGTCGGAGGCCCCTGCCAGCCGGTCCCGGCTCACGCGCTCCGTGGCGTGCACCGACCGCGCCGCCCGGACCCGCACCCCCGGCGAGGCGAGGACCGCGTCGATCCGGCGCTGCGGCCGGCGCGCCGGGAAGGTCCACTCGCCCTGGTCGGCGGGATCGTCGCACAGCGGAGCGAGCAGCGTGCGGGCCGTGCCGTCGGCCGTCTCGTTGAGGTCCCCTCCGAGGATCACCGGCGACCCGGCGCCGCGCACGAGCGCGGCGAGGTGCTCGGCGTGGGCACGGCGGTTGTCCTCCTGCAGGGCGAGGTGCGTCGCGGCGACGACGACCGAGCGGCCGTCCCCCTCCGGGACGGAGAGCCGCAGCGCAGCGACGCCCCGCGGGTAGGTCGAGTTCAGGTCCGAGACCCTCTGGGAGACCCCGTGCGCCCCGCGGCGGACCACCTGCGCGGCGACCGCATCGGTCCCGAGCACGGCGAGGCCGCGGCCGCGGGCCCCGCCGCCCACGAGCACGCGCCGGTCCAGCCGCCGGGACAACCAGCCGAGCCGTGCGCGCGGCAGCACGAAGCGCGGCGCCTCCTGGACGAGCAGGACGTCCGGGGCGAGGTCCTCGACGGTGTCGATGATCGCGGGGAGGTCGCCGCGCAGCTCCCACAGGTTCCAGGAGAGGATCCGCAGGTCCCAGCCGGCGTCGCTCATGCAGACCGCTCCCGCCCCTCGCCGGCACCCCCGACCGGACCGATCACGCGGTCGGTGAGGCTGACCAGCTCGTCGAGCTCGTAGCCGGGCCAGCCGAAGAGCATGCGCCGCCACTCGGGCGGCACGGACTTCACGCCGAGGGCGGCGCCGGCGAGGGCACCCGCGATGCACGCGACGGTGTCGGTGTCGTAGCCGGCGCGCGCCGCGGAGTCGAGCACGCGGCGCAGCATGTCGCGGCGGGCGAAGCGGTCCTCGGGGATCGGCCCGGCGCCGTGGACGGCGGCGAGCGCCGCCTGGAAGGCGTGGACGACCCAGCCGTTGCGCCGGAAGTCCTCCGGCGCGGCGCCCTCCGCCTCGTCGATGCGGCTGCTCCACAAGGCGCGACGGTCCTCGTCGAGCCGCTCGAGGCCGCGCCGCACGTCGATCTCCCCGGTCAGCACCGCATGGCGCACGGCAAGGCCCCAGAGCATGCACGCCTCGACCGTGTCGGGGTGGACGTGGGTGAGCGTGCACACGGCCTCGATGCCGGAGACGGCGTCGTCCTCGGAGGTGAGGAGGTACGGGAGCACGGCGGCGTGGGTGCGCATGAGCGAGCCGTTGCCGGCGTTGCGGGGCGTCGCCTCGTGGGCGGCCTCCGCGGCGCGGCGGAGGTCCGCGGCGCGCGGGGCGAAGTGGCCGTCCTCACGGGCGTTGTCCGCGGCGCGGCGCATGACGGAGGAGGTGAGGGTGCCGATGTCCGGGGTGCCGAGGGACCACGAGTACCACTCGCGGGCGATCTGGTCCTGCGCGGAGTCGACGCGGAGGTCGTGCAGCCCCGGGGACGTCGCCGCCGCCTCGAGCACGACGATCGCCATCGAGGTGTCGTCGGTCCACTCGCCGGGCTGCCAGTCGAGGATGCCGCCGCCCACCATGTCGACGTCGTCGGAGGCGGCCACCGGCGCCTGGAACTCGTAGGGCGCGCCGAGGGCGTCCCCCGTCGCCGCGGCGACCACGGTACCGAGCGCTCGCTGCCTCTGCGCAGGCGTCAGCCCCATGCCCTCGACCTTCCTGCCGTCCGACGTCACAGGGGGCATCGTCGCACATCGGATCGGGGCCACCCTGATCCCGGTACCCTGGTGGGGACCAGAAGGAGCTCCATGACCGAGACCCCGGGGACCTCCCCCCGCGTGGAGGGCACCGCCGACTCCTGCGCCGCGACGCCGCAGGATCCGCACACGGCCCACGACCCGCACGACCACTCCGACCACGACCATCCGCCGACGGGCGCGGACCTCGTCCGGGACCTCGTGCGCGGGCTCTCGATCGTCGCGCTGCTGATCCCCGTCGTGATCGTCGTCCTGCTGCTCGCGATCCTGCCGATGGCGCCCTCGACCCCGCTGCCGCTCGTGCTGGGCCTCGGGCTCGGCGCCGCGCACCTGCTCTCCCTCGTGGTGACGAGCCTGTTCGTGAGCCGCACGCGCCGCCAGCTGGCCGTGAACCCGGGGCTGCTCGCCGTGCGCAGCACGGTCGAGGAGCTGCTGCGCGTGGCGTCCGTGCTGCTGGGCCTGCTGTTGTGGCCCGGGGAGCTGCGCGGCGAGCTCGGCGTGTGGATCGGCGCGGGCGCCGCGATCGTGTGGCTCGTGCTGGCCACCGCGCAGACCGTCTCCACCCGGCGCCGGATCGCGAGCCCCTCGCAGTGGGCGGAGGACGCCGTGGCGACGCTCCTGCACCATCGTGTGGGCGCCCGCTCCACGGTCGTCATGCGCCTGCTCGACGTCATCGGCACCGCCTGCTTCCAGGTGGGGGCGACGGTGCTGGTCATCCTCTCCCCCGTGCTCGTGATCGGCACGGCCGTGCTCTCGATCGGCTCCGGCCTCTCCACGCTCGTGCTCCAGCGCCGCCCGCCGGCGGAGCGCGCCGGCACCGCCTGGGCGTACGTCCCGCTCGGCGTGGGCGTGCTCACCCTGCTGCTCGCCGTCCTCGGTCTCGCCACCGCCTGACCCACGCCCGACCACCGCCCTCGCCCGCTGACCGTCAGAAAGGTCGCCCTCATGACGACACCCCGCCCCTCCGGCCTCGACCTCAGCACCCGTGACGAGGCGGTGAGGATCCAGGACGACCTCTTCGGCCACGTCAACGGCACGTGGCTGCGGGAGCACACGATCCCCGCGGACCGCTCGACCGACGGCGCCTTCCACGCGCTGCGCGACCTCTCGGAGGAGCAGGTCCGCGAGATCGTCGAGGATGCCGCGGGCGCGGAGGAGCCGGGACGGATCGGCCGCCTGTTCCGGATGTTCATGGACACCGAGGCGATCGAGGCGGCGGGCATCGCGCCGCTCGAGCCGCTGCTGGGCGGGATCGGCGAGGCGGCCTCCCTCGAGGACCTCGTGCGCCTCATGGCCTCCCCGGACTCGGGCACCTCCGCCGTCCTCGCCTACGTGTGGACCGACGACCACGACTCCAGCCGCTACCAGGTGAAGATCCACCAGGGCGGTCTGGGTCTGCCGGACGAGTCCTACTACCGCGAGCAGTCCTATGCGGCGATCCGCGAGGCCTACGTCGCGCACCTCGCCGAGCTCGCGCGCCTGGCCGACCTCCCCGGCCGCCCCGGCCTCCCCGAGGGCGACGCCGAGGCGCTCGCCGCGGCCGTCTTGGATCTCGAGACCCGCCTCGCCGCGTGCCACGTCGACGTCGTCCGTGTGCGCGACCGCGAGAAGTCCGACAACCCGATGACCGCCGCGCAGCGTGCGGAGCTCGCCCCCGCCTTCCCGTGGGACGCCTTCGTCGAGGGGACCGGCGCCCCCGCGGGGACCTTCGACGTGGTCTCCGTGGGACAGCCCGAGTTCGTCTCCGCGGCCGCCGAGCTGCTCGCGGCCGAGGACCTCGCGGTGCTGCGCGCCTGGATGGCCGTGCACACCGTCTCCGCCTACGCCCCCTATCTCCCCGCGGCGCTCGTCGACGCGAACTTCGCCTTCTTCGGCACCGTGCTCTCGGGCGCGGAGGAGCTGCGTGAGCGCTGGAAGCGCGGCGTCGGCTTCGTCGAGGGCGCCGTCGGCTTCGAGGTGGGCCGCGAGTACGTCTCCCGCCACTTCCCGCCGGAGCACAAGGCGCACATGGAGCGTCTGGTCGCCGCGCTGCTCGAGGCGTACCGCGTCTCGATCGAGGGCCTGGACTGGATGACCGAGGAGACCCGCGCGAAGGCGCTCGAGAAGCTCTCCCTGTTCGTCCCGAAGATCGGCTACCCGGAGACCTGGCGGGACTACGAGGGCCTCGAGATCGTCGAGGGCGACCTCGTCGCGACCGTGCGCGCCTCGCGCCGCTTCGACGCCGGGTTCGAGTACGCGAAGGTGGGCGGCGAGGTCGACGAGACCGAGTGGCACATGACCCCGCAGACGGTCAACGCCTACTACAACCCCGGTCGCAACGAGATCGTCTTCCCCGCCGCGATCCTGCAGCCGCCGTTCTTCGACGCGGAGGCCGACGACGCCGTGAACTTCGGCGGGATCGGCGCCGTGATCGGCCACGAGATCGGCCACGGCTTCGACGACCAGGGCTCGAAGTTCGACGGCCACGGCAACCTCGTCACCTGGTGGACCGAGGAGGACCGCGCCGCCTTCGACGAGCGCACCGCGGCCCTCATCGAGCAGTACTCGGCGCTCTCGCCCCGGGACCTCGACGACGCCCACCACGTCAACGGCGCCCTCACCGTCGGCGAGAACATCGGCGACCTCGGCGGTCTCACGATCGCGGTGAAGGCCTACCTCGCGACGGCGGGCGAGGGATCCCCCGAGCTCGACGGCCTCACCGGCCTGCAGCGCGTGTTCTGGTCCTGGGCGACCGTGTGGCGCGGGCTGACCCGGCCGCAGGAGGCGATCCGCCGGCTCGCGATCGACCCCCATGCGCCGATGGAGTTCCGCTGCAACACGGTGGTGAGCCACCTCGACGCCTTCCACGAGGCGTTCGACGTGCGCGAGGGCGACGGCATGTACCGGGCGCCCGCCGAGCGCGTCCGCATCTGGTGAGCGCGCACGCGGGGCGGGCATGAGGCCCGAGGCGCCCTCGTACACCGACACGACCCGGCCCTCGGCCGTGGGCTGGACGCGGATCGCGCTCACCGCCGCCTCCGGGGTCGTGCTGCTGGTGCTCGCGCTCGTGCGGGCGACCGTCCCGCCGCCGCTGCTGGTCGCCGCGGCCGTGCTCTTCGCGCTGCTCGCCGTGTGGACGTGGATGCACCATGCGACGCGCATCCTGGTCGACGGCCGCGGGGTGACCGTGAGCCTCGGCGGGTTCTGGCCGCAGGCCACCTGGCCCGTCGAGGACTTCCGCGGCGTGCAGCTGCGCGAGCTGGACGCCACGGTCGTGGGCGTCACCGTGGGCGGCTACGGCTGGCGTCGCGGCCGCGCGCTGACCCCCGCCCCGGAGCAGCTCACCGCCGTCGGCTCGCGCCGCACCCTCACCCTGGCCGAGACGCAGGCGACCTACCGCCTGCTCGTGACCCGGCCGGGCACCCAGGTCGAGATCATCGGTCGCGGCGGCACCCACTACCTGTTCTCCCCCACGGACCCGCGGTCCACCGCGGAGGCGATCGACCAGGCGATCCGCGCGCGGCGGTAGACTGGCCCGCGGTCATCCACTGACAGGGGAGCACCGCACGGTGCTGAGAGTGCGCGCATGCGCAGACCCTCGAACCTGAACCGGGTCATGCCGGCGGAGGGAGTCGGGATATCCGTCGCGGCGCCTCCGGTGCCCCGACGCCCCTTTCCACGAGGAGAGGAGTCGGAATGACACGCATGAGGACGATCGACCTGCTGGTCAGCGTCGCGATCGGAGCGGCCTTCGGGGTCGCGTTCCTGGGCTACGGGGCCCTGTACTCGCTGATCGGGCCGCTCACCGCGGCCTTCAAGCCCGCCGAGGGCATCCTCGCGGGCATCTGGTTCCTGCCCGCCGTGCTCGCCGCGCTCATCGTGCGCAAGCCCGGCGCGGCGCTTCTCGCGGAGCTCGTCGCCGCGACCCTCGAGATGATCCTCGGCGGCCAGTGGGGCTGGGGCACCGTCGTCTCGGGCCTGCTGCAGGGCGGCGGCGTCGAGATCGGCTTCCTGCTCTTCGTCTACCGCCGCTTCACGCTGCCCGTCGCGATGCTCGGCGGCGTGATCGCGGCGGCGCTCGAATGGGTGTGGGAGCGCTTCTCCTACTACCCCGAGATGAGCTGGACCTTCGCCCTTCTGCTGCTGGCCTTCTTCCTGGTCTCCGGTGCGCTGCTGTGCGGAGCCCTCGGCTGGGCGGCCGTGCGGGCCCTCGGCGCGACGGGAGCCCTCGACGCGCTGCCCGCGGGCCGGGACCGGGATCGCGAGCGCCGCGCCGCCGCCACGACCGTCTCGTGAGGGCGGCTGCGTGAGGGACCTGCTCCTGGACGGGGTGCGCTGGCGCCCCACGGGCCGCGACGAGCCCACTCTCGACGGCCTGCGCCTGCGCGTGCCCGCCGGGCAGAGGGTGCTGCTCACGGGGGTGAGCGGGAGCGGGAAGTCCACCGTGCTGCGCGCCCTGGCGGGCCTGCTCGACCCCGAGGCCGGGGATCTCGAGCAGGCCCCCGCCGGGCCCTCCCGCCCCGGGGAGCGGGGGCTGCTGCTGCAGAACCCCGCGCACGCGGTGGTCGGTGCGACCGTCGCGCGCGACGCGGCGATCGGCCCGGAGAACGCGGCCCTCCCCCGCCCCGAGATCCACGAGCGGGTGCGGCGCGCCCTGGAGGCCGCAGCGGTCGACGTCGACGGCTCCCGGGACCCGCTCGCCGTCTCCGGCGGGCAGCAGCAGCGGGTGGCCCTCGCGGGCGCCCTCGCCCTGCACCCCGAGGCGATGCTGCTCGACGAGCCCACGAGCATGCTCGATCCGGCGGCGGCGGCCGCGGTGCGCCGCGCCGTGCTCGAGGCCTCCGCCGGGCGGACCCTCGTCATCGCCGACCACCACGTGGAGCCGTGGCGGGAGCACCTCGACCGGATCGTCGTGCTGGGCCCCGGCGCGCAGGTGCTCGCCGACGGCCCACCCGCGGAGGTCCTCGCCCGGCGTCCCGAGCTGCAGGAGACGGAGCCCGCCCCGGGCCCGGCCCCGGAGGCCGAGCTGCGGATCGATCCGGGCCTGCTCACCGCCGTCACCGGGGCGAGCGGCGCGGGGAAGACGACCCTGCTGCGCTCCCTCGCCGCGGAGGCCGGCCGGCGGCCCGGCTCGCTGCTGCTGGTCCCCCAGGACCCGGCGCACTTCTTCCTCGCCTCGACCGTGCGCGGTGAGCTCGGCGACGCAGCGGATCCCGCGGCCGCGGCGGATACGCAGTCGCTGCTGGACCGCGCTGGCCTCGCCCATCTCGCCGGCGCGAACCCGCATCGGCTCTCCGGCGGCGAGCAGCGACGCCTCGCGATCATCGCCGCCCTCGCGGCGCGGCCCGAGGTGCTGCTGCTCGACGAGCCGACCGTGGGCCTGGACGCCGAGCGGCGAGCGGCAGTCCTCGCCCTGCTCGAGGAGGCCCGAGACCGTGGCACCGCCGTCGTCGCCGCCTCCCACGACCCGGTGCTCGTCGCGGCCGCCGGGTCCCGGCACAACCTGGAGGGCACCCCCTCCCCCGCCCCGACGGCGGCGAGCGCGTCGGCCGGGGCAACGCCCCCCGCCCCCGGGGCCTCCGCCGAACCCGATCGTCGGATCCTCCCCGTCCCCCGCGCCGCGCGCCGGCCCGCGGACGCCCTGAACCCGCTGACGCTCTGCCTGATCGGCATCCTCGCGGCGGTCGGCTCCTACGCCGTCTCCACCTTGCAGGGCGGGCTGCTCGCCCTGCTGCCCACGGTGCTGCTCGCGCCGCTCGCGCTCCGGTCCGTGCGCGGCGCGGTCTGGCGGCTCGCCCCGGTGCTGCTCTCCGCCGTGAGCCTCGCCTGGACGACGGCCCTGCTGGGCGAGGCCCCGGCGCTCAGCGGTGAGGCCTGGCTGCTGGGCCTCAAGGAGGCCTGCCGGATCACCGCCTTCGTCGCCCCCGGGGTCATCGCGCTCACGAGCCTGGACGTCACGGCCCTCGGCGACGCGCTGGGCGGGCGGCTGCGCTGGCCGGCGCGGCCCGTCGTCGCGGTCGTCGCGGCGCTCGTGCGGGCCGGGCACACGGGCCGCCAGTGGGAGATCATCACCTCGACCCGGGTGCTGCGCGGCCGCGGCGGCCGCCGCTCCCCGCGGATGCTCGCCGGCGCGACCCTCGCCCTGCTCGTGGACTCCCTGCGCGGTGCGGAGCAGCAGGCCCTCGCCCTCGACGCGCGCGGCTTCGCGACCGCGACCCGGCGCACCTGGGCGCTGCCCAGCCGCTTCACCCGGGCGGACCTCGTGGGCGGCGCGGTCGCGGTCCTGCTGCTGGTCTGGCCCGCCCTCGCGCAGCTGCTCTGGGCTAGCCTGCCCGGATGAACGACCAGACCGATCCTGCCGACGAGCAGGTCGTGGCCCTCGCCCAGCAGATCATGGACCTCGCCCGCCAGGGCGACGCGGCGCTCCTCGCCATCATCGACCAGGGTGCCCCGGTGGACATGCAGGACGCCGCGGGCAACACCCCGATCATGCTCGCCGCCTACCACGGGCACGCGGAGCTCGTGCGGGGTCTCGCCGCTCGCGGGGCCGACGTGGACCTCGCGAACGACCGTCGGCAGACCCCGCTCGCGGGCGCCGCCTTCAAGGGCGCCACGGCCGTGGTGCAGGCGCTGCTCGACGCGGGCGCCGATCCGGCGGCCGGCACCCCGAGCGCGAGGGACACCGCCGCGTACTTCGGGCGTCAGGAGATCGTCGACCTGCTGGGGTGACGGAACACCATGGGCACGTGCTCGATCCCGGCCTCGAGGAACATCGGGCCCACGGTCTCGTAGCCCATGCCCTGGTACCACTTCTCGAGGTAGGCCTGGGCGTCGATGTGCACCTCGGCCTCGGGGGCGATCTTCTCGGTGAGGTCGAGGGCGGCGCGCATGATCCGCCCGCCGAACCCGTCGCGGCGGTGCGCGGCGGCGACCGCGAGACGGCCGATCCGCAGGGTGCCGTCGGCCTCCGTCAGCACGCGGATGTGGGCCGCGGGCACACCGCCCGCCTCGATCCACAGGATGGTCGTGCCGTCCTCGAGGTCCCGGCCGTCGAGGTCGGGATCAGTGGCGCCCTGCTCCATCGTGAAGACGTCCTGACGCAGCTTCGCCAGGAGGTACACGGTGGTGGGATCGATGTCGCGCAGGTGCGCGGAGTGCAGGTCGGACATGGTCCCACGGTACGACACCGGAGGCGTCGATCCGGTCTCGGCGCGGGCCACAACCAGCGCGTGCAGCGTGGCTCCGCGATCCTGCACGGCGAGACCGATGCGATCGAGCGGGCCGGCCGGCGCAGCGCCCCGGTGTACCGCAGGAGTGTGCTCTCCACGACGCTCTCGCCGTGCATCATGTGCGCGGGCACGTCCCTGCTGTACGAGATCCCGCGGATCGTGGTGGGCGAGAACCGGAGCTTCGAGATGTCCGAGGCGCTGCTGCGCGATCGGGGTGTGCAGGTCGATGTCGTGGACGACGCGGAATGCGTGGCGCTCATGGAGCGCATGATCGCCGAGCGCCCGGAGATCTGGAGCGAGGACGTCGGCATGGAGGCCGCGGAGCTCGAGCGCTGAGCCCCCACTCCCCGCTCTGCACCCCCGACGCGGAGACGACCGACGGGGCGGGCGCCGCCCTCGCGCTCGGCATCGCCCCGCTGAACGGGATCCTCGTGGCGCTCGTGCTCGCGTGGCTGCTGGGCCGCGTCACCGGGAGCCGCACGCCGGAGAGGGCGGAGCCCGTCACCGCGTGAGGCGGTCCATCGCCTCCCGCCAGGCGCCCGCCATCACGGGGCCGCCGTGGCCCTCCTCCTCGACCACCACGAGCTCGCTCGCGGGCCAGGCCCGGTGCAGCTCCCAGGCCGTGAGCACGGGGCCGGAGACGTCGCGGCGGCCGTGGATCAGCACCGCGGGGACATGGGCGATGCGTTGCATGCCACCCAGCAGGCCGCTGCCGGGGGCCGCGCCCCAGGGCACGGCCCAGTCCGCGACGAAGCCGTCGTGCGCCCAGTAGTGGGTGACGAGCCGGGCGAAGCCGCGGGCGTGCTCGGCCACGGGCTCGTCCTCGGGCACCGCGTGGGAGCGTGCCGCCTGCCCGATGCCGATGCGGATGTGCTCGTCCTCCCAGGCGTTCCAGGCGCGGGCGGCGGCGTCCACGAGCTCGAGGTCCTCCGCGGTGAGCATCCGCCGGTAGGCCTCGACGAGGGGGAGGTCCCCGCCGCGGCGGTAGTCGGTCCGCTCCTCGGCGAGCACGGCGAGCTCGTCCCATGCCTCGGGGAAGAGCGCGCCGACGCCCTCGCTGATCCACTCCACCTCCCGGCGGGAGGTCGAGGTGACCGCCATGAGCACCACGCCGCGCACGCGTTCGGGATGGGCCTGCGCGTAGGCGATCGCGAGGGTCGATCCCCAGGAGACGCCCTGGACGATCCAGGCGTCGATCCCGAGGTGCTCGCGCAGCGCCTCGATGTCCGCGACGAGGTGGGCGGTCGTGTTCGCGGAGAGGTCCACGGGCCCGGGCGCGCCGGCGCTCGGCGTGCTCTCCCCCGCGCCGCGCTGGGAGAGGCCCACGAGGTAGGTGCGATCGGCAGGGACGTTGCGCCGGTAGCCGGAGCTCAGCCGCCCTCCCGGACCGCCGTGGAGGTAGAGGGCGGGCACGCCGTCGGGGTCGCCGGAGGTCTCGTAGGCGATCTCGTGCCCGTCGCCGACGGGGAGGCGGCCGGTCCCGAGCAGCGGGGCGAGCGGCGGGAGCGCGTCGGGGTCCATGACCGGCGACCCTAGCCCGCCGCCGCCCATCCCGCCGCCGGGTGCTCGCGCGCCCACGGCGAGCGGCGCGTGCGCACGCCCTGGCAGCGAGGGCACCAGTAGACGGTGCGTCCCGCCATCGGGGCGCTGCGCACCGTGGTGCCGCAGACCCGGCAGGGCAGGGTCTGGCGGTGGTAGACGTAGAAGGACTCCTCGCGCGGGACCACGCCCTCACGCTCGTCCCCGTTCTGGCGGGTCGCGCGGCGCGGCTCCACGATCCTCGCCTCGATCGCCCGGTGCTCGGGCTGCGTGGTGACGATCCTGCCCGTGCGGGCCCCGTAGCCGATCAGCGGCACGAGATCCTCCCAGATCCCGGTCACGAGGCCGCGGGACAGGTCCCGGCCCGGCACCCAGGGATCCAGCCGCGCGCGCCACAGCAGCTCGGCGCGGTAGATGTTGCCGATCCCCGCCACGACGGACTGGTCCATCAGCTGTGTGCCGATCGCCGTGCGGGAACGCAGCACGCGGTCCACGAAGCGGTCCGCATCCGCGTCCGCGCGCAGCGGGTCCGGTCCCAGCCGCTCGAGCAGGGAGGTGCGCTGGGACGGGTCATAGAGCTCGCAGGCGGTGGGGCCGGTGAGGTCGGCGAGGCCCTTCTCCCCCACGATCCGCAGGCGCACCGTCTCGCGCGGGATGATCTCCCGCCAGGACCCGGTCGCGGCGTCGTCGGCCCCGGTGCCGCCATCCGAGGGGAGGGCCTCCTCCCGCTCGCCGACCCGCAGCCGCGGGGCGCCGATCGCGTGGGCGCTCGCGAAGGCCGACTCGCCCGCGAAGGTCCACGAGCCGTACAGGCCCAGGTGCACGTGCACCATGCGGGTGCCGGGCGCACCGGGGGCGAGCCCCTCCTCCGGGCCGAGGTGCAGCAGCAGATGCTTGCCCGCCGCCTCCGCCTCGAGCAGCACCATGCCCGAGAGCGCCGCGGCCTCCGGGAAACGGCCCTGCGGGCTCGACATGCGGAGGCGCTGCCCGCCGAACCCGCGGCGCAGCGCCGCGGCGAGGCGGTGGACGGTGTGCCCCTCCGGCATCAGGAGGCGGCGTCGGCGGAGCCCGCACCCTGGTCGTAGGAGCCGGTGGTCTCGTAGCGGGCAACGAGGTCGATCCGGCGCTGGTGGCGCTCCTCGCCGCTGAAGGGCTCCGCGAGGAAGAGGTCGATGAGGTGCTCCAGCTCCTCCTCGGAGTGCTGGCGGGCACCCACGGAGATGACGTTCGCGTCGTTGTGCTCGCGGGCGAGGCGCGCGGTGTCCTCGTTCCACACGAGCGCGGCGCGCACGCCCTTGACCTTGTTCGCGGCGATCTGCTCGCCGTTGCCGGAGCCGCCGATCACGACGCCGAGCGAGCCCGGGTCCGCGACGACGGCCTCGCCGGCATCGGTGCAGAAGGAGGGGTAGTCGTCCAGCGGGTCGTAGCTGAACGCCCCGTGGTCGACCACGTCGTGGCCCTTCGCGGTGAGGGAGGCGATGAGCCGGTTCTTCAGCTCGAAGCCGGCGTGATCGGTGCCGATGTGGACGCGCATGGGGGTGGTGGTGCCTTTCGCGGGGTGGGGCGGGTCAGTCGAAGATGGGGCCGACGGTGCGGGTGCGCTTTAGCTCGAAGAAGCCCTCGGTGCGGGTCATCAGCTCGAGGCCGTCGAAGAGCGTGCCCGCCTCCTCGCCCTTGGGGGCGGGCGAGATGACGGGACCGAAGTAGGCACGGCCGGGGCCGAAGGAGATGACGGGGGTGCCGACCTCGTCGCCCACGAGCTCGATGACGGCCTTCTGGCGCGAGCGGAGCTCGGGGTCGAGGGACTCGTCGTCGTAGGCGGAGATCAGATCGGCGCCGAGCGAGGTCGCGGCGAGACCCGCCACGGCGGCGGCCCGGCGGTCGCCGTTCCCGCCCACGTGGAACTCGGTGCCGAAGGCCGTGTAGAAGGCGGCGAGGTCCTCCTGCGAGCCCTGCTGCGCGACGGCGAGCGCGGTGCGGGCGGGGCCCCAGGCGTCGTCCATGGAGCGGCGGTAGCCCTCGGGGAGATCGCGGCCCTCGTTCAGCGCGGCCAGGGACATGATGGAGAAGGTGATCTCCACCTCCCTGACCTGCGACGCCTCGAGCAGCCAGCGGCTGGTCATCCAGGCCCAGGGGCAGATCGGATCGAAGAACAGCTCGACGGGACGCGCGCTCATGGAGGGCTCCTTCTCTCGCGGTGGTGAGCCCCCATTCTGTCACCCCGCAAAAGGCGTTGCGCAGGGGCGTCCGCCGGTGTTGGATTCCCTGGTGCCCCGCCGTGATCGTTCCCCCTCGCCCTCCCGCTCCGCCGCTCCCTCGGTGATGCGGTCGATCGTGCGCGGCCACCGCCGCCGGATCCCCTGGATCATGGCGCTGTCCTTCGTCGTCGAGGGCGTGGACATGCTCGTCCCCGTGCTCGTCGGCCTCATCATCGACGCCGGCATCGTGCGCGGCGACCTCGTCCTCACGATCGCGGGTGCCGCCGGCATCTTCGCGATGCGCCTGGTGAGCACATGGGCGTGGACCGTCATGTTCGCCGCCTCGCAGCGCGCCCGCATGTTCGAGCGGCACCGGCTGCGCGTCGCCGTCACCGGCGCCGTGCTCGACCCGCGCTCCACGCCCGTCCAGCGGCCCTCCGGCGAGGTGCTCTCGATCGCGACCTCCGACGCGGACAAGGCCTCCGACGTCATGGACATGCTGCCCTGGGCGTTCCCGGCCTCCGCCGTGGTGCTCGTCGCCTGCGGCTGGCTCGCCTGGCTCGATCCGTGGCTCGGCGTCGCGACGCTCATCGGCATCGTCGTGATGATCATCGTGATCCGGGTGATCTCCCCGATCCTCTCCGCGCGCTACGACGCCCAGCAGTCCAAGGCGGCCGACGCCGCCGCGACCGCGACGGACCTCGTGCACGGCCTGCGCGTGCTGCAGGGCCTCGGCGTGCAGTCCCGCGCCCGCGCCCAGTACCGCCGCCGCTCGCGCACCGCGCTCGACGCGGCGCTCGTGAACGCCCGCTTCTCCGGCATCGCCGGCGGCCTGACGACCCTCGTCACCGCCGGCATGATGGCCGCCGTCGTCATCATCGCCTCGCAGCGCACGATCACCGGCGAGATGACCATCGGCACGCTCATCGCCGTGGTGGGCGTGGCCCGCTCGAACATGGGCATGCTGCAGGGCCTCTCGGGCCTGCCCGTGTGGTGGGCCTCGATGTCCACCTCGGGGCGGCGCGTCCGCGACCTGCTCGCGGACCTCGGCCGCACGATCGACGACCCCGAGCTCACTCTGACCGCGCTCCGCGACGCCCATGACGACCGCGGCGAGCAGCGCCGCGGCGAGCGCCGCCCCGGCGTGGGCGGTCTGCGCCTGGAGGGGGTGGACACGGGCACCCTGCAGGGTCTCGACCTCGTCGTGCCCGACGGACGCGTGATCGCCCTCGCCTGCGCCGACGCCCGTGACGCAGAGTCCGTCGTGGCCGCCGTGAGCGGGCGCGGCGGCCATGCCGGGGTGCGCCTCGGCGACATGAAGGTCACCGCCGAGGAGCGCTTCCGGACCCGCGCGGACCTCCTCGTGGAGCCGCACGTCGTCGACCTCTTCGACGGCACGCTGCGCGAGCAGCTCGCGACCCGGGTGCCGGACGGCTCCGGTCCCGGCTGGGAGGACCGTGCGCTGCACGCGGCGGGCGCCGACGACCTCCTGCGGATCCTGCCCGACGGCTACGACACCCGCATCCTCGACCGCGGCGCGAACCTCTCCGGCGGTCAGCGCCAGCGGATCGCGCTCGCCCGCGCCGTCGCGGCGGACGCCCCCGTGCTCGTCCTCCACGACCCCACCACCGCGGTCGACGCGGTCACCGAGCAGCACATCGCCGAGGCGCTCGTCGCGGCCCGCCACCTCGAGGACCGGGCGACCCTGCTCGTGACCCGTGCGCCCGCGCTGCTGCGCGCGGCGGACGAGGTCGTCTATCTCCGCGGCGGCCGCGTGACCGCCGCCGGCGACCACCAGGACCTCATGGACCGCGACGACTACCGGGAGATGGTGCAGCGATGACCGCTCAGCGCACGGCCCCCACGGGCCCCACCGGTCTGGCCGACCTCCGCCTCGTGGACTGGGACGCCTCGACCGACGACGTCCTCGCGGCGGACGCCACCGCCCGCCGCCAGCTCGACGAGCACGCCCAGATCCTCCCGATCGCGGATGTCCCCACCGCGCTGCGCCATGTGGGCGGTCGCCTCTGGCGCTACCGCTGGATGACGCTCGCGACGCTGCTCGTGGTCACCGCGGGCGCGGTCGCCGCCGCCTGGATGCCGCGCCTGATCGGCGGGGCCGTGGACGTCGTGCAGTCCGGCGAGGGCTCCGCGGCGCTCTGGCGCCAGGGCGGCCTGATCATGCTCGCGGGCGTGCTGCAGGCGGTCCTCGCCGCGCTCGGCTGGTCGCTCGTGAGCGCGCTCGGCCAGCGGATCCTCGCCGGCATGCGCGAGGACGTCATCGACCGCGCCCTGGACCTGCCCGCGCAGACCATGGAGATCACGGGGATCGGCGACGCCCTCTCCCGCGTCGCCGACGACGTCGACGTCACCGCCCGTGCGGTGAACAACGTCGTCCCGAACCTCATCCAGATGGGCTTCTACGTCGTCGTGACCCTCGTGGGCATGGTCGTGCTCTCGCCGTGGCTGCTGATCCTCGTCGTGGTCGTCGTGCCGATGTACGTGGGCTCCGCGGTCTGGTACCTGCGCCGCACGGCGCCGATCTACCGCCGGGAGCGGGTCGCCATGGGCGCCCGCGCCCAGGGCCTGCTCTCCGCGATCCACGGCATCCCCACGGTGCACGCGTACGGCATCGAGAAGCGGGAGACCCGGCACGTCGCGGTGCTCTCCGAGACCGCCGTGGTGCTCGGCATGCGCGTGATGACCCTCGTGACGAAGCTCGTCAAGGTCATGGTGTGGCCGGAGAACATCGCGATCGCGCTCGTGCTGATCCTCGGCTACGTCATGGTCAACGTCTCCGGTGCGCCGGTGGGCCTCGTGACCGCGGCGGCGCTGTACCTCATCAGCCTGCTGTGGCCGATGATGAACCTCATCTTCAGCCTCGACGACGTGCAGTCCGCCGCCGCCTCGCTCACCCGCATGGTGGGCGTCATCGACGCGATCGACCCCGCCCCTTCCCCCGGCGACGAGGTCCCGGCCGGGGCGGGCATCCGCCTCGAGGGCGTCTCCCACGCCTACGGGACCGATGCCGAGGGCGAGGAGCGCGTGGTGCTGCGCGAGATGGACCTCGACATCGCCGCGGGCGAGACGATCGCGCTCGTGGGCGCCTCCGGTGCGGGCAAGTCGACGCTCGCCTCGATCATCGCGGGCACCCTCGAGCCGCGCCACGGCCGGGTGCTCCACGGCGGGGCCGATCTCGCCCATGCCGACCTCGAGTCGGTGCGCGGCCACGCGAGCATCGTCAGCCAGGACGTGCACGTCTTCCGCGGGACCCTCGCCGAGGACCTCCGCCTCGCGAGCCCGGAGGCGAGCGACGAGGAGCTGCGGGAGGCGCTGCGCATCGTCGATGCGGAGGCGTGGGCGCTCGCGCTGCCGAAGGGTCTGGAGACCGAGGTGGGCGAGAAGGGCGAGCGGCTCACCGCGGAGCAGTCCCAGCAGCTGGCGCTCGCGCGCATCGCACTGCAGGACCCGGCGGTGCTCGTCCTCGACGAGGCCACGGCCGACGAGGGCTCCTCGGGCGCCCGGGTTCTCGAGCGCGCCGCGCTCGAGGTGGCCCGCGGCCGCACCACCGTGATCGTCGCCCACCGCCTCTCCCAGGCGGAGCACGCCGATCGGATCCTCGTCATGGCCGACGGCGCCGTCGTCGAGCAGGGCCCCCACCGGGAGCTCGTGAACCGCGGCGGCGTGTACGCCCGGCTCTGGGCCGCCTGGAGCGGCGAGGACTGAGCCGACGCTCTCCGGTCCCGGGGCGCTCCCACCCCCGGGACCCCGGCGCGGATCGACGGCGGGTCGCCCGCACCGCGAACGGGGTGGTCGCGGTATGGTCGGCCCATACTCCTTCCCCTTCGCGGGCAGTGAAGCCCCGGCCCCGCGGCCGGACGGAACGGGGCGCCCGTGGAGGCCGAGCCGGCCGGGAACCCCACCATGTCCACCACATCACGGTGGTCGCCTGGAGACCAGGTGACCTGGACCTACTACACCCCTCAGCACCCCACGCGCACCGTCAGGCCGGGCACCGTCGTGCTCGACGACGAGCGCGGCATCGTCGTCTGGATCGCCCCGGGCACCGAGGTGCTCCTGCCCGTCCTCGAATCCGGGGCGGCCCTGCGCCGCGCCGGCGACGAGGGCATGTTCACCGCGCCGCGGATCCAGTCCAAGCAGCTGTGGACCGGCAACGGGATCCTCATGATCGGTCTGCCGGACTCGCCCTACTCGGTCTGGCTGTTCTACAAGGACGACGGCTCGCTCGGCTGCTACTACGTGAACCTCGAGACCCCCTACGAGCGGACCGAGGAGGGCGTGCGCACGCGCGACCTCGTCCTCGACCTCGTGGTCCTGCCCCGCCGGGACTGGCACTACAAGGACGAGGACGAGCTCGAGGGCGCCGAGCGCACCGGCTACTTCTCCCCCGAGGAGGTCGAGGAGATCCGCGCGGCGGGACGGCAGGCGGAGGAGCACATCGAGCGCTGGGCGTATCCGTTCTCCGCGGGCTACGAGTACTTCTTCCCGGACCCGCGCTGGCCCGTCCCGCGCCTTCCCGCGCACTACACCTGGGACGTGGACCTCACGCGGCGCTGACCTCCTGGAGGGCCCCGCCCGTCACGGGGCGGACGGCGCAACACACCCGCTCCCGGCGCGGGAGGCCGGGGCTCGCGGCGATCCGTTCGCGCGGGAGCAGATCGCGTCCTCGGCGAGCAGCGCGTCGGCGACGGTCCAGGGTGCCCCTGGCTCGTGATGGTCCGCTCCGGACACCCCGCCGGGCCGATGGCGCCCACCGCGGACGTGACAGCCTCACGTCACAGATCGGCCACCATCAGCCCTCGGCCGCGCGAGCGCGGGAGACCCCGGACACAGCGGTGGCAGGATGGCACCCATGACCTCTGAGAACCTCACCCGCGAGGAGGCGCGCCGCCGCGCCTCCTTCCTCTCCACCGCGACCTATGACATCCGACTGGACCTCACCACCGGGCCGGAGACCTTCCGCACGGAGACCACGATCGCCTTCACCGCGAGCGCCGCGGAGGAGACCTTCCTCGACCTCATCGCCCGCACCGTCCACGAGATCGAGCTCAACGGAGAGCTGCTCGAGGACCCCTCCTCCCGCTTCGACGGCGCCCGGGTGAAGCTCCCCGCCGTGCGCGAGGGCGAGAACACCGTGCGGGTCCTCGCCGACGGCGTCTACATGAACACGGGCGAGGGCCTGCACCGCTTCGTGGACCCGGTCGACGACGAGGTCTACCTGTACACGCAGTTCGAGGTCTCCGACGCGCGCCGCATGTTCGCCTGCTTCGAGCAGCCGGACCTCAAGGCCGCCTTCCGTCTCACCGTCACCGCCCCGGACCACTGGCGCGTCATCTCCAACTCCCCCACGCCGGAGCCGGTCCCGCTCTCCCACCGCGAGAACGTCGCGACCTGGGCCTTCGAGCCCACCGAGACGATCTCCACGTACCTCGTCGCGCTCATCGCGGGGGACTACCGCGGCGGTGAGGGCACCGTGACCTCGCGCGACGGCCGCACCATCCCGATGGGCGTCTACGCCCGCGCCTCGCTCGCCGAGCACGTCGACGCCGAGTACGTCATCGACATGACCCGCCGCGGCCTCGAGTTCTACGAGGACGCCTTCGACCAGGACTTCCCGTTCCGCAAGTACGACCAGATCTTCGTCCCGGAGTACAACATGGGTGCGATGGAGAACCCGGGCGCCGTCACCTTCGTGGAGTCCTACGTGTTCCGCTCCGAGGTCTCCGACGCGATCCGTGAGCGCCGCGACCTCACGATCCTCCACGAGCTCGCCCACATGTGGTTCGGCGACCTCGTGACGATGCGCTGGTGGGACGACCTCTGGCTGAACGAGTCCTTCGCCGAGTACGCCTCGACCCTCGCGAGCGCCGAGGCGACCCGCTGGACGGACTCCTGGACCACCTTCGCGAGCTCCGAGAAGGCCTGGGCCTACCGGCAGGACCAGCTGCCCTCGACCCACCCGATCGTCGCGGACATGGTGGACCTCGAGGCGGTCGAGACGAACTTCGACGGCATCACCTACGCGAAGGGCGCCTCCGTGCTGCGTCAGCTCGTCGCCTACGTCGGCAAGGACTCCTTCTTCGAGGGTCTGCGCGCCTACTTCGCGAAGCACGCCTGGGGCAACACCGAGCTGAAGGACCTGCTCGTCGAGCTCGAGGCGACGAGCGGCCGCGACCTCGGCGCCTGGACCCGGCAGTGGCTGCAGACCGCCGGGGTCAACACGCTGCGCCCCGTCGTCGAGCGCGACGCCCAGGGCGCCGTGACCCGCTTCGCGATCGCCCAGGAGGCCGCGGAGGAGCACCCGACGCTGCGCGCGCACCGCCTGCGCGTGGGCGGCTTCTCCCTCCAGGACGGGCGCCTCGTGCGCACCGAGCAGGTCGAGCTCGACGTGGACGGCCCGCTCACCGAGGTGCCGCAGCTGGTCGGGAGGCGCGCGGACCTCTGGCTGGTCAACGACGACGACCTCGCCTACGCGAAGATCCGTCTCGACGACGCCTCCCTCGCCCTCGCGACCGAGCACCTGCGCGACCTCGAGGACCCCCTCGCCCGCACGCTACTGTGGTCCGCCGCGTGGGACATGGTGCGCGACGCCGAGCTGCCGAGCCGCCGCTTCCAGGAGCTCGTGCTCGCGAACCTCACCGGGGAGGACTCCTCGAGCGTGGTGCGCACCCTGCTCCAGCAGCTCGAGTCCGTGGCCGGTCCCTTCGCCGCGCAGTCCGAGCGGGCCGCCCGCACCGCGGGCGCCGCGAGCGCCGTGTGGGAGCTCGCCGAGGCCGCTGAGGCCGGCTCCGACACCCAGCTGCAGCTCGTGGAGACCTTCGCCCGCCTCGCCTCCACCGAGGAGCATCGCGAGGTGCTCGCGGGCCTGCTCGACGGCTCCCGCACGCTCCCCGGCCGCACGATCGACACCGACCAGCGCTGGAAGCTCGTCATCGGCCTCGCGGCGCTCGGCGGGATCGACGCCGCCGGGATCGACGCGGTGCTCGCGGACGACGACACGCAGTCCGGCCGGAAGTCCGCCCTCACGGCGCACGCCGCACTGCCGACCTCCGAGGCCAAGGCCGACGCCTGGCGGCGCACCGTCGAGCGTGACGAGCTCGCCAACGAGTCCGTCACCGCGGTCGTCATGGGGCTGCGCCGCGTCGTCGACCCGGCCCTGCTCGCCCCCTACGAGCGCGCGTACTTCTCGATGATCGACGGGGTCTGGGCCGACCGGTCGAGCGAGATCGCCAACCGGATCGTCCAGGGCTACTTCCCGTCGACCTTCGGCGGGCAGTCCGTGCTCGACGACGCCGACGCCTGGCTCGCGGACCACGAGGACGCCCCCTTCGGGCTGCGCCGCGTGATCATCGAGGGCCGGGACACGGTGGCCCGCCAGCTGCGGGTGCGCGAGGCGGATCACGCCTGAGGACGCCCTGGGCGACGGTCGGCGTGGGCATGGATAGAGTCGCGGCATGGACGATCGCGCACTCCCGGACCTGTCCGCGCCAACCTCCCCGGACGCCGCGCTGACCCTTCTGGACTCCGCCTGGGGCTGGCTCCTGAGCTCAGGCCTGACCATCGTCGTCATCCTCGTGGCGGCGACGGTGATCAGCGCCGTCGCAGGCTGGCTCATCCGGCGCTTCTTCCGCACGATGAGCCAGTCCTCCGCACGGCTGTCCACCGTCGCCGGCTCGATGACGAAGCGGGACTCCCGGCAGGCGAAGGCCGCCCGCTCCCGGCGGGAGCAGCGCACGGAGACGCTCTCGAGCGTCGCCCGGAACGTCTCGCGACTCGTCATCTGGGCGATCGCGTCGGTGATGATCCTCAGCGAGATCGGCGTGAACGTCGCGCCCGTCATCGCCTCCCTCGGCGTCGTGGGCCTCGCCGCCGGCATCGGCGCGCAGACCCTCATCAAGGACGTCGTCGCCGGCATCGTCATGCTCTTCGAGGACCTCGTCGCCGTGGGCGACACCGTGGATCTCGAGTACGCGACCGGCACCGTCGAGGGCATCAACCTGCGGGTCACCCAGGTGCGCTCCCTCGACGGCACGCTGTGGACCGTGCGCAACGGCGAGATCATCCGGATCGGCAACTTCACCCAGGGCTACTCCAACGCCGTCGCCCTGTTCGACATCGACGCCGAGGCGGACCACGCCACCGTGACCGATCTGCTGCAGGGCGTGACCGACGAGTTCGTCGCGGATCCGGCCTGGTCGGACCGCGTCACCGGCGAGCCCACCGTGAGCGGCATCCTCGGCGTGGACGGCTCGCGCGTGCAGCGCCGGATCGTCGTGCCCGTCGAGGCGGGCGCCCAGTGGGACGCCGAGCAGGAGCTGCGCCGGCGTGTGCGCGCCGCCTTCCACGAGGCGGGGGTCGCCTTCGCGCAGCCCCGCTTCTCCGACAACCTCCCGAAGTGAGAGCATCCCGGTCATGACCGATCCCCGTCCCAGCCTCCCCGTCGGTCCCGCCGAGCCTTCCGGTCCCGGCCCGAGCTTCTTCGAGGCGGTGGGCGGGCATGCGACCTTCACCGCGCTCGTGGACCGCTTCTACGCGGGTGTCGCGGAGGACGAGCTGCTGCGCCCCATGTACCCCGAGGAGGACCTGGGGCCCGCGAAGGTGCGCCTGCAGACCTTCCTCGAGCAGTACTGGGGCGGGCCCAAGACCTACGGCGAGCAGCGCGGCCACCCGCGGCTGCGCATGCGCCACGCACCCTTCCCCGTCTCCCCCGCCGCCCGGGACGCGTGGCTCGCGCACATGCGCGCGGCCGTGGACTCGCTCGAGCTCTCGCCGCTGCACGAGGCGACCCTGTGGGACTACCTCGAGCGCGCCGCTCACTCGATGGTCAACACGGTCGACGGCGGCGCCGCGCCGATGGCCGGCCAGCAGATCCCCGACCGCCTCTCCTGAGCGCCGGCGGCGACCCGCCCCGCGCGGAGCGTCAGTCGCGGAAGGCGAGCCCCTCGCCCGCGAACGGTGCGAGCGCCTCACGGGCCGCGGCGTCGAGCCGCACCGGGCGCCCGCTCACGGCGTCCACCATGACGACCACGGTGCGCGCCCGCGCGTACGGCGCGGCGCCGTCGGGGTCGTCGGCGGTGAGCACGAGGTAGTCCACCGTGAGGCTCGCCCCGCCGATCCGCGAGATCCACAGCCGCACCACGGCGCCGTCGCGGCGGTGGCCGAGCTGGCGGGCGTACTCCACCCGCTGGGAGGCGATGACGGTGCTCACCGGTGCGCCGGCGCCCGAGACGGGCAGCGCGGCCGGGGGCGCCTCGGCGCCGAGGGCGATCTGGTCCTCCGGCACCTGCCAGAAGGCCGCGATGCGGGCCTCCTCGAGCAGCCGCAGAATCGCGGCGTTGTTCACGTGCCCGTAGGCGTCGAGGTCGGTCCAGCGCACGGGGATGGTGAGATCGAGATGCATGGGAGCCATCGTAGGCGGCTGCGACCAGTACGATTCCCCGCATGAGCACCCCGGACCCGTCCCCCGCCACGATCGCCCAGGGACTCCTGGACCTCCTGGACCTGCGCCCCGCGGAGCTCGACGAGCGCACCGCGACACCGTCGACCGTCGCCGCCTTCGAGGGCGGCTCGAACCCACAGCCGGGCGGTCACGTGTTCGGCGGCCAGGTCATGGGGCAGGCGGTCACGGCGGTGGGCCGCACGGTCCCCGAGGGACGCCGCATCCACTCGATGTACTCCTACTTCCTCGCCCCCGGCGACCCCGAGCACCCGATCCGCTTCCAGGTCGAGAACCTCCGCGACGGCGGCTCCTTCTCCGTGCGGCGCGTGCTCGCCACCCAGCCCGGCCGGCAGGACGGCGAGGAGGAGCGGACGATCCTCGCGATGACCGCTTCCTTCCAGGAGGACCAGGACGGTCTCGAGCACTCCGAGCGCGCCCCCGAGGCCCCCTCCCCCGACGGCCTGCCCACCACGGCCGAGGTGCTCGCGGGCATCGACCACCCCGTCGCCCGCTACTGGGCGACCCAGCGCCCCATCGACATCCGCCACGTCACGGACCCGATCTACCTGGGCCCGGACCCGCGCGGCGCGGGCGACCCGCACACGACGGACACGCAGATGGTGTGGATGCGCACCCTCGCCCCGGTGCCGGCGACCCCGCTGCTGCACGACGCGATCCTCGCCTTCGCGAGCGACTACACGCCCTTCGAGCCGATCCTGCGCCGGCAGGGCCTGAGCTGGGTGACGCCGGGCCTGCGGATGGCGACGATCAACCACGCCATCTGGTGGCACCGCCACGTGCGGGCCGACGAGTGGCTGCTGTACGTGCAGCGCTCCCCGAGCGCATCGGGCGGCCGCGGGCTCACCCACGGGCAGGTGTTCGACCGCGAGGGCGATCTCGTGGCGACCGTGACCCAGGAGGGCATGATCCGGGTCAAGCAGCGGCCCTGACATGACCCGACCCGACCTGATCTGATCTGGTCTGACCGGATCCGACCGCCGTCCCGGCCGGCTCCCGGGGGGTGCCGGCTCAGCCCTGGCCGACGGCCTCCGTCGCGGCCTTCTGCGCCTTCGGGAGCGCCTCCGCGGCGGTCGCCTCGCCGGTGAAGATCGTCGCGATGATCTCGAGCGCGGCGCCGGTGCCGTCCGCCGAGCGCACGCCGACCTCCGGTGTCGCGATCGCATCGGGGAGCTCCGCGATCTCGGAGACGTCGACCTTCAGCTCCGCCCAGGCGTCGGACCAGGCCGAGCGCAGGTCGCGGTGCGCGGGCACCCCGAGGCGCGCCTCGACGAGGGGCCGCTGGGCGTCCGCGCCCCCGAGGAACCGCAGCAGCTTCGCGATCGCCGCGGTGCGGTCGTCGTCCTTCGTGACCGCGCCGACCGCCGCGACCGTGTGCACGAGCGGCCGGGCGCCGTCGGTGCCGGCGACGACCTCGTGCACCGTCCACCCGAAGGTGCCCTGGACGCCGTCGCTCACGGCCGCGAGATCGTAGGTGCCGGTCTGCAGCAGGGCCAGGCGGCCCTGGGTGAAGAGGTCGCGGCAGAAGGCGGTGTCCGTCGTCGTCTCCGCGCCCGCGGGGGCGAGACCGTCCGCAGCCATGTCGGCGAGGTACTGCACGACGGCGACGCCCTCGTCGGAGGCGAAGTCGAAGGCCCCGTCCTCGTCCTGCCAGGTGCCGCCCGCGCCCGCGAGGAACGGTCCGAGCACGCCGCTGCGGTCCGGCTGGGCGCTGAAGCCGATCCGACCGGAGCCGCCGCCGCCGTCGTCGCTCGCCCCGCCCCCGGCGACGGCCCGGGCGGCGTCGCGCAGCGAGTCGCTCTTCGCCGCGGGATCCGCCTCGAGCTCGGCCGGGTCCGCGCCCGTCGGGTCCAGGAGATCGCGGTTGGCGATCAGGACGCTGCGGTCGTAGAGCTGCGGGACGCCCCAGAGCGTGTCCGCCCGGCGGTACTGGTCCGTCGCGGCGGTCTCCCAGGAGGAGACGTCCTTGCCGACGACCGCGCCGACGTCCACGAGCGACTCGGCGTCGACGAGCTGGGCGAGGTTCGCGGTGTTCATCCACAGCACGTCCGGCAGGGAGCCGGCCGCGGCGTCGAGCGGCACCTGCTTCCAGTACTCGTCCCAGGCGAGCACCTCGACCTCCACCTCGAGGCCCGTGTCCTCCGTGAAGGCGGCGAGCGCCGTGCGATAGGCGGAGGCGGCGGCGTCGTCCCAGACCCGCATGCGCAGGGCGTCGCCGTCGGCGAGCTCCGCGGACTCCTCGGGCTTCGAGCAGGCGGAGAGGACGCCCGCCCCGGCCACCCCTGTCGCAGCGGCGGCGGTGTGCAGGAGCTGGCGGCGGGTGAGCACGGGGCGGGGTCCTTCCGTCGGGGTGCTGCGGCGGCTCAGGCGGTGGCGACCAGCCCGAGCTCGGCCCGGGAGGCGAGCACCAGATGCTGCGGCGTGGCGCGCACGGTGCATCCGATCTCACCGGGGACCGTGAGCGCGAAGCGGGCGGCCCAGCGGCCGTCCTCCCCACGCCGCAGCGGGATGAGCTGTCCGCCGATGATCTCACCCTTCTCGTCCACCGGGCCCAGCACGGCCTCGACGAGCAGGTCCTGCTCCTCGAGCCCGCCGCGCTGCACCTCCGCGGAGAGCCTCACCTCGCCGCCGGTCGCGACCCGGCCGCCCTCGACGCCCTCGAGCCGCACGTCCTGCACCGCGACCTGCGACCACGCGGCGCCCACGCGCTCCTTCCAGGCGGTGAAGGAGGAGGCGGTCGAGGGGTCCTGCGCGAAGCGCGCGGCGGCCCGGGCCGCCGGCGTGTAGAGATCGGTCACGTAGTCGCGCACCATGCGCGCCGCGGTGATCTGCGGCGCGATCCGCACGAGCGAGGTGCGCACCGTCTCCATCCAGCCGTGCTGGAGTCCGCGCTCGTCCCGCTCGTGGAACAGCGGGACGATCCGGTTCTCGAGGATCTCGTAGAGCGCGTTCGCCTCGAGGCGGTCGCGCTCGTGCTGGTCGGCGACCTGGGCGGTGGGGATGGTCCAGCCGGCCTCGTCGTCCTTCATCTCGTCCCACCAGCCGTCGGAGACGGAGAAGGTGAGCCCGCCGTTGAGGACGGCCTTCATGCCGGAGGTGCCGGAGGCCTCCTCGGGGCGGATCGGGTTGTTCAGCCAGACGTCGGCGCCCGCGATGAGCACGGAGGCCATGCGGATGTCGTAATCCGGCAGGAACACGATCCGGTGGCGCACGCCGGCCTCGTCGGCGAAGCGCACGAGCTGCTGGAGGAACTCCTTGCCGGGGCGGTCCGCCGGGTGGGACTTCCCGGCGATGACGAACTGCACGGGCCGCTCGGGGTCCAGCAGGATGCGGCGCAGGCGCTCGGGGTCCGAGAGCATGAGCGTCAGGCGCTTGTAGGTGGACACCCGGCGGGCGAAGCCGATGGTGAGCGCCTGCGGGTCGAGGATGTGCTCGGTCCAGCCGAGCTCCGCCTCGTCTGCGCCGCGGCGCAGCCAGGCCCGCTTCACGTGCTTGCGGGCCATGTCCACGAGGTCGCTGCGGAGGCGGTCCCGGGCGCCGGTGAGCTCGTGGTCGGTGAGGGCGGCGAGCGCGCTCCAGTCGGAGAGCGCGGAGACGTCCACGTCGCCGAGGGCCTTCTTGTAGAGGTCGTCCATCACCGGGGAGGTCCAGGTGCGGCGGTGCACGCCGTTGGTGACCGAGGTGATCGGCACCTCGGGGACGTCGAAGCCGGGGTAGAGCTCCTGGAACATCGCCCGGGAGACGGCGCCGTGGAGCTTCGCGACGCCGTTCGCGCGCTGCGCGATGCGGAAGCCGAGGTGCGCCATGTTGAACACCTCGCCGCCCTCCTCGGTGCCGAGCGCGAGCGCGGCCTCGACGGGCAGCGCGGGAATCAGCCGGGAGAGACCGGACTCGTCGGCGTCGAGGTAGCGGCGCAGCTCATCCGTGTCGAAGCGGTCGATGCCCGCGGGCACCGGGGTGTGGGTGGTGAAGACCGTGCCGGCGCGCACCTCGGCGTGGGCCTCGGCGAAGGAGGCGCCGCCCTGCATGAGCGTGCCCACGCGCTCGAGGCCGGAGAAGCCGGCATGGCCCTCGTTGAGATGGAAGACGGTGGGCGCAGGGGCGCCGGTGAGGCGCGAGTAGGCCTCGACGGCGCGCACGCCGCCGATCCCGAGCACGATCTCCTGCACGATCCGGTGCTCGTGGTCGCCGCCGTAGAGGCGGTCGGTGATGGCCCGCAGGTCCTCGTCGTTCGACGCGACGTTCGTGTCCAGGAGCAGCAGCGGCACCCGACCCACCTGCGCCACCCACACGGCGATGGCGACCTCGCGGCCGCCGGGCAGGGTCACGGAGACGGTGAGCTGCTCACCGTCCTCGCCGCGCACCTCCTGCACGGGCAGGGAGGCGGGGTCGTTGAGCTTGTACTCCTCCTGCTGCCAGCCCTCGCGGTCCAGCGACTGCGAGAAGTAGCCCCACTGGTAGAGCAGGCCGATCGCGGTGAGCGGCACCCCGAGGTCCGAGGCGGACTTCAGGTGGTCACCGGCGAGGATGCCGAGGCCGCCGGAGTAGATCGGCAGGGTCGGGGTGATGCCGAACTCCATGGAGAAGTAGGCGACGGAGGTCGGCGCGCCGGCGCCGCCGCCCGTGCTGCCCGCGGTGCGCTGGAACCAGCGGCCCGAGTCGAGGTAGGTGCGCAGGTCGCCGATCTCTCCGCGCATGCGGGAGAGGAAGGACTCGTCTCGGGCGGCCTCGGCGAGGCGCGAGGCGGGGACGGTCGGGAGCATGGCGATCGGGTTGCCGTCGCTCGCGGCGAAGGCCGCCGGGTCGAGCGTGCGGAAGAGGTCCGCGGTCTGGCGGCGCCAGGTCCAGCGGAGGTTCATGGCGAGCTCCCGCAGCGGCGAGAGGGCGGCGGGCAGGTCCGAGGACACCGTGATCGTCGAGATCGGCTTCATGGCACCACGATACCCGAGGGGACGCCGATTCTTGCGTCTCTGCCGCAAGCCCCTGACCTGGCACTTCACCCCGAAGCTCGGAGGTTCCCCCCGTTTTCTGCAAGTTCTTTCAGCCTGCGGGCACGGTCGACGGCGACGGCCCCGCCACGGCCGGCCGGAGCCGGTCGCGACGGGGCCGCGTCAGGTCGGGAGGGTCGCCGGGGCGGTCATGCCCCGGCACCCGCTCAGTCGCGGGTGAGGCGACGGTGCGTCACGCGGTGGGGACGCGCCGCGTCCTCGCCCAGGCGCTCGACCTTGTTCTTCTCGTACGCCTCGAAGTTGCCCTCGTACCAGTACCAGTTCGACGGGTTCTCCTCGGTGCCCTCGTAGGCCAGGATGTGCGTCGCGACCCGGTCCAGGAACCAGCGGTCGTGGGAGACGACGACGGCGCAGCCGGGGAACTCGAGCAGCGCGTTCTCGAGCGAGCCGAGGGTCTGCACGTCGAGGTCGTTCGTCGGCTCGTCGAGCAGGAGGACGTTGCCGCCCTGCTTGAGGGTGAGCGCGAGGTTCAGGCGGTTCCGCTCGCCGCCGGAGAGCACGCCGGCCTTCTTCTGCTGGTCCGGGCCCTTGAAGCCGAACTGGCTGACGTAGGCGCGCGAGGGGATCTCGACCTTGCCGACCTGGATGAAGTCGAGCCCGTCGGAGACGACCTCCCAGAGGTTCTTCTCCGGATCGATGTTCTCGCGGTTCTGGTCGACGTAGCTGATCTGGACGCTCTGGCCCACCTTCAGCTCGCCGCCGTCGAGCTCCTCGAGCCCCACGATCGTCTTGAACAGCGTCGTCTTGCCGACGCCGTTCGGGCCGATGACGCCGACGATGCCGTTGGGCGGCAGGGAGAACGAGAGGCCGTCGATGAGCACGCGCTCCCCGAAGCCCTTCTTGAGGTCCTTGCCGTCGATGACCTGGTTGCCGAGCCGCGGGCCCGGCGGGATGGTGATCTCCTCGAAGTCGAGCTTGCGGGTGCGCTCGGCCTCCGCGGCCATCTCCTCGTAGCGGGCCAGTCGCGCCTTGGACTTCGCCTGGCGACCCTTGGCCGAGGAGCGCACCCACTCGAGCTCCTCCTTGAGGCGCTTGGCGAGCTTCGCGTCCTTCTTGCCCTGGACGGCGAGGCGCTCCTCCTTCTTCTCCAGGTAGGTGGAGTAGTTGCCCTCGTAGGGGTAGAGGTGGCCGCGGTCGACCTCGGCGATCCACTGGGCCACGTGGTCCAGGAAGTACCGGTCGTGGGTCACGGCGATGACGGCGCCCTCGTACTGCTGGAGGTGCTGCTCGAGCCAGAGCACGCTCTCCGCGTCGAGGTGGTTGGTGGGCTCGTCGAGGAGGAGCAGGTCCGGCTTCTCCAGGAGGAGCTTGCACAGCGCCACGCGGCGGCGCTCACCGCCGGAGAGATGGGTGACCTGCTCGTCGCCGGGCGGGCAGCGCAGGGCGTCCATCGCCTGCTCGAGCTGGGAGTCGAGGTCCCAGCCGTTCGCCGCGTCGATCTCGGTCTGGAGCTTCCCCATCTCCTCCATGAGCGCGTCGAAGTCCGCGTCCGGCAGGGCCATCTCCTCGCCGATGGCGTTGAAGCGCTGCACCTTGCGGTAGAGGTCGCCCATGCCCTCCTGGACGTTCTCCAGGACGGTCTTGGTCTCGTCCAGCGGCGGCTCCTGGAGCAGGATGCCGACGCTGTAGCCGGGGCTGAGGCGGGCCTCGCCGTTGGAGGGCTGGTCGAGACCGGCCATGATCTTGAGGATCGTCGACTTGCCGGCGCCGTTGGGGCCCACCATGCCGATCTTGGCGCCGGGGTAGAAGCTCATGGTGACGTCATCGAGGATGACCTTGTCTCCCACGGCCTTCCGGGCCTTGTACATCGTGTAGATGAACTCTGCCACCTGAGGTTCCTTCTCGAAGAGGGGTCGGGGGTCCGCACCGGCGCGCCACAGCGGGGCGCCGCACGGGACGGGCGATCCCCGACTCTACCCGGAGCCCGTCCCCGGCTCACCCAGACCGCCCGCAGCAGCGGGGAGGGTCGTGTCAGTCCAGCGGGATGCCGCGCTCGGCGAGCACGCGCCGCGCCTGGACCGCGCCGTGCTCGACGCCCTCGGGGCGGGGGTCGCCGTTGCGCGGCCACAGGTGCGCGTCGATGCCGAGGGCGCGGGCCGCCTCGACGTTGTCCTCGCGGTCGTCGAAGAACACGACGTCCCCGGGCCGCGCCACCCCGCCGTTCTCGTGCGCGAGCACCTCGAGCAGGATCTCGTAGATCTCGCGCTCGGGCTTGACGACCTTCTCCTCCCCCGAGATCACGGCGAACGAGAAGGCCTCGAACCAGTCGGTGCGGCGCACGGCCTCGCCGAAGCCCACCGAGGCGTTGGAGAGCAGCACGAGGCGCACCTCGTTGCGGGCGAGGTCGTGCAGGAGCGCGCGGGACTCGGGGTCCAGGCGCAGGAAGTAGCGGTCGTCGGCCGCCTGCAGCTCGGCGACCTCCTCGGCGCTCAGGGTCTCGATCCCGCTCGCGGCGGCCACGCTCCCCCAGTAGGTCGCGGCGTCGACGGTGCCGCGGTCGTAGTCGGGGCGGTGGGACCAGAGGGACTCGCCGAGGGTCGCGGCGTCGCCGCCGAGCAGCTCATGCAGGTCCGGCACGGGGTCGTGCCCCGCGCTCAGCACACCGCCGAAGTCGAGCACGACGGTGGGGCGGGCGGGGGTGCGGCGCTTGCGGGCCATGGGGTCCTCCTCAGGAGCTGCAGGTGGGCAGGTCGTCGGTGCTGCCGGTGGTGCCGATCGTCTCGACCGCATGGCGGGCCTCCTCGAAGGTGGAGACCTTGACGACGGCGAGGCCGTCGGGGACGTGCCCCGTGACCTCGTCGCAGTTCTCCGCCGGGGCGAGGAAGTAGTCGGCGCCGGCGTCGTGGGCGCCGACCATCTTCTGGCGGATGCCGCCGATCGCGCCGACGGCGCCCTCCGCGTCGATCGTGCCGGTGCCCGCGATGTCCTTGCCGCCGGTGAGCGCGCCGGGGGTGAGCTCGTCGTACACCGAGAGCGCGAACATGGTGCCGGCGCTGGGACCGCCGACGTCGCCGACGGAGATGCCGACGTCGATCGGGAAGTCGTGGCCGGCGCCGAGGACGATGCCCATGCGGGGCTTCCCGTCGGCCTGCTCGGTGGGCACCTGGAGCGTCTGCTCCTCCCCCTCGCGCTCGACGGTCATCTCGACGTCCTGGCCGGCGGGCGTCGCGGCGGCGAGCGCCTGGAAGCCCGCGGTGTCCGAGGCGGACTCCCCGTTGATGCGGAGCACGCGGTCGCCGGGCTCGAGGACGCCGTCCGCGGGGGCGCCCGTCTCGACGCCGGCGACGATGACCGTGTCCTCGTAGGGGATGTCGAGCTCGTCGAGGGCCACGGCGACGGCGTCCTGCTGGGAGGTGCTCATCTGCACGGAGGTCTCGAGGCTGCTCTCCTCGGCGCTCTGGTCCTCGGGGTAGAGCAGCTCGCGCGGCAGCACCGAGCGGGTGCCGTCGAACCAGGCGACCAGGACCTCCGCGGCGGTGACCCGGTAGCCGGGGCCGCCGTCGACGGAGACCGTGGTCATCATGAGCTCGCCGTCGGTGGGATAGGTGGGGTGCTCGTCGCCGCCGTCGATCGTGAGGATCTTCTCGTCCTCGTAGTCGCCGAGGACGTCGATCGCCGGGCCCGGGCTCTCGATGACGTACGGGACCGGCAGCAGCGAGGCCCCCAGGATCATGACGCACAGGGAGGCGAGGCTCACCCCTGCCAGGACCGGGCGGTGCAGGGTGGAGGGGGCGGGAGAGCTCACCGGGACATTGTGCCGCACCGCGCGCACACCACCCCCAGGCTGTGCTCGGTACGCTGGGCGGCGACGAACCTCTGGAGGTGGCGATGAGCCAGAACCCGATGCCGGGAGGGTCCGGCGACATGGACGAGGAAGCCCTGAGGCGCCTGCTGAAGGAGACCTTCGGCGACGCGCTGCCGGAGGGCGCGCTGGACGGCCTCGACCTCGGCGCGATCGCGGCGCAGGCGAACCTGCCGCAGGACCCGGCGCAGCTGCGCGCCGCCGCGGCGCAGATGCAGCAGATGTTCATGGGCTCCGGGGAGGGCCCCGTGAACTGGACGATGGCGGAGGACCTCGCGCGGCGCGCCGCGGTGGGCTCTCTCCAGATCCCCGGAGCGCCCGGGGCTCCCGCGCCCACGGGCTCGCCGGGGGATCCCGATCCCACCCCCGCCCAGGTGCAGGAGCTGCGGGAGGCCGCGCAGGTGGCACGGCTGTGGCTGGACCCCGTGCTCGCGATCGACGTGCCCGCGGCGGAGCTCGCCGTGTTCAGCCGCGGCACCTGGCTGCATCGCACGCTCCCCCGCTGGCGCTCACTCGTGGAGCCCGTCGCGGCGTACATGGCCGGCGCGATCGGCGAGGCGATCGCCGCGCAGACCGCCCAGATGGGCGAGGCGGAGCTGCCGGGCGGCGCGGATCCGGCCGGGATGATGGAGCGGATCGGCGGAACGCTCTTCGCCGTCCAGTACGGCCAGGCGATCGGCACCCTCGCCCGTGAGGCGATGGGCACCACCGACCTCTCGCTGCCTCTGGGCCGCGACGGCGAGCCGGCCCTCGTGGCCGCGAACGTCGCCGATCTCGTGGGCGAGAACTCGCTGGACGCGCCCGCGGCACGGATCTTCCTCGCCGCCCGGGAGATCGCGCACACGGCCCTGTTCGCGGCCGCCCCCTGGCTCGGGAAGGCGCTGTTCTCCGCGATCGACGACTACGCCCGCGGGATCACCCTCGACCTCGACGCGCTCGACGAGGCGGTGCGGGAGCTCGACCTCTCCGACCCCGAGTCGCTGCAGTCCCGGCGCCCCGAGGACCTCTTCGTCTTCACCCGCCGGGCCGCCCAGGAGCGAGCGCTCGAGGAGCTCGCGACGACCCTCGCGCTCATCGAGGCGTGGGTCGACCACGTGACCTCCCGCGCGCTCGAGGGCAAGCTGCCCCAGCTGGACGCGCTGCGCGAGGTCCTGCGGCGCCGCCGTGCCTCCGGCTCCCCGGCCGAGCAGATGCTCGCGAGCACCGTCGGCATCGAGCTGCGTCCCCGCCGCGTGCGCGAGGCGCTCAGCTGGTGGGAGAGCGTCCTCGCGACGGAGGGCATCGAGGGCCGCGAGGCAAAGTGGGCGCACCCGGACCTGCTGCCGGGCTCCGAGGTGCTCTCCGGGACGCCGCAGGCGCCGCGGCCGGCCCCCGAGGGCGCCGGCGACGGCGCGGAGGCCGTGGAGATGCCCGCGGACTTCGACGCGGAGCTCGAGAAGCTGCTGCGCGAGGAGGAGGGCGGCACCGACGCCTCCGGCGATGGGCGCTGAGCCGGCGCCCGCCGGCCCGAGCAGCGTCGACGGCCTGCGGGACCGGGCGCTCCTCGAGCTCGCGGCGGCCCGTGACGCGGGCATCGACGGCGCGGCCGACTATCTCTCGGTGCTCCGCGCCGAGCCCGATGCCCTGTGGCGCGACGGCGGCCCGCGGCACCTGACGGCGAGCGCCGTGGTGATCGACGCGCCGGCGGAGCACGTGGCGCTCGTCTGGCATCGCAAGGGCCGCTTCTGGGTGCAGCCCGGCGGTCACCTCGAGGCGGGCGACCCCTCCCTCGAGGCCGCCGCGCGGCGCGAGGTCGCCGAGGAGATCGGCCTGGACGATCTGGAGCGCGTGGGCCCCGGGCCCGCGGTGCTGCACCGCCATGCGCTCTCGGCCGCCTTCGGGAGCTGCCGGGAGCACTGGGACGTGCAGCACCTCTTCCGCGCCGCAGCGCCCGCGGCGGAGCTGACCCTGCGTCCGAGCGACGAGTCGCCGGAGGTGCGCTGGGTGCCCTGGCCGCTGCTCGGCACCGGCCCCGAGCGCTCAGTGGCGGAGCTCCCCGAGGGGACCGTCGAGGACATGCCGGAGAAGCTCGCGGCGATCGCGCGCTATCTCTCGACGTCGTCCTGATCGGGGTCCCCGAGACCCTGCTCCCCGCCGGCCTCGTCGAGCGCCCAGGCGTAGCCGCGCAGGAAGCCGTCCGCCCGCTCGGCGAGCGGGTAGCGGTGCAGGAGCGCCTGGAAGGCGGGGCCGTGCCCCGGCTCCAGGAGATGCACGAGCTCGTGCATGACCACGGCCCGCACCACCCAGTCCGGCATGCCCTGGAGACGGTCGGAGAGACGGATCGTCCCCGTTGAGGGGGTGCAGGATCCCCAGCGCTGGTTCTGCCGCGAGGTCCACGTGATCGAGCGCGGACGGGCGCGCCCTTCCAGGTGGTCGGCCGAGAGCTCCCGCGCGAGCGCGACGAGGTCCTCGTCACTGCGGGCTCTGGGGGCATGGGCCTCCATCTTCGCCCCGTACCGCACCAGCAGCCCCTCGACCGCCTCCCGCTCCTGGGCCGCGCTGTAGGTGGACGGGATCGCGACGACGAGGCGACCCTCGCGCAGGCGGATCTCGACGCTGCGCCGGCGCTGCGCCGAGCGGCGCACCCAGACCTCCTCCCCCCGCGGTCCGCGGGCGTCGACGCGGTACGGGGCAGGGACGGCGGAGGCGCGACGGGGCATGGCGCACAGCCTGTCACGTGAGTGTGGGATCTTTTCTCCGTCCACAGCTGTGCGCTCGAGATCTGCAGGTCACAGGCCTTTCCAGGGGATATCCCGCCTCTCCTCCACAGCAGGCGCACCACCGCCCACGTGTCGTCCACAGCCCGTGGGCACTTGTCCACAATCCATCCCCGACGCAGCTTTGACCGACGGCGCCCGGTGGGGATACGTTCAGCAGGACGTGGGGCCCCGGGATAACTAGCAGGACGCACACGGGGAAGGTGCGCGTGGTGCTGAGCGCCCCCGGGGCCCCACGGCTCGAAGGGCCGATGTCGGACTCCTTCGGACCCGACGCGGGCCCGTCGCACGCACTTCCTCCGCTCCTCCGGGAGCCCCTTGAACCCGAAGCGTGCGACGGGCCGCCCCACGGAGCGTTACAGTGAACGGCCGGCGGTCCCCTTGAGCGGATCGCCTCCACCGAATCACCGATTTCAAGGAGCGGGTATGGCCGACGAGACCTACGCCGGAGAGTTCTACTGCGTCAAGTGCCGGGAGAAGCGAGAGGCCGAGGGCAACGTCGTCGTCTCCAACGGTCGGCGCATGGCGAAGGCCGTGTGCCCCGTGTGCGGCACCAAGCTGAACCGGATCCTCGGCAAGGCCTGATCGCGACCACGACGCCGGACGGGGCGGGACACCAGCTGGTGTCCCGCCCCGTCGGTGCTCTCGGGCGGTGTGCCACGACATGCGCGACGTCGGAGGCGTCGGGGGTCGGTGCGCGCGCCCGGTCGGTGCGTCGCGCGCATCGGCTCAGGCGGCGTTCTTGCGGGGACGCCCACGGCCGCGCTTGACGGCGATGATGCGGCCCGCGTCGAAGATGGCCCCGCCCCAGACGCCCCAGGGCTCGGAGCGCTCGAGAGCGCCGCGACGGCACTCCTCGAGGAGCGGGCAGCCGGTGCACAGGACCTTCGCCTGCTCGAGATCGGCGGGCCGCTCCGAGAAGAAGAGGTCGGCCGCCTCCGGCTCATGGCAGGGCAGGAGATCCGCTGCGAGAGCGGTCGGGAACGGGAATGCGGTGGTGAAGGTGGAGGAGGTCATCGTCTCGCTGCTTCAGGAATCGTCGTGGGGAGCCGGTGGGCTCCGAGGGGCGGCGGTGGTGGCGGCCCCGGCAGCGAGAGAGCGTTCTCGTCAGCTGCGCGTGGGCACCACGGGGGAGAGCGTGCGCAGGCGGGCAGTGCCGCCGGTGGGCACGGAGCTTCCTCCGATGAGATCTGCATAATCGATCACGACGACACCTCCCTCTCTCTCTGCGCGCGGCCCGGTCTCCCGGTTCACGACGATCAACGATGGACGACGGCGAGTCTACACACCCCGCAGGACGGGGCCAATCTTTTTTTGACCTGGGTTTTCGTCCGTCTGCGGCAGCCCGTCAGCGCATGTCAGCGCATGTCAGCGCATGTCATCGAGGACGGCCAGGATGGCCTCCCCGTGGCGCTGGATCGCCGTCGCCCCGAGCCCCGGCACGGCCAGCAGCTCACGGGCGGTGCGGGGGTTCCGCTCGGCGATCGCCTCGAGCGCGGCGTCGGTGAGCACCGCGAAGGGCGGGCTGCCCTGCTCCCGTGCCCGCTGCGCGCGCCACGTGCGGAGCGCGTCGCGCACCTTCTCCCCCGCGCCGGCGGGGCAGCCGCCGTGGCGGCCCACCCGCTGCTCGCGTGCGGAGACCAGCGCCTCGCCGCACACCGTGCACTCGCTGTACACGGTCGCGCCGCGGCGCCCCGTGCGGCGCGCGGTCGCCCCTCCCCCGCCCGCTGGCTCCGCGGGGGCGGCGATGATGCCGTCGAGGAAGCGTGAGGGCTTGCGGGACCCGCGGGCCCCCGGCGTGCGCGCGGCGGCCCAGCTGATCGTCAGGAGGTCGCGGGCGCGGGTGAGCGCCACGTAGAAGAGCCGTCGCTCCTCCTCGATCTCCATCGCCGTGCGGGCCATGGAGATCGGCAGCAGGCCGTCGCTCGCCCCGACCAGGTGCACGACCGGCCACTCCAGGCCCTTCGCCGCGTGCACGGAGGCGAGGGTGACGCCGTCGACCACCGGCGCGGACTGCGCCTCGGCCCGCTCCTCGAGCTCCCGGACCACCTCGGGCAGCCCGGCGCCGGGCCGGGCGAGGACGGTGTCCGCGAGGCCGACGAGCGCCTGCAGGGAGTCCCAGCGCTCGCGGAGCGCCCCCGTCCCCTCGGGCGGGTTCGGGGACCAGCCCAGCTGGGTGAGCACGTCCCGCACCGCGCGGTCCGGCTCGAGCTGCTCGACGCGGGTCGCGGCCCGCAGGGTGACCATCGCGCGCCGCACCTCCTGCCGGTCGAAGAACCGGTCGCCGCCGCGCACGAGGTAGCCGATGCCGCGGGCGGTGAGCGCCTGCTCGAGGGCCTCGGACTGGCTGTTGGTGCGGAAGAGCACCGCCATGTCGGAGGCGCTGCGCCCCTCCTCGATCAGCTCCGCGATGCGTGCCGCCGTGCCCTGCGCCTCGGCGTCGTCGTCCGCGAAGTGCTCGACCACCGGCGGGGGGCCGGCGGGCCGCTGCGCGACGAGGGTCAGCCGGGAGGCGCGGGTGCGGCCGCGCGCCCCGTCGAGCACCGTGTTCGCGACCCGCACGATCTGCGGGGTCGAGCGGTAGTTGCGCTCGAGGCGGATGGTGCGGGCGCGCGGGAACTCCTTGCCGAAGTCCAGCAGGAACGAGGCGCGCGCCCCGGCGAACGTGTAGATCGTCTGCGCGGCGTCGCCCACCACGCAGAGGTCGTCGGAGCTGCCGAGCCACAGCCGCAGCAGCGCGTGCTGGAGCGTCGAGACGTCCTGGTACTCGTCGACGACGAGATGGCGGTACTGGGAGCGCACCTCGCGGGCGACGTCGGCCCGCTCGGTGAGGAAGCCGACCATGTGCAGCAGGACGTCCTCGAAGTCGAGCACGCCGCGCTCCTTCTTCACCTCCTCGTACTGGGTGAGGATGCGGGAGATCGAGCGGGAGTCGAAGCCGGCGACCCCGGGCCGCTGGGCGGCCTCCGCGGCGGCCGGGTAGGACTCGGGGGTCAGCATCGACACGCGGGACCACTCGACCTCGGCGACGATGTCGCGCAGCGCCGCGCGGTCCACGCTCATGTGCAGGCGCTGGCAGGCCTCGCCGATGCCCGCGTACTTCTGCGGCATGAGCTCCGGCATGGGGCCGCCCACCACGCGCGGCCAGAAGTGGCGCAGCTGGCGCAGCGCCGCCGAGTGGAAGGTGCGGGCCTGCACGGCGGGGACGCCGAGGTCGCGCAGCCGCGAGCGCATCTCCGCGGCGGCCTTCGCGGTGAAGGTCACGGCGAGCACGTGCTTGGGGTCCATGCGGCCGGTCGCGACGCCGTGGGCGATGCGGTGCGTGATCGCACGGGTCTTGCCCGTGCCGGCGCCGGCGAGCACGCACAGCGGCGCGCCGAAGCTCGTGGCGACCTCTCGCTGCTCGGGGTCCAGCGCCTCCAGGAGCTGCTCGGCGGTGGGAGGGGTGGTCTCGTCCATCAGGCGCGCGGGTCCTCCGCCTCGTCCAGCCAGTCGTCGATGAGGGCGCGGCCCAGGGACGCCGTGCCGGGGATGCCCACGGAGCCGTCCTCGACCGCGGCGCGCAGCTCCTCCCGGGTGAACCAGCGGGCCTCGGCGATCTCGCCGTCGGCCAGGGTGAGGGTGTCCGTGCCGCGGATCCAGGCGCGGTAGCCGAGCATGAGCGAGCGGGGGAAGGGCCAGGGCTGGCTGCCCACGTACTGCACCTCGGCGACGTCGAGCCCGACCTCCTCGGCGACCTCGCGCGCGACCGCGCCCTCGAGCGTCTCCCCCGGCTCGACGAAGCCGGCGAGCACGGAGTGGAAGCCCGTGGGGAAGTGGGCGTTGCGGGCGAGCAGCAGGCGGCCGGCGCCGTCGCGGACGGACATGATCACGGCGGGATCGGTGCGCGGGAAGTGCTCGCTGCCGTCCTCCGTGCAGCGCAGCACCCAGCCGCCCATCTCCGCGGAGAGCAGCGCCCCGCACAGCGGGCAGTGGCGCATGGAGCGGTGCCAGGCACCCATCGAGGTCGCGGCGAGGGCGAGATCGGCGTCGTCCTCGGCGAGATCGGAGGCGACGTGACGGAGGTCGCGGAGATCACGGCCGGGGTCGTCGAGCTCGGGGCTCGGCTCGGCGATCTCGACGCCCAGCACGCGCCGGCCGTCACGGCGACCCAGCAGCACGAGCGGCTGGACGGTGCCGCCGCGGGGGTCGTCGGTCTCGAGCACGACGTGCAGCAGGCCGTCCTCGTCCTCGCTCATCGCGGCCGCTCCGGCACGGGTCACGACGTAGCGCGCGTCCTCCCCCGGCTCGAGGATCGAGGGGTCCGAGCGCTCGAGCGCGCTGCGGTCGGGGTCCAGGAGGGTGAGGGGTGTGCGCAGGTGCGGTCCACGGAGCGTCGGCATGGCCTCGAGCCTACGCGGACCACGGAGGCCGGGCGGGTACGGTGGACGAGTGCATCGCAACTCCTTCTCCCTGGCCGCCCTCGCCGCTGCTGCGGTCCCGGGCCTGGTGCCCGCGCTGACCACGCCGATCGCCACGCCCGCCGAGGAGCTCGACGTCGCGGGCGTCGTCGGTGAGGACTCCCAGCGCGTGGTGGTCCGCTCCCCGGCGTCGACCGCCGCAGGGGTGCGACTGGACCGCGATCTCACCGTCGCGGACGCCCTGACCGGCACCCCCCTGCGCGGCGTCGTCCCGCCCGTGCTCGGTTTCGTCAAGCTCGCCGAGGGCGGCCGCGCCGCGGTGAGCGCCGCCCCCGCCGGGCACCCGCTCATGCTCGACGAGCTGCAGGACTCCCCCGGCCTCGCCCGTTCCCTGGGCCAGGTGCTCGCCCGCATCCACACCGTGCCCCGCTACGCGGCGGAGGCGGCCGGGGTCGAGAGCTTCACCGCGGCCGCCCTGCTCTCCGAGCACGCGGACCGCGTGCGCCGCGCCCGTGAGGGCGGCCACCTCCCCGCCGCGGTCTCCCAGCGCTGGGAGTCCCTGCTGGCCGACGCCGACCTGTGGGACTTCACGCCCCAGTTCATCCACGCGGACCTCTCCGAGGAGTCGCTGTTCGCCGCGGAGGACCGCATCAGCGCCGTGCTCTCGTGGCACCGGGCGAAGGTCGCCGATCCCGCCACGGATCTCGCCTGGCTCATCTCCTCCCTCGACACCGAGCGCTTCGACGAGCTGTACGCCGCCTACCGCGAGGAGCTCCCCACCGAGGTGCACCCGCGCCTGGTCGAGCGCGCGCAGGCGATCGGCGAGTTCGCCCTGTGCGAGTGGCTCCTGCACGGGCTGGACACCGAGGACCAGGAGATCGTCCAGGACGCCCGGGTCATGATCTCCGACCTCGACCACGACCTCGCGCAGCTCGCGCGCGACGAGGCGGAGCGCACCTACGAGGAGCTCCACGCCGATCGGCGCGAGCCCGTCGCCCCGGGCCAGGACCCCGCGCCCGAGCAGCGGTCCGCCGCCCCCGAGGACGTCGAGCACCCCGGGACCTCCGAGCGTCCCGGGCTCTGACCGGGTGACGGGCCCCGCGCCCGGCCTCAGTCGCCGCGGAGCCTGCTCTCGACCGCCGCACGCGAGGGATGACGCGTCACCTCGTGCGTGACGCCCGCGGCCACGTAGTGGAAGGCGGTGCGGATCCGTGACAGCGGCGTGCCCGTCGCCTCGTGCCAGGCCAGGCGGTACAGCGTGAGCTGCAGCGAGAGCGCCCGCAGCCGCGCCGGGGGCGGCACCTGCCCCGTCTTCCAGTCCACGATCATCACGCCGTCCCCGCCGTCCGGATCGGGGAAGACGGCGTCGATCACGCCGCGCACCGCCACCTCGCCGATCCGCGTGGTCACGGGGTGCTCCACGGCGATCGGGGTGCGGTCGGCCCACTCCGAGACGGCGAAGGCGTCCCGCAGCGCGGCGGCGGAGCCCGCCGGCCCCTCGTCGTCGTGGTCCGCGAGATCGGCGAGGTCCTCGAGGTCCAGGAGCGTCCCCGCGTCGAAGCGGTGCTCGAGCCAGGCGTGGAAGGCGGTGCCCCGCGAGGCGGCGGCGGAAGGCCGGCGCGGGAGCGGGCGCAGCAGGTCCAGCGCGGCGCCCGTCGGGTCCTGCGCCTGCGCGACGACCTGCGAGGCGGACAGCCGGGCCGGGGAGTGCACCTCGGGGCGCGCGCGATGCTCGGCGAGGTCGGCGAGGGCCCGCTCCACGAGGGTCGCGAGCGCCGGGTCCGCGATCTCCCGATCGGCGGCGCCCGCCTCCGCGACGAGCCGGGCCGCACGATCGCGGGCGGCCTCCTCGGGCCCCGGGTCGGCGGGGAACAGCGCGGTGCGCCGGGAGGAGACCAGCGGGTTCTCCTCGGGGACCTCCTCGACCCGGCGGAAGGCCGTCGGCACGAGGTCCGCGATCTCGGCGAGATAGCGGGAGCGGGGCCGGGGCCGGCTCGCGTCCTGCCGCCAGGCGGCGGAGGTCAGCAGCAGCCGGCGCCGCGCCCGGGTCACCGCGACGTACATGAGCCGGCGGTCCTCCCGCAGCGACTCCTCCCCCTGGGCGAGCTGGTACTCGTCCACGAGCTCCTCGGCGTCGACCTGGGTGTCCGCCTCGGCCCACCGCAGCTCGGGGAGCGTTTCGGCGTCGCCGCGCAGGGCGGTGGGGACGGCGGCGTCGGCGAGCGGACCCAGCCAGCCGCTCGCGGGCACGCGCACCCGCCCCTCCTCGTCGGTGCGCGCGCGGCGCAGGTCGTAGGAGGGCACGGACCCCTCGGTGAGCCCGGCGACCGCGACGAGGTCCCATTCGAGACCCTTCGCGGAATGCATGGTCACGACCGTGACCGCGCCGGGCGGCGGCTCCGTCTGCGCGGCGGCGGAGACGGACAGCCCCGCCTCCTCGTCCTCGCTGATCTCGAGGAGGTCGAGGTAGGCGCCGAGACCGCCCTGCTGCGCCCCGGACTCGAAGGCGGCGGCGTGGTCGCGCAGCGCCTCGAGGTCGCGCAGCACGGCCGGGTCGGCGTCCCGCTCGAGCAGCGCGAGGTCCACGTCGAGCGCGCGGACGGCCGCGGTGACGAGGTCCGGCAGCGGCAGCGGGAGCAGCCGGCGCACGGTGCGCAGCACGGCCTGCAGACGCACCAGCCGTGCCCGGCCCTCCTCCCCCAGCTCCCGGCCCTGCGGGTCCTCCCAGCCGTGGGGCGGGAGGTCGTCGAGGGCGTCCACGAGGGACACCTGGACGGCCTCGTCGGCGGCGCCCGGTCCTCCTCCCGCGCGGCGTGCGAGGTGGTCGCGCCAGCGGCCCAGGACCGCGAGGTCCCGGGCGCCCAGGCTCACGCGCGGTCCGGTGAGCAGGCGCATCAGCGCGTCGCCGCGCGAGGGGTCGTGGGCGCACGTGAGCAGGGCGCGGACGTCCGCGACCTCGGGCCGGTGCAGGAGCCCGCCGAGCCCCACGACGGCCGCCTCGAGACCCGCGGCCTCGAGACCCGCGACGAGCGCGGGGATCTGCCGACGGGCCCGCACGAGCACCGCGGCGCTCGGCACGTCCTCGTCCGGGCCGGCCTCGGCGCGCCGCTCGAGCACCCAGGCGGCGATCGCGGCCGCCTCGGTGGACTCGTCGGCCGCCTCGTGCACCTCGACCGCGCCCTCCCCCGCGCCGGGGCGCGAGCGCAGCTCGGGGATGTCGACCCCGGCACCGGCCGCGCGCAGCGGTCCGGCGAGCCGGTTGGCGACGGCGAGCGGGGCCTCGTCGTTGCGCCAGGACGTGGACAGGGAGCGCTGGAGCACGGGGGCGCCCGGCGCCGCGAAGGAGCGGGCGAAGCCGGCGAGCGAGGCGGCGGAGGCACCGCGCCAGCCGTAGATCGCCTGCTGCGGATCGCCCACCGCGCAGGCGGCGTGCCCGGGGCCGAAGAGGTCGGTGAGCATGCGCAGCTGCGCCACCGAGGTGTCCTGGAACTCGTCGAGCAGGACCACGCGGTGGCGGCGTCGGGCGTCCTCCGCCGCGGCGGGGACCTCCGCCGCGATCCTCGCCGCGATCCCGATCTGGTCGGCGAAGTCGAGGGCGGCGCGCTGGTGGCGGACCTCGGCGAAGCGCTCGAGCAGGGGGATCAGGGCGAGGCGCTGCTCGAGCGCGTCGAGCACGCCGGCGACCTTCTTCGGCGTCACCCGGCGCCGTCCCTCGGCCTGGAGCGGGATCCCCGCGAGGTGGTCCCGGACCCGGGCGAGGTGCTCGCGCAGCTGCTCGGGCGCCACGAGATGGTCGGAGAGGGAGGAGGTCAGCGAGATGAGCGCGGCGGTGAGCGTCGCCGGGGAGGCGTCGAGGTCGAGGGAGTCGTCCGCGGACTCGACGAGGGTGTGCGCGAGCTGCCAGGACGCGGAGGCGGACATCATCGTCAGCTCCGGGTCGAGGCCGACGGCGAGCGCGTGCTCGCGCACGAGGTCGAGGGCGAAGCCGTTGTAGGTCGCGACCGTCGGCTGCTGACCCACGAGCTCGTCCGCCCCGCGCTCGAGCCCCGGCGGGAGGGCGAGCCCCTCGGCGCGCAGCGCGTCGGCGAGCGCGGAGAGCCGCGCCCCGATCCGATGGGAGAGCTCCCCGGCGGCCTTGCGGGTGAAGGTGAGCCCGAGCACGTGGCGGGGCTCGACGATCCCGTTGGCGATGAGCCAGACGACGCGGGAGGCCATGGTCTCCGTCTTCCCGGATCCGGCGCCGGCGACGACGAGCATCGGCGCGAGCGGCGCCTCGATGACGGCGCGCTGCTCCTCGGTGGGCGGCGGCTGGTCGAGCAGGGCGGCGAGCTCGAGCGCGGGCAGGCGAACGGCGGGCGCGGCGGTCACAGCTGCTCCCCCTCGGGCTGGAGCGGGCACGAGGCGCGCACCGCGCAGTGCGTGCAGTGCGGGTTGCGGCGGGCGACGACCCGGGCCCCCGAGACCTCCTCGGCGACGAGCGCGACGGCGCGCGCGAACCACTCCGGGTCCTCGGCGGCGGTGAGCGCGCCCTGGCCGCGGACGGCGGCCCGGCGGCCCCCGCCGCCGAGGTAGACGAGCTCCGCCCCGCCCAGGCGCTCGCCCGCGTCCTCCCCGAGCGCCTCGGCGAAGGCGCCCTCCTGCACGGCCGTCTGGTAGGCGGCGAGCTGGAGGTCCTCCGCGGCCGCGGCCTTCGTCTTCGGGGCGCCGGTCTTGAGGTCGACGACGCGCAGCCCGGTCGCGTCCCCCTCGATGCGGTCGACGGTGCCGCGCAGGCGCACGGGGTGCTCGCCCGCGAGCTCGACCTCGAAGGGTGCCTCGATCGCGAGCGGGGGCGCGGCGGCCGTGCGAAGGTGCTCGGCGAGGAGCCGGGCGGCGTCCTCGGCCCGGCGCACGCGGCGTCGGCCGGACCACGTGTCGAGCCCGGGGACGCCGCGCAGCAGCGTGTGCAGGCGGGCGAGGAGGTCCTCTTCCCCCGCCTCGCCGCGCGGGTCCTCCTGGGCGAGGCGGTGCACGGCGGTGCCGAGGACCTGGGCGGGGCCGGAGGCGCGGGAGCCGCCGGCCCGCTCGAACAGCCAGGCGCGAGGGCAGGCGTGGGCGCGCTCGAGGGCGGAGGGGGACAGCGGCACGGCGGTCCCGGGCTCCTGCAGCGCCTCCTCGCTCGAGGGGCGCTGGTGGTACCAGGCGGTGGGGTCCGCGCCGGGCGCCCCGGCCTCGCCGAGGGCGCGCAGCGCGACCGCGGCATCCAGGTCGGGACCAGAGGCGTCGTCGGCCTCCCGCAGGCGACGTCGCAGGGTCGCGACGAGGGTGCGCGCATCGGGGGCGGGTCCGGGGTCCTGCCGGAGGGTCTCCGCGTCCGTCCAGGCGGGGAGGCCGAGCGCCTCGAGCGCCTCGAGCAGCGCCGAGGGGCTCGTCTCCCCGTCCTCGACGGCGGTGACGAGCACGCGGGTCCGGGCCCGGGAGAGGGCGCTCACCGCGAGGCGCACCTCGTCGGCGACGACCTGCGCGCGCTGGGCGGCGTGCAGCGTGTCCGGGTCCGGGGGCGGCTCCTGCCCGGGCCGGGCGGCGCCGACGAGGGAGAGCTCGGCCGCGCCGAACAGCGTCGAGCGCAGGCGCAGGTTCGGCCAGGCCCCCTCCTGGAGCCGCGCGAGGACGATCGTGTCGCGGTCCTCCCCGGCGAGCTGCGCCGGGGTGAGCACGGCGAGGCGTCCGCGGGGCGCCGCGGAGGCGGCGAGGGTGTCCTCGACCACGGCCTGGCCGCGGATCTGCTCGACGAGGTCGAGGGCCCCGGCGCCCGGCCGGCGGTCCGCGAGGCGCTCGGCGGCGGCGAACAGCTCGAGCAGGGCGTCGAGGCGGCCGGAGGCGAGGCGGGCACGGGCGCCGTCGGCGTCCTCCGCGGCGCCGAGGGCCGCTCGCCGCCAGCCGCCGGCGAGCGCGGAGGCGTCCCACGCGGACCACAGCACCTCCTGGGCGCCCTCCTCGGCGCGCGAGCGGACGGCCGCGATCATGGCGCGCACGCGGTGCACCGGCGCCGCGGCGCGGTCGCGCGCCTCGGCGGCCGGCAGCCCGGGGACCTCCTCGGCGACGAGGGCCCGAGCGAGCAGCTGCTCACTCGGCGTCTCGTCCTCCTCGGGGCGGGCCGCGAGCAGGAGCCGCCGGATGCGGCGCAGGCGCAGCTGGTCCGCATCGCCGAAGGGCCCGCGCAGCAGCTCGAGCGCCTCGAGCGGATCGGGCTCCCGGGACAGCTCGTCCAGCCCCAGCTCGACGATGCGCAGGAGGTCCGCGACCACGGCCTCCTCGCGCAGCGGCCGCGGCCGGCGGGGCGTGCGCACCGGGAGGCCGCTGCGGGCGAGCAGATCGGCGACGTCCGCGACGGCGCTCCCCGAGCGGCACACGACCGCCATGTCGTCGTAGGGGATCTCCTCGCGGTGGTGGAGGTCGCGCAGGGCCGAGGCGAGCAGCCGGGCCTCATCGAGCGGGGAGCGCGCCCGCAGCACGGCGAGGCCGTCGTGCGAGCCCTCGAGGTCCCGCGGGCGGCGCAGCGCGCCCGGGGCCCCGGCGAGCGGCAGCCGGGACCGCAGGGAGTCCACGGCGAGCGCCGGCCCGGCGGGGACGGCGCCGTCCACGCCTCCCCCGTCGAGGACCACCTCCGTGAAGGGCCGGCCGAGGGCCTCGGCGAGGCGGGCCGCCGCGTCGGGCAGCGCGCCGCGGAAGGTGTCGACCGCCTCGTCGGCGCACGCGGTGACGAGCACCCGCGCCCCGGCGCCCGCGAGCGCGAGGACCAGCGCGATGCCCGCGCTCGTGAGGTCCTGGGCGTCGTCGACGACGACCCTCGGGGCAGGGAGCTCGACGGCCCCGGCGGCCACGAGCCGGGCACCGCGGCGCACGAGGCCGCCGCTGTCCAGGCGCGGCCCCGCGTCCAGCGCGGTCGCCGCCTCGAGGTCGAGGACGCCGAGGTAGTCGCGCAGCAGGGCGGCCGCGTCGCGCCAGGCGGGCCGCCCGCGCCGCCGCCCGAGCTCCTCGAGGTCGTCGGGTCCCAGCCCCAGCTCGGTGGCCCGCGTGACGAGGTCACGCAGCTCGGTCCGGAAGCCGGGCAGGGTGCGGGCCGCGGGGTCGACCTCGAGATGCCAGTCGGTGCGCTGGGCGATCAGCTCGGCGAGCAGGGCGTCCTGGTCCGCGCCCGTGACGAGGGTCGGCTCCCCGAGCCCGCGACGGGTGGCGTCCGAGCGCACGAGGGCGAAGCCGAGCGCGGCGGGGGTCATGACCCGCGCCTCCCTTGCCCCGTGCACGGCGAGCGCGTCCCGCAGCCGGGCGGCGGCCGCGCGGCGCGGCGCGAGCAGCAGCACCGGATCCCCCGTCGCCGCGGCGGCGAGCGCGAGCGCGGTGCGACCCGCGCGGGGCGCTCCGTGGACGAGGACGTCGGCGCCCGCCCCGAACCGCTCGAGCGCCTCCCGCTGAGGAGCCCGGAGCGTGGCCGGGGTGTGCAGGGCGGGCAGCGCGTCGAGATCGGGGCCGAGGAGGCGGAGGGCGGGTGCGGTGCTGGTCATGGCTCCCCCATTCCACCCCATGAGGCGGACGAACGGGACACGGGGCTAGAGTGTGGCGGATCATCTCTCCCCGGTCCTGGAGGACAGCCATGGCGCCCACCGTCCGCATGCCCCGACGGGAGCGGCGCGCGCAGCTGCTGGGGATCGCGACCGAGGTGTTCCGCGCCCGCGGCTACCAGGGCACCTCGATGGACGACATCGCCGCCGCGGCCGGGGTCACGAAGCCCGTGCTCTACCAGCACTTCACCTCCAAGGAGACGCTCTACAAGGAGGTCATCGACGTGCTCGGCGCGTCGCTCCTCGAGGTCGCCCGCTCGCTGCGGGACGTCCCCGGCCCGCCGCAGGCCCGGGTCGAGGAAGGGCTGCGACGCTTCACCGAGATGGTCGAGGTCGAGAACACGCTGCGACTGTTCACGGGGCGCGGCGACGTCTCCGAGGACATCGAGCAGCAGGTCGCCGGCCTCCTGGACGCGCTCGCGCTCGAGGTGGCCGGGGTGCTCATCGCCTACCGGGACGTCACCCCCGCGCACGCCCGGGTCATCGGCCGCACGATGATCGCGATCGCCCAGTCCACCGCGCGCCTCGCCCATGAGGCGGAGGACGCGGACAGCCGCGAGGACCTGCTCCGCACCACGACCGCGCTCGTCGTGGACGGCCTGACCGGATTCGCCCTGCGCGAAGACGCCCCCGCTCCCGCCGAGTGAGCCGATAGAGTGACGGCGCATCCGTCGGACACAGAAAGGCGCAGGTCATGGAGATCCGCATCGGCATCCAGCATTCCCCGCGAGAGATCGTCATCGAGTCCGAGGAGTCCTCGGAGGACGTCCTGAGCTCGCTCGCCTCCGCCGTCCAGGACGGCTCCCCCGTCACGCTGCGCGACGCCAAGGGCCGCCTCGTGCTGGTCCCCGGCGCGAAGCTCGCCTACGCGGAGGTCTCCACCGAGGAGCCCCGTCGCGTGGGCTTCCTCGGCTGACGTCGCCCCCTGCGTGACCGCACCGGCCCGCCTCGTCGCCGCCCGTCGTCTGCTCCGCTCCCCGCGGATCCGGCGACGGGCGGCGACGCTCGTCGTGGCCGTGCTCGGCGCCGTGATCGGGGTGCTGCTCGTCCCCGCCACGACCACCCAGGTGGGGCCGCTGACCGCGTCCGTGCACCTGATCCCCTCCCTCGCCTCGGACACCGTGATCCTGCTGCCGCCGGTCGGCGAGGTCCACTTCGACACCCACACGGCGCCCGTGCGCATCGAGGCGCGCGTGCAGGGGGTCGACGTGGCCGCGGCCGAGCAGCTGGTCTCCTCCGCGAGCGGGCTGAGCGACCTCGCCCGCACGGCGCCCGAGGACCTCACTCGGGCCGCCGTGATCAACGCGCTGCTGAACGCCCTCTTCGCCGCGGGCGGTGCGGCGCTCGCCGTCGCCCTGACGTTCCGCCGGGCGCGCCGCTCCCTGGTCGCCGGCGGCTCCGCGGCGGGGCTCGTCGCGCTGTCCGTCGCGGCGACCGTGGTGACCTTCCGGCCGCAGGCGCTGTACCAGCCCACCTTCGAGGGGCTGCTCTCCGAGGCCGCGAACGTCGCGGACATCGGCGCGGGCACCCTCGCCGACTACGAGGACTACCGGGCGACGCTCGCGGAGTTCGTGGGGCAGGTCTCCGCGCTGTACATCGCCGCGGACTCGCTGCCCTCGGCCGGGGCCGACGCCGATCTCGTGACCGTCCTGCACGTCTCCGACATCCACGACAACCCGCAGGCCTTCGACGTCATCGCCCAGCTCGACGACCAGTTCGACCTCGACCTCGTGATCGACACCGGCGACATCATCTCCTGGGGCACGCCGTGGGAGAACGACATGGTCGCCCGGATCGGCACGCTCGACGTGCCCTACGTGTTCGTCTCCGGCAACCACGACGGCGCCGCGACCTCCGCGGTGATCGCCGCCCAGCCGAACGCGACCGTGCTCGACAACCAGGTCACGGAGGTGGCGGGCCTGACGATCGCGGGGATCGGCGACCCGCGCTTCGCGGCGGACGACGACTCCGACAAGGGCGGCTGGACCGCGGGCAAGGACGCCGTCTCCGGAGCCGCCTTCCAGCTGGGCGACACCGTCGAGGACTGGGACGCGTCCCATCCCGAGGACCCGGTGGACCTCGCCCTGCTCCACGACCCCACCCAGCCCGCGGGCCTCGAGGGCCGGGTGCCGCTCGTCCTCTCCGGGCACATGCACACCTCGAAGGTCGAGCTGGACCGCGACGGCTCCGGCACCGACTGGCTGACGGTCGGCTCCACGGGCGGCGCGCTCGCCTCGGGCGGTGTGCGCCCCGTCCTCGAGGGCGGGGAGCCGCTCGACCTCACGGCGCGGCTGCTGCGCTTCGACGCGGCCACGGGCCGGCTGGTCTCCTACGACGACGTGACGATGGGCGGCCTGGGCATGGTCTCCGTCGCGATCCACCGCACGCGGATGCCCGCCGAGACCCCGGAGCTCGAGGTCCCCGCGGATGCGGAGACCCCCGCCACACCCGTCCCCACGGAGCAGGAGGTCGCCCCCGGCGAGGGGCTCCCGGACGAGGAGCGCGTCACGCCGACGGACCCGTCCAGCCCGCTCCCCGGGCCGAGCGATTCCGGCGAAGGATAGGATGGCCGGGCACATCCGTATATCAGAGAGTCCAACGGTGCCCGAAACCACACTGACCACCGACGAGGCCGTGTCGGCCTCCCCCGCCGTCGAGCAGAGCTCCGGCGAACCCGCACAGACCTTCGCCGACTTCGACGTCCGCAGCGACATCGTCGAGGCGCTCGCCGCGAAGGGGATCATCCATCCCTTCCCGATCCAGTCCCTCACCCTGCCGGTCGCGCTCAAGGGCCGCGACATCATCGGCCAGGCGAAGACCGGCACGGGCAAGACCCTCGGCTTCGGCCTGCCGCTGCTGCAGCGCACCGTCGCCCCCGGCGAGCCCAACCCCGACGACCGCCCGATCGGCAAGCCGCAGGCCCTCGTGGTCCTGCCCACCCGTGAGCTCGCCGTGCAGGTGGCGGAGGATCTCATCGCCGCCTCCGCGAAGCGCCCGTTGCGCATCCTCACCGTCTACGGCGGCCGCGCGTACGAGCCGCAGATCGAGGCCCTCGAGAAGGGCGTCGAGGTCGTCGTCGGGACCCCGGGTCGCCTCATCGACCTCATGCGCCAGAAGTACCTCGACCTCTCGCACGTGCGCACCGCGGTGCTCGACGAGGCGGACGAGATGCTCGACCTGGGCTTCCTCGAGGACATCGAGAAGCTGCTGCGCGCCGTGCCGGAGCAGCGCCAGACGATGCTCTTCTCCGCGACGATGCCGGGGCCGATCATGGCCCTCGCCCGCCGCTTCATGAGTCGGCCCACGCACATCCGCGCCCACGACCCGGGCGACGTCTCCCGCACCAAGGCGGACATCAAGCAGGTCGTCTACCGTGCGCACCAGCTCGACAAGATCGAGGTCATGGCGCGGATCCTGCAGGCCCGCGGCCGCGGCCTGACGATCATCTTCATGCGCACCAAGCGTCAGGCCGACAAGGTCGCCGGCGATCTCGCGGACCGCGGCTTCGCGGCCGCTCCGCTGCACGGCGACCTGGGCCAGGGCGCGCGCGAGCAGGCCCTGCGCGCGTTCCGCAACGGCAAGGTCGACGTGCTCGTCGCGACCGACGTCGCCGCCCGCGGCATCGACGTGGACGACGTCACGCACGTCGTCAACTGGAACTGCCCCGACGACGACAAGACCTACCTGCACCGCACCGGTCGCACCGGTCGCGCGGGCAAGAAGGGCACCGCCGTCACCTTCGTGGACTGGGAGGACCTCGCGCGCTGGGCCCTCATCGCACGCCAGCTGGGGCTCGAGTCCACCGAGGCCGTCGAGACCTACTCCACCTCGGACCACCTCTTCAGCGATCTCGACATCCCCGCGGGCACGAAGGGCACCCTGCCCAAGGAGGCCCGCACCCGCGCGGGCCTCGACGCGGAGCAGATCGAGGACCTCGGCGGCCCCGAGGGTCCGCGCGATCGTGATCGCGGCGGCCGCGGCGACCGGGGCGGTCGCTCCGAGCGCGGCGGTCGCGGTGGCCGTGGCGAGCGCGGCGGTCGCGGCGGCCGGGCCGAGGGAGGCCGCTCCCGCCGCGAGGACGGGGACCGTCCCGCACGCACCGACGCCCCCGCCTCCTCCGACGCCCCGTCCGAGGGCGGCGAGCGTCCGCGCCGCGAGCGCACCCGCACCCGCACGCGCCGGGTGAACGGCGAGGTCACCGAGGGCGGCACCGGCTCGACCGGCGCCTCGTCCGAGGGCACCCGTCACGAGGGCGGCTCCGGCGAGCAGGGTGATCGTCCCCGGCGTCGTCGCTCGCGCGGCGGCCGCGGTCGCGGTCGCGGCGGCAACGGCGGCGCGAGCACCGGTGGCGAGCAGGGCCAGGCTCCCGCCGAGGGCTGAGCCCCGGCACCGGACAGCGAGGGAGGGCCCGGATCACGCGCGAGCGTGGTCCGGGCCCTCCCTCGTCCGGTCGCGGGCAGTCCGGTCGCGGGCCCTCAGGCGCCGAGCACGCCCCAGCTCTCGATGAACGAGTGCACGGCGTCGAAGATCATCTGCGTGGAGATCGCCGCGAGCAGCACACCGGAGATGCGGGTGACGAGGGTGACGCCGCCCTTGCCGAGCATGCGGGCGATGATCCCGGAGAAGCGCATCACCGAGTACATGACCACGGCCATGAGGGCGAGCGCGATGACGAGCGCTGCGATGCGGGGGCCCTCGCCGCCGGTCTGGTCCACGAAGAGCATCATCGCGACGATCGCGCCCGGACCGCCCAGGAGCGGGGTGCCCAGCGGCACGAGGGCCACATTCACGCCCTCGCTCGCGGCCATCTCCCCCTCCTTCCCGGCGAGGAGCTGCAGCGCGATGATGAGCAGCAGCAGGCCGCCGGAGAACTGCAGCGCCGGCAGCGAGATGTGCATGTAGTCGAGGATGAACCGGCCGAACAGGGCGAAGGTGCTGATGATGAGCATCGCGACGCCCACGGCGACGAGCGCGGCGCGGGACCGCTGCTTCGCGGTCATGCTGCTCGTCAGCGACAGGAAGATCGGGATCGTCCCCGGGGGGTCGATGATGACGAAGAGGGTGACGAAGACTCCCGTGAGGAAGCTCAGGTCGACCAGGTCCATGGACGGATGACCTCGGTGGTGCTCGTGGCGCGACGGGTGATCGCGGCCAGGACGTCCGACTGCGTGAGGTTCTCCCCGAGCCGGTTGGGTTTGCCCGCGCCATGGTAGTCGCTGCCGCCGGTGACCAGGAGCCCGTGGTGGTCCGCCAGCTCGAGCAGCGCGGTGCGCTCTGCCTCGTCGTGCTCGCGGTGGTCCACCTCGATGCCGTCCAGGCCCGCCCCGATCATGTCCTCGAGCAGCCCGCGCGGCAGCCCACCGTCGCGGCTCGACGAGGCGGGGTGCGCGATCACCGCGACACCGCCGGCCGCGTGGATCAGCTCCACGACGGCCGTCGGCGACGGGGCGTAGTAGGGCACGTAGTAGGGCCCCGAGGGGGCCAGCAGCTCCGCGAAGGCCGCGGAGCGGTCCGGGACGACACCGGCGGAGACCAGCGCGTCGGCGATGTGGGGCCGGCCGATCACCGTGGTCTCGTCGGCCACCTGCTCCTGGACCAGGTCCCAGCTGATGGGCACGTCGCGTCCCAGGAGCTCGACCATGGAGCGGGCGCGCTCCGCGCGGGACCGGCAGGCGCGCGCCATCTCACCGGCGAGCCCTGAGCCCGGATCGGGGTCGACGAGCAGGGCCAGCACGTGCACGCTGAGTCCCTCGTGCTCCGCGGAGACCTCGATCCCGGGCACCGCGGCGACGCCCGTCGCCCTCACGGCGTCGGGCAGCTCCGCCCAGCCCGCCGTGGTGTCGTGGTCGGTCAGCGCCAGTGCGGTCACACCTGCTTCCCTCGCGTCCTCGAACAGCTCCCCGACGTCGCGGGTGCCGTCGGACCAGGTCGAGTGCGCATGCAGGTCGATGCGGTCGTGCACGGGATCAGCAGCATCGCTCATGGCCCCAGCGTAGTCGGGCGTGTGGGACGATCCTGGGGTGAACACCCAGAACCCTGAGATCGAATCCGGCCCCGCGGCGGGGCCCTCCGCCGACGACCTGGCCTCGCGCGGTGACTCGCGCTCGCAGCGCCCCACCAACGACGTGTTCCGACGCTTCATCGCCTCCGGCTGGGACGAGACCGTGCCGGAGGCGGAGCCGCTCCCGTCGGCCGCCTTCACCCCGGCCCGGCGCGACGCGCTCGTCGCCGCCGTCCCGTCGACCCGCCTGGTGCTGCCCGCCGGCGTGCTGAAGGTGCGCTCGAACGACACCGACTACCCGTTCCGCCCGGACACGGCCTTCGCGTACTACTCGGGTCTCGGCACCGACGAGGAGCCCGACAGCGTGCTCGTCGTCGAGCCCGATCCGCAGGACCCGCAGCGCTCCGTGGCGACCTACTTCTTCCGTCCCCGCGCGGGCTTCGACTCCGCCGAGTTCTTCTCCGACTCCCGCTACGGCGAGATGTGGGTGGGGCGCCGGCTCACGATCGCCGAGGCCGGCCAGCGCATGGGCGTGGAGGTGCGGCACATCGACGAGCTGCGCGACCACCTCGCCAAGGACGTCGGCGCCCAGCTGTCCCTCGCCGTCATGCCCGGGGTCGACGCGGGCGTGGAGACGATGGTCTCCGAGATCCGCTCGCAGAACGGCCTGCCCGGCGGCACCGAGCTCGAGGCGGAGAACGACCGCCTCCGCGAGGCCGCGAGCGAGCAGCGCCTCGTGAAGGACGCCTTCGAGATCGAGCGGATGCGCGAGGCGGTCGACGCGACCCTCCGCGGCTTCGAGGACGTCGTGCGCCACCTCCCCGAGACGGTGGGCCACCCCCGCGGCGAGCGGATCATCGAAGGCGTGTTCGCGGCGAACGCGCGCGCCGCGGGCAACGGGGTCGGCTACGACACGATCGCCGCGGCCGGCGACCACGCGTGCACCCTGCACTGGATCCGCAACGACGGCGCCGTGCGCGGGGACGAGCTCGTGCTCGTCGACGCCGGCGTCGAGGTCGACTCGCTCTACACGGCCGACGTCACCCGCACCCTCCCGGTCTCCGGCACCTTCTCCCCCGCCCAGCGGAAGGTGTACGAGGCCGTGCTCGAGGCCTCCGACGCGGTCTTCGCGATCGCCCGCCCCGGCATCCGCTTCCGGGACCTGCACGCGCGGGCCATGGAGGTCGTCGCCGCGACGCTCGAGGAGTGGGGCCTGCTCCCCGGCACCGCCGAGGAGTCCCTCTCCCCCGAGGGCCAGTGGCACCGCCGCTGGATGGTGCACGGCACGAGCCACCACCTCGGCATGGACGTCCACGACTGCGCGCAGGCGCGGCGCGAGATGTACCTCGACGCGGAGCTCGTTCCCGGCATGGTCTTCACGATCGAGCCGGGGCTGTACTTCAAGGAGAACGACCTGCTCGTCCCCGAGGAGCTGCGCGGCATCGGCGTGCGCATCGAGGACGACGTCCTCGTCACCGAGGACGGAGTGGAGAACCTCTCCATCAACGCACCCCGCGGAGCCGACCAGGTCGAGGCCTGGATCGCTAGTGTGAACGCGTGAGCACCAACCTCCAGCGCTTCTACGCGGCCCGCCTCGCCGGCACCACCGTCTTCGACCCCATCGGGGACTCGGTGGCGAAGGTGCGCGACGTCGTGGTGATGCCGCAGCCGCGCGGGGAGGCGCGGGCCGTCGGCTTCGTGGTCGAGGTGCCCGGGAAGCGGCGCGTGTTCCTGCCCGCCACCCGGGTCACCTCGATCTCGCCGGGGCAGGTCATCTCCTCCGGCGTCATCAACGTGCGCCGCTTCGAGAAGCGCCCCGGTGAGCTGCTGGTGATCGGCGACATGCTGGACCGCGAGGTCACCCTGCTCGACGGCACCGGCACCGGCACCGTCGAGGACGTCGCGCTGGACCGCAACCGCCACCAGGACTGGGAGCTGTCCCGCCTGCACGTGCGCCGCCGCCGCGGCGGGTCCCTCTCGCGGCTCGTCTCGCGCGGCGAGACGGTGACCGTGCGCCCCTCCGAGGTGACGGGCCTGTACGGGACCCAGGCGGAGCAGTCCGCGCACCTGCTCGCGGCCTCCTACCAGGACCTCAACCCCGCGAACCTCGCCGAGATCCTCCAGGAGATGGACTCCAAGCGTCGCGTCGAGCTCGCGGACGAGCTGCCGGACGAGCGCCTCGCGGACGTCCTCGAGGAGCTGCCCGAGGACACCCGCGTCGAGGTCGTCACCGGTCTCGACGCGAAGCGCGCCGCGGACGTCCTGGACGTCATGGACCCCGACGATGCCGCGGACCTCGTCCAGGAGCTCCCCGAGTCCGTCGCCTCGCAGCTGCTGAGCCTCATGGAGCCCGAGGAGGCTGAGGACGTGCGCCGCCTGCTCGCGTACGACGAGTACACCGCGGGCGGCATGATGACCACCGAGCCGCTGATCGTCTCCCCCGAGACCCCGGTCGCCCACTGCCTGGCGATGATCAGCCGCGAGGAGCTGCACCCCGCGCTCGCCTCGACCGTGCACGTGTGCCGCTCCCCGCTCGAGACGCCGACCGGCCGCCTGCTGGGCATCGTGCACTTCCAGCTGCTGCTGCGAGAACCCCCCGACCGCCTCGTGGGCGACCTCATCGCGCAGGACACCGTCACGGTGCCGCCCACCATGCAGCTGTCGCAGGTCACCCGCGAGATGGCGACCTACAACCTCGTCTCGATCCCGGTGGTCGACGCCGACGCCCGCCTGCTGGGCGCGGTCACCGTGGACGACGTGCTGGACCACGTCCTCCCGGACGACTGGCGCGAGCAGGACGAGCCGATGACCACCACGGGACAGATCGACCTCAGCGAGATCGCCCGCGCCACCAGGAAGGGGTGAGCCATGGCGGAGAAGAACGCTCCCGCCCTCGACGACCCGGCACCCCGGAACCGTCGTCTCCTGCCGCGCAGCCCCTTCTCCGGGGACACCTTCGGCCGCATGGCCGAGACCTTCGCCCGCGCGATGGGCACCCCCGCCTTCCTGGTCGGGATGACCGTCATCTGCGCCGTCTGGCTGACCTGGAACTCCGTCATGCCGGAGTCCGCGCAGTTCGACCCGCGGGCCATGAACTTCACCCTGCTCACGCTGATCCTGTCGCTGCAGGCGTCCTACGCGGCGCCGCTGCTGCTGCTCGCGCAGAACCGTCAGGACGACCGCGACCGCGTGCAGGCGGAGCAGGACCGCCAGTCCAACGAGCGCAACCATGCGACGACGGACTTCATCACCCGGGAGATCGCGGGCCTGCGCCTCGCCCTGAACGACGTCGCGACCCGCGACTTCGTGCGCGGCGAGCTGCGGGACCTGCTCGAGGAGCTCGAGGAGGACTCCCGGGAGGACGAGCTGGAGCGCATGCGCGGGATCGTCCGCGAGGAGATCGCCGCGGCGCTCGGCACCACGGACGGACCGGGCACGGGCCGCGGGGCCGGAGAGCCCGCGACGGAGAAGGAGCAGCGATGAGCACCACCGACACCACGGGCGGTGACGAGCGCGTCGCCCTCATCCACGAGGCCCTCGCGCACGTCATCGACCCGGAGATCCACCGGCCCATCACGGAGCTCGGCATGGTCGAGGACGTGCAGGTCGACGCCGACGGCGCGGCGACCGTGAAGGTCCTCGTGACCATCGAGGGCTGCCCCATGCGGGACCGCATCGAACGGGACGCCGCGGAGGCGACCGCGACCGTGCCGGGCCTGACCCGGGTGGAGGTCTCGACCTCCGCGATGACGGAGGAGCAGCGCCGCGAGCTCACGGCCCGCCTGCGCCAGGGCCGCCGTCAGATCCCCTTCAACCAGCCCGGCTCGCTCACGCGGATCCTCGCGATCTCCTCGGGCAAGGGCGGCGTCGGCAAGTCGACGGTCACCGCGAACCTCGCCGCCGCGATGGCGGCGGACGGCCTGCGGGTGGGCGTCATCGACGCGGACATCCACGGCTTCTCGATGCCCGGCATGTTCGGCATCACCGAGCAGCCGACGAAGGTCTCCGACCTCCTCATGCCGCCGCAGGCGCACGGCGTCGCCGTCATGAGCATCGGCATGTTCGTCCCCGAGGGGCAGGCCGTCGTGTGGCGCGGCCCGAAGATGCACCGGGCGATCGAGCAGTTCGCCTCGGACGTCTTCTGGGGCGACCTCGACGTGCTCCTGCTGGACCTCCCGCCCGGGACGGGCGACGTCGCGATCTCCGTGGCGCAGCTCCTGCCGAGCGCGCAGATGGTCGTCGTGACGACCCCGCAGCAGTCCGCGGCCGCGGTCGCGGAGCGGGTGGGCTCGCTCGCCACCTCCACGGAGCAGGAGATCGCCGGGGTCGTCGAGAACATGGCGGGGCTGACCCTGCCCGACGGCACGGTCATGGACGTCTTCGGCTCCGGGGGCGGGGACCGCGTGGCGGCGACCCTCGCGGGCGCCGTGGAGCATCCGGTGCCGGTGCTGGGCCGGATCCCGCTCGAGCCGGCGCTGCGGCACGGCGCGGACACGGGCCTGCCGCTCGTGGTCTCCGATCCCGAGAACCCGGCGGCGATCGCGCTGCGGGACGTCGCGCGCGCGCTCACGCACCGGCCGCGCGGCCTGACGGGGATGAAGCTGCCGCTCTCGGTCTCGCGGCGATGAGGCTCCCGCCCCGAGGGGCGGGCTCAGCCGCGGATCAGGTGGCCTCGGGGTCCCAGGGGGTGCCCTGCGGGGCCGCGTCCTTGGCGGACTTCTTGGCGCTGCCGGAGGGCTTGCGCTTGGCGCCCGCACCGGCGGCGGCCGCCCCGGTGCCGATCGCGAGGGCCTCCTTGGACGGGAGCAGGTCCTCGGGGCTCGTGTCGCCCCAGGCCTCGCGGATGATGCGACGCGGATCGTACTGACGCGGGTCGTACTTGCGGAGGTCGTCGATGGCGATGCCCATCTCGTCCTCGACCGTCGCCCGCGAGTCCTCGACCCAGCGGCGGGCCTGGCGCACCCAGCGCACGACGTTGCGCGTGTACTCGGGCAGGCGCTGCGGACCGACGATCAGCACGAAGATGAGCAGGATGACGATGAACTCCCAGCCGCCGATCCCGAAGAACGTCACGTCGTCACCTGTCCTGATCCTCGCGCGCACGGTCGTGCACGTGTCCTGCCGGCCCATTATGGCAGAGGGAGAGGGTGCGGAGGCTGGGTGCCGGCCGTGCCTGTCGTACCCTTAGGCGACTGTCCGGACACGGGGAAGGAAGCGCGATGGCGTCGGGAAAGGTGGCCAGCTGGGCCCACGGCGAGGAGTTCGTCGACGAGGCGGGGCTGTTCGCCGATGCCGGGGTCCTCGAGCGGGCCCGCGAGCGCGGTGCGGAGCTCGGGGCGACACCCGTCCTGCCGGGGGCCGGCGCGCTGATGCGCGTGCTCGCGGCCGCGGTGCAGGCGCGCTCCGCGGTGGAGATCGGCACCGGGGCCGGCGTCGGCTCCCTCTACCTCCTCGCGGGGATGCACCCGGACGGGGTGCTCACCACGATCGATCCCGAGGTCGAGAACCAGCGCGCCGCGCGCGAGTCCTTCGCGGAGGCGAGGATCCGCGGGCCGCGCGTGCGCACGATCGCCGGCGCCCCGCGGGACGTCGTCGGCCGTCTCACCGACCACGCCTACGACCTCGTCTCGTTCCCCGCGCACGCCCCGCACGCCCTGGACCTGCTCGAGCACGCCCGCCGACTGCTGCGCCCGGGCGGCGTGCTCGTCATCCCCCACGCGCTGTTCCACGACCGCGTCGCGGATCCCGCCGCGCGCGACGCGAGCACCCGCGCGGTGCGCGAGCTGCTGAAGGCCGTCACCGAGGCGGAGGATCTCGTCACCGCGCTCACCGGCAGCGGCGACGGCGTGCTCGCCGCGGTGCTGCGCCCCTGAGCCGCCTCACCGCCCACCGCCGGGCATGACGAAGGGGCCCCGCACCGGATGGTGCGGGGCCCCTTCGTCAGGGATCACTCCTTGATGACGCCCTCGAGCGCATCACGCAGCTCGACCGCCTCGGACGCGGCGATCTCGACGACCAGGCGACCGCCCCCCTCGAGCGGAACGCGCATGATGATGCTGCGGCTCTCCTCGACGACCTCGAGCGGACCGTCACCGGTGCGCGGCTTCATAGCAGCCATGGCGTGCCTCCTTGTGCTGTCGCTGCCTCTCGTACGATCCCCCGGACGGGACCTCGGGCAGCGCGGGTACGGTGGCTATTATCTCAGGTCCTGACCACTGGTCGTGCGCCGCGCCCGTCGGGAGCGCCGCGGGGGCCTCGGCGGGAGGGCGATCCCGCCCCCGAACCGGCCGGTCGCGATGCCCACGAAGGCCACCGCGACGCCGATCGCGACGAGCAGCAGCAGGATCACCATGGGGCTCGCGGCGGTCATCGGCCGGACTCCTCCTCGCGGCGGGAGGCCTCCCGCAGCACGGCGAGCGCCTCCTCCGCCGTGTCCACGACCCGCAGCAGGTCGGGGTCGGTCGGGGCGATCATGCCGCGCTCCACGAGCGTCGTGGAGATCCAGTCGATGAGGCCCTGCCAGTAGGCGCGGCCCACGAGCACCACGGGGAACATCGAGATCTTGTGGGTCTGCATGAGGCAGAGGGCCTCGAACAGCTCGTCGAGGGTGCCCAGTCCGCCGGGCATGACGACGAAGCCGCTCGAGTACTTCACGAACATCGTCTTGCGGGCGAAGAAGTAGCGGAAGTCGACGCCGAGGTCGACATAGGCGTTCATCCCCTGCTCGTGGGGCAGCTCGATGCCGAGCCCCACGCTCACCCCGCCGGCCTCGCGGGCGCCGCGGTTGCCGGCCTCCATGATCCCGGGCCCGCCGCCGGTGATCACGGCGTAGCCCATCTCCACGAGGCCGCGCGCGATTTCCCCGGTGCAGCGGTAGTCCGGGTGGTCCGGCGCGACGCGCGCGGAGCCGAAGATCGAGACCGCGGGGCCGAGCTCGGCGAGCGCGCCGAACCCCTCGACGAACTCGGACTGGATGCGCAGCACCCGCCAGGGGTCGCCGTGCACCCAGTCCCCCGGACCCGAGTCCTCGAGCAGGCGCTGGTCGGTGGTGCGGTCGGGACGCTGTCGCCCGCGCAGCGTGATGGGGCCCTTGCGGTGGGCGTTCTCGTCGGATGCGCTCATGGGCCGAGGGTAGCGGCTGGACCCTAGAGGCCGGGGCGGGCGGGATCCAGGATCGCGCCGGCGTCGAGCAGGGGATCCAGCACGTGCTCCTCCCCCGCCGCCGTGGCCCGCAGCCGGATGCCGTCGATGTTCATCCGCGCCTGGCGGAAGTACTCGCCGTGGCGCTGCTGCCAGGCGAGGGTGGAGCCGTCGACGGTGAAGAAGTAGGCGAAGCCATGGTCGCGGAGGCGCCGGTAGCGGACGTCGCCCTCCTCGTACTGCTCGGGGCCGGCGATGTCAGCGCCGAAGGGGTAGATGAGCAGGTCCGTCTCCCCCACGAGGGTGCCCACCTCCTCGTCCCAGCGCTGCAGGTCCGCGTCGACCTTCTCGAGCGGCTTCTCCCCCATGTCGATGTGGCCCCAGGTGTGGCTCGCGATCTCCCAGCCGGAGTCGGTGAGCGCGCCCGCGACCTCGGCGGCGGCGTCCCGCGCCGCGGAGAGCGCGTCGGGGTCCTCGCCGTACTCGCGGGGCGAGGAGCGGTAGCCGAGGATCCCGTTGTAGCCGGTGAGCGCGATGATGCCCTTGCGGCCGCGGTAGGAGAAGCCGGGGTTCTGCTCGAGGTAGTCGTCGAGCAGGGGGACCATGTCGTAGGCGCCCTCGTGCTCGGTCCCGTCGGCGTCGACGTAGCGGCTGCGGACGGCGCCGTCGGCGTCGAGGTGGAGGTCCGCGGCGAAGCCGTCGCCGTCCATGTACTCGTAGTAGGAGACGTCGTCCTGCGAGAGCACGAGCGGGGTGCGGCCCTCGGGGAGCAGCAGCTCGCGCGGCCGCATGGTGCCGTCCTCGGCGGGCTCGGCGAGGTCGTGGGGGCTGATGAGGACGTAGCCGTCCTCGTGCATCCTCTCGATGACGGCGGTGAACTCGGGGATCGTGCACATGTAGTCGTCGTAGCCCTGCTCCTTGTCGTCGCCGTCGAAGGCGCGGGAGGGGTCCACGATCAGGCTGTGGAAGAAGAGGTGGCTGACGGGCTCGCCCTCGGGCCACGGGACGAGGGCGTCCTTCTCCTCGTGGCAGCGGGTGCGGAGGTCCTCGGCGTCCTTCCCGTCGACCCCGTCCACGGTGTCCAGGGCGGCGTCGTAGTCGAACTGGTCGGCCTGGCGGGTCGCGGTGGCGAGCTTCGCCGCGGGATCGGGGGCGGCGCCGCCCGCGGCGGGCGCCGCCGTGGAGTCCGAGGCCCCGCCGGCGTCGGACCCGGAGCCGGGGTCCGATCCGGAGCCGTCGGTGCAGCCGGCGAGCGCGGCCACCATCAGAGAGGTCGTCAGCGTGCGGCGGGTCAGCGCTCTCATGCCCGTCACGCTACGCGGTGGGCACCTCCGTGCCGAGGAATCGCGCGAGCCCGGCGAGGGCGTGTCGGAGGTCCGCAGTGGGCACGTGCTCGTCGTCGGTGTGGGCGAGCAGCGGGTCCCCGGGACCGAAGTTCACGGCGGGCGTGCCGAGCGCCGAGAAGCGGGCGACGTCGGTCCAGCCCTGCTTCGCGGCGACGCTCGTCCCCTCCCCGATCGCGGCGAGGAAGTCGCGGGCGGCGGGGGTGTCCAGCCCCGGCAGCGCGCCGGCGGCGGCATCGGTCACCTCGATGGTGACGTCGAGTCCGGAGAGCACCTCGCGCACGTGGGCCTCCGCCTGCGCGACGCTCGTGTCCGGGGCGAAGCGGTAGTTGAGGGTCGCGCTCGCGCGGTCGGGGATGACGTTCCCGGCGATGCCTCCGGAGATCGCGACGACGTTGAGGCACTCGCGGTACTCGAGGCCGTCGATCACCGCGCGGCGGGCCTCGTAGCCGGCGAGCCGGCCGAGAACGGGGGCGAGGTGGTGGATGGCGTTGTCGCCCACCCAGTCGCGCGCGGAGTGGGCGGCGATGCCGCGGGCGGTGACCTCGAGCTTCATCGTGCCCTTGCAGCCGCCCTCGACGCCCGCGGAGGTGGGCTCGCCGAGGATCGCGAAGTCCGCCTGCAGCAGCTCGGGGCGCTCGGCGGCGAGGCGGGTAAGGGAGTTGTCCGCCGCGGCGACCTCCTCGTGGTCGTAGAAGACCCAGGTGAGGTCGACGGGGGCGGCGTCGGCGCGCACGGCGAGGGCGAGCAGCACGGCGACCCCGCCCTTCATGTCGCAGCTGCCGCGGCCCACGAGCTCCTCGCGGCCGTCCCGCTCCCGTCGGTGGGAGGGGAGGTTGTCCGCGATCGGGACGGTGTCGAGGTGGCCGGCGAGCAGCACCCGGCGGTCGAGGCCCCGGTCGGTGCGGGCGATGACCGTGTCGCCGTCGCGGATCACCTCGAGGTGCGGGGCGTGCGTGCGCAGCGCCTGCTCGACGGCGTCGGCGAGGGCCCTCTCGTCGCCGGAGACGCTGGGGACGTCGACGATCGCGGCCGTGAGGTCGACGATGTCGGCGAAGGGGTCGAGGACGGGGGCGGGAGCGGCGGGGGTGACGGGCATGCCCGTCATCGTGCCACGAGCGGCTCCTCGAGCGCGCCGGCGTGCGCGGCGAGGCGCAGGGCGACCGCCTCGGCGTGCTGCAGCAGCTGCGGGGAGGTGCCGGGAGCGGCGGTGATCGCGGATCCCGGCTGCGCGGTGGAGACGGGCACCCCGGTGAGCAGGCGCCGCTCGTGGACGGTGCCGTCCACGGCGATCGGGCAGTACAGGCCGTCCACCTCGATCGAGCCGGTGAGCACGCGGGTGCCGCTGCCGCGCGAGGCCCAGGAGTCCTTGCGCACCTCGCCGCGCTCGCGCCACGCGCCCAGGAGCGGGCTGCGATAGGCGGGCAGGTCCACGGGCGGCAGGTGCGCCTCGAACACGCCGTCGCACAGCACGGGCGGGTTCTCACCGCCGCGCACCGCGAAGCGCCCGGCCTCCTCGTCGATGTCGACGTGCATGCGCGGACCGAGGAAGCGCACGAGCCCGGTCTCCTCGAGGGCGACGAGCTGGCGCACGCGCAGCACGGGCGGGCCGGAGGCCCAGGAGGCGAAGGCGTTGCGCAGGTGCCCGTCGATGTCGCGGCGCAGGCTCTCGGTCGTATAGGCGCCGAGGTCGATGAGCCGGTTGACCTGCACCCGCATCGCGACGAGCACGCGGAAGACGAGCAGCCAGACGGGGTCGGGGCGGGCGGCCGCGGCGAGCGCCCCGCGGAGCGCGTCCCGGGTGCGTCGGTGCGCGTCGTCGGTGACCCCGCCGCGGCGGCCGAAGGGGAACAGCAGGTGGATGAGGGCCTCGTCGGTCGAGAGCTCGTCCTCCCCGATGCCCTGGAGGGCGCGGCGCAGCTCGGCGAGGATGAGCGGCATGACGTCGCGCTCGTGGTCCACGCCGGCGCTGCGGACGGCGAGCTCGAGGACGCGCTCGGAGGTGAGCACCTGCGGGGTGTACGGCTCGGGCAGCGCGGGGCGGAGGTCGGGCTTGGGCCGGTAGACCATGCCGGAGCGGGAGCCGACGACGAGCAGCGGCTCGTCGCCGCCGCGCTCGTACCGGAGCCCCGCCGCGGAGTCCGGATCGGGCACGAAGCGGCCGCCCGCGGTCTCGGTGAGCATGCCGATCATGTCGTAGAAGTTCAGGCCCATGCCGGCGACGGCGATCGCCTCGCGGCCCAGCAGCCGCCGGTAGTCCACCTCGAGCGGGTTCGCGGGGCCCACGTGCACGAGGCCGTGGCGGTCGGCGGCGTCGGCGTACTGCTGGGAGCGGGGGCCGAGCGCCGTGGAGAGGTGGCCGAGCGGGAGGGCGACGGCGTCGGCGGCGAGCACGCGACCGTCGTCGAGGCGCACCCGCTGGGGGCCGTCGGGCGCACCGGTCACGTCGACGGCCTCCGCCGTGTGGCGCACGATCCGCAGCCGGGCGGGGTCGGCGTCGGCCTGGGCGGTGTCGAGCACGTGGGCGAGGTAGCGGCCGTGCGCGGCGCGGGAGGCGATGTCCGCGGGGGCGAGGCCCTCGCCGGCGAGGTGATCGGCGAGCGTCTCGCTGCGGGGCACGGGAAGCCGCGGGTGGCAGGACGGGTCCGGGTACATCGTGGTCTGGCAGGTCGCGGTGTTCATCAGCAGCACCTCGGACTGGTCGTGGCGCCACACCGCCCCGCCGAGGCCCACGTGCGGGTCGATGAGGTGGACGGTGAGGCGGCCCTGCCAGTCGGGCAGCGTCGAGGCGGCGACGAGGCGCTCGACGATCGCCGTGCCCCGGGGCCCGGCGCCGACGACGGCCACCGTCCTGAGCGGGGCGGGGGAATCGGAGCTCGCGGTCATCCGCCCAGTATCGCGCGGATCGGCGGATGGTCTGCGACGATGTGACGCATGAGCGGGACGACGGGGTCGACGCATCCGACGGGGCCGACGGGATCGGCCCGGCACCTCAGGCACGCGGCCGGCGGGCCGGAGCTCGGCGCGGCCATGCGCCGGCAGACGGCGCGGCTGCGCGCGGAGGCGGCCTCCGACGCCCAGCCGCGGGACCGCGCGGCGGCGGACGCGACCGTGCTCGCCGCCTGGCTCTCCCCTGCTCAGCGCGAGCGGTACGCCCCGAGCCTGCGGGCCGTCGGCGACCTCGACGTGTTCGTGGCGCGTCTCGCCGAGGAGCGGCGGGTGGTGCTCGAGGAGGGCGCGGAGCCCGTCGGCGACGAGATCGACGCGGCCGCGCACGCGGAGGACGCCGCGCGGCAGACGGGGCTGCGGGTCCTCGAGGGCGTGGCCGTCACCGCCCTGCTGCTGCTCGTGGTCCTCGCGGCGGTGACGGTCCTGCGGGACCCGGCACCGCCCGCGGAGCTCGCCGTGCGGATCGGGCCGCTGCTCGCGGTTGCGGCCCTCGCGCTCGTGGTCGCGGCGGTCGCGGCCTCGCTCGCCGTGCACCGTCGCTCGAGGGCGATGCTCGACTGGGCGGTCGCCCGGCCCGGGCAGCTGGGCCGGGGCGTGCCCGTGCGCCACCCCCTGCAGCGGGCCTCCGCCCCGACCGAGCTCGCGATCTCGCTGGGTCTCGGCGCGCTCCTGGTCGCCTCGGTGCTCTCGGTGTTCGTGGGCGCCGCGCTGCTGCTCGTGGACCTGCTGCTGCGCGAGGGCCTGCTGGGCCTCGCCCCGACGCTCACCCTGCTCGTCGCGGGAGCGGTGGGTCTGGTCGTGGTGGTCGCTCTCGGCGCCCTCCGCTCCCGGCGCACCGAGCTGCTGCTGCGCCGGGGCCAGGCGATCGAGTGGCGGGCCGAGGGCTGGTTCGACGAGGATCCCCCCGCCGGGGAGCCGGGCGGTGACGAGGCGGTCTGAGCGGACCCGCTCAGGCGGGCTCTCGTCGGCGGCCGACGCCCCGCACGAGCAGGATCACGAGCCCGATCACCGCCCACAGGCCGCCGACGATCAGCGCGATCGCGGAGGCGCTCACGAGCACGGCGAGCAGCACGAGCGCCCCGAGCACGGGGATCACGACGTGGCGCAGCGGGTCGACTCCCCCTCCCCGGCGCCGCACCGCGAAGAACCCGATCACCGAGACGTGGAGGACCACGAAGCCGGTCAGCGCGCCGACGTCGACCACGGAGACGACGTGGTCGAGGCCGTCGGCCCGGGTCGCCGCCCACAGGGCGACGGCGACGTTGCCGCCCGCGGCGACGAGCGTCCCCACGAGCGGCGCGCCGGTGCGCGGCGAGACCCGCGCGAGGCCCTTCGGGAGCGAGCCGGAGCGGCCCATGTCCATGAGCACGCGGGAGGCGGCGGCCTGCCCCACGAGGGCGGAGAACGCGGCACCCACGGCCTTCGCGACGGCGAGCGCACCGTGGAGCGTGGAGCCGAGCGCGGAGTCGACCATCGCGTAGTAGGCGTCGCCCTGCAGCTCGGGGTGCGCGGCGAGCTCCTCGGCGCTCGTGGGGCTGAGCAGGGCGCCCACGTAGGTCTGCGCCATGAACAGCACGCCGATGATCACGAGGCACACGAGGGTCGCGCGGCCGATCGCCCGGGAGTCCCCGCGGGTCTCCTCCGCGAAGGTCGCGAGCGCGTCGAAGCCCAGGAAGGACAGCACCGCGATCGAGACGGCGCCGAGCACCGCGGCGACGGAGATCCCGGCCGCGCCGCCCGTGAACGGCTCGAGCCAGCCGCGCACGGGCCCGGCGGTGGCGAGCACCCCGGCCGCGGCGGCGAGGACGATCAGCAGCACGACCACCTCGACGATCACGACGGCCATCGAGACGCGGGCGGTGACCTTGACGCCGGAGAGGTTCAGCGCGGTCGTGAGGACCACCGCGGCGAGCACGAACACCCAGATCGGCACGGCGGGGATCAGCGAGTTCAGCGCGATCCCCGAGAAGAGATACGCGACGGAGGGGATGAGCAGGTAGTCCAGCAGCATCATCCAGCCGGCCATGTGCCCCACGCGCGGGCCGATCCCCTCGCTCGCGTAGGCGAAGACGGATCCTGCCCGCGGCACGGCGCGGGACATGACGACGTAGCTCGAGGCGGTCAGCGCCATCGCGAGCGTCGCGACGAGGTAGACGACGGGGACGACGCCGCCGGAGTGGGCGTCGAGGGTCCCGAAGACCCCCACCGCCGCGGCGGGGCCGATGAAGACGAGGCCGTAGGCGACGAGCTGGCCGAAGCCGATCTCGCGGCGCAGGGCCGACTGCCCGGCGGCAGGGACGGCGGGTGCGGGGGTGGGGTCTGCAGTCATGGTGCGGCCATTCTGCTCCGCGCCGGTGACCCGTCGCGAGCCTCGAGGGGAATGCGCTCAGCGCAGGCGGTGGAGCCCGACGCGCAGCAGGCGCTCCGCCTGCTCGGCCGCCTGGCGCTCGCGGTGCGCACGCCGGCGGCGGCGGGACGCCGCGCCCCCGGGGCCGCCGCGCAGGGCCGTCAGCACGATGCCGAACGCCGTGCTCGGCGGTGCCTGATCGGGCGGGCGGGCCGGCGTCCCCTCCTCGACGACGAGCGGGAGGCCGGGCACCGGAGCCGTGAGGTCGGCGCCCGGTCCCGGGATCGAGGTCCGCAGGGTCCGCTCCATGGCCCTCTCCTTCCGTGAGGCGGCGCGGTGGTCGCCCGCTCCTCCGGACCATAGTCCCGCACCATTCTTTGCGCAATAGTTCTTGCGCAACAGACGGTGAGTAGAGTGCGGGCATCGGACGCTCCTGTCCCGACCACCCCACGGAGGTGCCCATGAGCTCCACGGACCCGTCGGCCCCCACCGGCGCACCCGACGCGCCCGTTCCGCCGACCCGGCCCGTCGCCCCGGAGCCCCCCACCCCGCCGGACCCCCCGACGGCACCCGAGCACGCGACCCGCGAGCAGCTGCGGGCCATGGCCCACCCGCTGCGCATCTCCCTCACCGAGGCCCTCGGACGACGAGGCACCGCGCGCGCCGCGGACCTCGCCGCCGACCTCGGCATCCCGCCGAACTCCGTGAGCTACCACCTGCGCACCCTCGCGCGCGGCGGAGTCGTCGTCGAGGCGCCGGAGGCGGCACGGGACCGCCGCGACCGCGTCTGGAAGCTCGCGACGAACGACTTCCGCACGGCTCCGGCGAACGACCCCGCCGCGACCGACCCGGCCTACCTCGACGCCTCCCGCGCCACGAGCCTCGCCATGTTCGACTGGATGCGCTCGGCGTGGATCGCGGAGATGGCCCACCACCAGGAGAACCCGCTCGCCCGACCCGGGGACGGCTCGCTGTTCGGCACGACCGTCCGCCTGACGCGGGCCCAGGCGCGGGAGCTCGTCGGCACCGTCGACGAGGCCATCCTCCGGTTCAAGGACATGAACCGTGACGCCGAGGGCGTCGACCTCGAGACCGACCAGGACCCGGACGATCCCCTCGAGACCTTCCAGCTGCTCTTCGCACTCGCCCACGCACCCCGCCCGTCGAGGGGCTGACCCGTTCGCGCACACGTCCTGTCCTCGCCACAGCGCACGCCGGGGCCATGGACATCATCCTCGTTCCCGGCTTCTGGCTCGACGGCGACTCCTGGGCGGAGGTGACCGGCCCGCTCGAGGCCGCCGGGCACTGCACGCACGCGCTGATCGTGGACCTGCCCACGGAGCACTGGCCGCAGCTCACGAGACCTGTCGATCTCGCCGCGACGATCATCACCGCCCTGCAGACCTCACAGCCCGCAGGCGAGGTCGCTCCGTAGACTCGGCCCCATGACTTCCACGACGACGCCCGAGCCCGCCACCCACGCCTGGGGCATCGGCCTCGCGACCCTCGCCGCCGACGGCTCCACCCTCGACACCTGGTACCCCGCCCCGCAGCTCGGCGAGGCCCCCGCGGACCCGACCGCGGAGCCGCTGCACGCGCAGCTCGCGGCCGCCGCCGCCGTGGACGGCGTGCGCGGCACGACCCAGGAGGTCGTGGTGCGCGCGATCGAGCTCGCCGCCGCCCCGGCCGACGCCTCCGACGCCTACCTGCGCCTCCACCTGCTCTCGCACCGCCTCGTCGAGCCGAACGCCCAGAACCTCGACGGGCTGTTCGGCGCGCTGACCAACGTCGTGTGGACCACCGAGGGCCCCTGCGCCGTCACCGGCTTCGAGGAGACCCGCCTGCGCCTGCGCGCCGCCGGCCGCACCCCCACCGTGCTCAGCGTCGACAAGTTCCCCCGCATGGTCGACTACGTGCTCCCCGCCGGCGTACGCATCGGCGACGCAGACCGCGTGCGGCTGGGCGCCCACCTCGCCGAGGGCACGACCGTCATGCACGAGGGCTTCGTGAACTTCAACGCGGGCACCCTCGGCACCTCCATGGTCGAGGGCCGCATCTCCCAGGGCGTCATCGTCGAGGACGGCTCCGACGTGGGCGGCGGCGCCTCCACGATGGGCACCCTCTCCGGCGGCGGCACCGAGCGCGTGCGCATCGGCAGGCGGTCGCTCGTGGGCGCGGAGGCCGGCGTGGGCATCGCGCTCGGCGACGACTGTGTCGTCGAGGCGGGCCTCTACATCACCGCCGGCACCAAGGTCACGCTCGTGGGCGAGAAGGACGCGGACGCCCCGCACGTGGTCAAGGCGCGCGAGCTCTCCGGCGTGAGCAACCTGCTCTTCCGCCGCAACTCCCTCACCGGCGCCGTCGAGGCCGTCGCCCGCGCCGGGCAGACGGTCTCCCTCAACGCCGCCCTACACGCGAACTGACATGGCACGAGGCCGCTCCCCGCGCCGCTCGCCGTGGCGCGGCCTCGTGGTCCCGCTGGTGATGCTGCTGCTGTTCGGCGGCATCGCCGGCGGCTCCTACGTCGCGCTGCAGCGATACGGCTCCCCCGCGCATGCGGGCACGTGCGTCGCCACGGGCCTCGGCACGAGCCACCGATACTCCACCGAGAGGGTCGCCAACGCGGCCCTGATCAGCGCGATCGCCGTGGACCGGGGCATGCCGCCGCGCGCTGCGTCGATCGCCCTCGCGACCGCCTACCAGGAGTCGCAGCTGCGGAACATCGAGCACGGCGACCGGGACTCGCTGGGGCTCTTCCAGCAGCGCCCCTCCCAGGGATGGGGCACCGAGGCGGAGATCCTCGACCCGATCCACTCCACGAACGCCTTCTACGACGCGCTCGAGAAGGTCGCGGACTACGAGAGCGGCGACATCAACGACGTCGCCCAGAAGGTCCAGCGCAGCGGGCACCCCGAGGCCTACCGCGACCACGAGACCGAGGGACGGATCTACGCCTCCGCCCTCACCGGCCGCTCCCAGGCGAACCTCGTGTGCACCCTCGACGACGCGACCGGCACCGCCTCCCCCGAGACCGTCCGCGGGGAGCTGGAGCGGCAGTTCCCGCGGCTCACCGGAGCCGGGACGATCTCGACCTCGCTGTCCTCCGCGAGCTCCGTGAGCGCCGAGGTCCCCTCCGGCGCGGGAGCGACCGCGCTCGTCGTCGACACCGGGGGCGACGAGGCCCTCGGCTGGGCGGTCGCGAACTGGGCGGTCGCGCGCGCCGCCGACGACGCCGTCGTGCGGGTCGAGCACGCCGGCCGGGTCTGGGACCGCTCCGCCCGCGGGAAGGACGCGACCTCCTGGGGCACCGCGGAGGACGCCGCCGACGGCCGCGTCGTCATCCTGGTCTCCGGGGGCTGACGGTCCTGACATGACAGGACCCGCAGGAGCCCCGTCGAGATCGACGTGCGGGTCCCGGCCGACGGCGCCGTCGTCCCGCTGAGCCGTGACGCCGGAACCTCACGGACCGGGAACGCGAGAGGGGCCGGGGACGTGCGTCCCCGGCCCCTCTCGCATGGGCGCTCAGCGGGCGCGGTGCGATGCCGCCGCCCACCCGGCCTCAGTGGTCGAAGCGGCGCTCCTTGGCGAGCTTCTTCTGGTGCTCGCGGTGCTGCGCGGCGAGCTCCTCGTGGAGCTGCTCGAGGCGCAGCTCGGTCGTGCCGGTGCGGGCGGCCATGTCGACGTACTCGCGGCGCGGCTCACCGGTGTAGATCTGGCGCGGGCGGCCGATCTTCGTGTCCGGGTCGTGCACCATCTCCTGCCACTGGGCGATCCAGCCGGGCAGCCGGCCGATCGCGAAGAGCACGGTGAACATCTCCGTCGGGAAGCCGATCGCCTTGTAGATGATGCCCGTGTAGAAGTCGACGTTCGGGTAGAGCTTGCGCTCGATGAAGTAGTCGTCCTTGAGGGCGATCTCCTCGAGCTTCATGGCGAGCTCGAGGCGCTCGTCCTGCACGCCGAGGCGCTCGAGGACGTCGTCCGCGATGGTCTTCACGAACTTCGCGCGCGGGTCGTAGTTCTTGTAGACGCGGTGACCGAAGCCCATGAGGCGGATGCCGTCCTCGCGCTTCTTCACCTTCTCCATGAACACCTTGGGGTCCATGCCCTCGGCGCTGATGGTGTCGAGCATGTCCATCACCGCGGCGTTCGCGCCGCCGTGGGCGGGGCCCGAGAGCGCGCCGATGCCCGCGGAGATCGAGGTGAACAGGTTCGCCTGCGCGGAGCCGACGAGCCGAACGGCCGACGTCGAGCAGTTCTGCTCGTGGTCGGCGTGGAGGATCAGCAGCTGCTCCATCGCCCGTGCGATGACCGGGTCCGCGACGTACTCCTGGACCGGGAAGCCGAAGGTCAGGCGGAGGAAGTTCTCGATCAGCGAGAGGCGGTTGTCCGGGTAGAGCAGCGCGTGGCCCTGCGCGATGCGGTGCGCGTAGGCGGCCATGGTCGGCACCTTCGCGAGCAGCCGCACCGAGGACAGGCGCACCTGCTCCTCGTCGAACGGGTCCAGCGAGTCCTGGTAGAAGGTGGACAGCGCGGAGACGCCGGCCTGCAGCACGGCCATCGGGTGCGCGTCGCGCGGGTACGCCTCGAACATGCGCTTGAAGCGCTCGTCGAGCATGGAGCGGTGCTCCACCTGCGTGGTCCAGTTCTCCAGCTGGCCCTGGGTGGGCAGCTCACCGTTGATGAGCAGGTAGGCGACCTCGAGGAAGGTCGACTTCTCCGCGAGCTGCTCGATCGGGTAGCCGCGGTAGCGCAGCACGCCCTCGTCGCCGTCGATGTAGGTGATCGCCGAGGTGGTGTTGGCGGTGTTCATGAAGCCGGGGTCGAAGGTGACCGCCCCCGTCTCCTTGCGCAGCGGACCGATCGCGATGCCCGGGTTCCCCTCCACGGCGTCGACGACGGGGAGGTCGAGGGTGTGGTCGCCGTAGGCGAGGCGTGAGGTCGGCGTCGCGTGATCCATGGGCTCTCCGTTGTGCGTTGTCGGATCCTTCAGGGGCGCTCGAGGTGCTCGAGGCGCCCGGCGGCGGCGGCGATCCGCTCGTCCGTCGCGGTGAGCGCGACGCGCACGGTGGAGCCGCCCCCCTCACCATAGAACATCCCCGGGGCGACCAGCACACCGGCACCTGCCAGACGCTCGACCGTGACCATCGCGTCCTCCCCGAAGGAGGTCCACAGGTAGAGGCCGGCCTGGGAGCCGCTGATCTCGCCGCCCGCGGCGCGCAGGGCCGGGGCGAGGATCTCGCGGCGTGCGCGGTAGATCTCACGCTGGGCCGCCACCGCGTCGTCGTCGCCGAGCGCCGTGGCCATCGCCGCCTGCACGGGCCCGGGGATCATCATCCCGGCCTGCTTGCGGATCGCCAGCAGCTCCCCCACGAGGGCGGGGTCGCCCGCGACGAAGGCCGCGCGGTAGCCCGCGAGGTTGGACTGCTTGGACAGCGAGTAGACGCACAGCACGCCGTCGAGCGAGCCGCCGTTCACCCGCGGGTCCAGCACGGAGGGGACCTCGTCGACGGTCCACGGCAGCAGGGCGTAGCACTCGTCGGAGGCGACGACGATCCCCCGCTCCCGGGCCCAGGTGACGAGCGAGGCCATCTGCGGGACCGTCAGCACGTCGCCCGTGGGGTTCGAGGGCGAGTTCAGCCACAGCAGCCGGATCCGCGGGACGGCGGCCGGGTCCGGCAGCGCGGCGTCGCCGTGCTCGGCGAGGGCGACGAGGTCCAGCGGCAGGGACTGCGCCCCCACGAACCGGGCGCCCATGTCGTAGGTGGGGTAGGCGATCGCAGGGAAGGCGACGATCTCCTCCGGCCCGATGCCCAGCTGGAACGGCAGGTGCGCGACGAGCTCCTTCGAGCCGACGGTGGGCAGCACGCCGTCCACGTCGATCGTCCCGGGGGCGCCGCGGTGCCGGCGCACGAAGTCCACGAGCGCCGCGCGCAGCGCGGGGGTGCCGACGGTCGTCGGGTAGCCGTGGCTGTCCGCGGCGGCGGCGAGCGCCTGCTGCACGGAGACGGGCGTCGGGTCCACGGGCGTGCCCACCGAGAGGTCGACGATGCCGTCCTCGTGGGCGGCGGCGCGCTCCTTGGCCCCGGCGATCGCGTCCCACGGGAAGGCGGGGAGGCGGGCGGCGAGGGGGCGGCGCGGGGAGCGCATCAGCCCTCGGCGCCGGACTGCGGCGGGAGCGCCTCGATGATCGCGTGGTCCTTGTCGATCACGCCCATCTTGGCGGCACCGCCGGGGGCGCCGAGCTCGTCGAAGAACTCGACGTTGGCCTTGTAGAACTCCGCCCACTGGTCGGGGAGGTCGTCCTCGTAGTAGATCGCCTCGACGGGGCACACGGGCTCGCAGGCGCCGCAGTCCACGCATTCGTCGGGCTGGATGTACAGCGAGCGGGACCCCTCGTAGATGCAGTCCACGGGGCACTCGTCCACGCAGGCACGGTCCTTGACGTCGACGCAGGGCAGGGCGATGACGTACGTCATGAGGGCGGCTTCCTTCCACGGGGTGACCGGACCATCATCGCACCGACGGGGCGGGCGGCGGCGCCTCGACCGCCGGATGCCGCGCAGACGTGACCCGTCGAACACCGCGGCCACCGAGGGGCGGGCGCTAAGTTCGGGGGATGACCAGCGATACCCGCCCCGGATGGGCACCGTTCCTCGAGGTGGGACGGCGTGTCACACTTCGCCACGCAATCGATCCGGCGACCGCTCCGCGCGGCGAGCGGATGAGCGACGCGCTCGGCACGATCACCGCGACGGACGAGCGCGCGGTGACCGTCATGACCCGGCGCGGCGAGATGCGGGTGCCGCGCCCCCTGGTCATCGCCGCGAAGGAGGTCCCGCCTCCGCCGGAGCGCCGTGACGGGAGCGGCGGGCGCTGAGCACGTAGCCGGCCCCGCTCACCACGTGCACCGCGACGCCGACCCACAGCAGCACCTGCACGGCGCCCACGAGCCCCGGGGCCCACGCGGCGGCCGCGGCCAGCAGGAACACGGAGGTCATGAGCACCGCCGTGCGGATCTTCCCGAGCCAGGAGACGCGGATCCGGCCGCCGAGCGCGGCGCCCGAGGCGAGCGCCGTGACGGCGAGGTCCACGAGCAGGATCACGACGAGCGCCGCCCACGGGAGCAGACCGGCGAGGGCGAGCGTCAGCACGATCGCGACCAGCCCGATCCGGTCCGCGATCGGGTCGATGATCTCCCCCACCCGGCTGGTCTGCCCGAGCGTGCGGGCGAGCAGGCCGTCGACCCAGTCGGTGCTCGCCCACACCAGCAGCAGGACCACGGCGAGGGTGTCCGGGCCGCGCGCGAGCAGCACGCACACGGGGGCGAGCAGGACGAGCCGCAACAGGGTCACGGCGTTGGGCAGCGTGGCCCAGCCGCGATCCGCCGCGTCCGCGCTCATGACCGCTGCGCCTCCTCCGCGCGGGCGCGGGCCTCCCGGGCACGGGTGCGCGCCTGCTCGAGGCGGCGCACCGCGGGGAGGCTCAGCAGGCCCGCCGCGAGGAACGGGATCCCCATGCCGAGACCCTGCACGATCCAGCCGGAGTACTGCGCCTGGTCACCGATCACCCCGGGCAGGAGCACTCCCCCACCGGCCCCGTTGCCGAGGAACGGCGTGGCGACGATGCCCCAGAGCGCCCCGGAGACCGCGAGCGGCAGCCGGGACCCGGTGACGGCCCAGAGGAACGCGCAGGTCATCACCTGGTACACCGTGCACAGCAGCAGGCCGGCCGGGATCGTGATCCCGAACAGGTCCAGCGTCAGGCGGTGCACGGTGACCAGGACGAGCACCGACAGCACCGTGGGTAGCACGGCGAAGGCCGCGTGCCCGACGGTGCGACGGATGTTCACTTCTTCGCGCGCGAACGGGAGCGGGCCCGCTCCCCGGCGTTGAGGATCACCTTGCGGATCCGCACGATCTCCGGGGTGACCTCGACGCACTCGTCCTCGCCCGTGAACTCGAGGGACTCCTCGAGCGTGAGCTTGCGCGGCGGCACGAGGTTCTCGAAGGAGTCGGCGCTGGCGGCACGCATGTTCGTCAGCTTCTTCTCCTTCGTGATGTTGACGTCCATGTCCTCGTTGCGGGAGTTCTCGCCGACGACCTGGCCCTCGTAGACCTCGCTCGTGGGCTCCACGAAGAAGGAACCGCGCTCCTGGAGGTTGATCATCGCGTAGGGGGTCACGACGCCCGGGCGGTCCGCGACGAGCGAGCCGGTCGCCCGGAACTCGATCGCGCCCATCCACGGCTCGTAGCCGTCGGCGTAGGAGGAGGCGATGCCGTTGCCGCGGGTCTCCGTCATGAAGCGGGTGCGGAAGCCGATGAGGCCGCGCGAGGGAACCACGAACTCCATGCGCACCCAGCCGGAGCCGTGGTTGCTCATGGTCTCCATACGGCCCTTGCGGCTCGCCATGAGCTGCGTGACGGTGCCGAGGAACTCGTCGGGCACGTCGATCGTCATCCGCTCGACGGGCTCGTGGGTCTTGCCGTCGATCTCGCGGGTCAGCACGGTCGGCTTGCCGACGGTGAGCTCGAAGCCCTCGCGGCGCATCTGCTCGACGAGGATCGCGAGCGCGAGCTCGCCGCGGCCCTGGACCTCCCAGGAGTCCGGGCGGTCCGTGGGGACCACGCGCAGGGACACGTTGCCCACGAGCTCCTGGTCCAGGCGGTCCTTCACCTGGCGGGCGGTGAGCTTGTGGCCCTTGCCGTTCTTGCCGGCGAGCGGGGAGGTGTTGATGCCGATGGTCATGGAGATCGCCGGCTCGTCGACGGTGATCAGCGGCAGCGGCTGCGGGTCCTCGACGTCGGCGAGGGTCTCGCCGATCATGATCTCGGGGATGCCGGCGACGGCGACGATGTCACCGGGGCGGGCGGTGCGGGTCATCTGCTCGCGGGCGAGGCCCTTGGTCTCGAGCAGCTCGGTGATCTTCACGGTCTTCGTGGTGCCGTGCTGGGTGCACCAGGCGACCTGCTGGCCCTTGGTGAGCTCGCCGTTCTTCACGCGCAACAGCGCGAGGCGGCCCAGGAACGGGGAGGCGTCGAGGTTGGTGACGTGGGCCTGCAGCGGCATCTCGTCGTCGTAGCTCGGGGCGGGGATCGACTCGAGGATCGTCTTGAACAGCGGCTCGACGTTCTCGGAGTCGGGCAGCTCGCCGTCGGCCGGCTTCGTGAGGCTCGCGCGGCCGGCCTTGCCGGAGGCGTAGACGACGGGCACGTCCAGGAGCGCGTCGAGGTCGAGGTCGGGGACCTCGTCGGCGAGGTCCTCGGCGAGGCCCAGGAGGAGGTCGGTGGCCTCGCCGACGACCTCGTCGATGCGGGCATCGGGGCGGTCCACCTTGTTGACCACGAGGATCACGGGGAGCTTCGCCGCGAGCGCCTTGCGGAGCACGAAGCGGGTCTGCGGGAGCGGGCCCTCGGAGGCGTCGACGAGGAGCACCACGCCGTCCACCATCGACAAGCCGCGCTCGACCTCGCCGCCGAAGTCGGCGTGGCCGGGGGTGTCGATGACGTTGATGATGATGCCGTCCGGCTCGCCGATCGCCTCGGCCGAGGGGCCGGTGTAGCGGATGGCGGTGTTCTTCGCGAGGATCGTGATGCCCTTCTCGCGCTCGAGCTCGCCGGAGTCCATCGCCCGCTCGTCGTGCTTGTCGTGGTCGCCGAAGGCGCCGCCCTGGGTGAGCATGGCGTCGACCAGGGTGGTCTTGCCGTGGTCGACGTGGGCGACGATGGCGACGTTTCGCAGGTCGTTGCGGTGCTGGAGGGTCATGCGCGGGAGCTCGTCTCTGACGGAGGTGCGGGGCACGGTCCAGCTGCTCACGTCGCGGGTCCCCCGCACGACATGCTCCTGGGCCGGACCGATTCTAACGGTCCGGCCCAGGATTCCTCAGGGGTCAGGGATGAGAGCTTTGACGCCCTCCGCGCTGAAGGCTCAGACGTGACCGGCCTGGGAGAAGGGATCGATGATGTCCTCCGGGCCGTCGCCGTGCTCCGCGCCGGTCTCGTCGGCCGGCCCGGCGGGCGCCTCGACGTCGATCGTCTCCGCTCCCGCGAGCGGGATGGAGCCGCCGGGGATCGCGGCGAGCAGGCGCCGGGTGTAGTCCTGCTGCGGGGAGTGGAAGACCTCGTCGGTCGTCCCCTGCTCCACGAGCTTCCCCTTCTCCATGACCAGGGTGCGGTCCGCGATCTGGCGGACCACGGCGAGGTCGTGGGTGATGAAGAGGTAGGACAGCCCGAGCTCGGCCTGGAGGTCGTTGAGCAGGTGCAGCACCTGGTCCTGGACGAGCACGTCGAGGGCGGAGACCGCCTCGTCGCACACGACGACCTCGGGGTCCAGCGCGAGGGCGCGGGCGATCGCCACGCGCTGGCGCTGGCCGCCGGAGAGCTCGTTGGGGAAGCGGCGCATCATCGCCGCCGGCAGCGCGACCTTGTCGAGCAGGTCGCGGACCTTCGCCTCGCGGCTCTTCGCGTCGCCGATGCCGTGCAGGCGCATCGGCTCCTCGATCGTGCTGAAGATCGAGTACATCGGGTCGAGCGTCCCGTAGGGGTTCTGGAAGATCGGCTGCACGCGGCGGCGCAGCGTCTTCAGCGCGGACCCCTTGTAGGTGGTGACGTCCTTGCCCTCGAAGAGCACCCGGCCCGAGGTGGGCTGGAGGAGCTTCAGCACCATCTGCGCGACGGTCGACTTGCCCGAGCCGGACTCGCCGACGATCGCGGTGGTGGTGCCGCGCTCGAGGGAGAAGGAGATGTCGTCCACGGCGGTGAACGGCGTGGTGCGCCACGGGACGCTGCCGCGGATCGGGAACACCTTGGTCAGGTTGCGGGCCTCGATGATCGGACCGCGCGCCTGCTCCGAGGACTGACCGACGGCGTGCTCCTGCGCCTGCTCGCGCACCTCCTCGCGCTCGGTCGCGGAGACCAGGCGGCGCGAGGCGAGGCTCGGCGCGGCCGCGATGAGGCGCTTGGTGTACGGATGCTGCGGGGACTGCAGGATCTCGAGGGCGGGACCGGACTCGACGACCTGCCCCTTGTACATGACCACGAGGTGCTGGGCGCGCTCGGCGGCAAGTCCCAGGTCGTGGGTGATCAGCAGCACCGCGACGCCCAGCTCGCCCGTGAGGGTGTCGAGGTGGTCGAGGATCTGCTGCTGCACCGTGACGTCGAGCGCGGAGGTCGGCTCGTCGGCGATGAGCAGCTTGGGGCGGGCGGCGAGACCCATCGCGATGAGCGCGCGCTGCTTCATGCCGCCGGAGTACTCGTGGGGGTACTGGCCGGCGCGGCGCTTCGCGTCCGGCAGGCCCGCCTCCTCGAGGAGCTCCACGGCGCGCTGCTTCGCGGCGGCGCCCGTGGCGACGCCGTTCGCGGCGAGCGCCTCGGTGATCTGCGAGCCGACCTTCCACAGCGGGTTGAGGTTGCTCATCGGGTCCTGCGGGACCAGGCCCAGCTGATCGCCGCGCAGGGCCCGGATCTGCTTCTCCGAGACGTGCGTGATGTCGCGCCCCTCGAAGATGACCTGGCCTCGGGTGATGCCGCCGTTCTTGGGCAGCAGGTGCGCGATGCTCATCGCGGTCGTCGACTTGCCGGAGCCGGACTCGCCGACGATCGCGACGGTCTCGCCGGGGTACACCTCGAGATCCGCCTTGCGGACACCCTTCACGGGGCCCGCGGAGGTCTGGAAGGTGATCTCGAGATCACGGATCTCGAGCAGGGGCTGCGCGGCGCCGACGGCGCCGCCGTCCGTGCGGGGGGAGGTGGTCGTGCTCATCGCTTCCTCGCCTTGGGGTCCAGCGCGTCACGCACCGCGTCGCCGAGCATGATGAAGCTCAGCACGCAGATCGCGAGCGCGAGGGACGGGTAGAACAGCATCATCGGGTTCGTGCGCAGCGCCGGCTGGGCGTCGGAGATGTCCCCGCCCCAGGAGACGGTCCCGGTGCCGAGGCCCAGGTAGGCCAGCGTGGACTGGGCGACGATGAAGACGCCGAGGTTCACGGTGGCGGTCACGATCACCGGGGCGATCGCGTTGGGGAGCACGTGCTTGGCGAGGATGCCGAGCCGGCTCGCGCCGAGGGCGGTCGAGGCGGTGACGAAGTCCTGGTTCTTCACGGAGATGACCGCGCCGCGGGTGATGCGGGCGATGTTCGTCCAGCCGAAGATCGCGAGGACCAGGGCGATGGTCATCGTGCCGACGCCGTTGCTCAGGGCGGTGAAGGCCACGATCGCGCCGAGCACGAGCGGGAGGGCGAAGAAGATCTCGGTGATGCGCGAGAGCACCTCGTCGATCCAGCCGCCCACGTAGCCCGCGAAGGCGCCGATCGCGACACCGATGATCGTCGAGAGGATCATCGCGACGAAGCCGACGGTGAGCGAGGTGCGGGTGCCGTAGATGATGCGGCTCCACACGTCGTAGCCCTGGACCGTCGTCCCCAGCAGGTGCCCGTCCCCGGGCGGCTGGTTGTTGTGGGCGAGGTCCGCGGCGGTGGGCTGATAGGAGGTGAACAGGCTCGGGACGGCCGCCACCACCAGCAGCAGGACGATCAGGACCGCGGAGATCACGAACACGGGGTTGCGCACCAGGTGATGGGCGGCCTCCGCCCACATCGAGCGCGGGGCGGTCGTGGTGTCGACCGCGTCGACCTCCTGCAGCGGCGTCTCGGAGAGGTCGGCGACGACGGGCGCCGCCGCGGGGCGCAGGGAACGGGGGGCGTCACTTCGCATAGCGGATCCTCGGGTCGAGCACGGCGTAGAGCAGGTCCACGATCAGGTTGGTGAGCAGGAAGATCATCACCATGATCGTGACCACGGAGACGATCATCGGAGCCTCGGACTTGTTGATCGCCTGGTACAGGACGGAGCCCACGCCGTTGATGTTGAAGATCTTCTCGGTGACGATCGCCCCGCCCATGAGGGCGCCGAGGTCCGCGCCGATGAAGGTGATGACGGGGATCAGCGAGTTGCGCAGGATGTGCTTGGAGATCACGCCGCCGCGGGAGAGGCCCTTCGCGGTCGCCGTGCGCACGTGGTCCGCGCTCACGACGTCGGAGATCGAGGTGCGCGTCAGGCGCAGCACGTAGGCGAAGGAGACGATGCCGAGCACGAACCCTGGCAGCAGCAGGTTCTGGAAGCTCGCGTCTCTGCCCACGTTGACGGGGACGACGCCGAGCTTCACGCCGAGCACGAACTGGGAGACGAAGCCGATGACGAAGGTCGGCACGGCGATCACGAGCAGCGAGATCATCAGCAGCGTCGTGTCGATCCAGGTGCCCTTGCGGAGACCGGAGACGACGCCGGCGACGATGCCGAAGACGGTCTCGAAGACCACGGCGATGAGGGCGAGCCGGAAGGTGACCGGGAAGGCGGCGGAGATCCGGTCGATGTTCGGGCGGCCGTTGAAGCCCACCCCGAAGTCACCCCGGAGGACGTTCCCCACGTAGATCAGCCACTGCATGATGAGCGGCTTGTCCAGGTTGTACTGGGCTCGGAGCTTTGCCTGCACGGCCTGCGAGAGGGGCTTGTCACCCATGATCGCCTGGATCGGATCGCCGCCGGCGTAGAACGCCATGACGTAGATCAGCAGGGTCGCACCGAGGAAGACAGGGATCATCTGCAGCAGTCGCCGCCCGATGTACCAGAGCACTGCGGTCACCTCAGGTCGAAGTAGAGGGCTGACGACGGGGGCCGTCGAACCCGGGACGATAACACCGGGGCGCCTCGCGGCCGCTCCCAGGATGGCCGGCGCCACCCCGGTCGGGGCGCACGGCGTCCGGGGCGGCGGTCGGCTCTCGCCGTCCGCCGCCCCGGGGGCTCAGCGCGTGGTCGCGCCGGCGTGGATCACTTGGTGATCTCGTAGTACAGCGGGACCGTGTCCCAGCCGTACTCGACACCGGAGACGGCCTCCGAGTAGCCGCCGAAGGTGTTCTGGTACCACAGCGGGATCGCCGGCAGGTCCTCCATGAGGATCGCCTCGGCCGCCTTGTACTTCTCGATCGCGGCGTCCTCGTCGGCGGCCGCGAGGCCCTCGGCGAGCAGCTGGTCGAACTCGGGGTTCTTGTAGTCGCCGTCGTTCGAGCCCTTGCCGTCCGCCGCGGCGGAGGAGTAGATCGGGCCGAGGAAGTTGTAGGCGGAGGGGTAGTCCGCCTGCCAGCCGGAGCGGAAGGCGCCCTTCAGCTCGCGGTTGGTGATCTGCTCACGGAAGTCGCCGAAGGCCGGGAACGGCTGCGGCTTCGCGGTGATGCCGAGGTTCTCGGCGATGCTGTTGCACACGGCCTCGACCCAGTCCTTGTGGGGACCGTCGGCGTTGTAGCTGAGCGTGAACTCGCCGTCGAACTTCTGGATCGCCTCGGCCTCGGCCCAGAGCTTCTTCGCCTCGGCGGCGTCGAACTCGAGGACCTCGGCGCCGGGGATGTCGGTCGCGCCGCCGCCGGTGATCACCGGGGCGATGAAGTCGGTGGCGGGGGTGCGGGTGCCGTAGAACAGCTTGTCGCAGATCGTCTTGCGGTCGATCGCGCGGGAGATCGCCTTGCGACGGATCTTGCCGGCGTCGCCCGAGAAGTTCGGGTCGTTCTGCGCGATCGTGAAGGACTGGAAGACCGCGCCCGGCTCGTTGACCGCACGATCGCCGAGGGTGTCCTCGAAGGTCGACAGCGCGGAGGTCGGGATCTGGTCCACGACGTCGACGTTGCCCGACTCGAGGTCGTTGTACATCGTCTCGTCGGAGTCGTAGATCGTGAAGGTGATGCCGGCGTTCTTCGCCTTGCGCGCACCGGTGTAGTTCTCGTTGGGCACCACGACGATCTCCTGGTCGTGGGTCCAGGAGTCGACCATGTAGGGGCCGTTGGAGACGGGCTTCTCGCCGTAGGCCTCGATGTCGTCGAACGCGGACTCGGGCATCGGCGAGTAGGCCGAGTAGCCCAGGCGGTTCGGGAAGTCGGACTGGGCGGAGACGAGCTTGACGGTGATCGTCGTGTCGTCGGTCGCCTCGAGGCCGGAGAGGGTGAGGTCCGCGGTGGCGTCCTCGGCGCTGACCTTGTCGAAGCCCTCGATGGGCTCGAAGAAGCTCTGCGACTTCTGGCCGTTCGCGGTGTTCGCGCCGAAGTTCCAGGCGTCGACGAAGGACTTCGCGGTGAGCGGGGTGCCGTCGGAGAACTTGAGGTCCGGCTTGATCTTGATCGTCCAGGTCTGGTTGTCGTCGGACTCGATCGACTCGGCGAGGTCGTTCTCGACCTTCGCATCCGCCGTGTAGTACACGAGGCCCGCGAACACGGAGGTGATGACGCGGCCGCCGCCGACCTCGCTCGTGTTGGTCGGGATCAGCGGGTTCTCGGGCTCGGTGCCGTTGGCGTAGACGACCTCGCCGGAGCCGGACCCGCCGTCGGAGCCGGAGCCGGAGGAGCCGCCGGTGCAGGCGGCGAGCGTGGCTGCGGCGACGCCGGTGGCAGCGGTGCCGAGCATCATGGAGCGGCGCGAAAGGGCCATATGGATCTCCTGGGGGTGCTGTGTGTGGCGCCGACTACACCGGGCGCCGTGACGTCCAGTGTGCACCAGCGGTTGTCAACCTTCGTCCACCCGGCGGTAACGCTTCGGTCTCGGATACCCCAGGACGGTTCCCAGGAACACAGGGCGCGCACGCACCCGCTCGCGCGCTGCGGGTGGAGAATGGGGACATGACTTCTCCTGATGCCCCTGTCAGCGGCGCCACCGCGCCGGTCGATCCCACCACCACCCCCGCGTGGGAGGCGCTCGAGGCGCACGACGCCGAGATCAGCGGCTCCCTGCGCGAGTGGTTCGCCGAGGACCCGCAGCGCGCCGAGCGCTTCACCCACGACGCGGCCGACCTCCACGTCGACCTCTCCAAGAACCTCGTCACCGCCGAGACCGTGGACCTCCTCCTCCAGCTCGCCGAGCAGACCGGCGTGCTCGCGCGCCGCGACGCGATGTTCGCGGGCGCCCACATCAACACCACCGAGGACCGCGCGGTGCTGCACACCGCGCTGCGCCGCCCCGCCGGGGCCTCCCCCGCCCTCGTGGTCGACGGGCAGGACGTCGACCACGACGTGCACGAGGTGCTGGGCCGCATCGCGGACTTCGCGACCAAGGTCCGCTCCGGCGAGTGGACCGGCGCGACCGGCAAGCGCATCGAGACGGTCGTGAACATCGGCATCGGCGGCTCGGACTTGGGCCCCGTCATGGTCTACGAGGCGCTGAAGCCCTACGCGCAGGAGGGCCTCGCCGCCCGCTTCATCTCGAACATCGACCCGACCGACGCCTACGAGACCACCGCGGACCTCGACCCCGAGACGACGCTCGTCATCGTCGCCTCGAAGACCTTCACGACCCTCGAGACGATCACCAACGCACGCCTCGTGCGCACCTGGCTGCTCGACGGCCTCCGCGCGAAGGGCCTCACGGCGGAGCAGGAGCAGGAGGCCGTCGCGAAGCACTTCGTGGCCGTCTCCACGGCGCTCGACAAGGTCGCCGAGTTCGGCATCGACCCGGAGAACGCCTTCGGGTTCTGGAGCTGGGTGGGCGGCCGCTACTCCGTGGACTCCGCGATCGGCACCGTGCTCTCGACGGTGCTGGGCCCGGAGGTCTTCGAGGAGCTCCTCGCCGGCTTCCACGCGATGGACGAGCACTTCGCGACCGCCCCGGCGGCGCAGAACGTGCCGCTGCTCATGGGCCTGCTGAACGTGTGGAACGTGAACTTCCTCGAGGCGGAGACCCACGCGGTGCTCCCCTACTCCCAGTACCTGCATCGCTTCCCCGCCTACCTCCAGCAGCTGACGATGGAGTCCAACGGCAAGTCGGTGCGCTGGGACGGCTCGACCGTCGTCACCGAGACCGGCGAGGTCTTCTGGGGCGAGCCCGGCACCAACGGCCAGCACGCCTTCTATCAGCTGATCCACCAGGGCACCCGGATCATCCCGGCGGACTTCATCGCCTTCGCGACCCCGGCCCGCCCGCTCAAGGACGGCGAGCAGGACGTGCACGAGCTGTTCCTCGCGAACTTCTTCGCGCAGACCAAGGCCCTCGCCTTCGGCAAGACGGCCGACGAGGTCCGCGCGGAGGGCACCGAGGGTGCGCTCGTCGCGGCCCGCGAGTTCTCCGGCGACCGCCCGACGACGTCGATCATGGCGCCCGCGCTGACCCCGTCCGTGCTGGGGCAGCTCATCGCGCTGTACGAGCACATCACCTTCGTGCAGGGCGCCGTGTGGGGCATCAACTCCTTCGACCAGTGGGGCGTGGAGCTCGGCAAGCAGCTCGCCAAGGGCCTCGCCCCCGCGGTCGCGGGTGACGAGTCCGCGATCGCCGCGGAGGACGCCTCCACCGCGGGGCTCATCCGCTACTACCGCGAGCACCGCGCCTGAGCGGAGCGCTCACAGCGGCAGAGCGGCACAGCCGCACATCATGACGACGGGGCGCCGTCGCCGGGAGCTTCCCGGTGACGGCGCCCCGTCGGCGTCGGTGGCGCAGGGCCCTCGCCGGAGGGCGTCCGCTCACTGGAGGAAGTCGACGTCCTTGGTCTCCTTGCCGATCGTGATCGAGATCAGCGTGATGAGCGCGGCGAGGGTGAGGTAGCCGCCCACGAGCCAGAGGTCGCCGCCACCCTTGCCCCACAGGGCGATGAGCGCGTACGGCGCGGGCGCCGCACCGATCACCGAGGCCATGTTGTAGCTGATGGCGCTGCCCGTGTAGCGGACGTCGGCCTTGAACATCTCCGGCAGGAAGGACGCCATGGGACCGAAGGTCAGGCCCATGAGCGAGAAGCCGATGATGAGGGTCGCCATGACGCCGGCGTCGCCCGCGTGCAGCAGCGGCTGCACGAGGAAGCCGTAGACGCCGATCCCGATCGTCACGCCGATGAGGTGGCGACGGCGACCCAGGCGGTCCGCCATCGGCCCGGAGACCAGGGTGAAGATCCCGAAGAACACGACGCCGATGATGAGCCGGGTGAGGAAGCCCGCCCGCTCGTAGCCGAGGCCCGGCACCGCGGCATCGGCCGGGGTGGTGCCGACGACGGTGAGGAAGGCCGTCATCATGTAGAAGAGGACGTAGGTCGCGACCATCGCGAGGGTCGCCGCGATGAGCGGGCGCCAGGCGGTCGTGAAGACGCGGGCGAGCGGCACGGTCGCGACGCGCTGCTCGTCGAGGACCTTCTGGAAGGCCGGGGTCTCCATGAGCTTCAGGCGCACCCAGAGGCCCACGACGACCAGCACCGCGGAGAGCAGGAACGGGATCCGCCAGCCCCAGGAGGCGAACTGCGCCTCGTCGAGCGTGAGGCTGAGGACCACGAACAGCACGTTGGAGAGGATGAAGCCGATCGGGGCGCCGAGCTGGGGGAAGGTGCCGTAGAGGGCGCGCTTGCCCTCGGGGGCGTTCTCGGTCGCGAGCAGCGCGGCGCCGGACCACTCGCCGCCCAGGCCGATGCCCTGGCAGAAGCGCAGCAGCACGAGGATGGTCGGGGCGACGACGGCGAAGCCGGGCGTCGAGGCGGAGGGCAGCAGGCCGATGAGGAAGGTCGCGATGCCCATGACGAGCAGGCTCGCGACGAGGGTCTTCTTGCGGCCGATCCGGTCGCCGAAGTGCCCGAAGATGATCGAGCCGATGGGCCGGGCGAAGAAGGCGACGCCGAAGATGGCGAAGGAGCTCAGCAGCTGCGTGGTGGCGTCCTGCTTGGGGAAGAACAGGGCCGGGAACACGAGCGAGGCGGCGGTCGCGTAGGCGTAGAAGTCGAAGAACTCGATGGTCGTGCCGATCATCGAGGCCCCGATCACCCGCCCTCGGGTGTTCGCGGGCGCCGCTGCCGGCGCGGAGGAGGTGCTTGTCGTACTCACCCGCGCGACGATACGCCCGGGTCTCACCATCCGGGACATGCCATCCGCATCCTGGACCCGGGTCACGGGTGGGTCCCGACCTCGGACAGCGCTCGCCGCTCGCCTCCCCCACCTGGGAGGATCACCGGGACCGACAGCGCGTGCCCGGGGCCGCGCTGTGCCATCGCTGGAGGGGGACCCCATGGAAGCATTGGTGCCGATCATCGGCATCGCAGCCGTCGTGATCGTCGTGCTGCTCATCCTGCTGCTCGTGCTGCTGCGCAGCTACCGCATCGCCGCGCCGAACGAGGCGCTCATCATCACCGGCCGCGGCGCGAAGGCCACCCCCACCGGGGACATCGACCTCGAGTCCGGCGGCGCCCGCGTCGTCATCGGCGGCCGCGCGATCGTGCGCCCCATCGTCGACCGCGCCTTCGTGCTGAGCCTCAGCTCGCGCCAGATCCCCGTCGAGGTCGAGGGCTACTCGATGAACGGCATCTTCCTCCGCCTGCGCGGCGTCGCCCAGGTGAAGGTGGGCGGCAACGTGGACGACGTCCGCAAGGCCTCGCAGCGCTTCCTCGATCAGCAGCAGCAGATCGACCACTACACCCAGGAGATCCTCTCCGGCACCCTGCGCGCCGTCGTCGGCACCCTGACGGTCGAGCAGATCATCCGCGACCGCGCCTCCTTCGCGAGCCAGGTGCAGGCCGAGGCCGAGCACTCGATGAACAACCAGGGACTGGTCATCGACACCTTCCAGATCTCAGCGGTCGAGGACGACGGCTCCTACCTCCGCGACTGGGGACGGCCCGAGGCCGCGCTCGTCGCCAAGCGCGCCGCGATCGCCGAGTCCGACGCGAACCGTGAGTCCACCCAGGCCAAGAACCTCAACCTCCAGCAGGAGGCGGAGTCCAAGCAGGCCTTCGACCTCCGCCAGGCCGAGATCAAGGAGCAGACCGACGCCCGCCAGGCCGTCGCCGACGCCGCCGGCCCGCTCGCCCGCGCCGCCCAGCAGCAGAAGATCATCGAGCAGGAGGAGCTCATCGCGGTCCGCAACAACGACCTGCGCGAGAAGCAGCTCGTCGCCGAGGTCCACAAGCCGGCCGAGGCCAAGCGCTACGCCGAGCAGCAGGACGCGGACTCGAAGAAGTACGCGCGCATCGCCGAGTCCGAGGCGCAGCTGACGGACGAGCGCAACCGCGCCGAGTCCCGCAAGGTCTCCGCCGACGCGGAGGCCCACGCGATCGAGGCCCGCGGCCGCGCCGAGGCCGAGGTCGAGCTGCAGCGCCGCTCGAAGGACGCCGAGGCCGTGCGCCTCGAGGGTCAGGCGAGCGCCGACTCCCTGCGCGCCCAGGGCGAGGCCGAGGGCGCGTCCATCCGCGCCAAGGGCGACGCCGAGGCGGAGACCACGCGCGCCCGCGCCGAGGCGTACAAGCAGTTCAACGACGCCGCCGTGCTCGCGCAGGTGCTCGAGGTGCTGCCGACGGTCGCCGGTGAGCTCGCGAAGCCCTACTCGAACATCGACAAGCTCTCCGTGTTCTCCACGGACGGTGAGGCGAAGATCGGGCAGAACATCTCCGTGGGCCTCGCGCAGGTGCTCGACATGGTCAGCTCCACCACCGGGATCGACTTCGGCGAGACCCTCCAGCGGGCCTCCGAGGGCGGCCGTGCGGTGCGTGCCGAGGCCGAGAGCTCCTCCGCCCCGGCTCCTGCCGTGTCGGCCCCGTCGGCCCCGTCGGCCCCGATCGAGGAGGACGCCTCCTCGGAGGACTGACCTCCCCACCGCACGGCGCGCCCCGGTCCCTCCTGCGAGGGGCCGGGGCGCGCCGTCGTCCTGCGCCGGGGTGACCAGGGCGCGCCCTGATCAGCGCCCGAGCAGCGCCGGCACCGCCTCCCCGAGCGTCGGGTGGTGGAAGGTGAACCCGGCCTCGTCGAGGACCCGCGAGGTCGCGTGACGGCCGGTGAGCCCGAGCGCGGGGTCGGTGCGCAGCAGCAGCGCCCCGAGCCGCAGCACCGGCTCCGGGGTGGGCAGCGCGAGGAGCCGGCCCGCTCCCCCGGCGCTGCGCCGGAGCGTGCTCATCAGCTCCGCGTTCCGCACCGGGTTCGGCGCCGAGGCGACGATCACGCCGTCCGGCAGCGTGGGCTCGGCGAGGCCGAGGGCGCACCGCACGATTCGCACCCAGTCCTCGACATGGATCCAGCTCACCCACTGCCGGCCGCCGGCCACCGGCCCGCCGAGACCCCGGCGGGCAAGCATCAGCAGGCGGTCCAGGGCAGGGGTTCCCGCCTCGAGCACGATGCTCGTGCGCAGCACGTGCGTGTGCTCGCTGCGGTGCCCGGCGAGCGCCTGCTCCCAGCGCTCGGCGACCCCGGTCATCTGCGGGAGGCCCACGGGGATCGGGCTCGTCTCGTCGAGCCGCGCCTCACCGGCGTCAGACCAGATCGCGGTCGTGGAGGCCTGGACCCAGCGGCGGATCGGCCGCTCGCACCGCGTGGACGCCTCCACGAGCGCCCGCGTCGCGTCCACCCGGGAGCGGGTGAGGTCAGCGATCGCCGCGGGGGTGGGACGCGCGTCCACGAGGCGTCCCGCGAGGTTCACGAGCCCGACGTCCCCGCCGTCGAGCTCGCGCTCCCACCGCCCGGCGCTCCGGGCGTCCCAGTGCACGTACCGCACCCGGGCGTCGGTGCGACGCGGCGCCCGGCCGGCTCCCCTCGCGGAGCGGGTGAGCACGACGACCTCGTGGCCGTCGGCGAGGAGCGACGGGACGAGCGCCCTCCCCAGGCTGCCGGAGCCGCCGGCGATCACGATGCGCACGGTCGGCTCAGCCCTGCGCGCCCGGGCGCTCGGCGCCCGCCCGCTCCGCGTCGCCGATCTCGCCGAGCAGAGCCTTCGCGTAGGAGGACTGCACGGACTCCTCGTCCGAGGGGTGGTACATGCCCGCGCGCACATCGCGAGAGAGCCGCTCGAGCTCGCTGCGCCGGAAGAAGTGCGCGCCGCCGCTCGCGCGCAGCACCTCGTCCACGGCCGCGATCGCGGCCTCGGTGGAGCGGGACTTCACGCCGGAGAACTGCAGGAACCAGCGCGGGCCGTGGTCGGTGGTGCCCGCTCCCCGTTCCCCCGTGCCGAGCGCGTCGAGATCCGCGGCGAGCTTCTCGATCTGGAGCACCGAGCCGTCCAGGGCGATCGCCGCGCGGGCGAGGCGGCGGCGCACGTCCGGGTCGTCGGCGTGGAGGATCCCCCGGGTCACGCTGCGGCGGCTCGTCGCGATCCCCGCGCCGAGCTCGACGGCCCGCTCCGCGAGGCCCGTGTACACCGCGGCGAGCAGCAGCTCGAAGGCGCCGAAGATCCCCATGACGAAGGGGTCACCGTGGGGGCCGACGGGCGTCTGCGTGAGCACACGGGCGGCGCTCAGCGGCGCATCGTGGAGTCGCGTGGTGCGGGACTGGGAGGCCCGCATGCCGTGGGTGTCCCAGTCCTCGAGCACCTCGACGGCGCCCGTGCGCTCGAGGACGCCGAGCACGAGCCGCGGGTCGCTCTCCGAGGTCGCGGCGATCCGCCCGTGGACCACGAGCCGGTCCCAGACCGGGGCGAGGGACGTGAAGATCTTGGTGCCGGTGAGACGGAAGCCGCCCTCGCCGTCCGGCACCGCGTGGGTCGAGGAGTCGAAGAGCATCGCCTCGTTGCCGGCCTCGGAGATCCCGAAGGCGTGCAGCTCCCCCGCCGCGGCCTCCTCGAGCACGGCGCGCACCGCCGTGACGCCGAGGCGGTGGGCATGCAACGCGGCGCCGGTGACGACGAGGTGCATGTTCATGGCGAGGGCGGTGGCGGGCGCGGCCTGCGCGAGCCGGCGCTGCACGCGGGTCGCCCCGAGCAGGCTCGCGCCGAGCCCGCCGAGCTCCTCGGGCACCAGCAGGCGCAGGTAGCCGCGCCCGCGGAGGTCCGCGAGGTCCTCCTCGGGGAAGGTGTTCTCCCGGTCGTGCACCGCCGCACGCTCGCGGATCGTCGCCAGCAGGTCGTCGGGCAGCAGATCGGTCTCGAGGCTCATGCTCCTACCGTAGGCCGACGGGCCCCGCACCGGCGCGCTCCGGGGCCGTTCTTCCTGCAGGTCACCCCCGCCTCCCACGGGCCCGCGCGGCTCAGCCGAGGTCGAGGTGGGCGACGAGGAGGCGGTGGTCGGACGCGGCGCTCCTCACCACGCGCAGCTCCCGGGCCCGGACGGGGCCGCGCAGCCAGATCGCGTCGAGCCGGCGCAGCGGGACGCGCACCGGCCAGGTCGCGCGCACGGGCCCGTGCGGGACCACGGCGCGGGCGAGGGACAGGGCCCGCGCCGCGCGTGACAGGGCGCCGCCCGGCGCCGTCCGGTCCGGGGCGCGAGCGATCGTCCCCCGCCGGCGCTCCCGCGCCGCCTCGATCGCGGCGTCGCGGAAGCCGCGCAGCCGCAGGCCCGCGAGCTCGGGGGCGGAGGGGTCGGCGTTGAGGTCCCCCAGGAGCACGACGGGGCCCGCGTCCTCCGCGACGAGGCGCAGGATCTCCCGCACCTGGGCGTCGCGATGGGACCAGTGGTCGTGGTCGAGATGGGTGACGAGCACCCGCACCGACCCCTCCCCCGGCAGCTCCACCCGCGCGTCGAGCACACCGCGGGGCTCCCGCAGCGGCCGGGGCCCCGACGCCCCGGGCAGCACATGCATGACCGCCTCCCCGATCGGGGCGCGGCTCAGGAGGGCGAGGCCGTAGCCGTCGCCCTCCCCGCGCACCATCGCGGGCCCGAAGCGCACGTCCATGCCGAGCGCCTCGCCCAGCAGCGACGCCTGATCCTGGTCCCGGGAGCGCACGCCGAAGCGGACGTCGACCTCCTGGAGGGCGACGAGATCCGCACCGGTCGCGGCGATCGCCGCGACCGTGCGGGTCAGGTCGAGGCGACCGCGGGCGTCCGCCCCGTGGTGGATGTTGAAGGTCGCGACGCGCACGGCGCTGCCCCGGTCACATCAGGCAGCCGGGGCCCAGCAGCGCCTTGAGCGAGGCGTACAGCGCGGGCGAGGGCGTCACCGAGAGCCGCTTGTCCAGCTGCATGAGCGTCGTGCGGCCCGGCTCCTGGAGCCGCAGGTGCACCTCGCTCGAGCCCGGGTTGTCCTCGAGCACCCCGCGGATGCCCTCGGCGACCTTCGAGGTCGCGCGCATCGCCGGCAGGACGAGCGTGACGGGGCCGTCCGGGCCGGAGCCCACCTCGGGGATCGTCATCTCCATGACGCGCAGCTCGGGCATGCCCTTGGAGGTGTCCACCCGGCCCTTCATCGAGACGACGAGGTCCTCGGCGAGCTCGGAGGCGACGGTCATGTACGTCGAGGGGAACATGAGACAGTCGATCGCGCCCTCGAGGTCCTCGACGGTGGCGATCGCCCACATGTCGCCCTTCTTGGTGGTCTTGCGCTGCAGGGTCGTGATGAGCCCTGCGATCGTGACCATCGTGCCGTCCTCGACCGCGCCGTCGTCCGCGAGGGCGCTGATCGCAATCGAGGAGTTCTGCGCGATCACGTGCTCGAGGCCGTACAGCGGGTGGTCGGAGACGTACAGGCCCAGCATGTTCCGCTCGAAGGCGAGCTTCTCCTTGCGGTCCCACTCGGGCAGCTCGGGGATCGTGAGGGTCGCGGCGGAGCCGGTGGCCATGCCGTCGTCGGCCCCGCCCCCGCCGAGCATGTCCGCGAAGAGGTCGTACTGGCCCTGGGCCTCCTTGCGCTTGACGTCGACCACGGAGTCCACGGCGTCCTCGTGGATGAGCACGAGGGAGCGGCGGTTGTGGCCCAGCGAGTCGAAGGCGCCGCCCTTGATGAGCGACTCGATCGTGCGCTTGTTGCAGACGCTGAGCGGCACCTTGTCGAGGAAGTCGGTGAAGGAGGTGAAGGCGCCCTTCTCCTCGCGGGCCCTGATGATCTCCTCCACGACGTTCGCGCCCACGTTGCGGATCGCGGAGAGGCCGAAGCGGATGTCGTCGCCGACGGCGGAGAAGTACAGGTCCGACTCGTTGACGTCGGGCGGCAGCACCGTGATCCCGCGGTGGCGGCAGTCGCCCAGGTACAGGCCGAGCCGGTCGCGGTTCTCCTGCGTGGAGGTGAGCAGCGCGGCCATGTACTCGGTCGGGTAGTTCGCCTTGAGGTACCCGGTCCAGTAGGAGACCACGCCGTAGGCGGCGGAGTGGGACTTGTTGAACGCGTAGTCCGCGAAGGGCAGCAGGGTCTCCCAGAGCGCGGCGACGGCGGCGTCGGAGTAGCCGTGCTCCTTCATACCGGCCTCGAAGGAGACGTACTGCTTGTCCAGCTCAGCCTTCTTCTTCTTGCCCATGGCGCGGCGGAGGATGTCCGCCTCGCCGAGGCTGTAGCCCGCGACCTTCTGCGCGGTCTGCATGACCTGCTCCTGGTAGACGAGCACGCCGTAGGTCTCGCCGAGGATCTCCGCGAGCGGCTCCTCGAGCTCCGGGTGGATCGGCGTGATCGGCTGCAGGCCGTTCTTGCGCAGCGCGTAGTTCGTGTGCGAGCCCATGCCCATCGGGCCCGGGCGGTAGAGCGCCGAGACGGCGGTGATGTCGCCGAACTTGTCAGGCTTCATCTGCCGCAGCAGGGTGCGCATGCCGCTGCCGTCCAGCTGGAACACGCCGAGCGTGTCGCCGCGCTGGAGCAGGTCGTAGGTGGCGGGGTCGTCGAAGGGCAGCTGCTCGAGGTCGACGGGCTCCTTGCCGTTGCGCTCGATGTTCTGCACCGCGTCGGAGAGCACCGTGAGGTTGCGCAGCCCCAGGAAGTCCATCTTCAGCAGGCCGAGCGTCTCGCAGGTCGGGTACTCGAACTGGGTGATGATCTGGCCGTCGGAGGGGCGGCGCATCATCGGGATGATGTCGGTGAGGGTGTGGCTGGACATGATGACCGCGCAGGCGTGGACGCCCCAGCCGCGGGTCAGGCCCTCGACGCCCTTCGCGATCCCGACGACCTTCTGGACGTCCGGGTCCTCGTCGTGGAGGCGGCGGAACTCGGTCGCCTCCGCGTAGCGCTTGTGCTCGGGGTCGAAGATCCCCTTGATCGGGATGTCCTTGCCCATCACGGCCGGCGGCAGCGCCTTCGTGATCCGGTCGCCGACGGCGAAGGGATAGTCCAGGACGCGGGCGGCGTCCTTGAGGGAGTTCTTCGTCTTCATGACGCCGTAGGTGACCACCTGGGCGACCTTGTCGTCGCCGTACTTCTGCTCGACGTAGTCGATGACCTCGCCGCGGCGGCGATCATCGAAGTCGACGTCGAAGTCGGGCATGGAGACGCGGTCGGGGTTGAGGAACCGCTCGAAGAGCAGGCCGTGCTCGATCGGGTCGAGGTCGGTGATGCGCATGGCGTAGGCGACCATCGAGCCGGCGCCCGAGCCTCGGCCCGGTCCCACGCGGATCCCCTGCTCCTTGGCCCACTTGATGTAGTCGGAGACGACGAGGAAGTAGCCCGGGAAACCCATCTGGAGGATGATCCCGACCTCGTAGTCCGCGCGCTGCTGGACGTTGTCGGGGATGCCGGCGGGATAGCGGTACTCGAGGCCGTCCTGGACCTGCTTGACGAACCAGGAGTCCTCGTCCTCGCCGCCGGGGGTCGGGAAGTGCGGCATGTAGTTCGCGCCCTCGGCGGTCGTCGTGAAGGCGACGTCGCACATCTCGGCGATCCGCAGCGTGTTGTCGCACGCCTCGGGGAACTCGCGGAACAGCTCGCGCATCTGCTGGGCGGACTTCAGGAAGTAGCCGGAGCCGTCGAACTTGAAGCGGTCCGGGTCGGTGAGCTTGGACCCGGAGTTGATGCACAGCAGCACGTCCTGGATGGTCGCGTCCTGCTCGGTGACGTAATGGAGGTCGTTGGTCGCGACGAGCGGGGCACCCACGGCCTTCGACACCTCGAGCAGGCCCTTCGTGACCCGCCGCTCGATGTCGAGCCCGTGGTCCATGAGCTCGATGAAGTAGTTCTCCTTGCCGAACATGTCCTGGAACTCGCCGGCGGCCTTGATGGCCTCGTCGACCTGTCCCAGGCGGAGCCGGGTCTGCACCTCGCCGGAGGGGCAGCCGGAGGTCGCGATGAGGCCCGGCGCGTACTTCGCGAGGATCTCGCGGTCCATGCGCGGCCACTTGCCCATCTGGCCGTCGAGGGAGGCGGCGGAGCCCAGGCGGAAGAGGTTGTGCATGCCCTCGGTCGACCTCGACAGCAGGGTCATGTGCGTGTAGGCGCCGCGCGCGGAGACGTCGTCGCCGGCGAGCTGCTGCTCCTTGGTCCCCCACTGCACGCGCGTGCGGTCGTGCCGGCTGGTCCCGGGCGTCACGTACGCCTCGACGCCGATGATCGGCTTCACCCCGGCGTTCGTCGCCGCACGGTAGAACTCGTAGGCGCCGAAGAGGTACCCGTGGTCGGTGATCGCGACCGCGCTCTGCCCCTGGTGGGCGGCCTCGGCGACGAGCTTGTCGATCTTCGCCGCCCCGTCCAGGAGGGAGTAGTCGGTGTGGACGTGGAGATGGACGAAATCGTCGTTACCCGCGGAAGCCATGCGCTCCAGCGTAGTCATCCCGCGGCCCCGACGTGCCGCGCGACGGGGGTCACGGAGGTCACCCCGGCGGGTCGGCCCGCAGGGGAATCCCCGGGGCCCGCGGGGCGTTCGGCGGCGGCTCCTGGGGGCGGCGTCCGACGGGCCGGGACGGGGATCAGGCCGGGCGCTCGCCCGGGCCGTCCCCGGCACCGTCGCCCTCGGCCTCGCGCTCGCGCAGGCTGTCCGTGAGCAGGGAGTCGACGTAGTCGGCGGCCTCCTCGAAGGTGAGGGCGCGACCGTCGCGGCGGGGCGGCATGCCCTCGACGAAGGCGCCGCCGTGCCAGGCCAGGGAGTCGTCCGGGAGGGCGGGGTCGTCGTCCCGCCACAGGTCCAGGGGCACGGCGTGCGCGGCGAGGTCCCGGGCGAGGGCGTCCGCCCGGTCGGGGCTGCCGGCGCGGGTGAACACGTCCACGAGCAGCGACTGCGCCGCCCAGGCGATGGCGTCGTCCTCCGGGGGCCGGGCGAACTCGGCCACCATCGCCGCGAAGCTCGCGGCGAGCTCCTCGTCGCCGTCCTCGTGATGGTCCTTCGCGACGCGCAGGGCGATCTGCGGCACGAGGTCCGTGACCTCCCACAGCACGCCGGCGCCGATGAGGCTCATGCCCATCCCGGTCGGGAAGTCCGGATGGGCGGCGATGGCGGTGTCCGGCACGCGGCCCGCCCGGCGGTCGTCGTCCGCGGCGAGGTGGGCGCGGCTCGCGGCGAGCACCGCCTCACGCGTGCGGTCCTCGTCGCGGAGCGCGAGCTCCGCCTCCTCCGGGTCCAGGCCCAGCACACCGGCCACCCGGGACCAGGGGAACGCCGCCCGCTCGAGGGCGCGTTCGCGGGAGGGGCGCTGCGGGTTCTCGCTCGCGGGGCTCATGGGTCGACCGTATCCGGCCGGGCGGCTCAGGCGTCGCGCAGGGCGTCGAGCGCGTGCTGGAGATCGCTCGGGTACTGCGAGGAGAAGGTGACCTGCTCCCGGGAGACGGGGTGCACGAAGGTCAGCTCCATGGCGTGCAGCCACTGACGCCGCAGTCCCACCCGCTCGGCGAGCGTCGGATCGGCGCCGTAGAGCGGGTCCCCCACGAGCGGGTGGTGCAGGGCGGCCATGTGCACGCGGATCTGGTGCGTGCGGCCGGTCTCGAGCTTCACCCGCAGCAGCGTCGCGCCGGAGAGCTCCTCGAGCGTCGAGTAGTGGGTGACCGAGTGCTTGCCGTCCTGGCGCACCGCGAACTTGTAGTCGTGGTGCGGGGAGCGCCCGATCGGCGCCTCGATCGTGCCCGCGCCGCGATCCGGGCGGCCCTGGCAGACCGCGTGGTAGACCTTGCCGACCTCACGGGCCCGGAAGGCGTCCTTGAGCGTCGTGTAGGCGCGCTCGGTGCGGGCGACGACCATGAGGCCGCTCGTGCCCACGTCGAGACGGCTGACGATCCCCTGGCGCTCCGCGTCGCCGCTCGTGCGGATGGAGACGCCGGCGGCGGCGAGGTGCCCGAGCACGGTGGGGCCGGACCAGCCGGCGCTCGGGTGCGCGGCGACGCCCACAGGCTTGTCGACGACGACGAGGTCCTCGTCCTGGTGGACGAGGCTCATGCCGGGGGCGATCTGCGGGCGCACCGCGACGGCGGGCGCCTCGTCCGGCAGGTGCACGAAGAGCATCATGCCGGGCTCGAGGCGCACGGATCGGGAGGCGACGGCGCTGCCGTCGATCTCCACGTGGCCGGCGTCGATGAGGTCCGCGGCGCGGGTGCGGGAGAGCCCCAGCATCCGGGAGAGCCCCGCGTCCACGCGGTCGCCGGCGAGACCGTCCGGGACCAGGAGCGTGCGCTCGCTGCTCACGCCTCGCCCTCCTCGGGCGCGGGGGCCTCGGTCGTGTGGTCCTCGCGGTCCGTGGCGCCGGGGTCGGTCGCGACGCCGAGGACGCCGAGCAGCACGACGAGCACCGCGCCGCCCACCACGCCCATGTCGGCGACGTTGAAGACGGGCCAGTGGGGCAGCTCGAGGAAGTCGACGACGCCGCCGTGGAAGGGGCCGGGCTCGCGCAGCAGGCGGTCGTGGATGTTGCCGAGGGCCCCGCCGAGGATCAGGGCGAGGGCGATCGCGTACCAGGGCGAGCGCACCGCCTTCACGGCGAAGACCACGACGCCGGCGGCGATGCCCATCTGCAGGACGGTGACCACGGGGGTGATCTCCGCGCCCATGCCCCAGGCGGCGCCGGTGTTGTACAGCAGCGTCAGCTGGAGGAGCTCACCGAGGAACGGCTGCGGCTCCAGGAGCGGCAGGTTCGCGACGGCCCAGTTCTTCGAGAGCTGGTCGAGCACGAGGATCACGGCGCCGAGCAGCACGACGATCGCGAGCACTGCGGGCAGCGGGAGGCCCGCACGGCGACGAGCGCCGGACCCCACGGGTCCGGCGCTCGTCGAGGAGGAGGCGGGCTGGCTCACAGGCCGAAGTTCGCCTGCTTGTCCTGCGTCTCGTCGGTGTCGAGGTCGCGGAGCTGGTTCTCGAGGTAGTTCCGCAGGCGGTTGCGGTAGTCGCGCTCGAAGGTGCGCAGACCCTCGATCGACTTCTCCAGATCCGCCTTGGTCTTCTCGAGCGCCGCGAGGGTGCTCGCCGACTTCTCCTCGGCCTCGCCGACGATGCGCTTGTGCTCGTCGTTGGCCTCGGCGATGAGGCGGTCGCGCTCGTCCTCACCGTTCTTGACGTACTCGTCGTGCAGGCGGTTCGCGAGGGCGATGATGCCCGCGGCGTCGGTCGGCGCCGGGGCGGCGGCGGCCGGGGCCTCCGCGGGCTGCTCGACCACGGGCGCTGGCTGCTCGGCGGCGACGGTCTCGGTGGTCGAGGGGGCCTCGTCCACGACCGTCTGCGGGGCGGTCTCGTCGACCTCGGGGGTCTCCGCGACGGCTGCGACGGGGGCGGCGGTCTCCTCGGCCTGCTCGGCCGGGACCTCGGTGGAGGCTGCCTGGGCGGACTCGAGCTCGGCGACGCGGTTGTGCGCCTCCTCGAGCTCCTTGGTCAGCCGGCTGTTCTCGTCGATGAGCTCCTGCAGGCGCGGCAGGATGTCATTGTCGAGGAAGTTGTCCACCTCGTCCATGTCGTAGCCCTCGGAGAACCGCACCGGGGTGAACCGCTTGTTCAGCAGGTCATCGGGCATCAGAGCCATGGGTCACCTTCTCGTTGCAGTCTGGGTCCGAACGCGCTTGCGCGCTGCTGGACAGAGTAGCGGATCGTGCAGGGCGTCGCGGTCAGACCGCGACGCGTCCCAGGACTCCCAGCAGGATCCAGCCCACGAGGAGCACGATCATGAGGCTGAGGTCCAGGGAGACCGCCCCGAGCCGGATGGGCGGGATGAGGCGGCGAAGACCCTTCACGGGAGGGTCGGTCAGCGTGTACACCACCTCGAACAGCACCAGCACGAGGCCGGTCGGCCGGAAGTCGCGCGAGTACGCCTGGATCCATTCCAGGACCAGGCGCGCCACGAGCACGATCATGTAGAGCAGGAGTGCGATGTACAGCACTCCTGCGATCACGGCCATCGAGGGTCAGCTCTGGTTGTAGAAGCTGCCCTCGTCGGGCGTGGTGTCGCCATCGACCTCCACGAACTCCGGGGAGAGCAGGAAGACCTTGGACGTCACGCGCTCGATGGTGCCGCGCAGGCCGAACACGAGACCGGCGGAGAAGTCGACCATGCGCTTCGCGTCGCCGTCCTGCATGTCGGAGAGGTTCACGATGACGGGGACGCCGTCGCGGAAGGACTCGCCGATGGCCTTCGCGTCGTTGTAGGAACGCGGGTGGATCGTGGTGATGCGGTGCATCGACTCCTCCACGGAAGGCGCCACGGTCACGACGGACCGCTGACGGATCGGGGTGACCTGGGCCTCCCGGGCGGGGGCAGGCTCGGGGGTGCGCTCGGTGCGGCGGGGCTGTGCGGCCTCGTCGCGGGCGTCCCGCTCGTCCTCGTAGTACTCGTCGTCGACCTCGTTGGCGAGGCCGAGTGCGACCATGGCGTTGCGCCAGGTTCCCATGGCTGTTCTCCCACTTCGTTGTTCACGCTGACCTGGACCCCGGGGAAGCACGGGGAGTGCGCGGGGGCCCTGTGCGACGAACGTACCGCAGGGCCCTCCCGGCACGGCGCACCTGCACGGCGTGTCGCCGCGAGCCGCGACATGCGCTCGTGCTCACACCCGTGTGCTCACGCCCGGGCGATGACGCCCGCGAGGCGCCCGGTCCGGGCGCTGCGCCGGTAGGAGAAGAAGTCCTCGTCCTCCAGGGTGCAGGGGTGCCGGTCCTCGATGGCGGCGGCGGGGACGCCGGTGCCCACGAGCGCGGCGACCGCGCCGGCCGTGAGGTCGAGGGACGGCGTGCCCCAGGACGTCGTCGCGGCGAGCTCGGGGAGCTGCGCCGCGGACTCCTCGCGCATGGCGGCGGGGACCTCGTAGCACGCCCCGCAGATCGACGGGCCGATCGCCGCCCCGATCCAGGCGGGCACGGCCCCGAGCGAGGCCATCGCGCGGACGGTCTCCTGCAGGACGCCGTCCAGGAGGCCGCGGCGGCCCGCGTGGGCGGCGCCGATCACCCCGGCGTCGGGATCGACGAGCAGCACCGGCAGGCAGTCCGCCACCATGATCGCGAGCGCCACGTCGCGGCGGTCGGTCACGAGGGCGTCGGCCGTGACGACCGGCACCGGGCCGGAGGCGGGCAGGACGTGGACGTCCGGTGAGTGCACCTGGTCGACGAAGGCGAGCGGCAGTCCCACCTCGGCGGCGAGCAGCGCACGGTTGCGCTCGACGTCCGCCTCGGCGTCCCCCACGTGCCGGGCGAGGTTGAGGCCGGCGAAGTCGCCGCCGCTCACCCCGCCCGCGCGCCCCGTGAACAGGGAACGGGCCCCGCGAAGTCGCGGGGCCCGTGCCGTGAGGGGTGTCGTCACTTCAGGAAGGACGGGAGGTCGAGGTCGTCGTCGTCCGCCGGCGGCTCCTCGATGCGCGGCGGGCGCGCGGGCTGCGGCGCGACCGGCTGCGCGGGCGAGGGCTCGCTGCTCTGCACGGCGTCCTGCTCCTCGACCTCGGCCGGGTCGAACTGCTCCGTCTCGGGCTCCGAGGCGGAGCGGGCCGAGGGCGTGAAGGTCTGCTGCGGGGCGTTCCACGCCCCGGTGCCGGTGCCGCCGGCCGCCGGGGCCGCGCTGCGGCTCTCGGTGACCGCGGGGCGCGGCGCGGGGGCCTTCTCCTGACGGGGAGCGGGGCGCGCGACCACGGGAGCGGACTCCTGGCGGGGGCGCGGGCCGCCGCTCTCGAAGCCGGCGGCGATGACGGTCACGCGGACCTCGTCGCCCAGGGCGTCGTCGATGACGGAGCCGAAGATGATGTTGGCGTCCGGGTGCGCGGCTTCCTGCACCAGGCGGGCGGCCTCGGAGACCTCGTAGAGGCCGAGGTCACTGCCGCCCTGGATGGAGAGCAGCACGCCGTAGGCGCCGTCGATCGAGGCCTCGAGCAGGGGGCTCGAGACCGCGAGCTCGGCGGCCTGCAGCGCACGGTCCTCGCCGCGGGCGGAGCCGATGCCCATGAGGGCGCTGCCGGCGCCCTGCATGACGGACTTGACGTCCGCGAAGTCGAGGTTGATCAGACCCGGCGTGGTGATGAGGTCCGTGATGCCCTGGACACCGGAGAGCAGGACCTGGTCCGCGCTCTTGAAGGCGTCGAGCATCGAGACGGCCTTGTCGGCGATCGACAGCAGGCGGTCGTTGGGGATCACGATGAGCGTGTCGACCTCGGCCTGGAGGGCCGCGATGCCCGACTCGGCCTGGGTCGCGCGGCGGCGGCCCTCGAAGGTGAAGGGGCGGGTGACCACGCCGATGGTCAGCGCGCCGAGGCTGCGGGCGATGCTCGCGACGACGGGGGCGCCGCCGGTGCCGGTGCCGCCGCCCTCGCCGGCCGTCACGAAGACCATGTCGGCCCCGCGGAGGACCTCCTCGATCTCCTCGGCGTGGTCCTCGGCGGCCTTCTTGCCGACCTCCGGGTCCGCGCCGGCGCCGAGGCCGCGCGTGATCTCCTTGCCGACGTCGAGCTTGACGTCCGCATCGGACATGAGGAGGGCCTGCGCATCGGTGTTGATGGCGATGAACTCGACGCCCTTGAGGCCGGATTCGATCATGCGGTTGACGGCGTTCACGCCGCCGCCGCCGACACCGACGACCTTGATGACTGCGAGGGAGATCTGGGTTCCGGCCACGTTTGGTCCTTGCTCTTTGTCGTTCGCCTGCCGAGAGGGCCGAACCCTCAACCCTCAACCTCCACCTGAGGTTCGAGGATCGGGGCGCCTCTCCGTCCCTTCGACGCTAGGGACCCTCCCGTCCCGGCGCAACGACCGCACCCGCGTGTCGTGCGCGGGAACGGACGAGTCTCACGTCAGCGGGTCACCGGGGCGACCGGCGAGGACACGTCGATCTCGGATCCGGGCTCGGCGAGCAGCGCCCGGACGACGTCCGCCTTGAGATCGGCGTCCGCCGCATCGCCCCACACGATCGTCTTCGTGCCGCCGTCCTCGAGCTCGAGCGTGAAGGAGACGTCGCTCGGGGAGGAGGCCGTCATCCCGGTCATGCCCTTGCGCAGCGAGCTCGGCATCTGGGCGAGGACGTCGATCATCGCCGCCTGCGCGCCGTCGGGATCGGCGGCGTCGGCCGCGACCGTGAGCGGGACGGGCGAGGCGCCCTCCCCCGCCCCCTCGGGCAGCTCGGTCCCCTCGGCGTCGAGCAGCACGGTCGCGCCGTCCTGCTGGGTGACGCTCGCGATCGCCGTGCGCTCGGTGACGGTGATGCTCATGCCGTCCGGCCAGGAGCGGTGCACCTCGGCGGTCGCGACCCCGGGCACCTCCTCCACCGCGGACTCCACGGCGCCGGTGCCGAGCAGCAGCACGCTGTCACCCCGGAAGGGCTCGACCGCCTCGTCGACGGCCGACTCCTGCACGTAGCCGAGGCCCTCGACCTGCACCTGCCGCACGGAGAGCGCCGGCAGCGTCACGGCCGCGACGAGCGCGATCACGAGCAGCGCCACGACGATCGCGGCGGTCACGAGGATCGCGCGACGCCGGCGACGCCAGGGCCGCGCGCGGACGAGGTCGCGGAAGCGGTCCGCCGCCTGGATCACGCCGCCGGCGCGGCCGGACTGCCGGGTGGTCTGCTCCGACGTCGCGGTGCGGTCCTCCGTGCGGGGCCGGCCGACGGCCCGTCCCCCTCCGCGGGGTGCAGGAGCGGCGGCATCATCGGACCCGCCGGCGCGGGCCGCGGGCCGCGACGAGGAGGGACCGCCCGAGGGCCGACGGCTCGTGCCGGACGGCGAGCGTCGGGCCCGCCCGGGGCGGGAGGCCCCGGTCGTGGAGCGTGCGTCGCCCGCGGTCCTCACGACCGGACGGTCCGTGCCCGCGGGCTCCGCGGGCGAGGCCGCCGAGGTCGCCGATGCGGCGGACGTGCGCGAGGCCGACGGGGACGGGGCCGACGGCGCCGTCGAGGACGAGGGTCGCGGCGTCCCAGGACGCGGGGACTCAGCACCGGGCGCGGCGGGACGCGAAGCCCCGGACCGCGAGGCCGGAGTGCGCGGCGCGGCGGGTCGCGGGGCCGAGGGACGTCGGGCCATCAGCGCTCCTGCGCGCTCTGCTCGAGGGCGGCGAGCACGCCGGAGGTCAGCTCGACCACGTCGCCCGCGCCGAGCATGAGGACGAGGTCGCCCTCGCGGGCCGCGCCGGCGACCTGCCCGGCGGCCTCCTCGCGAGCCTCCAGCGGCGTGAGCGTCCCGGCCGGGGCGAGGTCGGTGATCGTGCGCTGGTCGATCCCCGGGACGGGATCCTCGCGGGCGCCGTAGACGGGCAGCACCCAGGCGAGGTCCGCGGCGCCGAGGGCGGCGGCGAAGTCCCCGGCGAAGCTGCGGGTGCGGGAGTACAGATGCGGCTGGAAGACGGCGAGCACCCGGCCCCCGTGCCCGGCGCCCTCGACGATGCCGCGGGCGGCGGCGAGCGTCGCGGCGACCTCGCGGGGATGGTGGGCGTAGTCGTCGACGACGGTCACGCCGGCGACGGTCCCGGCGACGTCGAAGCGGCGGGACGCACCCGTGAAGGTGCCGAGCCCGGCGGCGAGCTGCGGGAGCGGCGACTCCGGGTCCGCCTCGGCGGCGGCCGCGAGGGCGCCCACGGCGTTGAGCACGTTGTGGTGCCCGGCGACGGCGAGGTCCAGCAGCAGCGGGCCCCGCGGGCTCTCCACCTCGGCGCGGGCGCCGCGCTCCCCCGGCGTCTCCGTGACGATGCGCCAGTCGGACCCCGCGGCGGTGCCGTAGGAGAGCACCCGCGTGCCGCGGGCTGCGGCGCGCTCCCCGAGCGCGCGAGCGCCCGGGTCGTCGCCGCACACCACGAGCGCGCCGCCTTCGACGATCTGCTCGGTCACGGCGTCGAAGGCGGCGATCAGGGTCTCCTCGTCGCCGTGGAAGTCGAGATGATCGGCCTCGAGGTTCGTCACGACGAGCGCCCGCGGGCGGAAGGCGAGGAAGGAGCCGTCGGACTCGTCGGCCTCGACGACCGCGAGGGACTCCCCCGCGCTCGCACCGGTCGCCGGATCCGCCGCGAAGCCCGCGTTGCGGCCCAGGTCCGGCACCGCCGCGCCGAGCGCCCAGGCGGGATCGTGGCCCGCGCCGCGCAGGGCGCTGACGGCGAGGCCCGTGGTCGAGGTCTTCCCGTGGGTGCCGGCGATCGCGACGACGTCCCGGGAGTCGAGCAGACCGGCGAGGCCCGCCGCGCGATGGATCACGGCGATGCCGCGCTCGTGGGCGGCGATGATCTCGGGATTGTCCGCCCGCACGGCGGTGGAGACGATGACGAGGTCGCAGTCCGGTGCGATGAGCTCGGCGTCGAAGCCGATGCCGATGCGTGCCCCGGCCTCGCGCAGCGGCGCGATGAACTGGCCGTCCTGGGAGTCGGAGCCGCTCACCGCGAGCCCCGCCTCGAGGGCGAGCCGGGCGACGGCGGACATCCCCGCCCCACCGATCCTCACGACGTGCACGGAGCGGACCTCACCCTCCGGCCATGCCGGCTGGGAGATCACCGCCCCGGGGCGCAGGACGGTGCGAGGGGAAGGGGCCGCGGAGGTCATGGACCCACCGTAATCCGCGCCGCGCGGGCCGCCGCTCAGGCGCGGCGTGCGGCGCTGATCACGATCTCCGCCAGCACCTCGGCGGCATCGGTGATGCCGAATCCGCGCGCGGCATCCGCCATCGTCGAGAGCCGGTCCTGGTCCAGGAGCAGGGGCAGCACCTGGTCACGCAGGTACGCGGCATCGAGCTGAGCGTCGGGGACCATGAGCGCGCCGCCGGCGGCGACGACGTCCTCGCCGTTGAGCGCCTGCTCGCCGTTGCCGATCGGCAGCGGCACGAGCACCGAGGGCAGGCCCACGGCCGTGAGCTCGCTGACGGTGCCCGCCCCGGAGCGGGTGAGGGCGAGGTCCACGGCGGCGTAGGCGTCCTCCATCGCGGAGACGTACTCGAGGACGCGGTAGCCGGGCCGCTCCCGGACGCAGGCGGTCTTGCCCCTGCCGGTCACGTGGAGGATCTGCGCGCCCGCGTCGAGCACGTCCTGCGCGGCGGCGGCGACCTGCTCGTTCAGCCGCTGGGCGCCGAGGGAACCACCCGTGACGAGCAGGGCGGGGCGCTCGGGGTCCAGGCCCAGCCGCTCCCGCGCCCCGGCGCGGTGCGCGGCGCGGTCCAGGTGGGCGATGCCCTCGCGCATGGGCATGCCGATGCGGCGGGCGCCGGGCAGGGTCGATCCGGGGAAGGCGGTGAGCACGGCGGCGGCGCGACGGGCGCCCAGGCGGTTCGCGAGGCCCGGTCTGCGGTTCGCCTCGTGCACGACGAGCGGCACCCGCGAGCGGGCGGCCGCGAGGTAGGCGGGCGGGCAGACGTAGCCGCCGAACCCGACGACGACGTCCGTCCCCCGCTCCTCCATGAGCGCGCGGACGCGCCGGAGGGTGCCGGAGAAGCGGCCGGGGAAGCGCAGCGCGGCGCCGTTCGGGCGGCGCGGGAAGGGCACCTTCTCGATCGTGGCGAGCTCGAGGCCCGCGGCGGGGACGAGATCCGCCTCGAGGCCGTCGGCCGTGCCGAGGACGAGGATCTCGGTCTCCGGGCTCTGCTCGGCGATCTGCGCGGCGGTCGCGAGCAGCGGGGAGACGTGGCCGGCGCTGCCGCCGCCGGCGAGGAGCACGCGGGGTGCGCGGGTCATCGGGAGCCCTTCCGGGGTCGGGGACGGGAGCCCGCATCGGAGCGGGAGGTGCGGGCGAACCCGCGGCGGCCCGCGCCGCGGCGGCCGCGGCGCGAGCTGCCCGCGCTCGCATCACGCGGGGCGGGGAGCACGCTCGTGGAGCGGCGCACCACGCCGATCCGGGCGCTGATCGCCTCGGCCGCCCCGGGCTCGCGGCGGGCGAAGGAGATCAGCACGCCGAGCGCGGCCATGGAGGCGATGAGGGCGGAGCCGCCCGAGGAGATGAACGGCAGCGGCACACCCAGCACGGGCAGCAGTCCGGTCACCACCATCATGTTGACGAAGGCCTGGCCGAGCAGCCAGCAGCTGATGCCGGCCACGGTGACCTGCTGGAAGCGGTCGTCGATGCGGGTGATCATGCGGAACATGAACAGGGCGAGCGCGGTGAACAGCGCGAGCACGCCGAGCGTGCCGATCAGGCCCAGCTCCTCGCCGATGATCGCGAAGATGTAGTCGTCCTGCGCGGCGGGGAGCAGGCCCCACTTCTGGCGGGACTCGCCGATGCCGACGCCCCACCAGCCGCCTCCCGCGAGGGCGGCGAGGCCCTGGTCGGACTGGTAGCAGCTGTCGTTCTCGCAGGTGCCGGTGAGCCAGTTGCCGATGCGGTGCATGCGGTTCGCGCTCGTGAACGTCAGCGCGAGCACGCCGACGAGGCCCAGGCCCGCGGCGAGGGCGAACCAGCGCCGCGGCGCCCCGGAGACCCAGACGGCGCCGGCGACGAGCATCGCCATGACCAGGGCGGTGCCCAGGTCGTGGCCGGAGAGCACGAGCCCCAGGGCGGCGATCACGCCGGGCACCATCGGGATCGCGAGGTGGAAGGGCTGGTTCAGCAGCTTCTGCTTGGTCGAGAGCACCGCGCCGAGCCACACGGCGAGGGCGAGCTTGAGGAACTCCGAGGGCTGGAGGGTCTGCCCGCCGATGAGGATCCAGTTCGTGTTGCCGTCCTTGCCGATGCCGAGCGGCGTGTGCACGAGCGACTGCAGCACGAGGCCCAGGAACAGCAGCGGCCAGGCCGCCCGCCGGAAGAAGGAGGGCGGGAGCAGCGCGGCCACCACGAGCACCACGAGTCCGAGGATCGCGAAGGTGCCCTGGCGGAACAGTCCCGCGTAGCCGGACAGTCCCTTGGAGATGTTGATGACGGCCGAGGAGGACAGCACCATCACGAGGCCCACCCCGATGAGCAGCGCGCCCACCACGATCAGGCCGTAGAAGTCGAGGGCCGGGGACTTCAGCCAGCTGCCCACGCCCTCCTTGACGCGGGAGCCGATGCTGCCGAGCGGCTGCTCCTCGTCGGGGCGCACGACCCGCGTGGAGCGACGTGACTCCTGCATGGTCATCGGTGCTCTCCTGGCAGTCGGGACACGGCCGCCGCGAAGAGATCCCCCCGCTCCGCGTAGTCACGGAACTGGTCGATGGAGGCGGCGGCGGGCGCCAGCAGCACGACGTCCCCGGCGGAGGCGAGGCGATGGGCGTGTCCCACCGCCTCCTCCATGAGGCGCTCGCGAGCGGCGACGGCTCCAGTGTCACCCGCCTCGACGCGGACCACGGGGACCTCGGGCGCGTGTCGGGCGAGGGCCTCGAGGAAGGGGGTCGCGTCACGGCCCAGCAGCACCGCGCCCACGAGCCGCGATGCGGCGCGGGACACGAGCGCGTCGACGTCGGCCCCCTTGGTGTCGCCGCCCGCGATCCAGACGATCCGCTCGGCGGCGGCGAGGGAGGCCTGCGCCGCCGCAGGGTTCGTCGCCTTCGTGTCGTCGACGTAGACCACGTCGTCGACCCGGGCGATCGTCTCCGCGCGGTGTCGGCCCAGGCGGTAGGCGCGCAGGCCGTCGCGCACGGCGTGGGCGGGCACCCCGTGGGCGCGCGCGAGGGCCGCGGCGTGCAGGGCGTCGAGCACCACGTGCGGCGGTGCGCCGTGCGCGCCCAGGTGCGCGAGATCCTCGAGGGAGGCGAGCTCCGCGGCATGGGTGCGTCGGTTCTCCACGAAGGCGCGATCCACGAGCAGCCCGTCGACGACACCGAGCTCCGAGGGCCCGGGGGCGCCGAGGGTCACGCCGATCGCGCGGGCGCCGTCGACGACGTCCGCGTCCTCCACGAGCTGCAGCGTCACGGGATCGGCGACGGAGTACACGCAGGCGGTGCGCACCTGGTCGTAGATGCGGCCCTTGGCGCGGGCGTAGCCCTCCGCGCCGCCGTGCCAGTCGAGGTGGTCGTCGCTCACGTTGAGGATCGTCGCGGCCTCGCAGTCGAGGTGCTCCGTCCAGTGCAGCTGGAAGCTCGAGAGCTCGAGGGCGAGCACGTCGAAGCCCTCGGGGTCCAGCGCCGCCTCGATGACCGGGAGTCCCACGTTCCCGCAGGCGACCGCGCGCAGCCCGGCCGCCCGGAGGATCGACTCGAGCATCGTGACCGTGGTGGTCTTGCCGTTGGTGCCGGTGATGCCGAGCCATGCGGGGCCGTCCGCCGCCTGCATGCGGCGGGCGAGCTCGATCTCGCTCCACACGGGGATGCCGGCCGCGGCGGCCGCGGCGAGCAGCGGCTGCTCGGGGCGCCAGCCGGGTGAGGTGACGACGAGGTCGATCTCGCGATCGGCGGGCAGCGCCGTGGTGTGCTCCGCGCCGAGGCGCACCTCGACGCCGAGGACCTCGAGGATGCGGGCGCGCTCGCGCACCTCCTCGGTGTCCTTCCCGTCCACGACGAGCACCTGGGCGCCGCGCTGCATGGTCTGGTCCGCGACCGCGTAGCCGGAGACCCCGAAGCCGGCGACGAGCACGCGCACGCCGCTGATGTCGAGTCCGGGCCAGGGGCGGTCTTCGACGGCGGGCAGGGCGGTCACGAGGCGAGCCCCGGCAGCGCGTCGAGGTAGAAGATCCCGAGGCCCACGCCCGCGAGGATGCCGGCCACGATCCAGAAGCGGACCACGATCGTCACCTCGTTCCAGCCCTTGAGCTCGAAGTGGTGCTGCAGCGGTGCCATCCGGAACACGCGCTTCCCGGTGAGCTTGAAGCTCGTGACCTGGATGATCACGGACAGCGAGATGATGACGAAGAGACCGCCGATGATCGCGCCGAGGATCTCGGTGCGGGTGACGATCGTCAGGCCGGCGAGGGCGCCCCCCAGGGCGAGGGAGCCGGTGTCGCCCATGAAGATCTTCGCGGGCGAGGTGTTCCACCACAGGAAGCCGACGAGGGCGCCGATGATCGCCGCGCACAGCACCGCCGTGTCGAGCGGGTCGCGGGCGCCGTAGCAGTGCACGAGGCCGCCGGCCTCGAGGTCGACGTTGCACACCTGGCGCCACTGCCAGAACGAGATGATGAGGTACGCGGCGGTGAACAGGATCGTCGCGCCGCTCGCGAGGCCGTCGAGGCCGTCGGTGAGGTTCACCCCGTTGGACCAGGCCGCGACCAGGAAGTTCGCCCAGATCGCGAAGAGGATGAAGCCGACGACGGTGCCGCCGAAGGCGAGGTCCAGCCAGGGGATGTCCCGGACGAAGGAGATCGCCGAGGAGGCGGGGGCGTTGCCGTCGGAGTCCGCGAACAGCAGCGCGAGCACCGCGAAGCCGGTCGCGACGACGAACTGGCCGATGAGCTTCGCGCGGGCGGTGAGGCCCAGGCTCCGCTGGCGGGAGATCTTGATGTAGTCGTCGAGGAAGCCGACGATCCCGAGGCCCACCATGAGCAGCAGCACGAGGCCGACGGTGATGGAGGGGCTGGTCCACAGCACGAGGTGGGTGATTCCGTAGGCGAGCAGCGTCGCGAGGATGATCGCCACGCCGCCCATCGTGGGGGTGCCGCGCTTCGTGGCGTGCGAGGTGGGGCCGTCGTCACGGATGAACTGGCCGTAGCCGCGCTTGACGAGCAGCTTGATGTACAGCGGGGTGCCGAGGCCGGAGAGCGCCAGACCGAGGGCCCCCGCGATGATGATCGCGATCATTCCTGGACTCCTCCGTGGACGGGCTGCGCGAGGTGCTCGAGCAGGGGCGGGGTGATCCGGCGCAGGCCGGCGTCCCGGGACGACTTCAGCAGCACCACGTCACCGGGCGCCACCTCCCGTTCTAGCACAGCGATGGCCTCCTCGACCGTGTCCAGGTACTCGGACTCCCCGCCGAAGCTGCCCTCGAGGCTCGCGCCGTGATGGATCGCGGCGGCGCCGTCCCCCACCACGTACAGCTGGCTGATGTTCAGGCGCACCACGAGCCGGCCGATCTCGTCGTGCAGGCGCACGCCGTCCGGGCCGAGCTCGAGCATCTCGCCGAGGACGGCGATCGTGCGGTGCCCGCGACCGAGGTGCGCGAGCGTCTTGAGCGCCTGCCGCATGGAGTCGGGGTTCGCGTTGTAGGCGTCGTCGATGATCATGGCCCCGCCGGCGCGATGGACCTCCATGCGCTGGCCGGAGTCCAGGCGCGCGCCCTCGAGGGCGGCGGTCGCCGCGGCCGGATCGGCGCCGGCGACGAGCGCGCCGGTGAGCGCGGCGAGGACGTTCGCGGCCTGGTGCTCGCCGAGGAGGTCGGGCCGGACCGGGAAGGACCCGGCGGGGACGGTCGAGCCGTCCAGGCGGGTGAGCCCCTCCGGGACCTCGAGGGTGAACTTGATGCGGGCGTCCTCGTCGAGGCCGAGCGCGGCGCCGCGCACGTCACCGGAGGCGAAGCCCCAGGTGGTCACGGGGGCCTGGCTGCGGGCGGCCATGGCGGCGACGCGCGGGTCCTCGGCGTTCAGCACGGCGCGCCCCTCGGGCGCGAGGGCCTCGACGAGCTCGCCCTTGGCGACGGCGATGTTCTCGACCCCGCCGAACTCGCCGAGGTGGGCGCTGCCCACGTTCAGCACGAGAGAGACGTCGGGCCGGGCGATCCCGGTGAGGTGCGTGAGGTGGCCGATGCCGCGCGCGCCCATCTCGAGCACGAGGAAGCGCGTGGTCGGGGTGAGTCGGAGCACCGTGAGCGGCAGGCCCAGCTCGTTGTTGAGGCTCGCATGGGTCGCGACGACCTCCCCGGCGGTCCCGAGCACACGGCGCAGGAGGTCCTTGGTGCTGGTCTTGCCGGCGCTGCCGGTGACCGCGAGCACCACGAGGTCCTCGCGCTCGGCGCGGGCGCGCTCGAGCTGGGCGCGGGCGAGGGCCGAGAGCGCCTCGCCGACGTCCGGGACGAGCACGGCAGGCACGGACTGCTCGCCGTCGGTCTCCCGGGAGACGAGGGAGAGCGCGGCGCCGGCGGCATGCGCACGGGAGAGGAAGCCGTGGCCGTCGACGTGCTCGCCGTCGAAGGCGGCGAAGAGGTCGCCGGCGGCGACCTCGCGGGAGTCGATCCGGGCCTCGCCGGTGACCGTCTCCTCGCCGGTGGCCCCGCCCACGAGGCGGCCCCCGGTGATGCCCGCGATGTCGCGGGAGGTGGTCTCGAGCATGCTCAGCCTTCTCCGTCCTGGTCCGTCCGCGTCGACGCGCCTCGAGCGGCGAGGGCGTCGCGCAGCACGGCACGATCGTCGAACGGATGGACGATACCGCCGATCGTCTGACCGGACTCCGCCCCCTTGCCGGCCACGAGGATGGTGTCGCCCACGTCCGCGAGGCGCGCCGCGAGGGCGATCGCCTCACCGCGGCCGTCCACCTCGTGGACCTGCGCACTCGTCGAGGCGGGGACGCCGCCGGCGACCTCGCCGCGGATCGCCGCGGGGTCCTCCGAGCGGGGGTTGTCGTCGGTGATGATCACCACGTCGGCCAGTCGGGCGGCGACCTCGCCCATGAGCGGGCGCTTGCCGCGGTCACGGTCCCCGCCGGCGCCCATCACGGCGATCAGGCGCCGCGTGCCGGGGACGGTGCGGAGGGTCTCGAGGGCCTTCTCGAGCGCGTCGGGGGTGTGCGAGTAGTCGACGACCCCGCGCACGGGCCGCTCGGCGACGAGCTCCATGCGCCCGGGGACGGTGCCGGCCTCCGCGAGGGCGGCGTCGACCTCCGGGCCGGCGATCCCGACGGCCTCGAGCAGCAGCGAGGCGGCGAGGGTGTTGGCGACGTAGTGCACGCCGGGCAGGGCCGCGCGGAGCGTGCGCTCCCCCTCCGCGGAGACGACGGTGAACTCGCTGCCGAAGCCGTCGGCGCGGATGTCCCGCACCTGGTGGTCCGCCGGCCTGCCCGTCGCCGAGTAGGTCGTCACCGGGATCGGGGCCGAGTCCGCGAGGCGGCGGCCCCAGTCGTCGTCCACGCACACCACGCCGAGGCGGGCGTGTTCGGGGGTGAACAGCATCGCCTTCGCGGCGAAGTAGTCCTCCATCGTGGGATGGAAGTCCAGGTGGTCCTGGCTGAGGTTCGTGAAGCCGGCCGCGTCGAGCACCACGCCGTCCGCGCGGTGCAGCACCATCGCATGGGAGGAGATCTCCATCGCGGCCACCTCGACGCCGTCCTCGACCATCCGGGCGAGGAGGCCGTGGAGCTCGGGGGCCTCGGGCGTCGTGCGGACGGTGCCGATCGTGTGGTCCCCGCCGCGGGCGTCGCGGTAGCTCGTGCCGGAGGTGCCGACGACCCCGGCGCTGCGGCCCAGGTGGCGGAGTGCGCCGGTGAGGATCGTGGTGACGGAGGTCTTGCCGTTCGTGCCGGTCACGCCGATGGTGCCCAGCTGCTCGGCCGGGTCGCCGAGCACGAGCGCGGCGGCGCGGGCCGTGTCGCGGCGGGGGTCGTCGACCACGAGCGCGGGCAGGGCGGCCCGGGCGCAGTCCTCGGCGCCGGTGGGGTCGGTGAGCGCGAGCAGCGCGCCGGCGGCCACGGCCTGGGCGGCGAAGCGCGCCCCGTGGGTCACGGCGCCGGGCAGGGCGCAGTAGAGGTCACCGGGCTGCACGGAGCGGGAGTCGAGGGTGACGCCGGTGAGGACGCTCCCCTCGGCCTCCGCCGGCAGAGCGGCGTGGAGGGCGCGGGCGAGCTCCGGGGCGCCGAGACCGCGAGGGCTGCGGGGGCGGGCGGGCTCGGGGGCGGGGGCGCTCACCACTCGTTCTCCAGCTCGCGGCCGGGCTTGCCCGTCGGCGCGATCCCCTGGTTCTGCAGCGTGTAGGCCATGATCTCCGAGAAGGCGGGGGCGGCCGCCGTGGTGCCGGAGATGAAGGAGTTCAGCCCGAACAGGGTCACACCGATGACGATGTCGGGATCGTCGGCGGGAGCGGTGCCGATGAAGGAGGCGGTGTAGGTGATCCCGCCGTCCTCCCCGGGCACCTGGGCGGTGCCGGACTTCGCGGCGACGGCGTAGCCGGGCACGTCGCCGTTGGTCTTGCCGTCGTCCACGACGTTGTTGTCCATGAGCTCGAGGATCTTCTGGGAGGTCTCCGAGGAGACGACGCGGGTCTGCGTGGGCTCGCCGAGGGAGCGCACGCTGCCGTCCTCCTCCTTCACGCCCTTGACGATCTGCGGCTGCACGCGCACGCCGTCGTTGGCGAAGGTGCTGATCGCGGAGACCATCTGGAGCGCGGTCACGGCGTAGCCCTGACCGAAGGCGGTCGTGTACTTGGTGCGGCCGGTCCACTTCGAGGGGTCGTGGACGATGCCCTTCGACTCGCCGGGCAGCCCGACGCCCGTCGCCTCCCCCAGGCCGAAGGCCTTGAGGTAGTCGTAGCGGGTCTGGTCGGAGAGCGTCTCGGAGACCTGCACGGTGCCCACGTTCGAGCTGTTCTTGAGCACGCCCGCGAGCGTCAGCTTCTGGGTGGGGTGGGAGTGCGAGTCCTTGATGCGCTCCCCGTTGAAGGACATCGTGTAGGGCACGGTGTACTGGCTGTCCATGTCGACCGTGCCCTCCTCGAGGGCGGCGGCGAGGGTGAACAGCTTGCCCGTGGAGCCCGGCTCGTAGACGTCCGAGACCGTGCGATTGCCCAGGTAGGAGTCCGCCTCGGGACTGTTGGGATCATAGGTGGGCGCCTCGGCGAGGGTCAGCACCTCGCCGGTGTGGGCGTCGAGGATGACGATGCTGCCGGCGGTCGCGCCCCACTTGTCCACCGCGGAGGCGATGATCTCCTGCGCCTTCCACTGGAGGTCACGGTCCAGGGTGAGCACCAGGTCGGAGCCGTCCACGGCGGCGGTGGTGGACTGCGTCGCGGTGGGGATGATCTGGCCGCCCGCGCCGCGCTCGTAGGTCGTCTTGCCGTTGGTGCCGGCGAGCAGGTCGTCGTAGGAGAGCTCCGCGCCGGCGAGCGGGGCGCCGTCCGCGCCGACGAAGCCGAGCACGTTGCCGCCCACGGAGCCCGCCGGGTAGAGGCGGTCCGCGACGCGGTCCGCGCCGAGGCCCGGGATCTTGAGCGCGATGACGGCGTTGCGCACGGCCGGCTCGACGTTCTTCTGGAGGTACTTGAAGCCCTTGTCCCCCGTGAGCGCCTTCTCGGTGTCCTCGACGGTCCAGCCGAGCACCGGGGCGAGATCCGCGGCGGCGGCCTTCACGCCGGTGTCACCGGCGGCCACGGCCTCCTTGTCGTCCTTCTGATAGGTGCTCACCTGACGCTGGTTGACCCAGAGGTCGAAGCGCTCCACCGAGCTCGCGAGGACGGTGCCGTCGCGGTCGGTGATGTCACCGCGCAGCGCGGGGATGGTGCGGGTCGTGGTGCGGGCGTCGATGGCCTCCTGGGCCCGCGCGCTCGCGTCGAGGCCCTGCACCCACAGCAGGCGGCCGGACAGCGCCAGCACCGCCACCATGATCATGCTGAGCACGAGGCGGTGCCGGACGGCCGGTGTGCCCACCTGGGCCGCGGGAAGGCGCGGTCGGGACGTCCGCGTGCGTCGATCGGTCCGACGGGACGTGGCCACGATCAGTCCCCCTCGTTGCCCATGCCGTGATAGCTGCTGGGCTGATCGTAGATCTCGGCGGGGGGCACCGCGGAGGAGGCGGACGGCGTGTCGGCGACGGCCGCGTCACCCGCGGTCGGCGTGCTCTCCCCGAGCACCTTCCCCGTGGAGAGGTCGATGTAGGCGGGCTCGCTCACGGGGACCATGCCGAGCTCGCGGGCCTGCCGCTCGAGCTCCTGCGGGGTGCCCAGGCGCTCGTTCGTCTCGGCGAGCGCCTGCTTCTCCTGCGTGAGGCTCTGCGACTGCGACTGCAGGCGGGTGATCTCGTAGCTCGTGTCCGACATCTGGATGTTGAGGTAGAGCAGCGTCGCGAGGGTCGCCACGACGATGAGCGTGCACAGCGCCGTGAACGGCAGCGGGCTGCCGGCGGTGCGGGGCCTCGAGAGGATCGTCAGCCGCGGGCGCGGGGCGGACGCGGGGCGGGGTGCGGTGCGGGCGGGTCGGACCGCGGCGGCGCGGACGGCGGTGGTGCTTGCCATGTCAGTGTGCTCCGTGGTCGGGACGGGTGCGGGTGAGGGCGCGCAGCCGGACGCTGGCGGCGCGGGAGTTGTGCTCCCGCTCGGTCTCGTCGGCCTGGAGGGCGCCGCGGACCAGCGGGGAGAAGGTGGGCTTGTGCTCGTCGAGCTCGACCGGGAACCCGGGGGGCGCGCTCGAGCGGGTCCGACGGCCGAACGCCGTCTTCACGAGGCGGTCCTCCCCCGAGTGGTAGGACTCCACGACGATCCGGCCGCCCACGGCGAGGGAGTCGAGGGCCCCGTCGATCGCGCGGGTGAGGATCTCGAGCTCCTCGTTCACGGCGATCCGCAGCGCCTGGAAGGTGCGCTTGGCGGGATGGCCGCCGCTCGCCTTCGATGCCGCCGGGATCGCCTTCTCGAGCAGGGCCACGAGCTCGCTGCTGCGGGTGAGCGGCGCGGTCTCCCGCTGCTCGACGATCCGACGGGCGATCCGACGGCCGAACCGCTCGTCACCCAGCTCGTGGAGGATCCGGGCGATCTCCGCCTCGGGCAGCTCCGCGAGGAGGTCCGCGGCGGTGGGGCCGTCGGAGGAGGTGTCCATCCGCATGTCCAGCGGGGCGTCCGCCGCGTAGGAGAAGCCGCGCTCGGCGGTGTCGATCTGGAAGCTCGAGAGTCCGAGGTCCATGATCACGCCCTGCACCGCGGGGATGCCGAGGTCGGCGAGGACCGCCGGGATCTCGTCGTAGGTCGCGTGGACGAGGGTCGCCCGCTCGGCGTGCCCGGCCCGTGCGATCCGCTCGCGGGCCAGCTCGAGCGCCTGCGGGTCGCGGTCGATGCCGACGAGCCGCGCGCCGGGTGCGGCGTCGAGGACGGCGATCGCGTGGCCGGCCATGCCGAGGGTCGCGTCGACGTGCACGGCGCCGTCGACGGCGAGCGCGGGGGCGAGGAGCTCGACACAGGTGTCCAGGAGGACGGGGACGTGGCGGTCGTCGGCCGGCGCGCTGTGGCTGTCCATGGCTGCCCTCCCCTTCATGCTCTCGTGTCTCTCGTGCTGACTGCCGGCTGATGCGTGGGCCCGGAGGCCGTCCGGCCAGATGCCCCGTCGTTCCCGACCCGCCACCGGGGAAGTTGTTTCGGGGCGGGAACGACGAGAGGTCTCGCAGGACGGAGGTCCGTGGGGCCACCTCAGAACAGGCCGGGAACCACCTCTTCCGCGGTCTGCGCGAAGCCCTCCTCCTTCTGCTCGAGGTAGGTCTCCCACGCCGGGAGGGACCAGATCTCGAGCCGGTCGAGCGCACCGATCACCGCGCATTCCCGGTCCAGCTCCGCGTAGGTGCGCAGATGGCCCGGGATGGTGATGCGGCCCTGCTTGTCCGGGATGACGTCCTCCGCTCCGGACAGCAGCACTCGCAGGTAGTCGCGGGTGCGCCGATCGGTGGTGGGCGCCCGACGGGCCTCCTCGAGCTTCTGGCGGAACTCCCCGATCGGGTACACGGCGATGCAGTGCTCCTGACCGCGAGTCATGACCAGTCCTCCGGCGAGGTCGTCACGGAACTTCGCGGGGAAGATCAAGCGGCCCTTCTCATCGAGCTTGGGCGTGAAGGTCCCGAGGAACATCTCGGACCTCCTTCAGCTGCCTGGACTCGTGAGCCGAACCGTTCTCCTCCCTACGCCCTCCACTTTACCCCACTACCCCCCACCCTCCGCCAGCGAACGGTCCTTTTCGCTGCCGATTCGGCCTGTCACTGCAGGTCACAGGGTGGGGTGTGAAGTGGAGGGAAATCGCGCCGCGCGCGCCGCACGGACGGTCGGGGCGCCGCTCCCGGCAGCACTCCCCCACGCTCGCCGCTGCGTTGGCGCAGGTCATCGGCATGCGCCCGGTCCAAGGGCGGCAAGTGGAGGGAGGTGGAGGGCTCCGGTGGAGCGAAGTGGGGACCTGGGAGGAGCCTGATCGGCGCCGGGCATGACGACGCCCCGGCTCCTGGGAGCCGGGGCGTGTCAGCGGTGGGTCAGGAGGCCGGACGGGTCATCGCCCGGCGTGGGCCGGCGACGGCCGGACGCGGCCGCGTGGGGCGCCGTCCCGGGAGGACCGGCGCGGGTGGGGCTCAGCGGCGGGGGTCGTCCCCGGAGCGCTTCTCCCAGCGCTGCTCCATGCGGTTCATGAAGCGGCCGTTGCGGTCCCCCGGGGAGGGAGGCGAGGCCGGGGTCGCGCCGTCGCCGGACTCGTCCCCGCCGCGGCGCGCGGGGGTCGTCACCGCGTACACCGCTCCGGCGAGCATGATCAGGAAGGCGAGGACCCCGAGCCAGACGGCGGGAAGGGCCACCGCGAGGACCAGGACCACGAGGCCCACGACCACACCGGCCAGGCCGACGGCGATCCGCCGGCCGCTCCGGCGCCGAGCGCGTCCCGATGAGAAGGCCCGCGCGAGGCGCGGGTCATCGGCGAAGAGCTGGCGCTCCATCTCCTCGAGCATCTTCTGCTCGTGCTCCGACAGCGGCATGGTCCCGCTCCTTCGTCCCCGTCCTGTCACGCCCTGGGGCGTCCCCGTCGTCCCGGAGAACGTCCTCGTCCCGGCCGGATGGCCGGTCCCGTGCGCCTCCGTCGGCGGTCGTCCCATTCTAGGACGGGCATGCGCCTTATGGGAACTCGAGGGCGTTCGGGCTCTCATCGGGCACAGGCGGCGGGGGCGTCGGCGCCGGCGCCGCACCGGGCAGCGTCGATCCTCGGGAGAGCGAGCCGCTGCCGAAGCGGTCCCGCGCCCGATCCATCGCGGCCTCCAGATCCGTCCATCCCGTCGTGCGGCCGACGAGCTCGGCCTGCCTCCCGGCGGTCCCGGCGGGCTCCAGATGGGAGGCGCGCACACCGGCCAGCCGGACCCTCGGCATGCCGGCCCGCTCCCGCTCCCACAGGGCGACGACGTGCTCCCTCAGCCGCTCGCCGCTCGAGGTGGGCTGGGCGAGGGTGGAGGAGCGGGTGAGGGTCGTGCCGTCCGGCCCGCGGAGCTTGAGCGTCACCGTGCGGGCGACGAAGCCGCCGGCACGGAGCTGGCGGGCGACCTCGTCCGCCATGACGGTGATCCGGCGTCGGATGTCGACGGGGTCCACGAGATCCTCGTCCCAGGTGCGCTCGGTGCCGAGCGACCTGTCGCGCACCCGGCGCCCCAGACCGGTGCGGTCGGTGCCGTCCGCGAGCCGGGCGACGTGCGGGGCCTGCGGGCCGAGCACTCGCGAGAGCGCCGCGGGCGGCAGCTCCCGCAGCTGACCGATCGTGCGGACGCCGAGGCGCTCGAGCCCCTGCACGGCCCGCGGACCGACCCCCGAGATGACGGAGACCGGCAGCGGGGCGAGGAACTCCGCCGTCCGGGCCGCGGGGACGATCAGCATGCCGTCCGGCTTCGCCCGCGCGGAGGCGATCTTCGCGACGGCGCGGGAGACGGAGCCGCCCACGGAGCTGGGCAGGCCGAGCTCCGAGCGGATCCGCTCCCGCAGCAGGGCGCCGATCCGCTCCGGCGGCCCGAAGAGACGCCGCGCCGGGCGGACGTCGAGGAAGGCCTCGTCGACGCTGATCTGCTCGACGTCCGCGACGACGTCGCCGAGGATGCCCATCACCTGGGCGGAGATCTCGCGGTACACGCCGATCCGCGGCGGCACGATCACGAGGTCCGGCGCCAGGCGCCGGGCGGTCGCCATCGGCATCGCGGAGCGGATCCCCCGCTCGCGCGCCGGATAGCTCGCCGCCGCGACCACGCCGCGACGCCCCTCCCCGCCCACGACCACCGGCAGCCCGGCCAGCTCCGGGGCGTCGCGCACCTCGACCGAGGCGAAGAAGGCGTCCATGTCGAGGTGGAGGATGCCGGGCTGCTCGAGGGGCTCGGGCGACTCGGACCGCTCGGGCCGTTCGGGCTCATGGGCACGGCCGGGCGTGACCTCGCCGTGCTGCGCGCTCATCACTGCTCCTGACTCGTGTGCTCGATCCCGCCCGCGCACTGTAGCGCGCTGGACCGCTCAGCCGGCGAGCGCCGTGAGGGAGCCCGGGAGATCCTCGAGGAGGATCTCCCCCACCACCTCGAGATGCGCGGCGGTGTCCTGGAGATGCCTCGACAGGAGCTCGGGCTCCGGCATCGCCCGGGGGTCGCGGTCCAGCCGCATCCTCTCCGCGACGAGGGGCACCAGCGAGAGCGCGCGGTCGCGCTCGGCGGGCCCCATCCGCTCGAGCGCCGCCCACACGTTCAGCGGCAGCTTGCGGCGGCGCTCGCGGTTCGCGCGGGCCACGAGGATCCCGGCGCCGCGCAGCGCGGCGCGGTGGACGAGCTCGAAGGCTCCCCGAGGATCCGTGACCTCGCGCTCCCGCGCCGCGCTGAGCAGCTGGCGCGCACGCTCGAGATCCGCCTGGTCCTCGTCGAAGCGGTGGAGGGGGCCGCGCCGTGCGCCGCCCCGCGGGGTCGTGGTGCTGCCGGTCATCCGCTCCTCCTGCCGTCGTTCCCCCGGGGCGCTCCCGGGATGTCCCCCACGCTACGAAGGGGGTGCGACGGACGAGCCTCCTGCCGTCGGCATGGGGACGACGGGACGATGGGGAGGAACGATCCGGTCGCCGCCTCCTAGAGTGGGGTGATGCCCCCACGTGCCCGACGCCGCTCCGGCGCCTCCTCCGCCGGCTCGAGCCCCTTCCCCCATCTCGGCACCCTCGGCGAGGTCGTCCCCGTCTCCACCGGCGTCGTGCGGCTCGAGCAGGAGAGCGACGGCTCCGTGCTCCTCGAGGTCAACGGGGTGCCCTCCTCGCATCTGCATCCCGACCCCCGACACCTCGTCTTCGAGTACATGCGGTGGATGCTCCTCGCGATCGACCTCCACCTCGACGCCTCGGACGACGACGCCCCGCAGCTCGCGCACCTCGGGGGCGGGGGCTGCTCCCTTCCCCGGGCGATCGCGGCCCTGTGCCCACGGTCCCGGCAGATCGTCGTGGAGCTCGACGCACTGCTCGCCGAGCACGTGCGCACCTGGTTCGACCTCCCCCGCTCCCCGCAGCTGCGCATCCGGGTCGACGACGCGGCCGTCGCGCTCGCGGACTGGCGCGAGGACCGCTTCGACGTGCTCGTGCGCGACGTCTTCGCCGGCGACCGCACCCCGGACTCCCTCGTCTCCCGCGGGGCGGCCGAGCACGCCGACCGCGTGCTCCGCGAGGGCGGGCTCTATCTCGCGAACTGCGCGGCCGCCCCCGGGACCGGGCTCCTGGCGGACGAGGTCGCGACGCTCTCCACCGTGTTCGAGCACGTGGGCGTCATCGCCGAGCCCGCCCACCTCAGCGGGAAGCGCCGGGGGAACGCGGTGCTCCTCGCGAGCGCGCACCCGCTCCCCGACGGACTGGACCGCGCGCTCCGCTCCGATGCCGTCTCGGTGCGCCTCGCGCGGCCCGAGCAGGTCACCGCACTGCGCCGCTCCGGACGCGTCCTCGAGCACTGATCACCGGCCTCCGCGACGCCCGGTCCGGGACATGACAAGGGCCGGCGCGGAGCGATGCTCCGTACCGGCCCTCGCGGGCGTCCGGGGACGCGCGGGTTCAGAGAGGACGGACCTGCTCGGCCTGCGGGCCCTTGTCACCCTGGGCGACCTCGAACTCGACACGCTGCCCCTCGTCCAGCGAGCGGTAGCCGTCCATGTCGATCTGGTTGTGATGCACGAAGACGTCGGCGCCGCCGCCGTCGATCTCGATGAACCCGTAGCCCGTCTCGGCGTTGAACCACTTGACCGAGCCCTGTGCCATACCTGTCCTTCTCCTCGTGTGCGTCCTGCGGCGGTCGCCCGTGCGACGCCGTTGCTGCGGAGCGACCATTCTGGCACGGAGGTGGCGCCGTTCACATGCGGTCCCGAGCTCGAGGGGCCGGGGCGATCACAGCGACGGCGGGGTGTCCCGTCCGTCGCCGTCACGATCCGCGAGGAAGCGCTCGAAGTGGTCACCGATCTCGTCCGCGGTCGGCATGTCGACCGTCGTCGCGAGCGGCGACCCCTCCTCGTCACGGTCCGCGTCGTACTGCTCCTCCAGGGCGCTGACGACCTGTCCCACCTCGGCGTTGTGCTCGAGCGTGCTCTCGAGGGCCGCACCCGCGGCGTCCGTGAGGTCTCCCAGCGCCACGAGCGGCAGGTCCAGCCCGGCCCCGCCGGAGACGCGACGCAGCAGCGCGAGCGCCCCCGCGGGGAAGTCCGTGCGGGCCAGGTAGTGCGGCACCTGGGCCGCGTAGCCCATCGCCGGATGACCGGCGCGGCCCAGCTCGACCTCGAGCAGCGCGCCGAAGCCGGCGGGCACCACGATCTCCGTGCCCTCCTCGGGCCGCAGGGACCCCTCGGGCGGGCGACGGTCCCGCCCGCCGAGCAGCTCGGGATCGTTCGCGTGCGCGAACAGACCGATGGGGCGGGTGTGCGGCACCGCCATGGGGACGGCCTGCATCCCCACCACCCGGCGCACGCCGAAGAACTCCACGAGGTCCACGATCGCCTGGGCGAGCCGCTTCCACTGGAGATCGGGCTCGGGCCCGTCCAGGAGCAGGAACGGCCGGTCCGAGTCGTCGTACATGAGCGAGAGCGTGAGCTCGGGGATCTCGACCCGCTGGAAGGAGACCCCGTCGAAGACCGCCTGCGGGCGGGAGCCGCGATAGTCCAGCAGCTCGTCGACGTCGAAGCTCACGAGCCGGACGTGGCGCAGCTCGTCGCGGAGATACGTCGCCGCGATGCGACAGGCGTTCCCGGCGTCGACCATGCCGGGCAGCGCATGGACGAGCGTGAGGCCCTCACGGGGCACCGCCTCGAGCAGCTCCGAGGCCTCGAACGAATACAGATCCCGAGGATCCCGCATCTGTCCCCTCCTCCCGGGCCGACGGGTGGCGCGCGCACCCAGGCGCGTCCACCATAATGGACCACCGCGCTTCGCCGGCCCGATGTCCTCGGTCGGCGGCCGGCAGGAGTGGAAACGTCAGGGGGAGCAGGTCCGTGGACGACGCCGAGGAGCAGATCCGTCGCGAGATCGCGCGTGAGCAGACGCACGCCGATCGACTCTACGCACGGCTCGACGAGCTCATCATCCAGGTCGAGGGCAACCTCGAGAGCATCCAGGCGTCCCAGCACGCCTCCACCCATCAGAACCGCTCCGAGCGGGACTCCTTCATGGCGCTGTACGAGGACCGTCTCGCACTGCTGCGCTCGGTGTCCCACGGCGTGGTCTTCGGGCGGCTCGACACCGAGGAGCACGCCCGGCGGTACATCGGCCGCATCGGCCTGTTCACCGCGGAGCGCGAGCAGATGCTCGTGGACTGGCGCGCCCCCGCCGCGGCCCCCTTCTACCAGGCCACCAGCGCCGACCGGCAGGGGGTGCGCCTGCGGCGCCACCTCATCAGCCGCGGCCGCACGATCACCGGCCTGGAGGACGACGTCCTGGACCCGACGGTGCTCGCCGAGGGGGACGACGTGGTCCTGCAGGGCGAGGGCGCCCTGCTCGCCGCGGTCTCCGAGCGCCGCACCGGCCGCATGGGCGACATCGTCGCGACCATCCAGGCCGAGCAGGACCGCATCATCCGCTCCGAGAACCGCGGCGTGCTCGTGGTCCAGGGCGGGCCGGGCACCGGCAAGACCGCCGTGGCGCTGCACCGCGCCGCCTACCTACTCTACACCCACCGACGCCGCCTCGAGCACACGGGCGTGCTGATCATGGCCCCCACCCAGGGGTTCCTGCGCTACATCGAGCGCGTGCTGCCGAGCCTCGGCGAGTCCGGCGTCGTGATGACCACGCCGGGGACCCTGTACCCGGGCGTCGAGACGACGCTGCACGATCCGGACCCCGTGGCGCGGGTCAAGGGGCACGCCGACATGGCCGAGCTGCTCTCCCGTGCGGTCAAGCAGCGCCAGCGCATCCCCGCGGAGGACGTGCGCCTTCGCATCGACGGGACCGAGCTCGTGCTCAGCCGGGACGACGTGCGCGGCGCCCGGCGCGAGGCACGCTCGGGCCACAAGCCCCACAACGCCGCGCGCGCGGTCTTCGTGCGCGCCGCGCTGAACCGGCTCGTCGCCCGCTACGAGAAGGCGCTCGCCGCCGAGGGCCGCACCGTCGTCCCCGAGGACCGCGGCGACCTCCTCGCCGATCTGCGGAGCGATCCCGACGTGCGCCGGGCGCTGAACCTCGCCTGGCTCCCCTACTCGCCGCAGGGCTTCCTGCGGATCCTGCTCTCGCGGCCCGATCGCCTCCAGGAGGCCGCCCCGCGCTCCCTTGCCGATCACGTGCATCTGCTCGTGCGCGGCAAGGACGAGCCCTGGACGGTCGAGGACGTGCCGCTGCTCGACGAGGTCGCCGAGCTCCTCGGGGAGGACTCCGCGCCCGACGAGGCCCGTGCCCAGGAGGCCGCCTCCCGGCGTGCGGCGGACGTCGAATACGCCCGGCGCGTGCTCGAGAACGTGGACAGCTCGGGGATCGTCCGCGCCGAGGACCTCGCCGACCAGGTCACGCGGGTCCGCGACGGGCGCTCCCTCGCCGAGCGCGCCTCCTCCGAGCGCTCGTGGACCTACGGCCACGTCGTGGTCGACGAGGCGCAGGAGCACTCCCCCATGAGCTGGCGCGCCCTCATGCGCCGCTGCCCGACGAAGTCGTTCACCGTCGTGGGCGACGTCGCGCAGACCTCCTCCGCGGGCGGGACCTCCTCCTGGTCCGCCGCGCTCTCCCCTTATGTCCAGGACCGCCTCCAGGTCGAGAGCCTCACGGTCAACTACCGCACGCCGGCCCGGATCATGGAGCGGGCCCTCGCCATGGCGGCCGCCCACGACCTGCCGGTCACGACGGTGAGCTCGGTGCGCGAGGGCGAGAGCGACCCCGAGATCCTCAGGGTGGGACCGGACGAGCTCGCCGCGGGCGCCGCCCGCGCGGTCCTGTCCTGGCGCGACGGCCGGACCGGCCGGACCGCGGTGATCACGGCTCCGGAGCGGATCGGCGAGGTGGCCCGCGCGCTCCAGGAGCAGGGCGCGGTGTCCGGACAGGGACGGATCGGACTCGGCTCCTCCGGTGTCGACGACGAGATCGCGGTGATGAGCGCGCAGGACGCGAAGGGCCTCGAGTTCGATGCGGTGGTCGTCGTGGAGCCGGCGGAGCTCGTGGAGCAGCACGGCGCCGGCGACCTCTATGTCGCGATGACCCGGCCCACGACCCATCTGGGCGTGGTGCACGCCCGGGACCTGCCGGAGGGCGTCGGCGCCTGAGCCCCCCGCGCCCGGTGGGCCTCGGCGCCCGGCGTCCCGGCGCCTCGAGGGCCGTCGACGAGCGCCGCTCGGGGCAGGCCCGCGGACAGAGATCGGCGGCCGTGGCTTCCCCTCCACGACCGCCGATCAGATGTGCGCCGCGCGAGCGCACGGGGGCTATCTTACGCACACCCTGGGAGTCTCCTGACCACAATCCACCACATGGTGGACGAGTCTCAGGACGAGGCCGGACCTTCGTCGCGAAGCCGACGGATCGCCGCCTCGAAGTCGTCGAGGGACTCGAACCCCTGGTACACGCTTGCGAAGCGGAGGTAGGCCACGAGGTCCAGCTCCTGGAGCGGCTGCAGGATCGCGAGCCCGACGCCGTGGGCGTCGATCTCCGCCTGGCCCGATCCACGGATGTCCTCCTCGACGCGCTGCGCGAGGACGGCGAGCTGATCGTCGGAGACGGGACGACCCTGGCAGGCCTTGCGCACGCCGGAGATGACCTTCGCCCGGCTGAAGGGCTCGCTCACCCCGGATCGCTTGAGCACGGAGAGCGAGGCCGTCTCCGTGGTGGAGAAGCGGCGGGAGCACTGGGGGCACTGGCGCCGACGCCGGATCGTGCCGCCGTCGTCGGACGTGCGCGAGTCGACGACCCTCGAATCGGGATGACGGCAGTACGGGCAGTGCATCGGGCCAGGGTACCTGGCCCGGGGGATCAGCGCCCGGCGGGATCCGCGGCGGGCAGCACGATCTCCTGGCCCTGCGTGAGGCGCGGGGTGGGGAGCTCGTTGAGCGCGCGGACCTCGGTGACGAAGTCGGCGTCGCTCATGCCCTCGGGGGCGTAGAGATCGGCGTAGGACCAGAGGTCGTCGCCGGCGGACACGGTGACCGTCCGCTCGCCGTCGGCCCCGTCACCCGCGAGGGCGGAGGGGACGTCGAGGACGAGCAGGGCGAGGGCGGCGACGGCCAGCCCGAGGAGGAAGGCGATCGCGGTGACGAGCATGCGGCCCCGACGGGTGACCTCCAGTCGAACACCTGCACGAGCAGGGCGGGCGACGGCGGAGGCGCCACGCAGGGGAAGGGCGGTGACGGTGGCCTGACGAGTGTGCATCTTACGAACTCCTGTTCGATCGAATCTCTGTGCGACTCTAGGGCAGACCTTCGCGACACGCAAGAGAAAACTCGAACACATGTTTGGAGTTCGCTCCCGGCCGACCTACCCTGGGTGACACGACCACCGAACCGCGAGGGTCAGACAGACGAAGCCAGGAGGACCGCCCGATGTCGCCGAACATCCCGTCCCGACCCGCGCCGCTCCGCCGCCTGCGCGACGAGTCGCCGTCCGAGGCCACGGCCACGCTCTCCCGTCGCCAGCGGCTCGTGCTGGAGACCATCACCGCGTCCCTGCGCTCGCGCGGCTACCCGCCCACCATCCGGGAGATCGGCGACGCCGTGGGGCTCACCTCCTCCTCCTCGGTCTCCCACCAGCTCCAGGTGCTCGAGCGCAAGGGCTTCCTGCGCCGCGACCCGCGCAGCCCGCGCGCGATGGAGGTCGTCATGCCCGGGGAGGACGGCACCCCCGAGCAGGAGGTCGATCCCTCCGACGTCATGGCCGGCCCCTCCGTGCCCGTGCCGCTCGTGGGGCGGATCGCCGCAGGCGTCCCCATCACCGCGCAGGAGCAGGTCGAGGACGTCTTCACGCTCCCCGAGCGGCTCGTCGGCGACGGCGACCTCTTCCTGCTGCAGGTGGTCGGCGAGTCGATGATCGACGCGGCGATCTGCGACGGCGACTGGGTCGTCGTCCGCTCGCAGCCCACGGCGGAGAAGGGCGAGATCGTCGCCGCGATGATCGACGGCGAGGCGACCGTCAAGACGTTCGCCCAGCGGGACGGCCACATCTGGCTCATGCCGCACAACCCGGCCTTCACGCCGATCCTCGGCGACGCCGCCGAGATCCTCGGCAAGGTCGTCGCCGTCCTCCGCGCGGTCTGAGGTCGCGCTGGGCCCAGACCCCACCGCCCGGGCTTCCGCCGGCCGAGTCCCAGCCGGCTCAGGCCCCTCCGGTTCAGTACCCGCTGGGCCCATCGTCCGGCACGCCACGGGGCCGTCGTACCGCGAGGCTCAGGACGCGCTGAGCCGCTTCAGCGCGTCGACCGCGACGCGCGGGTCCTGGGTGGGCCACAGCGGAGGCATCGCCGCCCGCAGCACCTGCCCGTATCGGGCCGTCGCCAGCCGCGGGTCGAGCACGGCGACCATGCCGCGGTCCTCCTGCGTGCGGATCAGACGGCCGGCGCCCTGCGCCATGAGCAGCGCCGCATGCTGCACGGAGACCGCCATGAAGCCGCTGCTCCCCCGCTGGTCCACGCGCTCCTGGCGCGCAGCCGTCAGCGGATCGTCCGGGCGCGGGAACGGGATGCGGTCGATCGTCACCAGGCGGCAGGCCTGACCGGGGACGTCCACGCCCTGCCACAGGGTGAGGGTGCCGAAGAGGCTCGTGTCCGGGTCCTCCCGGAAGTCCCGCACGAGGTTCCCCATCGAGTCCTCCCCCTGCACGCCGATGGGGAGGTCGAGCCGGGCGCGCACGTGCTCCGCGGCGAGCTCCGCGCCCCGGCGGGAGGAGAACAGGCACAGCGCACCGCCGTGGGAGGCCTCCACGAGCTCGGTCAGATGGTCGAGCATCTCGATGCTCGGCCCCTCGCGGCCCGGCCGCGGCAGATGCGCGGCCGTGTAGAGGATGCCCTGGCGGCGGTAGGCGAACGGGCTTCCCACGTCGAGGCCCGCCCAGGCGCCGTGGTCCTCCCGGGAGGGGACCTCGTCCACCCCGGTGCGGGCCGCGCGCGCGAGCCCCACCTCCCCTGCGGGCGGCTCGAAGCGGCCGCCCAGGGCGAGGGTCGCGGAGGCGAGCACGGCCGTGCGGTGCTCGAGGATCGCCCCGCGCATCGCGAGCGCGACGCTCAGCGGCGCCACCTGCACGCTCGAGCGCCCGGTGACGGGCGAGTGGGAGACGGAGACGACGTCGTCCTCCGCCGGGCCCAGGAGACGCTCGCAGACGTCGATGATCTCCTGCAGGCTCGAGCGCACCGCCTTGCGCGCGCCGGCCGTGCCGACGACGCCCTCGTCCCCCGCGTCCTTGGCGTCGGTGTGGGCGGTGCGGGCCTGGACGCGCAGCTGCTCGATCGCATCGGCGAGGCGCTCCGGGAGGTCCCCGATCACCCGCCCGTCGGGGACGAGCGCGAGGGCCTCGCGCAGCTCGTCGCCGGCGTCGTCGAGCGCGGTCGCGGCCATGCCCAGGCCCCGGAGGTCGCGCACGGTCCCGCGCACCATGCCGGGCACGAGCACCTCGGTGACGGCGCCGGTGACGCGGGAGGTGAGGTCGTGGGCCTCGTCGAAGACGACCACGTCGTGCTCGGGGATGATCCCGTGGCCGTCGAAGGCGTCGATCGCGAGCAGCGCATGGTTCGTGACGATGACGTCGACCTCCTTCGCGATCTCGCGGCTGCGCTCGGCGAAGCAGGACCCGACCATCGGGCAGGTCTGGCCGAGGCACTGGTTGCCGAGCACGGAGACCTGACGCCAGGCGCGGTCGGAGACCGGGTCCTCGAGGCTGTCGCGGTCACCCGTCTCCGTCTCCTCCGCCCAGGCGCGCAGTCGCCGCACCTGGTCCCCGAGCCGTTCGCTCGCGCCGGAAGCGGGATCCACCGCGGCCTCGGAGAAGAGGGAGCCGGGATCCTCGACGGGGTAGCCGCCGTCCATCTTGTGCCGGCACAGGTAGTTCCCGCGCCCCTTGAGCAGGGCGAAGGTGGGCGTGCGCGGGAGGTGCGGGGCGAGCGCGTCGACGATCCGCGGGAGGTCCTTGCGGATGAGCTGGGTCTGCAGAGCGATCGTCGCCGTGGAGACGACGACCGGGCGCCCCGAGGTCACGGCGTGCCGCAGGGCGGGGACCAGATAGGCGAGGGACTTGCCGGTGCCGGTGCCCGCCTGGACGAGCAGATGGCGCTGTCCCCGCATGGCCGTGTCGACGGCCTCCGCCATCGCGGACTGCCCCTCACGGGGGCTGCCGCCGATGGCCCCGACGGCCGCCTCCATCAGGGTGGACAGGGAGGCGACGGACGCCTCGGAGGCGGGGGCTGCGGTCATCGGATCAGGGTATCCGCGCGCCCCCGCGCTCCGGCTCAGGCCGCGCCGCGCAGCTCCGCGGCGAGCGCCTCGTCGACACGGGCGTGCAGGTGGGTGCCCTCGGCGAGATGCTCCTCACCCAGCACCTCCCCCGTGTCGTGCGCCCGCGAGATCAGGTCGCCCCGCGAGTAGGGCACCACGAGGTCCACCTCGACGGCGGGACGGGGCAGGTGCTCCGCGATGAGCTCGCGCAGCTCCTCGATGCCGGCGCCCGTGCGGGCGGAGACCACCGCGGAGAGCCCCACCTGGGAGCGGATCCGGGCGAGGGTCTCCGGGGCCGCGATGTCGGCCTTGTTGAGCACGACGATCTCGGGCACGTCGAAGCCCTCGATCTCGCCGAGCACGGTGCGCACGGCGCGGATCTGGCCCTCCGGGTCCGGGTGGGACGCGTCGACGACGTGGAGCAGGAGGTCCGCATCGCCGACCTCCTCGAGCGTCGAGCGGAAGGCCTCGATGAGCTGCGTGGGCAGGTGCCGCACGAAGCCCACCGTGTCCGCATAGGTGTACTCGCGGCCGTCCGGGGTCCGGGTGCGCCGGACCGTCGGGTCCAGCGTCGCGAACAGCGCGTTCTCGACGAGCACGCCCGCCCCGGTGAGCCGGTTGAGCAGGGAGGACTTCCCGGCGTTGGTGTAGCCGGCGATCGCGACCGAGGGGACGAGGTTGCGGTGGCGGTCCGCGCGCTGCGCCTCGCGCCCCGGGGCCATGGCCTTGATCTCACGGCGCAGCTTGGACATGCGGTCGCGGATGCGACGGCGGTCCAGCTCGATCTTCGTCTCGCCGGGGCCGCGCGAGCCCATGCCCGCGCCGCCCGCGGCGACGCGCCCACCGGCCTGACGCGACATGGAGTCGCCCCAGCCGCGCAGCCGCGGCAGCAGGTACTCGAGCTGCGCGAGCTCCACCTGCGCCTTGCCCTCGCGGGACTTGGCGTGCTGGGCGAAGATGTCGAGGATCAGCGCGGTGCGGTCCACGACCTTCACCTTGACGATGTCCTCGAGGGCGCGGCGCTGGCTGGGGGCCAGCTCGCCGTCGGCGATGACCGTGTCCGCGCCGACCTCGGTGACGACCTCGGCGAGCTCGGCGGCCTTGCCGCGGCCCAGGAAGGTCGCGGGATCGGGATGGGCCCGGCGCTGCATGACGCCCTCGAGCACCTCGGAGCCCGCCGTCTCGGCGAGCGCGGCGAGCTCGCGCAGGCTGTTCTCCGCCTCCGCCAGGTCGCCGGAGGTGTAGAGGCCCGCGAGGACCACGCGCTCGAGGCGCAGCTGGCGGTACTCGACCTCGGTGACGTCCTCGATGTCGGTGCGCAGCCCGGCGACGCGGCGCAGGGCATGGCGGTCGGCGAGGTCGAGCTGGTCCCCGTCGGTCGTGGAGTCGTAGGTGACCGACGAGACGGAGGCGTCGCCGCGGGCGAGGATGCGCTCGGTCAGCGGGTCACGGGTGCGGGAGCCCGGGATCGTGCTCTCGGCGGCTTCTGCTCCCGGGGCGCTGCTCGGCACGACGTCGGTGTCGGGCTCGGAATCGGGATGGAAGGCGATGGGCACGTTCAGGGATCTCCTCATGGGGGACGACAGGGGCCCGGCGGCACCGGGTCGCACCAGAATCCCACGCCTCTGCGCCGGGGTCGAGGGATTTTGCCCACGGCGCACCCGCCCCGGAGCCGAGCTCGCCGCACGCCGGCGCGGGCCTCCGTATCCTGCCGGGGTGGACGAGCACTACTTCTCCCCCTCCCCCTCGACCGAGGACACCCGCTTCCCGCTGCGGGTGAGCCTCGCCGGCGAGGAGCGGCACCTGGTCTCGAGCTCCTCCGTGTTCAGCGGGCACGGCCTGGACAAGGCCACGGCGGTGATGCTCGCGCGGCTCGACGAGATCACCCCCGTGCCGCCCGGCGCCCGGCTGCTGGACCTCGGCTGCGGCTGGGGCCCGATCACGCTCACGGCGGCGCTGCTGCACCCGGACGCCGAGGTGTGGGCGGTCGACGTCTCGGAGCGCGCCCGCGACCTCACGGCGGAGAACGCGGCGAGCCTCGGGCTGGGGAACGTGCGCGTCATCGCGCCCGAGGAGGTCCCCGACGGCCTCACCCTCGACGCGATCTGGTCGAACCCGCCGATCCGGATCGGCAAGGAGGCCCTCCACGCGCTGCTGCTGACGTGGATCGGCCGCCTCACCCCCGAGGGCACCGCGGCGATGGTGGTGGGGAAGAACCTCGGCGCGGACCCGCTGGCCCGCTGGCTCGGCGAGCAGCTGCCCGAGCGCGAGGTCGCCAAGGTCGCGAGCGCCAAGGGCTTCCGGGTCCTCGAGGTGGGGCCCGCCCGCTGAGGCGGCTCGGGGAGACCCGGTCGCCCCGGGCCGGCGGGGCTCAGAGGCGCAGGGTGCCGTCGGCGACGATCTCGGCGGCGCCGGCGAGCGTGACCTCGCCCTGATCTGTCCAGCCCACCTCGAGGGTGCCGCCGGGCACGTCGACCCGCCAGGGCAGGCGGGAGTCGTCCCCCGCGCGGAGGGCGGCCGCGACCGCCGTGGCGGCGACGCCCGTCCCGCAGGACTCGGTCTCCCCCACCCCGCGCTCGTGGACCCGCATCGCCACGTGCCGCTCTCCGCGCGTGACCACGAGCTCGATGTTCGCGCCGTGCTCCGGCTCCGGGGAGAGACCCGGGCGGCGCGTGAGGTCGAGGTCCTCGAGGGCGACGCCCTCGGGGAGGAACGCGACGGCATGCGGATTGCCCATGTCGACGTCGGTGACCTCGAGGTCGTGGCCCGCGACGTGGACCGTGCGGCCCGTCCGGGAGATCCCCGCCTCGCCCATGCCGACGCGCACGCGCCAGGCGGGATCCTCCGGCGTCGGGTCGGCGAGCACCTCGACGGTGCGCACGCCCGCGCGGGTCCAGAGCGGGAAGCGGTCCTCGCGCACGTGCCCCTCGCGGCGCAGGAATGCCGCGACCACGCGCACCCCGTTGCCGCACATCTCGGCGATCGAGCCGTCGGCGTTGCGGTAGTCCATGAACCACTCGGGGGCGTCCGCGGGGGCGTCGACCCCGGCCGCGCGCGTGCGCACCGCGCGGATCACGCCGTCGCCGCCCACCCCGGAGCGCCGGTCCGCGAGGGCCGCGACCGCGGCCGCGTCCAGGTCGATCGCGCCCTCGGGGTCGTCCAGCAGCACGAAGTCGTTGCGGGTGCCGTGGCCCTTGGAGAAGCGGAGCCCCTCGGGGAGGGGCGGACCCGCGGGGGTGGACCGTCCGTGCGGCGCAGGAGTGCTCATGGTCCGAGCCTAGGCCAGCGCGGCGAGGGCGTCCTCGAGCACGTGATCCAGCGCTCGCCCCGCCGCCGGATCGGCACCGTCGATCCAGCGCACCCGTGCGTCGCGGTGGAACCAGGTGTCCTGCTTGCGCACGAGCCGCCGCGTGCCGACCACCGTGGACTCCCGCGCCTGCTCGATGGTCATCGTCCCGTCGAGCACGGCGAGCCCCTGCTCGTAGCCGATCGCGCGCCGCGCCGTGACCCCGCGGTCCAGGCCGAGCTCGCGCAGCGCGGCGACCTCCTCGAGCAGCCCCGCCGCGAGCATGCCGTCCACCCTCCGCGCGATCCGCTCGTGCAGCGCGCCGCGATCCTGCCGCAGCCCGATCTGCACCGTCGAGGGGTCCCGGTGCAGGGGCCGTGGGAGGAAGGCGGCGAAGGGACGTCCGGTGAGCTCGCCCACCTCGAGGGCCCGCACGATCCTCCGCACGTCCCCGGGACCGATGCTGCTCGCCGCCCCGGGGTCCCGTCGGGCGAGCTCCTCGTGGAGGGCCGGGGCGCCGATCTCCTCCGCGCGGCGCTCCCAGCGGGCGCGGACCTCCGGATCGGTGGGCGGGAACTCGAGGTCGTCGAGGACGGCGCGCACGTAGAGACCGGAGCCGCCCACGATGATCGGCACCCGCCCCCGGTCACGGATCGCCGCGAGGTCCGCCCGGGCGGCGGCCTGGTACGCGGAGACGCTCGCCTCCTCCGTCACGTCGAGCACGTCGAGCTGGTGATGGGGCACACCGAGCCGCTCCGCCGGGGGGACCTTCGCGGTGCCGATGTCCATGCCGCGGTACAGCTGCAGGGCGTCAGCGTTGACGACCTCGCCGTCCAGGTGCCGGGCGAGCGCGATCGCGAGGTCGGACTTGCCCGTCGCGGTCGCGCCGACGATCGCGATCAGCGGGGCGTTCTCCATGGCGAGCACCCTATCCGCCGGGTCCGAGGGCGAGCTCGCCGAGGGGTCAGCGGGATCACGTCGGGCGGCCGGGCCTTCTCCCGGGGGACGGGGTAGGGTGAGGCCCGCCCCGGCACCGGGGCTCCACCGTTCCCGAGCGAGACCACCGAGGTGCACGTGACTACCGCGAACGAGGACCGCCTGCTGGCGGACTCGACCGAGGGCCTGACGCCGATGTCCCTGCAGCGGGTGCAGCAGGCGCTGACCCGCCACGGCTACGCCTATGTGGAGGACGAGGCGCATCCCGAGATCCTCCGGGCGCGCTTCGACGACTACCGCTTCCAGTTCATGCTCAGCGGCGAGGACCACGGCGTCCTGCAGACCCGCGGGCGCTGGAACCACAGCGTGGACATGTCCCGCAAGGTGCAGATGATCAAGCTCTGCAACGAGTGGAACATGAACCGCGTGTGGCCCAAGGTCTACGTGCGGCGTGAGTCCGAGGGCCTGCTCGGCGTCTACGGCGAGCTCGCCGCGGACTTCCGCGCCGGCGCCCTCGACGCCCAGGTCGACAGCGCGCTCACCTGCGGGCTGAGCACCGTCATCGCCTTCTTCCACAGCCTCGAGGACCGCCTCGGCGCCGAGCTCGACGACCTCGACGGCTGATCCCGCACCACGCATGACGACGGCCGGCACCCCGCGGGGTGCCGGCCGTCCTCACGTCCGGGGTGGCGTCAGCCGCGGCGCAGGGAGGGCATGCCCAGGGTGACCGGCCCGCCCGCTCCCCCGCCGCCGTGGCCCGTGCCGCAGGTCGCGTCGAGCCCCAGGGCGCCCTGCTCCCAGAGGTCCCCCGAGCGGGTGCGGCGCACCGAGAACTGCTCCGGGGTCAGCTGCGCGAGCGGGGCCTCGAGGGCGGAGTCCGCGAGCAGGTAGAAGGGCGCCGCGCGGGTGATCGTCGTCGTGACCATGTCCCCGGGGCGCGGGCGCTGCGCCTCGGGGAGGTCCGACGGCAGCGCGAGGTGCACGAGCCGATGGTCGCGGGAGCGGCCGGAGAGGCGATGGGTCTCCGCGTCGCGGTCCCCCTCGCCCTCGGCGACGAGCACCTCGACGACCTTGCCCTCGCGGGTGCGGTTCTCCTCGAAGGTGATGCGGTCCTGGAGAGCGACGAGACGCTCGTAGCGCTCCTGGACGACCTCCTTGGGGACCTGGTCCTCCATGGTCGCGGCGGGCGTCCCGGGGCGGATCGAGTACTGGAAGGTGAAGGCGCTCGCGAAGCGGCTCTCCTCGACGACCTCGAGGGTGCGCGCGAAGTCCTCCTCCGTCTCCCCGGGGAAGCCGACGATGATGTCCGTCGTGATGGCGGCCTCCGGGATGCGGTCCCGGACCCGCTCGAGGATCCCGAGGAATCTCCGGCTGCGGTAGGAGCGGCGCATGCGGCGCAGGACGTCGTCGGAGCCGGACTGCAGCGGCATGTGCAGCTGCGGCATGACGTTGGGGGTCTCCGCCATCGCGTCGATGACGTCGTCGGTGAACATCGCCGGATGGGGCGAGGTGAAGCGGACCCGCTCGAGGCCCTCGACGTCCCCGCACGCGCGCAGGAGCTTCGCGAAGGCGCCTCGGTCCCCGAACTCGACGCCGTAGGAGTTCACGTTCTGCCCCAGGAGGGTCACCTCGACGGCACCCGCCTCGACGACGTCGCGCACCTCGGCGAGCACGTCCCCGGGCCGGCGGTCCTTCTCGGTGCCGCGCAGCGAGGGGACGATGCAGAAGGTGCAGGTGTTGTTGCAGCCCACGGAGATCGAGACCCAGGCGGCGTAGGAGGACTCGCGGCGCGTGGGCAGGGTCGAGGGGAAGACGTCGAGGGACTCGAGGATCTCCACCTGCGCCTCGCGGCGGTGCGCGGCACGGTCCAGCAGCGTGGGCAGGGCACCGATGTTGTGGGTGCCGAAGACGACGTCCACCCAGGGGGCGCGGTCCACGATGCTCGAGCGGTCCTTCTGGGCGAGGCAGCCGCCCACGGCGATCCGCATGCGGGGGTTCGCGCGCTTCGCGGGGCGCAGCGCGCCGAGGTTGCCGTAGAGCTTGTTGTCCGCGTTCTCGCGCACCGCGCAGGTGTTGAAGACGACGACGTCGACCTCCCCGCGCTGGGCGTCGGCATCGGCGGGAGCGGCCGCGTAGCCGGCCTCCTCGAGGAGCCCGGTCAGGCGCTCGGAGTCGTGGACGTTCATCTGGCAGCCGAAGGTGCGCACCTGATAGGTGCCGCGCGGCGCCGGGTCGATCTGCTGCATGCTCATGGTGGTCCCAGGGTACGGCGGGCGGGGCGCCCGGCGCGGGTCGACGGCGCGCCGACGGGCGGGTTCGGAGGGAGATCACGCCCGCGGCCGGGGCCGGCGCAGGTCACGATGGGGTGACGGTCCCCGGTCCGCCCGGCGGCCCTCCGCGGAGCGGTCTACGGTGCAGGACATGACCCAGACCACATCCGCGCTCCCGCCTGCCGGGAGCCCGGGCGCACGCCCCCTCGTCGCGATGGAGGGCGTCCAGAAGCACTTCGGCGACCTCCACGTGCTGAAGGACGTCGACCTGAGCGTCGCCGCCGGCGAGGTGGTCGTGGTGCTCGGCCCCTCCGGCTCGGGCAAGTCGACGCTGTGCCGCACCATCAACCGGCTCGAGACGATCGACGAGGGCGAGATCCGCATCGACGGCGAGCCGCTGCCCACCTCCGGCCCCGGCCTCGCGCGGCTGCGCTCCGAGGTCGGCATGGTGTTCCAGTCCTTCAACCTCTTCGCCCACAAGACGGTGCTCGAGAACGTCACCGTCGCCCCGATCAAGGTGAAGAAGGTGCCCCGCAAGGAGGCGGAGGCGCGGGCCATGGAGCTGCTGGAGCGCGTGGGCGTCGCCGACCAGGCGCAGAAGCTCCCCGCCCAGCTCTCCGGCGGCCAGCAGCAGCGCGTCGCGATCGCCCGATCCCTCGCCATGGCCCCCAAGGTCATGCTCTTCGACGAGCCCACCTCCGCCCTCGACCCCGAGATGATCAACGAGGTCATCGAGGTCATGACGGGGCTCGCGAAGGACGGCATGACCATGATCGTCGTGACCCACGAGATGGGCTTCGCCCGCCGCACCGCAGATCGCGTCGTCTTCATGGACGCCGGGCGGATCCTCGAGGTCGCCCCGCCGGAGGAGTTCTTCGCCCAGCCCCGCACCGAGCGCGCCCAGGACTTCCTCGCGAAGATCCTGCAGCACTGATTACCCCCCCTCCCGACCGCCAAGGAGCATGCCATGACCACCAGCCGACGACTCCTCCTCACCGGCGGCGCCGGACTCGCCGCCGCGATCGCCCTCGCCGCCTGCGGCGGGTCCTCCTCCGACGAGCCCGCGGTCGCCGAGGACGCCACCTTCGCCGACGGCTCGACCATGAAGAAGCTCGCCGACGCCGGCAAGATCACCATCGGCACCAAGTTCGACCAGCCGCTGTTCGGGCAGGCCGGGCCGGACGGCACCCCCGCCGGCTTCGACGTCGAGATCGGCACGCTGATCGCCGCCGCCCTCGGCATCGAGAAGAAGTCCATCGAATGGGTCGAGACGGTCTCCGCGAACCGCGAGCCCTTCATCGAGAACGGCAAGGTCGACCTCGTCGTCGCGACCTACACGATCAACGACACCCGCAAGGAGGTCGTGGACTTCGCGGGCCCCTACTACGTGGCCGGCCAGGCGCTCATGGTCACGAAGGACAACGAGGACATCACCGGCGAGGACACCCTCGAGGGAAAGAAGGTCGCCTCCGTGGAGGGCTCCACCCCCGCGCAGTACATGACCGACAACCACCCCGAGGCGGAGCTCTCGACCTTCGACACCTACTCCAACTGCGTCACGGCGCTCACCAACGGCCAGGTCGACGCCGTCACCACGGACAACGTGATCCTCGCGGGCTTCGTCGCCGCGAACAAGGAGGAGCTCAAGCTCGTGGGTGACGGCGCCACCTTCACCGAGGAGCCCTACGGCATCGGCCTGAAGAAGGGCGACGACGACTTCCGCACCTTCGTCAACGACACCCTCCAGGCCGCCTACGACGACGGCAGCTGGGCCAAGGCCTGGGAGGAGACCGCCGGCGCGGTGCTGCCCACCCCGGACCCGCCGGAGATCGACCGCTACTGAGGCCGCCCGGGCGGCCCCGCGCGCCCGCCCGGCGCCGGCGCCCGCCCGCGTCACCCCCTCCTCACCGCCATCGTCCCGGGCGCCGGCCCGGTCCTCGTGACCTGACCGGCGCCCCTTCCCGCCCCGAGGAGCCCCCGCATGCGCAGCCTCCTGCTCGAGCACGACCTGCTGTGGCAGGCGTTCAGCACCACGCTGATGCTCGCCGCCGTCTCCGGTGCGATCGCGCTCGTCGTCGGCACGGTCGTCGCGGGCCTCCGCGTCTCCCCCTACCTGCCCCTGCGCACCGTCGCGACGCTCTACACGGAGTTCCTGCGAAACACCCCGCTCACGATCGTCTTCTTCTTCTACGTCTTCGTGACCCCGTCGATGGGCTTCACGCTCGAGTACAAGGCGGCGGCGATCATCGCGCTGAGCTCCTACACCTCCGCCTTCGTCGCGGAGGCGGTGCGCTCGGGCATCAACTCGGTCGGGGTCGGCCAGGCGGAGGCGGCCCGCTCGCTCGGCATGTCCTTCGGTCAGAACCTCGCGATCGTCGTGCTCCCGCAGGCCTTCCGCACCGCGATCCCGCCGCTCATCAACGTGTTCATCGCCCTCGTGAAGAACACCTCCGTCGCGGGAGCCTTCAGCGTGCTCGAGCTGTTCGCCATGTCCCGGCGCCTGACCAACGTCCACTCCGGTGACGTGCTGGGCATCCTCGCGGGCGTCGCCCTGTGCTACCTGATCATCTGCATCCCCCTGGGGCGTCTCGCCGCGGGCATCGAACGGAAGGTGGCGTTCGCCCGATGAGCAGCGGACCCGTCCTGTACGACGTCGCCGGCCCCGCCGAGCGCCGGCGCAGCCGCATCATCTCGGTGGTGCTCACCGTGGTGGTCCTCGCCGCGGCCGCGGTCGCCGTCTCCCGCCTCGCCGCGAACGGCGTGTTCGACGACCGCTGGCGCGTGCTGTGGGACGTGCCGATGAACTTCGCCGGCTACGAGACGAAGCACGTGTGGCAGGCGGTGTTCCGTGGCCTCGGAGCCACCCTGCTCGCCGCGGTCATCGCCCTCCCGCTCGCCGCCGTGCTCGCCGTGGTGCTCGTGTCCCTGCGCACCTCACGCCTGCTCCCGGTGCGCTGGCTCGCGATCGGCGTCATCGAGGTGTGCCGCGGACTGCCCGTGGTGCTCATGATGTTCTTCGCGATCCTCGTGATCCCCGGCTCGACGCCGCTCATGGCGGTCGTCTTCGGTCTGGTCATGTACAACGCGGCGGTCTTCGCCGAGATCCTGCGCGCCGGCATCGCCGCCCTTCCCCGAGGGCAGACGGAGGCCGCGGAGTCCCTCGGCATGGGGCCCGCCCTCACCTACCGTGACGTGCAGCTGCCGCAGGCGGTGCGGATGATGCTGCCCTCCCTCATCGCGCAGGGTGTGGTGCTCGTCAAGGACTCCTCGCTGGGCTACATCGTCTCCTACGCGGAGCTGCTGCGGTCGATCAGCCGGGTGGCCGACGCCCTCACGAACGCCTCGTACCTGCTGCCCCTGCTCACCGTGGGCGCGGCGGTGTACGTGTCGCTGAACGTGCTGCTCTCGCGGCTCGCGGTGTGGGCGCAGCGACGCAGCGGCCGGCGGCGCCGTGCGCCCGTCGTGGTGGGCACGCCGACCGTCGAGGCCTGAGCCGGCGGCATCCGGGACTCCAGTAGCCGCTCCGCAGGATCAGCGGGCCCCGCGGGTCCGGTGCTCCGCGGGTTCAGCGGCCGGCTTGCCCCGCGGGCACGGCGGGCTCAGCGGCCGGAGGCGCGGCGCAGCTCGCTCGAGATGACCTGCACGGCGAGGTCCCCCGGGTAGCCCTTGCGGGTGAGCAGGGCATCGAGCCGGCGGGACAGGCGTCGTCGCTGGCTGCCGTCGCGATCGGCGGCGAGCCGCTCGAGATCCCGCTCCCCGAGCCGGGAGCGCACGAGCTCCCGACAGCGCTCCTCCTCGCCGCTCACCGGGTCCCCCTCGGGACCTCGGCCCGCGCCGCCGGCGCGGAGCGCCTCCTCGATGAGCTCCCCGTCGACGTGGCGCTGCTCGAGCTCCCGTCGCAGGGCCCGGTCCCCCAGGCTGCGCAGCTCCCGTCGCTGACGCACCCATTCGTGGGCGAAGTCGCGGTCGTCCACGAGGTCCGCCCGCTCGATGCGGGCCATCACCTCGTGCGCGACGGACCCGGGGACCTCACGGCGCTCAAGGCGCTCGAGCATCTCCCCGCGGGAGCGGCGGCGCGTGGCCAGCAGCCGCATGAGGTACCGGCACTCGCGCATGACCGCCTTCTCGCGCTCGGCGCGGTCGGGATCCTGCTCGGGCCGGGGGCGCTCGAGGATCTCCTGCGTGCGACGCGCCAGCCGTTCCTGGACCGCCGAGCGCTCACGCGCCGGCGCGCCGGCCGGGGACAGCGCGACGGGCACGTCGCCAGGAGCGGACCCGCGCGGATCCTGCTGCTCCGGGGCGCCGTGCCCGTCGTGCTCGGTGGACAGGGGCATCGATCAGATGGCGGCGGGGACGTCCTCGTCGAGGAAGTCGCCCTCGCCGGGGAGCTCCGCGTCCAGATCCTCCGCGGGAGCCTGCTCCGTCGCGTACTTGCCCACGCCCAGCGTGCGCAGGATCTTCTCCTCGATCTCCGCGGCGAGGTCCGTGTTGTCCTTGAGGAACTGGCGGGCGTTCTCCTTGCCCTGGCCCAGCTGATCACCCTCGTAGGTGAACCAGGCGCCGGACTTGCGGACCACGCCGTGCTCCACACCGAGGTCGATGAGCCCGCCCTCGCGGGAGATGCCCTCGCCGTAGAGGATGTCGAACTCGGCCTGCTTGAAGGGCGGGGCCATCTTGTTCTTCACGACCTTGACGCGCGTGCGGTTGCCGACCGCGTCCTGGCCCTGCTTGAGGGTCTCGATGCGGCGAATGTCCATGCGCACCGAGGCGTAGAACTTCAGCGCCTTGCCGCCCGTGGTGGTCTCCGGGCTGCCGAAGAACACGCCGATCTTCTCGCGGAGCTGGTTGATGAAGATCGCGGTGGTGCCGGAGGCGGCGAGCGCGCCGGTGAGCTTGCGCAGCGCCTGGGACATGAGGCGGGCCTGGAGGCCGACGTGCGAGTCGCCCATCTCGCCCTCGATCTCCGCCTTCGGCACGAGCGCCGCGACGGAGTCGATGACCACGATGTCGAGGGCGCCGGAGCGGATCAGCATGTCCGTGATCTCGAGGGCCTGCTCACCCGTGTCCGGCTGGGAGACGAGCAGGGCGTCGGTGTCCACGCCGAGCTTCTTCGCGTACTCCGGGTCCAGGGCGTGCTCGGCGTCGATGAAGGCGGCGATGCCGCCGTTGCGCTGGGCGTTCGCGACCGCATGGAGCGCCACGGTCGTCTTGCCCGAGGACTCCGGGCCGTAGATCTCCACGATGCGACCACGGGGCAGGCCGCCGATGCCGAGGGCGGCGTCCAGCGCGACCGCGCCGGTCGGGATGACCTCGACCGGAGGGCGGGTGTCGTCGCCCAGGCGCATGATCGAGCCCTTGCCGAACTGACGGTCGATCTGTGCGAGGGCGTTGTCGAGGGAGGTGCCGCGATCCTTGGATGCGGACTTCGGTGCGGACTTCTGAACTGCCATGGGGGCTTTCCTTCCGAGTGGCCGGGGGCCGGCGGCGTGACCGTTGCGGCCACAGTAGGCGGGCCGCCGGACAAACGCCGTGCCCCTCGTGGCGACCTGTGGACCGAGGTGCCATGGGGAGGAACGACGACGGTGGCGGGAACCGTCGGGCCTCACGATACCCGAACACTCGTTCGAAGCGAACAGCGGCGGCGGCGTGTCGCCGGGTGGGTCCCCGCGCTCACGGCGGGACCGGGCCGCTCCCCGTGCCGGTGCGGCGCCGAGGAGCGGGAGGACGGTGCCGCGCCGCTCCTGCCGCTCAGCGCCGGCGGACCGCCGGCGGCACCTCCCAGCGGGAGCCCTCGGGCACGTCCATCGCATCGCACAGCGCGGTCCAGACCGCGCGCACGGGACGCCCCGCCTCGAGGGCCTGCTCGGCGGTCAGACCGCCGACCTCCTCGAGCACGAGGTCCCGGGTGTAGGTGCGCGCCAACGTCGGCCCGAACACGTGATCGGCCAGCTCGGCGAACTCGCTGCGCCGCACCTCAGTGGGCGCCGACCAGCGGCTCGTCGGAGAGCTCGGCGGGGACCGTGTCCGGCACCGCGACCCCCTCGGCCACCGCGATGCGGTCGGAGACCTCACGCAGCACGAAGGACAGCGGGAGGCCGAGCGCGTCGGTCACCGAGTGCAGCAGCTCGCTCGAGGCCTCCTTCTGCCCGCGCTCGATCTCGCTGAGGTAGCCCAGCGAGACCCGGGCATCGGAGGACACCTGTCGCAGGGTGCGACCCTGGGAGCGGCGGGCGTCGCGGAGGACGTCCCCGAGCTCCTGGCGGAACAGGACCATGGCCTTGCCTCCCTTCTTCGCGTCATGCACGGTCAGCACTCCCGGAGCCGGCTTCGCGGAAGCGGTCCGGGCGATCGGGGTCATCGGTGTCATGGAAGTCATCACGATCTCCACAACGTCGCTGCCCCGTCGAGTGTTCCCCAGAGTGTAGTGGGCGAGCTCCCACGCCCCCTGGGAATACCCCTGCATGTGGACGATCGTGACATCGGCGCCCGCGGAGCGGTCGTGCCGGATCGGGGTCGATCGGGCGCGCGGCGGGTCCGGACGAACGGTCAGCCCAGGCCGAGCGCCCCCGCGAGAGCGGCGATCGCGGCGTCCACCGCCGCGGCGCGCACCGTCGGCCGATCTCCGTCGAGCATCACCAGCTCCGCCACCGGTGCGGAGCCGCGACGCGCCAGACCGATCCACACGGTCCCCGCCCCGACCCCGCGCTCGTCCGCGCCCGGGCCGGCCACACCGGTGGTCGCGACGGCGAGATCAGCGGCGAAGAGCTCGAGCGCTCCCGCCGCCATCTCCCGCGCGACCTCCGCGCTGACGGCGCCGCGGGCGGAGAGCTCCGCCGGGTCCACGGCGAGCACCCGCGACTTCGCCGCGTAGGAGTAGGTGGCCGCTCCCCCGGCGACGACCGCGCTCGCACCCGGCACGTCCACCAGCCGGGCGACGACCGCCCCCGCGGTGAGCGACTCCGCCGTGGCGAGCTGCACGCCCTGGGCGCGCGCCGCATCGATGACCGCGATGACGTCCGCACCGGGAACCGACCCGGCGTCCGTGCGAGGCGTCGACATGGGATCAGGCCCCGCTCTCGAGCGCCTCGCGGCGCAGGCGCAGGCCGTCCTTGAGGTTCACCAGACCCGACCAGATCGTCAGCACGAAGGCGATCGTCACGAGCGTGAGCCCGATCCAGCGGGAGGGCGACCACAGCAGCTCGAAGGGCAGCAGGCAGAAGGTGATCGCGATGGACTGCATCATCGTCTTCGCCTTGCCCGCCATGTTCGCGGGGAGCGCCCCGTACTTGAGGATCGTGAAGCGCATGATCGTGATGCCGAACTCGCGCACCAGGATCAGGATCGTCATCCACCACGGGACGTAGTCCCAGACCGACAGCATGACGAAGGCGGCGCCGGTCATCGCCTTGTCCGCGATCGGGTCCACGATCTTGCCGAAGTCCGTGATGAGGTTCCGGCTCCGGGCGAGGTACCCGTCCAGGAAGTCGGTGATCATCGCGACCACGAAGATCGCCGCCGCGAGCGAGCGGCCGCCCACCGACTCGGGGTAGAGCGCGGCGACCACGACGAAGACGGGCACCATCACGCACCGCACCATCGTGAGGATGTTGGCGATGTTCCACAGCGGGACGGGCGCGGCGGGGGTGGTCATGGCTGCTCCGGGAGGTCGAGGTGCGGGCGGGTGGGGTGGGACAGGAGGGACGGGAGGATGCTCAGCGGCCGGTCAGCTGCCAGGCGTCCTCGGTCTCGGAGTCGTCCGCGTCGTCGTAGTAGTCGGTCGCGACGTCCGCGTCCTCGTGCGAGAGCGGGTCCGAGCCGTAGCGGTCCCCACCGCCCTCGCCGGCGCGACCCGGCTCCTCGGTCCCGACCTCGGCGGCGCCGTCGTCGTAGGGCTCGGAGCCCCCGCCGGCCGCGGAGGGCTCGTCCTCGCCGCGGATGCGGGCGAGCGCGCCGGCGAGATCGTCCGGGTGCACGAGCACGTCACGCGCCTTGGAGCCCTCCGACGGGCCCACGATCTCGCGGGACTCGAGCAGATCCATGAGCCGGCCCGCCTTCGCGAAGCCCACCCGCATCTTGCGCTGGAGCATGGAGGTCGAGCCGAACTGCGTGGTGACCACGAGCTCCGCCGCCTGCAGCAGCACCTCGAGATCGTCGCCGATGTCGTCGTCGACCTTCTTCTTCGTCGTCGCGACGACGACGTCCTCGCGGTACGTCGGCTTCATCTGGTTCTTGACGTGGTCGACGACCTTGTGGATCTCCGACTCGTTGACCCACGCGCCCTGGACGCGCATCGGCTTGGACTTGCCCATCGGGTGGAACAGGGCGTCGCCCTGACCGATGAGCTTCTCCGCACCCGGGGTGTCCAGGATGACGCGGGAGTCCTGCAGCGACGAGGTCGCGAAGGCGAGCCGGCTGGGCACGTTCGCCTTGATGATGCCGGTGACGACGTCCACCGACGGACGCTGGGTCGCGAGGATCAGGTGGATGCCGGCGGCGCGCGCGAGCTGCGTGATCCGCTGGATCGACGCCTCCACGTCCCGCGGGGCGACCATCATGAGGTCCGCGAGCTCGTCGACCACGACCAGCAGGTACGGGTACGGCGCGATCTTGCGCTCGCTGCCCGGGGGCACGGTGAGCTCCCCGGAGCGGACGGCCTTGTTGAAGTCGTCGATGTGCTTGTACCCGAACGCCGCGAGGTCGTCGTAGCGCGCGTCCATCTCCCGCACGACCCACTCGAGGGCCTCCGCGGCCTTCTTCGGGTTCGTGATGATCGGGGTGATGAGGTGCGGGATGCCCTCGTAGATCGTGAGCTCCACGCGCTTGGGGTCCACGAGCACCATCCGGACCTCCTCCGGCGTGGCGCGCATGAGGATCGAGGTGATCATGGAGTTCACGAAGCTCGACTTGCCGGCGCCGGTGGCGCCCGCGACGAGCAGGTGGGGCATCTTCGCGAGGTTCGCGACCACGTAGCCGCCCTCGACGTCCTTGCCGACGCCCATCACGAGCGGGTGCTCGTTGCGGTGGGCGACCTGGCTGCGCAGCACGTCGCCGAGCGCGACCGTCTCGCGGTCCGCATTGGGGATCTCGATGCCGATGGCCTTCTTGCCGGGGATCGGCGAGAGGATGCGGACGTCGGCGCTGGCGACGGCGTAGGAGATGTTCTTGTCGAGGGCCGTGACCTTCTCGACCTTGGTGCCCGGGGCGAGCTCCACCTCGTAGCGCGTGACCGTCGGACCGCGGGTGAAGCCCACGACCTCGGCGTTGACGTTGAACTGCTCGAAGACCTCGCCGAGCGCGGCGACGACGTGGTCGTTCGCCTCGGAGCGCGTCTTGTGGGGCGGGCCCTCGAGCAGGAAGGTCGACTCGGGGAGCGTGTAGACGATGTCGCCGGCGAGCTCGAGCTGCTCCCCCGCCCGGGGCAGATCACCCATCGGCGGGTGCACGAGGTCGGGCTCCTGGGCCTCCGGAGCCTCCGCCGTGGCCGAGCGCGCCGGGGCGACCGGCGCGGCCGCCGCGGCGGCGACCTTCTCCGCAGCGCTCGTGGGGACCTTGCGGCCGGACTCCCCGGCCCGAGGGGCCCCGTCGTCGGCGCTGCCGCTCGGGAACGACTTCGTGCGCTGGTTCTCCTCCTCGACCACGTCGAAGACCTCGGTGGAGTCCTTCGGGGCCTTGCCGCCGCGGCGCTTGCGCCTGCTGCCGGCGGCGGCCTTCTCCTCGGCGACGCCCTGCTCGAAGGCCTCGTCGCCCGCGTAGCCGAAGCCGTCGTGGTCGCGCTCGGCCTCGATCCGCGCCTGCTCCTCGGCGTCCTTCTCCTTGCGGGAGCGGCGGCGCGTGCGGCCCGCGGCCTGCGCGGTCGTGGGCTGCTCGTGGACCTCCGGATCGACGCGGCGGGGGCGCAGGCCGAAGGCGGCGCGCTCCTCGTCCTCCTCGGCGCTGCGGCCGACGAGCACGTCGTAGACCCCGCGCAGGCGCGAGGGGATCGCCTCGACCGGCGTCGCCGTGAGGACGAGCACGCCGAAGAAGATGAGCACGGAGTACAGGACGACGACCGCGACCGGCGGCAGCAGCGCGATGAGCGGCGCCGCGGCCAGGTAGCCGAGCACGCCGCCGCCGCGGGCGAGGGCGTCGACGCCGTCCGCCGGGGCGGGCAGCCGCGCCGAGACCGCGGAGATCGCGGCGATCGCCGTGAGCAGCAGGGCGACACCGAGCACGATGCGCGTGTTCGCGCGGACGTGGTCCGGGCGGCGGAACATGCGCAGCGACCAGCCGAGCGCCAGCAGCGGGATCACCATCGAGGCGATGCCGAAGGTGCCCGCGACGACCGTGTGCACGGCGCCGAGGACGGGGCCCTCGGCGCTCCACCACTCGACGACGGCGACGAGCACCGCGATGAGCAGGAGCACCAGGGCGTAGCCGTCACGGCGGAGCTCCGGCGGCACCTCCCAGCGGGCCACGCCGATCGAGCGGACCACGCCGCCGACCATCCGGGCCGTGCCGAGGTAGCCGGAGCGCACTGCGCGCACCGGCAGGGGAAGCGTCGAGGGGTCGGAGGCCGCGGCGCCGGACGTCCGGGACGTGCCGGCGGATGCGGTCCGCGAGGAGCCTTTCGACGCACGTGCGGGGGAAGACGTACGTGTCGCCATGCCTCACAGACTACCGCCCCACCCTCCCGGGACCCGGGAGGGCGGGGCGGTGACATCACCGACGGGGCCGCAGCAGAGCGGACCCGTCGACCTCCTACGCTCTGCTCGACCTGCCTGATCTCCTACCGCTCGTACCTCGCAGTACGTCGATCAGGCTTCGACCACGATCGGGATGATCATCGGCTTGCGGCGCAGCCGCTGCGAGACGTAGCGGCCCACGACCCGGCGCATGACCTGCTGCAGCTGATGCGTGTCACGACGGTTGGTCTGGTCCGCGACGGCCTGCTCGAGGGCCTTGACGATCTCCGGGCGGATCCGCTCGAAGACCTCGTCGTCCTCCGCCACGCCGCGCGCGTGGATCTCCGGGCCCGCGATGAGCGCGCCCGTCTCGGAGTTGACGACCGCGAACAGGGAGATGAAGCCCTCGTCGCCGAGGATGCGACGGTCCTTGAGATCGGCCTCGGAGATCTCGCCCACGCTCGAGCCGTCGACGTAGACGTAGCCGTTGGGCACCTCGCCCACGACCTTCGCGACGCCGTCCTTGAGGTCGACGACGTGGCCGTCCTTCGCGAGGATCACGCGCTCGGGGGCGACGCCCGTCGACTCGGCGATCCGCCCGTTCGCGATGAGGTGGCGCACCTCGCCGTGGACCGGCATGACGTTCTTCGGCCGCACGATGTTGTAGCAGTACAGCAGCTCGCCCGCGCTCGCGTGGCCCGAGGTGTGGACCTTCGCGTTGCTCTTGTGCACGACCTCGGCGCCGAGCGCCATGAGGCCGTTGATGATGCGGAACACCGCGTTCTCGTTGCCCGGGATGAGCGAGGAGGCGAGGACGACGACGTCGCCCGGGCCCACGCTCACACGGTGGTCGCGGTTCGCGATCCGGCCGAGGGCGGCCATCGGCTCGCCCTGCGAGCCGGTGCACATGAGCACGACCTTGTCGTCGGGCAGGTTGTCGATCTTGCGGACGTCCACGAGCGTGTTGTCCGGGACGTCGAGGTAGCCCATGTCCGCGGCGATGCCCATGTTGCGCACCATCGAGCGGCCCACGAAGGCGACCTTGCGGCCGTGCGCGGCGGCGGCGTCGAGCACCTGCTGCACACGATGGACATGGCTCGAGAAGGAGGCGACGACGATCTTCTGCCGTGCACGCCCGAAGATCTGGTTCAGGACCGGGCCGATCTCCTGCTCGCCGAGCGTGAACCCGGGGACCTCCGCGTTCGTGGAGTCCGTCATGAACAGGTCCACCCCGGCCTCGCCGAGCCGCGCGAAGGCGCGCAGGTCGGTGATGCGGCCGTCGAGCGGCAGCTGGTCCATCTTGAAGTCGCCCGTGTGCAGCACGGTGCCGGCGCCGGTCGCGATGTGCACCGCGAGCGCGTCCGGGATCGAGTGGTTCACGGCCACGAACTCGCAGTCGAAGGGGCCGAAGGACTCCTTCTGCCCCTCCTTCACCGCGAAGGTGTAGGGCGTGATGCGGTGCTCCTTGAGCTTCGCCTCGATGAAGGCGAGCGTGAGCTGGCTGCCCACGAGAGGGATGTCCGGCTTCTGCCGCAGGAGATAGGGGACCGCGCCGATGTGGTCCTCGTGCCCGTGGGTGAGGATGATCGCGGAGATGTCGTCGAGACGGTCGGAGATGACGTCGAAGTCCGGGAGGATCAGGTCCACACCGGGCTGGGCGTCCTCGGGGAAGAGGACGCCGCAGTCGACCACGAGCAGCCGCCCCTGGTACTCGAAGACGGTCATGTTGCGGCCGACGTCGCCCAGGCCACCGAGCGGGATGACCCGCATGGTGTCCTTCTTCAGCTTGGGCGGCTGGTTCAGCCGGTGGGAGTAGGCAGTGCTCATTCGGGCCTCCGAGAGGGATCCAGTGGGGGGATGCCGACGGCGGCGTCGAGGGCAGCGGCCAGGGCGCGCACCTGGTCGTCGTCGGCGGGGACATGGGGGCCGCGCAGGGCGGCATGGGGCAGGACGCCCTGCAGGTGCAGGGCATGCTTCGCGGCGACGACGCCCGGCATGCGGGTCATGATCGCCTCGACCAGCGGGGCGAGGGACGTGCTCGCCGCCCGGGCCGCGACGATGTCGCCGCGGTCCACGGCGTCGATCATCGCCCGCTCGAGGTCACCGGCCACCTGGCCGACGACGGAGACGATGCCCGCGGCGCCGATGGCGAGCCACGGGAGGTTCAGCGCGTCCTCGCCCGAGTAGTAGGCGAGGCCGGTCTGCGCCATCACCAGGGACGCCTCGAGCAGATCGCCCTTGGCGTCCTTGACCGCGACGATCCGCTCGTGCTCGCCGAGGGCGAGGAGGGTGTCGCGGGAGAAGGGGACCCCGGTGCGACCGGGGATGTCGTACAGCATGACCGGCAGGTCCGTCGCGTCCGCGACGGCGCGCACGTGCGCGAGGATGCCGGCCTGGGAGGGCTTGGAGTAGTACGGGGAGACCACGAGAAGCCCGTCGAGGCCGAGGTCCGCATGGGCCCGCGCGAGCTCGATCGAGTGGACGGTGTCGTTGCTGCCGACCCCGGCGACGATGCTGACCTCCGGGCCGACGGCCGCGCGCACGGCCTTCGCCAGCTCGATCTTCTCCCGGTCGGAGACGGTCGGCGACTCGCCCGTGGTGCCGGAGACGACGATCTGGTCGTGGCCGTGCTCGACGAGGTGCGCGGCGAGGGCGGACGCGGCGTCGAGGTCCAGGGCGCGGCCGTCCGCGCTGAAGGGGGTCACCATCGCGGTGCCCACGGCGCCGAAGGGGCGGGCGGGGCGCGTGTCGGAGGTGGTCATGGTCTCCTCCCGGGAGGGGCGGCCGGCGGGGCCGGTCAGAGGTGGCGGTGGGCGCCGGGCGTGCGTCCGGCGCGGATGTCGATCGGTGCGGGGCGGGCGCTGCTGCCCGAGCCTAGTCCAGCGGTGGGCGCTCAGCCCCTCGGCGCGGCGGGAGCGGGCGCGGTCCCATCGCCGGGCTGCTTGCCCCGGTCCACGAGGATCGCCATCGGTGTGCGCTGTCGGCCCTGGCCCAGCGGGTTGTCCGCGAAGGTCGCCTCGAGGTCCGCCTTCGGTGTGGACACGTCGCTGCCCAGCACGTTGCGGCCGATGTCGTTGGCGTCCATGACGACCGTGCCGCGGAAGCTCTCGCGCAGGGCCGCGGGGATGTCCGCGGCGCGGATCGCCGCGGAGAGCCGCGCCGCGACCACGTCGGGGTCCTTCGGCGGGAGCTTCGCGGAGACGTTCGAGGGGAAGGCGGAGTACGGCGTGGGGCCGTCGATGGCCCGCACGTTGTCACCGACGACCTCGTAGAACACGCCGCGGCGGCGCAGCAGCTTGCCGGCGGCGCCCGCCGCGGAGGCCATGAGCACCCGCGGGAGACCGACCTCGCGGATCGCGAGCTCCATCGTGGTGGGGTCACCGAGGCCGATGCCGGCCGGGGTGCGCGTCACGAAGCGGCTGAGCACCTTCGCCGAGGGGCGCGGGTGGATCTCCCAGGTGTACCAGGACCGGCCCTGGGTGATCGCGACGATCTTCTCGCTGATCACGTAGTACCAGGGGGCACCCTCGGGGACCGTCCCGGCGGGCACCGACGCGGCGAAGCGCTCCACCCGCTCGCGCACGATCGCGTCGAGGTCGTCGCCGCGGCCCACGAGCTCCGTCTGCAGGGGCAGTCGGCGCCAGGTGTGCCCGTCGGTCTCGGAGACGAGGTCGAGGCGCTTGCCGGGGTTCGGCTCGTGATCGGCCTTGGCGGCCTCGATCGCGTCGGGGTCGAGCTCCTCCCCCGCGGTCTCGGGGTCGGCCTGCTCCTCGGTCCCCGCTGCGGTGCGCGGGTCGATGACGGCGCGCAGCCACAGCTCGAGGGAGAGGAGTCGCCAGATCTGCTCGCTGCGGTGGTGCTCGGGGTGGGCGGCGACGTCCTCGAAGAAGGCGAGCACGCTGCGCGCGTCCACGTACGGCCGCGCGGCGAAGGACTCGGAGGCGAGGATCTCGCGCACGTCGTCGGCATGGCGGACGATCCAGGCGTGCTCGTCCAGGACGGCGGCCTCGGGCCGGGCGGGGAGATCGGCCCCGGGAGCGAGCCCAGAGAGCACCGAGCGCAGCAGGGAGCCGTCGCGCGCGGCGCGCAGCAGGGACGCGTCGTCGAGGGAGGCGAGCAGTCGCAGCAGTCCGGCGTCGACGAGCGGCGAGGCGCTGCGCAGACCCTCGTGGTCGGCGGCCGCGCGCGAGGCGCGCAGGGCCACCGGGAGGTCGCCGTGCAGCACCTCCTCGACGAGGGCCGCGCGGAGGCTCGCGGGAGCGGCGCGCCGCTCGCTGCGGTGGGAGGCGACGAAGGCGTTCGCGAGCAGGGCCTCGGTGGGCACCTCGGCCCGCGGGGCGAGGGCGCCCCGGGCGGCGCCGAGGAGCGCGCCGCGGGAGGCGAGGGCGCCCTGGGCGAGGTCACCGATCCGGCGGCCGGCGCGGAGCCGGCGCAGGCCGGACACCTGGTGGGCGGCGCTCGAGGGGAGCAGCTGCTCCGCGCCGACGCCGTCCACGAGCGCGCCGGCGCCGGCCTCGCGGGCGGAGCGGGCAAGGGTGAGGGCGGTGTGCGCGCGGGCGGAGGGCACCGGCTCGCCGAGGGCGGCCGTGAGCTCGTCGAGGTCCGCGAGCAGGTCGTCCTGGGAGTCCCGGGCGGTGATCAGCTCCATGTCACGGCCGCAGGCGGCGTGCAGCGCGGTGACGGCGGAGGGCACGGAGCCGCTCGGGCGCGTCGCGGCGACCGCGCGGACGCCCTCGGGGGCGGCGGCCGCGACGGCGAGCGAGCCGAGGTCCCCGGTCAGGGCGATCGCGTCCCCGGCGGTCGCGGCGCGGCGCACGGAAGCGGCGAGCAGGCTCGACGCCTCGGCGACGGCCGCGTCGTCGAGAGGTCGGCCCGGGGCGGCGGCGATCCCCTGGAGCTCCTCGGCGAGCGGGGCGGCCTCGGAGAGCGAGAGCCCGTCCGGCCCGTGACGCAGCACCTGCCCCGGCAGCAGGCGGTGGATCCCCTCGACGAAGGTGCGCTCGTCGGTGTCCGCGACGCCGTCGAGGAGGAAGCGGTGGATCGTGCGCTCGTCGGGTCGCGCGGGCACGGGCCCGGCGTCCAGCAGCGCGTCGATCCGGGAGGCGAACAGCAGGTGCTCCTGCGCGGCATCCGTCCACCAGTACAGCGGTGCGCGTCCGAGCCCGTCGCGCGCGAGCAGGAGCGTGCCGGTGGCCTCGTCGTGGAGCGCGAGGGCGTAGGGCTGCTCGATCGCGGCGAGGTCGAGGCCGGCGAGGTCGTCGCCCAGCGAGTCCAGCAGCGCGGCGGCGGCGGCGTCCGTGAGGCCGTCGGCCAGCAGCACGCGGCCGATCGCCTCGCTCCGCGCGCCGCCGATGCCGGGCCCCACGAGGGTCAGCGCGCCGCCGGGCACGGAGCGGTCGACGACCTCTCCCCCGGCAGGTGCCGCGAGCGCCGCTCCGAGGCGTGCGGCGATCGCGTCGTGGTCGGCGCCGGATCCGTGGCTGCCGGAGATTCCGCTCATGGACGAGTCCTTCCGTGGGGGACGACCGGAGCGCGGAGGCACCGCGATCGGCCGCTCGAGCTTATCAACGACGGACCCTCAGGCCCCGCGCCGCCCGAGGCGCAGCGTGCCCTCGACGACGGTCACCTCGAGGTCGTCGAGGGAGGTCACGAGGGCATCGGCGAGCGGGGAGAGGGAATCCGCCGGGGTCGTGGTGGTCAGCGCCACCGTCAGCGCACCCGCCGCGCGGCCCGCGGTGAGGCCACCGGCCGAGTCCTCCACGACGATCGTCCGCTCCCCCGGGACGCCGAGCCGGCGGGCGCCGAGCAGGAACGGCTCCGGATCCGGTTTGCCCCGGGTGACCTGGTCCGCCGTGACGAGGTGGGCGGGGACGGGCAGGTCGGTGCGCGCCCAGCGCGCCTCGAAGAGCGGGCGCGTGCAGGAGGTGACGATCGTCCAGGTGGGCCGGCCGAGCTGCTCCGCGGCGGCCTCGAGCTCCTCGAGCACGCGGCGGGTGCCGGGGAGCGTGACGATCCCGGCGACGTCGGCGATCTCGAGCTCCTCGATGCGGCGGTGCGCGGCGTCGATCTGCTCCGCGTCCAGCTCCGGGAGCAGCTCGGAGAGGATCTGCCGTGCGGGCCGCCCGTGCATCGTGTGGTCGAAGGGGCGCGGGGCGTCGAGCTCCGCCAGCAGGGTCCCCCAGGCGCGCTCCACGGAGGGGCCCGAGTCGATGAGGGTGCCGTCCATGTCGAGCAGGAGGGCATCCGCGACCAGCGGCAGCGCGTCCTCCCGGGAGGACGGCTCGGAGGCGGCGGGGCCCGGGGCGGAGGAGGGGGAGGTCATGCGTCCACGGTCTCACGGAGCGACTCCCGGCCGCGGACGCCGCGCCCGCATCGGTGCAGGTGATCGTACAGTGGGATGCATCATGCGCCCCGATCCGTCCCCGCTCGAGCCCGTGTCCGGCGACGCCGCGCGCGGCCTCGGTCCGGAGGGCGGTCCGGAGGTGGCCGACGAGGCCGCGGAGGTCGCGAGGGCGCGCCGCACCGGACTCTCGATCGGCGTGGCCACCGGCCTCTACGGGCTCTCCTTCGGCGCGCTCGCGACCGCCTCCGGGCTGGACCTGTGGCAGGCGATGGTGCTCTCGGCGGTCATGTTCACGGGCGGCAGCCAGTTCGCCTTCGTGGGCGTCGTGGGCGGCGGAGGCTCGGCGATCGGGGCCGCGCTCGCCGCGCTCCTGCTCGGCGTGCGCAACACGCTCTACGGCCTGGTCCTCACCCGGGACCTCCCCCGCGGCGGTCTCCGGGGCCTCGCCCGGGCGCAGCTGACGATCGACGAGTCCGCGGCGGCCGCGGCGACCGGGCGCACCCCCGCGGGCGTCCGCGCGGGATTCTGGGCCGCAGGCATCGCGGTCTACGTGTTCTGGAACCTGTTCACGCTCGTGGGGGCCATCGCCGGGCAGCACATCGCCGATCCGGGGGCCTGGGGGCTGGACGCGGCGGCGGCCGCGGCCTTCCTCGCGCTGCTGTGGCCGCGCCTCCGGCGGCGCGAGGCCGTGGCGATCGCCGTCGCCGCCGCCTTCGTCGCCCTGCTCACCACTCCGGTGCTGCCCGCCGGCCTGCCCGTGCTCGCCGCGGCCCTCGTCGCGGTCGCCGCCGGGATGCGGGTGCGGACACGGTCCCGGGGCGCCGAGCAGCAGCACCTCGAGGAGGGGACCCGATGAGCATGCTCTGGATCGGCGTGATCGCCGCCTCGATCGGCGCCTTCGTGCAGAAGTGGATCGGCTACCAGGTGCCGCCCGAGCTCCTCGAGCGGCCGCGGATCGCCCGGATCACGACCCTGCTGCCGATCGCGCTGCTCGGAGCGCTCGTCGCCGTGCAGGTCGCGACCTCCGGCACCGCGATCGTGCTCGACGCGCGTCTCGCCGGTCTCGCCGCGGCAGTGGTGCTGCTGATCCTGCGCGCCCCGTTCCTCGCGGTGGTGATCGGCGCCGCGGCCGTCACCGCCCTGCTGCGGACCGCGGGGATCGGCTGAGCCGGCCGCGCCGGGGGCTGCGGGGCTAGGACCGGGCGCCCGCCCGCTCCTCGCGCGCCAGCCGGATCGCGCGGCGGGTCGCGGCGCGGGCCTGCCTGCGGTCGCGGAGGGCGTCGTAGGCGAGGGCCAGGCGGAACCAGCCCCGCCAGTCCTCCTCCGCGCCGGGGGCGGACTCGAGGTGGGCGCGCGCGGCCTCGAACTCCTCGCGCGGCTCCTCGTGCTCGACGGCGGTGCCGGCGTAGCGCCGCGCGAGGCCCCCGGCCTCGAGGCCGAACAGCACCTCCCGCCAAGTCACCCACACCGTGAGGACGAGCAGCACGAGCACCGCGAGGGCGAGACCGATCCCGATCCCACCACCCGCCCTCCAGAACCCCCAGGCGATCCAGCCGAGGCCCCAGGCGTACGCGGCGGTGATGAGGACCAGCGCCGCCACCATCAGCTTCTGACGCATCGCTGCGCTCCCCCCTCGCCCTCAGCCCAGGTCCAGGTAGCCGTCCAGGCCCACCGTGAGACCGGGCCGCGATCCGACCTCGCGGACGCCCAGCAGCACCCCGGACATGAAGCTGACCCGGTCGAAGGAGTCGTGGCGCAGCACCAGCTGCTCCCCCACCCCGCCGAACTGGACGACCTCGTGCGCGACGAGCCCGCGCTGGCGCACCGCGTGCACGTGGACACCGTCGACGACCGCGCCGCGCGCACCCTGCGGATCCTTCTCGGTCGCGTCCGGAACGGGGCCGAGTCCCGCGGCGGCGCGGCCGCGGGCGATCGCCGCGGCCGTGTGCACCGCGGTGCCCGACGGCGCGTCGAGCTTGTCCGGGTGGTGCATCTCGATGATCTCCGCGCTCTCGTAGTAGCGGGCGGCGATCTCGGCGAAGCGCGCGGTGAGGACCGCGCCGATCGCGAAGTTCGGGGCGATGAGCACGCCCACCCCGGGCGCCCCCTCGAGGCGGCGGCGCAGGGCACCGCGGGACTCGTCGTCCCAGCCGGTCGTGCCGACCACCGCATGGATCCCGTGCTCGACGAGGAAGTCGACGTTCTGCGCGGTCACGGCGGGGACCGTGAGGTCCACGGCGACCTGCGCCCCGGCGTCGACGACGGCGGAGAGGTCGTCCCCGCGGCCGATCCGGGCGACGAGCTCGAGGTCCTCGGCGCCGTCGACGGCGCGGCAGGCCTCCGAGCCCATGCGGCCGGAGGCGCCGAGGACGGCGACGCGGAGGGGACGGGAGGCGGGGGTGCCGGGCATGAGGGCTCCTTCGTGCGGAAGCGGGGCGGTCGACAGGGGGCGGGTGGTGGGGATCAGGCGGCGGGGCCGACGTCGACCCGCGTGGAGAACGAGGCGGAGAGGCGCGCGGCGAGCTCCTGGACCTCCGCTGCGGTGACCCGGCCGATCCGGGCGAGCGTCTCGTCGACGCCCGAGTAGCGGCCGTGCACGAGCTCGATCGTGCCGAGCCGGCCCATGCGGCTGCTCGTGTCCTCGAGGCCGAGCGCGAAGGACCCGGTGATCTGCCCGAGCGCGCGGCGCATCTCGTCCTCGTCCACGCCCCGCTCCCCCATCGTGGCGAGCTCGGCCGCGAGCAGCTCGACGACCTGCGCGGTGCGCGCGGGGCGGCAGGCGGCGTACAGGCCGAACAGGCCCGCGTCGCGGTACCCGGCGCTGAAGGAGTAGACGGAGTAGGCGAGCCCCCGCTGCTCCCGGATGTTCTGGAAGAGCCGCGAGGACATGCCGCCTCCGAGGACGGACATGAGCACGGACAGCGCATGACGGTCCTCGTCGACCGCGCTGATCCCGGTGCCGCCGAGGTAGATGTGGTTCTGCTCGGCGGGACGGTCCAGACGGTGCGGGGCGAGCGCGGCGACCTCCCCCGCGCCGAGGGCGGGACCGCCCGCGAGGGCCGCGTCCTGGCGCGGGCGACGGCGGGGCAGCGCGCCCTCCGCGAGGTCCCAGCCGCCGCGGCGCAGGCCCTGGGTGATCCACGCGGCCAGCTCGTGGTGGTCGAGGTCGCCGACGGCGGTGACCACGAGGTTCTCGGGGCGGTAGTGCTCGCGGAAGTGGGTGCGCACCTGCTCGATGCCGAGCGCGGTGACGGTCTCCGCGGTGCCGCCGACGGGGCGCCCGATCGGGGTGTCGGGGCCGAGGACGTCGGCGAGGAAGGTCTCGTAGCCGACGTCCTGCGGGTCGTCCTCCGCCATCGCGAGCTCCTCGAGGATCACCTCGCGCTCGGTCGCGAGCGCCTCCTCCTCGAGCAGGCTCGAGGTGATCATGTCGGTGAGGACGTCGACGGCCATGGGGAGGTCCGCGGAGCGCACGCGCCCGTAGTAGAGGGTGTGCTCCTTCGCGGTGACGGCGTTGGAGTCGCCGCCCACCTCGTCGAAGGCGGCGGCGATGTCGAGGGCGCTGCGACGGGAGGTGCCCTTGAACAGCAGGTGCTCGAGGACGTGCGTGGAGCCGGCGTGCTCGGGTCGCTCGTCGCGGGACCCGACGGGCAACCAGAGGCCCACGGTCGCGCTGCGCACGGAGCGGTCGGTCTGGGTCAGCAGCCGCACACCGCCGGGGAGGACGCTGCGGCGCACCCCGGCGGCGGGGTCGAGCAGGACGTCGGACGCGGGGTCGTCGAAGGCGAGGTCGAGAGGCATCGATCGATTGTTCCACGCCCGCAGGGGGTCACGTCCGAGTCCTCGCTCACAGCGGACGCGCCGCGTGCCGGGCGCGGACGCGCCGAGGGCGGCACCCCGTGCGGAGTGCCGCCCTCGGCGGCGGAGGGGCGGTGGCCGGATCGCTCCGGGTCACCGCTCCCCCGAGGGGATCACTCGGCGGGGGTCTCCGCCGGCGCCTCGGAGGACTCCGGGGCGTCGTCCTCGACCACGGCGAGGCTGATCTTGCCGCGCGCGTCGATCTCGCGGATCTCGACCTCGATCTTCTGGCCGACCTTGACGACGTCCTCGACGCTGTCCACGCGCTTGCCGTCGTTCAGCTTGCGCAGCTGGGTGACATGCAGCAGCCCGTCCTTGCCCGGGGTGAGGGACACGAAGGCGCCGAAGTCCACCACGCGCACCACGGTGCCGAGGTAGCGCTCGCCGACCTCGGGGACCTGCGGGTTCGCGATGGCGTTGACCGCGGAGCGGGCCGCCTCGGCCGAGGGGCCGTCGGTCGCGCCGATGTAGACGGTGCCGTCGTCCTCGATCGTGATGTCCGCGCCCGTGTCGTCCTGGATCTGGTTGATCATCTGGCCCTTCGGGCCGATGACCGCGCCGATCTTGTCCACCGGGATGGTGACGGCGAGCACGCGCGGGGCGTGCGGCGACATCTCGTCCGGGGTGTCGATCGCCTCGGCGAGGACACCGAGGATGTGCAGGCGCGCCTCGCGGGCCTGGGACAGCGCGGCGGCGAGCACGGAGGCCGGGATGCCGTCGAGCTTGGTGTCCAGCTGGATCGCGGTGACGAACTCCGAGGTGCCGGCGACCTTGAAGTCCATGTCCCCGAAGGCGTCCTCCGCACCGAGGATGTCGGTGAGGGCGGCGTACTTGGTCTCGCCCGCGACCTGGTCGGAGACCAGGCCCATGGCGATGCCGGCGACGGGGGCCTTGAGCGGCACACCGGCGTTGAGCAGCGCGAGCGTCGAGGCGCACACGGAGCCCATCGAGGTGGAGCCGTTGGAGCCGAGCGCCTCGGACACCTGGCGGATCGCGTAGGGGAACTCCTCGCGGCCCGGGAGCACCGGCACCAGGGCGCGCTCGGCGAGCATGCCGTGGCCGATCTCGCGGCGCTTCGGGGAGCCGACGCGGCCGGTCTCGCCGGTGGAGTACGGCGGGAAGTTGTAGTGGTGGATGTAACGCTTGCGGTCGACCGGCCCGAGGGAGTCGATCTGCTGCTCCATCTTGAGCATGTTCAGCGTGGTGACGCCCAGGATCTGGGTCTCGCCGCGCTGGAACAGGGCGGAGCCGTGCACGCGCGGGAGCACCTCGACCTCGGCGGAGAGCTGGCGGATGTCCCGCAGCCCACGGCCGTCGATGCGCACACCGTCGGTGAGGATCTTCTGGCGCACGAGCTTCTTGGTCAGGGCGCGGTAGGCACCGGAGACCTCCTTCTCGCGGCCGGCGAGCGGCTTGCCCTCGCCGGCGAGCTCCTCGAGGGCCGCGGCGAGCAGCTCCTCGGTCTTCTCCTCGCGCTCGGTCTTCGCGGCGATCTGCATGACCGCGGCGAGACGCTCGGAGACGGCGCCCTCGACGATGCCGTAGGCGTCCTCCTGGTAGTCCAGGAAGAGGGGGAACTCGCGGACCGGCTTGGCGGCGGTGCGGGCGAGCTCGATCTGCGCCTCGCAGAGGCTGCGGATGAAGACCTTGGAGGCCTCGAGGCCCTCGGCCACGACCTCCTCGGTGGGGGCGATCGCGCCCTGCTCCTTGATGAGGCTCCAGGAGTTGTCGGTGGCCTCGGCCTCGACCATCATGATCGCGACGTCGTCGCCGACGATGCGACCGGCGACGACCATCGAGAAGACGGCCTCGTCGAGCTGGGCGAAGGTCGGGAACGCGACCCACTGGCCGCCCTGGGCGGTCGGCATGAGCGCGATGCGCACGGCGCCGATCGGGCCGGAGAAGGGCAGGCCGGAGATCTGGGTGGAGGCGGAGGCGCCGTTGATGCCCACCACGTCGTACGCGTCGTCGGGGGCGCAGGCCATGACCGTGAGGACGACCTGGACCTCGTTGCGCAGGCCCTTGACGAAGGCGGGGCGCAGCGGGCGGTCCGTGAGGCGCGCGGCGAGGATCGCGTCGGTGCCGGGGCGGCCCTCACGACGGAAGAAGGAGCCGGGGATGCGGCCCGCGGCGTACATCCGCTCCTCGACGTCGACGGTGAGGGGGAAGAAGTCGAACTGGTCCTTGGGCTTGTTCGACACGGCGGTGGCCGAGAAGACCATCGTGTCGTCGTCGAGGTAGACGGCGACGGCGCCGGCGGCCTGCTGGGCGAGGCGGCCGGTCTCGAAGCGGACCTCGCGACGGCCGAACGAGCCGTTGTCGATGACCGCGGTGGTCGCGGTGATGTCAGGGCCTTCCATGGCCATGAGGTATCTCCTTGTGTTCGGTGGTGCCCCTGCCGGTGCGGCCATCGTCAGTCACGCGCGGGATCGGATCGCGGGGATCCGCTCCGCAGGTCACTGCCGAGGACCGAACCTGGTCGGGGGCGGGGTTCCGGTGCCCGCCGAAGTGCGGGCACATCGAACCGCCGCCCGCCCCGGAGGGCGAGCGGCGGTGAGGATCAGCGGCGGATGCCGAGGCGCTGGATCAGCGCGCGGTACCGCTCGATGTCGACGCCCTGGAGGTACTTCAGGAGTCGCTTGCGCTGGCCGACGAGCAGCATCAGGCCACGACGCGTGTGGTGGTCGTGCTTGTGCGACTTGAGGTGCTCGGTCAGGTAGGTGATGCGGTGGGTGAGCAGCGCGATCTGGACCTCGGGCGAGCCGGTGTCACCCTCCGAGGTGCCGTACTCCGCGATGATCTGCTGCTTGGTGGCGGTGTCGAATGCCATAGCTCTCCCTGGTCGTTGCGCGGCGCCGCGGGTCCTGCTGACCCGGGCTCTCTGTGCGAGCGTCCTGCCCGCGCGCGGCTCTCCCGGGAAGGGTGCTGCGAGGGGGTGCGGACTGCTCTCCGCGGCCGATGTCACGGCATGGCCAGGGTATCAGCCGGCGCTCTCCGGCCGGGAGGCGTCGACCTCGAGAGTGCGGCGGGTCACCTCGACGTCCTCGTGCATCTGGACCACGAGCGCGTCCACGGACTCGAAGCGCAGCGTGGGCCGCTGGTAGTCCACGAACTCGAGCCGAACGGTGTCCCCGTAGAGGTCCAGCGTGTGGTCGCCGTGCACGTAGGCCTCGACGACCCGCTGGGGTGCGCCGTCCACGGTGAACGTGGGGTTCGTGCCGATCGAGATCGTCGCGGGCGCGCCCGCGAGCGGCGGGCAGCCCTCGTGGCGGGGGTCCTGCTCGAGGACGGTCAGCCGGCCCGCGTAGACGCCGTCGGCCGGGACGAGTCCCGCGGGGTGCGGGCCGAGGTTCGCGGTGGGGAAGCCGAGCTCCCGGCCGCGCTGGAAGCCGTGGTGGACCGTGTCGGTCACCGTGTGGCGGCGGCCGAGCATCTCCGCGGCGGCGGCGACGTCGCCCCGCAGGAGGTCCGCGCGGATCGCGGAGGAGGAGATACGGCCGCTCCCCTCTCCCTCGGGGCCGACGTCCGCGACGGTGACGACCTCGAAGCCGAGCTCCTCGCCGAGCGCGCGCATCGTGTGGATGGTCCCCGAGTTCCCCTTGCCGAAGAGGGCGTCCTCGCCGAGCACGACGCAGCGGGCGCCGAGCCCCTCGACGAGGAAGGTGCGCACGAAGTCCTCGGGGCTGTGCTGAGCGAACTCGAGGGTGTACTCGAGGTCCAGGACGCCCGCGACCCCGGCGAGCAGGAGCAGGCGGTCGCGGTCCGCGTGGCCCGTGAGCAGGGGCGGCTCCGCGACGCCGGTCATGACGTGGCGGGGGTGGGGCCAGAAGGTGAGGGCCACGGGGGCGAGGTCGCGCGCCTCGGCATGGCGCACGAGCTGGTCGAGCACGGCGCGGTGGCCGCGGTGGACGCCGTCGTAGTTGCCGATCGAGACCGCCGTCGGGCCGAGGTCCGCGGGCACCTCCGCCGGGGAGTGCCAGATGGGCGTGGGGGTCACGGGGCAGCGGATCCTTCCGGGCAGGGCGCGCGGCCCACGGCGGTGGCGCGGGGGCTCCCGGGCGCCGTGGGCCACTGTAACCCCGGTGCTCCCGGCCCGCGGGCGGCCGCGCGGCCGCGATGTGACCTCCCTGTGACGAACATCGGAGAGTCCTGCAGGACCCCGGGGTACCGGGCTCGGCTATCGTGGACAGGAAAGGGTGGTATGGGGCTCTCCCCGTCGCCTCCGCGCGAGCGCGCGGTGCGGCACCGACGCCGCCCGGGAACGGAACGATGACCATGACGAACGTGACCGACACGGCCACGGGCCGCCACGGCCGCCGGCGCGTGGCCCTCGTGCTGCTCGCGATCCTCGCGGTGCTCGCGGTGATCCTCGCGGGCGGCGCGCTGGCGTACGCCAAGCAGTTCGACGGCAAGGCGCTGCCCGGCACCACGGTGCTCGGCCAGGACGTCTCCGGCAAGAGCGCCGAGGAGATCGCCGCCCTCGTGGCGGGGAAGGCCGACGACGTCACCGTCACGATCGACGCCGGCGAGAACAGCAAGGACGTCTCCCTCGCCGATCTCGGCGTGAGCGTGGACGCCGACGCCACCGCCGCCTCCGCGCTCGACCGCGACCGGGCACTCCCCGACGTCGTCGCCTCGACCTGGTCCGGCGAGCACGCCGTGACGCCGGTCGTGGACGTCGACCAGAAGAAGGCCGCCGAGGTCGCGAAGGGGCTCGTCCCCGCGGACCGCACCCAGCCGGTCGACGCGAAGGTCGAGTACGACGAGGACGCCGGCACCTGGAACGCGGTGCCCGGCACCGCCGGCCAGGGCGTCGACCCGACGGCCCTCGTCGACACCGTCACCGAGAAGGCCGCCTCCCTCGAGTCCTTCACCGTCGAGCAGCCCATCGAGGAGATCGCCCCCGCGATCACCACCGACGAGGCGGAGAAGACCGTGGGCGAGATCGCCTCGCTCCTGGACCAGTCGATGGTCATCAAGGACGCCGACGGCGAGGTCCTCGAGATCTCGAAGGAGCGCCGGAGCAGCTGGCTCTCGGTCGCCGCCGACGAGGCCGGATCCGCCCTCGAGGTCTCCGTCGACGAGGACGCCGTGCGCGACTGGGTCGCCGAGCGCGCCGAGAAGCGGACCAAGGAGAAGAAGGACGGCATCGAGCAGGTCGACGAGTCCGGCAAGACCGTGAAGGTCGTCGCCGAGAAGCAGGACGGCGTCGAGATCACGAACACCGACGCCGTCGCGGACCAGCTCATCTCCTCCCTCCAGGGCACGAGCCCCTTCGAGGGAACCTTCGAGACGAAGTCCGTCGCCGCCGAGATCCAGAAGGTCGACGCCCCCGCCGAGGATGACGAGGACAAGACCAAGGACGACAAGGACGACAAGGACGACAAGGACAAGGCCACCTCCGAGGACTCCGAGGAGAAGGAGGAGGAGAACGCCACGCCGACCGGCGAGAAGTGGATCGACGTGAACCTCTCCGACAAGACCGTGACCGCCTACGTCGGCGACACCCCCGTGTGGGGCCCGCGCTCGATGGTCGACGGCAAGTCCGGCTACGAGACCGTCGAGGGCTCGTTCGAGGTCTACCTGACCTACGAGAAGCAGGACATGACCAACGCCTCCCGCTACCCGGTGGGCCACGAGAAGTACTACTACACCGAGGACGTCCCCTGGGTGCAGTACTTCCACGGCGGCTACGCCTTTCACGGCGCGCCCTGGCGCTCCTCCTTCGGCTACTCCGGCTCGCACGGCTGCATCAACCTGCCGGTGTCCGATGCGAAGTGGCTCTACGACTGGGGCGGCATGGGCACCCGGGTCGAGGTCCATCGCTGACCATCCCCTCCCCCGCATGCGCAGCGCCCCCGTCCGGTGATCCGGTCGGGGGCGCTGTGCGTGCGGCGGGGACGGAGCGAGCGACGGCGGGCCGAGCGGCGCCGGGCTCCGCTCAGCTCCGGGCGTCGATGGGGACGACGAGCAGCGGCTTCCAGCGGCCCTTCTCGGCGCGGACCACGGCGCACAGGGCGCCGGCCGCGTCGAGGGCCGCGACGGGCCGCTCGGAGGTGCCCTCCGCGCCGGGGAGGGGGCGGCCGACGGCGAGGTCCGACGCGCCGGACTCGTCGACCGTGATCGTCGGGAGGACCGCCGCTGCGGTCGCCCCGAGGCCCCGCAGCGGGAGCTCCACGTCGTCGCCCTCGCCGCGGGCGGGGACATGCAGACCCTCGTCCACTCCGAAGGGGCCGACCGCGGTGCGCCGCAGCGCCGTGAGGTGGCCGCCGACGCCGAGGGCGGCGCCGAGGTCCCTGGCCAGGGCACGCACGTACGTGCCCGAGGAGCAGCTGACCACGACGTCGAGGTCGAGGTGCGGGCCCTCCTCACGACGCCCGAGCACCTCGAAGCGGGAGATGCGGACGCCGCGCGCGGCGAGCTGCACGTCCTCCCCCGCGCGGGCGCGGGCGTAGGCGCGCTTCCCGTCGACCTTGATCGCGGAGACGGTCGAGGGCACCTGCTGAATCTCCCCGCGCAGCGGGACCAGCGCCGCCTCGACCTGGGCCTCGGTGAGGCGGGCGGCGGGGACGACCTCGCCGAGCTCCTCGCCCTCACGGTCGTCGGTGGTCGTCGCGCGGCCCAGCCGGATCGTCGCGGTGTAGGTCTTGTCCAGACCCACGAGGTACGTCAGCAGGCGGGTGCCCTGGCCGACGCCGAGCACGAGCACGCCCGTGGCCATCGGGTCCAGCGTGCCGGCGTGGCCGACCTTCTTCGTGCCGAGCAGCCAGCGGACGCGGGCCACGACGTCATGGCTCGTGCGGTCCGGCGCCTTGTCGACCAGGAGGATGCCGTGGGGACCGCTCACGCGGTGGTGCCCCCGCGCACCTCGTCATCGGCGTCGAGCTCCACGGAGTCGTCCTCGAGGTCATCCTCGACGTCCTCACGAGGGGTCCGGTAGGGGTCCTCCTCGCCGGCGAAGGCGGCGCCCTCCTTCGTGCGGGCGAGGTCCTCGTCCCGGGTGCGGGCGGTCACGAGGAGGTCCTCGATGGAGCGGGCGTTCTCCGGGATCGCGTCGAGGATGAACTCGAGGGTCGGGGTGAGGCGCACGCCGGTCTCGCGGCCCACCTCGCGGCGCAGCATGCCCTTCGCGCTCTCGAGGGCGGCGGCGGTGCCCTCGCGCTCCTCGTCGGTCCCGTACACGGTGTAGAAGACCGTCGCGTGCTGGAGGTCCCCGGTCACGCGGACGTCGGTGACGGTCACGGTCCCCAGGCGCGGGTCCTTGACCTTCGTGTCGAGCTGGGTGGCGACGATCTGCTGGATGCGGTGGGCGAGGCGCCGCACGCGGGGGTTCTCGGTCATGAGGGGTCCTCCTGGGGACGGGTATCCGTCGCGGCGCCGAGGGCGGTGAGCTCCTCGAGCCGCGGGTGGGTCGTGGGCACCGCGAGCAGGACGTCGCGGTCGATGGACTGGTCCACGCGGTGGCGGAACGCTCCGTCGTGGCTGATCAGGCGCAGGCCGGCCGCCTCGAGCGCGCGGGAGGCGCCGGCGTGGTCCAGCGTATGCCGGTTCACCGCGAGCGCCACCCCGGCGCCGTCGCGCAGCAGGGCGCGCCAGCGGGGCGCGACCTCCTCGAGCACCGTCAGCGGGGAGCGGTCCCAGCCGCCGGCGGAGCGGGATCCGTGCTGGACGCCGTAGGGCAGATCGGCGACGAGCGCGTCGATCGAGGCGTCAGGCAGCAGCTCGCCGAGGCGTCGGGTGTCGCAGCCCAGCAGCGTGAGGCGCTGGCCGCCGGTCTCGCGCTGGACGCGCTTGTCCTCCGCGAGCTCGACGTCCACGCGGGTGCCGAGCTGCTCGCCGCGCACGCTGAGCCGGCTCGCGGCGACCGTGTGCTTGTAGCGGTGGGTGCGCAGGTAGGTGGAGAGGAACGCCCGGTAGGCGTCGACGTCCTTGCGGTCGATCTCCGCGCCGACGGGGCTGAGCCCGAGCCGCAGCGCACGGTTCAGGGTGGTGCCGCGGCCGGCCATCGGGTCGAGCAGCCGCAGGCTGCCGTCGCGCAGTCCGGCGCGACGCGTGGAGAGCGCGGCGGCGAGGTTCACGAGCAGGGCGGTGAACTGCTCGTTGGTCTTGCCGGGGTACTTCAGGATGGTCTCGAGGTCGTCCCGGTGACGCAGGGTCGAGGGCACCGCGAGCGGACGGAGCAGCGGCTCCTCCGAACCCCCCGGCTCGTCCCCCACGAGCTCGAACAGCCCGTAGGTCGCGGAGAGCGTGGAGAGCAGGGCGGGGAGCTCGCGCGCGGCGTCCGCATCACCACCGGTCAGGGACACCTCGAGGGCGGGTATCCCACCCACCGGGCGCTCGCGCACGGCGACGCCGGACCCCAGGTGCGCACCGAGGACCCAGCGGGCCTCGGCGAGCACGAGGGGCCCGGCGGCGGAGGTGTAGACGCGGTTCGCGGAGGGGGCGCGCAGCGCCAGGAGGGATCGGGTCATCTCGGGTCACCTCCTGATCGGGAGGTCCGGGTGCCGCTGATGCGGCACCCGGACCCTCGACGATCAGCTGCGGGGCTTCTCCTGCATCTCGTAGGTCGTGATGACGTCCTCGAGCTGCAGATCGTTGTACGAGCCCAGGTTGATACCGCACTCGTACCCGTCGCGCACCTCGGTGACGTCGTCCTTGAAGCGACGCAGACCGGCGATCTCGATGTTCTCCGAGACGACCACACCACCACGGGTGATGCGGGCCTTCGCCCCGCGGCGGATGATGCCGCTGCGGACGATCGAGCCGGCGATGTTGCCGAACTTCGAGGAGCGGAAGATCTCGCGGATCTCCGCCGAGCCGAGCTCGACCTCCTCGTACTCCGGCTTGAGCATGCCCTTGAGGGCCTGCTCGATCTCGTCGATGGCGTTGTAGATGACCGAGTAGTACTTGATCTCCACGCCCTCGCGGTCGGCGTACTCCGCGTTCTGACCCTCGGCGCGCACGTTGTAGCCGATGATGACGGCATCCGAGGCGACGGCCAGGTTGATGTTGTTCATCGTGATGGCGCCGACGCCGCGATCGATGATGCGCAGCTGCACCTCCTCGCCCACGTCGATGCCCAGCAGCGACTCCTCGAGCGCCTCGACCGCACCCGCGGCGTCACCCTTGAGGATGAGGTTGAGGGTCTCGATCTTGCCGTCGGCCATGTGCTGCGTGATGTCCTCGAGGCTGATGCGCTTGCGCACCTTGGAGAGCGACGCGGCGCGCTTGGCCGCCTCGCGCTTCTCCGCGATCTGACGAGCGGTGCGCTCGTCGGCCGCGACCAGGAAGTTGTCACCGGCGCCGGGGACCGACGTCAGACCGAGCACCTGGACAGGACGGGACGGACCCGCCTCCTCGACCGGGGTGCCGTCCTCGTCGAGCATGGCGCGCACACGGCCGTGGCCGATACCGCAGACGATCGCATCGCCCACGCGGAGCGTGCCCTGCCGCACCAGCACCGTCGCGACCGGACCGCGACCGCGGTCCAGGTTCGCCTCGATCGACACGCCGCGGGCGTCCTTGTCGGGGTTCGCCCGCAGGTCGAGGGACGCGTCCGCGGTGAGCAGGACGGCCTCGAGCAGCTTGTCGATGTTGAGGTTCTCGCGAGCGGAGACGTCGACGAACATCGTGTCGCCGCCGTACTCCTCGGCGATCAGGTTGTACTCGGTCAGCTGCTGACGGATCTTGTCCGGGTTGGAGTCCGGCTTGTCGATCTTGTTGACCGCGACCACGATCGGCACGTTCGCCGCCTGGGCGTGGTTGAGCGCCTCGATGGTCTGGGGCATCACGCCGTCATCCGCGGCGACCACGAGGATCGCGATGTCGGTGACCTCGGCGCCGCGGGCACGCATGGCGGTGAACGCCTCGTGGCCCGGGGTGTCGATGAACGTGATCGCGCGCTCGGCGCCCTCGTGCTCGACCGCGACCTGGTACGCACCGATGTGCTGGGTGATGCCGCCGGCCTCGCCCGCGGCCACCTTCGAGGACCGGATCGTGTCCAGCAGTCGGGTCTTGCCGTGGTCGACGTGGCCCATGACGGTGACGACCGGGGGCCGCGGGAGGCGGTCCTCGTCGTCCTCGTCCGCGAGCTCCGCGTCGAGATCGATGTCGAACTGCTCGAGCAGCTCGCGCTCCTCGTCCTCCGGGGAGACGATCTCGATCTTGTAGCCGAGCTCCTCGCCCAGCAGGCCGAAGGTGTCCTCGTCGAGGGACTGGGTGGCCGTGGCCATCTCGCCCATCGCGAAGAGCACGGTGATCAGCGATGCGGGGTTGACGTCGATGCGGTCCGCGAAATCGGACAGCGAGGCGCCGCGGCGCAGCCGGATGGTCGCACCGTTGCCGCGGGGCAGCGAGACGCCGCCCGGGGCGGGAGCCTGCTGCTGCTCCCATTCCTGGCGCTTCGCGCGCTTCGACTTGCGCGAGCGGGCGGGCTTGCCGCCGCGCCCGAAGGCGCCCTGGGTGCTGCCGCGACCGCCGCGGCCGCCGCGGGGGCCGCCACCGCCGCCGGGACCGCCGCCGGGGCGGGCACCGGGGCCGCCGCCGGGACGTGCGCCGCGGGGGCCACGACCGTCGGCGCCCTTCGCGGCGTCCTGGAGACCGCCGTGGGCGTGCTGGTTCATGACGCCGGGCGTGGGCATGCCCGGACGCGGGCCGCCGGGACGGGGACCGCCCGGACGGGGACCGCCGGGACGCTGCGCGCCCTGGCCCTGACCCTGGCCGTCACGCTGCGCGGGACGCGGGCCGCCCGGACGGGGCATGCCCTGCGAGCTCGCGAAGGGGTTGTTGCCCGGACGCGCGCCGCCGCCCTCGCGGGGGCCGCGGCCGCCGGCACCGGCACCGCCCGGCTTGCGACCGGGACGGGGCATGCCCTGCGAGCTGGCGAACGGGTTGTTGCCGGGACGGGCACCGCCCGGACGCGGCGCGGGACGCTCACCGCCGGGCTTCGGGGCGCCGGAGGGACGCTCCTCCTTCGCGGCGGGGCGCTCGTCCTTCGGCGCGGGGCGCGGGGCGCCCGGCTTCGGGGCTCCGGCGGGCTTCGCGGCGGGGCGCTCGGCACCGGCGGAGGGGGCCGACGCGGCAGGGGCCTCGGCGGCGGGAGCCGACTGCTCGGCCGGTGCGGCCTCGGCGGCAGGCTTCTGCTCGGCGGCGGGCGCCGGGGCGGCACCCGGCTTCGGGGCGCTCTTGGCACCGGGCTTGGGGGCTCCGCCGGGCTTCGGGGCGCCGGAGGGCTTGGCGGACGGCGCCGGGGCCGACGCGGTGGAGTCGCCGGAGCCGGCGGGGAACTCCCCGCGCAGACGACGGGCGACGGGTGCCTCGATGGTCGACGAGGCGGAACGGACGAATTCGCCCATGTCCTGCAGCTTCTGCAGGACGACCTTGCTGGGCTGTCCGAGCTCCTTGGCGAGCTCGTGGACGCGGACCTTAGCCACTTTTCTCCTGTCTCGGTCCGGCCGACAGAAGGGCTCGGACCATTAATTCCAGAGGGTGCTCATGAGTGAGTACTCATCGGATGTCCATGGGTTCTTCTACTTCCACTGGATGGTGGGCTCGAAAGCCTCGAGATCCCCGAGCAGCTGATCGGTGCGCACCGCGCCGCGGAAGGACCGGGCGAGGCCGCCCCGTCGCAGGGCGAGGTCGAGGCACGACGCATCGGGATGGAGCCAGGCCCCGCGACCCGGGGCGACCTTGCGGGGGTCGAGCCGGATCTGCGGTGCGGTCCCATCGGGAGCGGGCTCCCGGACCAGACGCATCAGCTGATCGCGCGGGGCCGTCTCACGACAGCCGATGCACGTGCGCTCGGGACGGTGGGGCGAAGGGCCAGCCATCGGTCCCTCCCTCTCCGTTCCGAGCGCCCTCCCCGGTGACGATCCGCCTCCCCGGAGGGCACGGACCAGCCAGGAATCCTGGAAGGACAGCTGGTCCAGTGTAGCGGACACGCCCGGGGCGCCGGGCACCGGGGAGTCGTGCGACACACCACCCCGCGCACGGGCCCGCCGGGCCCGTGCGCCGGTCAGGCGCCCGCGTCCTCCGCGGGGGCCGGGCCGTCGGGGTGGATGTCGATCTTCCAGCCGGTCAGCTTCGCCGCCAGACGCGCGTTCTGTCCGTCCTTGCCGATCGCGAGCGAGAACTGGGTCGCGGGGACCGTCGCGCGGACCGCCCGACCGACCTCGTCGACCACGACGACGCTCGTGACCTTCGAGGGCGAGAGCGCGTTGGCGACGTAGGTGGTCGGGTCCTCCGAGTAGTCGACGATGTCGATCTTCTCGCCGCTGAGCTCGCTCATCACGGCGCGCACGCGGGCGCCCATCGGGCCGATGCAGGCGCCCTTGGCGTTCAGTCCCGGCACGGTCGCTCGGACCGCCATCTTGGTGCGGTGCCCCGCCTCGCGGGCGATCCCGGCGATCTCGACGGAGCCGTCGGCGACCTCGGGGACCTCGAGGGCGAACAGCCGCCGCACGAGGTTCGGGTGGGAGCGCGAGAGCGTGATCTGGGGACCCTTGGGGCCGCGACGGGCCTCGGTGACGTACGCGCGCAGGCGCTTGCCGTGGGAGTAGTCCTCCCCGGGGACGCGCTCGTGCGGCGGGAGCACCGCCTCGACCTCGCCGAGGTCCACGAGCACCATCCGCGGGTCGCGGCCCTGCTGGATGATGCCGGAGACGATGTCGTCCTCGCGATCGGCGTAGGTGCCCAGCACGGCGTCGTCCTCGAGGTCGCGGATGCGCTGGAAGATCACCTGGCGCGCGGTGGAGGCGGCGACGCGGCCGAAGTTCTCCGGGGTGTCGTCCCACTCCTCGAGGACGTTGCCCTCGGCGTCGCGCTCGCGGGCGATGACGGCGACCTCACCGGTGCGCTCGTCGATCAGCACCTCGGAGTCCCGCACCGGGTGGTCGGTGTGGAGGTAGGCGGCGTGGAGCGCGGAGCGGATGGCGTCCAGCAGCACGGGCAGGCTGATCTCGCGCTCGCGCTCGAGCGCGCGCAGCGCCCCCATGTCGATGTCCATCTCAACTCTCCTTCGGTGCGGTGGGGCCGGCCTCGGCGAGCAGCTGCTCGAGATCGGCGGGCGGGTCGAACTCGATCTGCACCCGCGCCGACTCGACGTCGGCCACGGGGATCTCGAGGCGGTCTGGGGTGCCGGCGGGCAGCTTGCGGGGCCGGCCGCGGTCGTCGCGGCCCGCCTCCGGGCGCAGGAGCACCGCCTCGGCCTCGGTCACGGCGAGGATCCGGGCCCGGTGCTCCTCACCCTGCACGGTGCGCAGCTCGACGAGGCGGCCGCGGGCACGACGGAAGTGGCGGGCGGCGGTGAGCGGGCGGTCCACGCCGGGGGTCGTCACCTCGAGCAGCGCGGGATCGGGGCCCAGCAGCGCGTCGTCCTCGTCGACCAGGGCGCTGAGCTCCCTCGAGACGAGCGCGACGGCGTCGAGGTCCACGCTGCCCGAGCGGTCCTCGGGGAGGTCGACGACGATGCGGATCTCCGGCATCCCGGAGCGGGGCCGCACCTCGATGTCCTCGAGCACGAGATCGTGGTCCGCGAGCAGACGCTCGGCGGCCTCCCGCAGGGCCGGATACGGGTCGAGGGTGCTCATCGGCGCTCTTCTCCTCCTGCGTATGGCGCCCGCGCGGAGCGGGGCGTGGGGTCCGGGCGCCGGGGTGCCGGCGAGGACCGTCCCAGGATAGTGGCCCACCGCCCTGAGCGCGCCCCGGGAGGGCTCCGGTGCGACAATCCTCCCGTGCCCCACCTGCTCCCCGATCCTCGTGACCCCGGCCGCCGGGATCCGTCCGCCCACCGCCGACCGGCTCCGCGGCCTGGTCGCCGCGCCGTGCTCGTGGCCGGGGCGTCGACCGGGCTGCTCGCGCTCGCGGGCTGCGGCACGGTGCGCCTGGGCGGGCCGGCCCCCTACACCCCTCCCCCTCCCGGCATCGACGACCTCTACCGCGAGGACCTGCTCGCCTCCCTCGAGACCTGCCTCGCCGGGGCCCGGGCCGTGGCGGAGGCGACGGATCCGGGGACCGACGCGGCGACCGCCGAGGTGCTCTCCGAGCTCGTGGGCGTCCTGCCCGCACAGCGTGACTCCCTGCGCACCGGCGCGGAGCTCGAGGACGCCGCGAGCGCCGAGGCCGCCGGCTCCCCGACGGCGACGGTCTCCCCCTCCGCCTCCCCCGCCGCCGACGCCGCCGCCCTCGTCGCGGCGCTGTCCGATCTGCGGGTGCTGTGCACCGCCGCCGCACGTCAGGTCTCCGGCTCCCTCGCCCGGCCCGTCGCCGCCATCGGCGCGCACGTGCACTGGGCGGCGCTGCGGCTCGCCGCGGCGAGCGGAGCGGGCGAGGTCGCCGCGCTGCCCGCGACGGAGGAGATCGTCCCCACCCGGACCGTGCCCGAGACCGACCCGCCGTCCATCGGCGCCGAGTCCGACTACCACCTCACGATCGAGGCGGCGCAGGACCAGGAGTGGTACGCCGGATACGTGCACGAGGTCCTCGCGGCGCGCACCGCGGACGAGGAGCGCACCGCGCACGAGGAGGCGAGCACGCTGCACCGGGACCGGGCCGCGGCCCTCGCCGCGGCCGCCGAGGAGGACGGCGCCCCCGTGGTGGAGCGGAAGGCGGTGTACGTCCTCCCCGTCGAGCCCCTCGACGACGACACCGCGGCGAAGCTCCCCGCGCAGGTCGCCGTCGCGCTGCTCGACGCCCACCTCGCGCTGACCGGGGCCGCGCCGTTCGCGCGGCGCCCGCTCGGGATCGCGGCCGCGCTCGCGGAGGCGGGCGTGCTCGCCCCGCTCACCGGCGCGATGGATCCGCTGCCCTCCCTGGACATCACGCAGCGGGGCGCCGACGGCTGAGCCGTCGGCGCCCCGTGCGCTGTCCCGTGTCCGTGGGATCAGGCGTCGGCGAGCCCGCGCACCGTCTCGACGACTGCCTCCGGCGCGACCTCCTGGACGGATCCGGCGACGCGGTCGCGGACCTCGACGACGCCCTCCGCCAGCCCGCGGCCCACGACAACTGTCGCGGGGATCCCGATGAGCTCGGCGTCCTTGAACTTCACGCCCGGGGAGACCTTGGGACGGTCGTCGTAGAGCACGTCGTAGCCGGCGGCCTCGAGCTGCTCCGCGAGCTCCGCGGCCTTCGCGAAGATCGCCTCGTCCTTGCCGGTCGCGAGCACGTGCACGTCCATCGGTGCGACAGAGCGCGGCCAGGCGAGGCCCTTGTCGTCGTGGTGCAGCTCGGCGATCGCGGCGACCGCACGGGTCACACCGATCCCGTAGGAACCCATCGTGACCGTGACGGCCTTGCCGTTCACGTCGAGGACCTTGACGTCGAGCGCCTCGGCGTACTTGCGGCCCAGCTGGAAGATGTGGCCCATCTCCATGCCGCGGGTCAGGCGCAGCGGACCGGAGCCGTCGGGCGCGGGGTCGCCGTCGCGCACCTCGGCCGCCTCGATCGTGCCGTCGGCCGTGAAGTCCCGGCCGAAGACGAGGTCGTAGACGTGCTTGCCGGCCTCGCCCGCGCCGGCGACCCAGCGCGTCCCCTCGGAGACCCGCGGGTCCACGACGTAACGGATCTTCGACGCCGACTCCAGGCCCAGGCCCGCCGGGCCGATGTACCCCTTGGCGAGCACGGGGTGACGGGCGAAGTCCTCCTCCGTGAAGGGAGCGGCGACCGCCGGGGCGACCGCGACCTCGAGGCGCTTCTCGTCGATCTCGCGATCACCGGGCAGCGCGATGACGAGCGGCTCGGTGCTGCCGTCGGGATGCGTGAGCAGGTAGACGAGGTGCTTGAGCATCTCGTAGCGGGTCCAGCTGCCGTCCTCCGCGACGTAGCCGCCACCGGGGTAGGTCGCGTTGGAGAAGTCGGTGAGCGCCGCGATGGTCGAGGCGCCGGGGGTCTCCTCGACATGGGCGGCGGGCAGCGCGGCGATCTCCTCCGCGGACAGCGGCGCCGGTGCCACGGTCGTCACGGCCTCGACGTTCGCGGCGTAGCCGCCGTCGGTCACCACGAAGGTGTCCTCGCCGACGGGTGTGGGGTGGAGGAACTCCTCGGAGCGGGAGCCGCCCATGGCGCCCGCGTCCGCCTGGCAGATGACGACGGGCAGGCCGAGGCGGGAGAAGGTCCGCTGGTACGCCTGGCGCTGACGGTCGTAGGAGGCGTCGAGACCGGCGTCGTCGACGTCGAAGGAGTAGGCGTCCTTCATGACGAACTCGCGCACGCGCAGCAGCCCGGCTCGGGGGCGCGCCTCGTCGCGGTACTTGTGCTGGACCTGGTAGAGCATGACCGGAAGGTCCTTGTAGGAGCTGAACAGGTCCTTCACCGCGAGGGCGAACATCTCCTCGTGGGTGGGGGCGAGGAGGTAGTCCGCGCCCTTGCGGTCCTGGAGACGGAACAGCGTGGGCCCGTACTCCTCCCAGCGACCGGTTGCCTCATAGGGCTCGCGGGGCTGCAGCGCGGAGAACAGCAGCTCCTGGGCTCCGATCGCGTCCTGCTCCTCGCGCACGATCTGCTCGACCTTGCGCATCACCTTCAGGCCCAGCGGGAGCCAGGTGTACACACCCGGGGCGGAGCGGCGGATGTACCCGGCGCGCACCAGCAGCTTGTGGCTCGCGACCTCGGCATCCGACGGGTCCTCGCGCAGGGTGCGGACGAACGAGGAGGACATGCGGATCATGGAGGGGCCTTTCGGACGTGAGGGGGCGGCCGGCTCTCGCGCGGGCACCGGGACCATGGTAAGGGCGCACACGTACGCTGGTGCGCACGCGCGACGAGCAGGGAGGTGCATGCCATGGAGGTCCCCTCCTCCCGGCCTGCCCGCCGGTCGCTACTCCTGGGCGGCGGGCTGCTCGGGGCGGGAGCGCTCGCCGGCGGGGTCGCGGTCCTGCGTGAGGATCCCCGCTCCGAGGCGCCGCTGCTCTCGGCGAGCGTCGCGATCGCCGCCGACGGCCGCCGCCACCTGGTGGGCGGCGACTCCTCGATCCCCGCCTCCCGGCTGCGACCGGGCACCCGGCTGCTCGCCTCCGTCCCCGAGACCGCCGCCCCCGCCCGCCGCGCCGCCGCGTTCATGGCGACGGCCCGGCCCTGGCTGGACACGGTGCCCGCGGCGCACGCCGAGCTCGCCGCCTCCGCCCTCGCGGACCTCTGGGTGCTGGGTGACGACGCCCCGGCCCCGGTCGCCGGATGGTCGCGCAGCTGGCGCTACCTGTGGCCGCGCGACGGCGCCTTCTGCGCGGTCGCCCTCGCCCGTGCGGGGCTGCACGACGAGGCGCTCGGCATCCTCGCCCACCTGCAGTCCCTGCAGCGGGAGGGGAGCTGGTTCGAGGCCCGCTACGACCTCGACACGGGCCGCGCCCCGGACGACCGGCCCCCGCAGTTCGACGGGACCGGGCTCGTCCTCTGGGCGGTGGCGGAGGTCCTGGAGGCGCTGCCCACCCCCGAGCGGCGCGCGACCGCCGCCGGAGGGCTCGAGCGCCTCGTCACCCGCTCGCGGGAGCTGCTGCGCTCGGGCACCGGCCACGGCGAGCAGCTGCCGCCCGTCTCCCCCGACTACTGGGAGCTGCGCGAGCGCTCGGTGACGCTCGCCCTGATGGCGACGACCCTCGCCGGCTGGCAGGCCGCCGCGGCCGTGACCGGTGAGAGCGGGGACGCCGAGGCCGCGGAGGCCTTCGGCGCGCTGCTGCACGAGGAGTTCGGTCCCGCCGGGTACCAGCGCTACGCCCGGCGCGGGGGCGCCGACTCCGCCCTCGCCCTGCCGGCGGCGCTCGGCGCCGCGGACGTCGTCCCCGCCGCGGACCTCACGCGCCTCGGGGACGTGCTCCGCCGCCCGGCCGGCGGCATCGCCCCCGGTGCGCGCTGGAAGCAGGACGGGATCAGCTGGACCCCGTCCACGAGCCTGCTCGCCCTGGGCCTCGCCCGCTCCGGCGCCGACGACGAGGCGGGGGCGCTCCTGACCTGGCTCGCCCAGCACCGCACCGACGCCGGCTCGCTCAGCGAGAAGGTGCTCTTCGACGGGCGCCCCGCGGCCGTCGCCCCGCTCGCCTGGACGGCCGCGAACACGATCCTCACGATCGACGCGCTGCGCGAGGGCTGACCTCCGACCCTGACCGTTGTCACGGTGCCGTCATGACGGCACCCACGGCGGGAGGCGCGCTCTCCCGGCGAGGCTGAGGGCATGCGCACCGATCCCTCGCCCGCGACCCCGCTCCTGTCGATGGCGCTGTTCATGGGCGTCATGACCTGTGCCTGGTCCACGAACGCATGGCAGGCATCTCCCGTCCTCTCCGCACTCGGCCTGCTCGCCGGGGCCGGCGTCGCGCTGGCCGCCGTGCTGGGGACCGGCCGGCGCGGGCGCCAGGACCCGCCGGCGGGGACTCCAGGGCGCGCCGGGCCCGGGGGCGTCCCCGGCCCGGTCGTCGGGCTCTTCGCGCTCATCGAGGTCGTCGTGATCGCCGGGGTGGTCCTGCTGCTCGCCCGCGCCGGACGCGGCGAGCTGGTGATGCCCGCCGTCGCACTCGTCGTCGCGGCACACTTCGCCCTGTTCCTGCTGGTCCAGCGCTCCCGCCTGCACCTGCTCACCACGGCCCTCGGCGCCGCGGGCGCGGGCTGCGCCCTGCTGCTCGCCACGACCGGCGCCCTCGACGCGGCCGCGGCGCGTGCCCTCGCGGGGCTCTCGCTCGCCGCGTGCACGCTCGCCTACGGCGTCGTGTTCCTCGTCGCCGACCGCGGCTCCCGGCCCCGGACGGGGCTCGGCACCCGGTGAGGAGGCGCTCACCGCTCAGAACAGGATCGTGGAGAGCTCCCCGGCCTCGTGGAACCCGGCCGCCGCATAGGCACGGCGCGCGGGCTCGTTGAAGTCGTTCACGTAGAGGGAGACCTGCGGGGCGAGGTCCGCGCGCACCTGCGAGACGAGCTGCGCCATCGCCGCCCGCCCCAGGCCGCGGCTGCGGTGCCCCGGTCGCACCCACACGCCGTGCACCTGGGCGACGGGACCGAAGATCGCGCCGACGTCGGCCTTGAACAGCACCAGGCCGTCGTGCATCACGACATACGTGCGGCCCGCGCGGATGAGCTCGGTGACCCGGTTCCCGTAGGAGCGGCCGCCGTCACCGCGCGTGGGATCGGCGCCCACCTCCTCGCGGAACATCGCGACCGCGGCGGGGAACACGGCGGACTCCTCCCCCGGGCGCGCGCGGCGCAGGCCGACGTCCGCGAGGGCCGCGGGCGTCTCGTCCGCGACGAGCAGCGGCTGGCTCCAGCGGTACTCCCGCACCTGGCCCGCCCAGGTGGGCGCCATCGGCGCCCACATCGCCTCGACGGCACGCCGCGGACCCACCACGGAGCTCGAGCGCCGGGAGCGGCCCGCGAGATGGCGGCCGAACTCCTCGAGCGCCTCGGGACCCGCCCCGAGCGGCGAGAGGTTCACCCCGTGCCAGAGCAGGCCCTCGGGGGCGTCGTCCTCGCCCAGCAGCGAGAACTCGGCGGCGGTGCTGCCGGCGCGGGCGAGCTCCGCGAGGCGTGCGCCGCCCAGGGTGTTGAGGACGGGGTCCTCGAGGGCCAGGGAGAGGGCGGGCTCGACCGCCGCGCCCCGCAGCGGGCGCACGCGGCCCCCGCGGCGGAACACCGGTGGCCTCAGCCCACGGAGACGGACGGTGCGCCCTCGGCGCCCTCGCCCATCTCGGCGGCGATGCGGTTCGCCTCCGCGAGCAGGGTCTCGACGATCTCCGCCTCGGGCACGGTCTTGATGACCTCTCCCTTGACGAAGATCTGGCCCTTGCCGTTGCCGGAGGCGACGCCGAGATCCGCCTCGCGCGCCTCGCCCGGTCCGTTGACGACGCAGCCCATCACGGCGACGCGCAGCGGGACCTCGAGGTGCTTGAGACCCTCGGTGACCTCCTCGGCGAGCGTGTACACGTCCACCTGGGCGCGGCCGCACGAGGGGCAGGAGACGATGTCGAGCTTGCGCGGCTTGAGGTTCAGCGACTGCAGGATCTGGTTGCCGACCTTGACCTCCTCCACCGGCGGGGCGGAGAGGGACACGCGGATCGTGTCGCCGATGCCCTCGCCGAGCAGGATGCCGAAGGCGACGGAGGACTTGATGGTGCCCTGGAAGGCGGGGCCGGCCTCGGTGACGCCGAGGTGGAGCGGCCAGTCGCCCTCCGCGGAGAGCTGCCGGTAGGCCTCGACCATGATCACCGGGTCGTTGTGCTTCACGGAGATGCCGAAGTCGTGGAAGTCGTGCTCCTCGAACAGCGAGGCCTCCCACTTCGCGGAGGCCACGAGCGCCTCCGGGGTGACGCGGTCGCCCTTCATCATGCGGGGGTCGATCGAGCCGGCGTTCACGCCGATGCGCAGCGCCGTGCCGTGATCCTTCGCGGCCTTCGCGATGTCCTTGATCTGGTCGTCGAAGCGGCGGATGTTGCCGGGGTTCACGCGGACCCCCGCGCAGCCCGCCTCGATCGCGGCGAAGACGTACTTGGGCTGGAAGTGGATGTCCGCGATGACGGGGATCGGGGACTTCGCGGCGATCGCGACGAGCGCGTCGGCGTCCTCCTGCCGGGGGCACGCGACGCGGACGATGTCGCAGCCCGCCGCGGTCAGCTCCGCGATCTGCTGGAGCGTCGCGTTGATGTCGTGGGTGGGGGTCGTCGTCATCGACTGCACCGTGATCGGCGCGTCGCCGCCCACGAAGATGTCGCCCAGCTTGACCTTGCGGGTCCTCCGCCGGGGGGCGAGGACCGGCGGGGGCGTCTTGACGGAGGGGATGCCGAGGCTCACGGAAGTCACCGCTCCATTATCGCCCCACCGCGCCCCGAGGGGGAGGCGAGGTGCGACACCTCCACCACTCCCCCACGCGGCGCGTGGCCCCGCGCACAGCCGACATCGCGTCGGCCCCGCCTCAGAACAGCGTGATCGGGTTGACGACGTCCGCGTAGATCAGCAGCACCGTCATCCCGATGAACAGCAGGGCGACCGCGTTGGTGAGCGGCAGCATCCGCGACATGTCCACGGGGCCCGGGTCCGGACGGCCGCGCAGCCGGGCGAACGCACGGCGCACGCCCTCGATGAGCGCGCCCAGCACGTGCCCGCCGTCCAGGGGCAGCAGCGGCACCAGGTTGAACACGAACAGGGCCATGTTCAGCGAGGCGAGCATGGAGATCAGCGAGGCGACCTTCTGCTGGAGGGCGAAGCCGGGCTCGTCGGCCGCGACGATCTCCCCCGCGAGACGGGAGACGCCGACGACGCCGACGGGGCCGTTCGGGTCCCGCTCCCCGGAGCCGAAGGCCGCGACGGCGACGTCGTACAGGCGCACCGGGAGGGTCACGACGACCTTCGCCGTGCCGACGAAGGCGCTGCCCACCATGCCGGGCACCTCGAGCGGGGACTGCCGCACGAGCGCCGGGGTGCCGGAGACCCCGAGGAAGCCGACCTCCTCGGTGACGTAGTCACCGTTCTCGTCGGTCTCCGCGCTGCCGTCCGCCGCGTAGACGGGGCGGTCGTCGAGGATCGGGGTCGCCGTGAGGTCCAGGCGCTCCCCGTCCCGCTCGACGACCACGTCGATCTCGCGGCCGCCCGCGGCGCGCACCGCGGCGGTGACGTCGTCCCAGGTGGAGATCTCGGCGCCGTCGATCCGGAGGATCTCGTCCCCGGGGCGGATGCCCGCGGCCATCGCCGGGGCCTCCTGCTCGCCGGCGCAGGAGGCGTCGGCCGCGGCGTCCGCCGGCAGCACGCACTGCGAGACGGACTGCACCCGGGGCGTGACCTCCGGCATGCCGATCCCGCAGGCGAGGACCGTCATGAGCACGGTCGCGATGAGCAGGTTCATGACCGGCCCGCCGAGCATCACCACGAGCTTGCGGGGCACGCTGAGGGCGACGAAGGTGCGGTGCGCGTCCTCGGGGCCGTACTGGGAGGACTCGTACTCCTTGGCCTCGTCCGCGAGCTGCTGGAACATGCCGGTGGAGTCCTCGCGGACGGTGCCCTCGGGCTCCCCCTTGTGCGGCGGGTACATGCCGATCATGCGGATGTAGCCGCCGAGCGGGATCGCCTTGAGGCCGTACTCGGTCTCCCCGCGGCGCCAGGAGCGGACCGTGGGGCCGAAGCCGATCATGTACTGCGTGACCTTGACGCCGAAGCGCTTGGCGGGCAGGAGGTGGCCGAGCTCGTGGAGCGCGATCGACACCCCGAGGCCGAGGGCGACCAGCACGATGCCCAGCACGAAGAGCAGTACGCTCACGAGGCGGACCCCGCGAGCGTGATCTGCTCCTGCGCGGCGCGGCGGGCCCAGGCCTCGACCTCGAGCAGCGCGGCGGCGCCGCCGGCGAGATCGGCGCGGGGACGGTCCGGGCGGGCGAGGACGTCGGCCACGAGGTCGACGATGCCGAGGAAGCCGAGCCGACCCTCGAAGAAGGCGTCGACGGCCTCCTCGTTGGCGGCGTTCAGCACGGCCATCGCACCGCCGCCCTCGCGGTGGGCGCCGCGGGCGATCCGGATCGCGGGGAAGGTCTCCTCGTCCACCGGCTCGAAGGTCCAGGACTGCGCCGCCGTGAAGTCGAGCGGCGCCGCGAGGCCGGGCAGCTTCTCGGGATGCGCGAGGGCCCAGCCGATCGCGTGGCGCATGTCCGGGGGGCTCGCCTGCGCGATCGTGGAGCCGTCCACGAGGGTCGCCATGGAGTGCACGATCGACTGCGGGTGCACGACGACGTCGACGCGGTCCTCGGGCAGGTCGAAGAGGAAGCAGGCCTCGATCACCTCGAGCGCCTTGTTCACGAGCGTCGCGGAGTTCGTGGTGATCACGCGCCCCATCGCCCAGGTGGGATGGGCGAGCGCCTGATCGGGGGTGACGTCGGCGAGCTCGGCCCGCGTGCGGCCGCGGAAGGGGCCGCCGGAGGCGGTGACGACGAGCCGGCCCACCTGGTCGGGTCGCACGCCCGCGAGGGCCTGCGCGATCGCGGTGTGCTCGGAGTCCACGGGGAGGATCTGCCCGGGGGCCGCGGCGCGCGTGACGAGGGGGCCGCCCACGACGAGCGACTCCTTGTTCGCGAGGGCGAGCCGCGCGCCGGAGTCGAGCGCGGCGAGGGTGGGCAGCAGGCCCACCGATCCGGTCACGGCGTTGAGGACCACGTCCCCGTCGCCGAGCGCGCCCGCGAGGGCGGTCACCTGCTCCTGCCCGGCGTCCAGGTGCGGGGCGGGGAACCCCTCCGCGGTGCACGCGGAGGACACGGCCGCGGCGACCGCGTCCAGCTGTACGACATCGGCGACGACGACCCGCTCCGGGCGGTGCGCGAGGACCTGCTCGGCCACGAGCTCCGGGCGGGATCCGCCGACGGCGAGGCCGTGGACGCGGGCCGTGCCCGGGTAGCGGGAGACGACGTCGAGGGTCTGCGTGCCGATCGAGCCGGTCGAGCCGAGCAGGACGAGCCGGCGTGACGGGGCGGAGGTCACGGCACGGAGGCCATCACGTCCGCGACGTGGTCGAGGTACACGTCGACGACGGCCTCGCGGTAGCCGTCCGCGCCGCGGCGGCGACGGAAGGCGGCGCGGCGCACGTCGTCCACGCTCATCGGGTGCCCCTCGGTGAAGTACGCGACGAGCTGGTCGCAGAGGGCGTCGACGTCGGCCCGGTCGTACGCGGCCTCGCCGTCGGCCCCCGGGGCGAAGCGCTCCCCGGCGGGACGCTCGAGGCGCTCCTTGAGGACCTCCGCACGCTCGGTGAGCTCCGCGATCCAGGACTCCTCGCCCTTCTCCGCGATCGCATCGTCACGGGCCTGCAGGGCGAAGGCATCGGAGAGACGGTCCAGCGCCTCGTCGACGACGCGCATGTCGTAGCCGCCGCGCTCGGTGCCGAAGCTCGCGGAGGTGATGTCCGCCCCGTCGAAGCCGGCCTCGCGGCCCTCGTAGGCGGTGCGGGCACGGGCCAGGAACTCGTCGACCTCGTGCATGTCGTACCCGACGCTGAACCGCGAGACGCGCTCGAACGATGTGCTCACCAGATGGGTCCTTCCTCGGTGCTGTCGGTGCCCCACTGTAGCGGCGGGGCCGGGGGCCGCCTGGGAGGCGGCGCGGCGGTCACTCCGCCTGGGAGGCGACGGCCTCGACGCGGGCGACGCGGGCCTCGCGGTCCGCGCGGTGCTCGTCGGTCTCGATGACCTCGGCGGCGAGCTGGCCGCAGGCGCCGTCGATGTCGCTGCCGCGGGTGTCGCGGATCGTCGCCGAGATCCCGTTCTCCCGCAGGATCTCCACGAAGCGCTTCTCGTCCCGCGGGTCCGAGGCCGTCCACTTCGACCCCTTCACGGGGTTCAGCGGGATCGGGTTCACGTGGATCCAGTGGGCGCCGCCGTGCGCGATCAGGCGGTCCGCGAGCAGCTGGGCCCGGTGCGCCTGGTCGTTGATGTCCCGGATGAGGGCGTACTCGATGCTCACCCGCCGGCCGGTCGCCTCGAAGTACTCGAAGGCCGCGTCGAGGATCTCGTCGACGTCGAAGCGCGTGTTGATCGGGACGAGCTCGTTGCGCAGCTCGTCGTCCGGGGCGTGGAGGGAGACGGCGAGGGTCACCGGGATCTCCTCCTTGATCAGCTTCCGCACGGCCGGCGCGAGGCCGACGGTGGAGACGGTGATGTGGCGGGCGCCGATGCCGAAGCCCTCCGGCGCGGGCGCGTTCAGCCGCTTGCAGGTCGTCGCGACGGGGCGGTAGTTCGCGAGCGGCTCCCCCATGCCCATGAAGACGATGTTCGAGACGCGGCCCGGGCCGCCCGGCAGCTCGCCGCTCGCGAGCAGCATGTTCGCCACCCGGACCTGCTCGAGGATCTCCGCGGCGGAGAGGTTGCGGGTCAGACCCATCTGCCCGGTCGCGCAGAAGGGGCAGTTCATGCCGCAGCCGGCCTCGGAGGAGATGCACAGCGTGACCCGGTCGCTGTAGCGCATGAGCACGGACTCCACCAGGGAGCCGTCGAACAGCTTCCACAGGAACTTCTGGGTCGCTCCGTGATCCGCGGACTGCCGGGAGACCGGCTCCAGCAGCGTCGGGAAGAAGCGCTCCACGAGGCGCTCGCGGAGGTCCTTGGGGATGTCCGTGAGGTCCTCGGGGTCGGTCGTGAAGTGCTCGAAGTAGTGCACGGAGAGCTGCTTCGCCCGGAAGCCCGGGAGACCCATCTCCTTCACCGCCTCGACGCGCTCGGCGAGGGTGAGGTCCGCGAGGTGGGCCGGCGGCTTGCCGCGGCGCGTGGGGCGCAGCTGCAGCTGCCCCGGCGCGAGCGCGATCGCCTGGCCGGGGACGGCCTCGCGGGAGAGGTCCGGGTTGCCGCCGGGGGCGGCGGAGGACGGACTGGTCATGGCAGGAGGACCTCCAGCAGGATGAACGTGGTGGGAGCGGCGAGGAGGATCGAGTCGATGCGGTCCAGCACGCCGCCGTGGCCGGGGAGCAGGTGGCCCATGTCCTTGATGCCCAGGTCGCGCTTGAGGAGGGACTCGGCGAGGTCGCCGCAGGTGGAGATCACGACGAGGACCACGCCGAGCACGGCGCCGATCCACCAGTCGAGGTCCAGGGCGAGGACCGAGATGCCGATCGCGATGCCCGTGCCGAGCACGAGCGAGCCCGCGAATCCCTCCCAGCTCTTCTTGGGGCTGATGCTCGGCGCCATGGGGTGCGAGCCGAAGAGCACGCCGGAGATGTAGCCGCCCACGTCGTTGCCGACGGGGACGAAGATCGCGAGCAGGACGAGGACCGCCCCGCCCTCGCGGTCGTGGAGCAGGAGGATGAAGGAGCCGAGGAAGGCGACCCAGGCGAGGGCGAACACGCCGCCGGTGACGTCCCGCAGCGCGGAGAGCCCCATGGACTCCGTGACGCGCCACAGGATGATCACGCAGACCGCCGCGGCCGTCGCGATGAGCAGCCCCTCCGGTCCGAGCACCACGGTCGAGACGACGATCCCGGCGATCCCCACGAGCAGGGGCACCGGTGGGACCCGCAGGCCGCCCTCGCCGAGCGCGCGCACGAGCTCGAGCCCCGCGAGGACCATCGCGATACCGACGAGCACCGGGAAGGCCTGCGGGACGACGAAGAGGCTCACGAGCACGACGGCGACGAGCACGAGGCCGACGGCGATCGCGGCCGGGAGGTTGCGGCCCGGTCCGCGCCGCTTCGGCGCCTCCTCCTCGCTCACCGCTCCCCCGCCGCTCCCCTCGCCGGGCACGGCGACGGCCGCCCCGAGGGTCATCGGGGCGGCCGGTCGGCCCGCGGGCACAGCGGTCGCAGTCATCGCAGGAGGACGGTCAGACCGTCGCGAGCTCCGTCTCCTTGGCGGCGAGCGCCTCGTCGATCTGCTCGATGTGCTTCTTGGTCAGCGCCTCGAGCTCCTTCTCGGCGCGCGTGCCCTCGTCCTCGCCGATCTCCTTGTCCTTGACCAGCTTCTCGATGGCCTTCTTCGCGTTGCCGCGCGAACCGCGGATGGCGACGCGGCCGTCCTCCGCCTTGTTCTTCGCGAGCTTGATGTAGTCGCGGCGGCGCTCCTCGGTGAGGGCGGGCAGGACGACGCGGAGGTTGTCACCGTTGTTCGTGGGGTTCACGCCGAGATCGGACTCGCGCAGCGCCGTCTCCACCGCGGTCGTGGCGGTCTTGTCGTACGGGGTGACGATGACGGTGCGCGCCTCGGGGAACTGCAGGGAGGCGAGCTGGTTCAGCGGCGTCGGCGCGCCGTAGTACTCGACGTCGATGCCCTGGAACATGGCGGCCGTCGCCCGCCCGGTGCGGATCGCGGTGAACTCGTCCTTGGTCACCTCGATGGACTTGCTCATCTTGGACTCGGCGTCCTTGAGGATGCCGGGGATGTCGTCGCTCATGTCGTTGTGTCCTCGTTCTGCTCAGAATCTGCTCGTGGATCAGGTCCATTGTCCCGCATGCGCCGGTGCGCGCGGGGACGACCCGGTGGGAAGCCGGGAACGCGGGGTCAGTCGCCGGTGACGACCGTGCCGATGCGCTCGCCGAGCATGGCCCGGGTGATGTTGCCGGGGGCGTCCAGGCCGAACACCATCATCGGCTGGCTGTTGTCCATGCACAGGCTGAAGGCGGTGGCGTCGACGACCTTGAGACCCTTCTGCAGGGCCTCGTTGTAGGTGATGGCGGAGAGCTTGGTCGCGCTCGGGTCGGTGCGCGGATCCGCGGTGTAGACGCCGTCGACGCCGTTCTTCGCCATCAGCACCTCCTGGCAGCCGATCTCGAGCGCACGCTGGACGGCGACGGTGTCGGTGGAGAAGTAGGGCATGCCGGCCCCGGCGCCGAAGATGACGACGCGGCCCTTCTCGAGGTGGCGCACGGCGCGCAGCGGCAGGTAGGGCTCCGCGACCTGGCCCATCGTGATGGCGGTCTGGACGCGCGTGGTGACGCCCTTCTGCTCGAGGAAGTCCTGGAGCGCGAGGCAGTTCATGACGGTGCCGAGCATGCCCATGTAGTCGGCGCGCTGGCGGTCCATGCCGCGCTGGGAGAGCTCGGCGCCGCGGAAGAAGTTCCCGCCGCCGACGACGATCGCGCACTCGACGCCCTGGGCGACGCCCTCGGCGATCTCTGCTGCGATCCTGGAGATGACGTCGGGATCGACGCCGACCTTCCCGCCGCCGAACGCCTCGCCGGAGAGCTTGAGGAGGACGCGGCGTCCCCCCTGCTTCCTCGGGAGGACGGGGAGGGTGGAGGTGATGGTCTGGGTCATGACGATCCTTCCGCGCGCACTGGGTCCTGGGCGAGGATACCGGAGCGGCCCCGCACTGATGGTGCGGGGCCGCTCGCGGGTGGGCACGCTCACGCGCGCCGGGTGATGCAGGGTGTCAGCTGCCGACGCGGAAGCGGACGAAACCGGTGACGGTGCCGCCGACGGCCTCGACGACCTTGCCGACCGTCTGCTTCGGGTCCTTGGCGAACGCCTGGTCGAGCAGGACGTTCTCCTTGTAGTAGCCGTTGAGGCGACCCTCGACGATCTTGGGGATCGCCTTCTCGGGCTTGCCCTCGTTCTCGGCGGTCTCCTGGGCGATGCGACGCTCGTTCTCGACGACGTCCGCAGGGACCTCGTCGCGCGTGAGGTAGGTCGGGGAGTACGCGGCAATGTGCATCGCCACGTCGCGCGCCACCTCGGCGCCGGCCTTGTCGGTCGCGACGAGGACGCCGACCTGCGGGGGCAGGTCCTTGTTCGTGCGGTGCATGTACGAGGAGACGACCTCGCCGGAGACGCGGCCGATGCGGCGCACCTCGATCTTCTCGCCCATCGTGGCGCCGGCGTTCGTGAGCGCCTCGCCGAAGGGGGTCTCCGCCAGCTCGGCCGGCTCGGAGGCGCCGGACTCGACGGCGGCGGCCACGGCCTCGTCGCCGAGGGCGACGAACTTGTCGTTCTTCGCCACGAAGTCGGTCTCGGAGTTGATCTCGACGAGGGTGCCGGTCTGGCCGCCCTCGGTGTCGCGCACGTCGACGGCGATGAGGCCCTCGGAGGCGGTGCGGCCCTCGCGCTTGGCGATGCCCTTGAGACCCTTGATGCGGATGAGCTCGACGGCCTTGGCCTTGTCGCCATCGGCCTCGTCCAGAGCCTTCTTGACGTCGAGCATGCCCGCGCCGGTGGACTCGCGGATCTCCTTGATGTCGGCTGCCGTGTAGTTAGCCATGGTCCTCTTCCTGGTGGGAGGTGCGTGGTGAGGGGAGGGGCCGGGCGGAGCGCCCGGAGGGGGACGGGGGCGCCGGGTGGCGCCCCCGTCCCCGCCGGATCACTCGGCGGCGGGAGCCTCGGTGGACTCGGCGGCCTCGGCGGCCGGGGCCTCCGCGGTCTCGGCGGCGGGCGCCTCGGCCTCGACCGACTTCTCGGCCGGGGCATCCTGCTGCTGGACCTCGGACTGGGCCAGGAGCTCGCGCTCCCACTCGGCCAGCGGCTCGGCGTCGACGGCGGAGACGTTCTTCTCGCCGCCGGTGGACTTCGCGTGACGCTCCTGCAGGCCGGCGGCCACGGCATCGGCGATGACGCGGGTCAGCAGGGTGACGGAGCGGATCGCGTCGTCGTTGCCCGGGATCGGGTACGCGACCTCGTCGGGATCGCAGTTGGTGTCCAGGATCGCGACGACGGGGATGTTGAGCTTCTGCGCCTCGTCGACGGCCAGGTGCTCCTTGTTGGTGTCCACGACCCACACGGCGCTCGGCGCCTTGCCCATGTCGCGGATGCCGCCGAGGGTCTTCTCGAGCTTCTCCTTCTCGCGGCGCATCATCAGCAGCTCCTTCTTGGTGCGGCCGGAGGAGGCCACATCGTCGAAGTCGATCTGCTCGAGCTCCTTGAGGCGGTTGACCCGCTGGGAGACGGTCTGCAGGTTGGTGAGCATGCCGCCCAGCCAGCGCTGGTTCACGTAGGGCATGCCCACGCGGGTGGCCTGCTCCTGGATGGACTCCTGGGCCTGCTTCTTGGTGCCGACGAACAGCACGGTGCCGCCGTGGGCGACGGTCTGGCGCACGAACTCGTAGGCCTTGTCGATGTACGACAGGGTCTGCATGAGGTCGACGATGTAGATGCCGTTGCGCTCCGTGAAGATGAAGCGGCGCATCTTGGGGTTCCAACGACGGGTCTGGTGCCCGAAGTGCACGCCGCTCTCCAGGAGCTGGCGCATGGTGACGACTGCCATGATCGGTGTCCTCTTCTGGCCCTGGGCTCGCACGGCGTACCTGTCGGGGCATCCGTGGTCCTCGCGCAGGACCTGCATTCTCGGTTGTTCCCCGCGACCGGGTGGTGCGGGGCCTGGTGCCCGGGTCACCGGCCGCCTCGTCCCGCCCCGGTCACCGATCCGGGGATCAGCGGCTCCGAGGACGATCGAGGACCGTCGGCCGGCGGGCCCTGGTGGGCACGCGAAGTCATCCGGACGGACCGGATGCTGGGACCAGTCTATCCGACGCCGAGGCACCGCATGGCGCGTCCTGCGTCACGTGGCGGCGGTGGATGCGCATGCCCCGGGGAGGGACGGCCGGTCTCTCCTCCCCCGGCGCGCACCGTCCACCGCCGGGCTCCCCGGGGACCGCGATGCGCCCCGGCCCGCTTCGATGGCGGCATGCCCCCGTCACGCCTGCCCTCCCCACACCCGCCGCTGCCTCCCCTCCGGCCTCTCTCCCGGCCGGCGCCCCCGCCTGTGCTGCGGCGGCTCCTCGTGGTGGTCGCGCTCGTCGCGCTCACCCTCCTCGCGCTCCCCGAGCCCGGGGCCGGCGCGGAGGGGACGAGCCGATGGCGCTGGCCCGTCGCCCCTCCGCACCCCGTGCTGCGCGCCTTCGAGGCCCCGGAGCACCGCTACGGAAGCGGCCACCGCGGTATCGACGTCGGCGTCCCGGCAGGGGCCGAGGTCCATGCCGTGGAGGCGGGCACCGTGCACTTCGCGGGGAAGGTCGCCGGACGGAACGTGGTCTCGGTGCGCCATGCCGACGGGCTGCTGTCCACCTACGAGCCCGTGGCGGCGACGGTCTCCGCCGGCGACGCGGTGGGGGCGGGGTCGACGCTCGGGACGATCGAGGCGGTCGACGGTGCACTGTCGCACTGCGCCCCGTCGACCTGCCTGCACCTCGGGGCGCGACGCGGGGAGGAGTACCTCGACCCGCTGCTGCTGCTCGGGATGCGCGGGCCGAGCGTGCTCGTGCGCTGGGACGGGGGCGGCTCGGGCGGCGCCGGGGCGGGGCCCGCTCCCCTGCTCAGCAGGGATGCGCTCGCCGCCGCCGGGCCCTCGTCGACACGGGTGGCCCCTGTTCCAGGAGGGTCGTCGGTGCGCGCCGGTGGCCGCGCGGCGACCGCGGACTGACACGGCACCGCTACCGACGCCCGCCCCTCGTGCGGCCGGCGCCCACTCCGCCCGGGGCACGCGATCGGCCCCGGATCACGCCCGGGGGTGGGCCTGCTCGACGGTGCGCCGGAGCCGCTCGGCGCTGACGTGCGTGTAGATCTGCGTGGTCTGCAGGGAGGAGTGGCCCAGGAAGTCCTGGACGCTGCGCAGGTCCGCACCGCCCTCCACCAGATGCGTGGCAGCGCTGTGGCGGAGCGTGTGCGGGCTGATCCGCTTGTCGATCCCGGCAGCCCTCGCAGAGCGGTCCACGATCGTGCGCACGGCGCGATCCCCGAGCCGTGCCCCCCGGGCGCCGAGGAAGAGCGCCTCCCCCGATCGGCCCGGTCCGGCCGCGAGCACGGGGCGCCCCTCCTGCTCCCAGAGGGCGATGGCGGCGAGCGCGGGTCGCCCGACGGGCACCACCCGCTCCTTGTCCCCCTTGCCGCGGACGCGCACCGTGCCGCGATCACGGTCGATGCCGCGCCGGTCCAGCGCCACGAGCTCCGAGACGCGCAGTCCGGAGGAGTAGAGGAGCTCGAGCACGGCAGCGTCGCGCAGCGCGAGCGCCCGCTCCGTCGGGTCCGGGGTCGCCGGGGTCTCCGGGGTCTCCGTCGCCTCTCCGCGCTCGGAGTGCCCGGGATGCTCGCGGGGCTGGGAGCGCCCGGAGGGCTCGGGATGCTCTGTGTCGTCGAGCAGGCGCCCGGCCTGCTGGGCGGAGAGCACCGTGGGCAGGTGCCGGCCCCGCTGCGGGGCGCGGAGTCGGGACCCGACGTCGTGCGGGGTCCGCCCCGAGGCGGCGAGCCAGGTGCAGAAGGTGCGTGCGGCGGCGGCGGAGCGGGCGAGCGTCGAGGGGCTCGCCCCGGTCTCCGCGCGGGCGGAGAGCCAGGAGCGCAGCGCCATGATGTCGATGCCCGCGAGGTCGATCCGCTCGACCTCGCGCAGATGGGCGAGGAGATCCGCCGCCTCGCGCCGGTACGCGCGCACGGTGTGCTCGGAGCGGCCGCGCTCGAGCTGGAGGTGGTCGGCGAAGGCCTCGAGGACGCGGAGGTCCTCGGGATGCTCCTCGCGGGTGGCGGACATGGCTCCAGTGTCCCCCACGTGCCCTGCCGGGGCCGGCACCCCGCTCCTGTGGCGTCTCCGGCGACCCGGTCGTCCCGTTCCGCGGCCGGCGCCGCGGACGCTCCCCGACGGAGGCGGCGTCCGGGCCATGCCCTACCCCCGCCGCTCCGGCCGGGGGCGCCGGATCCGGTCCCCGGCGTGCTCCACGTGGCCCAGGAGCTCGAGCCTCGCGATCGCTCCGGCCACCTGCGGCTCGGGGAGCGCGACCTCGCGGACGATGCCGGCCACGTCGAGCGAGGAGCGGGGCGGCACCGCGTCGAGGACCCGGCGGTCCGCGGGTTCGAGCAGGTCCAGCGGGTCCTGCACCGCGAAGCCGCCCTCCCCCGCGGGGTCCCCGCCGGGCAGCAGCTCGAGGACGTCCTGCACCTCGGTCACGAGCACCGCGTCGCTCTCCCGCAGCAGCCGGTGGCAGCCGGCGCTCGCCGCGGAGGTCACCGGTCCGGGCACGGCCGCGACCACGCGGCGCAGGGAATCGGCCCGGCGCGCGGTGGAGAGCGCCCCCGAGCGCCAGGACGCCTCGACCACCACGGTCGCGTCCGCGAGCGCCGCGATGAGGCGGTTGCGGGCGAGGAACCGCCAACGCGTGGGTGCCGTACCCGGCGGCGCCTCGGAGATCAGGACGTGGCGCGCGGCGATCCGCTCGAGCAGGTCGCTGTTGCCCCGCGGGTACAGGCGGTCCAGCCCGCCCGCGAGCACCGCCGCCGTCGCGCCGCCGGTCGCATGGAGCGCTCCGCGGTGCGCGGCGGCGTCGATCCCGTAGGCGCCGCCGGAGAGGACGGCCGCACCCCTCGCCGCGAGACCGGCGGCGAACGAGGTCGCGACGTCCTCCCCATAGCGGGTCGAGGCGCGGGAGCCCACGATCGCCGCGACGGGGCGTCCCAGCAGCTCGCCGAGGTCGCCGTCCCCGCGCAGCCACAGGCAGGACGGCTGCTCGTGCGCGAGGTCCGCGAGCCGCTGCCCGGGCCAATCGGGGGCCTCGGGGGTGAGCACCCGCAGGCGGCGCCGGCCCGCGTCGGCGAGCACCGCGCCGACGTCGAGCGAGCTCAGCCGGTGCCGCCAGCGGGAGAGCGCCTCCGTCGCCGCGCGCTCGGCACCCGGTCTCGGCTCTGTCCCGGTGCGGCGCAGGAGCTCCCGGGCGGTCCCGGTGCGGGCCAGGGCGAGGGCGTCGACCGGCCCGCAGTGCCGGCGCAGCGCGAGGGCGACCTCGTCGAGGGGCTCGGCGATGAGGGACCAGGTGACGCGGGCCAGGAGGTCCGGGGAGGGGGCGCTCATCGTCGGTCCTCGTCGCGCAGGGTGAGGGCGGTGCCGACGTGCTCGGCCTCGGGCCTCTCGGCGCCGGCGAGATCCGCGAGGGTCCAGGCGAGCCGCAGCACGCGGTCGTGGCCGCGCAGAGAGAGCCGTCCCTGGGCGAGGGCGTGGTCGAGCAGCCGCGACTGGGAGGGCTCCGGGGCGAGGTCCCGGCGCAGGTCCGGCCCGGGGATCTGGCAGTTCAGGTGCCAGGGCCTGTCGGCGAAGCGCCGTCGCTGGCGCTCGCGGGCGGCCGCGACCCGGTGCGCGATCGCGGCGGAGGACTCCCCCGCCGCGCCGTCGAGGCGGTGCACGTCCACGGGCGGGACGTCGAGGCGCATGTCGATGCGGTCCATGATCGGGCCCGAGAGGCGGTGGAGGTATCGGCGGCGCTGGAGGGGCGAGCAGTCGCAGGCCTCCCCGCGCCCGTACGACATGCCACAGGGGCACGGGTTCGCGGCGAGCACGAGCTGGAAGCGCGCGGGATAGCGGGCGGTGCCGCCCGATCGGTGGAGCGTGATGTCACCGGTCTCGAGCGGCTCCCGCAGCGCCTCGAGCACCCGCGCCGGGAACTCCGGCGCCTCGTCGAGCAGGAGCACGCCGGCGTGGGCGCGGGAGATCGCACCCGGCAGGGCGATCCCCGATCCGCCTCCCACCACGGCGGCGGCCGTGGCGGTGTGGTGGGGGCTCTCGAACGGCGGGCGCCGTCGCAGCCCCAGGCGCGCGTCGAAGCGCCCGCAGACGGAGTGGATGGCGGAGACCGCGAGGGAGTCCTCGGTATCGAGGTCGGGGAGGATCCCGGGGATCCGGGCGGCGATCATCGTCTTCCCCGCTCCGGGCGGCCCGGTGAGCAGCAGGTGATGGCCGCCCGCGGCGGCGACCTCGGCGGCGAAGCGGGCCTGCTCCTGCCCGAGCACGTCGCGGAAGTCCAGGGTGGAGCGGGGGCCGGTGCCGTCGGCGTCCGTCCCGTCCCCGGCGCCGGCGTCGTCTCCCCCGCCCGCGCCCGGACGGTCCGCGGGGTCGGGCCCCGGGGCGATCCGGGCGCCCCAGCGGTGCAGGACCGTCGCGAGGTCCCCGGCGGCGTCCACCGAGATGCCGTCCACGAGGCGGGCCTCGGCGAGGTTCTCCAGCGGCACCACGGCACGGTCGATCCCGAGGCCGCGGGCGGCGACGAGTGCGGGGAGCACACCGGGGACGGGCCGCAGCCGGCCGTCGAGACCCAGCTCGCCGAGGTGGACGGTGCGCTCGATGCCCCGGGAGGGCAGGTCGCCCTGCGCGGCGACGAGGGCGATCGCGATCGCGAGGTCGAAGCCCGATCCGTGCTTGGGGATCCAGGCGGGGGTCATGTTGACCGTCAGCCGGCGCTGGGCGAGGTGGATCCCGCTGCGCGCGGAGGCGGCCCGCACCCGCTCACGGGCCTGCAGCGTCGAGGGCCCGGGCAGTCCCACGAGGGAGAAGGCGGGGAGCCCCGGGGAGACGTCGGCCTCGATCTCGACGAGCGTCCCCTCGAGCCCCGTGAGCGCGACCGAGAGCGTGCGCGCCTGGCCCATCTCAGCCGACCGCCCGCAGGTGCTCGACGAGCACCGTGCCGTCGAGGTGCACGTGCACGGCGATCACATCGATGCGCACGTCGCGATGCGGGGTCGAGCGCTCCATCAGATAGGTGCCGACCAGGCGGCGCAGCCGGGCGAGCTTGTCCGGGGTGACCGCGGCCTGCGGGACCCCGGTGACGAAGCTGCGGCGCGTCTTCACCTCGACGAAGACGAGGGTGTCCCCGTCCAGGGCGATGATGTCGAGCTCGCCGCGCCGGCCGAGGCGCAGGTTCCGCTCCACGACGAGCCATCCCTCGGCCTCGAGACGCTCAGCGGCGATGTCCTCCCCGCGGCGGCCGAGCTCCGCCGTGGAGAGGGAGCGCAGGGGGCGGGGAGGACGCGGCGGCAGGGGCGGCGGGACGAGGGCAGGAGCGGGCCCCTGCGCGGTCGGTGGTCGCCCTGCGGTATGGGAGGGGGCCTCGGTCCGGGGTCCGCCGGCGGCGGTGGCGCTGTTCATGCGGGACAGCCTGTGCGGTGCGCGGATCCCGCGCCCGCTCGGATCCCGGACTGGGGACGGAGGGCCGTTGGGGAGGAACGATCGGATGCCGCGTCAGGGCAGCGAGATGTCCGGCTTGGACAGCTCCTCGATGTTCACGTCCTTGAAGGTCACCACGCGCACGGACCGCACGAAGCGGTGGGAGCGGTAGATGTCCCACACCCAGACGTCCGCGAGGCGCAGCTCGTAGAAGACCTCGCCGCCCGCGGAGCGCACCTGCAGATCCACCTGGTTGGCGAGGTAGAAGCGGCGCTCCGTCTCGACCACGTAGGTGAAGAGGCTGACGACGTCGCGGTACTCCCGGAAGAGCTGAAGCTCGAGATCCGACTCGTAGTTCTCGAGGTCCTGACTGTTCACTCTCGCTCCTCCACGCCGGTCCCGGGATCAGGGTCGTCCCACAGTACGCCAGTGAGAGGGACCTGCCTCACCGGAGCCTGGACGCGCGCCGACGACCGGACCGGAGCGGGGGCAGGTGACCGGGCGGGCTTCGGCGCGGAGCCCAGGCGCCAGCTACGGCGGTGGTGGTCACTCGCACCGAGGGCGTCGATCGCCTCCCGGTGGGCGGCGGAGCCGTAGCCCTTGTTCCCCGCCCAGCCGTAGGCGGGCAGCTCCTCGTCCAGCGCGACCATGTGGGCGTCCCGCGCGACCTTCGCGACGACGCTCGCCGCGGCGACGCTCGCGCAGTCGCGGTCGGCGCTGACCTGCAGCGCGACCCGGGGGACGTGCCCGCCGCGGGAGATGAGCGCGGGGGTGAGCACGTCGGCGTCGCCGTCGAGCAGGATCGCGTCGATCCGTGCGCCGTCGGGGAGCTCGAGGCCGTCCAGCGCTCGCAGCGCCGCCCGGGTGAGGGCCGTCATGATGCCCGCCTCGTCGATCTCCGCGGCGCTCGCCCAGCCGGTCGCGACGGCGAGGGCGCTCTCGCGGATCGGCTCCACGAGCGCCTCGCGGCGACGCGCGGTGAGGCGCTTGGAGTCGCGGACCCCTGCGGGCAGCGGCGTGATCTCGCCGTCCACGGCGCGCACGGCGCAGGCGCCGAGGGTCACGGGGCCCGCGAGGGCGCCGCGGCCCACCTCGTCGATGCCGACGACGATCCGCTCCCCCGGGCCGCAGGCGGCGGCGAGGGCGCGCTCGACGTCGAGAGTGGGGACGGCGGCCGGGCCGGCCGGGCTCACGGCTGGTCGGGGACGTCGGAGAAGGCGTCGTGGCCGTCGTTCAGACCCGTCCAGCGGCTCGCGGGCCAGAAGACGACCTCGGCGGTGCCGGTGACGTCGTCGAGGGGGACGAAGCCGTCCTCGCCCTGGATCTCGTGCCAGGCCGAATCGGCGGAGGCGTGCCGGTTGTCGCCCATGACCCACACCTTCCCCTCGGGCACCGTGACGTCGAAGGCGCCCTGGCAGGCGGTGGTCGCCGGGTTGATGTAGGGCTCGTCGAGGGCGACGCCGTTCACCTCGAGCTGCGAGTCCGCGGACTCGCAGACGACGTGGTCGCCCGGGAGGCCGATGAGGCGCTTGACGAGGTGGTCCTGGGACGGATCCGGTGCGAGGCCCACGAGGCTCAGCAGCATCATCAGACGCACCCGCGGGGTGGGGTCCTCCGTCGCGTCCCCCTCGACCCAGTTCCCCGGGTCCGCGAAGACGACGACGTCGCCTCGCTGGAGGTCGAAGACCCCGGGGGTGAGCTTGGAGACGAGGATCTTGTCGTTCGTCTCGAGGGTGGGGCTCATCGACTCGGACGGGATGTAGAACGGCTGGATCAGGAAGGTCTTCACGAGCACCGCGATGACCAGTGCGACCGCCATGGTGACGACCATGTCGAGCCAGAGCGGCATCCGTCGGCGATTGCGGGCCGCCCGCGGGGCGCCGGCACGGTGGGAGTGCTCGGCGTCGCCGTGCGCCTCCGGGGAGGTCACGTCGCTGCGGGGGTCATCGGGCTCGTTCATCACCGCGATCCTAGCCGCGGTTCCTGCATGGCCCCGCCGCGCCACGGCGAGCGACCCCGCCGGACCTGGTCGGCCCGCTCGTCCCGGTCAGAGCGAGCCGCGGCGCGAGAGCGGCCAGGCGATCGCGTCGACGCTCCCCACGACCCGCGAGACCGGGATCATCCCGCCGCCGGGCGCGCCGAGCAGGTTCCGCGAATCCGTGGAATCGCCCCGGTTGTCGCCGAGCACGAACATGCGCCCCTGGGGCACCTCGAGGTCGAAGGGGATCTCGCTCGGGACGGTGCCCGCGGGGAGGTACGGCTCCTCGAGCGCCTCCCCGTTCACCGTGATCGCCCCGGCGTCCGTGCAGCAGGTGACGCGGTCACCGCCCACGGCGATCACCCGCTTCACCCAGAAGCGGCCGCTCGCCCCGGCGCCGTCGGTCCCGAAGTAGCCGGAGCCGTCGAACACCACGACCTGGCCGCGCTCGGCGGTGCCGCGGTCCGAGCGGTCCGCGAGGATCAGGTCACCGGGCTGCAGGGCGGGCTCCATCGAGGCCGAGGGCACCGTGAACGGCTGGGCCACGAACTGGCGCACCAGCAGGGCGCCGAGCAGGAGCAGCACGACGAGGACGGCGGCGACCGCCACCGTGAGGTGGGATCGCCGCCGTCCGTCGTGGACCTGATCGGTCACCGGGAGAGCCGTGGCTCAGGAGTGCTCGCGCTTCTCCTTGATGCGGGCCTTCTTGCCGGTGAGCTTGCGCAGGTAGTACAGCTTCGCGCGGCGCACGTCGCCGCGGGTGACGACCTCGATCTTCTCGATGGTCGGGGCGTGCACGGGGAACACGCGCTCCACGCCGACGCCGAAGGAGATCTTGCGGACCCGGAAGGTCTCGCCCACGCCGTGGCCCTGGCGGCCGATGACGTAGCCCTGGAAGACCTGGACACGGGAGCGGTTGCCCTCGATGACCTTCACGTGGACCTTGACGTTGTCACCGGCGCGGAACGCGGGGATGTCCTCGCGCAGGGACGCCTTGTCGAGCTCGTCGAGCTTCTGCATCGTTCTTCTCCAGCCCTCCGCCTCAGGTCGGACAGCATGTTCGCGGGTCTCCCGGGACGGGGGACCGTGATGAACCATCGATCCGGCGAGGGGCGGACCCCTCGTGCCGGTGTGCTGGGCCTCTGGCGGCGACTCCCATCGCCACGGACCTGCCCGGCCGCTTCCTGCGCCCCTCCCCTGAGGCAGGGGGGCGCGCGACACGCACGATGACCCATTGTGCCAGCGCACACGGGCCGCGGCAAGCATCGGGCCCGCCGATCACGCTGGTCAGCGGGCGGTCACCGTGTCGGCTTGGTCACGGCCCCGGCGTCGCCGCGCCGCTCGGACGCCTCGAGGAGGTCCGGCCGGCGCTGCGCGGTGCGGGCGAGGGACTGCTCGCGCCGCCAGGCGGCGATGCGGCCGTGGTCCCCCGAGAGCAGGATCTCCGGCGCCTCGCGGAGGGTGCCGTCGGGATCCGTCCAGGAGGCCGGGCGGGTGTACAGCGGGTACTCGAGCAGGCCCTCCGAGTGGGACTCCTCGACGAGGCTCTCCGCGTTGCCGACGACGCCCGGCACCAGGCGCACGATCGCCTCGGTGATCGCGAGCACCGCGACCTCGCCGCCGTTGAGGACGTAGTCGCCGAGGCTCGCAAGGGCCACCTCGACGCCGGCGTCCGCGAGATGCTCGTAGACGCGCTCGTCGATGCCCTCGTAGCGCCCGCAGGCGAAGACGATCCAGTCCCGCCCCGACCACTCCTGGGCGGTGGCCTGCGCGAAGGGCGCCCCGGCCGGGTTCGGGAAGACGACCAGCGGGCGTGCCTGCTCGCCCAGCTCCGCGCGGCCCGCGGCCTGCACGGCCGCGAAGGCCTCCGCCCACGGCTCGGGCTTCATGACCATGCCGGCGCCGCCGCCGAGCGGCGTGTCGTCCACGGTGCGGTGGCGGTCGTGCGTGAAGTCCCGCAGCTGGTGGACGTGGAGGTCCACGATCCCCTCGCGACGGGCCTTCCCGATCAGCGAGAGCTCGAGCGGGGCGAGGTACTCCGGGAAGAGCGTGAGGACGTCGATGCGCACGGGTCAGCCCCGACCGGCTTCGTCGTCGACGTCGGCGGGCAGCTCCTCGAAGAGGCCGCCCGGGGGGTCGGCGATCACCACACCGGACTCGAGGTCGACCTCCGGCACGAGCTCCTCGACGAGCGGCAGCTGCACGCGGGCGCGCTGAGGGGTGCGCACCACGAGCAGGTCCTGGGCCGGGTAGTGCTGGACGTCGACGACGGTGCCCAGCTCGCGACCGTCCACGTGGCGCACCGCGAGGCCCGTCAGCTGATCGGGGTACCAGGCGTCGGGGTCCTCCTCCGCCTCGACCTCCTCGTCGACGGTCATCGGGAGCTCGACGCCGCGCAGCGACTCGGCGTCGGTGCGGTCGGCGACCTCGTCGAAGCGCACGTACCAGCGGTCCTGCTGGCTGCGCACCGAGGCCACGGTGAGCGTGCGCTCCCCTCCCGCGGTCACCGCGGTGAAGACGGCGCCGGGGACGATGCGCTCCTCGGGAACGTCGGTGCGCAGGATCAGCCCCACCTCCCCGCGCAGTCCGTGGGCGCGGGCGATCGTCGCGACGATGACCTCTCGGGTGCTCATGCGGTTCCTCCGTCGGAAGGGTCGGGGTCCGTGCCCGCGAGCGGGTCGGGGACGTCGTAGCCGGCCGCGGTGCAGGCCGCGCCGAGCTCGGTGAGGGGGTCGTGGAGCCCGGGCGAGTCGAGGTCTCCCTGCAGCGCGTCCTGGAAGGGGGTGCGCACCTCGCGCAGCGCGGCGGCGACCGCGGGATCGTCCACGGCGACGCTCTGCGCGGTGAGCAGGTCGGAGGCCTCGGCGACCTCGGTCGCGGCGCTCGTGGGAACGGCCTGCGGGGAGGCGCCGGCGATCGACGTCAGGTGCAGGGCGACCTGCTCGCGGTCCGCGAAGACGCTCAGCGTGCTGGGGGCCGTGAAGACCTCCGCGCAGACGAGCGCCGCGGGCTTGGCGCCCTGCTGGCCGTGGCCGGCGGCCCAGGTGGCCGCGGCGGAGTCGGGGGTGCAGGACTCGGCGAGACCCTGCCAGGTGACCGCGAAGGCGTCGAGGTCGGCGTGCTCCCCCGGGGCGGGAGCGGTGCGCAGCCAGGTCGCGACGTCGGCCGCGGCCTCGCGGGTGTCCTCCGGGGCGTCGGCGAAGGCGGTCTCGACCCCGCTCGCGACGGCGGTCGCCGGGCTGCCGTCGGAGGGGCCGTCATCGGTGGAGGTGATCGCGGCGGCGCCCTCGAGAACGCGCCAGGCCGGGGCCTCGTGGTAATCGGCGTCCCCGAAGAAGCGCGTGCACGCGGCGGTGCGGGACGGGTCCGTGGAGGGACCGGTGCTCCCGGCCCCGGCGTCGGAGCCGCCGGTCGCGCCGACGGGGTCACAGCCGGAGATCAGCGCGGCCGCGGTGAGGACGGCGAGCGTCCCCGTCACCGTCCGGGAGAGCGAGGCCCTCGGGCCGGGCAACGCACGAGAGCGGCATCGCCGGGCGGACCCGGCCATGCCGCTCTCGTGAGAGGGGTGAGGCACCTCAGCGCCGGTCGACGTCGACGATGTCCACACGCACGTCATCGTCCGACAGCGCCGCCGTGACGGTGCGCAGGGCCCGGGCGGTGCGGCCCGAGCGCCCGATCACGCGACCGAGGTCGGCGGGGCCGACCCGCACCTCGAGCAGCGGACCGCGACGGGTGGACTTCTCGGTCACCTGGACCTCGTCGGGGCTGTCGACGATCCCGCGGACCAGATGGTCGAGGGCTTCGGCGCGAGAGCTCATCTCAGGCCTCGTCGGCGGCGGCCGCGGCGTCCTCGGTGGACTCACCCTCGGCGGGGGCCTCCTCGGAGCCGGCCTCGACCTCGTCGGCGGCCGCGGGGGCCTCGGCCTCGGCCTTGGCCTTCTTCGCGCCCTCACGGGACGTGGAGGCGGCCTTGTCGGCCTCGGCGATGAGCTCCTCGGCGGACTTCTTCGCCTCGGCGGTCTTCAGGGTGCCGGCGGCGTCGCCCTCACCCTTGAACTTCTGCCAGTCGCCGGTGATCTTCAGCAGCGCGGCGACCTGCTCGGTGGGCTGCGCGCCCACGCCGAGCCAGTAGAGCGCACGCTCGGACTGGATCTCGATGAACGAGGGGTTCTCGGTGGGGTGGTACTTGCCGATCTCCTCGATCACGGCACCGTCGCGCTTCTTGCGCGAATCGGCCACCACGACGCGGTAGAACGGTGCACGGATCTTGCCCATGCGCTTCAGACGGATCTTGACAGCCACGTGTGTGGACTCTCCTTCAGGATGTTCGGGTGAGTCCCGCCGCTGCCTGTGGGGTATGCGGGCGCTGACGGTGCTCGGGGTGCTGTGCCGCGACGGGTAGAGGGCCGGTCGCGGCGCATACAGGGAGTGATTATGCCAGCTCGCCCCCGACCGGTTCCACCCGGGAGGGATGTGCGGCGGGGCACAGCGCTCCGCCGCTCCCCCGCACCCGGTCAACCGGCGATCGCATCGACGAGCTGGTTGACGCCGAGCACCACGAACAGCAGCGTCACGACGCCGAGGACGATGTTCCCCAGCGGGCGGTTGCGCCAGGCCGCGGGCATGTGCCGGGAGTTCATGAGCACGAGCAGCGTGATCGCGAGGAAGGGCATGAAGAACGAGCCCAGCACGCCGTAGGCGACGATCACCTGCACCGGCTTGCCGAGCAGCAGCAGGAGCATCGGCGGGAAGGTGAGCCAGAGGATGTAGAAGCGGTAGTAGCGCCCGCCGATCTGCCGGTCCGGATGCCCCTCCTCCTTGCCGCGCACGTGGCCCCAGAAGTCCGCGAACATGATCGACACGCCGTTCCAGACGCCGAGCACGGAGGAGAACGACGAGGCCCAGAACCCCAGCAGGAACACCCAGCTGAAGGCGGTGCCGTAGCGCGCGGCGAGCACGTCGGAGAGGTCGAGCAGACCGCGGTCGCCCTCGTCGATCGCGACGCCGGAGGAGTACAGCAGCTCGGCGCCCACGATCAGCATGGCGACGACGAAGACGCCGGAGATGACGTAGGCCATCGCGTTGTCGATCCGCATGACCTTCATCCAGCGGGGCGTGGACCAGCCCTTCTCCGCGAGCCAGTAGCCGTAGGCGGCGAGCGTGATCGTCCCGCCCACGCCGCCAGCGATGGAGAGCGTGTAGAGCAGGCCTCCGTCGGGGATGCGCGGGACGAGCCCGCCGATGATCTGCGGGATGTTCGGCAGGGTCACGACGGCGGCGCCGACGACGGTGAGGAACATGATGCCGACGAGCACCGCGACGAGCTTCTCGAGCCGGTGGTAGCGGCCCATCCAGACGAGCGCGGCGCCGATCAGGCCCGAGAGGATCGCGTAGACGATGAAGGGCATGTCGGCGATCCAGCCGACGTCCCCGAGCACCGGCAGCTGCGGCACGAGCGCCGCGAGCGGCAGCGCCGAGGCGCTCATGGCGGTCGCCCCGTACACGAAGCCCCAGACCATGATGTAGGGCCCGAAGTACCAGGAGGTCCAGCGGCCCACGCGCCGCCAGCCCTCGAAGATCGTGTGCCCGGTGGCGAGGGTCCAGCGGCCCGCGCCCTCGACGAGCACGATCTTGATGATCACGCCCGCGACGGCCGCCCACAGCAGGGCGTAGCCGTAGCGGGAGCCCGCGACGAGGGTCGCGACGAGGTCGCCGGCGCCGATCCCGGTCGCGGCGACCACCAGGCCGGGGCCGATGAGCTTCCAGCGGGGCGGTGGGGCGGTGTCGGTCCCTCCGGCGGTCGTGCCGGGGTGCGCTGCGTCGTCGGAGTGCATCCCTGCACGTTACCGTGCCCCGACCTCAGGCCACGACGCGACCTGCGAGGACGACGTGGCGGCGCTCGCGCAGCACCCGGTGGTCGGTGCGCGGGTCGCCGGGCAGCACGAGCAGGTCCGCGGGGGCGCCGTCCTCGAGGCCGGGCACGCCCAGGTAGTCGCGCGGCGCCCAGGTGGCCGCGTCGAGGATCGCGGCGGCGTCCAGCCCGCACCCGGCGAGCGCGTCGAGCTCGTCGTGGATGATGCCGTGGCCGAGCACTCCCCCGGCGTCGGTGCCGGTCAGCAGCTGCACTCCGGCGTCGTGCGCGTCGCGGGTGCGCTCGTGACGGGCCGCGCGCAGGCGCCGCATGTGGGCGGCGTAGGCGGGGAACTTCCGCTCGCCCTGGCTCGCGTAGGTCTCGAACGCGTCGACGTTCACGAGCGTGGTGACGACCGGGACGCCGGCCGCGGCGGCGCGGACGATCGTCCCCGCGGTGAGGCCGGTCGCGTGCTCGAGGCAGTCGAAGCCGGCGTCGAGGACGAGCGGGAGCGTCTCCTCGTCGAAGGTGTGGGTGGTGATGCGGGCGCCGTGGGCGTGCGCGGCCTCGGCGGCGGCCCGGAAGTCCTCCCCGGACCAGGTGGGCGTCAGGTCCCCCACGCCTCGGTCGATCCAGTCCCCCACGAGCTTCACCCAGCCGTCGCCGCGCTCCGCCTCGGCGGCGACCGTCGCGGGCAGGTCCTCGGGGTCCACCTCGTGGGCGTAGCCGATGAGGTAGCGGCGGGTGCGGGCCACGTGCCGGCCGGCGCGGATGATCCGCGGGAGGTCCGTCTCCCCCTGCAGGGGTGCAGTGTCGGTGATCGATCCGGCGTCGCGGATCAGCAGCACCCCGGTGTCGCGATCGGTGCGGGCCTGCGCCCTGGCCTCGTCGAGGCTCGTGGCAGTGCCCTCGTCGCTGATGCCGATGTGGCAGTGCAGGTCCGCGAGGCCGGGCACGACGACGCCGTCGATCTCCCGGATCTCCGTCCCGGCGGGCAGCTCGGGGCGCTCGTGGTGGATCCTGCCTCCGACGACCCAGGCGCCGCCGATCTCCTGATCGGGGCCGGTCAGGACCGGGCCGGTGAGGTGGAGGACCTCATGGTCCTCTGCCTGCCGGGCATAGGACGGGCTCTCCGTGCCGGGGCGGAGCCCGGCGGCGAAGGCCTCACGGGCGGCGTGGGCGGAGCGTGCTTCGGTGCGCATGCCCCGAGGCTATCGACTCCCGCCGCCCGGAGGCGCCGACGGGCTCAGCGGCCGCCGAGCAGCTTCTGCATCTCCGGCGGGAGCTGGCTGGGATCGAAGTCCGCCACGTCCTGGCCGGACGGGGCGCCGCCGCCGAAGGCGGATCCGCCCTGGCCCTCACCGGACCTCGCCTTCTTCGCGGCCTCGGCCTGCTCGCGCGCGGCCTTCGCCGGGTTCTTCGACTTGGCCTTCTTGGCCTGCTTGGGCGCCTGCTGCTTGCCGCGGGACTTCTTGCCCATGCCCATGCCGGGGCCGCCGGGCATCCCCGGCATGCCGCCGCCGGCCATGCCCTTGCCCATGGTGCGCATCATCTGCTGGGCCTGCTTGAACCGCTCGAGGAGCTGGTTGACGGCCTGCACGGTGGTGCCGGAGCCCTTGGCGATGCGGTTGCGGCGCGAGCCGTTGATGATCTTGGGGTCGTTGCGCTCCGCAGGGGTCATCGAGCGGATCATCGCCTCGATGCGGTCCACCTCGCGCTCGTCGAAGCTGTCCAGCGCCTCGCGGTACTGGCCCATGTTCGGCAGCATGCCCAGCATCTTCTTGATGCTGCCCATGTTCTTGATCTGCTGCATCTGGGACAGGAAGTCGTCGAGGGTGAAGTCCTCGCCGCTCGCGAGCTTCTTCGCGGCCTTCTCGGCCTCCGCCTGGTCGAAGCTCTTCTCCGCCTGCTCGATGAGGGTGAGCACGTCGCCCATGTCGAGGATGCGGTTGGCCATGCGGTCCGGGTGGAAGCGCTCGAAGTCCTCGAGGCCCTCACCGGTGGAGGCGAAGAGGATCGGCCGCTCGGTGACCCCGGTGATCGAGAGCGCCGCACCGCCGCGGGCGTCGCCGTCGAGCTTGGAGATGACCACGCCGGAGAAGCCGACGCCGTCGCGGAACGCCTCGGCCACGCGGGCCGCGTCCTGGCCGATCATCGCGTCGACGACGAACAGGGTCTCGTGCGGGTTGACGGCGTCGCGGATGTCCCGCGCCTGCTGCATCATCTCCTCGTCGATGCCGAGGCGGCCCGCGGTGTCGACGATGACGACGTCGTGCTGCTGGAACTGGGCTGTGGAGACGCCATTCATGGCGACGAGCACGGGGTTGCCCACGCCGTTGCCGGGCTCCGGCGCGAACACCGGCACGCCGGCCCGCTCGCCGACGATCTGCAGCTGGTTGACGGCGTTGGGTCGCTGGAGGTCCGCCGCGACGAGCATCGGCGTGTGGCCCTCGGACTTCATCCAGCGGGCGAGCTTGCCCGCGAGGGTCGTCTTGCCGGCGCCCTGGAGGCCCGCGAGCATGATCACGGTGGGCGGGTTCTTGGCGAAGTGGAGCTCGCCGGTGGCGCCGCCGAGGATCTGCACCAGCTCGTCGTTGACGATCTTGACGACCTGCTGCGCCGGGTTGAGGGCCTTGGAGACCTCCTCGCCCAGCGCGCGCTCGCGCACCCGGGCGGTGAACTCGCGCACCACCGGGACGGCGACGTCGGCGTCCAGCAGGGCGCGGCGGATCTCGCGGACGGTCTTGTCGACGTCGGCCTCGGTGAGACGGCCGTGACCGCGCAGCCCCTTGAGGCTGGCGGTGATGCGATCGGAGAGGTTGTTGAACACGAAGAGCTTCCCCTAGGTCGTGTGGACCGCCCCAGTGTAGTGGCCACGCCCGGGGAGACCGAGGCGCACGGCGCTCGCGGAGTCGAGGGACACAGGAGCGCCCTCGCACCGGGCCGCGCCGCGACGGGCGCACCGGATCCTAGGATCGTGCACATGACGATGGGGACGCAGGACCTCGAGCAGCCGGTGCACGCCGACGACTCGCAGCGGCGCACGGCCCTGACGGGACGGGCGGCGGCGCTCACGAAGGAGTCCGTGTGCCGCAGCGCCGCCTGGGGCGCCGCCCATCCGACCTTCGGGTACTCCGTGCCCGCAGGCTCCTCCCGCTGAACGGCCGCCGGCCGGAATCGATCAGGTCTGCTCGACCGGCGCGTCTCCCTCGTCGGACGCCGACGGGGTGAGCGTGATCGTCCCGCTGTCCAGGAACGACGATCCCGCCGTCGGGTCGACGTGCTCCGTCGCCCCGGACTCGTGGGCGATCTCGATGCCGTCGGCCCGCTCGTTCTGCCCCGGGAACACCTCGGGCAGCGACGGTGCGCGCCGCAGCCGGGGCCTCCGGCTCTCCTGCTCCTGCATGGCGCCCTCCCCTTCCGGGCCCCGCACGGTGCCGGGCCCTGCGACGCCGGCCCGGTCCCCGGGGCGGCGCCGCCCGTATGGCCGGCACCCTACCCCCGGGGACGGGAGCCCGATCAGGTCGCGGCGGCGTCCATGAGGCCGGCGATGATGCGGCCGACGGTCGGCGCGTCCAGCGCGCGACCCCGCTCGTCGGTCAGGTAGAGCACGTCGATCGCGCGCTGACCCAGCGTCATCACGTGCGCGCTGCGCAGCTGCAGGCGGTGCACCGTGATCGTCTCCGCGACGTCCGCGAGCAGGCTCGGACGGTTGCGGGCGTTGACCTGCACGACGGTCGCCTCGCTCGAGGCGCCCGGCAGCAGGGTGACGACGGGCGTGTCGTCCGTGGTGCGGGGCGGCGGGGCGGGCGGCAGCTCGAGCACGCGGGCGTCCGCCCGGTCGCGGTGCTTGAGCTCCCGATCCAGCGCCTGGCGCAGCACGGTGGGGTGCGGGAGGTCCTCCTGCGTGCCGGAGACCCACCAGGTGTTCACCGCGATCCCGTTCATCGTGACGACGACGGCGCTGCGCACGTCGATCCGCTGGCGGGCGAGCACACGCGCCATGGCCGCGAACACGCCGGCACCGTCGGGCGCGCCCAGGCAGATCTGCGAGATCGGCTCGTCCTCGGTGGGCGCCGGGTACAGCACCTGCGCGCTGCCGCTGCGCTCCACGGAGGCACGCACCGCCTCCTGCACCGAGCGCTGCGGCGTGAGCAGCAGGCGCGGGGCGGGAGAGCTGCCCGTGAGGGCGTCCCGGGCGAGGTCCGTGAGGTGGTCGACGAGGGTCGAGCGCCAGGTGGACCAGGCGGCGGGGCCGGCCGCGATGGCGTCCGCCTCGGTGAGCGCGCGGAGCAGCTCGAGGATCGTCGGGTCGAAGCGGATCTTCGTCAGCAGGTCCTGGAGCGTCGCCGGATCGGCGAGGTCGCGGCCCGTCGCGAGCGCCACGAGGGTCAGGTGCTCGCGCACGAGGGTCGTGATGGTGCGCGTGTCCGTCTCGTCGAAGCCGAGGTGACGGGCGGCGGCCTCCGCGAGCGGTGCGCCCTCCGCGGCATGGTCGCGGGCGTCGGCCCGCTTGCCGAGGTCGTGGACGAGCGCGGTGATGAGCAGGAGGTCCGGTCGGGCGACCTTCGGCAGGAAGCGCTGGACCTCCTTGACCGTCTCGATCTGGTGGCGGTCCACGGTGAAGCGGTGCACCGCGGAGCGCTGCGGGCGGTTGCGCACGTCGTGCCAGCCCGGCACCCAGCGCTCGAAGATGCCCTTGACGTCGAGGGCCTCGTAGACGTCGGCGATGTGCTCCCCTGCGAGGGCATCGACGAACACGTCCCGCTGGGTGGCGGAGAGTGGACGCTCGGGGCTCTGGGCGATGCGGTCCAGGGTCGCGTCCGCGAGCGGCAGGCCCGTGGTCGCGGCGTGACGGACCGCGGCGAGGTCCCGCAGCGGGTCGGTGCCGCGCGGGTCCACGGAGATCTCCCCCGCCTGCACGATCACACCGTTGCCCACGCGCGTGATCGCGGGCCGGCGCTCGGAGCCCTGACCGCGGGTCGAGGAGCCGCCGGGGGCGACGGCCGCCTCCGCGGCGCGGATCGTGCGGTGCAGCTCCCAGCTCACCGCGCGGGCGGCCTCGGCGAGCACCGCGAGGTGGTCGTCCGCGGTGGCGTGGCCGGTCAGCGCGGCGACCGCGTCCTGGTCCGCGCGGCCCAGTCGCGTCCCGGACTTCCCGGTGACGGCCTGCAGCGCGTCCCGGGCGTCGAGCAGGACCCGGGCGGCGGAGTCGACCACCGCGTGGTCGTGGTCCGCGAGCCAGCTCTCCGCGATCGCGCGGATCACGGTCACGTCCCGTAGGCCGCCGCGATCTGACTTGAGGTTCGGCTCCGTGGAGTGGGCGAGGGGGCCGTACCGGTCGGAGCGGTCGTGGGCGAGGTCCACGAGCTCACCGATGCGGCGTCGGGCCCCGCGCCGCCACTGCCCGCGCACGCGGTGCGCGGCGTCGTCCACGAGCTCCGCCTGCCCCGCGACGAGCCGCAGGTCCAGCAGGGAGATCGCGGCGCGGAGGTCCTCACGGGCCACCTGCTCGCACTCGAGCGGGCTGCGCATCGCATGGTCGAGCGAGGTGCCGGAGTCCCAGATCGGGTACCACAGGGCGCTCGCGAGCCGGGCGGACTCCTCGGCGCTCATCACCTCGGTGTCCACGAGGAGCACGAGGTCCAGGTCGCTGCCGGGGCCCAGGTCGCGCCGACCCAGCGAGCCGATCGCCGCGAGCGCCGCGCCGGACGCGGGGGCGCCGGCCCCCTGCCAGAGCTCGATCAGCCAGGAGTCGACGAGCGACGCCTGATCGAGCCTGCGCTGGGGGCCGGCGGTGGGATCCGCGAAGCCGGCGTGGAGGACCTGGGTCAGCCGGCGGCCGGGGAGCTCCTCAGAGGGCATCCGCGTCCCGCTCACCGGTGCGGACGCGGACGACGGTGCCGACCTCGGTGGTCCACACCTTCCCGTCGCCGATGCGGCCGGTGCGGGAGGAGGCGACGACGAGGTCGATGATGTCCTTCTCGTCGGCCGGATCGGCGAGCACCTCGACCTTCACCTTCGGGATGGTGTCGATCGTGTACTCCGCGCCGCGGTAGACCTCGGTGTGACCGCCCTGGCGGCCCCATCCGGCGACCTCCGTGATGGTCAGACCGCTGACCCCGTACTCGCGCAGGGAGTCGGTGACCGCCTGCAGGGCGTGCGGCTGGATGATGGCGGTGATGAGCTTCATCGGGCGTCTCCTGCGGTGGCGGGCTGCGGGTCCTCGGTGGTCGACGGGGTGGGCGCCGAGCCAGTCGGCGCGGCGGGGGCCGCCGGTGCCGGGGCGATGCGGTCACGCCGGGTGATCAGCGAGCTGCCCAGATCGTATCCGGACTCCGCATGGTGGGTGATGTCGATGCCGGCGGCCTCGTCGGCCTCGGAGATCCTCCAGCCCATCGTGTACTTCAGGGCCAGGGCGATCACCAGGGTGAGCACGCCGGAGAAGACGAGCGCGGAGGCCGCGACGAGGATCTGCACCAGCAGCAGGCTCACGCCGCCGCCGAAGATCAGGCCGCCGTCGGAGGCGAGGACGCCGATGAGCACGGTGCCCACGAGGCCGCCCACGAGGTGGACGCCCACGACGTCGAGCGAGTCGTCGATGCCGAAGCGGTACTTCAGGCCCACGGCGAGGGCGCAGGCGATGCCGGCGACGAGACCCAGGACGATCGAGGTGACCGGGTTCAGCGCGGCGGCCGCCGGGGTGATCGCGACCAGACCGGCGACGACGCCCGAGGCCATGCCGAGGCTCGTCACGTGGCGGTCGCGGATCTTCTCGATGAGCGCCCAGCCGAGCATGGCGCCCGCGGTCGCCACGGTCGTGTTGACCCAGGCGAGGCCCGCGGTGCCGTCGGCCGTGCCGGCGGAGCCGGCGTTGAAGCCGAACCAGCCGAACCACAGAAGCGCGGCGCCGAGCATGACGAGCGGCAGGTTGTGGGGCTTCATCGGCTCCTTGCCGAAGCCCTTGCGGGCACCGACGACGATCGCGAGGACGAGGCCCGCCATGCCGGCGTTGATGTGGACCACGGTGCCGCCGGCGAAGTCGACGGGCTCCGCGATCGAGGCGAAGATGCCGTCGGCGCCGAGCAGGCCGCCGCCCCACACCATGTGCGCGAGGGGTGCGTACACGACGAGCACCCACACGAGGGCGAAGACCATCCAGGTGCCGAACTTGACGCGATCGGCGATCGCGCCGGAGATCAGCGCGGTGGAGATGATCGCGAAGGTCATCTGGAACCCGGCGGCGACGAGGAAGGGCACGCCGCTCCCGGCGAGGATCGACTGCTCGTCGGTGCCGGAGAGGCCGAGGAACTCGAGCGGGTTGCCGAAGAGCCCGCCGATGTCGCTGCCGAAGGCGATCGAGTAGCCGCCGAGGACCCAGGCGATCGCGACGACGGCCATCGCCCCGAAGGACATCAGCATCATGTTGAGGACGGTGCGCGCTCGCACCATGCCTCCGTAGAACAGGGAGAGACCGGGGGTCATCAGCAGCACCAGGGCGGCACTGACGAGGATCCACGCGGTCGCCCCCGTGTCGAGGGTGAAGGACTCCATGTCGGCTCCAGATTGTTCAGTGGGCGGTGCCGGCGCGCCTGCGCACGGACCGTCCGACCGGATCGGTCGTGTGTCTCATGGTGTGAGCACTGCCGAGATTCGCCTATGCCGAGAGGGCGGCGTGATCATTCCGTGATCCGACGATCCGCTCCGTGGGATCGCGGGCGCCCACCACCTGCCCTCCGAGCCCGCCGCCGCGCTCAGGGCGACGTGCTCAGGATCGAGACGCTCGAGACGACGCCGCGCGTGCCCTACGGCGTGGTCTCGAGCCGCCCCGGCACGGGGCACTCGGCTCCACGAGGGACGGCGGCGCCCCTGAGGGCATCACCGCGGAGCAGATCATGCCGCCGCTGGGCACCCATGCCCGGGACCGGTCCGACCCCACTGACTGGGGCGGCGGGACCATCGACATCCGCCTGCTCGGCGACGGCTCCACCTTCTCCCTGCCCGTGCACACGGAGGGGGCCCTGTTCTCCGTGGGCGACCCGCATCACGCGATGGGCGACGTCGAGGTCGCCCTCACGGCCATGGAGGGCTCGCTGCGGGGCACCTTCCGCCTGACCGTGTGCAAGAAGGGGGCCGGGGACGCGCCCTCGGTCTCGCACCGCTACCCCTTCGCGGAGACCGCGGACGCCTGGATCCCGATCGGGCTCTCCGACCCCGACGGGAGCGCCGACGGCCAGGGCAGCGACCTGGACGTCGCCATGCGCACCGCCGTCGTCAACGCCCCGGAACTCCTCGAGCAGGATCGCGGCATGGACCGGGCGACCGCCTACGCGTACCTCTCCGCCGCCGCGGACTTCACGCTCTCGCAGGTCGTGGACCGCACCGTGGGCGTGCACGGCATGATCCCGAAGGCGCACTTCTCCTGAACGGCCGCGAGGACCGGTGCGCACCCTGCGGTGCGCACCGGTCCTCGCCGGGCCCGTGGCTCAGTCGCCCAGCAGGGCGTCCACGAAGGAGTAGGTGTCGAAGGGGGTGAGGTCGTCCATCCCCTCGCCGAGGCCCACCATCTTCACGGGCACGCCGAGCTCGCGCTGCACGTTGACGACGATGCCGCCCTTCGCGGTGCCGTCGAGCTTGGTGAGGACGATGCCGGTGATGTTCACGGCCTCGGAGAACACGCGCGCCTGCTGCATGCCGTTCTGCCCGGTGGTGGCGTCGATGACGAGCAGGACCTCGGCGACCTGGTCGCCGTGCAGGCCCTTCTCCGCGACCCGGCGCACCTTGCCGAGCTCGTCCATGAGGCCCTTCTTGTTCTGCAGGCGCCCCGCGGTGTCGATGATGACGACGTCGACGCCCTGGTCGATGCCCTGCTTCACGGCGTCGAAGGCGACGGCGGCGGGATCGGCGCCGTCCTTGTCCGAGCGCACGGTGTCCACCCCCACGCGGGAACCCCAGGTGGCGAGCTGGTCCGCGGCGGCGGCGCGGAAGGTGTCCGCCGCGCCGAGGACGACGCTGCGCTCCGCGGCCACGAGCACGCGGGCGAGCTTGCCGACGGTCGTGGTCTTGCCGGTGCCGTTGACGCCGACCATGAGGATGACGGAGGGGACGGGCTCGCCGTCCGGCGCGGTGCGCACGGTCGCGGCGATCCGGCGGTCCAGCTGGGGGTCCACGAGGCCCACGAGCTCCTCGCGGAGCACCTCGCGCACGGCGGCCGGGTCCTCGGTGCCGAGCACCTGGATGCGGCGACGGAGGTTCGCGAGCAGCTCGTCGGTCGCGTCGGGGCCGAGGTCCGCGAGCAGCAGCGTCTCCTCGATCTCGTCCCAGGTGGACTCGTCGACGGTGGAGCGGGTGAGCAGCCCGAGGATGCCGCGGCCGATCGAGCCGGAGCGGGAGAGCCGTTCGCGGAGGCGGACCATGCGGTCCTGCGGGGCCTCGGGGGTCTCGATGACCGCGACCGACGGGCGCTCGGTGGTGGGGGTGCCGGCGACGTCCTCGACCGGGGCGGCCTCCTCGGCCGGCTCCTGCGCGGAGGGCTCCGCGGCATCGGGCTCGACGGCGGTCGTCGCGGCCTCCGCGCCGGTGGGCTCGTCGGCCCGCGTCCCGTCGGCCTCCGCCGGTGCGGCGGCCTGCTCGGGCGCCCCGGCGGTCGGGGCGTCCTCGGTGGGGGCGGCGGCAGTGTCCTCGGCGGGCGGCGCCACGGGCTCGGCCTGCGCGGAGAGCGTGTCCGCCCAGGTGGGCGCCGCGGGGCGCTCCTTCGTGGCGGTCGGTGCCCCGGTCGAGCCGGTGCCCTCGGGGCCCTGCTGGTCGTCCGTGCCGGCATCGGGGCTCTTGCCGCCCCGGCCGCGCAGCACGGCCCAGGCGCCGGCGCCGATCACCAGGAAGACGCCACCGCCTCCGGCGATCAGGGCGAGGATGTCGTTCGGATCCACGGGTCACCTCCGAGGTCGGGGAAGCCGGTCGAAGCGGCGGGCCAGCGGCCAGTCTAGGCGGCGGTCCCCGGGAGGCGTCCCGGACCCGGGATCAGGAATCCGCGGTCTCCGAGCGTCCGGAGACGTCCGTGCGGGAGGTGCGCGAGCTGTGACGCGCGGCGGAGCGGCGCTCCGCGCTCGCCTGGAAATACGCGGCAGGATCCCCGTCGCGGTCACCGCGCAGGTTGGGCAGCGCGACGACGGCGAGGATCACCAGGGCCACCACCAGGGCGACCAGGAGGAAGACGACGGTCACCAGCGTCATGGTCATTCCCACATTGTGCACGCCGAGCCCGCCCGTGACCGGGAGATCCGGGCGGGCGCGGCGCAGTGCGACGGAGTTCTCATCGCTCGGTGGGCGCCGGAGCGCCCGGGCCGGGGCGGATCAGCCCAGCTCGGGGAACCAGATGCCGATCTCGCGAGCGGCGGACTCCTCGGAGTCGGAGCCGTGCACGAGGTTCTGGATGACGGGGAGGTCCTGCTCGCGGGCGAGGTCGCCGCGGATGGTCCCCGGGGCGGCGGCGGTGGGGTTGGTCGCCCCGGCGAGGGAGCGGAAGCCCGCGATGACCTCGACGCCCTCGACGACGAGGGCGACGAGCGGGGCGGCGCCCATGTACTCCACGAGGCCGGGGTAGAAGGGCTTGCCCTCGTGCTCGGCGTAGTGGGCGGCGAGCTCCTCGGCGGTGGCGGTGCGCTGGGCGAGTGCGACGATGTCGTAGCCCTTCGCCTCGATGCGGCGGATGATCTCCCCGCGCAGGCTGCGCTGGACGGCGTCGGGCTTGAGCAGGACGAGGGTGCGCTGTGCGGTCATGGCACCAGGGTACCGGCGACGCGGACCGGGACGGCCGACGCCCCTCCCCCGACGCCGGGCGCCGAGGGGACGGAGCTCAGCGGTCGGCGTCCTCGGCGCCGTCGGCCCCGCGCTCGGCGAGGACCCGGGCGTCCACGGCGTCCTTCTCCGCGTCGAAGCGGTGCCCCGCGAACAGGCCGTAGACGTAGAGCAGGGCGAAGAAGGTGCCGACCACCCACATCAGCCCCACCTGGAGCCCCAGCAGGATGACGGGCACCTGCAGCGCGACGCCCACCAGGTAGGGCCACGCGCCGCGCCGCAGCAGGCCGCCGCAGGCGACGAGCGCGAGCACGGTGAGCAGGCCCCAGGTCCAGGTGAGGGCGCGCTCGTCCGGCACCAGCTGGTGCGCGACGAGGACGGCGAAGAACACGACGACCGCCTCGACGGTGAGTGTCGTCGCGGCGAACATGCGCTGGGCGCCGTGCGCGCGCCCCGAGGGCGCGAGCGCGGCGAGCGGGGAGCGGCGGGGCGCGCCGGCGGTGCGATCGGCCATGGTCACTCCCCCTCCGCGCCGAGCAGCTCGCGGACCTCGGCGGCGAGGGTCACCGACCCGGCGACGACGACGCCGCCGAACTGGTCGCCCTCCTGCTCGGAGAGGTCCACCGCGATCTGGATCGCGTCGGGCAGGCTCGCGGTCTCGACGACCCGGTCCTCGTCGTCGAACACGTCCCGGGCGAGGTCGGCGAGGACGTCGGCCGGGATGGCGCGCGGGGAGGAGGACGCCGTCACGACGACCTGGTCCAGGAGCGGCTCGAGCACGGCGAGGATCTGCTCGGCGTCCTTCTCCTGGAGGATGCCGACGATGCCGACGGTGCGGGTGAAGCGGAAGTTCTCGCGGACGGTCGCGACGAGGGTCTCCGCGCCCGCGGGGTTGTGGGCGGCGTCGACGATCATGGTCGGCGACTGCCGCACGACCTCGGCGCGACCCGGCGAGGTCACCGTCGAGAGCGCGGCGGAGAGCATCTCGCCGTCCAGCGGGATCGTGCCCCCGCCCAGCAGCGCCTCCGCGGCGGCGACCGCGAGCAGCGCGTTGCTCGCCTGGTGCTCGCCGAGCAGCGACAGGAACACCTCCTCGTAGCGACCCGCGATCCCCTGGATCGTGAGCATCTGGCCGCCCACGCCCGGGGTGCGGGCGATGACGCCGATCTGCTCGTCCTGCACGGCGGCCTCCGCGCCGAGCTCCGTGACCCGCTCGCGCAGCACGTCCATGGCCTCGGGCTCGACCTGCGCCCCGAGCACGGCGATGGCGCGCTCGGTGAGGATCCCGGCCTTCTCCCCCGCGATCAGCTCGATCGTGTCCCCCAGGTACTCCTGGTGGTCCAGGCCGATCGGGGTGATCACGGCGACGTCCGGATCCGCGACACCGGTCGCGTCCCAGGTCCCGCCGAGGCCCGTCTCGACGACGGCCACGTCCACGGGGGCGGAGGCGAAGGCCTGGAACGCCATGGCGGTGAGGTACTCGAAGAAGGTCAGCGGGGGGCCGCCCGCCGCGGCGGACTCCTCGTCGACGATCAGCGCGAAGGGCAGGACGTCCTCGTAGGCCTGGACGAAGCCCTCGTCGTCGATCGCCTCGCCGTCGATCGCGATCCGCTCCGCCGGGGAGTGCAGGTGCGGGCTCGTGGTGCGGCCCGTGCGCAGCCCCGCCTCGCGGAGGATCCGTTCGAGGATCCGCGCGGTCGTGGTCTTGCCGTTCGTCCCGGCGATGCGCACGGTGCGGTAGGAGCGCTGCGGGTCCCCCATGAGCTCCATGACCCTCCGGATGCGGGAGAGGTCCGGCTCGATGCGGTTCTCGGGGGCGCGCCGGAGGAGCGCGGCGTAGACCTCGCGCAGCTCGGGCGAGAGGACCCGATGGGACTTCGGGGGCACGGAGGGGCTCCTTCGACGGCTGAGCGGGACGCCGGCCAGTCTACGAGGGCGGCCCCGGCCGCCGGCGGTGCGGGAGCGGCCGTGTGACGAGGCGGACCCCGCGGCCGTTCCTCCCCATCGCCCCTGCGTCCACACGGGGAGTTCTCCCCATGGGTCGGCGGCGGGCGCGACCGTAGCCTCGACCGGGAGCACAGCACCCGGGACCGCCCGGGTCGGGAGCGAGGAGGCGCACGATGAGCCAGCTGCAGGTCACGCTCGAGGAGGCCGCCGCCCGGGCGGTCGCCGGCGGCGTCCCTCCGGAGGATCTCCACCCCGTGTACCGGGCCCTGCTGGACCGTCGCGGCGAGCATGCCCCGGCGTCCCCGGGCACGGCACCGAGCGGGGCGACCGCCGGCCCCGGCTCGCCCGAGGAGCTCGCGCTGATCACCGCGCAGCTGACCGCACGGGCCCTGTTCGTGCTCGCCGTGACGGATCGTGAGGGCACGCACCGGATGCGGGTCGCGCTCGCCCCGCAGCGGATCACGCTCGAGCTGTCGCACGGCGCGGGGCCCGCGCTCCTGGAGCAGGCAGCTCTCGAGGCGCTCCCCGCGCGGATCAACGCCCTTCTCGACCGGGCGGGGATCGCCCCGTCGGTGGCCCGGCAGGAGGTGGGACGCGAGGCGGAGGCGCTGCGCCTGACCGATGAGCAGGTCGCGAGCGCCCGGGAGTCCCTCGCCCGTGGGGCGTCCCCGGAGGCGGCCTTCGGCGCCCTCGAGGGCCTCCCCTCCCCGCTGCGGGACGCGCTCACCGCGCGGGGCCCGCGGCTCGCGGCCTCCCTCACGCTGCACGACCCGCGCCACCGCGCCCTCGCGGGGCCGGTCAGCTGGTCGCGGCTGTGGGTGCGCGGAGAGCACGGCCTGTACCGCACCGACGCGAGCGACGCTCCTCTCGGCCCGGTCCTCCCCGTGGGCGACGGGGACGTGGCGGGCAGCCTGCTGGCCGTCATCGAGGAGGGCGTGCGCTTCGCCGCCGCCGCGACGGCCGCCCCGGGCCCGGGCGAGCAGCGATGAGCGCGTTCTGCGGCATGGACACCGCGCAGGTGCGCGACCATGCCCGGCACCTGCAGGACTCCTCCGCCCAGGTCGAGCAGCTCCGCCTCCGGCTCGACGCGACCGTGCTCGCCGTCGCCTGGGAGGGCGAGGACGCCCACGCCTTCCGCGAGCGCTAGGAGCACGTGGTCACGACGCGCCTGCGCGACCTCGGCGAGCAGCTCTCGGCGCGGTCGCTCTGCTCGCTCGCGGAGGCCGAAGCCCAGGACGCCGCCTCCCGCGGCGACGCCGGGCTGCCCGGCGGGGACGCACCCCGGTCACCGGGCGCACCCGGTCCCCGGGCGGACGGTCCGGGCACGGGTGAGGAGGACGGTCGCCTCGCGGACCTCGCCGGTGCCGCCTCCGATGCGCTGGGGCTCGGGCTCGATGCCGGGATCGACCTGCTCGAGGGCGGGCTCGACGCGCTCGGGGTGCGCACCGAGGGCATCGCGCAGTTCCAGCGGGACGCCGACCACCTGGGCGGGATCCTCGAGGACTGGGTGACCGGCGAGCACGTGCCCACCCTCGCCGAGCTGGGCGCCGCCTCCCTGCTCACCGCGGGATCCGCCGGGGTCGGGCTCTACGAGGCCGCGACCGGGCAGGACACCCCGTTCCTCGACGACCGCCCCGGCGGCATCGTCACGGACGTCCGCAGCGAGCCGCTGCCCGCGCAGGGACCGCAGACCCTGCAGGACCTCGTCGTCGCGAACGACGCCCTGCGGCCGGGCGGCGCGGCCGCCGTCGAGGCCGGGCAGATCGGGATCCAGCGGATCCGGCCGGCCGACGGGGGCGAGAGCGTCTATCTCGTGCAGGTCCCGCCCACCGAGGGATCCGGGATCACCGAGGTCCCCGCCGCCTACGGCGGCCAGGGCAACTCCCGCGACTGGGGATCGAACCTGCGCCTCGTCGCGGGGCAGGACCCGGCCGCAATGGACGACGTGCGGGCGGCGCTGACCGCGGCGCAGGTGCCGGACGGGGCCGAGGTCATGATCGTCGGCCACTCCCAGGGCGGGATCATCGCGAGCCATCTGGCCGCCGATCCCACGTTCAACAGCGCGAGCGGGGCGCCCGGCAGCTACGACGTCACGCACACCTTCTCCGTCGGCTCCCCGATCCAGACCGTCGTCCCCGCGCAGGCCGGCACGCAGAGCGTGAACGTGGGCCATGAGGCCTCGCTCGGCGCGGGCGGGTTCGGCGGCGACCTCATCGCGGAGACGGACCTCGGAGGGCTGCAGGTCGACGGCGGCCACCTCACCGCACCGAACCGTCACGAGGTGACGTTGGACCCGTATCCGGGCACGAGCTGGAACCCGGTGCCGGTGCTCGAGCGGAACCACGACAGCGTCGGGCCCGGGCGCGACTCCGATCAGGGCTACGCCGGCAGCGTGGGACGGGCGACCGCGGGCGATCCCACGCTCTCCGCGCTGCAGCGGGACCTCACCGGCATGTACCTCGGCGAGGGGACGGAGGTGCTCTCCTCCCAGGTCGTGACGGTGGGACGCGCGGAGCCGTGACGACGGCGGGCGGCACGGGGCGCGTGCCCGGAGCCGTGCACGGCGCCGGGGGCACGGTCGGTGCGCAGGTGGCCGCGGGCGCTCAGCCCTCGAAGTCGGAGAGGAGCACCCCGTCGAGCCGCCCGCGCTCGGCCTCGAGCTCCGGGCGCAGGTCCCACATGTCGTACTCGGTCCCGGCGGCGTCGAGCAGGGTGATCTCCCCCGCCTGCCGGTCGCGCTGCTCCTCGCGACCGCTGTGCTCGTAGGCCGCGGCGACGATCGCCGTCATCACCGCGCCGTAGACCTCGAGCGCCTCCTTGGAGGACGCGGCGGAGGTCGCGACGCTCCCGCGCACGTACCGGCGGAACTCAGCCTCGAAGCCGACCTCGAGGCCGGCGGAGGTCACGCCGTCGACGTCCTCGGCGGCGCGGTTCAGCGCCTTCTCGAGCGAGCCCTTCCCCAGGCCGCATCCGCTCAGCAGCAGCGCCGCCGCCGTGGCGGCGCCGCCCAGGAGTCCGCGTCGTGCCACCATCATCGCCTCCTCGTCAGGTCCTGGAGCGAGCATCGCATCCCCCGGCCCGCTGCGCGCGCGGCCGGCCCGAGGATGTGGACGACCGCGCTGCCCGGCGGGTCCGCCGCGCACGAGGTCTCCGCCCGGCGGCCCGCGACGGCCGGGAGGACGCCGAGCGGAGAGCCCCCGGAACGGGAGGGCCCCGCGCGCAGCCCCTCGGGGTGCGGCGCGGGGCGCTCGGGGACCGTCGCTCAGGACAGGTGCGCCACCGACACGGTCACCGTGCCGCCCGCGACCTTCTCGGTCGCGGCATGGGCGCCCGCGGCAGGATCGGCGGGCACCTCGAGCTGCGTCGCGAGCACCTCGCCGGCCACCAGGTCGCGGTGCGCGGAGACCGCGGCGACGACCGCTTCGTCCCCGGCGACCGTGAGGGCGATGCGGTCGGAGACGTCGAGCCCCGCCTCGCGGCGCGCCTGCTGGATCGCACGGACCACGTCGCGCGCGATGCCCTCCGCCTCGAGCTCCGGCGTGACCTCGGTGTCGAGCACGAGGAAGTCGCCGCCGCGGAGCACGCCGATCGCCCGACCCTGCGTCGCGGAGCCGGAGCCCGCGACGAGGTCCAGGGTGTACTCGCCCTCGACCAGGTCGATACCACCGGAGGTGACGGTGCCGTCCTCCGCCTGGGACCAGTCACCGCTCTTCGCGCCCTTGATGACGACCTGCACCTGCTTGCCGAGCCGCGGCCCGGCCGCACGGGCGTTGACGCTCAGCCGCTGCTCCACGCCCATCTCGCGGGCCTCGTCGCCGGAGGCGTCGAGCAGCCGCACGGACTTGACGTTGAGCTCGTCGGCGAGGATCTCGGTGAACGCCTCGAGGGACGCGGGATCCTGGTGGACCACCGTGAGCTCCGCGAGCGGGAGGCGAGCCCGCAGGCCCTCCTTCTTGCGCACCGCGTTGCCGGCGCTCGCGATCGCGCGGACGTCGTCCATCTGCGCCACGAGCGCCTCGTCCCGCGGGAAGAGGGCGTCGTCCGGCCAGTCAGTGAGGTGCACGGAGCGGCCGCCGGTGAGCTGCTTCCAGATCTCCTCGGTGACCATCGGCAGCAGCGGCGCGGCGACCCGCAGCAGGGTCTCCAGGCACGTGGAGAGCACGTCGATCGCCTGCTCGTCACCCTCCCAGAACCGGTCGCGCGAGCGGCGCACGTACCAGTTGGTGAGCATGTCCAGGTGGTCCTGGATCTGCTCGGCGGCGTCCGCGATCGCGAGCTCCCGCAGGGACGTGCGCACGCCCCGCACGAGGTCACCGGTGCGGGAGAGCAGGTAGCGGTCCATGACGTCGTCGGACTCGTACCGCTCCCGGCCGGTGTACCCGGTGGGCCGGCCCTCGGCGTCCTTCTCCCCCGCCGCGTTCGCGTAGAGGGCCAGGAAGTACCAGACGTTCCACAACGGGAGCACCACCTGGCGGGTGGCCTCACGGATCTTCGGCTCATCGACCACGAGGTTGCCGCCGCGCAGGATCGGCGAGGACATGAGGAACCAGCGCATCGCGTCGGCCCCGTAGGTCTCGAACATCTCGCGCACGTCGGGGTAGTTGCGCAGGGACTTGGACATCTTCTGCCCGTCCTCGCCCAGCACGATGCCGTGGCAGATCACCGAGGTGAACGCCGGGCGGTCGAACAGCGCCGTGGAGAGCACGTGCATCATGTAGAACCAGCCGCGGGTCTGCCCGATGTACTCGACGATGAAGTCCGCCGGGTTGTGGGACTCGAACCACTCGGTGTTCTCGAAGGGGTAGTGCACCTGCGCGAAGGGCATCGACCCGGAGTCGAACCAGACGTCGAACACCTCGGGGATGCGGCGCATGGTGGAGCGGCCCGTCGGGTCGTCCGGGTTCGGGCGGGTGAGCTCGTCGATGTAGGGGCGGTGGAGGTTCACCTCGCCGTGCTCGTCCCGCGGAAGGGTCCCGAAGGCCTCCTCGAGCTCCGCGAGGGAGCCGTACACCTCGACGCGCGGGTGGTTCGGGTCGTCGCTCTTCCACACCGGGATCGGCGAGCCGAAGTAGCGGTTGCGGGAGATCGCCCAGTCGCGGGCGCCCTCGAGCCACTTGCCGAACTGGCCGTGCTTGACGTTTCCGGGCACCCAGTCGATCTGCTCGTTCAGCTCGAGCATGCGCTCGCGCTGATCGGCGACCTTCACATACCAGGAGCTGACGGCCTTGTAGATGAGCGGCTTCCGGCAGCGCCAGCAGTGCGGGTAGGAATGCACGTAGGACTGCTCGCGCAGCAGCCGCCCCTGCCGCTGCAGGATGCGGATGATCGGGCGGTTCGCCTCGAACACCTGCAGCCCCGCGATCTCGTCGAGGGCGGTGCCGCGGAAGTAGTCCAGGAACTGGGCGCCGTCGTCCACGGAGACGATGACGGGGATGCCGTACTCGGCGTTGACCTGCTGGTCGACCTCACCGTAGGCGGTGGCCTGGTGGACCACGCCGGTGCCGTCGTCCGTGGAGACGTAGTCCGCGACGGTGACGATCCACGCGTTCTGCGTGCCCCACTGCTCGCGGTTCTCGGAGTAGACGGTCCACAGCGGCTCGTAGGCCATGTGCTCGAGCTCGCCGCCGCGGTAGGTGCGCGGCTCGATCGCGGCGACGGCCTCCTCGGCGTCGGCGTAGCCGAGCTCCTTGGCGTGCGCGCCGACGAGCGCCGCGGCGAGCAGGAAGCGGCCCTCCCCCGCGGCGGTGCCGTCGGCCGCGCCGAGCGGACCGGCGGGCAGCACCGCGTAGTCGAGCTCGGGGCCCACGGCGAGGGAGAAGTTCGTGGGCAGCGTCCACGGGGTCGTCGTCCACGCGAGGGCCTTGACGCCGGCGAGACCGAGCTCCTCCGCCTTCTGACCGGTGAAGGGGAAGGTGACGGTGACGGTCTGGTCCTGACGGTCCTGGTAGACGTCGTCGTCCATGCGCAGCTCGTGGGAGCTGAGCGGCGTCTGGTCGTTCCAGCAGTAGGGCAGCACGTAGTAGCCCTCGTAGGCGCGGCCCTTGTCGTGGAGGGTCTTGAAGGCCCACAGCACGGACTCCATGAAGGAGACGTCGAGGGTCTTGTAGTCGTTCTCGAAGTCGACCCAGCGGGCCTGGCGGGTGACGTAGTCCTCCCACTCCTTCGTGTACTTCAGGACGGAGGAGCGCGCCGCGTTGTTGAACGCCTGGACGCCCATCTCCTCGATCTCCGCCTTCTCCGTCATGCCCAGCTCGCGCATGGCCTCGAGCTCGGCGGGGAGACCGTGGGTGTCCCAGCCGAACCGGCGGTCGACCTTGTAGCCGTCCATGGTGCGGAAGCGCGGGATGACGTCCTTGACGAAGCCCGTGAGCAGGTGCCCGTAGTGCGGAAGGCCGTTGGCGAAGGGCGGGCCGTCGTAGAAGACGAACTCCTCGGCGCCCTCGCGCCGCGCGATCGAGGCGCGGAAGGTGTCGTCGGTGCGCCAGAACTCCTGGATCGCGTTCTCCAGGGCGGGCAGGTTCGGCGAGGGGACGAGCGGGTCGCCGGAGACCGGGTAGACCATGGGGGGACCTCCGAGGAAGCACAGGGGACGGCGGCGGGACATCTGCTGCCCGAGGACGCTCCCGGCGCGGGGCCGGTGGCGCGGTACCACCTCGGTTGGCGTCCCTCGCCGGCCGTGCCGGTGCGGGGCGCCCCCTTGTTCCTCAGCTGTGACGGGCTGGTCCCGGCGGGTTCTACTGGGCGCGCGGCACGGGGCCGGTGCGCTGTTCTTCCCGCGGCTCTCCGGTGATGGCCGGGTCGGTGCCGATGCGCGACAGTGTACGCGCGGCGCCGCGCACGGTCATCCCGCGCCGAGCGGAAGAGACAGGGTGAACACGGTGCGGCCGGGCCGGGAGGCGACCTCGACCGTGCCGCCGTGCGCCTCGGCGATCGCGCGGACGATCGACAGGCCCAGGCCCGTCGTGTTCTCGCTCCCGGAGCGGGCGCGATCGGCGCGGGTGAAACGGGAGAAGACGTCCGGCAGGATCTCGGGGTCGATCCCGGGGCCGTCGTCCTCGACCTCGAGCACCGCCCGCTCCCCCTCGACCCGGAGCCGCACGGAGACGTGGGTGCCGGCGGGGGTGTGCTTGCGGGCGTTGGAGAGCAGGTTGACGATCACCTGCGTGAGCTGGCGGGCATCGCCCCGGACGGTGACGGGGGCGTCGGGCACGTGGACGTCGACGCGGTGCTCGCGGGCCGTCGCACGGGCGTCCATGACGCTCTCGAGCGCGATCTCGCCGAGGTCGACCTCCTCGTGCTGGCGCGGGGCGTCCTCCTCGAGCCGGGCGAGCAGCAGGAGGTCCTCGACGAGCGAGGTCATGCGCGCGGACTGCGCGTCGAGACGGTCCACGGAGCGCCCGCCCTGCTCGGTGAGGTCCTCCGTGAGCCGCAGCATCTGCGTGTAGCCGCGGATCGCGGTGAGCGGGGTGCGCAGCTCGTGGGAGGCGTCCGCGACGAAGCGGCGCATGCGCTCCTCGCTGCGGTGGCGGGTGTCGATCGCGCCCTCGACGTTGTCCAGCAGGTGGTTCAGGGCGCGGCCCACCTCCCCCACCTCGGTGCCGGGCACGGCGTAGCGCTCGGGGACCCGCTCGGTGAGGGTCACGCTGCCGCGGTCCAGCGGGGTGCGGGCGACGTCCCCCGCGAGCCGGGCCACACCGTCGAGCGGGCGCAGTGTGCGGCGCACGAGGGCGGAGCCGCCGATCCCCGCGGCGGCGAGCGCGGCGAGGGTGGCGATCAGGAGGGTGAGGTCCAGGCGCAGCAGAGTCTCGCGGACGGGGTCCACGGGGAGCCCGGTCGCGATCGCGGTGGCGTCCGCGCCGGCACCGGATCCTCCCGTGCCGGCGCCGCCGTCGTCGGAGCCTCCGGCCCCGGAGCCGCCGTCGGTGAGCAGCACCCGGTAGGTCCCGATGCTCAGGGTCACGGTGGTGCGCCCGTCGTGCCCGGTCGAGCCGATCGGGGCGGGGTCGAGGTCCGCGAGGGCCGTGCGCAGCGTGGCGAGGTCCTCCGCACCCAGGTCCTTCAGGTCCCCGGACTGGTCGCGCCAGGTGGCGGAGGTGACCTCGCCGTCCTTCAGGGCGACGGTCAGCTCGTACTCGCCGCTGCCGGGGTCCCCGCCCGTCGGCGCGGAGGGCAGACCGGAGGGGTCCGGTCCGTCCTGCGGGGTGGTGACCACGCCCTCGCGGACCAGCGCTCGGGAGGCGGCGCGCTCGAGCTGGCCGTCGAGCTCGTCGTAGAGCTGGCCGCGCACGGAGACGTGGGCGATCACCCCGATCGCGAGGCACACCACGGCGACCGTCGCGGCGAGCAGGGCGAGGAGCCGCGCTCGCAGGGTCAGCGGGCGGCGCCTCATCCGGCGGGCTTGAGGACGTACCCGGCGCCGCGCACCGTGTGGATCATCGGCTCCCGGCCGGCGTCGATCCGCTTGCGCAGGTAGGAGATGTACAGCTCGACGATGTTCGCCTGGCCGCCGAAGTCGTAGTTCCACACCGCCTCGAGGATCTGCGCCTTGGAGAGCACGCGCTGCGGGTTCTCCATGAGGTACTGCAGCAGCTGGTACTGGGTCGCGGTCAGCGGGACGACCTCCCCGCCGCGGGTCACCTCGTGGGTGTCGACGTTCATGACGAGGTCGCCGACGACGAGCTCCTCCGCCCCCTGGGCGACGACGCCGGAGCGCTGCACGAGGCGGTGCAGGCGCAGCAGCACCTCCTCGATCGTGAATGGCTTGGTGACGTAGTCGTCCGCCCCGGCGGCGAGACCCTCGATGCGGTCCGTGGGGGCGTCCATCGCGGTGAGCATGAGCGCCGGGATGTCCGGGTGCAGGGCGCGCACGCGGCGCAGCACCTCGACCCCGTCGATCCCGGGGAGCATGCGGTCCAGGACGAGGACGTCCGGCCGCAGCTCGCGGGCCTGGCGCACGGCGTCGAGGCCGTCCCCCGAGAGGTGCACGTCCCAGCCGGTCATCTGCAGCGGGAAGCGCAGGAGATCGGCGATAGTGGGCTCGTCCTCGACGACGAGCACGCGGACGGGGCTGCCGTCGGGGTGCTCGAGGCGCGGGAGCGCGGCGAGGGCGGCGAGGGCGTTGTCGGGCACGGGGGACCTCCTGGCGGGATGCTGCTCCGAGACTAATCGGCGATCGCGCCCGGGACACCGCCGACCCACCAGGTCACAGCGACCGCTGGCGGTCCCCACAGCGCGCGCACAGGCGTCAGCTCCGCCCGACCCGCTCCCAGCCGTCCGCGCTGACGGCGGCGGCATCCGCCTCGCGGTCGGTGTCCAGCAGCGTCTCCCCTCCCCGCGTGATCGCGATCCGGCCGACGAGCGCGCCGAGACCGCGGACGGCCTTGTCGGTCGTGACGGCGGCGCGCACCTGCACCTCCCCGGCGAGCGCGGCGCCGCCGGCGTCGACGAGGTCGAATCCGCCGCGCCAGGTGAGGCGGCCGCCCCAGCCGGTGACGACGCCGTCCGGGAGCTCGATCCGCTCCTCGACGAGGTCCTCCACGGGCCGGCCCCGGTCGCGGTCGCGGCGCTCGAGCGCACCGGCGAGGGGCGCCCAGGTGGCGCCGCCGTCGGCGCTGGCCTCGATGCGCATGGTGTCGTAGGCGGTCTCGAGGTGGGCGAAGAGCTCGACCTCGAGCCGCGCGGGCTCCTCCCCCGCCGACGGGAGGTCGGCGGAGGCGGTGAGCGTCGCGGTGCGGGTGTCCTCCTGGCCGGCGAGCCATCCGGCCTCCGCCGGCAGGATGCCGTGGGCACGGGCGACGGCGGTCGAGACCTCGCGGCGCACGGCGTTGGTGCTGGACCACTCGCGGGTGGGGTGCACGGCGTTGGTGAGGAGCACGATGACGGTGTCGGTGAGCGGGTCGATCACGAGCGAGGTGCCGGTGAAGCCGGTGTGGGCACCGCTGAAGGGGCTCGTGAGCCCGGAGTGGTAGGCCCAGGCGGTGAGCTCCGGGCCAAGGCCGCGCCGTGCCCCGCCCTCCCCGGTGATCCCCGCGATGCGGTCGGTGAACATGTCCTGGACGGTGGCCCGCTCGAGCACGCGGGCGCCGCGGTGCTTGCCGCCGCCCAGCAGCATGCTCGCGAAGACCGCGACGTCCTTCGCGGTGGAGAAGACTCCCGCGTGGCCCGCGACGCCGCCCAAGGCGTAGGCGTTCTCGTCGTGGACGCGGCCGTGCACGAGCTCGCCGTAGAACTCCTGGTACTCGGTCGCGGCGATGCGGGGGCGCAGGGAGGCGTCCGGCGTGTACATCGTGTCCGTCATGCCGAGCGGCGCGGTGATGTGGTCGTGCACGTACGCGTCCAGGCGCTGCCCGCTGAGCTCCTCGACCATCCGACCGAGCGCGATGAGGCCCAGGTCGCTGTAGAGGTAGCCCTCCTCCGGGGCCGCGGTCGGGGTCGCGGTGAGCGCGGCGTCCCAGCGCGCGGCCTCGTCCGGCCAGTCGCTGTACAGCGGCAGGAAGGCGGGCAGCCCGCCGGTGTGGGTGAGGAGGTGGCGCACGAGGATCTGCTGCTTGCCGTTCTCGCCGAAGCGGGGCACGTGCCGGGCCACCGGGTCCTCGAGGGAGACGCGGCCCTGCTCGACGAGCTGGAGCACGGCGGTCGCCGTGAACAGCTTCGAGAGGGAGGCGAGGTCGAAGATCGTGTCCGTGCGGACGGGGATCCGCTCGGTCTCCGGGAGCTGCGTGGTGGCGTCCGCCCAGCGCAGGGCGTCACCCTCCGCGTGCTCGAGGACGATGCCGCCGCCGACGGCGACCAGCACGCTCGCCCCGGCGAAGCGCGGCGGGTCCTGGGCGATCGCGGCCCGCAGGATCTCCGGGACCTCCTCGATCCACGCCTCGTCGAGGCCGGCGGCGCGCGGTGAGGAGGGATGCAGGGGGTGCCCGGGTCGTCGGTCCCACGGGTGACGACCGGCGGGGCGCCGCCCGCGGTCCCAGGCGGGCACGGCGGCCGCGGCGGCGGCCCGCGGGCTCGGCTTGGGCGGCGAGGGATCACCCATCGCGAGGGCGGGGACGGGCGAGGCGAGCCCTGCGGCGAGGGCGGCGGCCATGAGGCCCGTGCGACGGGGGAAGGAGGAGGTCATGCCCGCCCACCGTAGGGCGGAGCCCGCCATGTGGCAACCGTCACACCCGCAACCCTGGCCGGGGCGGCCCGCTCTCAGGGAACCGGCCCTCCTCGCACAGCGCCCCCACAGGTCGCGACGGTCGGATGGTCCACGTCGACGGGGCAGCCGCCTCGTCGCCCCGATCACCGGAGGTCCCGATGAGCAGTCCGCGCGAGCCCGACCCCCCGCTCCGCCCGTCTCCCGCCCACATGCCCGCGAGCTCCCGCGCGCTCGCCCGCGCGGCGGGTGCGCACTCCGGCGGTGCGCACGCGCAGCCCGTGGCCGCCGCCGTCGAGGCACCGCTCGCCGAGGTCGTGCAGCCGACGGGACGGTCGATGTCGACCCTCGCCCGCGCCGCCCTCGGCGCCGGCGCCGCCTCGCTGGGCGCCGCCGCGCTGCTCGTGATGACCTTCGGGCCGGCCGCCCTGGCCCTCGAGCCGAGCACGCTCGCCTCCTCGCCGCCCTCCGCCTCGGCGGAGGCCCCCCATCCCGTGCGCGCGGCCGCCTGGGTCGATGCCGCGCCCGAGGTCGCCGTGACGCAGCGCGAGCAGGAGCTCGAGGCCTGACCCGCCGCTGCGCGGCGCCGCGGGTGAGGTGATCCTCACCTGCGACGCAGGGGTCGTGCGTGGGATGCTGGTGCGACGGCGCCCGGCATCGGCCGGGGCCCGGATCGACCATCAAGGAGCGAGGATGTCGCTGTTCGGAGAGCCCTTCACCGCCAAGTGCCTGAAGTCGGGGGTCACTGTCGAGGTCGCCGAGGGCCAATCCCTGCTCCAGGCGCTCCTCGACGCCGGCATCTCGATGGACTACTCGTGCGAGGGCGGCGTGTGCGGCACCTGCGTCGTGCCGCTGGTCTCCGGCGAGGTCGAGCACCTCGACGAGTTCCTCATGGACGACGAGCACGACACCCAGATGACCACGTGCGTCTCCCGTGGCGTGGGCGAGATCGAGATCGACGTCTGATCCTTCGCTGAACCCCGCCGGTCATCCTGCGGGGAGCGCGATCAGCGGGCCGGGCCCGCCGAGCGGGCGGCATGCTCGGCCGCGAGCCGGAGCGCCCCGTGGACGGGCTCAGCACCCCGCACCATCCTGAGCCCCCGGACCTCGAGACCGGCCCGGACGCCTGCGCGGACCGACGCGCTGCGCTCGAGCACGGATCCCGTCACGACGACGGCCCCTCCGACTCCTGCTCCGGGGTCCCGCACCGCGTCGAGCGTGCCGAGCAGCGCCTCCGCGGCCCCATCGAGGATCCTCGCCGCGACGGCGTCACCGGCGGCCGCCGCATCGCTCGCGAGCGGTGCGAAGCGTCCCCAGGCGGCCGGGGCGAGCGGGTCGACGGCCGCGATCATCGCCTGGCGCACGTCCCCCTCCCCCGGCTCCCCCGGCGCGGGGAGTCCGAGCTCCCCGAGCACCGCCGCCGACAGCATCGTGGAGGGGCCGCGCCGGTCGAGGTCCGCGGCCGCCGCACGCAGCACCTCCCGGCCGATCCACACCGCGGAGCCCGCGTCCCCGAGCAGCCAGCCCATCCCGTCGGACCGCTCCACGGGGCGGTGGCCCGCGAAGCGCACCGCCGCGGCGCCCGTGCCGGCGAGCAGGAGCAGGCCGTCCCCGCCGGTCCCGCCCGCGGCGAAGGCCGTGACCATGTCGTCGACGACGTGCACGTCGGCCGGGTCCAGCAGATCCCGATCACACGGCGCCGGGGAACGGGCGGCGAGCCGCTGCCCGAGCCCCTCCCGCACCGCGCGCTCGACCCACCCGTGCCGGGCCGGCCCGGCCCCGGCGATGCCGAGCACGACCACCGCGCGCACCGCAGGTCCTGCACCCTCGGCCCGCGATGGACCGGAGCCGCTCGGGGCGGCGCCGTCGGGATCCGCCCCGGCGAGGAGGGCGGAGCCCTCGCCGAGCGCGGCGGCGACGAGGTCCAGCAGCGCCTCGAGCGCCCCGGGGGAGGCGGAGCCGGGGTTCGCCCCGGGACCCTCCCGGCGCAGGAGCTCCTCCCCCGCCTCCCCGGTGGAGGAGTCGAGGAGGTGGACCCGCAGGCGGGCGTGGGTCCCACCGACATCCGCCCCGAGCAGCAGCGTGCTCCCCCGGCTCGTCCCGCCGCCCATCGCGCCTCCTCGTCCATGGCCGGGGTGTCTCCTGGAGATCCCCGATCCCGCATGCTATTTTCCTGCGAAGTCTTTCATCCGAAAGTTCTTTCCGCACGGTGGCGGTCCCGTCGCCGGCCACGCGTGCGCGCCGCACCCCGTCCCGGAGGTGACCATCATGAAGGATCGTCCGCCCCGGGGAGCCGCACCGGCGGCCGCCCTGTCTCCCCGCACGGCCGCCCCTGCACCGTCCCGTGGACAGCGCGCGCCCCGCACGACCGGCACACGATGATGAGCGACGCGCGATGATGGGCGGCACGACCACGCAGCGGCGCCCCGTCCCGGTGCGCGCGACGGAAGGAGACCGGCGATGAGCGCATGGCAGTCGCTGCTGGACCTCGCCTCCCCCACCGAGGAGCGCAATCCGGCGACCGAGGACCTCGACACGCTGCCGGCCGCCGAGCTCACCGCGAGGATCCTCGAGGCGGACGCCGCCGTGATCACCGCCGTGCAGTCGCTCTCCGCGCCGCTCGCCGCGCTCGTCGAGGACTGCGTGGCCGCGATCGCCGCCGGCGGCACCGTGCACTACGTGGGCGCGGGCACCTCGGGGCGTCTCGCCGTGCTCGACGCCGCCGAGCTCCCGCCCACCTTCAACGCGGGCCCCGACCACTTCACCGCGCACCTCGCAGGCGGCCCGCGCGCGATGGTCGTCGCCGGCGAGGGCGCCGAGGACTCCGCCGAGGACGGCGCCGCGCTCGTGCGCGAACGGTGCGGCCCCCACGACGTCGTGATCGGGCTCGCCGCCTCCGGTCGCACGCCCTACGTGGGCGGAGCGCTCACCGCCGCCCGGGAGAAGGGACTGGTCACCGCCCTGATCGCCGCGAATCCTCAGGCCCCGCTCGCCGAGCTCGCCGATCACACCCTGCTCGCCGACGTCGGCCCCGAGGTCGTCACCGGCTCCACCCGCATGAAGGCCGGGACCGCGCAGAAGCTGCTGCTGAACGCCCTCTCCACCGCGACGATGGTCCGGCTCGGGAAGACCTACTCGAACCTCATGATCGACATGCGCGCGAGCAACGAGAAGCTGCGCGCCCGCAGCGTCCGCATGCTCGTGCAGGCGAGCGGCGCGGCACCCGAGCACGCCGCCCGCGTGCTCGAGGAGTCGGAGGGCTCGATCCGGGTCGCCCTCGTCGCCCTGCTCGCGGGAGCCGATGTCCCCGCCGCCCGGGACGCCGCCGCGGCCCGGCCCCCCGATCCCTCGCGGGCGGGCGACCCGGCCGGGATCCGCGCCGCGGTCGCGCTGCTGACGGAGGCGCGCCGATGACCGCCGCCGGGCACGAGCAGGTGCTCACGACGCTGCGCGCGATAGCCCCGGGCATGCAGGGGGCGCTGCGCCGCATCGCCGACGTCATGCTCGCCGATCCCGCGGCCGCCGCGGAGCTGTCCATCGACCGTCTCGCCGAGGCCGCGGACTCCTCCCCCGCCTCCGTCGTGCGCCTCGCCCGGGACCTCGGCTTCTCCGGCTACCGGGAGCTGCGCTTCGCCCTGCGCGCGGACCTCGCCTACGCCTCCGGCCGCGACGCCTCGAACGGGGGATCCGCGGAACTCCACCGCGACATCGACCCCTCCGACTCCCTGGACCAGGTGATCGCCAAGATCGCCTTCGCGGACTCCCGCGCCGTGACCGAGACCTGCGAGCGCGTCGACACCGGCGAGCTCGCCGCGATCACGGAGCTGCTCTCCTCCGCTCGCCGGGTCGCGACCTTCGGGGTGGGGGCCTCCGCCTTCGCCGCCACGGACCTCCAGCAGAAGCTCTCCCGGATCGGCCTGTGGGCGGCCGCCTACAGCGACGCCCACGAGGGCCTGCCCGCCGCCTCGCTGCTCGGCGAGGGGGACGTCGCCGTGGGCATCTCCCACGGCGGCGACACGATCGACGTCGTCGACGCGCTGCGGATCGCGCAGGAGGCGGGGGCGCGGACGGTCGCGCTGAGCAACACCGCCGGCTCCCCGCTCGTCTCCCTCGCGGACCATGCGCTGCTCACCGCGGCCCAGGAGTCGCCCTTCCGCTCCGGCGCGACGGCCTCCCGCCTCGCGCAGCTGACCCTCGTGGACATCATCTTCGTGACGGTCGCGCAGCGGCACCACGAGGAGGCGGGCAGGGCGCTCGAGCGGACCCGCGAGGCGATCGCGGCGCGCCGCCTGGACCGCGGCGGCCGCCGCCGCTGAACCGGGCCCCGTCGGTGCTCACGGCCCACGGCGAAGTATTGGCGCGTCAGGGAGCATGATCGGCCCGGCATGCTCCCTGAGGTGCCCATTGTTCCTGAGGTGCCCATCGCCTCTGGGGTGCCGATGGCCCCTGGGCTCCGGTGGCGACGCGGACCCGGCTCAGGAGCGGAGCGCGTCGCGCCAGATCTCCGCGTGCCGCTCGAGGTGCGCGGCCACGCATGCCCAGTGCTCGCCGTGGCCCTCGAGGTACATCGACCCCCATGGCTCCCAGCCGCTGCGGTGGGCGCGCTCGAGGTGGTCGTGCATCGCCTGCGCCCGGCGCGGGAGCAGGGCCGCGAGCTCGGCCCGCAGCGCGGCATCGGCACCGTAGCCCCGCCCGGTGGTCCCGTCGGCCGCGCCGGCCTCGTGTCCCAGTCCTGCCGTCCCGTCGGCCCCGTCGACGCCGTCATCGACGCCGAGCACGAAGGCGCGGAGGTCCTCGGCGGCGCGGTGCGGATCGGCGGTGACGTCGTTGAGCGTGAAGGCCTGCGCGGAGTAGGCGAGGTCCCAGGCGCGGGTGCTCAGGCCGGCGCCGTCCCAGTCGATGAAGACCCACCGCGGCCCGAGCACGAGGTTCCAGGGGGTGAGGTCCCCGTGGCAGACGAGGTCCGCGTCGGCGACGGGGATGAGGGCCGGCCCAAGGCCCAGCTCCTGGGCGCTCAGCCCGGCGCAGGCGTCGTGGATGAGGCGCACCATGGCCCCGACCTCGGCGAGCTGCGGGCGGCTCAGCGGCGGGGAGTCCATCGCGAGGGCGCCGGGCACGTACTCGGTCACCATGCGGCCCTGCTCGTCCTGCCCGAGCGGCGCCGGCAGGTCCACGCCGCGGTCCCGCAGCGTGCCCATGAGCGCGAGCACCCCCGGCGAGTGCGGGGTCCAGGGCTTGCGGACGGTGTCCCCCACCCGCATGACGCCTGCGCTGGCGTTCCCGCCCGCGAGCGGGATCTCCGGTTCCATACCGGGAGCGTAGTCGGGGCCCGGCACGCCCCTAGAGGTGACGTCGGAGGTGGCGTCGACGACGCCAGAGCTGTCGACGGCGACGCCGCCGGCGGCCGCGTCGTCAGAGGCGGGGACCGGCGAGCGCCCAGGCGAGGATCACGAGCACCGCGGCGCCGGCGGCGACGGGCATCGCGGCCGCGAGCGGCAGCGCCGGCCCGGCGACGAGCAGCCCCAGCACGACGAGCGAGGCGACGCAGAGCAGGGCGGCGAAGAGCAGCGGACGGCCCATGGCTCGGCGGCCGCCGCGGGTGAGGGTCTCCCCCTCGCGGAGGTCCGGGTCCTGGTGGTGCGTGAGCGTGGTCATGGTGTCCTCGTCGACGGCAGGGTTCCTCGGGCCGGGAGGCTCGGGGACGGGCGACATGACCCGATCCTCCTCGTCCCCGCCGCCCCGGTCATCCCCTCGCCGGAGGAGAAGCCGTCATCCTTTCGTCGTACGTCCGGCGAGGCGCGCCCCGCCTCCTCAGCTCTCCGCGGGGTCCGTGTCCCGCGCAGCGAGCTCCGCGAAGGCGCCGCCCGCGGCGAGCAGCTCCGCGTAGGTGCCGCGCTCGACGATCCGGCCGTGGGAGAGGACGACGATCTGGTCCGCGTCGCGGATCGTGGAGAGCCGGTGGGCGATCGAGATGACGGTGCGGCCGCGGGAGACGGCGTCCAGCGCCCCGGACATGGCGCGCTCGGTCGCGGTGTCCAGCGCGGAGGTCGCCTCGTCCAGGAGCAGCACCGGCGGGTCCCGCAGGATCGTGCGGGCCAGGGCGAGGCGCTGCTTCTCGCCGCCGGAGAAGCGGTAGCCGCGCTCCCCCACCACGGTCGCGTAGCCATCCGGCAGGGAGGAGATGTGCTCGTGGATCTGGGCGATCTCGCAGGCGGCGACGAGCTCGGCGTCGCTCGCGCCGGGGCGGGCGAAGCGCAGGTTCTCCGCGATGCTCGCGTGCAGCAGATAGGTCTCCTGGGTGACGACGCCGAGGCTCGCGGCGAGCGACTCGCGGGTCAGCTCGCGCAGGTCGTGGCCGTCCAGGGTGATCCGCCCGCCGCTCGGGTCGTAGAGCCGCGCGAGCAGGTAGCCGGTGGAGGTCTTCCCGGAGCCGGTCGTGCCCACGAGCGCCGTGTGCCGGCCCGCGGGGATCGTGAGGTCGATGTCGTGCAGGGACGGGGACTCCGCCCCGGGGTAGGTGAAGTCGACGTGCTCGAGGCGGATCTCGCCGCGCACCTGCGCGGGGTCCAGGGCGATCGCGCCGGGGGCGTCGACCACGGTGAGCGGTGCATCGAGGTACTCGAAGACCCGGGTGAACAGGGCGAGCGAGGAGTTCACCTGCGCGGCGACCCGGAGCATGCCGTTCACCTGGGGGAACAGGCTCGACTGGAGGGCGATGAAGGCGACGAGGGTGCCGATCGTGACGCCGCCGCCGGCGAGCAGCAGGTGCCCGCCGAGGAGATAGGTGAGCGCCGGGAACAGGGCCATGAGGGTCGTGAAGACGGCCATGTGCCAGCGACCCGCCATCTCGGAGCGCACCTCGAGGTCCGCGAGGCCGCGGGAGTCCGCGGTGAAGGCGTCCACGAGCGCGCGGGTGCGGCCCATCGTGAGCCCCAGCAGGATGCCGGAGACGGAGAGGGACTCCTGGATCCCGGCGGAGAGGTCCGCGGCCTTCTCCTGACGCTGCTTGACGATCACGCGGCGGCGCGATCCCACGCGGCGGTTCATCCATACGGCGAACGGCAGCGCGATGAGCGAGAAGAGCGTGAGCCGCCAGTCCAGGGCGAGCATCGCGACGACCGCCATGAGGATCCCGGCGCCGCTCGAGACGATCTGGGTCATGACGTTCGTGACGACGGCCTGCATGGAGCCGATGTCGGAGAAGATCCGGGACTGGATCTCGCCGGTGCGGGTGCGGGTGAAGAAGCCGAGACCCATCCGCTGCAGGTGACCGTAGACGGCGACGCGCAGGTCGTGCATGACCGACTGCCCGACGCGGGTGGAGAGCATCGCCTGGGTGACGCCGAGGGCGCTCGAGACGATCGTGACGGCGATCAGCCCGCCGACGGCGTACAGCAGGAGGTCCTCGCGGCGATCGGGCAGGGCGACGTCGACGATCTCCCGCACGAGGAACGGGGAGACCACGCCGGCGGCGGCGCCGAGGGCGATGAGCGCGAGCACCGCGAGAAGGGTCCGACGGTAGGGCCGGAACAGGGAGAGCACCCGTCGGACGTCCGCCTTCTGCCCGGGGGCGAGGCGCAGCTCGGGGCCCCCGCGACCGCCTCCGCCGCCGCCCGTGCCGGGCCCGCCCATGCCGGGGTGGACCGTCACAGCCCCTGGTGCCGGGCCACGCGGTGGGCGGCCGCCTGGGCGAGGGGACGCACGGTCACGAGGTCGAGGTTCACGTGGTGCGGGGCGTTCAGCGCGTAGGAGAGGACGTCCGCGCAGTCCTCGGCGGTGAGCGGGTTCTCGACCCCGTCGTAGACGGCGTCGGCCTTCCCCTGGTCACCGAGCCGCACGAGGGAGAACTCCTCGGTGCGGACCATGCCGGGGGCGATCTCGATGACGCGGATCGGCTCCCCGTTCAGCTCGAGCCGGAGGGCGGCGGCGAGCATGTGCTCCCCGGCCTTCGCGGCGTTGTAGCCGGAGCCGCCGGGATAGGCCTCGTGCCCGGCGACGGAGGTGAGGAAGAGGAGGTCGCCGCGGCCGCTGCGGCGCACGGCGGGCAGCAGGGCGCGGGTCACGCGCACGGCGCCGAGCACGTTGGTCTCGTACATGCCCTGCCACTTCTCGAGGTCCGCCTCCGCGGCGGGCTCGACGCCGAGGGCGCCGCCGGCGACGTGGACGACGGCGTTGAGCGTGCCGCCGAAGAGCTCCTCGACGCGGGCGGCGAGGTCGGCGACGGAGTCGTCGGAGGTGACGTCCACGGCGAGCACCTCGCACCCGGTCTCCTCCGCGAGGGCGGCGAGGCGCTCCTCGCGGCGGGCGATCGCGAGCACGCGCCAGCCGTCGGCGACGAGGCGGGCGGCGGTCGCGCGGCCGATGCCGGAGGAGGCGCCGGTGACGACGGCGGTCAGGGGCGCGGAGGACGGGGCGGGGCGGTCTGCGGCAGCGGCGGAGGTCATGGCGCCGAGCCTACGTCGCAGGGGCGGTGCGCGGCGCCGGCGTCCCGGCGGCGCGGGGACGTGCGGGCGGGACAGCGGACCGGGCGGCGGGCGGACGGGTCACCACGCGGACTCCTCGTCGGTGCGGTGGGCCTCCGGCTCGATCTGGAGCGTGCAGTGCTCGAGACCGTGGCGGGTGCGGAGCAGCTCCTGGGCGGCGTCGAGCACGCCGTGGGCGTCCGCCCGCTCCTCGACCCGGAGGTGGGCGGTCGCGACGTCCATGCCGGAGGTGAGGGTCCACAGGTGCAGGTCGTGCACCTCGGTGACGCCGTCCAGGGCGGCGAGATCCGCCTGCACCGCCGCGGGGTCGAGGTGGCGTGGCGACTCCTGGGCGAGCACGCCGAGCACCTCGCGGCCCAGCATCACGGCGCGCACGGCGACGAAGGCGCCGATCGCGAGGGCGACGACGGTGTCCGCGAGGGCGCTGCCGGTGAGCGCGACGAGCACACCGGCGACGACGACGCCGATCGAGCCGACGGTGTCCGCGAGGACCTCGAGGTAGGCGCCCTTGACGGCGAGGCTCTCGCGCGCGCCGCCGGAGAGGATCCGCATGACCACGAGGTTCACGGCGAGTCCCAGCACGCCGACGACGAGCATGCCGGTGGTGCCGATCCCCGGTGCGGTCCCGAGCCGCCCGATCGCCTCGATGAGCACCCAGGCGGCGACGGCGAGCATGACGAGCACGGCGAAGAGGGAGGCGAAGACCTCGATCCGGTAGAGGCCGAAGCTGCGGCGCCCGCTGCGGTCCCCGCGGCCGGCGACGGTCGCGGCGCCGAGCGCGGCGGCGAGGGTGAGGACGTCCGCGGCCATGTGACCGGCGTCGGAGAGCAGCGAGAGCGATCCGGTGAGCAGGGCGGTGACGAGCTCGACGACGAAGAAGCCGCCGATCAGCACCAGGGCGATCGCGAGGCGGGAGCGGTGGCGGCCGCCGGCGCTCAGCGCCTCCGCACCTCCGCCGTGGGAATGGCTGTGTCCCATCAGGCTCCCTCCCCGCGCTCGGGATGGCGCAGCGGCGAGTGCGCCGTGTGGGTGAGGGCGAGGTCCAGCAGCTCGAGGACGTGCGGGTCCTCGAGCCGGTAGTACATGCGGCGCCCCTCGCGGCGTGGGGTCACGATGCGGTGGGCGCGCAGCAGCTTCAGGGCGTGCGAGGTCGCGGACTCGGACTGGCCGGCCGTGAGGGCGAGGTCGTGGACGCACAGCTCCCCGCCGCGCAGGGCGAGCAGGAGCGTGAGCCGGTGCGGCTCGCCGAGGAGGGAGAGGACGTCCGCGACGTCCGCGACCGCGGCGGGCGCCGGCAGGTGCGCGCGGGCGTGCCCGACGGCGTCAGGGTCCACGGCGTCGGAGTCCACGGCGTCGACGACCTCAGGATCGGGGCCGACGGCGGAGCCGGGGTCGACCACCGTCACCTGATCATCTGACGAGACGTTCATACGTCAAGGGTAGGAGTCGCCCTCCCGCGAGGGCAAGAGGGGCTTTGCTCACACGGGGGCGGGCTCCCGATCGCGGGAGGCGTCCAGCAGCTCCTGGATCCGGGAGCGGCAGGTGCCGCAGCCGGTGCCCGCGCGCGTGGCCCGCGAGACCTCCGCCGTGCTCCCGCAGCCGCCCGCGAGCGCCGCGCAGACGGTCCCCTTGGTGACGCCGTTGCACTGGCACAGGACGTCGTCCTCCGCCATGTCCGCCGCGGAGGCCGCCGGGGCCGCGGCCCGTGCGGCGAGCGGCCGGGCGAGCAGGTGCACCGGGTCCCGCGGGACCGGCGTCCGCAGGGTGAACGCGGCGCTGAGCTCCGCCGCGGCGTCCTCGTCGCCCACGATCGTCGCCGCGACGAGGCGCCCCTCGTGCACGACCACCTCGGTGAAGCGGCCGCCCGAGGGATCCGCGAGCCGCACGGACCGCGGGGCGTGCAGGCCGGGTCCCGGCCGCTCGATGCGGCCCATGGTCACGAGCGCGAGGCCCACCGCCTTGACACGCACCAGGTCCCCGCCCGTCCCGCGCGGCGGCGCGGGTGCCCGCGCCTCCTCCTCCCGCGGCCTCCAGGACTCGACGAGCCGGCGCGCCTGCTCCCAGCCCTGGGCGACGAGCCCGCTCGCCCCCTCGGGCGGCTGGGCGCAGTCGCCGATCGCGAAGACGTCCGCGTCCCGCGTGCAGGAGAGGTCCTCCCCCACCAGGACCCCCGCCCCGCACTCGAGGCCCGCGGCCTCGGCGAGCGCCGTCTGCGGCACCGTGCCCGTGCACAGCACGAGGAGGTCCGCGGGCCGCGCCGAGCCGTCGGAGAGGTGCACCGTCTCGAGACGGCCCTCCGGCGCGTCGACGCGCGTCGCGCTCGCCGAGGTGACCACCGTGATGCCGAGCGACTCGAGCGCGCCGTGCACGATCTCCGAGGCGTCGCGGTCCAGCTGCCGCTCCATGAGCCGCTCACGGTGATGGACGAGGGTCACCCGCGCACCGCGGCCGGCGAGTCCCGTGGCGACCTCGATGCCGAGCACGCCCGCGCCGAGGACGACGACCTCGCCGCCGCCCTCGCAGCGTCGGAGGATCCGCTCCGCGTCGTCGAGGTCCTTCAGCGGGCTCACGCCGTCCACGAGCGGCGACTCCTCCGCGGCGCCCCCGGGCGCGCGCAGCCCGGGGACGTCGGGGATCCGCGCCGCGGAGCCCGTCGCGAGCACCAGACGGTCGTAGGGATGCGCCTCCCCGAGCTCGTCGTGGACCAGGTGCGAGGCCCGGTCGATGCGCACGGCCCGCACGCCGCGCAGCACGCGCGCCCGCTCCGGCCCCACCTGCTCGAGGGCGAGCGCGGCGGGATCCGCCTTCCCGGCGACCACCGAGGAGAGCTGGACCCGGTTGTACGGGTCGTGGTCCTCCTGGCCGAGCACCGTCAGGCGCGCCTGCGGATCCGCCGCCGCGAGATCCGCGGCGACCCGGGATCCGACCATGCCGTGGCCGATCACGACGATCCTCATACGATGCTCCTCTGCTGGACGGTGACCACATCGGGGACGGGGACGGGCCGGGGCGCGGGGAGCACCTCCAGCGCCGTCACCTTGAAGCCGGGCATGCCGGAGAGCGGATCGGTCGCGCTGCCCGTGAGCAGGTTCGCGCTCCCCTCGCCGGGGTAGTGGAAGGGCATGAAGACGGTGTCCGGCCGGATCTCCTCGGTGACCTCCGCCGGCACCCGCAGCTCGCCGCTGCGGGTGCGCAGCAGCACCTCCTCGCCGTTCTCGATGCCGAGGAGGTCCGCGAGCAGGGGGTGCATCTGGGCGAAGGCCGCGGGCCGCGCGGCGAGCAGGGAGGGCACCCGGCGGGTCTGCGCCCCGGACTGGTACTGCTCGAGCAGGCGCCCCGTGACCAGGTGCAGCGGGGCATCGGCCCGGAGCGGATCGGCCGGGTCCTCATGGGTCACCGGGAGCAGGCTAGCACGGCCGTCGGCCGTCGGGAAGCCGTCGAGCAGCGCGTGCGGCGTCCCCGGATGGTCCGGGCCGGGGACGGGCCAGTGCATCGACCCCTCGCGGTCCAGCCGCTCATGGCTCAGGCCGGAGTAGTCGGCGCGGCCGCCCGCGGAGGCCCGGGCGAGCTCGTCGAACACGGCGGAGGCCTCGGCCGGGAAGCCGGTCGGCACGCCGAGCCGCGCGGCGAGCTCGCGGAGGATCCACAGCTCGCTGCGCGCCCCGCCCGGGGCCTCCCGCGCCCGGCGGCGGCGGATCACGCGGCCCTCGAGGTTCGTCATCGTGCCCTCCTCCTCCGCCCACTGGGTGACGGGGAGAAGGACGTCGGCCAGCAGCGCCGTCTCGGACGGGACGGTGTCCATGACGACGAGCAGGTCGAGCGCGGCGAGCCGCTCCCGCACCCGGGAGACGTCCGGCGCGGAGACGACGGGGTTCGCCCCGCACACGATCAGCGCGGAGGGGCCGCCCGTCGCGCTGAGCATGCCGAGCAGCTCGACGGCGGGGACCCCCGGGCCGGGCAGGGACTCCGGGTCCACGCCCCAGACGGCGGCGACGTGCGCGCGGTCCTCCGGGTCGGTGATCTTCCGGTAGCCGGGCAGCTGATCCGCCTTGAGCCCGTGCTCGCGGCCGCCCTGCCCGTTGCCCTGGCCGGTGAGCGGCCCGTAGCCGGAGCCGCGACGGCCCACGAGGCCCAGCAGCAGGGCGAGGTCGATCGCGGCGGTGACGGTCGCGGTGCCCTGGGTGGACTGCTCGACCCCGCGGCCCGTGAGCACGTAGGCGCCGCGGCCGCCGCGGGACGGGGAGGCGTCGGCGAGCATCCGCGCGACCTGCCGCAGCCGCCGAGCGGGGACGCCGCACACCGCCTCCGCGCGCTCGGGCCACCAGGCGGCGGCGCTCGCCCGCAGCGCCTCGAGGCCCGTGGTGCGCGCGGCGAGGTACTCGTGGTCCACGAGGTCCTCCGCGAGCACCACGTGGAGGAGGGCCAGGAGTACCACGAGGTCCGTTCCGGGCACCGGGGCGAGGTGCACGCCGGCGCCCTCCGCGGTCAGCGCCGCGGTCGCCGATCCGCGCGGGTCCGTGACGACGAGGCCGCCGCGGGAGCGCACGCCCTCGAGGTGCTGGACGAAGGGCGGCATGGTCGCGGCGAGGTTCGATCCGAGCAGCAGCACGCAGTCCGCTCCGGCGAGGTCCGGGAGCGGGAAGGGCAGCCCGCGGTCCAGGCCCAAGGAGCGGTTGGAGGCGGTCGCCGCGGCGGACATGCAGAAGCGGCCGTTGTAGTCGATGAGCCGTGAGCCGAGGACGACCCGCGTGAACTTGCCCAGCGCGTAGGCCTTCTCGTTGGTGAGCCCGCCGCCGCCGAACACGGCGACGGCGTCCGCCCCGCGGCGCTCCCGCTGCTCGCGCAGGTGGGTCGCGACGTGGTCGAGGGCCGCGTCCCAGCTCACCTCGCGCAGCTCGCCGTCCGCACCGCGCATCTGCGGGGCGGTGAGCCGGTCGGGGGCGGTGAGGACCTCTGCGGAGGTCCACCCCTTGCGGCACAGGCCGCCCTGGTTGGTGGGGAAGTCACGGCCCTCGACGGTGAGCACGGACGCGTCGTCGGCACCGCCTCCGGCGGTGGGGGTGAGCGTCTGCGCGCACTGGAGCGCGCAGTAGGGGCAGTGCGTCGCCGTCCCCGACGAGCCGCTGCCTTCAGGAGTGGTGCCCGCGGGGACGGAGCCCGCGGGGGCGCTCGGAGTGCTCGGCATGGGCCGAGCGTGCGCGGCGGGGCGGGGTGGCGTCGGCCCCGGGTCACCGCCCGGGACGCCGGGTCACGATCCGGTCACGGAGGCCCGGCGATCTCGCCGTCCGGGCCGCCGCCGCGCTCAGACGCCCTGGACGTGCGGGCCCTCGTCGACCGAGAGGTCCCCCGAGACGCGGCCGCGGGACAGGCGCCCCATGACCGCGGCGATCGCGCCGTCGCCGGTCACGTTCGTCGCCGTGCCGAAGGAGTCGATCGCGATGTAGCTCGCGATCATGAGCCCCACCGCGGCCTCCCCGAAGCCCAGCATCGAGGAGAGGATCCCGGCGGCCGCCATGATCGCCCCGCCCGGCACGCCCGGCGCCGCGATCATGACGACGCCCAGCATGAACACGAACCCGATGAGCACCGGCAGGTTCAGGTCCATGCCGGTGATGATCATGATCGCCACCGAGAAGGTCGTGATCTTCAGCGTGGAGCCGGCGAGGTGGATCGTCGCGCACAGGGGCACGACGAAGTCCGCGATCGCCGCGGGCACGCCGTTGCGCTTCGTGCACTCGAGCGTCACGGGGATCGTCGCAGCGGAGGAGCTCGTGCCGAGCGCGGTCGCGTAGGCGGGCGCCATCCGGGCGAGCATGCGCAGCGGGTTCTGGCCGGTCGCGAGGCCCGCGACGCCGTACTGGGCGAGCAGCACGAGGATCGTCATCGCGAACACGAGCACGATGACCGCGAGGAAGGTGCCGATGACGATCCAGATCTGGCCGTTCATGGTCAGCCCCAGGAACATGCCGAAGATGTAGATCGGCAGCAGCGGGATGAGCGCCACCTCGATGGTCCTCACGACGATGTCCCGCAGCTGCACGAAGGACTCCTGCAGCGCGCCGGGCCGCACGACCGTCAGCCCGATGCCGAGGCAGAAGCTCAGCACGAGCGCGGTCATGACGTCGAAGACCGGGGGGATCCCGATCTCGAAGTACGGGGCGATCGCGGAGTCCTCGGGGTTGTCGAGGGAGCCGACGCTGACCCCGTCGAGCATGCGCGGCAGCACGAGCAGCGCGACGGTGAGGGCGAAGCCGCCCGCGAGGATCGTGGAGAGGTAGGCGATGCCCGTGGTCGCGGCGAGCATCTTCCCTGCGCCGCGGCCGAGCTCCGCGATCGCCGGGGTCACGAGCCCCACGATGATCAGCGGGATGAGGAAGCCCAGGAAGCTCGAGAAGATCCCGTTGAAGGTCGTGAAGACGCGGGCGATCGCCTCGGGCATCACGAGGCCCAGGAGCACGCCCAGGACGATCGCGAGCAGGATGCGCGGGAGCAGGCCGAACCGGCTGCGGCGGGCAGGGCCGGCGGGGGCGTCGGGCGCGCCGAGGGGTGCGGGCGCGGGGACGGAGGAGGTCATGCGGGGATCCGGTTCCGTGCGGGGGTGGGGACCGGGTCAGGGTAGGCGGGGGCGGGAGCGCGCCGCAGGAGAATCCGCGGATCCGACGGCGACGCCCCTTGTGACCGGCGCCACGACTGCGTACTATGCCGCGAGTGTCTGCCTACTGGAGTGTCGCCCGCGCCTCCTTCCGGCAGTACTCCACCTACCGCATGGCGACGGCCGCGGGAGTGTTCACCAACTCGGTCTTCGGGCTGATCCGCGCCTCGATCCTGCTCGCCGCGATCCACGCCGCGGGCGGGGAGCTGCGCGGCTACGACGCCCTCCAGGCCGCGACCTATGTGTGGCTCGGGCAGGCCCTGCTCGCCCCCATCGAGGCCTTCGGCACCCGCGAGATCTCCCAGCGCGTGCACCAGGGCGACGTGGCCGTGGACCTCCTGCGCCCCACCCACCTGCTCGGCATGTTCTACGCGCAGAAGCTGGGCCGCGCCGGGTTCCTGCTGCTCGCCCGCGGCATCCCGCCGATGCTCGTCGGCGCCGTGCTCACGGGGCTCGCCCTGCCGAGCGACCCGCTCTCCTACCTCGTGGGCGCCGCCTGCCTGCTGCTCGCGATCACCGTCGCCTTCCTCGGGGACGCGATGATCAACCTCGCCTCCTTCTGGCTCGTCGAGACGCGCGGGCTGAGCGTCGTCTACATGGCGGTGATGAACCTGCTCTCCGGCTTCCTCATCCCGATCGCCTGGTTCCCGGACTGGCTCGCCGCGATCGCCCGCGCGACCCCGTTCCCCTCGATGGTGCAGACCCCGATCGACGCGCTCTCCGGCCGGATCCCGCCGATCGAGGCGCTCGCGCTGCTGGGCGAGCAGACGGCCTGGGCGCTCGTGCTCACGGTCGCCGCCGTGCTCATGCTGCGCATCGGCGTGCGCTCCCTGGAGGTGCAGGGTGGCTGATCACGCCCGCAGCACTCCCGCCGCCTCCGCCGCACGCGCGGAGCGGCCGCTCTCCCTGCCCCGCGTCATGGGCCTGCTCTACGCGTCCCGGATCCGCTCGCAGGCCTCGTTCCGCACGAGCTTCGTCGCGGACGTCCTCGGCCAGATGCTCGTGGTGGGCACCGAGTTCCTCGAGCTGTGGGTGATCCTCTCGCAGGTCGGGGTGCTCGGCGGGATGACCCTCACCCAGGTGGCGGTCGTGTACGGTCTCGGCGCCCTCGCCTTCGGCCTCGCGGACCTCTTCTTCGGGGAGATCGACGGGCTCTCCACCATGGTGCGCTCGGGGAAGCTCGAGACGCTGCTGATCCGGCCGCTGCCCGTGCTGCTGCAGATCTCGAGCATGGACCTCTCCCTGCGGCGCCTGGGCAGGATCCTGGTGGGCCTGTCCACCTACGTGATCGCGCTCGTGGTCGCCGGGTTCTCGCCCACGCCGCTGACCCTGCTGCTCGCCGTCACCGCGCCGCTCGCCGGGGCGGCCGTGTTCGCGGCGCTGCTGACGACGGCGGGGGCGATGCAGTTCTGGCTCGTCGACGGCCGTGAGTTCGCCAACGCCTTCACCTACGGCGGCAACTACGTCGCGACGAACCCGGGCGCCGTGTTCCCGCTGCCGCTGCGGGCCTTCTTCACCTTCGTCGTCCCCGCGACCCTCATCGCCTACGCCCCCACCCTGACCCTGCTGGACCTGCCGGGCCCCACCCTCATCCCGGCATGGTCGGGATGGCTCGGGGTGCCGGCGGCGATCCTCACCTGGACCCTCGCGTCGCTGCTCTGGCGCGCCGGGGTGCGCCGCTACACCGGAGCCGGAGGCTGACCATGACCACGTCCCCCACCTCGACCACCGACTCCCCCGCCGCGGCCGGCGACGCCCCGGCTGTCGTCCTGGACGCCCTGCGCCGCGACTTCGCCGTGCGCTCCCGTCGCCCCGGCTCCCTGCGCCGTGAGCGGCGCACCGTGCGCGCCGTGGACGACCTCACCCTCACCGTGCGGCGCGGGGAGGCCGTCGGCTTCGTCGGCGCGAACGGCGCAGGCAAGTCGACGACGATCAAGATGATGACCGGCATCCTGCGCCCCACCTCCGGGAGCGTGAGCGTGCTGGGCCGCGAGCCGGTCCCCGAGCGGCGGCACCTGGCGCGGGAGATCGGCGTCGTCTTCGGCCAGCGCTCACAGCTGTGGTGGGACCTGCCGCTGCGCGAGTCCTACCGGATCCTCGCCGCGATGCACCGCCTGACCGACTCGGCGCGGGAGCGGCGGCTCGAGCGGCTCGTGGAGGGCCTGGGCCTCGAGGAGTTCCTGGACCGGCCCGTGCGCCAGCTGTCGCTGGGCCAGCGGATGCGCGGCGAGGTCGCCGCCGCGCTGCTGCACTCCCCCGCCCTCGTGGTGCTCGACGAGCCGACGATCGGGCTGGACATGGTCTCCAAGGAGGGACTGCGCCGCTTCCTGCAGGAGGACCGCGCCGAGCGCGGCACCACGCTCTTCCTCACGACCCACGACATGGGCGACGTGGAGCGGCTGTGCGAGCGGATCGCGGTCGTCAACCACGGCAGCGTCGCCTTCGACGGCACGATCACCGCGTTCCGCGAGCACCTCGACTCCCCGCGCGAGCTGATCGTGGACCTCGCCGAGCCGAGGGAGACCCTGGCCCTGCCCGCCGGGGCCGCGACCGACGCCGTCGAGGCCGAGGGGATCCGCCACCGCATCCGCTTCTCGGGCACGGCGCTGACCGTGCCCGCGCTGCTCGAGGCGATCGGTGCGCAGGCGGGCATCCGGGACCTCGCCCTCACCGAGCCCGCGATCGAGGACCTCGTGCGGCAGGTGTACGCGCGGGGGAAGGAACCCGCCCGCGGGGCGGGGCGGGGGGACGAGCCCGACCAGGGGCCGGACCGGGCATAGGGGACACCCCGGGTGGTGCGATGATGGACGACTCCCCGCCCGCGCCCCCTGAAGGAGGACCATGGCCCGCTCGTATGCGACCGTCGGCCAGATGACGACCTATGCCGTGGACAAGGCCGTCTCCTCCCCGGACCTCGCCTCCCACCGCGACCACACCGCCCATGTGGAGCTCATGCTGAGCCACATGCTCGAGTTCGTGCTCATGGCGCCGCGCAGCCGGGAGGCGTTCCTGCGCACGATCGCGCGCAGCGAGCGGGAGACCGGCGCGATCGTCGCGGACCCCCGCCCCCGCCGCTCCTCCCCCGACCTCGTCGCGGACCTCCTGCCCGAGGACGGCGCCGCGGAGGACGCGGCCCGCCTCGGCGTCGCCGTGCGCGTGCAGTCGCCGCTGAGCACCGCGCGCCTCGTGCGCATCGCCGCCGCGCTGGGCCCGGACCCGCAGGACGCGATCGTCAGCATCGTGCGCAGCCACGACGCTGACGCCCAGCGCCGCACCGCCGCGGAGGCCACCGCCCAGCTCGAGGCGACCACCCCCGCGGTGCCCGCGATCGTGGTCTCCACCTGGAGCCGCATCGGGAGGAAGCTCGCGAAGGCCGATCCCGGCCACAAGGACCTCTGGGAGACGATCGGCGAGATCGGGGAGAACGCCGGCTCGCCCGTGGTCCAGTACCCGCTCGACGCCCGCGCCCTGCTCACCTCCCCGCGGGTCGCGGAGGAGCTCCACGGCCACCTCGAGCTGCTGCGCCGCGCGAGCCGCGAGCTGCTGAACACCTCGCCCCGCTTCTCCACCCGCCGCGGCCAGGTGGGCGCGCACCTCCAGGCCGGCGTGACCCGCGCCCGCGCCGGGCTCGAGCTGGGCGAGGCGGATCGCGGCACCCTCGTGCACGCCCGCCGCGGCACCCGCACCCCGATCCCGCTCGGCATCGGCTCCCTCGAGGATCCTGCGGAGATCGCGCAGGCCGACGAGCGGCTCGACGCGCTCGCCCGTGACGCCGCCGCCTGGCGGGCCGATCCGTCCCTGCTCCCGGACCCCCCGGAGCTGATCGGCACGGCCGTCTCCCCCGAGGTGGAGGGTGCCCGCCTGCTGCTGTGGGCCCTGTTCCATCCGACCCTGCTCGCCGAGCGCGGCTTCGCCCTCGCTCCCGCCCGCCGACAGCCGGCGCTCACCTCGACGACCCTCGCCCTGCGGCTCGTCGAGGCCGACGGCGACCCGGAGGTGCTCTACCGGATCTCGGTGGGCGGCGCCGCGCCGTGGACCTCCCTCGTGCCGCGCGTGACCCGCGAGGCGACCGCGGAGCTGGCACCCGAGTCCTACGCGGTCGCCCCCGGGAAGGGTCAGTCCACCTCCGACTTCGTGTGGGAGGTCCACCGGGCCCTGCGCTCGCTGACGATCCCCCTGCGGGACCTGCGCGGCTGAGGATCCGCGCAGCCGTCGGCGATCTCACGCCGCCACCTGCCGCCCCGGTGCGCCAGGATGGTGCCATGACGGAGAGCGCAGGGGCCGCGGTGCGGCACGGGGAGTACAAGGTCCGCGGCGGGAAGCTCGTCTCGGTGGACCTCACCATCGACGAGGGCAGGATCGCCTCCGCCCACGTGTTCGGTGACTTCTTCCTCGAGCCGGACCATGCGCTCGAGGAGATCGACGCGGCGCTCGTGGGCCTGCCCGCGGACGTCTCCTCCCCCGCGGCGACCGCCGCGATCACCACCCGCCTCGAGGCGCTGCCCGGCGGCGTGCAGATGATCGGCTTCGACGCGGAGGCGGTCGCGATCGCCGCCCGCCGCGCCCTGGGCCAGGCGAGCTCCTGGGACGACCTCACCTTCGACGTCATCGGCCCGCAGGTGCTGCCGCCGGCGATGCACGTCGCCCTCGACGAGGTGCTCCCCCACGAGGTCGCCGCGGGTCGCCGGGCGCCCCTGTTCCGGATCTGGGACTGGGACGAGGCGTGCGTGGTGATCGGCTCCTACCAGTCGCTGCGCAACGAGATCGACGCGGAGGGCGCCGCCCGCCACGGCATCGACGTGGTGCGGCGCATCACCGGCGGCGGCGCCATGTTCATGGAGCAGGGCAACTGCATCACCTACTCGCTCGTGGTCCCCACCTCGCTCGTCGAGGGCCTCAGCTTCGAGCAGGCCTACGCCTATCTCGACGACTGGGTGATGGCGGCGCTCGCGGAGATCGGGGTGAAGGCCCGCTACGTCCCGCTCAACGACATCGCCTCGGAGCAGGGCAAGATCGGCGGCGCCGCTCAGCGCCGCTTCGCGGGCGGCGTGCTGCTGCACCACGTGACCATGAGCTACGACATCGACGCGAAGAAGATGGGCGAGGTGCTGCGGATCGGCCGGGAGAAGCTCTCCGACAAGGGCACGAAGAGCGCGAACAAGCGCGTGGACCCGATCCGCTCGCAGACGGGCCTGCCGCGCGACGAGATCATCGCGGGCTTCCTGGACGTCTTCCGCTCCCGCTACGCGACGACGGACTCCGCGTACACCGAGGCGGAGCTCGAGGCGGCCCGCGAGCTGGTGCGCACCAAGTTCGGCACCGCGGAGTGGACCACGCGGATACCCTGAGGCGCGGGCGGCTGCACCGGGCCACCACGCACCCTGCACGGGGTGCGCTCGACCGACAGGAGAGGTGCACGTGAGCGCTCGGAGGTTTCTCCCGCGCGGGTCCCGCACCTACGAGCTGAGCCGCGGTCTCTCGCCCGACTCCTTCGCCGGTCTGACCGCCGATGCCTCGACGCACGCCTCACCCGGCGATGCCTACGGGGACCTGGCACCGGGTGACCTCGTCGAGAACGGTGCGCACCTCTACCTCCGCCATCTCGACGGGGCGCTGTGCGCCCTGCGGGAGGCGGGCCTCACCGCGGAGGACGCGCGGAACTGCGTCCGCGGCGGCGCCGATGTCCTCCTCAACCCGCAGAGCTTGTCCACCCCTGCCGGGGTCACGTGCTGGCCCTGCGACTCGTCGTTCTGGCTCCGCCACGCCGACGCCGCCGCTCTCGCCCGGACCGCACCCGAGCCCCTCGACGAGGACCTCCCCGCGACGTTCGCGCTGTTCATGGGACCCGACGGCGAGGCGGTCGTGATGGCGACCGGCGCCCTGGCATGGGGGCCGACGCTGCGTGTTCTCGACCACGACGGCACCACCGTGCCGGCCGCCGCCGTGCCGCTGAGCCCGAGCTTCCCCACCCCGGGCGACGGGGCGGAGGCGCTGCACGTCGTCGGCGACTGAGCTCCGCCGGCGTCCCGTGGGCACCCGACCGGCGAAGACTCCGGAGGGGTCGCCGCCGACAGCGCAGGACGAGCGGGCTCGCGAGGATCAGGCGGCCGTGAGTCCGAGCGCCGCGTGCCGCCCGCGGTAGATCCCCGTGCGCAGCTCGATCTCCCAGGCCTCCGCGGCGGGCATGACCCGCTCGTGGGCGACGGCGATCTCGGCCTCGACGTCGTAGGGGACGCGCACGAACTGCACGCCGAACGGTACGGCCCCGTCGGCCCCGTCGTCCCCCTCGAGGATCACGTACGAGGGGACGGGGCCGTCGAGCGGGTTGCCGACGCTGCCGACGTTGACGAGCGTCCGCTCCCCCTGCATCTCGAGGAAGGCGTCGTGGATGTCGCCGTAGACGAGCACGTCCGCCGACGGGCCGTCCCCGGTGAACGGCGTCGGCTCGAACATCATCGCGAAGGTCTCCGGGTCCGGGTCGCGGTGCACCCGGGTGAACTCGTCGATCGGCGAGGCGTGCACGAGCCGCACGATCCGGCCCGAGAGCCGCAGGTCGAGGCTGCCCGGGAGGCCCAGCAGCCAGTCGCGCCGCTCCGCACCGAGCTCGCCGTGCCACCACGCGGGCCCCTCCCCCTCCGGCGCCTCGGGGCTCGCGACGAACACCTCCCAGTTCCCGCGCACCGTCGCCTCGCAGCGCTCCCGGGTGAGGTCCGTGCAGGCCGCGCCGCGCGGGCCCTTCCCGACGACGTCGCCGAGGTTGATCACCCGGGTGACGCCACGGGAGGCGATGTCAGCGAGGACCGCCTCGTAGGCGGTGAGGTTGCCGTGCACGTCGGAGACCAGGGCGATGCGGGTGAGGGCCATGCGCCCACGGTACGGCGGGGCGACAGACGCGGGCAGGGCGTCAGCTCGAGGTGAGGAGACCGGTGTCACCGACGGGTGGCGACCCGTGCACCGATCGTTGCCATGGGCCCGTCGAACCGGTCGAGGTCGAACACGAATCCTTCCGTGTTGCAGTACTCGATGGCCTCGTCGACGTACCTCGGATCGTCCACGTCGAAGCAAGCGATCTCGAGCGCGCGGAAGGCCCAGGAACGTCTCTTCCCGCCCTCGCTGCGCCCTCCCCCAGCAGCAGGCGGCTCGCCGTGGAGAAGCGCTCTCCACATCGCGTCGAAGGAGTCGTAGTGGAGGAGCCAGGGGACGAGCTGGGTCGTCAGATCCTCGAGGAGGGCGGTTCGATCGTCGGCGTCACGGATCAGGTACGCGTCGTCGCGGCTCATGATCTCGGGATGCGTGCGGATGATGCTCTCCCGGAACCGTGGCCCCGGGGGCGAGGCGACGAGCTCGACGTGGACTGTGCCGCTGATCTTGGCGAAAGGGCCCTGCGCAGGAGTGCCTGCTCTGAGGGAGAGCCGGCTCTGGAGCTCCGGGCGATCACGGCGCCAGGTGACGGGCCCCGCCTTCGCGAAGCCCCGGGACCGCATGAACGGCGCGATCTCGCGGGCGACCAGCTTCAGGTCTGAGTCCGTCTGCTCGGCCGCTTCGCGTTCGCGCCGCGTCATCTCCGTACGCATTCCCGTCTCTCCCTCCGTCTCCTCCAGCCCGAGCCCCCGTGGGCCGGGCCCCTTCGGCGCTCTGATGGGCGTGTTCGCTTAGTATCCGTCGGTGCTCGCTCTCATCCGCCTTCCGCACGCTGATGTGCTCCGGCTCCTCGCGGAGGATCCGACCGCATCGGTGTCGCCGGGCTCAGAGCGCGGGTGGACGGCGGCAGTCGTGGAGGACGAGGACGCCCTTCCCCCGAACCTCCCATCGATCCTCCTCGATCTGGACGTCGAGGTCACGCTGGTCGTCAGGACAGACTCACGATCGACCGCGCTGAGATGGGTCCCGGCGTCAGAGATTCCTCGCACGGACGAATTGACCGTGCCACCGACGATCGTCGATGCACTCACCGATGTGTTGGAGCTGAGCCCCGACCATCTTGACGTGCTCATCTCCCGGATCGCGGCTCGCCCCGACCCCGACGACCTCGCACAGGATCTGGGATCCGCGGTCGGTCTCCCGGACATCGACCCGCCGCAGCCCCGCACGGCCGTCGTCCTGGCGCAGATCCCCGAGAAGCGGATGCGTGCAGCGGGGTCCTTGGCCACGGCGACTCTCGTCCCCGTGGAGCTCTCCGCCCTCGACGACGGCTGGTCCCTTCTGCAGCCCACCACCGACGCCGAGACATCCGACGAGCTCGCGATCATCGTCGGGACGGCGCTCCAGGCAGGAAACCTCGGACACCGCAGGCGGCGGGTGCTCCTCCTGTGGCGCGGTGAGGGAGCGACCAGCGGCGCCATGGTCTTCCATCGATCTCGCATGCTCGCCTCGATGGTCTGGAGCTCGTCGTGGACCGAGCCTGCCCTGAGCGGGTGGGAGGTTCGGGACGAGATCACCGAGGAGTTCGCGCGGTTGAGTCGGGACCGCCCCGTCGATTCGGCGCGGCTCCGCGCCCTGTTCCGTTCGGACGACGTCCCCGGTGATCCGCTCGCGACTCTCGTGGACGTCCTCGGGGTGCCTCCCGAGGCGATCGGTGCACTCGATCGGACGCCCTCGGCGCCTGGCCGTGAGGAGCTCGCGCCCTTCGGATTCTGGAGGTACTTCTGGGCGCTGCTCAACGGTGCGGACCCGTCGGAGAGCATCCCGCGCTCATGGGCATTCGGGTTCGGGGCGCTGGCCCTGGTCGTCACCGGCGTCTTCGCCGCCATGTTCGCACTGGAGATAGCCGTCATCGCCACCGACGGGAGCATCGTCGACGAATCGAGATCGACGAACGAGGATTGGGCGTGGACTGCCGGGTTCGGTGTGGCGACGCTTGCACATCTCGCCATCAGTTTCGGGTTCTTCCGCCTCGGGCGCCGGGATCGCTAACCCGGCCCGGGCGTGGCGCACCCGACGCTCCAGGGAGCGGGATCGACGTTGCGTGCGGGCGCGGGCCTGGAACAATGGCCCCCATGACCGATACCGCACCACGCCAGCCCGCCGCCATCCCCGATCGGCCCTCCCTCGAGGGGCTCGAGGAGAAGTGGGACGGCGTATGGAGCGAGCAGAAGCTCTACGCCTTCGATCCGGAGACCACCCGCGACCAGGTGTTCAGCGTCGACACCCCGCCGCCCACGGCCTCGGGCTCCCTGCACGTGGGCCACGTGTTCGGCTACTCGCAGGCGGACATGATCGTCCGCTACCAGCGCATGCGCGGGAAGAACATCTTCTACCCGCTGGGCTGGGACGACAACGGCCTGCCCACCGAGCGCCGCGTGCAGAACTACTACGGGGTGCGCTGCGACCCGTCGCTGCCCTACGACCCGGACTTCACGCCCCCGCAGGAGGGCGGCGACAACAAGTCCGCGAAGGCCGCGAACCAGCTGCCGATCTCCCGCCGCAACTTCATCGAGCTGTGCGAGCGCCTCACCGAGATCGACGAGAAGTCCTTCGAGGACGTCTTCCGCACCCTGGGCCTCTCGGTGGACTGGAAGCACGGCTACCAGACCATCAACGCGCACTCCCGCGCCACGAGCCAGCGCGCGTTCCTCGAGAACCTCGCCGCCGGCCAGGCCTACCAGTCCGAGGCCCCCACGATGTGGGACGTCACCTACCGCACCGCCGTCGCCCAGGCCGAGCAGGAGGACCGCGACCGCGACGGCGCGTACCACCGCCTCGGCTTCACCCGCACGGACGGCTCCGGGAAGAAGGTCGTCATCGCGACCACCCGACCCGAGCTGCTGCCCGCGTGCGTGGCCCTCGTCGCCCACCCCGACGACGAGCGCTACCAGGGCCTGTTCGGCACGACCGTCACCTCGCCGCTGTTCGGCGTCGAGGTGCCCGTGCTCGCCCATCCCCTCGCCCAGCCCGACAAGGGCGCCGGCATCGCGATGATCTGCACCTTCGGCGACGCGAACGACGTCACCTGGTGGCGCGAGCTCGAGCTGCCCACCCGTTCGGTGATCGGCCGCGACGGCCGCTTCCTGCCCGAGGCCCCGTGGATCACCACCCCCGAGGGGCAGGCGAACTACGCCGAGCTCGCCGGTCTCACCGTGTTCAGCGCGCAGAAGCGCGTCGTGGAGATGGCGACGGAGTCCGGCGACCTCACCGGCGAGATCGAGAAGATCTCCCACCCGGTGAAGTTCTACGAGAACGGCGACAAGCCGCTCGAGTACGTGACCTCCCGCCAGTGGTACCTCACCAACGGCGGCCGCGACGGCTCCGAGGGCGGCCTGCGCGACGAGCTCATCGCCCGCGGTCGCGAGCTGACCTGGCACCCGGCGCACATGGAGTCCCGCTACCGCAACTGGGTCGAGGGCCTCGCCGGCGACTGGCTGATCTCCCGCCAGCGCTTCTTCGGCGTCCCCTTCCCCGTCTGGTACGGCGTGGGCGCGGACGGCGAGACCGACTACGACACCGTGCTCACCCCGTCCGTCGACCGCCTCCCGATCGACCCCACGATCGACGTGCCCGAGGGCTTCACCGAGGAGCAGCGCGGCCAGGCCGGAGGCTTCGTCGCGGATCCCGACATCCTCGACACCTGGGCGACCTCCTCGCTCACCCCGCAGCTCGCGGGCGGCTGGAACTCCGATCCGGAGCTGTTCTCCAAGGTGTACCCGATGGACCTGCGCCCCCAGGGCCACGACATCATCCGCACCTGGCTGTTCTCGACGATCGTGCGCTCGCACCTGCAGCAGGACGCCCTGCCGTGGAAGCACGCCTCGATCAACGGCTGGATCCTCGACCCGGACCGCAAGAAGATGTCGAAGTCCAAGGGCAACGTCGTCACCCCGATCGGCCTGCTCGAGCAGCACGGCTCCGACGGCGTGCGCTACTGGGCCGGCCGTGCCCGTCAGGGCGTGGACACCGCGTTCGACGAGGGCCAGATGAAGATCGGTCGCCGTCTCGCGATCAAGATCCTCAACGCCTCGAAGTTCGCGCTCGGCTTCGGCGAGGCCCCCGCGGATCCCTCGGGCGCCCTCGCGGCCGACCCGGCCGCGGTCACCGAGCCGCTGGACCGGGCGCTGCTGGCGAACCTCGCCGAGGTCGTCGAGCAGTCCACCACCGCCTTCGAGGACATGGACTACGCGCGGGTGCTCGAGCTCGTCGAGCCGTTCTTCTGGGCGTTCTGCGACGACTACATCGAGCTGGTCAAGGAGCGTGCCCACGGCAACGCCCCCTCCGGCCAGGCCGGTGCCGACTCGGCCCGCGCGGCGCTCGCGATCGCGCTCGAGGTGCAGCTGCGCCTGTTCGCGCCCGTGATCGTCTTCGCGACCGAGGAGGTGTGGTCGTGGTGGCGCGGCGGCAGCGTGCACACGCAGCCCTGGCCCGTGGCCGAGCCGCTGCGCGCCGCCGCCCAGAGGCAGGACGCCGCACTGCTGGACACCGTGGCCCAGGCCGCGATCGTCGTGCGCCGCCTGAAGTCCGACGCGAAGGTCTCCCAGAAGACGCCCGTGCTCTCGGTGACCCTCCGCGCCCCGGAGGCCGCCGCCGGCCACCTCGAGGCCGCCCGCGGCGACCTCATGGCGCTGGGCCGCATCGAGGCGCTCGAGATCGCCGGCGGCGACGTCGACGCGATCAGCACCGAGGACGCCGAGCTGGGCGAGCCGCCCGTGAAGCAGCCCCGCAACCAGGGCTGATCAGGGCCAGCACCTCTGCGCGTCCCGACGGCGCCTCCTGTCTACAGGGGGCGCCGTCGGCATGTGCTGCTCCGTGTGCTCTGACAGACTCGTCCTCATGCAGACCCAGACGTTCCGCTCCGGCGCCGCGACGATGATGATGTGGATCGGCCCGTTCGTCGCCCTGATCGCGGTGCTGCTCTTCGCCCCTCTCCCCCTGGTCCTCTGGGCGACCAGCGGGGACGCAGCGGTGCTGCTGATGCTGCTGTTCGTGCCGGTCGGCCTGGTCGCCGGGCTGCTCCTGCATCTCGCGGGACGGCACAGCCGGGTCGAGCTCACCGGGGACGCCGTCACCTGGCGCACGCTCACGAGCGCCCCGCGCACTGTTCCCTTCTCCGCGATCCAAGGGGTCGAGGTCCCGACCGCTCGCCGCGGTCCGCGCAGCGTCCGTCTGCACCTGCGGGACGGCGCCGTCGTCCCGGTCACCGCGGTGAGCATGTCCGGGGGCGAGGGCGGCAACAGCGCCGATGCCGGATACCTCCGTACCGCTCAGGCGATCACGGACGCCCACCGCGGATGGTGGATGCATCACGGCCAGAGGCGCTGAGGCCGCCAGGACGCGGGTGCGCTGAGCGTGGGTCCCGTCTCGGGCTCAGTCGAAGGGGTTGATCGCGCTCACCGTGCTGCCCACGGCATCACGAGCGCCGTCGAAGGCCCCGGAGGCGTCGGAGATCGCGTCGTCGAGGTCGTAATCCCCTGGGGTGAAGGTGTTGACGATGGCGTTCGGATGAACGGCGAGACTGGTCGTGCCCCCGAGCCCGAGCTCGACGGCGAGCTGGCCCCCGACGTTCACCGAGACCTCATCCGTGGAGATCGTCGCCCCTCCCGAGGCCCCGGCGCCCGCCCCCGCCTTCTCGCTGATCGACGTCGACCCGGAGAACCAGCCGAACGGGCCCGTCTGCTCGAACTTCTGCGTGACCTGAGCGCCCGCGAAGGCGTTCGCCCCGCCTCCGAACGTCACCCCGTTGGCCTGACCATCCTCGTTGCGCGTCAGGTGCGCGTACCGCGAGGCATCCGCGTTGGCACCCACGAAGTAGTCCTGGGTCAGGGTGCCCGAGGTTCCGAGCGGTCCGTCGACCGTGGCGCTCTGCGACGCATACAGACCCGATCCCGCCTTGGCCCCGAACGAGTACCCGTCCGGTCCGACGGTGCCACCGGCCTCGGCATAGGATTCGGCGCCGACTCGCGCGCTCGCGTCGATCCCGGTGCCGAAGGGACCGTTCAGGTGCGTGTCGACGCCTGCCTCGAGGCTCCCGCGGGCACCGACGGTACCGGTGCGGTTGCCGTAGGGATCCTCGGTCAGACTCGCGCCGGCGCTGTAGTTCACTCCGGCATGCGCATCCAGGGTGCCCGCATCGTTGCTGATCTCCTGGGCCGGGAACAGATCGTCGGCCCAGGTGAACTGCTCCCCGACCGGACGCTGTTGGCCGTACATCTGCCCGCGGGTGCCGTACCCGGGGTCGCCGTAGAAGAACGGGGGTCCCAGGGCCTCGCTGCCCCCCGGGACCGCGCACGGTCCCGGCAGGTCGACGGGGAAGGGGAAGGGGAACGGCAGGGGGCTGCCGAAGGGACCGCCGCCGTCGCCGTCGCCGGAGGCGCCGTCCTGCTCCTCGGCCTGGGCGGTCAGCTCGTCCGCCCGGGCGCGGAGGGCGTCGGCCCGCGCGGTGAGCTGGGCGCGCACCTCGGACTGCCAGCGCTCGCGGAAGGCGTCCGCGTCGGGGCCCGTCCACTCGACCGCGCCGACCATCGCGGAGGTGGTCCCGATGAGGTCCCTCAGGGTGCCCGAGCCGCGCAGGCAGGCCCCCGCCTGCTCGCGCAGCTGCTCCGTGTCCGCACCGTGGAACCCGCTCATCGCGGCACCGTCCCTGTCTGTCCTGACCCACTGTCCCTGACGTGCTCCCGAGACTAGGCCGGTTTGCGGCCCGCGGCGATGGGGAGGACTCCCCATGGGGGCTCTCCCCTAGGTGTTGCGGGTCATGACGTTGTGGTCACGGGGTCGGGGATGAAGGAACGGGTCCCTGACCGGAACGATGAGTGGTGTCTCGACAGCCATCTCGCAGGAGGGGACCCGTTCCATGACCCACCGTCATGCCCCGTTGACGCCACTTGGAAGACAGCGCGCCGTCGCCCAGGTCCTCGAGCGGGGCCGGTTGATCGTGCACGTCGCCGCCGAGTTCCGCATCGCCCGCTCGACGCTGTCGAAGTGGGTGACCCGTTACCGAGCTGCCGGCCCGTCCGGTCTGGAGGACCGCTCGAGCGCTCCCGCCCACCGTCCCACTCGCCTTTCCGTCGACGTGGTGGAGTTGATCGAGTCCTGGCGGCAGTCCAGGAGAAGGCCCGCCCGCCGGATCGCCCGCGAGCTCGCTGACGGTCATGGAGTTCGCTGCACTGTGAGGACGGTGACGCACTGACTGGACCGGCTCGGGCTGAACCCAGTCCGGGACATCACCCCGGATGGAGAGGACCTCCGCACGCCGGGGAGGATCATCGCCCGCTATCTGGGGCACATGGCCCACATGGACGTGAAGAAGGTCGGGAAGCTCCGTGACGGCAGTGGCTACACCGAAGCCCTCGAGGACGAGAAAGCTGTCACGACGAAAGGGTTCTTCCACCGCGCCCGAGTGTTCTTCGCCGAGCACGGCAGCACGAGGATCTCTCGCCTGGTCACCGACAACGATGTGAACCACACGGCGAAGGGGTTTACCCGTTCGATCTGCGCGTTCATCGGCAGGCACCAGCGGACGACGATCTACACGTTCCGCCACAACGGGAAGATCGAGCGGTACCAGCGGATCCTGGCCGAGGAATGCCTCTACGCCCGCGCCTACGACTCCGAGAGCGAGCGCCGGAACGCGATCGGCGTCTGGGTCCACCACTACAACTACCATCGACCCCACACCGCCTGCGGCGACCAGCCCCCGGCCTCACGCCTCCACACCGGCGTCGACAACGTCATGACCAACTACACCTAGGGTGGCGCCATGGATTCGACCTTCCGCTCCGCCGGCTCCCGCGTGAACGTCGTCGTCGGCCCCCTGGTGATGCTGATCGGCGTCGGCGCCGCGATCGCCGCGGTGGTGCTCACGCTCGTGCTTGGCGAGCCGGGCTTCCTCGCCCTGCTGATCCCTGCCGTGCTCGCCCTGGGCGGCGGGGCGTTCGTGCTGTGGGGTGCCCGGCGCTCGCGGCTGCGGATCGACGCCGCCGGCTTCCGGTGGGCGGGCTTCGTGGGCGCGGAGCAGTCGGTGCGATGGGAGCAGCTGCAGCGGATCGCGCCGCCCACCCCGGGGGACCGCCGGCTCGTGGCGTTCGCGCTGCTGCACGACGGCACGGCCGTGCCCATCCGGGCGCTGTGGGAGCCCGCGACGGTGCCCTCGATGCTGAGCGGCGGCCCCGATCACTCGGCGGTGCAGCATGCGCTGGTCACCGCGCACCAGCAGTGGCTGGGCGCCCGGGGCGGAGAGCACACCCCGAGATGAGGACTCCCGTTCAGCGGGCCACCTGACGGTGCCCGGCGTCGAGGCGACGGGTCCAGCCCCGCGCGTCGAGATGCTCGAGCAGCGGGATGACGACCCGCCGTGTGGTGCCGAGGGCCTGCCGCGCCTGGGAGGTCGTGAAGGGCTGCTCGAGCCGGGACAGCTCGCGCATGGCGAGGGCCGCCGCCGTGGGCAGCAGGATCACCTCGCCGGGCAGGCGCAGCAGGCGGCCCTGCCGCGCCGCGGCGGCGAGCTGCTCGGAGCCCAGGTGCAGGGAGGCGAGGTCGTCCGCCTCGGGCGCCCGGAAGGGCTCCGCACGCAGTCGCCGCTCGAGCTCGGCGACGGCTCCCTCGGCGTCGCCGAGGCCCTCCTGCCGTGCCGGATCGCGGAGCCGGCCGTCCTGCTCCTCGAGGCCGGCGCGCCTCACGAGGAGGTCGAGCAGCGCGGGTGCCGGCAGCGGCGGTGCGCCTCCACCGCGGGGCGCGGGCTCCCGGGCCAGGGCGTCGAGCGCGGCCTTCCGGGGCAGGCCGGCGGAGAGCGGGTGCTCCCGGTGCTCGGTCTCGACGAGATCGCGCAGCCGCGCGGTCCAGTCCTCCAGCGCCGCTTCCGCGGCGAGCAGCTCGCCGCCGCGGCCGTCGGCCACCCGCTGCACCCCCTCGGGCAGCACGGCCGGCACCTGCACCCCCTGACGGGTGAGGACGGCCGAGGGCACCGCGCCGCGTCGGGCGACCTCCGCGGCGAGGTCGCCGCCGTCGCCGGTCGCGGCGAGCGCGTCGGCCCGGCGGGCGGCGTCCCCGCGGCGCGTGAGGGCGGGCGGGTCGACGTCGAGCACGAGGGCGCCGCTGCGGAGGGTCTGCTCCCCCGTGCCGCGCAGCACCAGCCGGTCGCCCACCCGCAGCGGCAGCGGGCGGGCGAGGGTGAGGCGCGCATGGTCCTCGCCGAGCGGTCGCACGCGCACCGGGACGGCGGCCGTGCCGACGTGGGCGACGAGCTCCCCGGGCGCGTCGGCGAAGGCGCCGGGGACGGTCGCCCGCACGTCCAGGAGCTCCGTCGCCGTCCACGCCCCGGGGGTGAGCAGGGCGTCGCCCCGGGTCACGTCGTCCGCGTCCACGCCGCGGAGGTTCACGGCGGCGCGGCTCACGGGACCCAGCTCGGGGACCTGACCGCCGCGGGACTGCAGCCCGCGCACCTGGACGCGCCGCGGCTCGCCCGTCCCGGCGAGCTCGAGCGTGTCGTCGGTGCGCAGGGTGCCCCCGCTGAGGGTGCCGGTGACGACGGTCCCGGCGCCGGTGATGGTGAAGGCGCGGTCCACCCACAGCCGCACGGGCGCCTCCGGCCTCGGCCGGCGGGCGGCGGCGAGCACGTCGTCGAGGGCGGCGCGCAGCGCGTCCAGGCCCTCGCCGGTGCGGGCGGAGACGGCGACGGCGGGCGCGTGGACGAGGCCCGTCCCGGCAAGCTCGGCGCGGGCCTGCGCGGTGACCTCCTCGACGCGGTCCGGGGCGAGGTCGCTGCGGGTGACGACGAGCAGGCCCTGGTCGATGCCGAGGGCGGCGATCGCGTCGCGGTGGTCGGAGGACTGCGCCTGCCAGCCGGCATCCGCCGCGACGACGAAGCAGACGATCGGGGCGGGACCGATCCCCGCGAGCATGTTGCCGAGGAAGCGCTCGTGGCCGGGGACGTCGACGACGGCGACCTCGGCGCCGGAGGGCAGGGTCGTCCAGGCGAAGCCGAGGTCGATCGTGAGCCCGCGACGGCGCTCCTCGTCCCAGCGGTCCGGCTCGATGCCGGTCAGCGCACGCACCAGCGTGGACTTGCCGTGGTCCACGTGCCCGGCGGTCGCGACGACCTGCATCAGCGGTGCTCCCTCGCCGCGTCCACCGCGACCACGATAGCGTCCTCCTGGTCCTCGGGCACACAGCGCAGGTCCAGCAGCAGCCGTCCCTGGGAGAGCACGCCCACCACGGCCGGCTCTCCCGTGCGCAGGGCGGGTGCGAGCTCGGGCTCGAGGGCGATCGCCCAGCCGGGGAGCGGCACCTCGGCGCCGCCACCCCCGCCCACGCGACCGTCGTGCGCGACGAGCTCCCCGCCGATCCGCGCAGCGAGTGCCTCCGTGCGCCGGCGCAGCGCGGCGGGGTCCGTGCGCAGCGCCGCGAGGACGGGCGGCACGGGGCCGGTGAGCGTCGCCTCGAGCGCGGCGAGGGCGAGCTTGTCCGCCCGCACGGCACGGGCGAGGGGGTGCCGGGCGAGGCGGGCGATGGTCGCGGCGGTGCCCAGCAGGATCCCGGCCTGCGGGCCGCCCAGGAGCTTGTCGCCGCTCGTGATGACGACGTCGGCCCCGGACTCGAGGGCGGCGGTCGCGTCGGGCTCCCCGGGCAGCACGGACTCGGGCCGCAGCAGCCCCGAGCCGAGGTCCGCGATGAGCGGCAGGCCGTGCTCGTGGGCGATCCCGGCGAGCTCCGCGACGCCGACCTCGCTCGTGAAGCCCTCGATGCGGTAGTTGCTCGTGTGGACCTTCAGCAGCGCGCCCACCTGCCCGTCCTCGCAGGCGGCAGTGTAGTCCGCGGCGTGGGTGCGGTTGGTGGTGCCGACCTCGCGCACGCGCGCCCCCGCGGAGGAGACGAGATCCGCGAGGCGGAACCCGGCGCCGATCTCGACGATCTCCCCGCGGCTCCACACCACCTCTCGCCCGGCGGCGAGCGCGGTCGTCGCGAGCAGCAGCGCCGCGGCACCGTTGTTGACGACGAGGGCATCCTCCGCGGCGGGGCAGGCGGCGAGCAGCGCCGCGCGTGCTCCGGCGCCGCGGCGGGAGCGTGCACCGGTCATGAGGTCGAGCTCGACGTCCGTGTACCCGGCGGCGTCCTGCAGGGCGGCGCGGGCCGGTGCCGAGAGCGGCGCCCGGCCGAGGTTCGTGTGGACGATGACGCCGGTGGCGTTGAGGACGGGCCGCATCGAGGCGGCGGGGTGGTCGCCGATCGCGCCGAGCACCGCGTCCTCCACCTGCTCGGGGGTGATCTCCCCGGCACGGGCACGGTCCTGGGCGGCGCGCACGATCCCGCGGATCACCGTCTCGCCGAGGCTCGCGCGGGCCCGCTCCACGTCCGGCAGCGCGAGCAGCGCGTCGGTGCGCGGGATCCGACGGCGAGGGTCCTCGTGCTCGGCGCCCTGCGGCGCGCTCCCCTGCGTCATCGACTCTCCTCGCACGGCCGGGCCGGACCCGGCGGGATGGACCGGGCACGTGGCCCGGACTGGCGGAGGCGGACGGGAATCGAACCCGCCAGCCCGAGATGCTCGGGCTCGATGGTTTTGAAGACCACGGCGCCCACCAGGACACGGACGCCTCCCTGGGACGAAGCCGCCGGCACCTGCCGGATGATCCCGTCCCCGGGGAAGACTATCGTCCGTTCCCGACCGTTCCTCCTCCGGTTCCCGTGGCTAGACTCGAGGGCATGACGAGCAGCGATGCCCCCTCCCCCGCCCCGTCGGCGCCGTCGGCCTCGGCCGTCCGCCTGACGACGATGGCCCACGGCGGCGGGTGCGCGTGCAAGATCCCGCCGGGCGAGCTCGAGGAGGTCGTCGCGGGTCTCGCCGGGCAGTCCTACGAGCAGGTGGTCGTGGGGCTCGAGGACGGCGACGACGCGGCCGCGGTGCGGATCGACGGCGGCCGGGCGGTGCTCTCCACCGCGGACTTCTTCACCCCCGTCGTCGACGACCCCTTCGACTGGGGCCGCATCGCCGCCGCGAACGCGCTCTCCGACGTCTACGCGATGGGCGGCACCCCCGTCGTCGCGATCAACCTCGTGGGCTGGCCGCGGGACGTGCTCCCCTTCGACCTGCTGCGCGAGGTGCTCAGCGGCGGCCTCGCCGTGGGGCAGGAGGCGGGGGTCCCGGTGATCGGCGGGCACAGCGTGGACGATCCCGAGCCCAAGTACGGCATGGCCGTCACGGGCATCGGGGACCCGGACCGCCTGCTGCGCAACGACGCCGCGGAGGCCGGCCTGCCGATCACGCTGACCAAGCCGATCGGCGTGGGCCTGCTGAACAACCGCCACAAGAGCACCGGCGAGGTGTTCGAGGCGGCGATCGCGACGATGACGCAGCTGAACCGCGACGCCTCGCTCGCCGCGCTCGAGGCCGGGGCGCGCGCCGCGACGGACGTGACGGGCTTCGGCCTCCTGGGGCACCTGCACAAGATGGCCCGGGCCTCCGGGGTGGGCGCCGTGATCGACCGCTCTGCGGTGCCGCTCGTGGACGGCGCCGCCGAGGCGCTGCGGGACGGCTTCGTCTCCGGCGGCACCCGCCGGAACCTCGACTGGGTGCGCCCCCATGTCACGGCCGACGCCGGCCGCACCGAGGAGGACCTGCTGCTGCTCGCTGACGCCCAGACCTCGGGCGGGCTGCTCGTCATCGGCGAGGTCCCCGGCTACCCGGTGATCGGCGAGACCGTGGAGGGCTCGGGGATCCGCGTCCGCTGACCCACCCGGTGCCGTGCCGCGGCACCGGGTGCGAGCTCAGGCGCCGGTGGTGATCGAGTCGTCGAACGTGCCGGCCGCCCGACGCGCCGCGAGCCGCGCCTTCTGCGGCTCGACCACCCGACGGGGATCCTTCACCGACTCGAGCCCCGCCTCGAGCACCCCGAAGCGGGTGAGCGCGGAGGCGCCCAGCAGGGCGAGGCCGCTCGCGGCCGTGAGCACCCGACCGGCCGTCCGGACCCGGGAGCGCCCCGGGGCGGTGCCCGCGGACAGCAGCCCGGAGGCCACGGCCCCCACGCCGCCGGCCACGGCGAGCCGCTCCGCCCAGCGCAGACGGCGCCCCGCCCGGCCGGTCTCGAGCGGCTCCGCCTCGAGCGGGTGCATCGAGGCCTTCATACGGTGCATGCTCAGCAGGTCCCCCGCGACGCCCGCCGCGGCGAGGGCCCGCACGGGCCCCAGCTCGGGACCGGGGGCGAGGACGAGGGCGGCGCCCGCGGAGGCGAGGGTCGCCGAGGAGCCGAACAGCAGCGGCAGGTCGTGCCGGCCGGCGGACCACGTGGGCACGGCCGTGTCCCCGAGCAGGCCGCCGGTGTAGGTGGCGAGGAGGGCGCCCGTCCCGGCCTGGGCGATCGCGGCCGGCGTGTCGAGGGAGTGCAGCACGGGGCGCAGCGGGCCCAGCGGCAGCCGCTCCCCGCTCAGGCGGTCCACCTCGATCAGGGCGCTCACGCCCGCGACGGCCCCGGAGGCGGAGAGGATCCAGGTGCCCATGCTCATGAAGCTCGTGATCTTCACGGTGCGCATCATGTTGAGGAAGCGCTCCGGGCGGCCGAGGTCGACGACCAGGGCGGGGGTCCCCACCCCGATCGCGCCGAGGGCGGTGAGCCGGGCCGCACGGCGCAGGCCGGGGCGACCGCTCGCGTGCGCGCCGAGGGCGAGCAGGCCGGAGCCGCCGGCCACGCCGCCCACGAACAGGTACAGCGCGATCGGCTCCTCCCACGGCGGCGCCTTGACGATGGGCCGCCCGTAGTAGGACTCGAACTCCATGTCGCCCACGAGGGACATCTCGCGGTCGCCGGCATCCGCCCCCGCGCCGCGGCGCTTCCCGGCCGCGTCGAGCGGACGGCGGCCCTCGGTGCTCCCGGCCGCGGCGGGATTGCGGCGTCGGCGCCGGCGCGGGCGCTCGGGCGGGCGGTCCGCGTCGAAGGGCGTGAGGCTCATCGGCGGGCCCCCAGGAAGGCGAGAGCCGTCGCGGCGGCCATGCCGAGCGCGGCGACGCCCACCTGCCGCAGCATCATCGGCATGTCCTTCGTGGGGACCTGCGGGTCCGGCGGGAGGCCGTAGACCTCCGGCTCGTCCAGCAGCAGGAACACCGAGCCGGTGCCGCCCACGCCGTCGGCGCTGTTCGCGCCGTAGAGCCGGGCCTCGGTGCGGCCCTGGGAGTGCATCTGCGCGAGCCGGTCCCGGGCCTCCTCGACGAGGTCCTCGCGGTCGCCGAAGGTGATCGACTGGGTGGGGCAGGTGGCGGAGCAGGCGGGCTGCTCGCCGTCGACGAGCCGGTCGTAGCAGAGCGTGCACTTGTTGGCCGTGCCGCGGTGCGGGACGGGCTCCTCGCGGTCGACCTTCGCGGAGACGGTGCCGTCGTCGCGGCGCTCGATGACGCCGAACGGGCAGGCGCCCACGCAGGTGCCGCAGCCGTTGCAGACGTCGGACTGCACGACGACTGATCCGAACTCGGAGCGGAAGATCGCGCCCGTGGGGCACACGTCCAGGCAGCCGGCGTTCGTGCAGTGCTTGCACACGTCCGAGGACATGAGCCAGCGGAACTCGGGGGTGTCCGGCGGCGTCGTGTCCGCTCCCGCGACGGGCACCGCGCGCTCCTTGGGGCCGATGCTCGGCATCCCGAGGCTCACGAGCTTCCGGCCGGACTCGCGGGCCTCCTCGATGCGGTCCTTGGTCTGCTCGACGAAGGCCACGTGGCGCCAGGTGTTCGCGCCGAGGGCGCCCGTGTTGTCGTAGCTCGATCCGAGGATCTCGAGGTCGCCGTCGACCGGGTTGCGGTTCCACTCCTTGCAGGCGACCTCGCAGGCCTTGCAGCCGATGCAGATCGACGTGTCGGTGAAGAACCCCTTGCGGTCCGTGCCGGCGCCCCAGCCGGCATCGGCCGCGGGGCCCTCCGGTCCGGCGAGCAGGGGCGGCAGCGGCGGGGTCATCGGTTCCTCATCTCGCGCTGGGACGGCTGGGCGACGGGCACGGCGGGCGCCTCCTCCGGTCCCCGCACGTGGTGCGCGACGGACTCGTCGGTCGGGTCGAGCTGCGCATCGCGCGGGGTCTCCGGGCGCTCCAGCACATGGTGCTCGGCGTCCACGATGCCCGCCCTGCGACGGTACTCCTCGACGAGCTCGAGCAGCGCGGGGCCGCGCGGGCGGCGCCCCGGCCGGATCGCGCACGCGTTGTTCTTGGAGTTCTGGATCTGGGTGTTGGCGTCGAGGTTCATGCCGATGAGGTCGTTGACCCCGTCGCCCGTGACGATCGCCTGGTCCCCGCGCGCCCAGTGGTAGGGCAGGCCCACCTGGTGGATCGTGCGGTCCCCGATCCGCAGGGGCGTCATCCGCTCGGTGACCAGGACCTTCGTCTCGATCGCGGAGCGGGCGGAGATCACCGTCGCCCAGCCGTACGGCTCGAGGCCCACCTCGGCGGCGAGCTCCGGGGAGACCTCCATGTACAGCTCGGGCTGCAGCTCGGAGAGGTAGGGCAGGAAGCGGCTCATGCCGCCCGCCGTGTGGTGCTCGGTGATGCGGTAGGTCGTGAACACGTACGGGTAGACGCGCCCGCCGAGGCCCAGGGCGCCGGGCGAGTTGAGGTTGTCCTCCCCGGCCTTGAATCCCACCCGGGTCGGGTTGGACTGCTGGAGGTACAGCGGGTTCGGGACCGTGGACTCGGGCGCCTCGTAGTGCGTGGGCAGGGGGCCGTCGACCAGGCCGGTCGGGGCGAAGAGCCAGCCGCGGCCGTCGGCCTGCATGATGAAGGCGTCGGTGCCGGACAGCGCCGCGGCGCCGCCCTTCCCCGGCTCGCCGGGATCGTCGGGACGCTTCGTCGCGGGGAAGTCCGGGACGTCGTCCCCGACCCAGCGGCCCTGCTCCTCGTCCCACCACACGAGCTTCTTGCGCTCGCTCCACGGCCTGCCCTCGGCGTCCGCGGAGGCGCGGTTGTAGAGGATCCGGCGGTTCGCGGGCCATGCCCAGCCCCAGTCCGCGGCGATCTCGTCCTGCTCGGCACCGGGGGTGCGGCGACGGGCCTGGTTGACGCCGTCCGCGTAGACGCCGGCGTAGATCCAGCAGCCGCCGTCGGTCGCGCCGTCGGTCGTCATCTCCGCGAAGGCGGAGAGCGGCTGCCCGGCCCTCTCCCCCGTGAGGTGGCGGCCGTTGATCTCCGCGAGCACCGCCTCGGCCTCGACCTCGCCGTGCTCGTCCGTCGGGTAGTCCCAGGTGAGGTCGAGCAGCGGCCGGTCCCGCGGGTCGGTGGAGCCGGCGAGCTTCTCGCGCACGCGGCATCCCAGCTCGTAGAGGAAGTCGAGCTCGCTGCCGGCGTCGCCCGGCGGGTCCACGGCCTTGTCGCGCCACTGGACCATGCGCTGGGTCTGTGTGAAGGAGCCGGCCTTCTCCGTGTGGTTCGCGGCGGGCAGGAAGAACACCTCGGTGCCGATGTCCTCGGTGCGCATCTCCCCGGTCTCGATCTCCGGGCCGTCCTTCCAGAACGTCGCCGACTCGATCATGTGGAAGTCCCGCACCACGAGCCACTTGAGGTGGCTCATCGCCTCGCGCTGGAGGCGACCGTTCGCGGAGCCCACCGCCGGGTTCTGGCCCAGCAGGAAGAAGCCGTCGACGCCGTCCTCGAGCATCCGCATCGTCGTCTGGTAGGTGCCGTGGGCGCCGGTCAGCTTCGGCAGGTAGTCGTACGCCCAGTCGTTCTCGGCGGTCGCCGCGTCACCCCACCAGGCCTTCAGCAGGTTCACCGTGTAGGTCTCCGCGTTCGCCCAGAAGCCCTTCTGCTCCTTGTGGCCGATAGCGTCGACGTACTCCCGGAAGTCGTCCTGACCGGCCTTCGGCATCGGCAGGTAGCCGGGGAGGATGTGGTAGAGCGTCGGGATGTCCGTGGAGCCCTGGATCGTGGCGTGGCCGCGCATCGCCATGATCCCGGAGCCGGGCCGGCCCACGTTCCCGAGCAGGAGCTGCAGCACGCCCGCGGTGCGGATCATCTGCGCGCCGCCCTGGTGCTGGGTCCAGCCGAGCGCGTAGACGAAGCACGTGGTCCGCTCACGGCCGGAGGCGGAGGTGATCGACTCCGCGAGGTAGGCGAAGTCCTCCGGGGAGATGCCGCAGGTCGCCTCCACCATCTCCGGGGTGTACCGGGCGTAGTGGCGCCGCAGCACCTGGAACACGCTGCGCGGGTGCTGCAGGGTCTCGTCCCGCTCCGGCAGCCCGCGCCGCACCTGCTCGTGATCGCCCGCGTACGCCCAGGTGGCGTTGTCGTAGGTGCCGGACTCCGGGTCGTAGCCCGAGAACAGGCCGTCGCCGTCCTCGGCGTCCGCGTACTCCTCGGAGAGGATCGTCGAGGCGTTCGTGAACAGCCGCACGTACTCCTCGAACCACAAATCGTTCTCGAGCACGTGGCGGATCAGCCCGCCCAGCAGCACGACGTCGGTGCCGGTGCGGATCGGCACGTGGCGGTCCGCGTTGGCGGAGGTGCGGGTGAACCGCGGGTCCACGTGGATCACGCGTGCGCCGCGCTTCTTCGCCTCCATGACCCATTGGAAGGCGACCGGATGCGCCTCCGCCATGTTGGATCCCTCGATGACGATGCAATCAGCGTTCGCGATGTCCTGCACCGACTGCGTCGCGCCGCCGCGTCCGAACGAGGCTCCCAGACCGGGAACCGTCGCGGAGTGTCATATGCGCGCCTGGTTCTCCATCTGGATGGCGCCCGCGGCGGTGAAGAACTTCTTCGCGAGGTAGTTCTCCTCGTTGTCGATGGTCGCGCCGCCGAGGCTCGCGATGCCCATCGTCCGCCGCAACGGATGGCCGTGCTCGTCCTCGTCCTGCCAGTGGTTCCTGCGCGCCTCGAGGAAGCGGTCCGCGATCATGTCCACCGCGGTGTCGAGGTCGAGGTCCTGCCAGTCGCTCGAGTAGGGGGCGCGGTAGCGCACCGTCGTCTGCCGCAACGGGGAGTTGACGAGCTGCTCGCTCGCGGCGCCCTTGGGGCAGAGCCGGCCACGGGAGACCGGCGAGTCGGGGTTGCCCTCGATCTGCACGACCTTGCCGTCGCGGTGGTAGACCCGCTGGCTGCAGCCCACCGCGCAGTAGGGGCAGACGCTCTCGGCCATGCCGTCCGCCGTGGCGGTGCGGGGCGTGGTGGCGCGGGTCGCCGGGGAGGTGACGGCGGCGCCGCGGCCCGTCCGGTCGGCGCCGCGCAGCTGGCGCAGCACCGGCCAGTTCAGGAGCACAGGTCGAGCCATGGGATCGATGTTAACAGCGCGGCGACCGGCGGGGGCGCGGTCCGACGGAACGGTCGGGGATCGGCGGTCGAGGGCTCAGCCCTCGTCGCCCGACGGGGCGCCCGCCTCCTCCTCGCGGATCCGCTCGTGGTGGCGGATGACCTCGGTGACGATGAAGCGCAGGAACGCCTCCGCGAAGGTCGGGTCGAGGCCGGCGTCGTCCGCGAGCGCGCGCAGACGGTCGATCTGGGCCTGCTCGCGGCTGGGATCCGCGGGCGGCAGGCCGTGCTCGGCCTTCAGCCGTCCCACGCGCTGCGTGTGGGAGAAGCGCTCGGCGAGGAGGTGCACGAGCGCGGCGTCGATGTTGTCGATGCTGCGCCGCTCGAGCGCGAGCACCTCACGCGCCCGGGCGACGTCCTCCGGGTCCGCGCCCGGCGCGGTGGGGGCCTCGGCCATCAGGCGCTCCGATCGCGGCGGTCGCCCGCCCCGTCGCGCTCGGCCTCCGAGGTGGTGAGCATGAGCGGGGGCCGCCCCTCGGTGATGACGCCCTCGGTGATGACCACCTTGGCGACGTCGTCCCGGGAGGGGACCTCGAACATGACCGGCTGCAGCGACTCCTCGAGGATCGCCCGCAGTCCGCGGGCGCCGGTGCCGCGGGCGATCGCCTTCTCCGCGATCGCCTCGAGGGCGCCGCGGTCGAAGTCGAGCTCCACGCCGTCCAGGCGGAACATCTTCTGGTACTGGCGGGCGAGCGCGTTGCGGGGCTCGGTGAGGATCGAGATGAGGGCCTCGCGGTCCAGGTTCGAGACGCTCGTGATCACGGGCAGGCGGCCGATGAACTCGGGGATCAGCCCGAACTTCAGAAGGTCCTCCGGCAGCAGCTCGCCGTAGATCTGCTCCTGCTCCATGGGGGTATGGAGGTCCGCGCCGAAGCCGATGCCGCGGCGACCGATCCGGTTGCCGATGATGTCCTCGATGCCCGCGAACGCGCCGGCGACGATGAACAGCACGTTCGTCGTGTCGATCTGGATGAAGTCCTGGTGGGGGTGCTTGCGGCCGCCCTGCGGCGGCACCGCGGCGACCGTGCCCTCGAGGATCTTCAGCAGCGCCTGCTGCACGCCCTCGCCGGAGACGTCGCGCGTGATCGACGGGTTCTCCGCCTTGCGGCCGATCTTGTCGACCTCGTCGATGTAGATGATGCCGCGCTGCGCCTTCTCGACGTCGTAGTCCGCGGCCTGGAGCAGCTTGAGCAGGATGTTCTCGACGTCCTCGCCCACGTACCCGGCCTCGGTGAGGGCGGTCGCGTCCGCCATCGCGAAGGGGACGTCGAGCATCCGGGCGAGGGTCTGGGCGAGGTAGGTCTTGCCGCAGCCGGTGGGGCCCACGATCATCACGTTGGACTTCGCGACCTCGACGCCGTCGAGCTCGTCCGGCGCCTCGGCCTCGCCGTCCTCCTCCCCATGGACCGCGGCGGGTCCGGGGCGACCGCCCTTGCCGGCCCGCGCGGGACCGGCGGCGGCCTGCGCCTCCTGGGCACGCACCCGCTTGTAGTGGTTGTAGACGGCGACCGCGAGGGAGCGCTTGGCCGGCTCCTGCCCCACCACGAACTGCTCGAGGAAGTCGAAGATCTCCTTCGGGGACGGCAGCGGCTCCTGCTTCTCGGGAGCGGGCTGCGCGGCCTGGATCTCCTCGGCGATGATCTCGTTGCACAGCTCGATGCATTCCTCGCAGATGTACACCTGCGGGCCCGAGATCAGCCGCTCCACCTGCTTCTGCGACTTGCCGCAGAAGGAGCACTTGAACACGTCGGCTCCGTCGCTCGTGCGCGCCATGACCGTCCTCTTTCTCTCCCGACGGGGAGCGGTGGGGTCTCGGGGGGAAGTTCCGGTGCGGGCCAGGACCGCCTGGACCACGGTAGCCCAGCACGGCCGGGCGGGGACGGAGGCGCGCGGCCCCGGCCTCCGCGGGGGAGGTCGGGGCCGCGCGTCCGGATCAGCGGGCGATCTGGCCCGGCACGTCCTTGCGGCTCGCGAGGACCTGATCGACCAGGCCGTAGTCGCGTGCGCTCGCGGCGGTGAGGATCTTGTCGCGCTCGATGTCGCGGCTGATCTCCTCGGCGGCGCGTCCCGTGTGATGGGCGAGGGTCTGCTCGAGCCACTCGCGCATGCGCAGGATCTCGTTGGCCTGGATCTCGATGTCCGAGGCCTGACCGCCGCCGCCCTGGCCGCCCATGGCGGGCTGGTGGATGAGGATGCGGGCGTTGGGCAGCGCGAGGCGCTTGCCGGGGCTGCCGGCGGCGAGCAGCACGGCGGCCGCGGAGGCGGCCTGGCCGAGGCACACCGTGGTGATGTCCGGCTTGATGTACTGCATCGTGTCGTAGATGGCCGTCAGCGCCGTGAAGGAGCCGCCGGGGCTGTTGATGTAGAGGGTGATGTCACGGTCGGGGTCCTGGGACTCCAGGACGAGCAGCTGCGCCATGACGTCGTCGGCCGAGGCGTCGTCCACCTGCACGCCGAGGAAGATGATGCGGTCCTCGAAGAGCTTGGTGTACGGGTCCTGGCGCTTGAAGCCGTAGGCGGTGCGCTCCTCGTACTGGGGCAGCACGTACCGGCTGGTGGGCATCGGGCCGGCCTGGGCGAAGCCGGCGAGGCGGGGATCGAAGGTCACGGGTTCTCCTGATGAGGTGAGGTCGAGTGGGTCGGAGAGGACGCAGGAGGCGCCGAGGGGATCAGCCCTCGGTGCCGCCGCCGCCCGTGACGTCGCCGGCGCGGGTGACGATCTGGTCGATGAAGCCGTACTCGAGGGCCTCCGGCGCGGTGAACCAGTGGTCGCGGTCGGCGTCGGCGGTGACCTGCTCGAGGGACTTGCCCGTCTGCTGCGCCGTCAGCTCGGCCATCTGCTGCTTCATGGAGAGGATGAGGTCGGCCTGGATCTTGATCTCCGAGGCGGTGCCGCCGAGGCCGCCGAGCGGCTGGTGCAGGAGCACGCGCGTGTGCGGGGTCGCGTAGCGCTTGCCGGGGGTGCCGGAGGACAGCAGGAACTGCCCCATCGACGCCGCCATGCCCATGGCCACGGTCACGACGTCGGGCTGGATGAACTGCATCGTGTCGTAGATGGCCATGCCCGCGGTGATGGAGCCGCCGGGGCTGTTGATGTAGAGGTAGATGTCCTTCTCGGGGTCCTCGGCGGCGAGGAGCAGCATCTTCGCGCAGATGGCGTTGGCGTTCTCGTCGCGGACCTCGGAGCCCAGCCAGACGATGCGCTCGCGCAGCAGGCGCTGGTAGACGTTGTCGTCGAGGCCCAGGGGGTAGTCCCCGGCCGCGGCGCGGGGCCGGTTCTCGGTGCTCTGGGAGGTCACGGGTGTCTCCTTCGTGGCGGGTGGTGCGATGGGATCGACTCTAGGCGGTGCCCCCGTGCCTCCGGGGTGCTGTTCGCCGCGGGCGCACACTCGCCCGCACCCCGTGAGGCACCCGTGAGGCAGGTGTGAGGACGCCATGACGGGACGCCGCGGATGTGGCTCACGCCCTTCCCGAGGGTCAAGCATCCCCCCGTTTCGGTCACGTTGACTGTTTCCGGGTAAAGCTCCGGGAAAGGACCCGGACGAGGTGCTTCAAGCCCACTACCCCGGGCTGTCCCCCGCCCCTACGTTGGTAGCACCCCCCCACGGAGCGCCACCGCCCTGGGATGCACGACGTACTGCACGTACCCCCGATCCACTCGGGGTCGGAAGGAACCACTGCTCATCATGGCTCAGCACAACTCGCACCGCGCCGCCGGCCGCGCCGTCACCCCCCTCGTCTCCGCGAACCGCGCCGCCCGCGGCCTCGGCGGCGCCGCCGTCCTCGGCACCGTCCTCGTCGGCACCGCCTTCGCCGGCACCGCCGCCAACGCGGCCCCCGCCGCGCCGGCCGCCCCGGCCGCCGCCACCGCGTCCCCCGCCGCGCCCACCGAGGCCTCCGCCGCGAAGCTCACCAGCACCCAGAAGCTGCGCTCCGGTGACCGCGGCAACGCCGTCGCGGACCTGCAGGGCGCCCTCAACGACAACGGCGCGAACCTCGCCGAGGACGGCGTCTTCGGCAAGAAGACCAACGCCGCGGTGCGCGAGTACCAGAGCGAGCACGGCCTGAGCGTGGACGGCGTCGTGGGCCCCAAGACCCGCGCCTCCCTCAACGGCGGCGAGTCGATCCGCACCTCCGGCGCCTCCGCCAGCACCTCGAGCTCCTCCAGCTCCTCCAGCTCGATCGTGGACCGCGCCCGCTCCGTCATCGGCACCCAGTACACCTGGGCCGGCAACTCCCCGAGCGAGGGCTTCGACTGCTCCGGGCTGACCCAGTACGCCTACAAGGCTGCCGGCATCTCGCTGCCCCATTCCAGCAGCGCGCAGGGCAACGGCGGCCGCTGGATCTCCCAGTCCGAGGCCCAGCCGGGCGACCTCGTCGTCTACTCGGGCCACGTGGCCATCTACGTCGGCAACGGCCGCATCATCGACGCCTCCGGCTCGAAGCAGCAGGTCGTCGAGCGCGACATCTGGGGCTCCCCCAAGGGCTTCGTCACCTACCGCTGATCCGCGCGGCCACCGCGCCGCCGATCACCACCGAGAGGACCCGGTCCCCGCAGCTGCGGGGGCCGGGTCCTTCGTCGTGCGGGCGGGTCCGGTGGGACAGGGGCGCGAGACAGGAACGAGCGACGGGCGAGCAGATGCCCCGCTGTGCCCCGCGCCCGTCGGGTTCACCGGCGCAGCGGTCGGTACACGCGGCCGAACGCCCGCTCCGCCCCGGGGATCGGGCCCACGAGCTCCACGTCGACGCGGCGCCCGCCCGGGACCTCGAACAGCCGCGTCCCGTCCCCCAGCAGGACGGGCGCGCACATCACCTGGATCTCGTCGACGAGCCCCGCCTCGAGCGCCTGCCGCGCGATGTCCGCGCTGATGATCTGGATCTCGCCCTCGCCGGCGATCTCCTGCGCCCGCCGCAGCGCCTCCCGGATGTCGCAGTCCCATGCCAGGACCGTGTCGTCCCCGGCGAGCTCCTCGGGCCGGTGGGTCAGGATGATCTCCGTCCCCGACCATGCCCCGCCGTACGCCTCGGAGGTCAGCTCCCCGCGGGTCTCCCGCTGAGCGAGGGCGGCGTCGTAGCCGCGGCGCCCGGAGATGATCACCGCGACCGGCGCCGCGAGCGTCGCGGTGAGATCGGGGCCGTCGGGCTCCGGGGACGCGGCGGCCTCCCGCGCGGCGATCTCCTCGAGCCAGCTCATGTCGTGATCGGGGGCGGCGAGGAACCCGTCGATCGATGCGGTGAATCCCCAGACGACCGTGCCCATCCCGTTCCTCCTCGTGGCGGTGGGCCCCGAGTCTGCCACGGCCGCCGGGACGACGGAACGGGCCGCCACCCCGGAGGGTGACGGCCCGTTCCTGTGCTCGCGGAGCCCGCGGGCGGCGGGTCAGCGAGCGGTGATCACTCGGCCTCGGTGGCCTCGGTCGCCTCGGCGGCCTTCTTGGCCGGAGCCTTCTTGGCGGGCGCCTTCTTGGCCGGGGCCTTCTTGGCGGCGGGCTTCTTCTCGGCGGCGTCGGCGGCGGCCGGCTCCTCGGCGTCGGCAGCGGCGGCCTTCTTCGCCGGGGCCTTCTTCGCGGGAGCCTTCTTGGCCGGGGCCTTCTTGGCCGGGGCCTTCTTCGCGGGCGCCTTCTCCTCAGCGGCCTCGTCGGCAGCGGCGGCGTCCTCGGACTCGGCGGACTCCTCGGCCTTCGCCAGGCCCAGGTCGAGGACCTCGCCCTTCTCGTTCTTCACGACGACCTCGGAGAGGGCGACGTCGAGGGCCTTGGAGCGCTGGACCTCGGAGAAGATCTGCTCGAGCTGGCCGGACTGGGCGAGCATCTGCAGCAGCTGGTTCGGCTCGATGCCGTACTGCGCGGAGAGCTGCGTCATGTAGTCCATGAGGTCGTTCTGCTCGATGGAGACCTCGCGGGTCGCGTGGATCTCGTCGAGCAGGAACTGGGTCCGGATCGCCTTGACGGTGTCCTCGCGGATCTCCTCGGCGTGCGGGTCGCCCGCCTCCTTGCCCTCGTTCTGCAGGTGGGACAGGATCTCGTCCTCGACCAGCTGCTCGGGCACGGGGATCTCGAGGTCCTCGAGGAGCTTCTCGAGGAGAGCGTTGCGGGCGAGGCCCACGCGGTTCGCGGTGGCGTCCGCCTCGGCCTGCTTCTTGAGGTCGTCCTTGAGCTCGTCGATGGTGTCGAACTCGGAGGCGAGCTCGGCGAACTCGTCATCGGCCTCGGGGAGCTCGCGCACCTTGACGGACTGCGCGGTCACGGAGATCTGGGCGTCCTCGCCGGCGCGGTCGCCACCGGCGAGCTGCGAGACGAAGGTGGTGGACTCGCCGGAGGAGAGGCCGATGAGCGCCTCGTCCAGGCCCTCGAGCATGTTGCCCTCACCGATCTGGTAGGAGACGCCCTCGACGGACTCGATCTCCTCGCCCTCGATGGTGGCCTTCATGTCGAGCGAGACGAAGTCGCGGTCCGCGGCGGGACGGTCGACGCCCACGAGGGTGCCGAAGCGCTCGCGGAGCTGGTCCAGGCGCACCTGCACGGCGTCGTCGTCGACGGTCGGCTCCTCGATCTCGAGCTCGACGGAGGAGAACTCCGGGAGATCGAACTCGGGGCGGACGTCCTGCTCGACGGTGAAGACGAGGTCGCCCTCGTCCTTGCCGTCCAGGCCGGGGATCTCGACGACCTCGACCTCGGGGCGGCCGACGGGCTTGATCTCCGCCTCCGCGGCGGCCTTCTGGTAGAAGTCCGGCAGGGAGTCGTTGACGGCCTCCTGCAGGATCGCCGGACGGCCGAAGCGCTGCTCGATCAGACGGCTGGGGACCTTGCCCTTGCGGAAGCCCGGGATCTGCACCTGGTCGGCGATCTTGACGGTGGCGGCCTCGACGGCCGGCTTCAGCTCGTCGAACGGCACCTCGACGGTGAGCTTCACCCGGGTGGGGCCGAGCTTCTCGGACGCGGTCTTCACTGGTCAGGTCTCCCTGTTCATCGGTGGTCTAGGACGTGTGTTGTCACGGGCGCCCCCGGCGCGGCCGCAGGCGGCGACCCGGCGGGCGGAGTCGGGGTGACAGGATTTGAACCTGCGACTTCCCGCTCCCAAAGCGGGTGCTCTACCAAGCTGAGCTACACCCCGGAGGGCAACCCGCCAGATACTACCGGTTCACGCGCGGGGCCGCGCTCGCCGTCCCTCCGGGCTGTGAGGAGATCCATGCCCGCGTCGGGGCGCGCGGCACGGCCGGGGGCGCCGGGATCTGGTTCAATAGGCCTCGCCGCTCGAGCGGGGTCATCGCGAGATGCCCGTCCAGCGGCCCGGGCCTGCCCCTCGCCTCACGGCATCGGCGCAGGTCACGCGGATGTAGCTCAATGGTAGAGCCTCAGTCTTCCAAACTGATTACGCGGGTTCGATTCCCGTCATCCGCTCGTTGCAGCATCGGAGGGCCCCGGTTCCGACCGGGGCCCTTCGTCGTCCCGGCACGTCGGCCCCGCCCCTGCCCGGCGCAGCCGCCGGGTCGTGGAAGCATGGGCACCATGACCGTGCCCGAGACCACCGCCCCGTTCCGCTTCCCCGTCGCCGGCCGCTACGCCGGCATGGCGTCCTCGCCGCTGAAGAGCATCTTCGACCTCGCCGCCGCACCCGGCGTGGTCTCCTTCGCCGGCGGCATCCCGGACCCGGAGCTGTTCGACCTCGGCACCGTCACCGCCGCCTACGACTGGGTGCTCTCCCACCAGGGGTCCCGCGCCCTGCAGTACGGGGTGAGCGAGGGCGAGCCCGAGCTGCGCGAGCAGGCCGCGCGGCGCGTCTCCCGCACCCTGCCCACCGACGCCTCGCAGATCCGCGTCACCTCCGGCTCCCAGGAGGGGCTGTTCGTCGTCGCGGAGGCGCTGCTCGAGCCCGGTGACGTGGTGCTCGTGGAGTCCCCCACCTACCTCGCGGCGGTGCAGGCCTTCGCCGTGCACGGCGCGCGGATGGTGGGCGTCGCGACGGACGACGACGGCGTGGACCCAGCGGCGCTCGAGGAGGCGATCCGCACGCACCACCCGCGGATGGTGTACCTCATCCCCTCCTTCCAGAACCCGACGGGCCGGACGATGCCGCTCGAGCGTCGTCGCGCGGTCGCCGAGGTGCTGCTGCGCCACGAGGTCCCCCTCATCGAGGACGACCCCTACGGCGAGCTGTCCTTCACGGGCGTCGTCATGCCGCCGATCGCCTCGCTCCCCGGTATGGCGGAGCGCACCCTGCTGCTGAACTCGATGAGCAAGCTCATGAGCCCGGGCGTGCGGATCGGCTGGATCCGCGGCGAGGGACCGATCCTGGAGACGCTCGCCGTCGCGAAGGCGGCGATCTCGATGCAGTCCTCCGTGGTGGACCAGCTGATGGTCGCGCGGTATCTCGAGACGGCGGAGCTCGACGCGCACGTGCGGAAGGTCAGCGGGGTCTACCGGGAGCGGCGGGACGCGCTCGCCGAGGCCCTCGCGCCCGTGCTGCCCGCGGGCGCGCACGTGACCCGACCCGAGGGCGGCATGTTCCTGTGGGCCGCGCTCGGCGAGGGGTACGACGCGCAGGAGATGCTCGCGGACGCGGTCGCCGCGGGCGTCGCCTACCTGCCCGGCTGGTCGTTCTTCGCGGAGGACCCGGACCGCTCGACGATGCGGCTGAGCTTCGTCACCCACTCCCCCGCGGTGATCGCGGAGGCGATCGGCCGGCTCGGCGAGGTCATCGCGCGCCACGGCGACCGCTGAGCCCTCCGCGTCAGGGCCTGTTCAGCGGGCGTCCTGCTCCACGGGCGAGGTCCACCGCAGCGTCACCCGGAACCCCGTGCGGCGGCGCACGCGGGCTCCGGGCAGGTGCTCGTGGGCGAGCTCGCGCAGCTCCGCCGTCGAGAAGTCCGCGTCCGTGATCGGCATCGCGTCCTCGCGCCGTCCCGTCCCGGCGGCATCGGCCGGCGGCAGCGCCCGCACGGGGCGCGGGTGCTTCACGAGGCCGATCAGCGGGTTGGTGAGCACGTTCGTGAGGTCCCAGATCCGGTCCGCCGGGCCGACGGGCCGTACGAGGCTCACCACGAGCAGCCGTCCTCCCGGTCGCAGCAGGGCCCGGGCCTGTGCGAAGGCGGCGACGGGGTCCTGGTGGTGGAGCGAGGCGACCATCGAGACCGCGTCGTAGGCGCCGTGGCGGGACGGGTCCGCGGCGTGCTCGGCGAGCGTGCGGCGGGCGATGTGCACGCCGTCGAGGTCCCGCAGCGCGCTCGCGGCGGCGTAGGCCATGCGGGCGTCGGGGTCGATGCCCTCGACCTCGGCGGCGACGCCTCGCAGCGCGCGGGCGAGGTCGCCGCGACCGCTGCCCACGTCGAGCACGCGCCGGGCACCGGCGGGGACGCCCGCGAGGACCCAGCGATGGAAGTGGGCGTTGTGGTCCCACGGGTGGCGGGCGTTCCAGCGTCCGAGCTGCCTCCCCGCGGCCCTCACGAGGGCGTTCCTCGTGGTGCGCAGGTCGAAGGGCTCGCGGTGGCCGTCGGCGCTCATGCGCGCAGCGCCCGGAGCCGGAGGGCGGTCATGAGGGAGAGCAGCGCTCCGATCAGCGCGGCGGCGGCGAGCGCCGCGGGGAGCCCGAGCCCGGCGGCCAGGACGAGCGCTCCCCCGGTCGCGAGGGCGAGGAGGAGCGCGTCGGACTGCCAGGCGAGCAGGGGGAGCACGGAGGCGTCCCCCTGGGCGGTGGGCAGGGGGACGGTGAGGGCGAGCGGCATGGGACCTTTCGCGGCGTCCCGCAGGCGGGCCGGGACGAGCAGGAGGGCGAGCAGCAGGGCGGGGGCGACGTGCTCGAGGGGACGGGGGTCGAGGAGCGCGACGGGCACGCTCCCGGCCGCCGCGAGCAGGACCATCAGCGACGTCGGGGCGATGAGGTGGAGGACCGCCTGCACCGGGGCGGACTGCCCGAACAGGGCGGGCGCGCCGAGGGTGTGCACCGCATGGCGGAGCCCGTCCACGAAGGGCCCGCTGCCGAGCCACGCGCTCAGCGTGCCGACGAGCACGGCGATGACCGCGGCGGGGCCCGTCACGAGGGTCGTCCCGGCGGTGAGCAGGGCGGCGCCGGCGATCACCCCGATCGCGCCGAGGGCGCTGCGCCCCGGGCTGCGCAGCCACGCCACGGCGTCGCGGCGCGCATAGACCAGCGCGAGAGGGCCGGGGCCGACGGCGGGGAGCCGGCGCCCCGCCCGGGGCGGGCTGCGGAAGCCGGCGGCGGCGCCCGCGAGGTCCCCCGTGTCCGCGCTCGTGCGGGCGGCGTCCCAGCGCAGGGACTGCTCGAGCAGCACCGCGCCGCGCAGGCGGTCCAGCAGCGCCCACCCGATGACGGCGGCGAGCAGGCCCGCGGCCGCGATCCCGAGGGCCCACGGCCAGGGGACGGCGCCGGCCGGCACCGGCCCGGGGATCAGGGCGGCCGGTCCGGCCTGCCCCGGCAGTGCGAGCACGAGACCGAGGGCGAGCACTCCGAGCGCGAGCAGCGGTCGCGCGGCGGGGGCCAGCAGCTCCCCGGCGAGCCAGCACAGGCCGAGCAGCAGACCGGTGCCGGTCGCGGCGACCAGCAGCGCGGCGATCTCCGCGCCGGAGGCGACGTCGGCCTCCAGCAGCACGGTGCCCACGACAGCGGCGGTCAGGAGGCCCGCCCCGAGCGGGACGAGCAGGGCGCGGGCGGCGGGACGGCTCAGCACGGTGCGTCGGCGGAGCGCGCTGCCGGCGAGGGTCGTCGTGAGGAAGGGGTCCAGCAGCGCCGGACCGCGGGTGCCGCCCACGAGCACGGCGCCCGCCGCGGCGACGGCCACGGCGAGCACGGCGACCGTGGGCGCGGCGGGGGCGAGCAGCAGCGGGAGCACGTCGGGCCGCGCGAGCAGGCCGCCGACGCTCCCCAGGGCGGGGACGACGAGCACGAGGACCGAGATGACGACGAGGTAGAGGAGCTCCACCTGCGCCCAGGTGCCGCGGGCGGTGGAGCGACCGGCCCAGACCTCACGGACCCCGGCGAGATCACCGCTCATCGGGCGGAGCCCACCGTGCCGGCCGCCGTGAGCGTGAGCTCGGCGGTCGTGAGGGAGTCGACGAGCGCGGCGCTGTGGCTCGCGAGGACGATCGCGGCGCCGGCCCCCGCCCGTGCGCGCAGGGCGTCGGCGACGAGGGTGAGACGGTCGGGATCCAGCCGCTGCTCGGGCTCGTCGAGCAGCAGCACCCGGGAGGGACGCCCGAGGGTCAGGGCGAGGGCGAGGAGCTGGGACTGCCCGCTCGAGAGCTCGTGCGGGAAGCGCGCGGCGAGCGGGGTCAGCGCGAGCTCCTCGAGCAGGGCGTCGGCCTCCTCCTGTGCGGGGCCGGCCGCCCGGCCCCAGGTCGCGCCGAGGAATCGGAGGTGCTCGCGGACGGTGAGGTCTCGGGCCGTCTGCGGGGGGCCGATGAGCGCGGCGAGCGCGGCGCGCAGGGCGGGGTCGCGGTCGTCGGGGGCGTGGCCGAGCACCTCGACGCTGCCCGTGGAGGGGCGTCGCAGTCCCGCGAGGAGGCGCAGGAGGGTCGTCTTCCCGGAACCGTTGTGGCCCCTCAGCGCGAGCACCTCGCCCGCGTCGACCCGGAGGGAGACGGGGCTGAGGAGCTCGACCTCCCCCTCCGCGGCGCCGACCTCCTCGGCGCGCACGACGGCGCCGCCGTCGGAAGGGGACGGCAGGGGTCGGGTGCGCGAGCGGCGGGCCATGGGTCCATGGAACCCCTGCTCCCGGACCCGCGGCACCCGACCTCCGTCGACGATCCGGTGTCGAGGGGTGCTCAGCGGGTGGGGTCGGCGACCGGGGCGGCCTGCTCCTCGCCGGCCGCGTCCCCGCCGTCTCCGCCCACGCCGCCGACGTTGATCATCCAGTGCATGGCGAAGCGGTCCACCACCGCGCCGTAGAAGTCGCCCCAGATCTGCTTCTGGAGCGGCATCTCGACCTCGCCGCCCTCCGCGAGGCGGTCGAAGATCGCCGTGAGCGCGGCGAGGTCCTCCTCGCCGGTGCCCATGAGCGCGAGGTTGACGTTGTCGCCGGGGGTCACGGGGTGCATGTCGGGGATGGCGTCGGCCGCGTTCAGCACGAAATGCTCGGTGGTGAGCTCGGCGTGCATGATCTTCCCGGCGGCCTCGTGGCCCTCGGGGACGGCGTGGAACTCGCCGAAGGTGCTGAGGGTGAGCTCGCCGCCGAAGATTTCGCGGTAGGTCTCGAGGGCCTCGCGGGTGGTGCCGGGGAAGTTGAGGTACGCGCGGAGCTGGACGGTCATCGGGTCCTCCTGGGAGCGGTCGGCCGGGCCGACGGGCCGGGCGTGCGACGGGCGGCGCCGGGGCCGGCGTCGCGCTCATCGTAGGGGCGCCGGGCGACGGACGGGAGGGGGAGAGAGGACGCGCCGGGAGGCTCAGCCGCGACGGGCGGCGACGGGCCGCCCACCGCCCGCGCGGGTGCCGCCCGAGGGCGTGAGGCGGGGCAGCGCCCGCAGCAGCCAGAACCCGCCGGCGAGGCACAGCACCCCGGTCGCGGCACCCGCGGCGGCGACCGGCGCGACGAGGGTGACGCCGGAGACGACGAGCGGGGCGACGAGCCGCCCCGCGCCCATGAGCGTGTTCCACCAGGCGAGGTAGCCGGTGCGGCCGTGCACCGGGGACACGTCGATGCCGAGGGTCATGACGATGCCGGAGCCCAGCCCGTTGCCGAGGGCGATGAGGGCGCTCGGCACGAGCAGCGCGACCAGCGCCGCCGCCTGGCCGTGCCCCTCGAGGGCGGCCGCGAGCACCGCGAGCAGCACGTAGCCGGCCCCCATGATCAGGCCGCAGGGCACGGCGACCGCGGCCCGCCCGAACCGGTCCATGAGCACCCCGGCGGGGATGACCATGATGATCTCGAGCACCGCGCTCGCCCCGAACACGAGGGAGATGAGGGTCGAGTCCAGGCCCAGGGAGGCGCCGAGCAGCGGCACGATGACCGGTCGGTTGACGCGGGAGATCATCACGGGCGCGATCCCGCAGCCGATCGAGATCATGCGCAGCAGCACGGCGCGGTCGAGCCGGCGGTGCAGCGGGCTGCGGCTCCGCCCGCGCGGGATCGTGCGGGCGCTCCCCCGGGTGTCGCCGACGGGCAGGAAGATGCCGACCATGACCGTCGCGGCGGCGGTCGTCACGGCGTAGAGCAGGAAGACGACGGAGTCCTGCCCGAGGCCCAGCACGATCGCGCCGAGCAGCGGACCGACCACCTGGCCGATCCGGATCATGCCGCCGAAGGCGGTCATGCCGCGGGCCCGCATCCCCGGCGGCAGGGCGCTGCCGAGGTAGGCCTGCCGGCCCAGCGTCCACACCTGCGAGCAGGCGGCCATGACGACGAGGGCGGCGATCAGCGCGAGCCGGTGGCGGAGCGCAGGGTCTCCCTGCAGTCCCGGGGTGATCAGGAGATAGGCGACGACGTTCGAGACGACGAGCAGCGCACCGGTGAGCACGAGCGCGGGGCGGGCGCCCATCCGGGAGATGAGGCGCGCCGCGGGGATCGGGCCGAGGAACGAGAAGATCCCGAAGACGAGGCTCAGGGCGGCCGCCTGCGGGACGTCGAAGCCGAGGGCCAGGGCCATGAGCGGGATGACCGGCAGCAGCGCCGAGTTGCCGCTGAACTCGAGCAGCGTGGGCACGTACACGGACGGCACGAGCTGGCGCATGACCTGGGCGGTGGTGCGCTCCTCCGCCGATCGGGAGGGCGGGGGCGCAGCGGTCACGCGGGCAGTCTGTCACCGGGTCGTGAGCTCGGGCAACGATCTCCCGCCCGGTGGGACGCACGCCTCCCCGGCGACCTCCTCAGGCGCCGGGGCGACGGGCGGCGGTCAGCGGGAGCGCGGTCCGCCCGGCGCCGGCGACCGGCGGCCCGGGGACGGCAGGGGCGGCAGGGCCGCCGGGACCCACGGACGCGCGGGTCGCCTCCTCGCCGCGCCGCACCTGCTCCTCGTCGAGCCCCGCGGCGAGCGCCTCGGCCGCCCAGCGGACGGCCCAGGCCTCGAGGGCGTCGGCGCCGCCCTCGCCCGCGAGCCAGGTCCCGGTGGGACGCTCGGGACGGGAGCGGCAGGTGCTGCGCCAGCCGTCGGTCTCCGCCGCGAGGGCGAGCAGCATCAGCTCCCAGCCCACGGCCCATACGCCGGGTCCGCGCTCCTCGACGTCGGCGCGCTCCCGCACGAGGGTGTGCGTGAGCACGAGCGAGGTGGTGCCGTCGTCCTCGGGGTCCAGCAGCAGCGTCAGGAGGTCGGTGCGACCCCCGCGCTCCCAGGAGAGGACGAGGCGGTGGGGGCCCTCGACCTCGAGCACGCTGCCCTCGACGGGCTCGGGGCCGGTGAGGGCGAGCAGGGACCCCTCGGCGGCGGGCAGCGCGAAGCGCCCGCCCTCGCCGAGCTCCCCCTGCACGGGTCCGTACCAGGAGGCGAGGCCGTCGGGGGTGGTGAGCAGCGGCCAGAGGCGTGCCGGGGCCAGGTCCACGGCCGTGGAGAGGGAGAGCCGCAGCCGCAGCTGCTCCCCCAGGTCGTCGATCTCGAGCGCTCGTCGCACCGCGTCCGTCACGGTCTGCGACCGCAGGGTCGTCATGGTCTCCTCGAAGAGTCGTCACCGCTCCGCACCGGCGCCGTGGCGCGGGCGCGGACGGAGCGAGAGTAGCCCACGGCCGCACCTCCCGCACAGACCCCGTGCCGTCGCGCACAGGGGCCCCGCGCCGTGCAGGTCACAGCTCGGCGCACAGCCGCTCCGGCCTCCCGTCGCGGCGCGGACTGCCCCTAGCATGGACCGGGTGAACGCCGAGCAGACCCGCCCCGAACCCGACTTCACCGCTCACCTCTTCGACCTGGACGGGGTGATCACCCCGACCGCCGAGGTGCACATGCGCGCCTGGGCCGAGATGTTCGACGCCTTCCTGCGCAGCCGCGGCGTCGAGGAGCCCTACACGGAGCGCGACTACTTCGCGCACGTGGACGGCCGCCCCCGCTACGACGGCGTGCGCGAGCTGCTCGCCTCCCGGGGGATCACGATCCCCGAGGGCGCCGACGAGGACCCAGCGGACCAGGCTCCCGGCGAGGAGACCGTGCGCGGGCTCGGCAACCGCAAGAACGACCGCGTGCTCGCGCTGATCCGCACCGAGGGCGTCGCCCCGTACCCGGGCACCGTCGCCTACCTCGACGCGCTGCCCGCCGGCGCGCGCCTCGCCGTGGTCTCCTCCTCCCGCAACGCCGAGGAGGTGCTGCGGGGCGCGGAGCTGGGCGACCGCTTCGAGGTCGTCGTCGACGGCATGGTCGCCGCGGCGGAGGGCCTGCCGGGCAAGCCCGCGCCGGACACCTTCGTGCGCGCCGCCGAGCTGCTGGGCGTCGCCGTCGGCGACGCCGTCGTCTACGAGGACGCCGTCTCGGGCGTCGCCGCGGGCGCCGCGGGCGGCTTCGGCGCCGTCGTCGGCGTGGACCGCGGGGCGGGCCGCGAGGCCCTGCGCGGCGCGGGCGCGACCCGGGTGGTCGACGACCTCGACGCGCTCGTCCCCTCCGCCTCGTCGGACGCGTCGGAGGCCGGCCGATGAGCCGCCTGCGCTCCGTGCCCGCGGATCCGGTGGACCGCACCCACCTCCCGGTGGACACCTGGCGACTCGTCGAGTCCCGTCCCGGCGGGGACCAGGCGCTCAAGGAGACGCTCTTCGCGACCGCGAACGGCTACCTCGGCATGCGCGGCACGCCCGTGGAGGGCCGCGACGCGCACGCCCACGGCACCTTCCTCAACGGATTCCACGAGACCTGGGACATCCACCACGCGGAGTCCGCCTTCGGCTTCGCCCGCACCGGGCAGACCATGGTCTCGGTGCCGGACTCCACGGTGATGAAGCTGTACGTGGACGACGAGCCGCTGCTGCTGAACACCGCCGACCTGCTCGAGTACGAGCGCTGGATCGACTTCCGCGAGGGCGTGCTGCGCCGCGATCTCGTGTGGCGCACCCCGGCCGGGAAGCGCGTGCGGGTGCGCACCTCCCGCATGGTCTCCTTCACCCAGCGCCACCTCGCGCTCATGACGCTCGAGGTGGAGATGCTCGACGGCTCCGCGCCGATCGCGATCTCCTCCCAGATCATCAATCGCGAGGACACCGCCGACGACTTCGGCCAGGGCGTGAGCGGCGCGCTCACCGACAAGGACGACCCGCGCCAGACCACCGCCTTCACCCACCGGGTGCTCGAGCCGCAGGAGGACACGCACAGCGAGCGCCGCATGCTGCTGGGCTACCGCACCGTCTCGAGCCGCATGTCCCTCGCCGTGGGCGCGGACCACGACATCGACGCCGACGTCGAGGTGGACCGCTTCCTGGAGACCACGCCGGACCGCGGGCGGATGGTGGCCCGTGCCCACCTCGGCACGGGCCAGAGGATCACGGTCCGCAAGGCGATCTCGTACCACTCCTCCCGCACGGTCCCCCACCGGGAGCTCTTCGACCGCTGCCGGCGCACCCTGGACCGGATCCGTGAGGAGGGCTTCGAGGCGCAGTTCGCGGACCAGCGCCGCTACCTCGAGGACTTCTGGCTGCGCAGCGACGTCGAGCTGCCGGGACAGCCCGCGGAGCAGCAGGCCACCCGCTGGTGCCTGTTCCAGCTCGCCCAGGCCTCGGCGCGATCGGACCAGTGGGGCATCCCGGCGAAGGGCCTCACGGGCTCCGGCTACGAGGGCCACTACTTCTGGGACACCGAGGTGTACGTGGTCCCGTTCCTCACGTTCACCTCCCCCGCCTGGGCGCGCAACGCCCTGCGCTTCCGCACCCACCTGCTGCCCAAGGCGCGGGAGCGCGCGCGGGAGCTGAACCAGCGCGGCGCTCTGTTCCCGTGGCGCACGATCAACGGCGAGGAGGCCTCCGCCTACTACGCGGCAGGCACCGCGCAGTACCACATCGACGCGGACATCGCCTATGCCTTCGCCCAGTACGTGGACGTCACCGGGGACACCGACTTCCAGCACCGCGACGGGGTGCGGGTGCTCGTGGAGACCGCGCGGATGTTCGCGGACCTCGGGTTCTGGCGGGTCACCGCCCAGGGCGACGCGATCTTCCACATCCACGGCGTGACCGGCCCGGACGAGTACACGGCCGTCGTCAACAACAACATGTTCACGAACGTGATGGCCCGGCACACCCTGCGGCGGGCGGCCCGCGCCGTGCGCGAGCTGCGCGAGGCGGACGCGTCGGCGTACGAGGCGCTCGCGGTCGAGCTCGAGCTCGACGAGAAGGAGCTGGACCAGTGGGACGCCTGCGCGGACGGCATGTACATCGCGAAGGACGATGCCCTCGGCATCCATCTCCAGGAGGACGCCTTCCTCGAGCGTGAGGTCTGGGACCTCTCCTCGACCCCGGACGAGGCGTTCCCGCTGCTGCTGCACTACCACCCGCTCGTGATCTACCGCTTCCAGGTGCTCAAGCAGGCGGACGTCGTGCTCGCGCTGTTCCTGCGCGGCAGCGAGTTCACCGCGGAGGAGAAGCGCGCGGACTTCGAGTACTACGACCCGATCACGACGGGCGACTCCTCGCTCTCCGCGGTCGTGCAGTCGATCATCGCGGCGGAGGTCGGCCACCAGAAGGCGGCGCTGGACTACTTCCGCGCCGGGCTCTTCGTGGACCTCGGCAACCTCCACCACAACACCGGCGACGGCGTGCACATCGCCTCCGCGGGCGGGGTGTGGAACGCCCTCGTGCACGGCTTCGGCGGCATGCGGCAGGAGGACGGCGCGCTCGCCTTCGACCCCCGCCTCCCGGAGGGCTGGGAGGGGCTGGACTTCCCGCTCACCCTGCGCGGCTCCCGCTTCCGGGTGCGCCTGCGCCCGGAGGAGATCTCCTTCACCCTCGAGACGGGTGAGGAGGTCGAGGTCACGGTGCGCGGCGAGAGCGTGCGCGTGACGGCCGACGGCGCGACCGTGCCGCTCGCGGACCAGGGCCCGGTGCTGGACGACGCCGTGCTGGCCACGCCCGTCGGCGTCGGGGACCGGCGCGCGGACGGCACCATCGTCACCTCCGCGGTGCCCGCCGATCCCGAGGACCCGTGGGAGTACCCGGTGCACACCGATCCCGACGACATCATCGAGGAGGCCTGAGCGCTCCCCGGCCACGGGCCCGCGCTGACGTAGGCTCCCAGCGCACCCGCACGTCACGCCCCGGAGGAGGACCATGGCCGCCGAGCAGCGCGAGTACGTGCGACCGCGGCTGACGATCTGGCACGTCCTGAACCGGGTGCGGATGCGGCTGCTCGACATCCAGGTGTGGGACGTCGCGGGGACGATGACCTTCTACACGCTGCTGTCGCTGTTCCCCGGGGCTGTCGCGGCGGTGTCCCTCATGTCGATGCTCGGCATCGAGCAGGAGCCGCTGGACGCCGCGGCGGTCGCGATCCGGGAGATCTTCCCGACCTTCGACCCGGATCCGTTCGTCGACGCGATCATCGCGGTGTCCACGACGAACGGCGGGGTGATCGGGCTCGTCGTCGGCACCGCGGGCTCCCTGGTGAGCGCCTCGAACGGCGTCGCCGCCTTCCACCGGGCGCTGCACCGCGTGTACGACACCCGCGAGGGGCGCCCCTTCCTGTGGTTCCGCACGATCGTGTTCGGGGAGACGGTCGTCATCGTCACCCTCGTGCTGCTGGCCCTCGGCATCCTCGTGATCGGCAACGAGGCGTCGCAGGCACTCGGCGAGATCGTGGGCATCCCCCGCTTCGCCTTCGAGGCGTGGAACCTCGTGAAGTGGCCGATCCTGCTCGTGCTGCTCGTCATCGGGGTGTCGATGGCCTACTACCTGTTCCCGAACGTGCGCCTGCCGCGCTACCGGCTCATGACGCTCGGCTCGACGGTGTCCGTCCTCGTGCTCTTCGGCGCGGCGCTGCTGGCGGGTCGCCTCGCCGCGCTCGTGACGAGCTTCGCGGAGGTCCTCACCGTCCTCAACGGCCTGATCGGCATCCTGCTGCTGCTGTGGGTCGCGAACATCGTCATCGTCGCGGGGGCCGCGCTGGACGCGGAGTTCCTACGGGCGCGCCAGATCGCCGCGGGCCTCGACGCGTGGCACACGATCGTGCTGGACCCCCACGCGACGCACACCCTCGACTTCCTGGCCCAGGACGCGGAGCAGGCGGAGGCGATCGGCCGGGAGGTCGCGATCGCCGCCCGCACCGGCGAGCCGCTGACCCGCGCGAGATCGGCGTGGGTGGCCGAGTCCACCGCGATCACGGCGGTCAACCCGCCCCAGCACCACCGCATCACCAGCACCGACGCCGAGGACCCGCGTGAGGGGATCGGCCAGAGCACACCAGGAGACCCCGCCGCATGAGCGTCCGTCCGATCACGATCATCGGCCACCGCGCCCTCGAGCAGCGCACGAAGAAGGTCCGCGAGGTCACCGAGGACCTCCGCACCCTCGTCGCGGACATGTTCGAGACCAACGACGCCGCGAAGGGCGCGGGACTCGCGGCCACCCAGGTCGGCTCGCGCTGGCGGCTGTTCGTGTACTCCTGCAAGGACGCCTCGGGGGAGCTGCGCCGCGGGGTCGTCATCAACCCGCGGCTCGAGCGGTGGGGACCGCTCGACCTCGACGAGGAGACCCTCGAGGGCTGCCTCTCGGTTCCCGGTGAGGGCTTCGCCACGGCACGTCATCGCGGCGCCCGCGTCACGGGCACGGATCTGGACGGCCAGGAGGTCGTCGTCGAGGACGAGGGCGGGGTGCTCGCGCGCTGCCTGCAGCACGAGGTGGACCACCTCGACGGCTCCCTGTACCTGGACCGCCTCTCCCCCGCCCGGCGCCGCGAGGCGCTCGACGCCGTCACCGCCCGCGCCTGGCGCGCCCGCGGGATCCTCACCTGGGACCCGCGGGAGCGCCTCGCCGAGGAGGTCTGAGCCCCTCCGCGCTCAGGCGGGCGCACTATCCTGCGGGCATGGATCGACCCTGCCTGTCGCGCCGCCGTGCGCTCGCCCTCCCCGCCTCCGTCGCCGGCCTCGGCGCCCTCGCCGCCTGCGCCCCGCAGGACGAGGGCTTCGGCGATGCCGAGCCGATCCGCGCCCAGGAGGACGGCTCGGTCCCGCTGACCGACGTCCCCGAGAACGGCGCGGCGCTCGTGAACTTCGGCGGGGAGCGCCCGTTCGTCCTGCTCGTGCGCGGTGACGGGGAGGACGTCTCCGGGTTCTCCGGGTACTGCACCCACAACGGCTGCGCCCTGGCGCAGAACGACGAGGAGCTCGACTGCCCGTGCCACGGCTCGCGCTTCGACGCCCTCACCGGCGAGGTGCTGCGCGGCCCGGCGACGACGCACCTCCCGGAGGTCGCCGTGAGCGTCGAGGACGGCGCGGTGCGCCGCGTGACCTCGTGACCGTGCCCGACGGCGGCCGCGAGGGATCCACCTCCGCGGACGCTCCTGCGGAGGCCACCGCACCGGCCGGGCGCCCGTCGCGGGACGTCGTCTCCTTCGTGCGCCGCGGGGCGCGGCTCTCGTCGAGCCGCCAGGACGCCTGGGACCGCCTCGCCGGGCGCTACGTGCTGGACCTCCCGCGCGGGGAGCGGGACACGCTCCCGGAGGAGGGCGCCTCGCTCGACCTCGAGGCGACCTTCGGGCGGCGCGCGCCGCTCGTGATCGAGGTGGGCAGCGGGCTCGGCGAGAACATCGCCGCGGCCGCGTCGGCGCAGCCGGAGCGGGACCACCTCGCGGTCGAGGTGTACCTGCCGGGGCTCGCCCAGACCCTCGACCGGATCGAGCGGGCGGGGCTGCCGGACAACGTGCGCCTGCTCCCCCTGGACGCCCAGCGGTCGCTGCCCGCGCTGCTGCCCGCCGGGTCGGTGCAGGAGCTGTGGGTGTTCTTCCCCGATCCGTGGCACAAGTCCCGCCACCACAAGCGACGCCTCGTGAACCCGCCGTTCCTCGACGCGATGATCCCGCTGCTCGCGCCCGGGGCCGTGCTCCGCCTCGCGACGGACTGGGCCCAGTACGCGCACCACATGCGGCAGGTGCTCGACGCGGATCCCCGGCTGCGCAGCCTCCACCCCGACGGGCCGCGCCCCGAGGGGGAGGCCGCCGATCCCGTGCCCGAGGACCTCCCGGTGAAGGGCTGGGCGCCCAGATTCGAGGGTCGTGTGAAGACCAGCTTCGAGAACAAGGGCGCCCGTGCCGGACGCCTAGTATGGGATCTGGCGTACACCCCGGCGCCGTGAGCGCGGATCCCGCGGCCACGACGAGGGAGCGCGCCGACTGCCGTTGCGAGGTCGGACCGACCCGCATCCGATCTTCTCCCCCTTCGGCACCGGACGAGAGCGAGCCCTCATGAACGCCCCCGACGACCTGCAGCTGCCCTCCGACTGGGAGGACGACTCCGAGCCGGATCCCCGCGCCCGTCGCAGCCGCCGCTTCGCGCTCATCGCGCTGGGCCTCGCCGGTGTGCTCGTGCTCGGCGCGGTCATCGCCGTGGGTGCCTACCTCAACTCGCTGCGCTCGGCCTACGAGAAGGTCACCACCGTGTCCATCTCCCGCGGCGCCTCGGACGGCGAGCGCCCCGAGGACGGCCAGGGCCGCAACTTCCTGCTGCTGGGCTCGGACAAGCGCAGCGAGGAGGACGCGAAGGCGGAGAACGTGAGCGGCCAGCGCTCGGACGTGATGATGCTCGTGCACATCTCCGCGGACAACAAGGAGGTCTACGTGACCTCCTTCCCGCGCGACCTGTACGTGGACATCCCGGGCCACGGCAAGGGCCGCATCAACTCCGCGCTCGCCTACGGCGGCGTGAGCCTCGCCGTGACCACGGTCGAGAACTACACGGGCGTGCCGATCGACCACGTGGCGCTCATCGACTTCGAGGGCATCCAGGGCCTCGTCGACACCCTCGACGGGGTGGACGTGACCGTCCCCGAGGACTTCGAGGCCGACGGCCACCAGTACACCAAGGGCACCCAGCACCTCAACGGCGAGGAGGCGCTCGCCTTCGTCCGCGCCCGCAAGCAGTTCTCCGAGGGCGACTTCCAGCGCAACCGCAACCAGCAGGCGGTCCTGCAGGGGATCATCTCGAAGCTCATCAGCGCGGACACCCTCACCGACCCGGCGAAGCTGCGCGACACGATCTCGACGATCGCCCCCTACATGACGACCGACGACGGCCTGGACTCGGGCGCCATGATCGAGCTGGGCCTGTCCCTGCGCTCGATCCGCAGCGGCGACATCCACTACCTCGCCGTGCCGAACTCGGGCCCCTACACCACCAGCGGCGGCGCGAGCGTGGTCGGCACCGACGAGGAGGCGATGGACCTGCTCCGCACCGCTCTGCGCGAGGACACCATGTCCTCGTACTACGCTGACCACGTCAGCAACGGCTGACCCCGCCGACCCCGCCGACCCCGCAGGAGGATCCCCGTGGCCAATCCGCTCGTGAAGATCGTCGTCCCGATCGCCGGCATCCTCGCCGCGCAGGTGGGATCGAGGGCCGCACGCTCCGGGTGGGGCGCGGTCTTCGGTGAGGACGCCCCCACCGTCAAGGCGAACCGCGCCTCGAAGAAGGACACCGCCGCCCGCCGCAAGCAGGCGAAGAAGGACGGCCTGAGCAAGGCGGAGATCGACGAGATCCGCGACCCGATGGACGAGCAGCCCGTCTGGAAGGTCATGCTGTGGACGCTGATCTCCGGCGTCATGCTGCAGGGCTTCAAGCAGCTCGCGCAGCAGTACGCGAAGAAGGGCACCGAGCGGGTCGTCTCCCGCCGCCCCCGCGCGAACCGGGGCTGATACCGGCGACCTCGCCCGCATGCAGGAGCGCCCGTCCCTTCCCGGGGACGGGCGCTCCGTGCATGCGGTGACGGCGCGGTCAGATCTCGGAGACCTCGGTCCCGCCGCCGCTGAGGGTGTCGATCGAGTCGCCGGTGACGAGGAAGCCGATGCGACGCACGAGGGAGACGGCGTGATCGCCGATCCGCTCGTAGAACCGGATGAGCAGCGTCATGTCCGCGATCTGCGCGTTGGTGTAGGCCTCGCCGCCCTTGGCGAGCTCGCGCGCGACCTCCTGGAGGAGCGCGTCGATCTTCTCGTCCTCCTCCTCGACCCGTGCGGCGAGGGCGAGGTCGCGCTCGGCGATCACGGTCGAGGCGTTGGCGAGCGCCTCGCCGGCGAGCCGCGCCATCTCGCGGATCTGGGCGTGGTGCTGCTCGGGGACGGCCGGCTCGGGGTGGGCGCGCCGCGCGGTGAGCGCGATGTGGCCGCAGAGGTCGCCCATGCGCTCGAGCGAGGAGCTCATGCGCAGCGAGGAGACGAGCAGGCGGAGGTCGCCGGCCACGGGGTTCTGGCGCGCGAGCAGCTCGACGATCTTGGTGTCGAGGTCGTACTGGCGCTGATCGATGTGGGGGTCCGCGGCGATGACGCGCTCCGCCAGTCCGAGGTCGCCCTCGAGCAGCGCCGTGGTGGCGTCCTCGAGCGCGGAGCTGACGAGGGACGCCATGTCGAGAAGGTCGTCGACGAGATGACGCAGGTCGCTCTGGTACGCCTCGCGCATGTGTGCACACTCCTGATGCCGATTCCGAGCGGGAAGTAGGGGGTTCCCCGACCGTCGAGTCTGGCAATGGCGGATGAACAGCGATCGCCGTGGGGTGAACTCGAGGCGGAGTCCCGGTGAACTCCTGGTCCCTGCCCCGCTCGAGGTGCGGGGGCAGGAGCGAGTCATCACCCTATCGGCAATAGGCTGTACCGGTGCCGCTCTCCGTCCTCCTCCTGCTCGCCGGTCTCACCGGCCTCGTGATCGGGTGCGCCGCGATGTACGCGATGCACCGCTCCGAGGGCCGCGAGCGCGAGCGCGCCGAGGCCGACTCCCCCGGGACACTCCCCGAGCAGGTCGCCGAGGTCCTCACGATCCTGCGCTCGGCGTACGTCGTGCTCGACGCGAGCGGGGACGTGCTGCGCGCCTCGCCGCTGGCCTACTCGTACGGCATCGTCCGCGCCTCCGGGAACGACTACCCGCGCCTCGCGAGCCCCGAGCTGCTCGAGCTCGCGGCCGACGTCGGCCGCGGGGGCGGCTGGCGCGACGAGCGCCTCTCCCTGCGCCGCTCCGGCCAGGAGGACGACGACGCCGTGATCGACGTGCGCATCGGTGCGCTCGGCGAGACGGGCGTGCTGCTGCTCGCCGACGACCTCACCCGCGCCGTGCGCGTCGAGGAGACCCGCCGCGACTTCGTGGCGAACGTGTCCCACGAGCTGAAGACCCCGGTCGGGGCGATCACCCTGCTCGCCGAGACGATGGAGGACGCCGCGGAGGATCCGGATGCGGTGCGCCGCTTCGCGGAGCGGATGCAGACGGAGTCCCGCCGGCTGGGCCACCTGGTCCAGGAGATCATCGAGCTCTCGCGCGTGCAGGGCACCTCCGCGCTGCCGGACGCCGAGCCCGTCGAGATCGACGACGTCGTCGCCGAGGCGGTCGCGCTGAACCGGAACTTCGCCCTGGGCTCCCGCATCGAGGTGGTCACGGGCGGCACGGGCGGCCTGCGCGTGTTCGGCTCCGCCTCGATGCTCACGACCGCGCTGTCGAACCTCGTCTCCAACGCCATCAGCTACTCCGAGCCGGACACCCGGGTGGGGATCTCCGTGCGGCGCGACCAGGGCATGGTCGAGCTGTCGGTGAAGGACCAGGGCATGGGCATCTCCAAGGAGAACCTGGAGCGCGTCTTCGAGCGCTTCTTCCGCGTGGACCGGGCACGGTCCCGCGCGACGGGCGGCTCCGGGCTGGGCCTGGCCATCGTCAAGCACATCGCGACCGACCACGGCGGGGAGGTGACCGCCTGGTCCATGGCCGGGCAGGGCTCCACCTTCACCCTCCGCCTCCCCGAGATGGGGCGCACCGGCGCCGTCACCGTCAGCGGGGCGACGCCCCCGTCACGGCCCTCGGATCCCCAGCAGAACCCACGGAAGGGACATTGAGATGACGCGCATCCTGATCGTCGAGGACGAGGAGTCGTTCTCCGATCCCCTCTCGTACTCGCTCCGGAAGGAGGGGTACGAGGTCGCCGTGGCGGACAACGGCACGGACGGCCTGAGGATCTTCTCCGCGCACGGCGCGGATCTGGTGCTCCTGGACCTCATGCTCCCGGGCATGAGCGGCACCGAGGTGTGCCGCGAGATCCGCCGCACCTCCTCCGTGCCGGTCATCATGCTCACCGCGAAGGACGACGAGTTCGACAAGGTGCTGGGCCTCGAGCTCGGCGCGGACGACTACGTCACCAAGCCGTACTCCTCGCGCGAGCTGCTCGCCCGGATCAAGGCGGTGCTGCGCCGCGGGAGCGAAGGCACGGAGTCCGAGGAGTCCGCGACGCTCACCGCCGGCCACATCATGATGGACGTGGAGCGGCACGTGGTGCAGGTGCACGGCACGGACGTCGCGCTCCCGCTGAAGGAGTTCGAGCTGCTGGAGATGCTGCTGCGGAACGTCGACCGGGTCCTCACCCGCGGTCAGCTGATCGACCGGGTGTGGGGGGCGAACTACGTGGGCGACACGAAGACCCTCGACGTGCACGTCAAGCGCCTGCGCGCGAAGATCGAGGACGACCCGAAGAACCCCGTGCACCTCGTGACCGTGCGCGGGCTGGGCTACAAGTTCGAGTCCACCGGCGCCTGACCGCGCCGGGACGGCGCACGACTGCCGACCGACGGGGCCGACGACGACGAAGGGCCCCCGGGATCACCCGGGGGCCCTTCGTCATGCCTGGTGCGGGGCTGGTCAGCCCTCGCCGCCGTCGGAGGCGCCGCCGCCGTCCGAGGCCACGCCCTCGCCGTTGGGGTCCGAGCTCGAGTCCTGGTAGTAGGCGAGCGTCGTGTCGGTGACGGGCAGCGAGATCTCGGTGGACTCGCCGTCCAGCGTGACCGTCAGCTGCATGATGTCGCCGGGGGCGACGTCGAGCGCGGTGATGTCCACGGCCTGCTCGCCCTCGCCCGGGCCCAGCTCGACGGAGCCGCCGGCGGGGACGGCGACGGACGCGGTGAAGGCGGAGGCGCCGTCGACGGAGCCCTCGAGGTCGAGGGTGATGTCGTCCTCGAGGTAGTTGACCGCGGAGCCGCGGAGCTCGGCGCTGCCGGAGTCGTCGACGACGACGATCGCGTTGCGCACGCCCGCCGCGAGGGCGCCGGAGTCCTGCTCGAGGTTGGCGTTCGTGCCGTCGGCCGCCTGGTAGAAGTCGTGCGTCTGCACCGGGTTGAAGTAGGAGCAGCCGGAGGCCGCGGCGACGAGGCCGAGGGCGGCGACGGAGAGCACGAGTCGGCGGGGACGACGCACGGGGAACTCCTGTTCGGTGCACTTGCAGGCACGACGGGGAGGGGCAGGGACAGCCCTGCCAGGGTACCGCACTCGGGCACCCCCTCCGGGCACCGGGCCGGCCGGGTCGGGCGCTGGGCCGGGTGCTGGGCCGGGTGGCGAGCAGGGCACGCTCACCTGCTCGCAGGCATGGGCGCGCGAAGAGTAGCACAGGTGGTCGGTGATAGACTGTTCCGCGGAAAGGGGACCAGACACATGAACTTTGTCGTCGGCGAGACCGTCGTCTACCCGCACCACGGTGCAGCCCTCATCGAGGAGGTGAAGACCCGCACCATCAAGGGTGAGGAACGCACCTACCTCAAGCTCAAGGTCGCCCAGGGCGACCTGACCATCGAGGTCCCGGCCGACAACGTCGACATGGTCGGCGTCCGCGACGTGGTCGACAAGAAGGGCCTCGACGAGGTCTTCGAGGTCCTCCGCCTGCCGTACACGGAGGAGCCCACCAACTGGTCCCGCCGCTACAAGGCGAACGTCGAGAAGCTGGCCTCCGGCGATGTGAAGAAGGTCGCCGAGGTCGTGCGCGACCTCTGGCGCCGCGACCAGGACCGCGGTCTCTCCGCCGGGGAGAAGCGCATGCTCGCCAAGGCCCGTCAGATCCTCGTCTCCGAGCTCGCCCTCGCCGAGAAGACCGACGAGTCCAGCGCCGAGTCGATCCTCGACGAGGTCCTCGCCTCCTGAAGGCGCGGCCCTGAACCCGCCTCCCTCCGTGCCCGTCCCCCGCACCGGAGCAGCGGTGCGCCCCGTCGTCCTCGTGGCCCCGTCGGGCCCCGAGGAGCAGGGCGCGACCACTGCCCCCGCCCTGCAGCTCCTGGGCGGCTCCCGGCTCGTGGACCGGCTCCTGGGAACACTCGCCGAGGTGTGCCCGCCGCCCGCCGTGGTGGTGGCACCCTCGGCGATCGCCGTCCGCCTCGAGGGCACGCTCCCGCACGGAGCGGTGCTCGTCCCCCGCGACGGCTCCCGCCGTGATCGGATCCTCGCCGCGCTCGACGCGTGCGACGAGCCGGCGCTGCTCCTGCATGACGCCGAGCGCGCCCTCACCCCCGCCTCCGCGCACCGGGAGGTGATGGCGGCGCTCGTCGACGGCGTGGACGCCGTCGTGCCCACCGTCGCCATGACGGACTCCGTCAAGGAAGCCGGGAGCGCGGGGCTGCGCAACATCGACCGCAGCACCCTCGCCGTCCTCCAGAGCCCCCGGCTGCTGCGCCGCGAGGCGCTCGGCGCGGCGACGGCCCGCATGGCCGGAGCGGCCGGCACCGGTGTCGACGCCCCGGAGGACGAGATCCTTGCCGTGCTCGCCGGCGGCGGGGACGTGCGCACCGTGCACGGCTCGCACGACGGCTTCGCGGTCGTGGACCGTCTGACGCTCTGGCAGGCGCAGATCTCGCTGGGCCTCGCCCGCGACACCACCTCGCGGCAGGGTCTCGCCCGTCGCGCCTGAGCGCGGTGGCACCTGCTGCGGCGCGAGCGCCCCGTCAGCCCCGTCGGCGCGAGCGCCAGACCGTCCGGAACTCCTCCACCATCCGCGCCGGCTTCGAGAGCGTGCGCACGGGCAGGGTGCTCGCGAGCTCACCGGGATCCGCGCGCAGGCGGCGCAGGAGCCGGCCGGGCTTGCTCGAGATCCGCTGGCGGAGGTCCGGCAGGTACTCGTCGCTCACGTCGAGCTTGGTGACCGCTCCGCACCCGGTGCACTGGATCTCGGAGACGAAGCGACCGGCATAGATCACCACGTGCTCCGCCTCCTGGTCGCATGCGGTGCAGCGCAGGAAGCTCTCCTCGACGGCCATCATCCCCTCCTCACACGGATCTCAAACCTAGCGCGGTGACGACGTCCTGGGCCAGGAGCAGATCCTGCGCATAGGTGATCTTGAAGTTGGTCTCCTCGCCGCGCACCCAGGTGACAGGGATGTCCGTGTACTCCTCGGCGCAGGACGCCGTGTCCGTGCCCACGAAGCCGTCCCGGGCCGCCTGCTCGTACGCGTCCAGGATCGTCGCCGCGTCGAAGCCCTGCGGGGTCTGCACGCGCAGCAGGGAGTCCGGGGAGAAGGCGCCCGTCGCGAGGGCGTCCGGGCCGTCCACCGGGGCGATCCCCTCGGCCGGGATGCCCGGCACCGCTCCCCCGGCCTCGCGGGCCGCGTGCAGCACCGCCGCGGCCAGGCCGTGGGAGACGAGCGGTCGCGCCGCGTCGTGGATCAGCACCGTGTCGATGACGCCGTGGTCGATCCGGTCCGCGAGATGGCGCAGGGCCAGCAGCTCGGACTCCTGGCGGGTGTCGCCGCCGGTGATGATCTCGAGGTGGTGCGCGCTCTCCCGCGAGGCGACGAAGCGCGCGTGCTCGAGATCGTCGGGCCGGACCACGAAGACCAGCAGTCCCACCCCGTCGACCGATCCCAGGGTGTTGAGCCCCCAGCTGGCGATGCTGCGTCCCGCGAGCGGCAGGAAGGCCTTGTTGATGCCGGCGCCCACCCGCGTCCCGGATCCCCCGGCGAGCACGATGCCCGCGGCCCGCCCGCGCAGGCGGGAGGGGCGGTGACGGCGGGACTGGCTCACCCCGGCATCGTAGACGGCGAGCGGCGCCGCGTGGACCGACCCCGCCCGGCATGGAAGAATCGAGGATCGTCCCGGGGCACCTCTCGCCCTCCCTCGAGCACCAGGAGCACGCATGCTCACGATCGCCGTCGTCTGCGGGGCGGGGGTCGCCACCTCCGCCCTCATCGCCCAGCAGGTGCGCGACCACCTCGCGCACCGCGCCGGGGACGCGGAGGTGGTCCAGTCCACCGTGATCGACCTGCTCTCCCCCCGGTTCACGGCCGATGTCGTGGTCTCCACCGTGGACCTCCCCTCGACCCTCGGCATCCCCCGCGTCAACGGGATGCCGCTGCTGCTCGGCACGAACCCCGCGCTGACCTTCACCGATCTCGACGCGATCCTCGACCGTCTCGAGAGCACCCCGCGATGACCGCGCTGCCCCGCGTGGGCACCGGCACGGACGTCCACGCCCTCGCACCCGCGGGCTCCGACCGGGAGCTGTGGATCGCCGGGCTGCGGTGGGACGGTGAGCGAGGTCTCGTCGGCCACTCCGACGCGGACGTCGCGTGCCACGCCGCCTGCGACGCGCTGTTCGCCGCCGCCGGCATCGGCGACCTCGGCGCGCACTTCGGCACCGATCGGCCCGAGTGGGCCGGAGCGGCGGGGACGACACTCCTCGCGGAGGCCGCGCGGCTCGTCGCCGCCGCCGGCTTCCGGATCGGCAACGTCTCCGTCCAGGTGATCGGCAACCGTCCCCCGATCTCCCGTCGTCGCGCGGAGGCGGAGGCGGCCATGGGTGCCGCCGCCGGCGCACCGGTCTCCGTCTCGGGCACCACGACCGACGGCCTGGGCCTGACCGGCCGCGGCGAGGGGGTCGCGGCGATCGCGACCGCGCTCGTCGTCCCGGTGTCCACCGGCACCGCCGACGCCCCCGTCGTCCCCGCGTCCACCGCGCACGCCGCGACGGCCGCGGCTGCCGTCCCCGGGGCCGCGGCCCCTCCGACCATGGACCGACCCGACCCCGAGGAGCCCCGCCCGTGACCGTGCCCTCCCCCCGCGAGCAGCAGACCGCGCAGTCCGCCGGCCCCCTCCCGCTCACCGCGGAGGACGTCGAGGCCGCCGCGGCGACCCTCGCCCCCGTGCTGCGCCGCACGCCCCTGCACCGCTCGGAGCGGCTCAGCGAGATCGCCGGGGTCCCCGTGTGGCTCAAGCGCGAGGACCTGCAGTCCGTGCGCTCGTACAAGCTGCGCGGCGCCCACCTCTTCATGGCCGCGCTGGACGAGGAGTCCCGCGCCGCGGGCGTCGTCGCCGCGAGCGCCGGGAACCACGCCCAGGGCGTCGCCCGCTCGTGCCGCGAGCTCGGCATCCGCGGCCGCATCTACGTGCCCGGCACCACGCCCCGCCAGAAGCGGGACCGGATCGTCGCGATCGGCGGCGACCTCGTGGAGCTCGTCCTGACCGGGGACACCTTCGATGACGCCGCCTCCGCCGCGGCGGACGACGCCGAGCGGACGGGCGCCGTGACGGTGCCGCCCTTCGACCACCCGACGATCATGGCCGGCCAGGGCACCGTGGCCCTCGAGGCCGTCGAGCAGCTGCGCCTCGAGCACGGCCGCGAGGCGTCGACCATGGTGCTGCCGGTGGGCGGGGGCGGTCTGCTGGGCGGCTGCGGGGCATGGCTGCGCGAGCGGACGCCGACCATGCGCATCGTCGGCGTCGAGCCCGCCGGGGCCGTGTCCATGGCGGCCGCCGTGCGCGCCGGCCACCCGGTGACCCTGCGCGAGCTCGACCGCTTCGTGGACGGCGCCGCCGTGCGCCGCGTGGGCGCGGGGCCGCTGCGCATGGTCCAGGCGATCGAGCCGGAGCTGCTGAGCGTCGACGAGGGCGCCGTGTGCACCGAGATGCTCTCGCTCTACCAGGTGGACGGGATCATCACCGAGCCGGCCGGGGCCCTCGCCGCCGCAGCCGTCGCGACCGGGGCGGTCCGCGGCCTCACCGCGGACGAGGACGGGGAGGGCGACGTCATCGTCGTCGTCTCCGGCGGCAACAACGACGTCTCGCGGTACACGGAGATCGTCGAGCGCTCCCTCGTCCACGAGGGGCTCAAGCACTACTTCCTCGTGACCTTCCCGCAGGAGCCGGGGGCGCTGCGGCGCTTCCTGGACCGGGTGCTCGGGCCGGACGACGACATCGTCCTGTTCGACTACATCAAGCGCAACAACCGCGAGGAGGGACCGGCCCTGGTGGGCGTCGAGATCGGCTCCCGCGCCGATCTCGAGCCGCTCATGGGGCGGATGGCCGCGTCCCAGATGCAGATCGAGCGGATCGACCCGCACGACCCGATCTACCGCTACCTCACCTGATCACCGCGTCCCGGCCCGCCCGGGACGGACGACGGCGCCGGTCCCCGAGGGGACCGGCGCCGTCGTCGCGCGGCGGGTGCGGGGATCAGGACGGGTCGACGGCCTGGGCGCGGGCCTCGACCGCGGAGCGGACGATGTCCTCGAGCCCGTGCTCGGACTTCCAGCCCAGGTGCTGCGCGATCCGGTCGCCGGAGCAGATCAGGCGGGCGGGGTCACCGGCGCGGCGCGGGCCGATCTCCGGGGTGATGTCGATGCCCTTGACGCGGGCGACCGCGTCGATCACCTCGAGCACGCTCGAGCCCTCGCCGGTCCCGACGTTGAAGACGCGGTGCGGGCGCTCCTCACCGCGCAGGTAGTCCAGCGCCGCGATGTGGGCGTGGGCGAGGTCCAGCACGTGCACGTAGTCGCGGATGCAGGTCCCGTCCGGGGTGTCGTAGTCGTCGCCGAAGACGGTGGGCGTGCGCCCCTTCTCGAGGGCGTTGAGGATGATCGGCACCAGGTTCATGACCTGGGTGTCCGCGAGCTCCGGCCAGCCGGCACCGGCGACGTTGAAGTAGCGCAGAGCGACCGTGCGCATGTCGTGGGCGCGCTCGGCGTCGGCGAGCATCCACTCCCCCACGTACTTGGTCGCGCCGTAGGGGTTGATGGGCTGCGGGGCGAGGTCCTCGGTGACGAGGTCGACGTCGGGCACGCCGTAGACGGCCGCGGAGGAGGAGAAGACCACGTCGCGCACCTCGGCGCTCGCGCAGGCGGCGAGCACATTGGCGAGGCCGCCCACGTTGTCGTGCCAGTACATCTCCGGGTTCGCGACGGACTCGCCGACCTGCTTGTGGGCGGCGAAGTGGATCACGGAGTCGGCGCCCGAGGAGCGCAGGGCGAAGGCGAGCTTCTCGACCGCGTCGGGTAGGGTCACGTCGAGCTCGAGCAGCTCGGCGCCCTCCGTGCGGGAGCGGAAGCCGGTCGAGAGGTCGTCGACCACGATCACCCGCTCCCCCTTGTCGAGGAGGAGCCGCACCACGTGCGACCCGATGTACCCGGCACCACCGATCACGAGAGTCGTCATGGGCGCGAGCCTACCGGGTCACCCGGGGAGCGACCGTCCCGCCGCACCCCCGGCGCGACTCAGGTCCAGGAGCTGGACAGCGGCCGGCCCTCCGCGTAGCCGGCCGCGCCCTGCAGGCCGATCACCGCGCGCTCGCGGAACTCGGGGGTGCTGCGCGCGCCGGCGTAGGTGTAGGAGGAGCGCACGCCGGCGGTGATCTCGTCGATGAGCCCCTCGACGCTGCCGGAGCCCTCCGCGAGGTACATGCGCGAGCTCGAGATGCCCTCCTCGAACAGGCCCTTGCGAGCCCGGGCGAAGGCGTCCTCGTGCGCGGTGCGGTGGGAGACGGCCCGCTTGGAGGCCATGCCGAAGCTCTCCTTGTAGCGGCGGCCGTGCTCGTCGGTGCGCATCTCGCCGGGCGACTCGAAGGTCCCGGCGAACCAGGAGCCGATCATGACGTTCGAGGCGCCCGCGGCGAGCGCGAGGGCCACGTCGCGGGGATGGCGCACGCCGCCGTCCGCCCACACGTGCTTCCCGTGGCGGGCGGCCTCGGCGGCGCACTCGAGCACCGCGGAGAACTGGGGGCGGCCGACGCCCGTCATCATGCGGGTCGTGCACATGGCGCCCGGGCCCACGCCCACCTTGACGATGTCGGCGCCGGCCTCGATGAGCTCGCGCGTCCCCTCGGCGGTGACGATGTTGCCGGCGACGAGCCGGACGGGGGTCCCCTCGGAGGGGCCGAGCACGGCGCGCGCGGTGCGGAGCGCCTCGATCATCTTGTCCTGGTGGCCGTGGGCGGTGTCCAGGACGATCACGTCGGTGCCGGCGGCGACGAGGTCCGTGACGCGGGAGGCGACGTCGGCGTTGATGCCGACGGCGACCGCGACCCGGAGGCGGCCCTCGGCGTCGGTCGCCGGGCGGTAGATCGTGGAGCGGAGCACGCCGGTCGCGGTGAGCACGCCCTGGAGCACGCCCTCCTCGGTGACGACGACGGCGGCGTCGTGGTGGGTCGCGGCGATCCGGGCGTGCAGCGCCGCGGGCTCCGCCTCGAGATCCGCGGGACGGAGCACGAGCACGTCCGCGGCGAGCTGGTCGCCGACGGCTGCGAAGGAGTCCCGGCCGGCGATCTCCTCGGGGCCGACGACGCCGAGCGGGCGGCGCTCGCCGTCCACCACGACGACGAAGCCGTGGGGCCGCTTGGGCAGCAGCGACGCGGCCTGGCCGAGGGTGGCCTCCGCGGTGAGCGTCAGCGGGTGGTCGACGAGCAGGTCACGGGTCTTCAGCGAGCGGACGATCGAGTCGATGCGCTCCGCGGAGAGGTCCTGCGGGAGCACGGCGAGACCGCCGCGACGCGCCATCGTCTCGGCCATCCGGCGGCCGGAGACAGCGGTCATGTTGGCCGCGACCAGGGGGATCGTGGTGCCGGTGCCGTCGTCGCTCGCGAGGTCCACGTCGAACCGCGAGGTGACGTCGGAGCGCGCGGGGAGGAAGAAGCAGTCGTCGTAGGTGAGGTCCGTCGACGGGGTGTGGATGAGGCGCATCTGCCCAGGATAGGGACCCCGGATCCGCGTGACCTCCACGATCCCCTCACAGGCGCGTCCCGGGTCCCGCCGAGGGAGAACCTAGGATGGCCCGCATGACGGATTCGGCCTCCTGGCGCAGGAATCGTCGTGGAGGCCGGCATCAGCAGCCGGTCCGCCGCGACTCGTCCCGCCCTCTCCCTCCCGACGTCGCCCGCCAGAACCGGGAGCAGGCGTTCGGCACGTCCCCCCGCACCTGGGTGGACGCCCCTGCCGGTCGCGGCGCGGATCCCGTCGACCCTTCCCGGCCCGACACGGCCGACGAGCAGAGCGCTCCCGCCGCTCGGGCCGCCGACACCTCCCGCCCCCTGACTCCCCCGGCGGGGACCGTCGAGCCGGCCACCGAGCCGCTCCGGCCCGCCGCGGCCGCGGAGCCCGCCGCAGCCTCCACGCCGACGCCGAGCGCCCGGTCCGCAGCATCGGCAGGGTCCGACACAGGCGCGACGTCGGCCGCGCCGGCGGGGAACGCCGGATCCGGCGAGGGCCCCCGCGGGACGGTCGTCCCCCCGGCGCGACGCACCGGCCACGGTCGGCGCGCGGCGCGCCCGATCGCCGCCGAGCACGATCTCGCGGCGGCGGCCTCCTCCCCCGACCCCGCCGAGGAGCGTGACGCCTGGTCCACCGCCGGCCACCCCGCCGTCGCCGCACCCGCAGCCGCCGCCGGCTCCGCCGCGGCCGCGAGCTCCGGATCGGGGTCGGGCTCCGGCTCCGGCTCCGGCTCCGGGTACGAGCCTCCCTCGGATCGGGGCGCGCGCGACGAGCGCCCCGAGCCCTCCCGCCGCGGCGGGAGCCTGGGGCGCGTGGCCGCCTGGACCGTCGGCACCACGGTGCTGCCGGGCCTGGGCCTGGTCACGACCCGGATGCGGAAGCTCGGCTGGGTGCTGATCGGCGTGCTCGCCGCCGTCGTCCTCGGCGTAGCCGCCTTCCTGCTGCTCGGCGACCCCCTGCGCACGGGCGTCAAGCTCGTCACCCACCGCGGGGTGCTCATCGCCCTGCTCGTCGCCGCCGCGGTCGCCATGGTGGTGTGGATGGTGCAGATCGTCCTCGCCGCCCTCGCGCACTCCACGGCGCAGCGGCTCGAGCGCCGGCGCCGGTTCGTCGCGCTCGGCCTCGCGGCCGTCATGGTGATCGCCGTCGGCCTGCCCTTCGGCTGCGGCGTGCAGTCGCTGTGGGCGACCCAGGGACTGCTCGGCTCGGACTCCGTGTTCTCCCGCTCGGGCTCCTCCACCCTCGCGGACGGCGAGGACCCGTGGGCCGGCGTCGGCCGCATCAACATCCTCATGCTCGGCCAGGACGCCGGGCAGGACCGCACGGGAACCCGACCGGACACGATCATGGTCGCCTCCGTGGACACCGCGACCGGCAAGACGGCCCTCTTCTCCATCCCCCGCAACCTCGAGAAGGTGCGCTTCCCGGAGGGCACCGTCGCCGCCGAGAAGTTCCCCGACGGCTTCGACTACTACGGGAAGAACCAGAACCTCATCAACGCCGTGTGGGCGTGGGCGGAGGAGAACAAGGACCTCTTCCCCGGGGACGACAGCCCCGGCCTCACCGCCACCACCTGGGCCGTCGAGGAGACCCTGGGCCTGAAGACCGACTACTACGCGCAGGTGAACCTGCAGGGCTTCGAGGACATGGTCAACGCGATCGGCGGCGTGGACATGGTCGTGGAGCGCCGCATCCCGATCGGCGGCGGCACCAACCAGGCCACGGGCGGCAAGTACCCGATCACCGGGTACATCGAGCCCGGCCAGCAGCACCTCGACGGCTACCACGCCCTCTGGTACGCCCGCTCCCGTGAGGGCTCCGACGACTTCAACCGCATGTGCCGCCAGCAGCGCATGGTGCGCGTGGTCACCGAGGAGTCCAACCCCGCGACGCTCGCCATGTCGATCCCCGGGCTCGTCACCGCGACCGAGAACAACATCGTCACCGACATCCCGACCTCGGACATCGACGCCTTCGCCGAGCTCGCCCTGCGGATCAAGGACGCGGGCTTCAAGTCCTACCCGATCACGCAGGACGTCACCCCGAGCTACGACGCCGACTGGGACTACCTCAAGAAGTGGACCCAGGCCTCGATCGAGGACTCCATGCAGTCCACCGGCGCGCAGTCCGTGACCGGCGAGACGAAGGCCGGCTCCACGGAGCCCGCGGAGACCGGCGCCGCCCCGGACCAGGAGTCCAGCTCCTCCGAGGAGGAGGAGACCACGACCGAGGAGGCGACGCCCACCGAGGAGGAGTCCTCCTCCTCGGAGGACGAGACCTCGAGCGAGTCCGCCGCCCCGGTCATCGAGCAGGATCCGCTGAAGTCCTGCCTGCCGGGGGCCGAGGAGGGGAACTGACAGGGGGTCACTCCCCCGGCCCTCCCCGGTGACGGGGACGGGTCAGTCAGCGACCTGGAGCAGGGCGTTCTCCACGAGCTCCGGCATCGCCGGATGGATCCAGTACTGGGTGCGCGCGATGTCCCGCGCCGTCTGCCCCGTGCTCATCGCCTGCACGAGCAGCTGGATGAGCGAGGTCGCCTCGGGCCCGATGATCTGCGCGCCGAGGATCGCCGTGGACTCCGCGTCCACGACGAGCTTGAGGAACCCGGTGGTGTCCTCCATCGCCCAGCCGTAGGCGATCGAGGCGTACTCCTGCACGGCGACGCGGATCCCGCGCCCGGAGCGCTCGGCCTCCGCGCGGGCCGTCTCCTCGTCCGCGCCCACCCACGCCACCTGGGGATGGGTGAAGACGCCGAAGGGCACGGGCATCTCGTCGGAGCGGCGCATCTCCTCGGGGTGGAGCACGTTGTGCCGCACGATCCGCAGCTGATGGTTCGCGACGTGCTTGAGCTGGTCGGGGCTGGAGATGTCCCCGAGCGCCCAGAGCCCGGGGAGGACCTGGCCCTCCGGGTCGAGGACCCGCTGGTAGGCGTCCACCGCTACCCGGCCGCCGTCGGCGAGGCCGATCCCGCCGGCGGCCACGTCGAGCCGGTCGGAGTTGGGGCGCCGGCCGGTCGCGACGAGCACGTCCTCCGCCTGCAGGACCACCTCCTCGCGGCCGCGCGTGCCGCGCAGCTCGACACCGGCCCCGACGCGGCGCACGGAGGTCGTGTCCAGCCCGGTCTCGAGCCGGATCCGGCCGCCGAGGATCTCGGTGAGCCGGGCGGAGACGTCGGCGTCGGCCGCGCGCAGCACCCGCTGCGAGCGGGCGACGAGGGTGACGTCCACGCCGAGCGCGTCGAGCACGTGCGCGAACTCGACGGCGATGATCCCCGAGCCGAGGATCAGCATCGAGGCGGGCAGCGCGTCCATCCGCATGACCGTGTCGGAGGTCTGCGGGGCGGCGTCGACGAGCCCGTCGATCGCGGGGATCTCCGGGCGGGAGCCGGCGCCGAGGACGATCGTGTCCGCGGTGATCTCACGGGTGGTGCCGTCCGCGAGCTCGACCCGCAGCGTCTTCGGGCCCGTGAAGCGGGCCTCGCCGCGCAGCAGGGTGAGGTTCGCGTTGTCCTCGTGGGAGGCGCGGTACTCCTCGCCGCCCGCGGAGATCGGGTCGATCCGGCCGAAGATCCGGTCCCGGATCGCGGGCCAGTCCACGCCCTCGAGCCGCTCGCGCACACCGAGCGCGGCGGACTCCGACGGCGCGAGCGCGAGATCCGCGGTGCGCACGAACATCTTCGTGGGGATGCAGCCGAGGTTCAGGCAGGTGCCGCCGAACACGGCCTGCGGGCCCACCCCGCGGTCGATCTGCACGATGCTGCGGCCCGCGAGGTCCGGTCCCGGGAAGGAGTTCACCGAGCCGGAGCCGATGAGGGCGATGTCGTAATGGGTCTGCGCGTTCACCGGGCCAGGCTAGTCCGCCGCGCGCCGGCGGGGTGATCCTGGTTGAATCCGACCTGCCGTCCCCCACCGCACCCAGGAGCCTTCATGACCGCCGCCGCCCATCCCGCCGACGCCCATGACGTGATCCGCGTGGTCGGGGCCCGCGAGAACAACCTCCGCGGGGTCGACGTCGACATCCCCAAGCGCCGCCTCACCGTCTTCACGGGCGTCTCCGGCTCCGGGAAGAGCTCGCTCGTGTTCGGGACGATCGCCGCGGAGTCCCGCCGCCTGCTCAACGAGACCTACAGCGCCTTCGTGCAGGGCTTCATGCCCTCGACCTCGCGCCCCGAGGTGGACGTGCTCTCCGGGGTGACCTCCGCGATCGTCGTGGACCAGGAGCGCCTCGGCGGCGGGCCCCGCTCGACCGTCGGCACCATCACGGACGCGAGCGCCTACCTGCGCACCCTCTTCTCCCGCCGCGCCGAGCCCCATGTGGGCGGCCCCGGCGCGTACTCCTTCAACGTCCCCTCGGTCTCCGCCGCCGGGGCGATCACCGTGAAGAAGGGCGGGAAGACCCTCGCGGAGAAGGCGAACTTCTCCCGCGTGGGCGGCATGTGCCCGCGCTGCGAGGGCATGGGGAACGTGAGCGACCTCGACCTGACGGAGCTGTACGACGCCACGAAGTCCCTCTCCGAGGACCCGTTCACGATCCCCGGCTACACGGGCGACGGCTGGAACGTGCGGATCATCCGCGAGTCCGGGTTCATGCCGCCGGACGTCCCCATCCAGGACTTCACGGCCCGCCAGCGCGAGGACTTCCTCTACAAGGAGCCCACCAAGGTGAAGATCGGGGACGTGAACCTCACCTACGAGGGGCTCGTCCCGAAGATCCGCAAGTCCATGCTGTCCAAGGACCGCGACCAGATGCAGCCGCACATCCGCGCCTTCGTGGACCGCGCGGTCACCTTCATCACCTGCCCCGACTGCGAGGGCACCCGGCTCGCGGAGCACGCCCGCACCTCCCTCATCGACGGGGTCTCCATCGCCGACGTCTCCGCCCTGCCCGTCACCGACCTGCGCGACTGGGTCGCCGGCCTCGACGACGAGGGCGTGGGCCCGCTGCTGGCGAACCTCCGCGCCCTGCTCGACGCCTTCGTCGGGATCGGCCTCGGCTACCTCTCCCTGGATCGCCCCTCCGGCACGCTCTCCGGCGGCGAGGCGCAGCGCACCAAGCTCGTCCAGCACATCGGCTCCGCCCTCACCGACGTCACCTACGTCTTCGACGAGCCGACCGTGGGCCTGCACCCCCACGACATCTCCCGCATGAACGAGCTGCTGCTCGAGCTGCGTGACAAGGGCAACACGGTGCTCGTCGTCGAGCACAAGCCGGAGACCATCGAGATCGCGGACCACGTCGTCGACCTGGGCCCGCGGGCCGGCCGCGACGGCGGCGAGCTCGTGTTCGAGGGGGACGTCGAGGGGCTGCGCTCCTCCGGCACCCTCACGGGCCGCTTCCTCGCCGCCCGCACCCGGCTCAAGGAGACGGTGCGCGAGCCCAGCGGGGTGCTCGAGATCCGCGGCGCGAGCACCCACAACCTCCGCGACGTCGACGTCGACGTGCCGCTCGGCGTGCTCACGGTCGTCACCGGCGTCGCGGGCTCCGGCAAGAGCTCGCTCATCCACGACTCCCTCCCCCGCGACGCGGACGTCGTCATGGTGGACCAGTCCCCGATCCGCGGCTCCCGCCGCTCGAACCCCGCGACCTACACGGGACTGCTCGAGCCGATCCGGAAGGCCTTCGCGAAGGCGAACGGCGTCAAGCCCGCCCTGTTCTCCGCGAACTCCGAGGGCGCCTGCCCCGTCTGCAACGGCGCCGGCGTCACGTACACCGAGCTGGGCTTCCTCGAGACCGTCGAGTCCGTGTGCGAGGAGTGCGAGGGCCGCCGCTTCCAGGCCTCCGTGCTCGAGCACACCCTCGGCGGGCGCAGCATCGCCGACGTTCTCGAGATGTCGGTCGCGGAGGCGCGCGAGCTGTTCTCCGACGGGGAGGCGAAGGTGCCCGCCGCGGCGCGGATCCTCGGCCACCTGGACCAGGTGGGCCTCGGCTACCTCACGATCGGTCAGCCGCTCACGACCCTCTCCGGCGGCGAGCGGCAGCGCCTCAAGCTCGCCACCCACATGGGCGAGAAGGGCGGGATCTACGTGCTCGACGAGCCCACCTCGGGACTGCACATGGCGGACGTCGAGCAGCTGCTCGCGCTCCTGGACGCCCTCGTGGACGCCGGGAAGTCCGTGATCGTCATCGAGCACCACCAGGCCGTCATGGCGCATGCGGACCGCATCATCGACATGGGCCCCGGCGCCGGGCAGCACGGCGGCACCGTCGTCTTCGAGGGCACGCCCGCGCAGCTCGTCGCCGAGCGGGCGGGCCTCACCGGGGAGGCGCTCGCGCAGTACGTCGGGGCCTGAGGGGACGGCCGACGGGCCCGAGGTCGAGGTGACCGACGGCGCCGTCGTCCCGCCGGCTCAGCCCTCGCCGCGCCAGGCGGGGTTGATGCGCTGGAACAGGCGGCAGTCCGCCCAGCCGCCGCCCGCCGAGCCGAGCCGGAGGTACTGCGGGGCGAGACCGATCTGGGTGAAGCCGTTGCGCTCGAGGACCCGCGCGGAGGCCGCGTTGCCCACGGCGACGCTCGCCTCGACGCGGTGCAGGTCGAGGGCGCCGAAGGCGAGGTCGACGGCCTCGCGCACCGCGCAGGAGGCGACGCCGCGCCCGCTCGCCCCCGCGTCGACCCAGTAGCCGAGGCTCGCCCACTGGGCGGGGCCGCGCAGCACGCCGCTGAGGGTCAGCCGGCCCACGACCTCGTCGTCCACGGTGATGACGAGCGGGACCGTGGACCCGGCCTCGAGCTGGGTGCGCAGCGAGCGGATCATGCGCCGCTGGCCCTCCTCCGTCGCCCATCCCTCGGGGCGCACCGGGGCCCCGGTGAGCAGGTGCTCGCGGTTCACCGTCTCGAGGTGGGCGAGGCGCGCGGCGTCCTCCTCGAGCAGGAGCCGCAGGGCGATCCGCTCCGGGGCCACGCGCTCCTGGTGGTCCTGCCGCTGTGCCGTCATGGCGCCAGCGTAGGGCCGGCGCACCCCGTACCGTGTCCCCGTGACCCGCCCGCTCCCCGCCGCCCTGCTCGCCGCGCTGCCGCTGCTGCGCTGTCCCGTGTGCGCCCTGCCGCTCGACGCCCGGGAGCGCACCCTCGGCTGTGCGGGCGGCCACCGCTTCGACGCGGCGCGCGGCGGCTCCGTGTCCCTGCTCTCCGGTCCTGCCCCCGTGAGCGGGGACGACGACGACATGGCCCGGGCCCGTGACCGCTTCCTCGCGACCGGCGCCTACGGCCCGCTGCGGGACGCCGTGCTGGACCTCGCCGCCCCGGAGGCCTGCGCCGGTCCTGACGGGAGCCCCGTCAGCGCCCGTCGGACGGTCCTGGACGCGGGCTGCGGCTCCGGGTGGTACCTCGCCGCCCTGCTCGCGGAGCAGCCGAGGACCCTCGGCATCGGCCTGGACACCTCGACCCGGTCCCTGCGCTTCGCGGCCCGCGCCCACGAGGGCCTCGCCGCGATCGGCGCGGACCTGTTCTCCCGCCTGCCGCTCGCCGACGCCTCCGTGGACGTCGTGCTCGACGTGTTCTCCCCGCGCAACCCGCCCGAGTTCGCGCGGGTGCTGCGCCCGGGCGGCCGGCTCGTCGTGGCCCGCCCCGCACCGGACCACCTCGCCGAGCTGCGGGAGACGGTGCCCGCGATGGTCGGCATCGACCCGCGCAAGGAGGAGCGGCTCGCCGCCGCCCTGGACCCGCACTTCACGGCAGGCCCCGAGATCATCGTGCGGGCGCCGCTGCGGCTCGGCGCGGAGGCGGCCGCGGACCTCGTGCTCATGACCCCGAGCGCGCGCCACGTCGACCCCGCCGCGCTCGCCCTGCCGGACGAGCTCGAGGTGACGCTCTCGGTACGGGTGAGCGCGTGGACGGTGCGCTGACCCGCACCGTCCACGCGCGGGATCAGGCGAGCGGCCCCACGACCCCCTCCGCGGCGGCGAGCAGGGAGCCGTCCCGCAGGCCCTCCTCCGCGGCCGCGATGTCCGGGGCGAGGAAGCGGTCCGGGCCCGGCCCCTCGACGTTCTCGCGGAGCGCGCTGATCACCGCGGCGCACGCGGTCGAGGGCTGCAGCGGGGCGCGCAGGTCCACAGCCCGGGCGGCCGTGAGCAGCTCGATCGCGAGCACCCGGCGCAGGTTCTCCACGCTCGTGCGGAGCTTGCGGGCCGCGTGCCAGCCCATGGAGACGTGGTCCTCCTGCATCGCCGAGGAGGGGATCGAGTCGACGCTCGCGGGCACCGCGAGCCGCTTCATCTCGGAGACCAGGGCCGCCTGCGTGTACTGGGCGATCATGAAGCCCGAGTCGACGCCGGGGTCGTCGGCGAGGAAGGGCGGCAGCCCGTGGGAGCGGGCCTTGTCGAGCATCCGGTCGGTGCGGCGCTCGGCGATCGAGGCGAGGTCCGCACTCGCGATCGCGAGGAAGTCGAGCACGTAGGCGACGGGGGCGCCGTGGAAGTTGCCGTTCGAGGTGACGGTGCCGTCCTCGAGCACGACGGGGTTGTCGATCGCGCTCGCGAGCTCCCGCTCGGCGACGGTGCGGGCGTGCGCGATCGTGTCGCGGACGGCTCCCGCGACCTGCGGGGCGCAGCGCAGCGAGTAGGCGTCCTGGACGCGGGAGCCCTCGGCGGCGACGTCGGCGATGATCGGCGAGCCCTCGAGCAGGGCCAGCACGTTCGCGGCGGAGGCCGCCTGCCCGGGGTGCGGGCGCAGCGGCGCGTGCAGCTCGGGGCGGAAGACGCCGTCCCGGCCGCGCAGGCCCTGCACGGTCAGGGCGGTGGTGAGATCCGCGGTGCGCACCAGCTCGTCGAGGTCCGCGAGGGCCATGAGGAGCATGCCGAGCATGCCGTCGGTCCCGTTGATGAGGGCGAGGCCCTCCTTCTCCTCGAGCAGCACGGGGGCGATCCCGGCCTCCGCGAGCAGCTCCGGGACGGGACGCTCCGCGCCGTCGCGGTCCCGGGCGCGCCCCTCCCCCATGAGCACGATCGCGCAGTGCGACAGCGGGGCGAGGTCCCCCGAGCAGCCGAGCGAGCCGTACTCGTGGACGATCGGGGTGATGCCGGCGTTGAGCAGCGCGAGCATGGTCTCGATGACGACGGGCCGCACGCCGGTGCGGCCCGAGGCGAGGGTGCGGGCGCGCAGCAGCATGAGAGCGCGCACCACCTCGGTCTCGACCTCGGGACCGGCGCCCGCCGCGTGGGAGCGGATGAGGGAGCGCTGGAGGGCGTGGCGCATCGACGGCGGGATGGACGTGTCCGCGAGGGCGCCGAACCCGGTGGAGACGCCGTACACGGGGGTCTCCCCCGCGGCGAGGGCGTCGATGTGCGCGCGGACGGTGGCGACGTGCTCGCGGGCGGCGGGGTCGAGCTCGACGCGGGCGCCGCGACGGGCGACCGCGAGCACCTCGGCGGCGGCGAGGTCGGAGCGGGAGAGACGGACGGTGTCGGTCATGGGGTTCCTTTCGGACGGCGGTCGCGGGCCGCGCCGACCGCCGCGGACGGTGGCCGTGGTGAGGACGGTGTGAGGACGGGGCCGCTCAGAGCAGGAGGTGGGCGAGCGGTGCGGTGATGAGGATCGTCAGCACGACCCGGACGAACCACAGCACCACCAGCTGGCCCACGTTCACGGGGATCCGCGTGGCGAGGATCGAGGGGACCAGGGCGGAGAAGAACACGATCTGGGAGACGGCGGTGACGCCCACGGTGAAGCGCAGCGCCTCCGACTCGTGGCCGGCGACCACGGTCGCCGGCAGGAACATCTCCGCGATGCCCACGGCGAAGGCCTTCCCCGCGAGCGCCGGCTCGGGGAGCTGGACCAGCCAGGCGAAGGGCACGAACAGCCAGCCGATGAGGTCGAACACCGGGGTGTACGTGGCCAGCAGCAGCCCGGCGAGACCGATCGAGAGGATCGAGGGGACGATCGCGGCGGCCATGAGCACGCCGTCCTTGAAGGTCGCCCAGCTTCCCCGGACCACGCCCGGGGCGATCGCGAGCGCCCGCATCGCCTCGTCCCAGGCCTGCGTGAGTCGGTTGCCCCGCGAGACCGGCTCGGCGAGATGCTCCACCCCCTCGAAGGGCTCGTCGGCCACCCGGCTCAGCGGGGGGATCCGCACCGTGATCGCGGTGACCGCGAAGGTGAGGAGGAAGTAGAGCGTCCAGTGCTGCATGAGGTCCAGGGTGCTCGCCACGATGACCATGAAGGTCGCCGAGACGGTCGAGAACCCGGTCGCGATGATCGCGGCCTCCCGGCCCGTGTAGCGCCCCTCGCGGTAGACCCGGTCGGTGATGAGCAGGGCGAGGGAGTAGGAGCCGACGAAGGAGGCGACGGCGTCGACCGCGGCGCGGCCGGGGACCTTCCACACCGGACGCATGATCGGCTGGACCAGCACGCCGATGAACTCCATCAGGCCGTAGTTGATCAGCAGAGCGAGGAACACGGCGCCGACGGGCACGATCAGCCCCACCGGGATGCCGAGCTTCTCCCACAGGAACGGGCCGATGTCCGGGTTCGCGAGCGGGCCCGGATAGAAGCCCGCGGCCGCGCAGACCGCGACGACGAGGCCCACGATGTTCGCGAGGGCGAAGACGGTGCGCAGCGCGCCGTCCCTCCAGGTGCCGGTGACGAAGGGGCGGACGGTGCCGACGAGCACGAGCCCCACGACCACCCAGGGCACGGCGGGGCCGAGCACCCACCGCACGAACGTCAGGGCGTGGTCGACGAGGATCGTGGACCTCCCGCCGATCTCGACCGAGACGAAGAACATCGCGATGCCGATCGCGCTGTAGAGGAAGAACCGCCAGCGGTGGGGTGGGACGGGACGCTCGGCGCCGTCGGCGCCGATCACGGAGCGGGCGCGATCGGCGGCGGAACCCGCGAAGGGCTCGCGGCGGGGGTCCTGGACTGCGTCGGGCGTCGTCATCATGAAGACCTCTTCGGTGCGGGGGGCGGGGAGGGCGGGGAGCGGGGTGTCCCGGGTCAGGCGAGCCGGCTCCCCGCACGGCGCACCTGATGGGTGAGCGGCATGCCGGGGCGGTAGGCGAGGTGGATCGCGGCGGGGGCGTCGAGCACGTGGAGGTCCGCGCGGGCGCCCACACCGAGGTGGCCGACGTCGTCGCGGCGCAGGGCGAGCGCCCCGCCGCGGGTCGCGGCCCGGATCGCCTCGGCGAGGGTGAGGCGCATCTGCAGCACCGCGGTCGCGACGCAGAAGGCCATGGCGCTCGTGTAGCTCGTGCCGGGGTTGCAGTTCGAGGCGATCGCGAGCTGGGCGCCCGCGTCGAGCAGGGCGCGGGCGGGGGCGAGCGGGGCGCGGGTGGAGAGGTCGCACGCGGGCAGCACCGTCGCGACCGTCGGCCCCGCGTCCACGGCGAGGCGGCCCGGGGCGTCCCCGGGGGCGGTGGGGAGGGAGGCGGTCGCGGCGAGCGCGTCCACGTCCCCCGCGTCGAGGTGGTTGAGGTGGTCGACGCTCGCGGCGCGGTGGCGCACGGCGAGCTCCACGCCGCCGCTGCGGCCCAGCTGATGGCCGTGCACGCGAAGTCCGAGGCCCGCGGCGGCGCCCGCCGCGAGCACGCGGGCGGACTGCTCCGGGTCGAAGGCACCCGCCTCGCAGAACACGTCGATCCAGCGCACGTGCGGGGCGACCGCCTGCAGCATGTCCCCCACCACGAGGTCCACGTACTCCTCCGCGCGGCCCGCGTGCTCCTCGGGCACGAGGTGCGCGCCGAGGAAGGTCACCTCGTCGATCTCCCCGGCCCGGGCGAGGGCGTCGAGCAGGCGCGCGGCGCGGCCCTCCTCGGCGACGGTGAGTCCGTAGCCGGTCTTCGTCTCGAGGGTCGTGGTGCCGCCCGCGGCGGCCTCCGCGAGCCGTGAGCGCACGAGCGCGAGGAGCCGCTCGTCGCTCGCGGCGCGCGTCGCGGCGGTCGTGACGGCGATGCCGCCCGCGGCGTAGGACTCCCCGGCCATGCGGGCCTCGAACTCGGCGGCGCGGTCGCCGTCGAAGACGAGGTGGGTGTGGGAGTCGACCCAGCCGGGGAGCACGGCGCGGCCGCCGAGGTCCTCGCGCTGGTCCGCGGCAGGGGCCGTCGCGGCCGGGCCGGTCCAGGCGACGCGGCCCTCCTCGACCACAAGCGCGGCGTCGTGGAGCACCTGGCCGGGGGCCGCGCCCCGCTCCCCCGGCTCCTCGAGGGCCGGGTCGAGGGTCCAGAGCTCGCCGATGCCGGTGAGCAGGGTGCTGGTCATGCGTCCTCCCAGAGGGGGCTGATGGCGTCCTGGAGCAGGCGGGCCACGTCACCCAGGCGGTGACGGCCCGCGGCGACGATGGTCTCCCCGCCGCGGATCACGGTCGTGACGTCGGCCGCGGTGGCGGTGAGCAGGATCTGCGCGGGGTCGGAGCCGGCGGTGCGCACCGTGTCCAAGGAGAGCACCGCGAGATCCGCGGGGGCGCCGACGGCGAGGCGTCCGGCGTCGGGCCGCCCGATGCTGCCGTGGCCCGTCGCCGCCTCGAGCAGCTGTGCGGGCGTGAACCGACCGCGCTCTCCGCTCGCCAGCCGCTCGTGCATCTCGAGGGCGCGGGCCTCCTCGACGAGGTCGATCACGGCGTGCTGATCGCTGCCCAGGCACAGCCGCGCCCCGGCCTCGCGCAGGGCCCGCGCGGGTCCGATGCCGTCGGCGAGGTCCCGCTCGGTGGTGGGGCAGAAGCTCGCCCAGGCCCGGGCCTCCCCCAGCAGGTGCAGGTCCTGCGTGGTGAGGTGGGTGGCGTGGACGGCGGTGAGGTGCTCGTCCAGCAGGCCCGCATCGGCGAGCAGGCGCACGGGGGTGCGTCCGTGGTGGGCGAGGCAGGCCGCGTTCTCCGCGGGCTGCTCGCTCACGTGCACGTGCAGCGGCAGGCGGGGCCCGTCCCCGCCGAGCTCGGGGAGCAGGACGGCGAGCCGCTCGAGCTGGTCGAGCGGCACGGCGCGCACGGAATGCGCGGCGGCGCCCACGAGCATGTCGCCCTGCGGGTCCTCGCGCTCCTGCAGGGCCCGGACCCGCTGCGCCCAGGCGTCCGCGTCGCGATCGGTGAAGCGGCGCTGCTCGGGGGCCGGGGGCAGGTGCCCGCCCGCGTCGAGGCCGCCCGCGAGGTAGAGCGTGTCCAGCAGGGTGAGCCGCACCCCGGCCTCCGCGGCGGCCTGCTCGAGCGCGCGGCCCATGGCGTTCGGATCCGCATAGGGCGTGCCGCCGGGTGCATGGTGGACGTAGTGGAACTCGCCGACGGCGGTGACGCCGGCGAGCGCCATCTCGGCGTAGGCGGCCCGGGCCAGCGCGAGGTACGCATCCGGGTCCAGGCGCGCGGCCACGTGGTACATCCGCTCGCGCCAGGTCCAGAAGGTGCCGCCCGCATCATGGGTGCGACCGCGCAGCGCCCGGTGGAAGGCATGGCTGTGGGTGTTCGCGAGGCCCGGCAGGGTCACGCCGGGCAGGATCTCGTCGCCGTCCTGCCGCGGGGCGACCTCGACCCGGTCCAGCCGGCCCGCGGCGTCGATGCCGAGGCGCACCCCGCAGCGGTGCCCCTCGGGCAGCAGCGCGTGCTCGCACCAGAGGGTGCGTCGCGCACTCATGCCGCGAGCTCCTTCACGACGGTGACCAGGGCGTCCACGCCCGCGTGGCAGTCCGCGGCGTCCGCATGCTCCTCCGGGGTGTGGGAGGAGCCCGTCGGGTTGCGGACGAACAGCATGGTGGTGGGCACGCCGGCGTTCGCGAGGATCCCGGCGTCGTGTCCGGCGCCCGTGCCCAGGAGCGGCGTGGTCTCCCCGAGCGCGTCCCGCACCCGCAGCGTGAGCGTCTCGTCGAAGCGGGTCGCGGGGGTCCAGGACTCCTCGCGCAGCGCCTCGGGGAACAGTCCGTGGAGGTCGGCGATCACCCCCTGCACGAGGTCCTCGCGCGGGGAGCGGGCGTCGAGCCAGGCGGTGACGTGGGAGGGGATCGCGTTGATCCCGCCCGGGGTCACCTCGAGCTTGCCGACGGTCGCCACGCAGCGGTGCTCGTGGTCGTCGCGGCGGGCGGCGGCCTCCCGCGCGGCGAGGGCGAAGGCCGCGGCCTCGAGCATCGCGTCCGTCCGGTCGGCGAGGGCCGTGGTGCCGGCGTGATCGGCGCGGCCGGCGAAGTCCGCGCGCCAGCGGCCGTGCGGCCAGATGTCGGTGCCGACGGCGACCGCTGAGGTCGCCGGGTCCATGAGCGCGAGCGCCTTCCCCTGCTCGACGTGCAGCTCGACGAAGGAGCCGACGCGGGCGAGGGTCGCCGGGTCCGGGCCGAGGTCGAGGCCGCGCCCGGCGGCGCGCAGGGCCTCGGCCATGCTCACGCCGTCCGCGTCGCGCAGGCCCAGGGCCCGCTCGGCGGTCATGGCTCCCGTGATGACGCGGGAGCCCGCGCAGGCGACGCCGAAGCGCGCGCCCTCCTCGTCCCCGAAGTTCACGACGCCGATCGGGACGGAGGGGCGGAAGCCCTCCTCCTGGAGGACCTGCACGGCTGCGAGCGCGGAGACCACGCCGAGCGGACCGTCGTACGCGCCGCCGTCGGGCACGGAGTCGAGGTGGGAGCCGATGACGACGCCGGGCGCGGCGTCGGGGTCGCCCCACCAGGCCCACTGGTTGCCCATGCGATCCTCTGTGAGGTCGAGGCCGAGGGCCTCGCACTCCCCCGCGAACCACTCGCGCAGGGTGTGGTCCTCGCGGGTCCAGGCGAAGCGGCGGTAGCCGCCCGTGGTGCCGTCGCGGCCCACGGGCAGCAGCTCCGCCCAGCGGCGGTCGAACCCACCGGCCACGGCGCTCAGGCCCCGGCCTTCGGTGCCTGTCGGGAGGCGGCGCGGGCGGTCGCCTCGCGCTGCGCGGCGGCGGGGTCCCCCGCGTCGCGCACGTGCGGGGGCAGGGGGACGCGCACGCCCCGCTCGTCCGCGACCTCGGCGGCGCGGGAGTAGCCGGCGTCGACGTGGCGGATCACGCCCATGGCGGGGTCGTTGGTGAGCAGCGCGGTGAGCTTCGCGGCGGCGAGGTCGGTGCCGTCGGCGACGCCCACCTGACCGGCGTGGATCGAGCGGCCGATGCCGACGCCGCCGCCGTGGTGGAGGGACACCCAGGTCGCGCCCGAGCTCGCGGCGGTGAGGGCGTTCAGCAGCGGCCAGTCGGCGATCGCGTCGGAGCCGTCGAGCATGCCCTCGGTCTCCCGGTACGGGGAGGCGACGGAGCCGGAGTCGAGGTGGTCGCGGCCGATGACGATCGGCGCGGAGACCTTGCCCTCCTTCACGAGGCGGTTGAAGAGCTGCCCGGCGAGGTGGCGCTCGCCGTAGCCGAGCCAGCAGATGCGGGCGGGGAGCCCCTCGAACTCGACGTACTCGCCGGCCGCGTCGAGCCAGCGGTGCAGGTGCTCGTTCTCGGGGAAGAGCTCCTTGAGCGCGGCATCGGTGACGGCGATGTCCTGCGGGTCGCCGGAGAGGGCGACCCAGCGGAACGGGCCGAGACCCTCGCAGAACAGCGGGCGGATGTAGGCGGGCACGAAGCCCGGGAAGGCGAAGGCGCGCTCGCAGCCGGCAGTGCGGGCCTCGTCGCGGATCGAGTTGCCGTAGTCGAAGACCTCGGCGCCCTCGTCCTGGAAGTCGACCATGGCCTGGACCTGGCGGGCCATGGACTCGCGGGACTTCTTGGTGAAGCCCTCCGGGTCCGCGGCGGCCTCGGCCTGCCAGGTGCCCACCTCGTGCTCGAGCGGGAGGTAGGAGAGCGGGTCGTGCGCGGAGGTCTGGTCGGTGACGACGTCGATCCGCAGGTCCCCCGCGCGGTGGCGCTCGAGCAGCGCGGGGAAGACCTCGGCGGCGTTGCCGACGATCCCGATGGAGACGGCGCGCCCCTCGTCGCGGGCGGCGCGGGCGCGGGCGACGGCGTCGTCGAGATCCTCCGCGATCTCGGTGAGATAGCGCTTGGCGACGCGGCGCTCGAGGCGCGAGCGGTCGACGTCGGCGATGAGGCACACGCCCCCGTTGAGGGTCACGGCGAGGGGCTGCGCGCCGCCCATGCCGCCGCAGCCGCCGGTGAGGGTGATCGTCCCGGCGAGGGTGCCGCCGAAGCGGGCGCGGGCGACAGCCGCGAAGGTCTCGTAGGTGCCCTGGAGGATGCCCTGGGTCGCGATGTAGATCCAGGAGCCGGCGGTCATCTGCCCGTACATGAGCAGGCCCTCCCCCTCGAGGCGGCGGAACTCGGGCCAGGTCGCCCAGTCCGGGACGAGGTGCGAGTTCGCGAGGAGCACGCGCGGCGCCCAGGGGTTGGTGCGCAGCACGCCCACCGGCTTGCCGGACTGCACGAGCAGGGTCTCGTCCTCCTCGAGGTCCTGCAGGGTCGCGACGATCGCGTCGAAGGCCTCCCAGCTGCGGGCGGCGCGGCCGGTGCCGCCGTAGACGACGAGGTCGTCGGGACGCTCGGCGACCTCGGGGTCGAGGTTGTTCATGAGCATCCGCAGCGGGGCCTCGGTCTGCCAGGACTTCGCGGTGAGATCGGTGCCGCGCGGTGCGCGGACGGGGCGTGCGCCGGGGAGGGACATCGGGGCTCCTGCTGCAGGGTGGGGATCGGGGTGAGATCCAGGACACCATCCGCACCCCCGGCCGTCGAGGGCCCCCGAGCAGTCGCTGTCCGGGATACCGGACAGTTCACACGCCTGTCACAGATGGAGCCTCCTGGAGAGCTCGCGGAGGACCTCCCGGCCCCGCGAGACGGTGATCTGCGCGAGCGCGAGCGCGGCGCACAGCAGCGAGGGAAGCGGCGTCGTCACCCACCCCAGGACCAGGAAGACCAGCGGGACCAGGCCCAGCGCGATCGTGAGCGCCGCGTACAGGACGTGGTCACCCGGCTCCAGGCGCAGCACCCGGACCAGCACGAGCACCGCGATGATCGAGCTGCCGCAGACGATCGGCACGGTGTAGGTCACCGACCAGGCGTGCCAGCCGGTGAGGTAGTCCCAGTACGCGCTCACGAGCCCCACGAGCACCACGAGATAGGCCGTCGCCCGGGCGAGGTTGCGCCGCTCCCGCAGCGCGATGAGGACGAGCAGCCAGGTCGTCGCGAGCCCCAGCCAGGAGGCGCGCAGCCAGCCCCAGCCGGACTCGGTGTGCGGCAGCAGCAGCTGCAGCGCGAAGGAGGCGATCACCATCACCAACGAGACCAGCAGCAGCACCCGCAGCACGCGCCGTCCCGAGTAGCGCAGCGCGACGACGGGGAACGGCTCCGCGGGACGGGGCGAGCCGGGGCCGGTCCCGTCCGTGAGCGGCTCGAGCTCCGTGCCGCACAGCGGGCAGCGAGCCCAGCTCCCCTCGACCCGGGCCTCGCACCCGCGGCAGCGGCTCACGCGCCCGCCTCGGCGAGCTCGTGCTCGGTCACGCGCGTCGCTGCGACGGAGACCTCGACGCCGCGCGCGACGAGCAGCCGCACCACCTCCCGCACGTGGTCCGTGCGCACGAACGGCGCGGTGAAGCTCACGGTGAGGACCCCCGCGTGGGAGATCGCACAGAACTGCGGGCGCACCGCGGAGACCTCGAACATCATCCGCCGCACGTGGGCCTCCGCCGGCTCCGGCAGCTGCGCCCGGCCCAGGTTCGAGACGGCGAGCGTGAGGCTGCGGTTCACGCGCGCGTTGACGATGCGCAGCAGCAGGTCCTTGAGCGGGCGGGGCACCAGTCGCGGCACGAGCATCTGCTCGAGGCCGATCAGCCGGCGCAGCCGCGCCGCGAGCGCCTCCGCGCTCACCTGCGGGCGGAACCCCTCCTCGAGGGAGCGGGCGAGCTCGTCGAGGTCCACCTCGACCTCGGGATCCGCCTCGTGGGGCGCATAGGTGTGCTCGAGGCGCACGGTCGCGAAGAAGTTGCGCGGGGAGCGCGAGGGGAAGAACTGCCGCAGGTTCACGGGCACGGAGACCGCGAGCGTGCGGCCCGTGCCGAGGCCGCCGGAGGAGCGGCGCACCCCCTCGAGCAGCAGCGCCGTGAGGTACGAGGAGAGGGACACCCCCGCCGCGCGGGACAGGACGAGCACCTGGTCCGCGGGCATCGACAGCTCGACGGTGCGGGGGCGGAGGTCCGGGGTGAGCTCCCCGTGCACGCGGTGCACGCGCGGGCGGTGGTGGCCGCCGCCGCCCCCGGCGTCGCGACCGGCGCGACCGCCCCGACGGGTCGCCCCGGTGGAGACGAGGGAGGCGAGCTCCTCGGCGGAGCGCAGGGCCGCGGGGGCGGCGTCGCGGGCGAAGCGGGCGGGATCGGGCGCCCGGCCGCGGATCCGGCGGCGCCGGAAGTGGTGGCGGAAGGCGTCGCCCGTGATGCCCCGGTGCTCGGAGGACTCCGCCTCGGTCCCCTCCCCGCTCTCCCGCTCGGCGTCCGTGCCCGGTCCCTCGCCCCGCAGCCGCAGGTAGGCGGCCAGCAGGTCGCCGAGGAACCACAGCGCTCCGGTGCCGTCGACGAGCGCGTGGAAGACCTCGAGGCCCACCCGATCCCCGTGGTGGACCACGCGGAACAGCAGGCCGGGGTGGCCCGGCTCGTAGAGCGGGGCGCAGGGCGGCAGGACGTCGGCCACGACCTGCGGATGCTTGTCGCTGCCCTGCAGGTAGTACCAGAACAGCCCGCGCCGCAGCACCGCCCGGAACAGCGGGTAGCGGTCCACGGTGAGCTCGAGCGCCCGCTGGAGCAGCACCGGATCCACCTCGTGGTCGAGCTCCGCACCGAGACGGAACACCTTGGGATCGCGGGCGCTGCGCGCCGCGAGGAAGATGTTCGAGGCGTTGTCCAGCCGTGCCCAGGCGCGGGTGCTCACCCGGGCGGCCCGTCGTCGAGGAAGGCCGTCATGACGCCGAGCGCCTCACGGGGAGCTCGCGCCCGGCGGGGCAGCGTGATGAAGCCGTGCAGGGCGCCCGCGACCTCGTGCAGGAGCACCCGGTTCCCGGCCGCCTCGAGCGCGGCGGCGTAGGCGGCGCCCTCGTCCGCGAGCAGGTCGAGCTGCGCGGTGATCACGAGCGTGTCCGGCTGCCCCGTGAGATCGGCGCCGTGCAGCGGCGCCACCTCCGGGTCGCGCCTGCGCTCGGGATCGGGGACGTAGAGCTCCAGGTAGTCGCGCACCTCGGCGGAGGTCAGCCGCAGCCCTTCCCCGTAGCGACGCACGGACTCGAAGGCGCTCGTCGCCGGGTCGTGGTCCTCCTGCGTGACCGGGTAGAGCAGGATCTGCCGCCGCGGCACCGCATGGCCCTCGCGGGCGAGCCGCTGGGAGACGACGGCGGCGAGGTTCCCGCCGGCCGAGTCGCCCATGAGCACGAGCGAACGGGCGTCCTCGAGGCCCACCCGCCAGGGCTCCGCGAGGAACATCCGCGCGACCCGGTAGCAGTCCTCGAGGCCGGCCGGGAACGGGTGCTCGGGCGCGAGCCGGTAGTCGACGGAGGCCACGGGGCATCCCAGCGCGTCCGCGATCACGGCGCAGGCGGGTGTGTAGCTCTCGACGTCGCCCGTGACCCAGCCCCCGCCGTGGAGGAAGAGGACCACCTCCTCGCGGCTCCGCTCGCGCGGAAGGAACATCCGGATCGGCACGGGATGGGTGCCCTCGCCGTAGCGGGCGGTGACGTCGATCGGCTGGTACCGCAGTGAGGGGAGCCCGGCGAGCGCGCGCTGCAGGCGGCGCACCTTCGCGTAGTCCTCGCGCATGTTCACGCGGGGCGCGGAGAACAGGCCGAGCAGCCACGACCGCAGCTCCCCCACCGGAGGGCGCTCGGAGCGGGCCCGGGGGCGGGAGCTGTCGGTCGGGTCCATGGGCGCAGGATAGGCGGCGTGCGGCTCAGCCCGCGACGCCCCGCAGCCGCCGGGTGATCTCCGCCGCGGCGCCGCGCACGGCCGCCTCGCAGCGCGCCGCGAGGTCGCCGCCCTCCTGCGGGGCGGGATAGGTGAGGGCGACGGAGGCCGCGGGATACCCGGCGTGGTCACGGACCACCGCCGCGACGGAGGCGAGCTCCGCCGTCACCTCCCCGTGCTCGTGGGCGACGCCCTCGGCGCGCACCCGGGCGAGCAGCTCCCGCAGCTCCCGCGGGGAGGTGGGCCCGGGGGCGTCGGTGCGGGCGGAGAAGTCCGCCTCGCGGCCGTAGAGGGCGCGCAGCTGCGCGGCGGGGAGCAGCGCGAGGATCGCGCGACCGCTCGCCGTGAGGTGCGCGGCGAGCCTCACGTCGATGTCGGTGACGAGGCTCGGGCGCCGCGGCGCGCGCTCCTCGACGACGTAGAGGACGTCGGCCCCGCGCAGGACGGCGAGGTGCCCGGACTCCCCCACCTCGTCGACCATCGTCTCCACGACCCGCCGGCCGATCCTCGCGAGCGGCACCTGGCGCAGGTGGCCGCCGGCCAGCTCGTGCGCCGCCGGCCCGAGCCCGTACAGGCGCTCCTCCCCCAGGTGCACGACGTACCCGTGCTCGGTGAGGGCGGCGAGCAGGTCGTAGGTCCGCGATCGCGGGAGATCGAGGTCCTGCGCGATCCGCGCCGCGGCGACCGGGCCCTGCTGGGTCGCGAGATGCGTGAGGATGCGCAGGGTGGCATCGGCCGCGGGCACTTTGGAATGGGGCATCGGGGCCAGGATGCCATCCCGGGGCCCGACCGGCGCCGCCCAGGCGGGCGAGGTCGCTCCCCCGACCGTGCCCACGACATAGGCTGGGAGCATCCGTCCCGACCGCACCAGGAGCGTCGTGCCCACCACTCCCGCCCCGTCCCACCGCCGCGCCGTCTTCCTCGACTACGACGGGACCCTCGCGGAGCAGGGCGTCGTGCCCGCCGCCCATGTCGAGGCCGTGCGCGCGGTGCGCGAGAACGGCCACGCGGTGCTGCTCAGCACCGGCCGCTGCGCCTCGATCGTCGCCCCCGAGGTGCTCGACCTGCTCGACGGCGCCGTCTGCTCCGCGGGCGCCCACGTGAGGGTGGGAGACGCCCTGCTGCGGGACGAGCGCTACCCGGAGGACCTGGGCCGGCGAGCCGTCGAGGTCCTCACCGCGCACGAGGTCCCCTTCGTGCTCGAGGCCCCCGACGCCCTGTTCTGCACCCCGGCGATGGCCGACTGGATCCGCGACCGCGCCGAGGCGCTCCCGCCCGCCGCAGCCGGCACCGTGGGCGGCGGCACCCTCGACCTGGCGCGCGCCGTGCGGCTCCCCGAGGATCTGACGAGCTGCTCCTTCGCGAAGATCTCGCTGTGGCGCTCCCCCGTGACCGTCGAGCAGCTCGCTGCGGAGATCGGTGAGGAGATCGCCGCGCTGCCCAGCTCGATGAGCCGGGTGGACGGCAGCGCCGGGGAGCTCTTCCTGCGCCACCTCGACAAGGCAGGCGGCGTGCAGCTGGCGGCGGAGCACCTCGGGCTCGGCATGGACGCCACGGTCGGCGCCGGCGACGGGCTGAACGATCTCGGCATGCTGCGGGCCACGGGCACCTCGATCGCGATCGAGGGCGCCCCGGCGTCGGTGCTCGAGGCGGCGGATCTTGTGGTCCCCGGCCCGGAGGAGGCAGGCCTCGCCCTGGCCTTCGAGCGCCTCGGCCTGCTCTGAGGCCCTCCCCGCGACGGAGCCGCGAACGAGCGCCCGGCGCCCGGCGGCCTCAGCGCACCGGACGCCGGCGCAGGCCCAGGAGCACGAGGCCCGCGACGGCGACGAGCGCCCCGGCCCCCATGAGCACGACCGCCTGCGCCGGCAGCTGATCGGCGAAGCGGCCCTCGAAGACCTGCACGAGCGGGCCCAGGAACGCGGCCTGGTCCACGGCATCGGGCACCACCTGCTCGATCCTCGAGGCGAGCAGGCAGTCGAGCGCCCCCGCGGCCGCCGCGGCGATCCCGGCGAGCAGCAGCAGCCCTCGGCGGTGGCCGCCGATCAGCAGGGCGAGCAGCGCCATGCCCAGGGCGATCGGCCCCAGACGCTGCGCCCACGGGTCCAGCACCGTCGCATGGTGGAGGAACGGGACGTCCGGCACCGTGAAGAGCGTGACGGAGGCGCTGTCCGGGCGCGGCAGGGTGATCGGCAGGTGCGTCTCCACCCCGTCGAGGATCGCATCGATCCCGGGGGCGAGGTCGACGTCGACCGGGGCGCCGCCGGGGGTGAACAGCGCGCCGTGCAGCTGGAGCATCGTCTCGTCCCACATGCCGGCGTAGGCGTCGGTCCCGGCGAGCCGCGAGGCCTGGTCCTGGGCGAGCGGGGTCAGCGACTCCTGGATCCAGGAGGGCACGGCGTCATCGGCGAGGAGCTGCTCGACGGCGCTGTCCGTGAGCGTGGTGCGGAAGGCGGGATCGTCCGCGAGCGGCTGCGTCACCGCGAGGAAGCCCTCCTGGTCGACGACGTTCTGCTCGAACCACACGGCGGGCAGCCAGGCCGCCCCGAGCACGAGGGCACCGAGGAGCAGCAGGACGGAGAGCAGGTCGCGGAGGGCGGTCACGGGCCCCACGGTACCGGCGACGCCTGAGGGTCGCCGGACGCACCGCGGCCCCGCACCCGAGGAGGGATGCGGGGCCGCGGCAGGCGGGCCGAGGATCAGCCGATGCGGATGTAGGTCCAGCTGCCGGAGTAGATGTTGCGCTCGGAGGTGTCCACGCGCTTGTTGCCGGCGTCCACGAACTTGCCGTTGCCGGCGTAGATGCCGATGTGGCCGGGCTTGTAGACGAGGTCGCCGGGACGGGCCTCGGAGGCGGAGACCTTCGTGCCCATGGCGGCCTGCGCGCCGGCGCTGTGGGGCAGCTTGACGCCGTGCTGGGCGTAGACCCAGGCGGTGAAGCCCGAGCAGTCCCAGCCGGAGGTCGTCGAACCGCCGTACACGTACGGGACGCCGATGCCGTTGCGAGCGGTCGCGAGGATCGAGGAGCCCTTGCCGGCGGACGGCGCCGGGGTGGAGCTCTCCGACTCCTTCGAGGAGGAGGAGTCGTCCGAGGAGTCGCTGTCCGAGGAGGACGAGGAGGAGGTCGACTTCTTCTTCGTGGAAGACTTCTTCGAGGAGGACTTCTCCGCGTTCGAGGAGGAGGAGCTCGAGGAGTCCTCGTCATCGTCGTCATCGGTCGAGGTGCGCTCGGTGCTGCGCGAGGAGGAGCTCTCCGAGCGGGTCTCCTGCGAGGAGGAGGTGCCCTCCGAGGAGTCGTCGGCGGCCTCGGAGGAGGTGTCCTCCGTGGTGGCCTCCTCGTCGGTGGCCTCGTCCGAGGTGGTGTCGTCCTCGGTCGTGGTCTCCTCGACGACGGGCTCGGGCTCGGGCGGCAGCTCGATCGAGATCGTGCCGGCGGCGGGGGCGAGCGCCGGGGCGACCTCGGCCTCGTCGTCCGCGGCGGCCTGCACGGCGGGGATGCCGACGGCGGGGGCCGTCACCGGGGCGAGGACGACCGCGGCGGCGGCGTCGGCCTGGGGAGCGGAGTCGGACTGCGGATCAGCGAGGGCGGCGGAGGCCCCGCCGAGCATGAGGCCCGCGGTCACGGCGGCACCGGCGGCGGCGCGTCCGGCGCGGACGGCAGGGGTCACCGTGCGCATGGCGCGACGGTGGGTGTTGTTCGCAGTCTTCGACACGTGAGCTCCCGACCCCCGGGGCTCTCGCCCTGCGCACGGATCTCCTCGCTGTCCTGCCCGGTGCGCAGTGGGGGACCCGGGGGACGAGCCGGGCGATCCTCGCCGCGGCACGCGTTCGACCCTAGGGGGACCCCTCCGCCCCTGCGCGCCCGCTGGGCGCTTCTGGGGAAGAGCTTGGAGAACCCTTTACCCGCGGGTGATCACGGTCACACGGAGCTGACCTGCGACGACGAGCGGGACCCCGATCTCGCCCCCGGCCGGCCCGCGCAGCACGAAGCTGTCGGCGACCCGGTCGACGTCCACGACCGCGCCGGGGACGATGCCGTGGTCTGCGAGTTCGCCGAGCTGGCCAGGATCGGACTGCAGGACCTCGCCGATCCGCTCGATGCGCACCTCCGCGCGGGCGCCGTCGGCGACGACGCTCGCGAGGTCCGCGATCGCCTTGGCGCGCTCTTGACCCTCCGGGGTGACCTGCTCCTCGCCGCCCGCGAGGGTGACGCCGAGCTCGCGCAGCCCCGGGATCGGGTTGCCGTAGGGGTCCACGAAGGGCGGGGTGATGCGCTCGGCGATGCGACGCTCCACCTCACGGCTCATGACGTGCTCCCACCGGCACGCCTCCTCGTGGACGAGCGCGTAGTCGAGCCCGATCACGTCCAGCAGGTGCCGCTCGGCGAGCCGGTGGCGTCGCATGACGTCCGTCGCGAGCTCCCGGCCCGCGTCCGTCAGCTGGATCCGGCGGTTCTCGTCGAGGTGCAGCAGGCCGTCCCGCTCCATGCGCGCGACCGTCTGCGAGACGGTGGGCCCCGAATGGCCCAGCCGCTCGGCGATGCGGGCGCGCATCGGCGCGGTGCCCGTCTCGTGGAGCTCGAACACCGTCTTCAGGTACATCTCGGTGGTGTCGATGAGATCGCCGCTCACTCGGTCCCCTCCTTGGTCGTCCGGCAGATCACCCCAGCCTAGTCGTCCGGGCGGACGCCCCGCCCCGACGCGGGCGCGCCCCGGAGCCGTTCGGCTCCGGGGCGCGCCCACCGGCGGCGCCGGTGCGGTGCGGGCTCGCTCAGGCGAGGCCCTTGACGATCTCCCGCATGAGATCGGCGGTCTCGGTGGGGGTCTTGCCCACCTTCACGCCGGCGGCCTCGAGGGCCTCCTTCTTCGCCTGCGCGGTGCCGGCGGAGCCGGAGACGATCGCGCCGGCGTGGCCCATGGTCTTGCCCTCGGGGGCGGTGAAGCCCGCGACGTAGCCGACCACCGGCTTGGACATGTTGTCCTTGATGTACGCGGCCGCGCGCTCCTCGGCGTCGCCGCCGATCTCGCCGATCATCACGACGCCCACGGTGTCGGGATCGTTCTCGAAGGCCTCGAGCGCGTCGATGTGCGTGGTCCCGATGACCGGGTCCCCGCCGATGCCGATCGCGGTCGTGAAGCCGATGTCCGCGAGCTCGTACATCATCTGGTAGGTCAGCGTGCCGGACTTGGAGACCAGGCCCAGCTTGCCGGCGCCCGTGATGTTCGCCGGGGTGATGCCGGCGTTGGACTTCCCGGGGCTGATGAGGCCCGGGCAGTTCGGGCCGATGATGCGGGTGGTGCCCTTGCCCTGCGCGTAGTTGAAGAACTCCGCCGAGTCCTTCACCGGGATGCCCTCGGTGATGACCACGAGCAGCGGGATCGCCGCATCGATGGCCTCGAGCGCCGCGTCCTTGGCGAACTTCGGCGGCACGAAGACGACCGAGACGTTCGCGCCGGTGGCCTCCATGGCCTCGGCCACGGAGCCGAAGACCGGCACCTCGTGGCCGCCGTCGAAGGCGACGGACTGGCCGGCCTTGCGGGGGTTCACGCCGCCCACGATCTGCGTGCCCGAGTCGAGCATGCGCTGGGAGTGCTTCATGCCCTCCGAGCCCGTCATGCCCTGGACGATGACCTTGCTGTTCTCATCGAGGAAGATCGACATGGCGGTCCCTCACTTTCCGGCGGCGAGCTCGGCGACCTTGGCCGCGCCGCCGTCCATGGTGTCGGCCTGGGTGACGAGGGGGTGGGCGAAGTCCGCGAGGATCTTCCGCCCCTCCTCCACGTTGTTGCCGTCGAGGCGCACCACGAGCGGCTTGGTGGCGGCGTCGCCGAGCTTCTGCAGCGCGCCGACGATGCCGTTGGCGACCGCGTCGCAGGCGGTGATGCCGCCGAAGACGTTGACGAACACCGCGGAGACCTGCTCGTCGCCGAGGATGACGTCGAGGCCGTTGGCCATGACCTCCGCGGAGGCGCCGCCGCCGATGTCGAGGAAGTTCGCAGGCTTCACACCGTGCGCCTCACCGGCGTAGGCGACCACGTCGAGGGTCGACATGACCAGGCCGGCGCCGTTGCCGATGATGCCGACCTCGCCGTCGAGCTTCACGTAGTTGAGGTCGAGGGCCTTGGCCTTCGCCTCGAGCGGGTCCTCGGACTTGGTGTCCACGAGGGCGGCGTGGTCCTCGTGGCGGAACCCGGCGTTCTCGTCGAGGGTGACCTTGCCGTCGAGCGCGACGATGTCGCCGGCGCCGGTCTTCACGAGCGGGTTCACCTCGACGAGGGTCGCGTCCTCCTCGCGGTAGACGTCCCAGAGCTTCTGCAGCACGGGGGCGACCTTCGCGCCGGTCTCGGCGTCGAACCGCGCGGCCTCGACGATCTCCTTCGCCTTGGCCTCGTCGATGCCCACGTTCGGGTCCACGGCGACGCGCGCCAGGGCCTCGGGCCGCTCGACGGCGAGCTGCTCGATCTCCATGCCGCCCTCGACGGAGCACATGGCGAGGTAGTTGCGGTTCGCGCGGTCCAGCAGCAGCGAGAAGTAGTACTCCTCGGCGATGTCGGCACCGGCGGCGACCATGACGCGGTGCACGGTGTGGCCCTTGATGTCCATGCCGAGGATCTCGGAGGCCTTCTGCTCCGCCTCCTCGGGGGACTTCGCGACCTTCACGCCGCCTGCCTTGCCACGACCGCCGGTCTTGACCTGGGCCTTGACGACGACGACGGGGGTGCCGAGCTGCTCTGCGGCTGCTCGGGCGGCGGCGGGATCTTCCGCGACGACTCCTCCGAGCACGGGAACCCCGTGCTTCTCGAAGATGTCGCGGGCCTGGTATTCGAACAGGTCCACGGGGTGAGTTTCCTTCCCAGTCGGCAGCGGGCGACCGGCCGCCTTCGGCCTCGGGGCCGCCCCTGTGATCGGTGCCAGCGTAGCCGCTCCACCAGGGGTTCCCGGACGCCTCCGCGGCAGCGTGCCCGCCGTCACAGCGGCCGCGGCTCCCGTGACGCAGGTCCCAGGGTCCACGACTACGATGGCGTGATGAGCCGCTCCTCCCGCAGCCTCTCCCAGCGCATCCGCGAGCACCTCGGTTTCAGCGTGGTCGCGATCCTCGTGCTGTTCGTCCTGCTGCGCCTGCTCGGGGTCCGCTCCACGGTCTCCGGCTTCTTCTTCAGCGTACTCATCACCCTCGCGCTGAACGTCGGCCTGTCCTACTGGTCGGAGCACCGCGCCCGCACCGCGCGGCGGAACCCGCCGGCGCAGGGCGGCGGGGACATCCGCTGGCGCGAGGACGACCGCCGCTGAGCCGCGGCGAGGACGGAGCACGAGGAGACGCGATGGCCGACTGGAAGACCTATGTGAAGGCCGCGCAGAACACGGCCAAGAAGCAGGCGCCCGGGGCGAAGCGCGCCGTGCAGGACTCCGCGGACCGTGCTCGGCGCAGCGCGAACGCGTATGCCACCGTCGCCGGCCGCACCGCGCAGCGCGCGGGGGACCGGGCGAAGGCGGAGGGCCTGGGCGGGAAGATCGCCCGCGCCTTCCGCGACGCGCTGCTGATCGGCGGCTCGCTGCTCGCGATCTGGGGCGTGCTCTACGCCGCCGGGCTGCCCATCCCGTTCACGGCCGTGATCGTCGCGGTGCTGATCATCGTGCTCATCGCCTTCGCGAGCAGCCTCTACGCGAACGTCCGCCGGCAGCGGGAGCGCGCCGCGGATCCCCGCGACCGGTGACGTCCTCCTCCCCCGGCACCGGCGGCGCGCTGCACCACCTCGAGCTGTGGACCGGCGACCTCGCCGCCGCCTCACCGGGGCTCAGAGCTTCGTGAGCGGGGCGTAGCGCAGCAGCAGCCGCTTGGTGCCGTGCGGCGCCTTGAACTGCACCTCGACCTGGGTCTTCTCCCCCTGGCCGGCGACCTCGGAGACCGTGCCCATGCCGAAGGAGTCATGGGTGACCCGGTCCCCCACCGCGAGCTGCGGCAGCGAGGCGGTCGGGGTGGGCGTGCGGCCCGAGCCGAAGCTGCTCGCGCGCCTGACGTCGCTGCGGCCGCCGCCGATCCCGCCGGAGAAGGAGGGCCCGCGACCACCGGATCCGCCCGAGCCCCCGTAGCCGCCGGAGCCGCCCCGGCCCCCGTAGCCGCCGCCGTAGCCGACGCCGCTCAGCGAGGAGCCGGCGCGCGCGACGTCGAGCACCTCGTCGGGGACCTCGTCCAGGAAGCGGCTGGCGGGCATGAACTGCGGGGCGCCCCAGGTCGCCCGCATCTGGGCCCGCGTGAGGTAGAGCTTCTCGCGGGCACGGGTGATGCCCACGTACGCGAGTCTCCGCTCCTCCTCGAGCTCCGTGGGGTCCGAGAGGGTGCGCTGGTGCGGGAAGGTGCCGTCCTCCATGCCGGTGAGGAACACGACCGGGAACTCGAGACCCTTCGCGGTGTGGAGGGTCATGAGGGTGACGAACTGGTCCTCTCCGCCGGGGACCTGGTCGGCGTCCGCCACGAGGGCGACCTTCTCGAGGAAGGCGTCCAGCAGCGTCGCGTCGGGGTCCTCGACGCTCGGCAGGCGCGTGCCCGCCGCGCCGTCCCCCGCCCCCTCGGCGGCCGACGCCGCGTCGGCCCCCGCGGCAGCAGCCCCGCCGGCCGTGGCGGCCCCGGCCCCGTCGGCGCCGTCAGCCGTGACGGTGCCGACGGCTCCGTCGAGCTCCTCGTCCTCCGCCTCGCTCGCGGCGGCGGCCATGGCCTCCTGCTGCGCCTCGAACTCGGCGGCGACGCTGATGAGCTCCGCGAGGTTCTCGAGGCGCGACTCGTCCTGCGGGTCGTCGCTGCCCTGCAGCTCCGCGTAGTACCCGGACTTCGTGAGGATCGCCTCGAGCAGCTCCGCGGGCGTCACGCCCTGCTCGCTCAGCTCCCGCAGCTCGTCGAGCATGACGACGAACAGACGCACGGCGTTCAGGGAGCGCGTGGCGATGCCCGGCGCCTCCTCGGCGCGGCGCAGCGCCTCGCCGAACCCGATCCGCTCCCGCTCGGCGAGCATCGCGACCGCGGCCTCCGCCCGGTCACCGATGCCGCGCTTGGGCACGTTGAGGATGCGGCGCAGGTTGACCTCGTCCTCGGGGTTCGCGAGGACCTGCAGGTAGGCGAGGGCGTCCTTGATCTCGCGGCGCTCGTAGAAGCGCGTCCCGCCCACGACCTTGTACGGCAGGCCCACGCGGATCAGCTGGTCCTCGAGCGCGCGCGACTGGGCGTTGGCGCGGTAGAAGATCGCGACGTCGCCCGCGCGGCGCCCGGCGTCGACGAGGGCGTCGATCTGCCGGCCGATGTAGCGCGCCTCGGAGGCCTCGTCGTCAGCGACGTAGAGGGTGATCTTCTCCCCGGAGCCGTGGTCGGTCCACAGGTTCTTGCGGCGCCGCCCCTCGTTGCCCGCGATGAGCGTGTTCGCCGCGGAGAGGATGTTCTGCGTCGAGCGGTAGTTCTGCTCCAGCACGATCGTGCGCGCGGAGGGGAAGTCCTGCTCGAACTCGACGATGTTGCGGATCGTCGCACCGCGGAACGCGTAGATGGACTGGTCGGAGTCGCCGACGACGGTGAGGTCCGCCCGCGGGTCCTCCCCCACGAGCTCCTGGACGAGCGCGTACTGGGCGGGGTTCGTGTCCTGGTACTCGTCCACCATGAGGTGGCGGAAGCGGCGCCGGTAGCCCTCGCGGATCGCCGGGTTCTCCCGCAGCATCTGCACCGTGAGGCCGATCAGGTCGTCGAAGTCCACCGCGTTCGCCTGGCGGAGGCGCTCGGTGTAGTTCGTGTAGATGCGCGCGAGGGTCTTCTCGAAGGGGTTCTTCGCGGTCTCCGCCTGGTCCGCGAAGTCGATCGGGTCCACGAGCTCGTTCTTGAGCGCGGAGATCCGCGCCGCGATCGCGCGCGGCGCGTTCTTCTTCGTGTCCAGCTCGAGGTCCTTGGAGATCGTGGTGATCAGCCGCAGGGAGTCCGCGCTGTCGTAGATCGTGAAGGAGCTCTTCAGGCCCGCCGCCTGCGCGTCGCGGCGCAGGATCCGCACGCAGGCGCTGTGGAAGGTGGAGACCCACATACCGGCCGACGCGGGGCCCACGAGCTCCGCGACGCGCTCGCGCATCTCCGCGGCGGCCTTGTTCGTGAAGGTGATCGCCAGGATCTCGCCGGGCAGCGCCTCGCCGGAGCGGAGCAGGTGGGCGATGCGCCGGGTGAGGACCCGGGTCTTGCCGGAGCCGGCGCCGGCGACGATCAGCAGCGGCCCGCCGCGGTGCTCGACGGCCTCGCGCTGGGGCCCGTTGAGGTCCTCGACGAGCACGGCGAGGGCGGCGGGGTCGACCTGGCGGCGCGGCGCGGGCACGCGGGCGACTGCCTGCTGCGGCGCGGGCGGGGCCGGGGTCCACGGGGCGTCCCCCGCGAAGGGATCCTCCTCCTCGGGGCCGTCCTCCTCCGGCGGGGCGTCCTCGACGGGCGCCTCCTCCGGCGGGACGTCCGCCTCGGAATCGTCCCGGCGCGCGGGGGCGGCCGGATCCGCACGCACCCCTTCGAGGGTGCGGAAGGAGTCGGGGAGGGAGAGGTCGTCGAAGAGTGAGCTCATGGCCCACCCAGGATAGGCGCGGGCCCCGACGGCGCAGCGCCGACGGGGCCCGGTGTGGACGAGGTCTCCGCGGCTCAGACGAAGACGGCGATGACGATGTTCGCGATGATCGCGACGGGGATGCCGAACCAGACGACGCCGGGCGTCTCGGCACGACGGTTCTTCGCGACGAAGGCGAAGGCGGTCGCGACGAGCGCGAGCAGGAACTTCACGCCGAGCTTGGCCTGGTTCGAGTCACCGCCGACGGACACCAGGATCATCAGCACGAGGCCGAACACGAGGGCACCCGCGGCGGCGTGCGCCATGCCGGGGTTCGGCTCCTTGGTGCGGGCGGCCGCGACCCAGGTGCCGAGGGCCATGGCCCAGCAGATCATGTGCAGGACGACGAACAGGGAGATCAGGAAGGACATGCCCCCAGGGTACGTCCCCTCCCCCTGTTCCCCAGGTCACGTGCGAGAATCGGCAGATGCCCGAGCCCCGCCGCGACGCCGCTCCCCCGCCCTCGCACGAGCCGGCGGATCCGGCCTGGCTGACCGACGAGCAGCTCGCCGCGCAGGCCCCGCGCCTGGGCCGGGGCCGGGTCCTCGCCGCCCTCGCCTCGCTGCTCCTGGTCGCGGCGCTGCTGGGCTGGGCGCTGCCCCGCCTGACCGGCACCACCTGGGCCGAGATCGGCGGTGCGCTGGGCGCCCTGCCCGCCTGGGCGATGCCCGCCGCGGTGCTCGCCGGGGCGCTCGCCCTCGCGCTCGAGGCCCGCACCGTGCAGGTCGCCGTCACCGGCTCCCGCTATCCCGCGGCGCTGCAGGGGCATGCCGCCGCGACCGCGGTCTCCGTGGCCGTGCCCGGCGGCGGGATCATCGGGACCTTCCTGCTGGGTCTCGTGCTCCGCCGGCGCGGCAGCGCCCTGCTCACGATCCTCGTGGGCGTGGTCGCCGCCTCCCTCGTCGAGCTCGTGATCGGCTCCATGCTGATCCCCGTGCTCGGGCTCGGGAGCTACGCGGTCGTCTCGTCGACGGGTGCGGCGTCCGTGGACCTGCCCGGGGGGATCGGCGCGGCGATCGCGACCGTCCTCGTCGCGCTGCTGTGCCTGGGTCTGCTGATGCTCGCGCTGCGCCGCGGGGTGCTGAGCACCCTCCTGGAGCAGGCGGGTCGCCTCACGGACCTCCCGGACCTGCGCGATCCCGCACAGAAGGAGGCCGACGCCGCCCTCGGCCCGGCGGAGCAAGAGGAGTCCCGCCGGGCCGTCTTCCTCGGCACCGTGCTCGAGCAGCGGGACCGGCTCGTCGCCCTGCTCCGGCGTCGCCCCGCGGGCCTGCTGGTCCCCACCCTGCTCGCCCGCGCCGTGCAGCTGCTCTCGCTCTGGCTGGCGCTGCGGGCGGTGGGCGTCGCGCTCCCGCTGCTGCTCGTGCTCATCGTCTACGCCCTGGGGCGGCTGCTCGCCCTGGTCCCGCTCACCCCCGGCGGCACGGGGATCGCGGAGACCGCCGGGGCGGCGCTGCTCGTCGCGATCGGCGTCCCGGCCGCCGCCGCGGCCTCCGCGATGCTGCTGCTCATGGTGACGACGACCCTCGTGCCGATCGCGATCGGCGCGGTCGCCGCGGCGCTGCTGCCCCGGCGGCGCAGCGCCGCCGCCTGAGGGTCGCCTCAGGCGACGCCTCAGTTCTCGAGGTTCTCGAGATCGTCCGGCGTGGCCTGGCCGAGGTCGTCGGAGACGTGCAGCGCGGCGGGCGTCGCCCCTCCGGTCAGCGGGAACCCGCCGATCCCGGCGCCCTGCTCCGCCCCCACGAAGCGCGCGACGGCCCGCACTTGGTGCCCGGCCTCCTCGCCGCGCCCCAGGAACCCGGCGCCCGCGTAGCCGCCGAGCCGGCGACCGCTGCGGCGCTCGATCCGCTCGGCGTGCCGCTCGAGCTCCCCGGCGCGTCCGCGCAGCATCGCGGCGGCCCGGCCCAGCGCGGGATAGGCGCCCTCCGACCACTGCTCCAGGAGGTCCTCCCCCACGGCCTCCCCCGCGGCAGGACCGTCGGCCCCGGACGGCTCCGCCTCCGGCCGGGATCCGGCGAGGGCGCCGAGCCCGTGGGAGACGCGCAGCCGCAGGAGGGTCAGGCGGTCCGCGCCGCGACGTAGGGCGGAGGCGTGATGTCGCAGGTCAGAGTCCATCGCTCGGTGCACCCCCGCTGCTCGCCGTCCTCGGGCCCCCGGCCGTGCCGCCCGGGGACTGCTGCCTGCCCATCGTAGGGCCGTCCGGGGGCGCAGGAAGCTCCTCGAGCCACCCGTCGAGCACGTCGATCGCGGCTCTCCGCACGGACTCCTCCGAGAGGAACACGTCGTGGCGGGCGCCGGGGAGCGCGACGACCCGCACGGACGGCCCGAGCCGCCTCCCGGCGGAGGCGATCGCGCGGACGTCGAGCACCACGTCCGCGCGCCGCATCGACTCCTGGAAGCGGAACCCGAGCCGGCTGCGCTCGGAGTGCAGGACGAGCACCGGCACGGTGAGCGGTCCGGCCGCGGCGAGGCGGTGCTGGCCGTCGAGCACCGCGGCGAACGTGGAGGTCGGGAAGCGATGGCCGCCGGGCGGCTTGAGCGCGAGGTCGTAGTGGTACTCGCCGCCGTAGTCGCGGTGCACGGTGCGCACGTAGTGCGACGGCCCCGGCGGGAGCACGGGCAGGTCGCCTCGCCGCGCGGCGAGGGCCGCGATCGGCGCCCCGAGCAGGGCCCGGGCGGCCCGCCCCAGGTGCATCTCGAGCCACGGCGAGTTCAGCGCGAGCGCGGCGACGGCGCCCGGACGACGCTGCGCGTACAGCGCAGCGACGAGACCGCCCGTGGAATGGGCGAGCAGGACGGGAGGCGTCCCGATGATCCGGAGTGCGGCATCGAGCTCACGGTCGTACCGGGAGAGGTGGTCGATCGCGGTGGGCGTCTGGCCCGGCAGCAGGCTGCGGCCGTGCTTGCGCAGGTCCAGTCCCCAGACGTCGTGACCGGACGCGCCGAGGTGGTCGAGCAGGTCGCGGTCCAGCACGTAGTCGGACCACCCGTGCAGGGCGAGCACCGGGGGGCGTCGTCGCTCCTGCGGTGCGTCCTCCTGCTCGCGATGGACGAGGGTGGCGATCAGCGGCCCCTCGGCGTCCTCGCCGAGATCGATCCGCCGCGCCGTGTATCCGGCCCCGAAGACGGGGTCGCGGATCATGCGTCCCCGGAGCTCTCCTTGAGCAGCTCGATGACCTCGTGGCGGTGGTAACGGCGGTGACCGCCGAGGGTCCGCATGTAGGACAGCTTCCCGGCCTGCGCCCAGCGGGTCACGGTCTTCGGGTCGACATGGAACATCTGGGCCACCTCGGCCGGCGTGAGCAGCTGCGTCTGCTCGTCACCGTTCGTGGGAGCGTCCGAGGATCCGTTCATCGGAGGTGGGCCTTTCGACGGGGCGGGAAGAGCGGCTGCGCGGCGGGGAATCCGACGAGCCGGGGACCAGCGTAGACGCCCACGATCGGGGCCGTTCATCTGAGAAGGCGGAGCGGACCCATCGCACACCGATGCGGCCTGCATCGTGCACGTCTATCCACAGTATCGTAAAACGATCACGGTGCCGTGTCCCGCGACAGGTGTCCACATATGCACGACCTCTCCCCGCGCGGCGCGCGCCGTTGACCTCGGCCCCCGCCTCGTCGGGGGCCCCGACGGCCCCCGTGTCGAGGGAGTCGCTCACGTCTCCTCGGGCGCGGTGGGCGCGGGGCGGTGCAGGCATGTATTCTTGGGATCCGAAACATTGCCATCTCCCGGGCCCGTCAGAGCGCCCGCCAGCCGACGCACAGGGGGTCAGATCCATGGGTCGCGGCCGACAGAAAGCCAAGCAGACCAAGGTGGCACGGGACCTCAAGTACTACAGCCCGCCCACCGACCTCACCGCGCTCCAGCGCGAGCTGCAGAACCAGCGGGGCGAGGTCGGCGAGAGCGACGGGAACGAGGACAGCGACGACTGGGCCGACGAGGACGCACCGTCCGCACGTCGCCGCTGACGTTCCCCGGTCACGCACCGGATCCGTGCGACGGAGGGCCGCCCCGATGGGGCGGCCCTCCGTCTGTCCGTCATGCTCCTGGTGCTCGTCCGAGCCCGCTCAGGCCCAGCCCGGGTGCTGGCCGGCCATGAGCACCGCGCCGCCCTCGACGCCCTTGGCACCGGTGACGACGTGCTCGATCGGGCCGGATGCGGCGGGCAGCGCCGCGGGCTCGAGGACCTCGCCGATCACGCGCGCCCCGAGACCGCGCTCGGTGAGCACGGCGATCGCGGCCTCGGCGCTCCCCGCGTCGAGGACGGCGATCATGCCGATCCCCATGTTGAGGGTCCCCTCGAGGTCGAGCTGCGGCACCGAGCCCCAGCGGGCGATCTCCCCGAAGACGGGCAGCGGGGTCCAGGACGAGCGGTCGATCCGCACGCCGACATCCTCGGGCACCACGCGGGCGAGGTTCGCGGCGAGCCCGCCGCCGGTGACATGGCTCAGGGCGTGCACGGCGCCCGTGGTGCGCGCGTCCTCGAGCAGGGCGAGGACGTCCGCCGCGTAGATGCGGGTGGGCTCCAGGAGCTCCTCCCCCACCGTGCGGCCGAGGGCCTCCACGTGCTGGTCCAGGGCGATGCCGGCGCCCTCGAGCACGGCGCGCACGAGGGAGAAGCCGTTGGAGTGCAGTCCCGAGGCGTCCATGCCGAGCACGACGTCCCCCGGCCGCACCCGCTCCGGGCCCAGCATCGCATCGGCCTCGACGACGCCGACGGCCGCTCCGGCCACGTCGTAGTCGTCGGCGGCCATGAGGCCGGGGTGCTCCGCGGTCTCGCCGCCCACGAGCGCGCAGCCCGCGAGCCGGCAGCCCTCGGCGATGCCGCGGACGATGTCCGCGACCCGCTCGGGGAGGACCTTGCCGGTGGCGATGTAGTCGGTCATCGCGATCGGGCGGGCGCCGACCACGACGATGTCGTCGACGACCATGCCCACGAGGTCCTGGCCGATCGTGTCGTGCACGTCCAGGGCGCGGGCGATCGCGATCTTCGTGCCCACGCCGTCGGTCGACGAGGCGAGCAGCGGGCGACGGTAGTCCTTGAGGGCGCTCACGTCGACGAGGCCGGCGAAGGCGCCGATCCCGCCCATCACCTCGGGGCCGTGGGTCGCGGCCACCGCCTCCTTCATGAGGTCCACCGCACGGTCCCCCGCCGCGGTGTCGACGCCGGAGGCGGCGTAGGTCAGGCCGGAGGGCGAGGCGGACTCGCTCGTGGTCATGCGGGCTCCTTGACGGTGCGGTGCTCGAGGGGGGCGGAGTTCGCCGAGGCGGGGATCCCCTGCGCACGGGCGACCGGATCGGGGAGGGACACGGGGTACTCGCCGGAGAAGCAGGCGGTGCACAGGGCGCCGCGCTCCTGGCCGGTCGCCGCGATCATCCCGTCCTCGGAGATGTAGCCGAGGGAGTCCGCACCGATCGAGCGCGCGATCTCCTCGGTGTCCAGCCCGTTGGCGATCAGCTCCGCCCGGGAGGCGAAGTCGATGCCGTAGAAGCAGGGCCAGCGCACCGGCGGGGAGGAGATGCGCACGTGCACCTCCGCGGCCCCGGCCTCCCGCAGCATCCGCACGACCGCGCGCTGCGTGTTGCCGCGCACGATCGAGTCGTCGATGACGACGAGACGCTTGCCCGCGATGACCTCGCGCAGCGGGTTGAGCTTGAGGCGGATGCCGAGCTGGCGGATCGTCTGGCTGGGCTGGATGAAGGTGCGGCCCACGTAGGCGTTCTTCACCATGCCCTGGCCGTAGGCGATGCCGGACTCCTGCGCGTAGCCGATCGCGGCGGGCGTGCCGGACTCCGGCGTGGGGATCACGAGATCCGCCTCGACGGGATGCTCGCGGGCGAGGCGGCGGCCCATCTCGGCGCGCGACTCGTTGACGCTGCGGCCGGCGATGCGGGTGTCCGGGCGGGCGAGGTAGACGTACTCGAAGACGCAGCCCTTGGGCTTCGGCTCGATGACCTGGCGGCTGCGCAGGCCCTGCTCGTCGATGACGAGCATCTCGCCCGGGGCGACCTCCCGCACGAAGCTCGCGCCGCAGATGTCCAGGGCGGCGGTCTCCGAGGCGACCACCCAGCCGCGCTCGAGACGGCCCAGCACGAGCGGGCGGATCCCCTGGGGGTCGCGCGCGGCGTAGAGGGTGCGCTCGTCCATGAGCGTGAAGCAGTAGGCGCCGTGCAGGCGGGGCATGATCTCGGCGAGGGAGTCCTCGAGCGATCCCTCGGTGTTCAGCAGGGCCGTCACCAGGGCGGTGTCCGTCGTGTTGCCGCGGGCGATCTCGCCGCGGGACTGCCCGCCGTGACGCTCCTCGACGAGCGCGAGGAGCTCCTCGGTGTTCACGAGATTGCCGTTGTGGGCGAGCGCGACGGTGCCGTCCGGCCGCGGGCCCAGCGTGGGCTGCGCGTTGGACCAGATCGAGCCGCCGGTCGTCGAGTAGCGGGTGTGCCCGATCGCGATGTGCCCCTGGAGCGCCTCGAGGCTGGTCTCGTCGAAGACCTGGGAGACGAGCCCCATGTCCTTGTAGACGAGGATCTGCGAGCCGTCGGAGGTCGCGATGCCTGCGGACTCCTGCCCGCGGTGCTGCAGGGCGTAGAGCCCGTAATAGGTGAGCTTGGAGACCTCTTCCCCCGGGGCGAAGACTCCGAAGACGCCGCAGGCGTCCTGGGGGCCCTTCTCGCCGGGGAGGAGGTCGTGGGAGAGGGTTCCGTCGCCGCGTGCCACCCGGCCATTCTGCCACAGCGCCAGATCCCCGGCGACGGTCGTCCGCGCGCCCGCTCGGGCGACGGAATCGCTGGTCAGCGGTCGGTGCGGTCGGTGCGGCGGGACCGTGCGCGGAGCACGAGCATCTCCACGAGGCAGACGATCGCCGCGAGCGGCACGCCGACGAAGAGCGCCGCGTCCAGCGCGAGCGTCACGGCGCCGGCGAGACCGCCGAGCTGCAGGAACGGCGAGACGATCAGGGCGACCAGCACGGGGGCGAGGAAGGCGATCACGATCCAGAACCCGAGCGTGGGCACGCGGCCCGTGCGCTTGTAGAGCGTGGTGGCGCCCGCGAGCTCGGACTCCGTCGGGGCGTCCTCGGCGGCGGGGGCCACCGGGGCGGTCGCGGGGGTGGACGGGCTGGCGGGGTGGGACGTGTCGTTCACAGTGCTCCTGCGGCGTCGACCGCGGCGGCGACGATCGCCGGGTCGGTGGGAGTGTCGGGGGCGTCCGCCTCGACGGCGGAGCCGGGGCGGCGGCGGGCGGAGAGATGGACGTCGGCGACGCCCGTGGTGCGCACGAGCTCGGCGATGTCCGCCGGGCGGATGCCGGCTCCGGCGCAGATGTCGATGAGCTCCTCGCCGGCGCGGACCATGGCGGCGAGGTCGGCGGCGCCGTCGAGGGCGCATGCGGCGCCGCCGGAGCTCAGCACCCGGTGGAAGCCGAGGCCGAGCAGCGTGCGCACGGCCTCCTCGCGGGCGGCCCGGTCGGGCAGGGCGTCCACGGCGCGGTGCGCCGTGAGGGTGAGCCCGCGCATCGCGGACTGCGCGGCGCCCAGGGCCGCGTCGCGGATCGTGGTGAGCGCGGGGACGTCGAGCTCCCCGGCGGGGGTCAGCGCGCCGAGGACCACGCCGGCGGCGCCCGCCTCGACGACCTCGGCGGCCTGGGCTGCGAGCAGGGCGATCTCCTCGGCGTCGTGCACGAACTCCTCGGGCCGGCCGAGGAAGTCGCCCGTGCTCGCGCGGGTGCGCAGGAGCACGTGGACGTCGAACTGCGGCCGGGCGTCGCGCACGGAGACCAGCGCCGCGGCGCGATCCGCGGCCTCGGCGACCAGCTCGGCGGGCGGGGTGATGCCGCCGCGCTCGAGGTCCACGCAGAGCTCGACACGGTCGGCGCCCGCGAGGGCGGCGATCTCGAGCCCCGCGAGGTCCTGGACGGCGATCTCGACGGCGACGCTCATGCGGTGTCCTCCCCCGCGGCCACAGCCGCGCGGACGGTGCGGCGGGGACCGGGAAGCGGCAGCAGCTCGGAGAGGTCGCTGCGCTCCCCCGAGGCCGACAGACGGCCCGCGTCGCGGGCCTCGGCCCAGGTGAGGCCGCCGGTCACGAGCGCGAGCCAGGTCGCGGCGTCGGTCTCGACGACGGCCGGCGGGGTGCCGCGCGTGTGCCGGGTCCCGGGGACCGCCTGGACCGCGGCGTAGGGCGGGACCCGCAGCTCGACGGCGCCGCCGGGGAACTCCTCGGCGAACAGCTCGAGGGTGTGCCGCACGGCCGGGGCGAGCACGGGCCGCCGGGCACCCTCGGGGTCGAGGGCCCAGGCGGCGAGCGCGTCCCGTCCCTCCTGCGGATCGGTGCGGCGGGTCACCACGTCAGCGGGTCGCCGCCGGGAGCAGCTCGTGCACGACGATCGTGTCCTCGCGGTCCGGGCCCACGCCGATGGCGCTGATCCGGCAGCCGGCGAGCTCCTCGAGGCGGCGCACGTAGTTCTGCGCGTTCTCGGGCAGCTCCTCGAAGCTGCGGGCGAGCGAGAGGTCCTCGGTCCAGCCGGGGAGGGTCTCGAACACCGGCTTCGCGTGGTGGAAGTCCGTCTGCGTCATCGGCATGTCGTGGTGGAGCACGCCGTCCACGTCGTAGGCGGTGCAGATCGGCACCTCCTCGATGCCGGTGAGGACGTCGAGCTTCGTGAGCACGATGTCGGTGAAGCCGTTGATGCGCACCGCGTGGCGGATCATGAGCGCGTCGTACCAGCCGCAGCGCCGGGGACGACCGGTGTTCACGCCCACCTCGTGGCCCACGCGCTGGAGGTACTCGCCCCACTTGTCCTCGAGCTCGGTCGGGAACGGGCCGGCGCCCACGCGGGTCGTGTAGGCCTTGACGATGCCGATCACGCGGTCGATCCGGGTGGGGCCGATGCCCGTGCCGGTGCACGCGCCGCCCGCGGTGGGGTTCGAGCTCGTGACGAACGGGTAGGTGCCGTGGTCCACGTCGAGGTAGGTCGCCTGGCCGCCCTCCATGAGGACGACCTCGTCGCGGTCCAGCGCCGAGTTCAGCAGCTCGGTGGTGTCCACGATCATCGGCCGCAGGCGGTCGGCGTAGGCGAGCAGGCCGTCGGTGATCTCGTCGACGTCGACGGAGCGGCGGTTGTAGAGCTTGACCAGCAGCTCGTTCTTCTGGCGCAGGGCGCCCTCGACCTTCTGGCGCAGGATCGACGCGTCCAGCAGGTCCTGGACGCGGATGCCGAGGCGACCGATCTTGTCCATGTAGGCCGGGCCGATGCCGCGGCCGGTGGTGCCGATCGCGCGCTTGCCGAGGAAGCGCTCGGTGACCTTGTCGAGGGTCTGGTGGTACGGGGCGACGACGTGCGCGTTCGCGCTGATCCGCAGGCGGCTGGTGTCCACGCCGCGGGACTCGAGCGTCGCGATCTCCTCGAAGAGCGCCTCGAGGTTCACGACGACGCCGTTGCCGATGACCGGGGTCACCCGCGGGGAGAGGATGCCGGCGGGGAGGAGCTTGAGCTCGAACTTCTCGCCGTGGACGACGACCGTGTGCCCGGCGTTGTTGCCGCCGTTGGGCTTGACGACGAAGTCGACGCGCTCACCGAGGAGGTCGGTGGCCTTTCCCTTGCCCTCGTCGCCCCATTGGGCTCCGACGATCACGACGGCGGGCATGGCGACTCCTCGGAGGACGGTGGAAGGACGCGAGGATCGTACCAAGCGCCACCCGTGACCGGGCCGGGAGCCGCCGCCGCGGCGACAGGGGTCTCGGAGTCCCCGAGGGGATCCCGGGGCTCAGGGCAACAGTGTGGGATCCGCCTCGCGGAGGAAGTCCTGCACGCGCTCGTGCTCGGCCTCGTCGCCCAGCCGGCGGGAGGTCTCCCCCAGCATGACCAGCGCGCGCAGGAAGCCGCGGTTGGGGGCGTGGGAGGCGGGCACCGGGCCCTGGCCGCGCCAGCCGTTGCGTCGCAATGCGTCCAGACCGCGGTGGTAGCCGGTGCGGGCATAGGCGTAGGCGGCGACCTCGTCACCGTCCTCGAGGGCGTCCTGGGCGAGGATCGCCCAGGCCAGGGGCGAATCCAGGTGGGTGCTCGCGATCTCCCGGGGGTCCCCGTCGACGAGCAGCTCGGCCACCTCGACGTCGACGAAGTCGTCGGGGAGGAGGGTCTCCGGGATCCCCAGGAGGTTCGCGGAGCGCGGGGTATCGGTACGATCAGCCATGCACGCATCGTAGGCGAGCCCGCCTCACGATCCCCCGACGCTTGGTAGAAACGATCCATGGCACGCACGCAGGACGGCTCGGAGCTGCTCACCGGCACGGGCGCCGGGGGCCTCCTCCGCTCCGCCGTCGGCAACTCCGGTGGGGTGCTGCACAGCTGGCAGCTCGACCACGTCGACCACCGTCCCGGCCGGAGCACCAAGGCCCTGTACCGCACGATGGTCTCCTGGCCGGAGCTCGACGGGCCGGACGCCCCCGCCCGCGAGGAGCTGTTCGGGGCGAGCGCCCACATCGGCGAGCGGGAGAAGGACCTCTACGTCGCCGAGCAGACCCTCGTCATGACCGACGGCGACATCAACGTGCGCGTGTGGCGCTACCCGCACGACCCGTGGCTGCCGATGCTCCCCCAGGTCTGCTACCCGGACGTCGTCGGCCGCACCCTCCGCGACCTGGGCGTCGCGCTCGGGCCGGACCCGCAGGCGCCGATCGCGATCGACGTCGTCTCCTACCGTCCCGGTCGGCGCGCGGTGCTCCGTGCGAGCCAGGGCGGGGCGGCCGTCTTCCTCAAGGTCATGCAGCCCCACCGCAGCGGCGAGATCGTGGACCGCCACCAGCGCCTCCTCGGCGCCGGCGTGCCCGTCCCGGAGGTCCTCGCCCATCACGACGGCCTCGTCGTGCTCCGCGAGCTGCCGGGTCGCCCGCTCTCCCGGGCGGTCGTGGACGAGGGGGTGCGGGCCTGCTCGGCCGACGACCTCGTCGCGCTGCTGGACCGTCTCCCCGCCTCGCTGTACCCGCTGCCGCTGCGCCCGCCGTGGACGGACTCCGTCGAGTTCTACGCCGGCATCGTCGCCTCCTCCGTCCCCGCCCTCGGGCCGCGCCTGGACGGTCTGGTGCGCGCGATCCGCGAGGGCCTCGCGGCGCTCGAGCGGCGGATGGACGTGCGCCCGCACGACGTCGTCCACGGCGACTTCTACGAGGCGCAGGTGTTCGTGCAGGACGGCCGCGTGGTGGGCCTGCTGGACATCGACACCGTGGGTCCGGGCCGCCGCTCCGACGACCTCGCGTGCCTGCTCGCGCACCTGAGCGTGCTCGCGGACTACGGCAACGCCGGCCGGATCGACCGGGCGATGCAGCAGCGGGTCGAGGAGGCGATCACGACCTGGCAGGTCACCTTCGCCCAGCGAGTGGACCCCACCGAGCTCGCGCTGCGCTCCGCGGGCGTGGTCCTCTCGCTCGCGACCGGCCCGCACCGCCAGCAGGAGGCGTCCTGGGAGGCGGCGACCGAGGCCATCGTGCGGGTCGCCGAGCGCTGGGTCGAGCGGGCGCGGGCGGCGGAGTCCCAGCGCCTGCCCGTCGTGCCCACGCCGTCGGCCCCGGGTCCCGTCCCTGCGGCGGCCCCGGCACCGCACCCCGTTCCGTCATCGGGCGCCCCGATGACGTCCCCGCCGCGCTCGGTCCCCTCGGCGCCCGGCGTCGCGACCGCGCCCCAGGCTCCCCTCGACGCGGCCGCCGCGGCGGAGGACGACTCCCCCACGCAGGAGCGCCGCCTGCCCACGAACCTCCCGGGCTGAGGCGACGGTGCGAGCGGTGCTGCAGCGCGTGGACGGCGCGAGCGTGGAGGTCGACGGCGAGGTCGTCGGCGCGATCGCGGGCGAGGGTCTGCTCGCCCTCGTCGGCGTCACCCACGAGGACGGCCCCGAGCAGGCGGCGACGATCGCCCGCAAGATCGCGGAGCTGCGGATCCTCGACGGCGAGCGCTCCGTGGCCGACGCCGGCGCGGAGGTCCTCGTGGTCTCCCAGTTCACGCTCTACGGCGAGACCCGCAAGGGCCGCCGGCCCTCGTGGAGCGCCGCCGCCCCGGGACCGGTCGCGGAGCCGCTCGTCGACGCCGTCGTCACGGACCTGCGCGGCCGCGGGATCACCGTCGCGACCGGCGTGTTCGGCGCGCAGATGCGCGTGGGCCTGCTGAACGACGGCCCCTTCACGGTGCTCGTCGAGGCCTGAGATGAGAGGCCCGGCGGCTGCCGGGGCGCGCCCAGTACGCTGAGGGCATGACCTACACACTCGTGCTGCTCCGCCACGGCGAGAGCGAATGGAACGCGAAGAACCTGTTCACCGGCTGGGTCGACGTGGCCCTCACCGAGAAGGGCCGTGAGGAGGCCGCCGGCGGCGGCGTGCTCCTCAAGGAGGCCGGCATCCTCCCGGACGTCGTGCACACCTCCCTGCAGCGCCGCGCGATCATGACCGCGAACCTCGCGCTCGACGCCGCGGACCGTCACTGGATCCCCGTGCGCCGCGACTGGCGCCTGAACGAGCGCCACTACGGCGCCCTGCAGGGCCTGGACAAGACCGAGATCCGGGAGAAGTACGGCGAGGAGCAGTTCATGGCCTGGCGCCGCTCCTACGACACCCCGCCGCCGCCCATCGAGTTCGGCTCCGAGTTCTCGCAGGACCAGGACCCGCAGTACGCGGACCTCGGCGACCAGCTCCCGAAGTCCGAGTGCCTCAAGGACGTCGTCGAGCGCTTCCTCCCCTACTGGGAGGAGGGCATCAAGCCCGACCTCGTCTCCGGCAAGGTCGTGCTGATCGCGGCGCACGGCAACTCGCTGCGCGCGCTCGTGAAGTACCTCGACGGCATCTCCGACGACGAGATCTCCGGCCTGAACATCCCGACCGGCCAGCCGCTGGTCTACGAGCTCGACGAGTCCTTCTCCCCCGTGGAGAAGGGCGGCCGCTACCTCGACCCGGTCGCCGCGAAGGCCGCCGCCGAGGCCGTCGCCAACCAGGGCAAGAAGTGAGCTGAGCGCTCCGCGCGAACGGCGCCCTCACCCCGCTCCGGGGTGAGGGCGCCGTCGTGTCCGGGGCGGCTCAGCGCCGCTTGCGGGTGCCGAACAGGGAGCGGCTGATCTCGCGGCCGAGGACGGTGCCCGCCGAGCGGAGGAAGGACTTCACGGCGGGGTTGTCGAGCACCCCCTCCTCCTTCTTCTTCCTCGCCTTCGCGGCCGGCTCGGCCTCGGGCTCCGCGGCCCGGCCCTGCTGGGCGGGTGCGCCGTCGGCCGCACCGGCCTCCGGGGCGCCGGCCGCGCGCTTCTGCAGGATCTCGTAGGCGGACTCGCGGTCCACCGGGGTGCCGTACTCGGCCTGCAGCGGGGAGGCGGCGACGATCCCGTTGATGACCTCCGCGCCCGCGGGCTCCATCGAGGACTCGGGGGCGCGCACCGCGGTGATCGCGACGGGCGTGGGGGCACCGTCCTCGCTCATGACGGTGACGATCGCGGCGCCGGTGCCGAGCGCCGGGATGACCTCCTCGAGATCGTGGCTCGAGGTAGGGAAGGTCTTCGCGGTCGCCTTGAGGGCCTTCGCGTCGTCCGGGGTGAAGGCGCGCAGGGCGTGCTGGACCCGGTTGCCGAGCTGGGCGAGGACCTCGGAGGGGATGTCCTTGGGGGTCTGGGTGATGAAGAAGATCCCCACGCCCTTCGAGCGGATCAGGCGGACCGTCTGCACGACCTGGTCCAGGAACGCTTTGGAGGCGTCCTTGAACAGCAGGTGCGCCTCGTCGAAGAAGAACACGAGCTTGGGGACGGGCTGGTCGCCCACCTCGGGCAGCTCCTGGTAGAGCTCCGCGAGCATCCACATCATGAAGGTCGAGAAGAGCGCGGGCCGCGTCGCGACGCCGGGCAGCTCGAGGCAGGAGATGATCCCCGCGCCGTCCTTCGTGCGCAGCAGCTGCTGGGTGTCGAAGGCCGGCTCGCCGAAGAAGACGTCGGCCCCGGAGGCCTCGAAGGCGGTGAGGCTGCGCAGGATGACGCCCGCGGTCGCCGAGGAGATCCCGCCGATGCCCTGGAGCTCGCCCTTGCCCTCCTTCGAGGTGAGGAACTGGATGAGCGCGCGCAGGTCCTTGAGGTCCAGCAGGGCCAGGCCCTTCGAGTCCGCGTAGTGGAAGATCAGGCCCAGCGAGGACTCCTGGGTCTCGTTGAGCTCGAGCACCTTCGCCATGAGCACGGGGCCGAAGTCGCTCACGGTGGTGCGGATCGGCACGCCCGCTCCCTGCCCGCCGAGCGAGAAGAACTCCGTCGGCGCGGCGCGGGAGACCCACTCCTGGCCGCGGGCGGCGGCGCGCGCGGTGAGCTTCTCCGAGGCGGTGCCGGGGACGGCGATGCCGGAGAGGTCGCCCTTCATGTCGGCGACGAAGACGGCCGCGCCCGCGTGCGCGGCCTGCTCGGCGATGACCTGCAGGGTGCGGGTCTTGCCGGTGCCGGTCGCACCCGCGATGAGACCGTGGCGGTTGAGCATGGAGACCGCGAGGTTCACGGGGACGGAGGGGTCGGGCTCCTCGCCGTCGAGCATCGCGCCGAGGTGGATGCGGCCGCCCTCGAAGGCGTACGCGTCGCGGACCTTCTGCGCCTCCTCGGAGCCGGCGGCGGGCGGGGTGGCAGGGGCGGAGGGATCCTGCGGCGTGGCGGTCATCGAGGGCTCCTTGGTCGCCGGGGGACGGCGCTGGTGGACGGGACCCCGTGATCGTAACCACCGTGGCGCCCGTCACCCATTAGCGTGTCCCCATGACGTCGCCCGCGCCCACCGCCCTGCACGCCGAGGACGAGCTCGAGGCCGCCGCCGTGCGCGTCATGCTCACCGCCCCCTCGCGCCCCACCCTCCTCGACCACCTCGGGATCACGGGAGAGGACGCCGCGGAGCTCCCCGCGCTGCTCGACGCCGCCGCGGCGGACGGCGAGATCCTCACCGAGGTCACCGCCCTCGCGAACCGTCTGCGCGCCGGCGCGGGCCTCGAGGTGCCCGCCGTGGACCTCGAGACGGAGAAGTCCCGCCACGACGCCCTCCAGCAGCGCCTCGCCGCCGGCGAGGGCCTCGTGCCGATCCTCGCCCTGCTGGTCTCGACCTCGACCGTGCGGGCCTGGCACGCCGCCCGCGGGCTGACCCCTGAGCAGTCGTGGCACGTGCTCGCGGACCTCGGCCAGCAGATGCGCGTGCACCGCGCGGGCACCGGCCGCCTGGGCCTGCACCAGCTGAGCTGGGTGAGCGGGAACTGGGCGGGGCGCCTCGTGCACCTGGGCCGGCTCCAGTTCGACCTCTCGCAACGGCGGGTCGCCCGGCTCGCGACCGGCGCCGAGCGGACCTCACCGGACGAGCCCTCCCGCTGGGTCGTCGGCACGCACATCCCCGCGACCGGGCCGCTGGACCCCGCGGAGGTCGAGGCCTCCTTCGCGGCGGCCACCGCCTACTTCTCAGAGCACTACGCCGATCTCGGCGCCGGTCGCGCCGAGGACGAGCCTGCCTTCGGCCACGAGTTCACGTGCGACTCCTGGCTGCTGAGCGAGGAGCTCGCCGAGGTCACCGGACCCACCTCGAACCTCGCGCGCTTCGCCGCGCTCTGGCAGATGCTCGAGCGCACCCGCATGGACGACGCGGCACTGTTCTTCGTGTTCGGGCAGCGCCCGCCCGTGGACCCGGCCTCGCTCCCCCGCCGCACCCGCCTCGAGCAGGGCGTCGCGGAGCGCCTGGCCGACGGCCGCGGCTGGACGGGCGGCACGGGGCGCCTGCTGCGCTGAGGCCGCTGCGGTCAGATGTCGAGGTCGTCCCGCTCGTAGAGGGCGACGACCTGGTCGAAGGAGCGCACGAGGTCGATGCCGCGGCGCATGGAGATCGCGAAGGCGCTGCGGGTGAGGGCGAAGCCGACCTGCACCATGATCACCGCGTGATCGCGGGCGTCCTCGCCGTCGAGCGCCTCGGTGAGCACGTCCACGAGCTCCGCCTGCATGGCCTGCAGGTTGCCGGTGGAGATCAGCTGGAGCGAGGGCTCCTTGGCCATGACGGTCTTCTTGAGCTCGCGCAGCTCCGGGTCGACGGGGATGTTCGCGATGCCCTCGCGCATGACGGAGTGCAGCGCCTGGCGCACGGTCATGACGTCGAGCTTCTCGCGCAGCGAGGCGACGGCCCGCTGCCCCTCGTCCCCGACGACGCCGAGGATGGCGGACTCCTTGGTGGACCAGTGGTTGAAGAAGGTCCGGGTCGAGACGCCGGCGCGCTGGGCGATCATCTGCGCGGTGACCGCGGAGAGCCCGTGCTCGGCGACGAGCTCGAGGGCGGCGCGGTGCATGGCCAGGCGGGTCTGGCGCTTCTTCTGCTCGCGCAGCCCGAGCTCCTCGCAGGCGGGGGCGGCCGCGGAGGTGTCGGTCGGGGTGCGGGTGTCGGTCACGGGGTCCATCGTAGGTCCGCCATCTCACAAAAACTGCACTCAGTGCAATAGTGCAGTGAATGCAACAGTTGGCTAGCATGTTCCGGTCGGGCCCGAGGGCGTGCTGCGACCGCCGGGCGCGTCCGCGCGCGCCCTCACCATCCGTCCACCGTCCATCACTCCGAGGTATCCGTGAGCACATCCACCCCCCAGGCGCCGGGCTCCGGCGCCGAACCCCAGACCGCCTTCACCGGCCTCGACCGGCAGGGCAAGCTCGTCTTCGTCGGCCTCATGCTCGGCATGTTCGTGGCCTCCCTCTCCCAGACCATCGTCGGCCCCGCGATGCCGCGCATCGTCGCCGAGCTCGGCGGCGTGGAGCACTACAGCTGGATCGCCACCGCCGCGATGCTGGTCTCCGCCGTGGCCGTCCCGATCGTCGGCAAGCTGTCCGACCTCTACGGGCGCCGCTGGTTCTACCTCGGCGGCCTCGCCGTGTTCATGATCGGCTCGATCCTCGCCGGCCTCTCCCAGGGCTTCTGGTTCCTGGTCTTCGCGCGCGCCGTGCAGGGCCTGGGCATGGGCACCCTGATGCCGCTGTCCCAGACGATCATCGGCGACATCATCCCGCCCCGCCAGCGCGGCAAGTACCAGGGCATCATGGGCGCCGTCTTCGGCGTGACCTCCGTGGTCGGCCCGCTCATCGGCGGCACCGTCACCGACAACTTCGGCTGGCGCTGGCTGTTCTACCTGACCCTGCCCATCGGCGTGGTCGCCTTCGGCTTCATCCTGCGCTTCCTGCACCTGCCGGTCTCCGGCCAGCACGGCAAGGTCGACTACCTCGGCATCCTCACCCTCACCCCGGGCCTGGTCATCGCGCTGCTCGCCACCACCTGGGGCGGCAACACCTACGACTGGGGCTCCGCGACCATCATCGGCATGTACGCCGTGGCCGCCGTGTTCCTCGCCGCCTTCGTGATCATCGAGACCCGCGTGTCAGAGCCGCTGCTGCCCATGCACCTGCTGGGCCGCCCGATCGTGGCGCTCTCCGTCGGCGCGTCCTTCGCGATCACCGTCGCCATGTTCGGCGCGATCATCTACATCCCCGTCTATGCGCAGGGCGTCATGGGCGTCTCCGCCACGAACTCGGGCGCGATCCTGATCCCGCTGTCCGTGGCCATGATCGTCACCTCGATCGTGGTGGGCCTGCTCATCACCCGCACCGGCCGCTACAAGCCCTTCCTGATCCTCGGCGGACTCGTGCTCGTGGGCGGCTACCTGCTGCTGGCGAACCTGCAGTACGGCGACTCGCAGTGGCACCTGACCCTCGCGATGATCGTGATCGGCCTGGGGCTCGGCCTGTGCATGCAGGTGTACACGCTGGTCGTGCAGAACGCCGTCGCGCAGCGCGAGCTGGGCATCGCGACCGCCGCGATCCAGTTCTTCCGCAACATCGGCTCGACCATCGGCACCGCGGTGCTGGGCACCGTGATGACCGCGCAGATGGCCACCGCCATCCCCGAGCAGCTCGCGAAGCTCCCCGCCGAGCAGATGGCGGCCCTGCAGCAGCAGGGCGGGCTGGACGCCTCCCAGCTCGAGGCCGCGGTGCTGGACCCGTCGGCCCTCGCGAAGCTCCCCGCGTTCCTCGTGGACCCGATCCGCACCGGCATGGGCGAGGCCATGCACGACGTGTTCCTCACCGCCCTGCCCTTCGTGATCGCCGCGCTGCTGCTCTCGCTGTTCATCAAGCAGATGCCGCTGCGCGACACGCTCCACGAGCAGGACGCGACGGCGACCGTCGAGGAGACGCACGAGTTCCGCGACACCACGACCGGCGCCCTCGCGGCGATCGGCGCGAGCGGGTCGGTCACGACGACCGGTGAGATCCGCGTGGTCGACACGGAGGAGCGGCACTCGCACCGGGCGGACGGACCCGCCGAGCGCTGACCCCGGGCGCGGACGGCACCTCGGCGTCCGCCCCGCTCCCCCCACGGCCCCCTGCCCTCGCGGCAGGGGGCCGTGGTCGTCCCGGGGCGCCTCCGAGGCACGGCCGTGCCACCATGGGCGGATGCTCCTGCGCGACCACTTCCCGCCCGACCTGCCCGCGGGGTTCACCTCGCGCCTTCCCGTCGAGGCGGACGTAGGACCGCTCGACGCCCTGGTCACCGCGGACCAGCGCACCCACACCCCCGACGCCGAGGTCACCGCCGACTCGCTGCGCTCGCGGCTCGTGGGGCTGCGCTCCTTCTCCCGCCGGCAGGTCGTCGTCGTGCCCGACGGAGCGGGCGACACGGCGGAGCCGGTGGGCTGGATCGCCCTGGCCGACCGCGCGAGCGGCCGCACCGACCTGCAGTGGGTGCTCGCCCGCGACCTGCCCCGCCGGGCGGAGCTCGCCGCGGCCCTGCTCGCCTGGGCCCGCGAGGTGGGCGGCTCCTTCGCCCGCCACCGCGGGGTCGAGGCCACCTGGCTGGACGCCTCCGTCACCGAGACGGACACGGACCGCTCGGCGCTGCTGGCCGCCTCCGGCTTCACCCACGTGCGCACCTGGCTGCACATGCGCCGCCCCGTCGACCCCGCCGAGGCGACCGACCTGCCCGCCCCTCGCGAGGGGACACGGGTGCGGCGCGTGCACCGACACCCCTCGGGCCTGCCCGTCGCCCAGGACGTCACCACCGTGCACCGCATGCTCGAGGAGTCCTTCGCGGACCACTGGGGGTCCTACCGGGAGTCCTTCGCCGAGTTCGTGCAGCGCCTGGTCGAGGACCCCCGCGAGGCGGACTGGGACCACTGGTGGATCGCCGAGGTCGAAAGGGAGGGCCGATGGCTGCCCGCCGGCGGTCTCGTCGCCGCCCGCCAGGCGCCCCGCGGCGACCTCGGCGAGGGCACCTATCTCGAGTACCTCGGGGTGCACCGCAGCGCCCGCGGCCGGGGCGTGGCCAAGGCGCTGCTGCACGCCGTCTTCCGCGACGCCGCCGAGCGCGGCCGCGCCCGTCTCGAGCTCGAGGTCGACGCGGACTCCCCCACCGGGGCGAACGGCCTCTACGAGGCGATGGGCTTCCGGGCCTTCGAGCGCACGCAGACCTGGCACGCGCGGGCCGCGTCCCACCCCTCCCGGCTGCTCGAGCCGCCGGAGGGCTGAGCGCGGCTCAGACGGCCAGCGCGCCGTCCTCCACGACCGCCCGGCCCCGGTCGCGGTGCTCCGCGAACTGCGCGAGCAGCTCCTCCCGCCGCGCCGCGGGCAGACGGCCGAGCGCGGAGCCGTGCGCCACGTCCCGCCGCCCCGTGAGCCCGCTGTGACGCGTGCGGTCCTTGATCATCTCGTCATCGAAAGAGCAGAGCTAGCTCACCGCCGGCATGCAGCTGGAGGTCGATCCCGCATCCGTGGCGCTGCGCGATCGCGAACAGGTCGTCGAGCTGCGCGACCGGGTCGCGGTCGACGAGGCGCCCGAATGCAAAGAGGTCCGATTCCGTTCCGGATCGCCGGCGGATCTGGAACGGAATCGACCATTGCGGGGGGCGGGCGCGTCAGGGCCGCGCCGTCACTCCCACTCGATGGTGCCCGGGGGCTTGGAGGTGATGTCGAGGGTGACGCGGTTGATCTCGCTGACCTCGTTGGTGATGCGGGTGGAGATGCGGGAGAGCACCTCGTAGGGGACCTTCGCCCAGTCCGCGGTCATCGCGTCGTCGCTCGTGACGGGGCGCAGCACGACGGGGTGGCCGTAGGTGCGGCCGTCGCCCTGGACGCCGACGGAGCGGACGTCGGCGAGGAGCACGACGGGGCACTGCCAGATGTCGCGGTCCAGGCCGGCGGCGGTGAGCTCGGCGCGGGCGATCGCGTCGGCCTTGCGCAGCACGTCCAGGCGCTCCTTGGTGACCTCGCCGATGATCCGGATGCCGAGGCCCGGGCCCGGGAAGGGCTGGCGCCAGACGATCTCGTCCGGCAGGCCCAGCTCGGAGCCGACGGCGCGGACCTCGTCCTTGAACAGGGCGCGCAGCGGCTCGACGAGCTCGAAGGAGAGATCCTCCGGCAGGCCGCCCACGTTGTGGTGGCTCTTGATGTTCGCCGCGCCCTCGCCGCCGCCGGACTCGACGACGTCGGGGTAGAGCGTGCCCTGCACGAGGAAGGTCTTCGCCTCGGCGTGGTCGCCCTGGATGACGCCCTGCTCACGGAGGATCTCCGCCTGGGCGCCCTCGAACGAGCGGATGAACTCACGGCCGATGATCTTGCGCTTCTCCTCGGGGTCGGTGACCCCGGCGAGCGCGGTGAGGAACTGCTCCTCGGCGTCGACCATGACGAGCCGGGCGCCGCCGGTGGACTCGCCGAAGGCCTTCTCGATCTGCGCGGACTCGTCCTGGCGCATGAGCCCGTGGTCCACGTACACGCAGGTGAGGCGGTCACCGATCCCGCGCTGCACGAGCGCGGCGGCGACCGCGGAGTCCACGCCGCCGGAGAGGCCGCAGATCGCGGTGCCCTCGCCCACCTGGGCGCGGATCCGCTCGACCTGCTCCTCGATGACGTTGCCGGTGGTCCAGGTGGGCTCGATGCCCGCGCCGCGGTGCAGGAAGTTCTCGAGCACCTCCTGGCCGCGGTCGCTGTGGCCCACCTCGGGGTGCCACTGCACGCCGTAGAGGCGCTTCTCGGGATGCTCGAAGGCGGCGACCGGGGAGCCCTGCGAGCGGGCGACCACGCGGAAGCCCGCCGGGGCCTCGGTCACGGAGTCACCGTGGCTCATCCACACGTTCTGCTCGAGGTCCTGGTCCCGCAGCAGCTCGGAGGCGCCGTCGAGGGCCTCGAGGCGCGTGGCGCCGTACTCGCGCACGCCCGTCGGCGCGACGGTCCCGTCGAGGGCCGCGGCCATCGACTGGAAGCCGTAGCAGAGGCCGAGTACGGGGATCCCCGCCTCGAGCAGCGCCGGGTCCAGGCGCGGCGCACCCTCGACGTACACGGAGGACGGGCCGCCGGAGAGGATGATCGCGCGCGGCTGCTTCGCGAGCACGTCCTGCACACCCATGGTGTGGGGGACGACCTCGGAGTAGACGCGCGCCTCACGCACGCGGCGTGCGATGAGCTGGGCGTACTGGGCGCCGAAGTCGACGACGAGGACGGGGCGCTGGTCGGTGTCGGTCACCCGGCAGAGTCTACGGGCCGCGGCACCCCGGGCGCGCCCGCGTCCCGTGGGGCGCTCGTCTCAACGAGCGGTGCTCGTCTCACCGAGCGCGGGAGCTCAGCGCTCGCCGTCCTGCAGGGTGGGCCGACGGGCGAGCTCCCGCTCGACCGACTCGTGGGTCCAGCGCTCGCCGAAGAAGGACAGCACCGGCACGACGCCGAAGAGCATGAGCAGCAGCATGCGCGACAGCGCCCACCGCATCTTCAGCCACAGGTCGAAGCCGAGGATCACGTAGACCATGTAGATGAGGCCGTGGATCGGGGACCACACCGAGGAGACCTGCTCCCAGGTGTGGGAGGTCCCCCCGTAGACGAGGTAGCGCATGATCATGATCGCGCAGAGCACGAGCAGGGCGCAGCCCTCGACGATCGAGGCGACCCGGAAGCGGGCGAAGGAGGTGCGCACCTGCACCTCATCGAGCGGGCGGGGTGCCGGCATCGGCGTCCTCCTGGGGATGGGCGGCGCCCGGGGCGCCGGCGGGGGTCGGGGCGTCCGCACCGGGGGCGGGACGCGGGGTCACCTCGTCGAGGGCGGCGCGCAGGGCCTCCCGCTGCGCCTCCTGCTCGTCGAGGTGGTGGGTGCGCACGGTGCGCCACCACAGGTACAGGAAGAAGACGCCGAAGACGATCCACTGGGCCGCGTAGCCGATGTTCTGCCAGTCCAGGCCGCGGGAGAAGGCGGACTCGGCCTCCGGCATGGGCTCGAGGCCCTCCGCGGCGGAGGTCTGCGCGACGTAGCCCGCGTACATGGGGCTGCCCCACTCGTTCACGAGCAGCGGGGTAGAGATCTCCGAGGCGATGCCGTCCTCGACGCCGTCGGTCGCGGCCTCGCTCGCCTCGAGCCGGCCGGTCGCGGTCACCTCGCCGCTCGGCGGGGCGGGGGCGAGGGCGGGGTCGAGCTCGCCGTCGGCCCCGGTGACGTCCTCCGCCGCGACCCAGCCGCGGGCGACGGGCAGCAGCGCCTCGGAGCCGTCGGCCAGGGTCAGGTGAAGGGCGGTGACGACGATCGCGGCGTCCGTCCCGTCGATGTGCCGCCCGCCCACGAGGATCTGCTGGGAGGCGTCGTAGGTGCCGGTCGCGGTGACGAGGCCGCCGGAGTCGTCATTGGTGACCACGCCGCCGATCTCGAGCACGTCGCGCACGTCGCCGAGCTCCGCCGGGGCGGAGGTGCGCTCGGTGATCGCCCGGTGCGCACGGTCCCACTGCCAGCCCGCGAGCATGCCGCACGCGACGGTCGCCGCCACCATGAGGGCGAGCATCCCGAGGGAGCGGGGGCGCAGGGCGGCACGGAGCATGCCCACATCGTAGGAGCCGCGGCTGGACGCGGCCGGGACGAGGTGGCCCTCCTCACCGCCGTCGGCCCCGTGCACCGATCACGGACACCCGGACGGGACCTCCGGCCTCCCCACCGCGCCGTCCCCGCCGTAGGGTGAGCCCGTGTCCCAGAGCGTGTACGTCGCCAGCCCCGAGGGGATGACCGGGAAGTCCATCGTGGCTTTCGGTCTCCTCGAAGCCCTCGCCTCCCGCTCCGAGCGGGTGGGCGTCTTCCGCCCCGTGGTGAAGTCCGCGGGCGCACCGGACTACGCCGTCAGCCTGCTGACCGCGCATCCCGCCGTGGACCAGCCCTACGAGGAGGCGGTCGGCGTCGACTACGAGCAGGTGCTCGCGGACCCGGACGCCGCGCAGGAGGAGATCCTGCGCCGCCACCGCGAGCTCTCCGCGAAGTACTCGCTGCTCGTGGTGCTCGGCTCGGACTACGACGACCTCGCGAACCCCACCGAGCTCGCCTTCAACGCGGAGGTCGCCGCGAACCTCGGCGCCCCGGTGATCCTCGTGCTCTCCGGCATGGACCGCAGCCCGGACCAGGTGGGCGCGCTCGCCGCGGTCGCCCAGGGCGAGTTCGCGGGCCATCACGCGACCCCCATCGCCGTGGTCGTCAACCGCGCGGACCCGGCGAGCCTGGACGCGGTGCGCGAGGCGGTGGGCGCCCGCGTGCCGGGCCTGCTGGTCTCCGCGATCCCGGAGAACCCCGTGATCCTCGCGCCCACCGTGCAGCAGGTGAAGGACGCCGTCTCCGGCACCCTCCTGCAGGGCAGCCCCGAGTGGCTGGGCCGCGTCTCCGCCGGCACCGTGGTCGCCGCGATGAGCCTGCCCAACGTGCTCGAGCGGCTCACCGAGAACTGCACCGTCGTCGCCCCCGGCGATCGCTACGACCTGCTGCCCGGGCTGATCCTCGCGCAGCACTCCGGCACCTTCCCCGCGCTCTCCTCGATCGTGCTGACCGGCGGCTACGACATCCCGCCCGCGGTGCACCGGCTCATCGAGGGCGTGCAGCAGGACCTCCCGATCATCGCGACGGACCTCTCCACCTTCGACACCGCCGTGAAGGTCGCCGGGACCCGCGGCCGGCTGAGCGGCGACAGCCCGCAGAAGCTCGACGCGGCCCGCCGCGCTGTCGCCGAGCACCTCCCCGCCTCCGCCGTGCTCTCCGCCCTCGAGGTCACGCGCAGCGAGGTCGTCACCCCGATGATGTTCGAGTTCGAGCTGCTCGCCCGGGCCCGCGGCGAGAAGAAGACGATCGTGCTGCCCGAGGGCGACGAGCCGCGCATCCTGGCCGCGGCGGAGTCGATCCTCGCGCGCGGCGTGGCCCGGATCGTGCTGCTCGGCGAGGAGACCGCGATCCGGGCGAGGGCGGCGCAGCTGGGCCACGACATCTCCGAGGCCCGGATCGTCTCCCCGCAGGACCCGGAGCTCGTGGAGTCCTTCGCCGCCGAGTACGCGCGGCTGCGGGCGAAGAAGGGCGTGACCCTCGAGCAGGCCCGCGAGAAGGTCCAGGACGTCTCCTACTTCGGCACGATGATGGTGCAGACGGGCCAGGCGGACGGCATGGTCTCCGGCGCCGTCCACTCCACCGCCCACACCATCAGGCCGAGCTTCGAGATCATCCGGACGAAGCCCGGCGCGAAGATCGTCTCCTCCGTGTTCCTCATGGCGCTGCAGGACCGGGTGCTCGTCTACGGCGACTGCGCCGTGAACCCGGATCCGACGGCGGAGCAGCTCGCGGACATCGCCCTGCAGTCCGCGGAGACCGCACGCCGCTTCGGCGTGGAGCCCCGGGTCGCGATGCTCTCCTACTCGACCGGCACCTCCGGCAGCGGGGCCGACGTCGACAAGGTCCGCGAGGCGACCGCCCTGGTGCGCGAGCTCGCCCCCGAGCTCGACGTCGAGGGGCCCATCCAGTACGACGCCGCGGTGGACGCCTCCGTGGCCCGCACGAAGCTCCCGGACTCCGCGGTCGCCGGCCGCGCGACGGTGTTCGTCTTCCCGGACCTCAACACCGGCAACAACACGTACAAGGCCGTGCAGCGCTCCGCCGGGGCGATCGCGATCGGGCCGGTGCTGCAGGGCCTGAACAGGCCCGTCAACGACCTCTCCCGCGGTGCGCTCGTCGACGACATCATCAACACCGTGGTGATCACGGCGATCCAGGCGCAGGCAGCCGACGAGAGCCCGGCCCCGGCCGATTCCCCGAAGGAGACCGCATGACTCCCCCCGCCTCCCCCGCCTCCTCCGCTCCTCGGTCCGACGCCGGCGGCCGCCTCCCCGGCGTCCCGGACGCCGCGACGGTCCTGGTGCTGAACTCCGGCTCCTCCTCGCTGAAGTTCCAGCTCCTGGACCCCGTCGCCGAGGTGGTCCACGCCTCCGGCATCGTCGAGCGGATCGGCCAGGACCGCGGCCAGGCGCACCTCGAGGCCGGCGACCTCCGACAGCCCTACGCGGGTGAGGTCCCCGACCACAAGGTCGCGATGCAGGTCGTCACCGGCCTCTTCGAGGACGCCGGCATGAGCCTCCAGGAGGCGAACGTCGTCGCCGTCGGGCACCGCGTCGTCCAGGGCGGCGCCCGCTTCACCACCCCGCAGCTCGTGGACTCCTGGGTGCGGAACCAGATCGCGGACCTCGGCGCCCTCGCCCCGCTGCACAACCCCGCCGCGGTGCAGGGCATCGACGCTGCCCGCGAGCTGCTGCCGGACATCCCCCACGTGGCCGTCTTCGACACCGCCTTCTTCACCGCGCTGCCGGAGGAGTCCCGCACCTACGCCCTGAACGCGCAGGTCGCCACCGAGTACCGGATCCGTCGCTACGGCGCGCACGGCACGAGCCACCGCTACGTCTCCGAGCAGGTCTCCGCGCTGCTGGCCTCCGAGGGGACGGACGTCACCGATCTGCGCCAGATCGTCCTGCACCTCGGCAACGGCGCCTCCGCCTCCGCCGTGCGCGGTGACGCGCCGCTGGACACCTCCATGGGCCTGACCCCGCTCGAGGGCCTCGTCATGGGGACCCGCACCGGCGACATCGACGCCTCGGTGTACGCCCACCTGTCCCGCAGCGCGGGCATGAGCATCGACGAGATCGACACCCTGCTGAACAAGTCCTCGGGCATGCAGGGCCTGTGCGGGATGAACGACTTCCGCGACATCACCGCCGCGATCCGCTCCGGGGACGAGCGGGCGGAGCTCGCGATGCGGGTCTACGTGCATCGGCTGCGCAAGTACGTGGGATCCTACGCCTTCACCCTGGGCGGCCTGGACACGATCGCCTTCACCGCCGGCATCGGGGAGAACGTGCCGGAGGTGCGCGAGCGCACCCTCGAGGGCCTCGAGACCTTCGGTATCGTGCTGGACCCCGAGGCGAACGCGCGGCGCGAGAAGGGCGTGCGCACCATCTCCGGCCCGGACTCCGCGGTGCGGGTGCTCGTCGTGCCGACGGACGAGGAGCTCGCGATCGCGCAGCAGTCCCTCGAGGTGGCGCGCTCCGCCCGCTGACACGGCACGGGCGGGCCCGCCGTCCACAAGGAGGTCGGCCCCGACCTGCGGCTCCTCTAGGCTGGGAGCATCCGTCCCGCACCCTCGAGGAGCCCGCCGTGTCCTACCCTGCACCCAGCCCGTACCCCTCCGCCCCGGGCAACGGCTCGTACGCACCGCCACCGCGCAAGCGCGGCATGAAGCGGATCGTGTTCGGCGCGCTCGGCATCCTCGCGAACCTCATCGGGCTCGTCGTCATGCCGCTCCTCGCGAGCATCGTGGTCGCCGCGTTCGCCGTGCTGAACGTGGACGCGACGAGCGCGGGCGGCACCACCGCGAGGATCGAGACCTCATCCTCCTCGATGATCTTCGTCTACGCTCCCGCGGGGGAGGCCGCCTCCGCCTCGTGCGAGGTGACCGGGAGCGACGTCGAGTGGGACGCGAGCACCTCGGGGATGCCGGTCACCGTCGACGGCGCCGCGTACGAGAGCGTCGGCACGGTGACGGTGACGAGCTCGCAGCAGGTGGACGTCGCGTGCCAGGGCGTGAGCGACGTGGCCGTGGGCGAGATGGGGTTCGGCAGCACCCTGGTGGGGCTCGTGGTCGGTCTGCTGATCCCGGTGCTGCTGGGCCTGGTCGCGATCGCCCTGCTCATCTGGGGAATCGTGGCGCGCGTGCGCTCCTCGCGACCCTGAGCCGACTCAGGCGATGCCCGGCACGGGCTCGGCCGGGCGCAGCCGCGCCTCGAGCCCCTGCCGCACCGCCGGCCACTCCGAGCGCAGCACCGAGAAGTAGTCGACGTCGGCGACGGTGCCGTCGGCCGCGCGGCGGAACGCCCGCAGCGTGCCCTCGAAGCGGGCGCCGAGCCGGGCGATCGCTCGGTGCGAGCGGGTGTTGCGGTGATCGCAGCGCAGCGCGACGCGGCCCACGCCGAGCTCCTCGAAGGCGTGTGTGAACAGCAGCAGCTTCGCGGTGGGGTTCACCTCGGTGCCCCACACGTCCCGGGCGTAGATCGTGCTGCCGATCTCGACGCGCAGTCCCGGCACGAGCTCGTAGAGGGTCGTGCGGCCCGCGAGTCGGCCGTCCTGCTCCACGGCGAAGGCGAGCTGTGCCGGGGCCGCGATCATGCCCGCGAGATGCTCGGCCATGGCCTCGTCGCTCGCCGGCAGCGGGGAGGACATGCCAGCCCAGCTCTCCTCGTCCACGAGCGCGCGGAACGCCGGGGCGTCCTCGACGCGCAGCGGGCGCAGGCGCACGCCGTCCCGGGTGAGCGTCGTGCTGTGCTCCATGCGTCGGTTCCTTCCTCGTGCCGGCTCAGGCCGTGGTGACGACCTCGACGCGCTGGAACTCCTTGAGCTCGGTGTAGCCGGTGGTGGCCATCGCGTGGCGCAGGGCGCCCACGAGGTTCGTCGTCGCGTCCGCGGAGATCGAGGGGCCGAAGAGGATCTGCTCGAGCGGCGCCGCCGTGCCCACCTCGACGCGGTGGCCGCGGGTGAGCGTGGGGTGGTGGGCCTCGCTCCCCCAGTGGTGGCCGCGGCCCGGGGCCTCCTCGGCGCGGGCGAGCGCCGCACCGACCATGAGGCCGTCGGCGCCGCAGGCGATCGCCTTGACGAGGTCGCCCGAGCGGCCCAGGCCGCCGTCGGCGATGACGTGCACGTAGCGGCCGCCGGACTCGTCCATGTAGTCGCGGCGGGCCGCGGCGACGTCGGCCACCGCGCTCGCGAGCGGCACCTGGATGCCGAGGGTCTCGCGGGTGGTCTGCGAGGCGCCGCCGCCGAAGCCCACGAGGACGCCCGCGGCGCCCGTGCGCATGAGGTGGAGGGCGGCGGTGTAGGTCGCGCAGCCGCCCACGATGACGGGGACGTCGAGCTCGTAGATGAATCGCTTGAGGTTCAGCGGCTCGCGGTCCGAGGAGACGTGCTCCGCGGAGACGGTGGTGCCGCGGATGAAGAAGAGGTCCACGCCCGCGTCCACGACCGTCTTCCAGTGCTCCTGCGTGCGCTGCGGGGACAGCGAGCCGGCCGCCGTGACGCCCGCGTCACGCAGCTGCGCGATCCGGTCGCGGATCAGCCCACCCTTCACGGGCTCACTGTAGATCTCACGCATGACCTGCACGGACTCAGCCTCGGAGGCGGTCGCGATGCGCTCGTACTGGGGGGTCGGGTCCTCGTAGCGGGTCCAGAGGCCCTCGAGGTCCAGCACACCCAGACCGCCCAGGCGCCCCAGCTCGATCGCGACCTCGGGGGACATGATCGAGTCCATGGGGGCGGCGAAGATGGGGATGTCGAAGTGGTACGCGTCCACCTGCCAGGCGGTCGAGACGTCCTCGGGGTCGCGCGTGCGCCGGGAGGGGACCACCGCCACGTCGTCGAAGCTGTAGCTGCGGCGCCCGCGCTTGTTCCGGCCGATCTCGATCTCGTTCATCACGCGAGGAGTCTACCGGCGACGCGGCCCGGAACCGGGATCACAGCGGCCAGGTCGTGCTGACGTCGACCGTCTTGCCCTGCTTCTTCATGTAGCCGATGAAGTTCTCCGCCCATTCGCGGTGCCACTCCATCTCCTGGCGGAACAGCTCCTCGAGGGAGGACTCGCCGAGCTGCGGGTGCTTGGCGACCATCGCGCGCAGCACGTCGAGGGTCGAGGAGACGTCGACGTCGGCCGTGTGGAGACGGCCGTCCTGCTGCACGCCGTAGACGTCGAGGAGGTCCACGAGCTTGCGCTTGCCCTTGCGGTAGCGGTCCACGCCGCGGTCGATGACCAGCGGGTCCACGAGCGGGGCGACGTCATGGCCCAGTCGCTCGGCGACCGTCGGCAGCTCGTGGCGGCGCAGCTCGTTCTCGAGGATCTGCACGTCGAAGGCGCCGTTGAAGGCGACGAGCGGGACGTCCTTCGCGAGGGACTCCGCGATGAGCGCGGCGACCTCCTCCAGGGCCGCAGCCGGCGCCATGCCGTGGGAGGCGGCGTGCTCGGTGCTGATGCCGTGGATCGCGGCCGCCTGCTCGGGGATCGGCACACCGGGGTCGATGAGCCAGGTCGCGACGGTCTCGTTCTCCCGGCCCTGCCCCACCGAATGGACGAGGGCGACGGTGACGATGCGGTCCTCGCTCGTCGAGGTGCCGGTGGTCTCGGTGTCGAAGCCGAGCAGCGGCCGGTCGATCCAGGGGGAGGCGGTGTCCGTCGTCATGCCCTCAGCCTATGCACCGGAACCGACCGTCCACGCCCGCACCGGACGGGGCGGTGGACGGCGCCGCGCTGGGGAGGAATGATCACGGGACGCCTGCCCCCGCTCCCCGAGGAGATCACGATGCCTGCGCCCACCCCGTATCTGCACCTGCCCGGCACCGCGCGCGAGGCGCTCGAGTTCTACCAGCGGGTGTTCGGCGGGGAGCTCGTGCTCGCGACCTACGAGGACTTCTCCCGCACCGACGGACCCGCGCACGCGATCGCGCACGGCGAGCTGCGGGGCGCGGTCGACGTGTGCGCCTCCGACGCGACCCCGCGGGACGAGGTGTTCGCCTCCCGCGGGCTCATGATGGCGCTCCTGGGCGCGGCGGAGCCGACGACGCTGCGCACCTGGTTCGCGGCGCTCTCCGAGGGCGGCGAGGTGGTCGACGCACTGCAGCGTCGCCCCTGGGGCGCCTCCGACGGGCAGGTGCGGGACCGCTTCGGTGTGCTCTGGCTGATCGGCTACGAGCACACCGAGGCGGATCCCGCCCAGCGGGCGGAGTGACTCAGCGGGGAGGCCCGCTCAGCGCGCCGTGTAGTTCGGCGCCTCGATGATCGCGGCCATGTCGTGCGGGTGGGACTCCTTGAGGCCCGCCGGCGTGATGCGAACGAACTGACCGCGCTCCTTGAGCTGCGTGATGTCCTGCGCGCCCACGTAGAACATGGTCTGGTGCAGGCCGCCCACGAGCTGGTGGATCACGGAGCGCAGCTGGCCCTTGTAGGAGACGCGGCCCTCGATGCCCTCCGGGACGATCTTGTCGTCGGAGTCGACGTCGGCCTGGAAGTAGCGGTCCTTCGAGAAGGACTTCTTGCCGCGCGAGGACATGGCGCCCAGCGAGCCCATGCCGCGGTAGGCCTTGAACTGCTTGCCCGCCACGAGGACGACCTCGCCCGGGGACTCCTCGGTGCCCGCGAGCAGCGAGCCGAGCATGACGGTGTCCGCGCCGGCGACGAGCGCCTTGGCGATGTCGCCCGAGTACTGCAGGCCGCCGTCGCCGATCAGCGGGACGCCCGCGGGCTTCGTGGCCTTGGAGGCCTCGTGGATCGCGGTGACCTGGGGGACGCCGACGCCGGCGACGACGCGCGTGGTGCAGATGGAGCCGGGGCCGACGCCGACCTTCACGGCGTCCGCGCCCGCGTCCACGAGCGCCTGCGCGCCCGCCCGGGTGGCGACGTTGCCGCCGATCACCTGGACGTCCTTGAAGGCCGGGTCGCCCTTGATGCGGCGGATCATCTCGAGCGCGAGGCGCGCGTGGCCGTTCGCGGTGTCGACGACGAGCACGTCCACCCCGGCGTCGCGGAGGGCGCCCGCGCGCTCGAGGGAGTCGCCGAAGAATCCGACGCCGGCGCCGACGAGGAGGCGGCCCTGCCCGTCCTTGGAGGCGTCGGGGAACTGCTCGGACTTCACGAAGTCCTTCACGGTGATGAGGCCGGTGAGGATGCCGCGCTCGTCGACGAGCGGCAGGCGCTCGCGCTTGTTCCTGCGCAGCAGCGCGGTCGCGTCCTCGTGGGAGACGTCGCTCGGCGCGGTGAACAGCTCGGTGGTCATGACGTCGCCGACCTTGGTGGTGGCCCACTCGGCGACGGGGATGAAGCGGAGGTCGCGGTTGGTGCAGATGCCCAGCAGGCGCAGGCCCTCGTCGACGACGGGCAGGCCGGAGACGCGGTACTGGCCGCACAGGGCGTCGAAGTCCTCGAGGGTCGCCTCGGGGCCGATCGTGACGGGGTTGGTGATGCGGCCGGTCTGGGTGCGCTTGACGAGGTCCACCTGGTGGGCCTGGTCCTCGATCGAGAGGTTGCGGTGGAGGATGCCGATGCCGCCGTGGCGGGCCATGGCGATCGCCATGCGGGACTCGGTGACGGTGTCCATCGCGGCGCTGGCCAGCGGGATCCGCAGCGAGATCTCCTTGGTGAGGCGACTGCTGGTGTCCACCTCGGAGGGGATGATGTCCGTCTCCCCGGGGAGGAGGAGGACGTCGTCGTAGGTCAGTCCGATGAAGCCGAAGGGGTCCGCGCTCGTCATGCACCGATGCTACTCGGGGCGTCCCGGGGGGCGGCAGGCCGTGAGACGTGGGACCGGCCACGTCGTCCCCCGATGCGGGGCGTCCCATGACCCCCGGCCGGCGGCCGGCGGGGAGGGTCAGGGCCGCGGGTCCCCCTCGCGCGGCGGCTCCTTGCCGCCGAGCACCCGGCGCACGCGGTCGAACTCGGCGCGGAAGGCGGCCTCGTCCTCCTCGTACTCGGGCCGCCAGGGCATGCCGAGACGCGCGGCGAGCTCGCGGTGGGCGGCGCCGCGGCGGCTGCGGCGCGCGAGGGCGGCGAGCACCTGCCGTCTCGGAGCGGGCCGCAGTCCGGCCGCGGCCTGCAGGACCCGCAGCCCGTCGAAGGACTCCTCGTCCCAGGCGACCTCGGGCAGGATCCAGCGCTCAGGCTCCTCGCCGCCGCGGTCCACGCCGATGAGACCGGTGCTGCCGCGCTCCGCCTCGCCGACGGCGTAGACCACCTGCGCGAGCGGTGCGGTCCCCGCGGTGCGCAGCCCGCGACGCAGGGTGAGCGTGCGGGCGTCCTCGTCGAGCAGGGCCACCTTGTGGGTGGCGAGGATCGGGACGAGCGCCCACAGCGCGAAGAGGCTCCACAGCACGATCGCGCCGGCGAGCAGCTGGAGCGCTCCGTGGCCGAGGGCCCGGGTGAGCAGGTCGTCGAGGCCGGCGGCGGCGCGGCCTTGCTGCCACTGGGCGATGCCGGTCGCGGCGAAGGGGCACAGGAGCAGGCCGATGATCGGGAGCCCCACGAGGGCGAGCGGTCGCCAGCGCGCGATCGCGGTGGGACCCACGACGACGGCGCCGGATCGGGTGCGCCGAGGCGCGGGAGGCGCGGCGACGGTCCCGTCGGGCATCCCCTCGGCTCCGTCGGGCATCCCCGCGGGCTCGTCGCGGGGCCCCTCCGCAGGCGCGCTCTCGTTCATCGTGCCAGCGTACGGGGGCCCGGTCCGAGGCTCCGTGCGCTCGTGACGTGACGCGCCTCCCCCGTGACCGGGTCGGTGAAGGCGAGGGTGCGGGCGAGCAGCTGGAGGGCTCCGCCGCCTGCCGTGCGCGCGGCCTCCGCGGAGCTCGGGTAGAGGTCCTCCCCCACGATCGGGGCGCCGCGGGAGGAGAGCTGGGCGCGCAGTTGGTGGGTGCGGCCGGTGAGCGGGACGAGCCGCAGCAGGAGCGTGCCGTCGCTCTCCACCGCGAGCACCTCGAGCTCGGTGGAGGAGTTGGGCTCCCCGGGCAGCACCCGGGTGGTGAGCTCCCCGCGACGCTTCTCGAGCCGGTCCTCGAGCAGCGTCCGCTCCCCCAGGGTCCTCGGCAGCGTCGATCCCTCCGCGGGCCGCACGCGTGCGAGGTACTCCTTGCGCACCGCGCGCGCGGCGAAGAGCTGCTGGTAGGCGGATCGCTCCTCGGCGCGGATGCCGAGCGCGATCACCCCGGCGGTGCGCCGGTCCAGCCGGTGCAGGGGGCTCAGCTCCGCGATGCCGGTCTCGCGGCGCAGGCGCACGAGCAGGCTCGAGCGGACGTGCGCGCCGCGGGGCATGGTGGCCATGTCGTGGGGCTTGTCCACCACGAGCAGGTGCGCGTCGTGCAGCAGCACGGGGATCCGCGCCGGAGGCACCTCCTCCGCGGCGAGCTCGCGGTGGAACCACATCTCCTCCCCCGGGTGCACGGCGTCCTCGGCGTCCCAGGGCGTGCCGTCGGTGCGCACGACCGCACCGGCCAGGAACCGATCCGCGAGCGGGGTCGCAGCGGGAGCCGCGAGCGGAGGGAAGCGGTGGAGCAGAGCGGCGAGCGCGGTGGTCGGTCCGTTCCAGGCGGGAGGGACGCTCCAGCGCACGGGGTCCAGGCCGTCCTGCTGTGGGAGCGGGGCGCGAGGCCGCCGCGCTCGCCGACGGGCCGCACGGCCGGGCCGGGGCTCGGGGACGGATGCGCTCACAGTCCCCAGACGACGAAGGTGAGCACGTTGTGGCCCACGTAGAACAGCGCCAGCAGGGCCAGACAGAGGTTCGGGTGACGATCGAGCACGGTGAGCGCCTGGGGCACCCGCGCCCGCAGCTCGGGGAAGGAGAGCACCTCGATGTCCTCGACCTCGACGCCGGCGGCGCGCGCCCGCTCGAGGGTGATCCGCTGGGCGCGGTGCCCGAACATGCGGCTCGAGACGGCGAGCATGCGCCGGCCCTGCGCGTCGAGGAGGTAGACCCCGTCGTACGCGGTCTCGGGCACGTCGAGCAGCTCGACGGGGGTCAGGCCGCGGTCGATCTCGCGGATGGCGAGCACCTTGGCGACCTCGTCCCAGCCGGCGGCGCGGTCGCGGCGCACGAGCCCGTGCAGACGGAAGCCGTGCGCGTCCACCTCGAGCCACGAGGAGACCACCCGCACCACGCCCAGCACGGTCGCCGCGAGCACGGCGGCCCAGAGCAGCAGCGGGAGCGTGAAGAGGAGGTCGTGGCCGAGGGCGGGGTCGTGCCACAGCCGCTGCCCGACGAGGCTCACGATGACGAGGAACTCGAGGACCACGCCGCAGACGACACCGGCGAGCAGGGCCGCACCGATCACGATCGCCGGCGGGGAGAAGGTCCGGGTGGGCAGGGACTCCTCATCGACACGGGGGCCACCGGCCACGGAACCGCCTCCTGCCACGCAACGTTCGGACACATCGGACCCGCACATCCTAGGTCGCCTCCCTGACGGCGGAGACCCTCGGCCACGGGCCGGGCGGTCGGGTGTCCCCCGAGCCGCCCGGCCCGACGCGCAGCAGGACGGCCGGCCGATCCGAGGATCGACCGGCCGTCCCGGTGGGGCGAGGGGGCTCAGGCCTCCTCGTCGTCCTTCTTCTCGATGACGAGAGTCTCGGTGGTGAGCACCAGCGCCGCGATCGAGGCGGCGTTCCGCAGCGCGGAGCGGGTCACCTTGACCGGGTCGATGATGCCGGCCGCGACGAGGTCGACGTACTCGTCGGTGGCGGCGTTCAGGCCGTGACCGGCCTGCGCGTCGCGCACCTTCTCGACGACGACGTAGCCCTCGAGGCCCGCGTTCTCCGCGATCCAGCGCAGCGGCTCGACGACGGCGCGGGCCACGGCGCGCACGCCCACGGCCTCGTCGCCGGAGAGCCCGAGGTCGCCCTCGAGGACGGTGGACGCCTGGACGATGGCGCTTCCGCCACCGGCCACGATGCCCTCCTCGATGGCCGCACGAGTCGCGGAGACCGCGTCCTCGATGCGCATCTTCTTCTCCTTGAGCTCCACCTCCGTGTGGGCGCCCACCTTGATGACGGACACGCCGCCGGCGAGCTTGGCGAGACGCTCCTGGAGCTTCTCGCGGTCCCAGTCGGAATCGGTGTTCTCGATCTCGGAGCGGATCTGCGCCACACGATCGGCCACGGCCTGCTCGTCGCCGGCCCCGCCCACGATCGTGGTGGAGTCCTTGGTGATGACGACGCGGCCGGCGTGGCCGAGCACGTCGGTGCCCACGGACTTGAGGTCCAGGCCGAGGTCCGCGGTGACGACCTGCGCACCGGTGAGGACCGCGATGTCCTGGAGCATCGCCTTGCGACGGTCGCCGAAGGCCGGGGCCTTCACGGCGGCGCCCTTGAAGTTGCCGCGGATGCGGTTGACGACCAGCGTGGACAGGGCCTCGCCGTCGACGTCCTCGGCGATGATGAAGAGCGGCTTGCCGCCCTCCACGACCTTCTCGAGCAGCGGGAGGATGTCGGCCACGGCCGAGATCTTGCCCTGGTGCAGCAGCACCTGGGCGTCCTCGAGCACGGCCTCCTGGCGGTCGCCGTCGGTCACGAAGTGCGGGGAGATGAAGCCCTTGTCGAACTGCATGCCCTCGGTGAAGTCGAGCTCCATCGCGGTCGTGGAGGACTCCTCGACCGTGATGACGCCGTCCTTGCCGACCTTGTCGAACGCCTCGGCGAGCAGCTCGCCGATCTCGCGGTCCTGGCTGGAGACGGCCGCGACGGACGCGATCTGCTCCTTGCCGTCGACCGGGATGGACAGCTCGCCGAGCTTCTCCGAGACGGCCTCGACGGCCTTCTCGATGCCCCGCTTGAGCGCGGCCGGGGCCGCACCGGAGGTGACATTGCGCAGACCCTCGTGGACGAGCGCCTGGGCGAGCACGGTGGCGGTGGTGGTGCCGTCGCCGGCGACGTCGTTGGTCTTGGTGGAGACCTCCTTCGCCAGCTGCGCGCCGAGGTTCTCGTAGGGGTCCTCGAGCTCGATCTCACGGGCGATGGTGACGCCGTCGTTCGTGATCGTGGGGGCGCCCCACTTCTTGTCGAGGACGACGTTGCGGCCCTTGGGGCCGAGCGTCACCTTGACGGTGTCGGCGAGCTTGTCGACGCCGCGCTCGAGGGCGCGGCGCGCCTCCTCGTTGTACAGGATCTCCTTGGCCATGGATCAGGCCTCGATGATCGCGAGGATGTCGCGGGCGCCCAGCACGAGGAACTCCTCGTTGCCGTACTTGAGCTCGGTGCCGCCGTACTTGGAGAAGACGACCTTGTCGCCGACCTTGACGTCGACCGGGATGCGGGCACCCTTGTCGTCGAAGCGGCCCTCGCCGACGGCGACGACCTCGCCCTCCTGGGGCTTCTCCTTCGCGGTGTCCGGGATGACCAGGCCGGAGGCCGTGGTCTGCTCGGCCTCGAGCGGCTTGACGACGACGCGATCCTCGAGGGGCTTGATGGAGACCGACATGCGGCTCACTCCTTCATAGAAGAATGGACTCTGCTGAGTTCTGGGCGGAGGGACCCGGTGTCCTGGACGTCGTCGCGGTGCCGACCGGGACGGGACCCTCACGGCAGCCTCTGGCACTCTCGGCCTTCGACTGCCAACGGGACCACTCTAGGACCGTCCTGGCACTCATGCAAGACGAGTGCTAACGGCCGGACGTCCGCCTCCGGCGAACTCTCCTGCGCCCCAGGTCACACACTTATTGTGAACCTGGCAACTGGACATGTCGGAACCCGTGACGGCTCGCCCGCGCCCGCGTACAACAAGAGGGACACGGCCGCACCGGAGACCCCGGGCGGCCCGCACGAGGACCGATCCACCAGGAGACCCCCATGACCTTCCTCCGCAGCCTCTCCACCGCCCTCGGCCGCATGGCCGACCGCATGCAGGGCCAGGACGTCGAGCGGCACAACGCCGTCATCGGCAACCGCATGGGCGGCGACGTCGCCGCCGTGACCCAGGCCCGCACCTCCCAGGGCGTGAGCCCCCTCGGTCTGGGCCGCTGACCGCCGATCGCTGATCGACGACCGCTGAGAGCCGGACGCGGGGCTCAGCGCCCCGCGGCCTCCGCGATCGCCCGCACCTGGTCCGGTCCGAACAGGTAGACCGGCACGGTCACGTCCCCGAGCGTGTCCCCCGCGCTCGGCAGCACCGAGGTGACGACGCGCGGGGCGCCCTCCCCGCTCTCGACGAGGCTCGCCCCGCTCAGCGCGAGCGCCCGCTCGCTCTCCCCCGCCCCCAGCGGGTCCACCACGTTCGTGATCCCGGGGGCGACGTGCACCGGCACCCCGCCGATGCTGCCGCTCATCTCGTGGTGGTAGTGCCCCGCGAGCACGATCCGCACGTCGCTCCCCGCGAGCACCTCCGCGAGCTCCTCGAGCGGCTCGAGGTCGAGGCTGCGCAGCAGCGGGGTCGCCGCGACGAGCGGCGGGTGGTGGATCGCGAGCACGGTCCCGCCCGCCGCGGGCTCCGCAAGCACCGCGCGCAGCCAGTCCAGCTGCTCCCCCGTCAGCTCCCCGTAGCCCGCGCCCGGCCGGCTCGAGTCGAGCACCACGACGCGGCCGCCGCCCGCGAGCGCGTGCACCCGGTCCTGCACCTCCGTGCCCCGCGCCCCCGGGCCCCGCACCGCCGCGTAGGCCGCGCTCACGTCATGGTTTCCCATCGTCACCATGAGCGGCGCGCCGAGGCGCTCCGCGACGGGGTCGAGGATCGCGTGCAGGCGCCGGTAGGACTCCTCCGTGCCGTCCTCCGAGGCGTCCCCCGTGTGCACCACGGCGTCCACGGGACCGATCGGGCCGAGCGCCGCGAGCAGGCCCTCGAGCGCCGCGCCGGTGTCGATGCGGTCGTAGTGGCGGGCGGCGGGGTCGCCGTAGAGGTGGGTGTCCGTGATCTGGAGGATGCGCATGCGGGCACCGTAGCGAGCGGGGGTGTCCCGCGGGTGAACGGGCGCCCCTGTCCGAGCGAGCGAACCCTCTAGCCGAGCGCCCCGACCCATTCGTCGGTGCCGTCGGTGAACCGCTGGTGCTTCCAGATCGGCACCTGCGCCTTGACCTCGTCCACGAGCGCGTCGCACGCCGCGAAGGCCTGTTTGCGGTGCGCGGCGGCGACCGCCGCGACGAGCGCGCTGTCCCCGATCGCGAGCGGTCCGTGACGGTGCGCCACCGCGAGGCGCACCTCCGGGAAGCGCTCCGCGATCCCGTGCGCCACCTGCGCGAGGACCTCCTGGGCCGACGGATGCGCCGTGTACGTGAGCGCCGTGACGCCCCTGCCCTCGTCGTGGTCGCGGACCACGCCGTCGAAGGTGACCACGGCGCCGCAGCGCGGATCGGCGACCGCCTCGACCATCGCGGCGGCCTCGATGACCGCGGTCGTCACCCCGGCGTGCCGGAGACGCTCCGCCGCCTCACCCATCGCGGGATCGTCGGCGCTCACTCGTGCCCCGCCCCGTCGCGCTGCTCGAGCAGGTGGTCGAGGATCGGGTCGAGCACGGCGATGCCGTCCTTCACACCGCCGCGGGAGCCCGGCAGGTTCACGACGAAGCAGCGGCCGGCCATGCCGGCGAGACCGCGGCTGAGCAGCGCCGCGGGCGAGGCGGCCTCCCCGCGCCGACGCACCGCCTCGAGCACGCCCGGCATCTCCCGCTCGATGAGGGGCGCCGTCTGCTCGGGCGTCACGTCCGCAGGGCCGATGCCGGTGCCGCCGGTCGTGACGACCACGTCGGCCCCCGCGTCGAGTCCGCGACGGATCGCGGCGCCGACCTCGGGGCCGTCGGCCACGACCTCGCGGACGACGGGATCCAGCCCCCTGCCCTCGAGCCAGGAGACGAGCAGCGGGCCGGTGCGGTCCTCGTAGGTGCCGTCCGCCGCGCGGGTCGAGGCGACGACCACGTGCGCCCTGCCGCGCAGGGCGGGCGGCGGCGCGTCCTCGAAGCGGGCGGAGCAGTCGGCGTCGCTGCGCCGTGCGGGCATCTCCTTCATCGGTCCTCCTCGCGCTGCCAGTCGCCGCTGCGGCCGCCGGACTTCGCGAGCACCCGGATCCCCTCGATGCTCGCCTCCCGGTCCACGGCCTTGATCATGTCGTAGAGGGTCAGGGCGGTCACGCTCACCGCGGTGAGCGCCTCCATCTCCACCCCGGTGACGCCCGTGGTGCGCACCCGGGCGGTGATCTCGAGGGCGTCCTCCCCCGCGGGGGCCACGTCCACGGTGACGCCGGAGATCGGCAGCGGGTGGCACAGCGGCACGAGATCGCTCGTCCGCTTCGCGCCCATGATCCCGGCGATGCGGGCCACGGGCACCGCCTCGCCCTTGGGGAGGTCCCCGGCGAGGATCCGCTCGCGCACGTCCGGCCGCGTGCGCAGGAGCCCGCGGGCGGTGGCCTCGCGCGAGGTCACGGGCTTGTCGGTGACGTCGACCATGTGGGCGGAGCCGTCCGCGCGCACATGGGAGAGGCCGTCGGGTCGGGTCATCAGGAGCCTTCCGTGAGCAGGATCGTCTCGACGAGGTCGCCGTCGTGGAGAAGGTCGGTGCCGACCGGCACGGCGACGAGGGCATCCGCGGCGGCGAGCGCGGCGACGAGGTGGGAGCCGGGGCCGCCCACGAGCCGCACCTGGCCCGAGGGGAGCACGCGCGCCCGCCGGTGCTGGAGCAGGTGGGCGGGAGAAGGCTCGGGGCGGGTGGGGTCCTCGAGCCGCAGCGGGAGTCGCAGGCGCCGCCGGGGCGGGGCACCGAGTGCCGGTCGCAGGATCAGCTCGCAGCTGAGCAGCGCGGAGACGGGGTTGCCGGGCAGGGCGATCCAGGGCACGCGGCGTCCCTCGTGGAGCAGGGTGCCGATGCCCTGGGGCCCGCCGGGCTGGAGGGCGAGGGTCGGGAAGGCGAGCGTCACGTCCGCGTGCTCGGCGGCCATCCGCACCACCTCGCGGGCGCCCTGGCTCACGCCGCCGCTCGTGACGATCAGGTCCGCATCGGTGCTCTCGAGCTCCGCGTGGAGGCGCTCGAGCAGGAGGGCCGGGTCGTCCGGCACGGCGGCCGTGCCGACGACCTCGGCGCCGGCCTCGGCGAGCGCGGCGGCGAGACCGGGCCCGTTCGCGTCATGGGTGCGCCCGGGGCCGGGGTCGCCGCCCGCGGGGGCGACCTCGCTGCCGGTGGAGAGGACGAGCACGCGCGGCGGGGTGCGGGCCTCGACCTCGCGGGCGCCGCACGCGGCGAGGTGGGCGATCCGGCCGGGGGTGAGCACCTGCCCCTCGCGCAGGATCGTGTCCCCGCGGCGGGTCGCGGAGCCGCGGGGGCGCACGAAGCGCCCGGGAGCAGTCCCGAGCGGGGACAGCACCACGGAGCCCGCGCCGCCGTCGGCCCCGTCGGATCCACCCGGCACGAAGCGCCCGGCGGCGCTCTCCTCGACGGGGACCACCAGGTCCGCGCCGGCGGGGACGGGAGCGCCGGTCATGATCGCGCGGGCGGTGCCGGGCGCGAGCTCGCCGGGCAGGTCGCCGGCGGCGATCATCGACCCGAGCGGCAGGGTGACCTCCTCGCCCGGGTAGGGGAGGTCCGCCGCGCGCACCGCATAGCCGTCCATCTGGGAGACGTCCGCCGCGGGGACGTCGAGCGGGCTGCGCAGCTCCTGCGCGGCCACGCGCCCCAGGGCCGCGGCGCCCAGCGGCACCGGCAACGCCCCCAGGGTCTCAGCGACCAGGGCGGTGACGTCCGCCACGTGGTCCGCGAGGGGGATGCGGCGCGATGCCATGGCGGGGCCTCCTTCTGGGCACCTCCTCACCGATCCGGCGCGGTGAGGGGGCCACCACCGAGGGTAGCGCCCGGCCTATCCTGGAGGGACGCCCGCCATCCCGCGCCACGGAAGGAGCCGCCGCATGGCCCGCATCGCGCTCGGCATGCCCGTGCCCCGCCGCACCGATCCCCGCGGCGCCCTGCCGGACGTCTCCGACCGTCCCTCCTCCCCCGCCCTCGTGGACCGCTTCGGCCGCGCGGCGACGGACCTGCGGGTCTCGCTCACCGACTTCTGCAACCTGCGCTGCAGCTACTGCATGCCGGAGTCCGGGCTCACCTTCCTGAAGCGCGACCAGCTGCTCTCCGCGGAGGAGATCGTCCGCCTGGTGCGGATCGGCGTCGAGGAGCTGGGGGTGGAGCAGGTGCGCTTCACCGGTGGGGAGCCGCTCACCCGCCCGGACCTCGAGGAGATCCTCGCCGGCTGCGCGGCCCTGCCCGGCCGGCCCGAGCTCTCGCTCACCACGAACGCGATCGGTCTGGACCATCGGGCGGCCGGGCTCGCCGCCGCCGGGCTGGACCGGATCAACGTCTCCCTGGACACGGTGGTCTCCGAGACCTTCGAGCGCATCACCCGCCGCCCGCTGTTGCACCGCGTGCTCGAGGGCATCGACGGGGCGCGGGAGGCCGGGCTCTCCCCGATCAAGATCAACGCGGTGATCCTGCCGGGCGTGAACGACCACGAGCTGCCGGACCTGCTGTCCTGGTGCCTCGAGCGGGACCTGCAGCTGCGGGTCATCGAGCAGATGCCGCTGGACGCGGACCATGCCTGGGACCGCGGCGCGATGGTCACCGCCGGGGCGGTGCGGGAGATCCTCGACGAGCGCTTCGTCCTCTCCCCCGCGCCGGTGGCCCGCGAGGGCGCGCCCGCGGAGCTGTTCGACGTCGCCGCCCGGGACGGCGGGGAGCACCGGGGGCGTCTCGGGATCATCGCCTCGGTCACCGAGCCCTTCTGCGCGGACTGCCGCCGCACCCGGCTCACCGCGGAGGGCAGCGTGCGCACGTGCCTGTTCTCCCGCGAGGAGACGGACCTGCGCACGGCCCTGCGCTCCGGTGCGGCGGACGCGGAGATCGCGGACCTCTGGCGCGCCGCCCACTGGGGCAAGAAGGCCGGGCACGGCATGGACCGGGCCGACTTCGTGCCGCCCGAGCGGCCCATGAGCGCGATCGGAGGATGAGCATGAGCGCAGCAGGGAGCCCGGCGATCCGGGTGCGGCTGTTCGCCGGGGCGGCGGCGGCCTTCGGGGCCGACGACGCGACCGTGCACGGGGCGACCGTCGGCGCGGCGATCGCCGACCTGCTCGAGGGGGCCTCCGCGGAGGCCCGCACCGTGGTGGGCCGTTCGAGCCTGCTCGTGAACGCCGTGGCCTGCACCGATCCCGGGAGGGCGCTGGCCGACGGCGACCGGATCGACGTCCTCCCGCCCTTCGCGGGCGGCTGAGCCCGCCGCTGCGGCCGCGTCAGCGGGTGCGGAGGGCGCGCAGGGCCTCTGCCCCGCCGCGCAGGGAGCGCACGCCCACGCCGTGCTCGGCGAGCACCCGCTGGGCGCTGCCGGAGCGGGTGCCGCCCGCGCACAGCAGCACCGCTCCCTCGAGCGCGGTCCGCGCCTCCCCCGTGAGCGCGAGCAGCTCCGCGAGCGGCAGGTGCTCCGCGCCCGCGACCTCGCCGCGCTCGGCGATCTCCGCGCTCTCGCGCAGGTCGATGACGCGCACGCCGGCGGCGAGCAGGGCCGGGAGCTCCACGGGCAGCACCTCGGGCGCCGCCGCGGATCCCGCCGGTCCCGAGGGGCCGGGGAGCGCGCAGGTCACCCGCAGGTCCTCGAGCTCGGTGACGGCAGCGCGGGAGGGGTCGCGGGCGAGCGGCAGCTCGTCCCAGCGCGAGCGCAGCGCGTCGTAGAGCGCGACCCTCCCCTGGAGCGGGTCCCCCATGCCGGTGAGCACCTTGACGGCCTCCAGCGCCATGGACGATCCGATGACGCCGCACAGCATGCCGAGCACGCCGGCCTCGGCGCAGGACGGCACCTCGCCGGGTCGCGGGGGCACGGGGTGGAGGTCGCGGTAGGTGGGGCCGCCGGCGTCGGCGCGGAACACGGCCACCTGCCCGGAGAAGGCGAGGATCGATCCCCACACGAGCGGGAGGCGGAGGATCTCGCAGGCGTCGGAGGCGAGGTAGCGGGTGGGGAAGTTGTCGCTGCCGTCGAGGACGAGGTCGTGGCCGGCGAGGAGGTCGAGCGCGGTCGCGGGGGTCACCGCGTCCACGACGGCCCGCACCTCGACCTCGGGGTTCTGGAGGGTCAGCCGCTCCGCGGCGACCTCGGCCTTCGCGCGGCCGACGTCCGCCGGGGTGAACAGCACCTGGCGGTGGAGGTTCGTGAGGTCCACGAGATCGGGGTCCACGACCGTCAGCGAGCCGATGCCGGCGGCGGCGAGATAGGACAGCAGCGGCGCGCCCAGGCCGCCGGCGCCGATCACGACCGCTCGGGAGGCCGCGAGCCGCTCCTGGCCCGCGTCGCCGAGCTCGGGCAGCCGTCGCTGCCGGGCATAGCGGGGCCCCAGCGCACCCTGTTCCGACACCTGTCCAGCACTTTTTCCCTGCACGTCCGCTCCCGCTCCCGCTCCGCCATCGCCGTCCACCATGTGAGGCACGTCGCTCTCACCGGCGCTTCCGTGTCCCTCGATAACGATTCGGCCATGGCCTCTCGATCTGGCGCTGAACACCCTGTGACTCGGCATACAGTCTCCACAACTTACTGACAGGTCCCGCACCGAAGCGGGAACCACCTTCCGATCCGTGAGGACCCTCTCGTGCTCCACCCCTTCTCACCGCCCCCGTCGGGACGGCTCCCCGATCGCCCCGCGATCGGGTCCAGTGACGTCGACCGCACCATCGGTGGAGCGCGTGCACGACGAGGAGCCGCTGCGTGACCAGCTACATCCTGCGACGCTTCGTCAACTACGCCATCCTCACGGCGCTCGCGACGGTGTTCGTCTACATCGCCGCGTCCACGTTCTTCTATCCTCGGCGCCGGTACCTGGGGCGCAACCCCCCGATCCCCGAGGACTCGATCGACAGCATCCTCACCGGATACGGCATCAACGACAAGGACCCGGTCCTCCTGCGGACCTGGTGGTGGATCGAGCGCATCGTCACGAACCCACTGCCGGACAAGCTCGGGCACGACCTCGGCAACAACGCGGTCATCTCCGAGATCTTCTCCCGGGCCGGCGTGAGCCTGCAGCTGCTGCTCGCGGGCGCGATCATCGCGGCGATCCTCGGCGTGGTCCTCGGCGTGTGGGGCGCGGTGCGCCAGTACAAGGCCTCGGACCAGATCGTCTCCTACGCCTCGTTCATCCTCATCTCGACCCCGACCTTCGTGGGCGGCGTGATCCTGCAGATCCTCGCGACGAACTTCAACAACGCGACCGGTCACCAGCTGATCCGCTTCACGGGCGCCTACACCCCCGGCATCACGGGCTTCTGGCCGCAGCTCATGGACAAGGGCGTGCACCTGCTGCTGCCCACCATCGCGCTCGCGCTGTTCGGCGCCGCCGGCTACTCGCGCTACCAGCGCGCGGTGATGCTCGACGTGCTCGGCAGCGACTTCATCCGCACGGCCCGCGCCAAGGGCGCGACCCGCACCCACGCCCTCGTCAAGCACGGCGTGCGCGTGGCCCTCATCCCCATGTCCACCTACTTCGCGTACAACTTCGGCACGCTCGTCTCCGGCTCCGCCTTCCTCGAGATCATCTTCTCGTGGGCCGGCATGGGCCAGTACGGGATCATGGCGGTCCAGCAGTCCGACGTGAACGCCCTCGCGGGCACCGTCTGCTTCACCGCGATCCTGCTGCTGATCAGCTCCACGCTCTCCGAAGTCCTCTACGCGGCGCTCGACCCGAGAGTGAGGGTCTGACCCATGTCGATGACTCCGACCCCTCCCACCGACCAGGCCGTCGACCTCCCCACGGACCTCGAGCCCACCGCCTCCCTCGCGGAGGAGGCCGGCGTGGGCGCCGGCTCCGCGGCCCAGAAGGCCTACCGTCCCGTCTCCCGCGGCCGCCTCGTCTGGCGTCGCCTGCGGCGCAAGCCGAACTTCTGGATCGGCGCCGTGATCCTCACGCTGATCGTCCTCTTCGCCCTGTTCGGCGACCTGCTGAACATCTACGAGCTGGGTGAGCAGGACCCGTACAGCTTCAACGCGAAGCCCAGCGGCCAGCACTTCTTCGGCACCGACGCGATCGGCGTGGACCTCTACGCCTCGATGACGGAGGCGCTGCGCAAGTCGCTGCTGATCGGCTTCCTCGCCGCGCCGCTCGCGACCGTGCTCGCCGCCTTCATCGGCTCCCTCGCCGGCTACCTCGGCGGCTTCGTGGAGACCGCGACCAACTGGGTCATCAACCTGCTGCTCGTGCTGCCGGTGTTCTACGTCCTCATGATCATCTCGCCGCTGCTGTCCTCGATGAGCTGGGTGATCCTGGTCGTCGCGATCGGCCTGTTCGGCTGGATGATCATGGCCCAGATCGTCAAGAACCAGACGAAGTCCCTCAAGGAGAGGGAGTACGTCAAGGCGGCCCGCTACATGGGGGTCGGCACGCTGACCATCCTGCGCCGCCACATCATCCCCAACGTCGCCTCGCTGCTGATCATCGACGCCACCCTCGGCGTGGCCTCCGCGATCCTCGCGGAGACCTCGCTGTCCTACTTCGGCCTGGGCATCCAGGCGCCGGACGTCTCCCTCGGGACGCTCCTGCAGGACGGCACGAGCGCCGCCGTCTCCCGGCCGTGGCTGTTCCTGATCCCCGCCGGCTTCCTCGTCACGCTCCTCACGGCCGTCGCCCTGATCGGCGACGGACTGCGCGACGCGATCGATCCCACCAGTGAGGTGAACCGTGCCTGAGCCCCTTCTCGAGGTCAAGGACCTGACCGTCTCCTTCCCGAACGCGAGCGGCGACGTCCGCGCGGTGCGCGGCGTCGACTACTCGGTCGCCGAGGGCGAGTTCCTCGGCATCGTCGGCGAGTCCGGCTCCGGCAAGTCCGTCTCCTCGCTCGCCGTCATGGGCCTGCTGCCCTCCTCCGCACGGATCACCGGGGACATCACCTTCCGCGGGCAGTCGCTGCTGGGGATGGGCGACAAGCAGCTCTCCCGCCTGCGCGGCCGTGAGATGGCGATGATCTTCCAGGACCCGCTCTCCGCGCTCACCCCCGTCTACACGGTGGGCCAGCAGATCGAGGAGGCCCTGACGCTGCACAACAAGGGGATCAGCGGCGACCTCGCCCACAAGCGGGCCGTCGAGCTGCTGAAGATCGTCGGCATCCCCGCCGCGGAGCGCCGCGTGAAGGCGTTCCCCCACGAGTTCTCCGGCGGCATGCGCCAGCGCGCGATGATCGCGATCGCCATGGCGAACGATCCGTCGCTGATCATCGCCGACGAGCCCACGACCGCCCTGGACGTGACGATCCAGGCGCAGATCCTCGAGGTCCTCCAGAAGGCCAAGGAGGTCACGGGCGCCTCGGTCGTGCTCATCACGCACGACCTCGGCGTGGTCGCCGGCAACGTGGACCGGGTGGCCGTCATGTACGCGGGCAAGCTCGTCGAGACGGGCCCCGTGGACGAGATCTTCTCCGCCCCGCGCATGCCGTACACGATGGGGCTGCTGCGCTCGGTGCCGAACATGCTCACGGCCGGCAGCAGCCGGCTCGTCCCGCTCGAGGGGCGCCCGCCGAACCTCGCGAAGCTCCCCCAGGGCTGCCCCTTCGCGGCCCGCTGCCCCGCCGCGCAGGATCGCTGCCGCGAGGCGGAGCCCGAGCTGCTCGTCACCGACGGCACCGGCCGCCAGGTCGCCTGCCATCGTGCGGACGAGATCGCCGCGGGCACGCTGCGTCCGGTGGACATCTTCCCGCGGCCCCCGTTCCACGAGCGCGAGGTCCTCGAGGACCGTGACACCGAGCCCGTGGTCTCCGCGAAGGGCCTGGTCAAGCACTTCCCGCTGTACAAGGGCGCCGTGTTCCGCCGCGCCGTGGGCACGGTCAAGGCCGTGGACGGCGTGGACTTCGAGGTGCTGCCCGGCCAGACCCTCGGCCTCGTCGGCGAGTCCGGCTCCGGGAAGTCGACGACGAGCCTCGAGCTCATGGAGCTCACCGCGCCGCAGGCGGGCAGCCTCCACGTCGCCGGTCACGACGTCGCGACGCTGAGCAAGGCCGACCGTCTCGCGATGCGCAAGGACGTGCAGATCGTCTTCCAGGACCCGATGGCCGCGGTGGACCCGCGGCTCCCGGTGGGCGACATCGTCGCCGAGCCGCTGACGGTCCACAAGGTCCCGCGCGCCGAGCGCCAGCGCAAGGTCGCCGAGTTGCTCGAGCTCGTGGGCCTGGACCCCGAGATGGCGGACCGCTACCCGCACGAGTTCTCCGGCGGACAGCGCCAGCGCATCGGCATCGCCCGCGCGCTGATCACCGAGCCCAAGGTGCTCGTGCTCGACGAGCCGGTCTCCGCGCTGGACGTGTCGGTGCAGGCGGGCGTCGTCAACCTGCTCGAGGACCTGCGGGACAAGCTGGGCCTGTCCTACCTGTTCGTCGCCCACGACCTGGCGATCGTCCGCGAGATCGCGGACACGATCGCCGTCATGTACCTGGGGCGCATCGTCGAGTACGGGCCGGTCGCGGAGGTCTACGCCTCGCCGCGCCACCCGTACACGCGGGCGCTCATGAGCGCGGTGCCGGTCCCGGATCCCGAGGTCGAGCGCACGCGCCGCCGGATCATCCTCGCCGGCGACCAGCCCAGCCCGGCGGAGGACATCGCCGGCTGCAACTTCGCCTCCCGGTGCCCGCTGATCTCGCTCCTCCCCGAGGGCAAGCAGCAGCGGTGCCGCGGCGAGGACCCGGTCCCCGTGCTCCACGGGGGTTCACGGGTGGCCTGCCACCACGTGGACTCCATCTCCCGGCTCGACACCGTCGACGCCGCCTCCCAGTCGTCCGTGACCAGCGCCTGACGCAGCATCCCACCCAGGAAGAGAGAACCACCATGAAGATCACGAGCACCCGCCGACTGTTCCTCGCCGGCACCGGCGTGGTCGGCAGCGCCGCCGCGCTCGCCGCCTGCGGCCAGCAGTCCGCCGAGGAGCAGGCCTCCCAGGCCGCCGAGGAGAACTCCTCGGCGGCGGAGGACGCGGCCGCGCTGCCCAGCACCGCATGGGAGCGTCTGGACTACGACCAGGTGCCGGACGGCGGCTCGCTGAAGCTCGCCGTGTCCCAGCTGCCCAACAACTGGAACTACAACCACGCCGACGGTCTCCTCGCCGACCTCTCCGACATCCGCGGCCCGCTCGGCGCCGGCGCGGAGATCACCTACTCCGAGTCCGGCGAGAAGACCCTGAACACGGACTACATCGCGAAGGCCGAGCTCACCAGCGAGGACCCGCAGACGGTCTCCTTCTCCTACAACCCCAAGGGCGTGTGGGACGACGGCTCCCCGATCGTCGTCGAGGACCTCATCTCGCAGTGGAAGGCGAACTCGGGCGAGAACGAGGACTACCAGATCGGCTCCACGGTGGGCTGGGACCAGATCAAGTCGATCACCCAGACCGATGACGAGTACACCGGTGAGATCGTCTTCTCCGATCCCTTCATCGACTGGATCACCGTGGTGCACCCGGACGTCCCGAAGAAGGTCTCGGAGTCCGCGAAGGCGTGGAACGAGTCCTACGTCTCGACCCCGACCCCCTCCAAGGGCCCCTTCACCGTGGACTCCGTGGACACCACCGGCGGCGTCGTGAACCTCAAGCGCAACGACAAGTGGTGGGGCCGCGCCCCCAAGCTCGAGACGATCACCTTCTCGGTGGTGGACCAGACCACGCAGCCGCAGTCCTTCGCGAACGGCGAGATCGACATCCTCGATATCGCGAACGGTGACGTGCTCTCCCAGGCGAAGACCCGCTCCGATGCGGAGATCCAGTCCACGAACGGCCTCACCTGGACGCACCTGACCATGAACGTCAAGGGCGCCGACGGCAAGCTCGAGGACGTCAAGGTGCGCGAGGCGATCGCCCGCGCGATCGACCGCGACGCGATCGGCCGCGCCGTGGTGGGCCCGCTCGAGGCCCCGATCCAGCTGGTCGACAACTTCGTGTACATGCCCGGCCAGGACGGCTACGAGGACTCCTTCGGGGGTCTGAAGTACGACGCCGAGGCCGCGGGCAAGCTGCTCGACGAGGCCGGCTGGGCGCTCGACGGCGACAAGCGGAAGAAGGACGGCAAGACCTTCGACCTCTCGATCATCATCCCGGCGGACACCAAGTCGAACTCCGACCGCGCCCGCCAGGTGCAGACCAACCTCAACGCGGTGGGCCTGAACGTCGAGCTGCAGACGGTCCCCTCCGACGCGTACTTCGACGATTACATCAACCCGAAGACCTTCGACATGGTGACCTTCTCGTGGGTGGGCTCGCAGTTCCCGGAGTCCTCCTCCGTGAACCTCGTGTACCCGCTGGACTCCCAGCAGAACTACACGAACTTCGCGGACGACCGCCTGGGCGATCTGGACAAGCAGATCAAGGCCGCCTTCGACCTCGACGAGCGCCACAAGGTCGCCAACGAGATCTCGAAGGTCATCGCCGAGTCCTTCGTGCTCATCCCCTTCTACGCGACCCCGAACATCGTGGGCGTGAAGAAGGGCGTCGTGAACCACGGCGCGTCCCAGTTCGAGAGCACCGACTGGACCCAGGTCGGTATCAAGGCCTGATCGACGTACTGCGAGGAACGAGCGGTAGGAGATCAGGCGAGAGAAGCAGAGCCTGATCGACGTACTGCGAACGGGGCCCGGTCACCGTACCTGCGGTGGCCGGGCCCTTCGCTGTGCGCTCAGAGCACCGCGCGGAGCACGACGAGCAGGAGCGTCACTCCGAGCACGGCGATGACGGGCAGGTTCCAGCGGGTGCGGGCGCGGCCGGTGCCGACCTCCGCCTCGTGGTGCTCCTGCCAAGCCTCGACGCGGTCCACGACGATCGCGCTGCGGGAGTCGCGCTGGTCCTTGCGCAGGCGCTCCTCGGGGCCCATGCGCACGCGGGGGCCGCCGTCGGCCGCGGCCTCGCGGCGGCGCAGGGGGTTGTCGCGGCGCAGGCCGGGGGCGTTCCAGGCGGTGAGGGTCTGCTCGGTGCCGTCGGCCGTGATCGCGTCGACGCGGAGCATGGCACCGAGGCGCACCTCGCGGATCGCGGTGAAGGGCAGCACGTGGGTGCGCCACACGTTGCGGATCTCGAGGCTCTCGCGGTGCAGCACCACCCGGGGCGCCCACAGGAGCGCCCAGACGACGGCGAGGAGCAGCAGCAGCCCGGGCAGCAGCAGCGCACCGGTGAGCCCGGCGCGCAGCACCGCGTCGAGGGCGAGCAGCGCCGCGGCGACGGCGACGACGATCGTGATCACCTCCGCGCTGCGCGGGCGCAGGGTCAGCGGTGCGGCGGGATCGGGCGCGGCGGGCATGCGCCCACGGTAATGGAACCGCCTGGTCATGACCTGCTCACAGATCGAGGACGAGCACGCTCTCCCCGGCCGCGGCGTCGGCCGGGTTGCGGAGGGTGCCGTCGAGCAGCACGAGCGCGTCCGCCCGGCCGTAGGGGGCGAGCCGACGTCCGGGGAGCGTGTCCACGCTCTCGCGGCCGTCGGCCCCGCGACGCAGCCTTCCGGCGACGACGGTGAGCCCCGGGCGGCGCACCGCGAAGGAGCCCTCCCCCACGAGCACGCGGCGCGGTGCGGGGGCGGGCCCCGGCAGCAGCGGGCGCACGAAGAGGTGGTAGCCCACGAGCGCGCCGACGGGGGTGCCGGGCAGGTGCACGACGGGCGTGCCGTGGTCGGCCCCGACGGCAGGTGGCAGGGTCCCGTGCCCCTGCGGCCCGCCGGGCCGCAGGGCGAGGTGCGCGAAGCGGGAGGTGCCGTCGCCGCCCGGGCCCAGCAGCGACTTCACCACGTCGTAGGCGCCGTGGCCGATCCCGCCGGTCGTGACGACGAGGTCCGCATCCCGGGCGGAGTCCGCGAGCACGTCGCGGAGCCGGGAGGGGTCGTCGGGGCCGCGGAGCACCCGCGGGATCGCCCCGTGGGTCACGAGCGCCGCGGCGAGCATCGTCCCGTTGGACTCGCGGACGGTCCCGGGGACGGCCGGGCCGGCGCCCGTGAGCTCGTCCCCGGTGACGACGATGCTCACCCGCGGCGGCGCGTGCACCTCGAGGTCGGTCACGCCGAGGGCGGCGGCGAGGCCGATGAGGGCGGCGCCCACCCGGGTCCCGGCGGCGGCGAGCTCCTCGCCGCGGGTGACCTCCTCCCCGGGCCCGCGCACGTGCTTGCGCGGGGGCAGGGGCGACGCGAGGGTGATCCGCACGGCGGCGGGGGCGGGGCCGACGGGATCCGCATCGGTGTCCTCGACGGGGACGACGGCGTCCGCCCCGGGCGGCAGCGGGGCGCCGGTCATGATGCGGGCGGCGGTGCCGGTCGGCAGCGGTGCGGGGTGCCCGGGACGGGCGGGGAGGTCCGCGACGACGGGGAGCACGGTCGTGCCGGGGGCGGTGAGCTCGGCGCGGCGCACCGCGAAGCCGTCCATCGCGGAGAGGTCCTGGGAGGGGAGCTCCTCGGGGCTGGTCAGGGGCGCGGCGAGCACCCGGCCGGCCGCCTCCGCGAGCGGGACTCGGGAGGTGCGCGGGGTCCTGTCATGCAGGGTCCTGTCCCGCAGTGCGCGGTGCGCCTGCACGATCTCGTCCCGCCACTGCCACGGATCGCCCCGGTGCTCGCCCATGCTGCTCCTCCCCGGCCTGCGGGGCCGTGCTCGGTGGCATCGTCCCATCACGGTCCGTTCCCATGGTGCACCCTGCCACCTCCCCGTCTCCCGGTGCATCATGGAGTCATGCGTGAGATCCGTTTCGACAGCTTCGGCGGCCCCGAGGTCCTGACGCTCCACACCGACGCCCCGCAGCCCGTGGCCGGCCCGGGCGAGGTGCTCGTGGAGGTCTCCTACGTGGGCCTGAACCCCCTGGACTACAAGATCCGCGACGGCTCCTCCGGCCGCTCGAAGGACCTCGTGCTCCCGGCCGGGACGGGCCGCGAGATGGCGGGCGTGGTCCTCTCCGCCGGTCCCGACCTCGACGAGGCGGAGCTCGAGGCGCGCGGCGTCGCCCCCGGCACCCGGGTGTTCGGCATGCGCGCCGCCGCGGACCAGCGCGGCACGGCCGCCGAGGTCATCGCGATCGCGGCGGACGATCTCGCCCCCATCCCGGACGAGGTCACCGCCGAGGAGCTCCCGCGCTGGGCGGGCCTCGCCCTCGTGGGCCTCACGGCGATCGCCGCGGTGCGCGACAGCGCCCGGATCGCCGAGGGCGAGACGGTGCTCGTGCACGGGGGCGCGGGCGGCGTGGGCCAGCTGCTGATCCCCATGGCCCTCGAGGCCGGCGCCTCCCGGGTGTGGGCCACGGGCCGCGCGGCGAACGCGGAGCGGATCCGCGAGCTGGGCGCGACCCCGATCGCGTACGACGACGCCGACTGGCGCGCCGAGATCGACGAGGCGACGGGCGGCCGCGGCGTGGACGTCGTGCTGGACACGCACTACTTCACGACCTTCGTGCCGAGCCTGGACCATCTCGCCCCGGGCGGGCGGATCGTCACCCTCCCCACCCTCGCGGACACCGCCCCCGCGACCGAGCGCGGCATCGAGGTGCACGTGCCGCAGCTGGTGCCCGGCCGCGACCGCCTGGACCACCTCGTGCAGGGCCTGCGCTCGGGCGCCTACCCGCTCGAGGCCTCCACGGTGCTGCCGCTCGGCGAGATCGCCCGCGCGCACCGCCTGCTCGCGGAGGGCCACACGCGCGGCAAGCTCGTGCTGGACGCGCACGCCTGAACGCCCGCCCCGGCGCGTCGCCGCCGGTAGGGTGTCGGTCATGCCCTCCGCCCCTGCCGACGACGCCGCACGGGCGATCGAGCCCCTGCTGCACCCCCAGGGGTGGGCGCTGCTGAACTCCCTCCCGCCGTACCGGGAGCAGGACGTCCTGTCCCGCTCGAGCTCCCTGCGCGAGGCGGGGCACTCCCCGGAGCTCGTCTCCGCCGCCCTCACCCAGTCGCGCCTGCGCGCCCGCGGGGAGGAGAAGTTCGGCGAGTTTGCGCGCTCCATGCTGTTCACCGAGCACGGCCTCGAGCAGGCGACCCGCCTGCCGGTCGCGGCCCTGCACGCGGAGCGCTTCCAGCGCGCGGGGGTCTCCGCCGTGGCGGATCTGGGCTGCGGGATCGGCGGGGACGCGATGGCCCTCGCGGGCCTCGGCCACGACGTGCGCGCCGTGGACCGGGACCCGCTCACGGTGGCCGTCGCGACCGTCAACCTGCGCCCCTTCCCCTCCGCGGCCGTGCACCTGGGCAGCGCGGAGGACCACGACCCCGCGCTGACCGACGGCATCTGGCTGGATCCCGCCCGCCGCGCTCCCGCGCGCGGTTCGGCGCGCGGCGCCCGCCGGCTCCACGACCCCGAGGAGTACGAGCCGCCGCTGTCCTTCGTGCTCGACCTCGCCCGCCGGCTCGGGGAGCGCGGCGGTGCCGCGCCCGGGACGCTCGGCGCGCTCGGCGCGAAGCTCGGCCCGGCCGTGGACCGCTCCGCGCTGCCCGAGGACGTCGAGGTCCAGTGGCTGTCGCTGCACGGGAGCGTGCTCGAGGCGGTCCTGTGGTGCGGCCCGCTCGCGCGCGAGGGGGTCCGCTCCTCCGCCCTCGTCATCGGTCGCGAGGGGGCGCACCGCCTGGACCTGCGCGCGGACTCCCCCGGCGACCCGGTGCCCGGGGCGCTCGGCGACCATCTCTACGAGCCCGACGGCGCCGTCATCCGGGCCGGTCTGCTCTGCGCCCTCGCCGAGCGGCTCGGGGCGCGCACCCTCGACCCGACGATCGCCTATCTCACCGCGGACCGCCGCATCGACTCGCCCCTCGCGCGCGGGTACGCCGTCCGCGACGTCATGCCCTTCTCGATCAAGGCCCTCACGGGCTACCTGCGCGAGCATCGGATCGGGGTGCTCGAGATCAAGAAGCGGGGCACCGCCGTCGAGCCCGAGGAGCTGCGCCGCAGGCTGCGTCCCCGCCGCTTCGGCGACGAGGCCGCGACGCTCGTGCTCACCCGGATCGCCGGGGAGCAGTCGGTGATCGTCGCGTCACCGCACGGGAGCACGAGGGCATGACCGCCCCGGGCAGGGCCCCACGCCGCCGCGCGCTCGCGCCGCTGCTGGTCCTGCTCGGCGTGCTCGCCCTGGTGATGCTCGCCCTGGGCGCCGGGGCGGATCGCGGCACGCTCGCCCTGTTCGACGGGCAGGAGCGCACCGCTCCCCCGCCGCCCGCCGAGGGCCAGGCCTACGAGGAGCCCGAGTGGGCGACGGAGGACCAGCCCACGATCCCCCCACCGATCCAGCCCATGTCCCGGGAGTCCTTCGTGCGGATCCTCGTGGTGCTCGGTGTGATCGCCGCGGCCCTCGTGGCCCTCGTCGCCCACCGCATGTGGCGCCTCGCCCCGGAGCGGCTGCGCAGCGCCGGCGAGGTGGAGGACGAGGCGGGCTTCACGACGGAGCAGGCCCGGGACGCGCTCGCCGAGGCCCGCCGCTCGCTCTCGACCGTCGTCTCCGCGCACGACGCGGTGATCGCCGCCTGGCTGGCCCTCGAGCGGGCGATCGGACGGGCCGGGGTGAGCCGGGCGCCCTCGCAGACGACCCTCGAGTACGTGGTGGCGGTGCTCGGCGCGCTCGCGCTCGACGCCTCCGCCCTCGACGAGCTCGCCGGACTGTACCGGCGCGCCCTGTTCGACCCGCACCCGCTCGTCGAGGCGGACCGCGACCGCGCCCTGCTGCTGCTCGAGCGGCTCGAGGCGCAGCTGCAGGAGGCATCGTGAACGGGCGCGGCACGGGTCTCGCGGTGCGGCTGCTGATCGGCGCCGCGACCGCGCTCGTCGTCGTGCTCGTGTGCTCCCTGTTCGACCTGCAGCTCGCGCTCCCGCTGCCGCTCGCCCTCGGCCTCGCGGCGGGCGCGATCGCCTGGTGGGTGCACGTCGGCGTGGACCATGCCGACCAGCTGCACTCCCCGCCGCTCGACCTCGACGTCGACTACGCCCTGCCCCATGCGCAGGACCAGCGGGTGCGGCGGCTCGAGGAGACGATCCACGGCGCCGGCCCGCGCCGCCGGATGACGACCGGCGCGCTCGTGCGGGAGCTCGAGGGCCTCGCCGCGGCGCGCGGCGTGCACCTGGACCTGCCGCGCCGCAGCGGGCCCGACGGCCCCGAGGCCGTGCCCGTGGACCGGGCGGCCCTGCACCGCCACCTGAGACAGCTCGCCGCCGCAGACGAGGAGAGGCTCCCATGACCGACACCCCGCAGCACCCCGCCCCCACGACCGGAGCGGGAGCGCCCCCGCCGCAGGACGTGCCCGCCGCGAGCCGTGCGGCAGCCCGCGTGCTCGACGCCGTCGAGGGCGCCGTGGTGGGCAAGCGCACCGCCCTCGAGCTCGTGCTCGCCGGGGTCCTCGCGGGCGGCCACGTGCTGCTCGAGGACCTCCCGGGGCTCGGCAAGACCCTCGCCGCGCGCTCCTTCGCGCAGGCGCTCGGGCTGCCCTTCACGCGCGCCCAGTTCACGCCGGACCTGCTGCCCGCGGATCTCACCGGCGCCGAGGTGTTCGACCAGCGCACGGGTGAGTTCGTGTTCCGGCCCGGTCCCGTCTTCACGGGCCTCCTGCTCGCCGACGAGATCAACCGGACCCCGCCGAAGACCCAGTCCGCGCTGCTCGAGGCGATGCAGGAGCGGCAGGTCTCCGTCGAGGGGACGACCCGCCCGCTGCCCCGCCCCTTCCACGTGCTCGCGACCGCGAACCCCGTCGAGCACGAGGGCACGTACCCGCTCCCCGAGGCCCAGCTGGACCGCTTCCTGCTGCGGCTCTCCTTCGGCTACCCGACCCCCGAGGAGGAGTGGGACGTCGTCTCCCGCCGGCTCGTGCGGCGCCAGGAGGAGCAGTCCGTCCCCCAGGTGCTGGACGGCGAGGGTCTGCTCGCCGTGCAGGCCGCCGTGGAGACGGTGCACGTGGCCGACGCCGTGGGCCGGTACGCGGTCGAGCTCGTGGGCCGCACCCGCGAGCACGCCCACGCCCTCGTGGGCGCCTCGCCCCGCGGCACCCTCGCGCTCATCACGTGCGCGCGGGCGCTCGCGGTGATCCGCGGCCGCGACTACGTGGTCCCCGAGGACGTCAAGGCCCTCGCCCACCCGGCGCTCGACCACCGCGTCACCGTCAAGCCCGAGCTGTGGCTGCAGAACGCGACCGGGGCGGGCGTGGTCTCCGCGGTGCTCGAGCAGGTCCCCGTCCCTGCCGCGGAGCAGCCCTCGGCGGCCGGGACCGTCGGGCCCGCCGGCGAGCGGGCCGGCAGCGCCGGATGACCTCCTCCCCCGCTCCCCCGGCGACGACCCGGCGCCTGCACGACCGGCCGTCGGCCGCGCTCGTGCGCGCCGGGGCCGTGGGCGGCGGCGGGGCGCTGCTCGCGGTGCTCGTGGGGCGCCCGCTCGTGCTCCTCGTCGTCGTGCCGCTGCTCGTGTGGGCGCTCGTCGCAGTGCTCCGCCGTGATCCCGAGGGCGTGCCCTCCGCGCAGGTCGCGGCGTCGCGACGGATCGTCGAGGAGGGCTCGAGCGTCGCGGTGGACGTGCGCACGGGGCCGGGGGTGCTCACCGCGGTGACCGTGCCGCTCACCAGCCACAGCGACCTCACGCCGCCGCACGGCTCCCTCGCGGGGGACGGCACGGTGCGGATCGCGGTGCGCGCCCGGCGCTGGGGCCGGATCGCGGTGGGCCCGCTGCACGTCCTCGCCTCCGATCCCCTCGGCGCCTCGCGCGCGCAGGTCGAGCTCGCCCCCGTGCACGTGCAGGTGCTGCCGGACGCCTCGGTGCTCGAGGCCCCCGTCGAGGTGCCCACCCCGATCGGCGTGAGCGGTGTGCACCTCTCCCGCCGGCGCGGGGACGGCACGGCCCTCGCGGAGGTGCGCGCCTTCCGCCCGGGCGACCGCCTGCACCGCGTGAACTGGCGGGTCACGAGCCGCACCGGCACCCTCCACACCAACGCGACCTTCACCGAGCAGGACACGGACGTGCTCATCGTGACGGACACGATCGCGGACGTCCTGCCCTCGCCGTGGGCGGGACCGGACGCCCCCAGCAGCCTCGACGTGACCGTGCGGGCCACGGCCGCCGTGGCCCGCCACTACCTGACCGCCGGGGACCGGGTGGGCGTGTTCGACGTGGGCCATCTGCTGGGCCCCGTGCGCCCGGGGACCGGGCCGCGGCAGCTGCGCGTGCTCACCGACACCCTCTCGCGGGCCGCCCGTGACACGGGCGCGCCGAAGCCCGCGCGGCGCCTGCGGTCGGTGCGGCCGGGCACCCTCGTGGTGGTCTGCTCCCCGCTGCTCGCCGTGCCCGCGATCGAGCAGATCGGCGTCCTCGTCGCGCACGGGGCGGACGTCGTCGTCGTGGACACCCTGCCCGCGAGCGTGGGCGACACCTCGGTGCTCCACGGCCGGCCGCTCGCCGTGGACGGCCGCGCGAGCGAGCGCTTCTGGGCGGAGGCCTGGGCGCTGCGGCGCCTGCAGCGGGAGGAGACCGTGCGCGAGCTGCGGGAGTCCGGGGTGCCTGTCACGCCCTGGGAGGGGCCGAGCTCGCTCGCCCCCGTGCTGCTCTCGCTGACCGCCGCCCGCACCGCGCCGCGACGGAGGCGGTCCTGATGCAGTGGGTCCAGCGGTTCGTCGACCCGCTCGCCCGGGGGCTGCTCCTGCTGCGCACGGTGAGCCCCGAGCAGACGGGGCTGCGCCTGCTCGGCCTCGCCGCGACCGTGGCCGCGCTGCTGCTCGCGATGCCCGGGGGCCTGTTCTCGGGACTCGGCCCGGCGCTGCTCTCCCTCGCCGCGATCGCGGGGCTGATCGCCTCGACCCTCGCACCGGACTCGGACCTCGGGCTGCTCGCCCCCGCCGCCGTGGTGCTCGCGCTCGTGCCGCAGACGGAGCTGACCGCGGGCCGGGCCGTGCTCGTGGCGCTGTGCCTGCTCGCGGCGCACTGCGCCTGGGCGCTCGCGGCGACGATCCCGCTGCACGGCCGCCTCACCCGCGCCGCGTGGGCGCTCACGGGGCGTGCGCACCTGGTGGTGCTCGTGGCCTCCGCGGCGGGGGCCGGCCTCGTGCTGCTCGTCTCCCGGGTGGACCTCGGCCCCTGGATGTTGGTCCCCGCGGTGCTCGCGCTCGCCGCGCTCACGGTCGTGGTGCTCCCCCGCCGGGAGCGCTGAGGCGGGTCCCGTCGGCCGTCGGGGGCCGGTCCGGTACGCCCTGGGCGGATCCCCGTGTTCCGTGCGCGACCTCCGCTTCCACCGCCGTGCGCGGGAGGTCTAGCGTGGCCGGCATGTGGCAGATGATGGACCTCCTGTACGGGCACAAGAAGCAGATGGTCTCGCGCGAGGAGGCCCTCTCGGGGCGTCCCGACTACGCCTATCCCCTGGTGCGCGAGCACGCGGTGCTCGGCACGGACATGCTCGGCCCCGACGCGCCGACGGACGCGGCCCCCTGGCCGGCGGGCGCCGAGGAGATCGTCCTCGCGGGCGGCTGCTTCTGGGGCGTGGAGCGCATCGCCTGGGAGGTGCCGGGTGTGCACACGACCTCCGCCGGCTATGCGGGCGGCTTCACCGCGCATCCCACCTACGAGGAGGTGTTCTCCGCGCGGACGGGTCACGCCGAGGCCGTGCGGGTGGTCTACACGGGCGGCGAGGAGACCCTCCGCACCCTGCTCACCGCCTTCTGGGAGCAGCACGATCCCACGACGGCGAACCGCCAGGGCAACGACGTGGGCACCGAGTACCGCAGCGCCGTCTACTGGACCTCCGAGGCCCAGGGCCGCGTGGTGCGGGACAGCGCCGAGCGCTACCAGCGCGATCTGGACGCTGCGGGCCGCGGCGCGATCACGACGGAGCTCGCCCCGCTCGCGGAGGCCGGTGACGGCCGCTACTACACGGCGGAGCCCGAGCACCAGCAGTACCTCGCGAAGAACCCCGGCGGGTACTGCAACCACGGGTTCAACGGCGTGGCCTGCTCGATCGGCTGAGCGCCTCCCCCTCCCCCTGAGCGCGCCCTCAGGCGTCCCCGGCCGCCGCGAGGACGCGGGACAGCGGGGCGTAGTGCGCGTGGACGGCGGCCCGGTAGGCCTCGACGTCCCCGGCCTCGAGCGCGGTGACCATCGCGTGGTGCGCCTCGACGGTGTCGAGGATGTCGGTCGCCGGGGGCAGCCCCAGCAGCGGCACCGCGGAGGTGTGGATCTCCCAGAAGGCCTGCGCGAGCTGGACGAGCAGGTGGTTGGGGACGGGGGCGAGCAGCTTCGCGTGGAAGGCGGCGTCCGCCTCCGGGAAGGGCTCGCCGGCGTCCGCGAGCCGGCGCATCTCCCCCACGAGGACCTCAAGCTCGGGGTTGGCGCTGCCGCGGTAGTGGTCCGCGAGCGCAGGGGCGACGGAGAGGTCCAGCGCGATGCGCAGCTCGACCACCTCGCGCAGGGCGCGGAGGTCGGAGCCGTCGTCGAGCTGGGCCCGGAAGAGCAGTCCGTCCACGAGCGGGGCGAGGGAGAGGCCGCCGACGAAGGTGCCGTGCCCGTGCCGCACCTCGACGATGTCGAGCGAGGCGAGGGTGCGCATGGCCTCGCGGAGGGAGGAGCGGGAGATCTCGAGCCGCTCGCACAGGGCGCTCTCGGTCGGCATCGGGTCTCCGGGGCGGAGTCCCTCCTCGAGGATGAGGTCCTGGATGCGCCGTACCGCGGTCCCCTCCGTGGTGCTGCTGCGTGCCATGTCGTCTCCTTATCGGGCGTGGTCCATTCTGCCCGGGTCCCCTCGTCGGACCACGAAGGTCTCGATGAGGTCACGGCCCCCGGATCGCGGTTCGCGTCGCGGCGGGGAAGGCTGTACAGTCCCGAACATCAGACATCATACGTCTGATGTTCCGGAGGACGAAGCGGTCGCTCTCACAACGCAGCGGGTCGCGAACCGTCGCCAGAAGGGCACCACTGAGGGTGTCCACCACGTCCGCCGGAGCTCTTCAGCGTGGAGCCGGTCCAGAACGGACCGCCCGACCGAAGGGATGCACCCCGTGAGCACCTCGACCAGCCGCCGCGGCTTCCTCCGCGGCACGACCATCCTCGCCGGCGCCGCCGGCATCGTCGCGACCGTGGGCGCCTGCGCCCCCCGCGAGACCTCCGGCGGCACCGGGAGCCAGGCCTCCGACGCCGGCGCCGCCGAGGCCAAGGAGGACGGCACCATCACCGCCGCGATCTCCTACGAGCTCGGCACCAACGGCTACGACCCGATGACGACCTCCGCCGCCCTCACCGTCGCCGTCAACTGGCACACCCTCGAGGGTCTCACCGAGCTGCACCCGGTGACCCGCGAGGTCTACGCGGCCCTCGCCGCGGAGCTCCCCACCTCGACCGAGACCAGCGTCGACGTCGCCCTGCGCGACGGCGCCACCTTCCACGACGGCACCCCCGTCACGGCGGACGACGTCGTCTTCTCCTTCGAGCGCGTGCTCGACCCGGAGAACGCTTCGCTCTACGCGAGCTTCATCGACTTCGTCGACGGCGTCACCGCGAAGGACGACTCGACCGTCACCATCGCCCTCAAGCACCCGGTCGCGATCCTCGCCGAGCGCCTGAGCGTCGTGAAGATCGTCCCCAAGGCCGCCGTCGAGAAGGACCCCGAGGCCTTCGACGCGAAGCCCGTGGGCTCCGGCCCCTGGACCATGACCGACGGCGGCGCGTCCTCCAAGGCCGTCACCTTCGAGCGCTTCGACGCCTACAACGGCCCGCAGCCGGCGCTCGCGAAGTCCATGACCTGGCAGATCATCCCGGACGCCTCGACCCGCACCAACGCGCTGCAGTCCAAGACCGCGCAGGCCGTCGACTCGGTGCCCTACCTCTCGATCGACCAGCTGAAGGCCACGAGCACCGTCGAGTCCGCCCAGGGCTTCGGCCTCCTGTTCGCGATGTTCAACAACGCCGAGGGCAACCCCTTCGCGGACGTCAAGAACCGCCAGGCGTTCCTCTACGCGGTCGACATCGAGAAGGTCATCACCGACGGCCTCGCCGGCCAGGCCGAGGCCGCCACGAGCTTCGTCCAGAAGGACCACCCGCAGTACAAGGAGGCCTCGACGGTCTACGCGCAGGACCTCGAGAAGGCCAAGGGCCTCTTCGCGGAGACCGGCCTGACCTCGTTCCGCCTGCTGTGCACCGACCACGACTGGGTCAAGCAGGTCACCCCGATCATCCAGCAGTCCCTCGAGGCCGCCGGCGTGACCATCGAGTTCACGGAGAAGCAGTCCGCGGACGTCTACAACACGATCGACGGCAAGCCCGAGGCGTTCGACGTCGTCATCGCCCCCGGCGACCCCTCCGTGTTCGGCAACGACCCCGACCTGCTCATGCGCTGGTGGTACTACGGCGACACCTGGACCGACGGCCGCATGCACTGGAAGGGCTCGGACAGCTACCAGAAGGTCCACGACCTCCTGGACCAGGGCATGGAGCAGACCGACGAGGCCGCCCAGGTGGACATCTGGCACGAGCTCTTCGACCTCCTCTCCGACGAGGTCCCGCTGTACCCGCTGCTGCATCGCAAGTCCCCCACCGCCTGGGACGCCTCCACGCTCGTGGACTTCACTCCCACGGCCCTCACCGGCCTGAGCTTCGTGGGCGTCGGCTCCGCCCAGTAGGGCACCCCCGCCCCAGCCCCTCCCGCGGGCGGGGCCCGTCGCCGCCGCGCGACGTGCCCCGCCCGCCACCGCCCGCCGCACCCGGCCCTCCTGGAGGCCCTCCCGTGACCCAGCTCCTCCGACTCGTCGGACGACGCCTCGTCTCCCTGCCGCTGATGATCCTCGGCGTCACCCTGCTCGTCTTCGTCGTCATGTCCTTCTCCCCCTCGGACCCCGCGCGTCTCGCGCTCGGGGAGTCCGCCTCCGCCGAGGCGCTCCAGAACTACCGGGAGGCCAACGGCCTGGACGACCCGCTGATCGTCCGCTACCTCTCCTTCCTCGGCGGCATGCTGCACGGGGACCTCGGCACCACCTCCGGCAGCACCCCGGTCACCGAGGTCGTCGCGAAGGCCTTCCCGATCACGCTGCAGCTGACCTTCCTGGGCCTCGCCTTCGCGATCGTCGTCGCCGCCGTGCTCGGCGTGCTCGCCGCCCTCTTCCGCGACCGCTGGGTGGACCAGGTGATCCGCGTCCTCTCGATCGCCGCGCTCGCGACCCCCAGCTTCTGGCTCGCGATCCTGCTCATCCAGTGGCTCGGCGAGGTGCCCGGCGGCTGGGGAGTCTTCCCCGCCCTCGTCGCGAAGTGGGTCGGCGCCCTCGCCGACCCGGCCACCTGGGCCCGCAACGTCGCCCTCCCCGCGATCGCGCTCGGCGTGCCCGTCACCGGCTCCCTCACCCGCGTGGTCCGCACCGCGATGGTCGAGGAGCTGGACCGCGACTACGTCCGCACCGCCGTCGGCGCCGGTGTCCCCTACCCCGTCGTCGTCTCCCGCAACGTGCTGCGCAACGCCCTGATCACCCCGATCACGGTGCTCGGCCTGCGGGTCGGCTACCTCATGGGCGGCGCCGTGATCATCGAGATCATCTTCAACATCCAGGCGATGGGCCAGCTCATCCTCGACGGCGTGAAGCGCAACGACGTGTTCCTCGTGCAGGGCGTGACCCTCACCGTCGCGATCGCCTTCATCGTCGTGAACATCCTCGTGGACCTGCTGTACGTCCTCGTCAACCCGCGGATCAGGAGCATCTGACATGCGAGCGCGACTCCAGAACCGACTCACCTCCGTCTCCGGCGGCCGCCTCGGCGCCCTCCGCGAGCTGCCCCTCTCCTCGAGGGTCGCGGTGGGCTTCCTGCTGCTGCTGATCCTCGCGGCGGCGCTGTCCCCCCTCATCTCCCCCTACGACCCGCTCGCGACCGGCACCCCCGTGCAGCCGCCGAGCGGCGAGCACCTCATGGGCACCGACTCGGTGGGCCGCGACGTGCTCAGCCGGATCCTCCACGGCGCCCGCGCCTCCCTGCTGATCGGCCTCTGCGCGACCGGCGCCGCCCTCGTGGTCGCCGCGCTGCTGGGCTCCTTTGCGGCGACCGCCGCCCGGATCCCCTCCGAGATCCTCATGCGCGTGCTCGACGTGATCATGTCCTTCCCGGGCATTGCGCTCGCCGCCGTGTTCGTCGCCGTGTTCGGCACCTCGCTGCCGGTGCTGATCTTCGCGATCGCCTTCCTCTACGTGCCGCAGCTGGCGCGTGTGGTCCGCGCGAACGTGCTCGCCCAGTTCGGTGAGGACTACGTGGCCGCCTCCCAGGTCATGGGCGCCTCCACCGGCTGGATCCTGATCAAGCACGTGGCCCGCAACTGCCTCGCCCCTATCCTCGTGTTCACGACCGTGCTCGTGGCCGACGCGATCGTCTTCGAGGCGTCGCTGTCCTTCATCAACGCCGGCGTGCAGCCCCCGAACCCCTCGTGGGGCAACATCATCGCCGAGGGCAAGGCCGTGCTCCTGGCCGGCTACTGGTGGCCCACCTTCTTCCCGGGCGTCGCGATCCTGCTGACGGTGCTCTCGCTGAACATCCTCTCCGAGGGGCTCACCGACGCCCTCGCGAGCCCCCGCGTGAAGCACAAGGTCGACGTCGACGCCGACGAGCGCGCCGTCGAGGCCGCGGGCACCGCCGGTGACGCCGAGGCCGGCGAGGTGCTCGGCGCCGTCGACCACTCCACGACCGACCACGTGCTCGCCGAGTCCCTGCGGCGCCTGCGCACCGCGGAGCTCGCGCGCCCCGCCCGCACCGGGATCGACCGCGCCGCCGCCCCCGTGCTCGAGGTCAAGGACCTCCACGTCTCCTTCCCCGAGGCCCACGGCGACGTGGACATCGTGGACGGCGTCTCCTTCACCGTGCGCCCCGGCGAGACGATGGGCCTGGTGGGCGAGTCCGGCTCCGGCAAGTCCGTCACAAGCCTCGCCGTGATGGGGCTCCTGCCCCGCACCGCGAAGGTCTCCGGCGAGGTCCTGCTGGACGGCGTGAACCTGCTGGACCTCGACGCCCGCAGGCTCAACGAGCTGCGCGGCCACGGCGTCGCGATGATCTACCAGGACGCGCTGAGCTCGCTGAACCCCTCGATGCTCATCCGCTCCCAGATGGCGCAGCTGACCCGCCGCGGCGGCACCCGCAGCGCCGCCGAGCTGCTCGAGCTCGTGGGACTGGACGCGAAGCGCACGCTCGCCTCCTACCCGCACGAGCTCTCCGGCGGCCAGCGCCAGCGCGTGCTCATCGCCATGGCGCTCACCCGGGACCCGCGCGTGGTCATCGCCGACGAGCCCACCACGGCCCTCGACGTCACCGTCCAGAAGCAGGTCGTCGAGCTGCTGCTGCGGCTGCGCGACGAGCTCGGCTTCGCGATGGTGTTCGTCAGCCACGACCTCGCCCTCGTCGCCCAGCTCGCCCACCGTGTGACCGTCATGTACGCCGGCCAGGTCGTCGAGCAGGGCGACACCCGGGACCTGCTCGTGGATCCCCGTCACGAGTACACGCGCGGCCTGCTGGGCTCGGTGCTCTCGATCGAGGCGCAGGCCGAGCGTCTGCTCCAGGTGCCGGGCACCGTGCCCTCCCCGCGGGAGTTCGCGCGCGGCGACCGCTTCGCCCCGCGCAGCCAGGACCCCGCCGCCCGCGCGGACCTCCCGCCGCGGCTGCTCACCGTCCCGGGCACCACCCATCTCGTGGCCGCGACCGGGGACCTCCCCGGCGCCCTGGCCACCGCCGAGGCAGGAGAGAACCGATGAGCGAGACCACCACCCCCGTCATCGAGCTGCGGGACGTGCACGTCGTGCACAAGCTGCGCACCGGCTCCCTGCTGCGACCGGACACGATCCGCGCCGTGGACGGCATCAGCGTCTCGCTGGGCCGCGGCGAGGTCCTCGGGATCGTCGGCGAGTCCGGCTCCGGGAAGTCCACCCTGGCCCGCGTGATGACCGGCCTGCAGCCGGTGACCAGCGGCGAGGTGCTCTTCCAGGGGAAGGCCCTGGGCCGCTCCCGGGCGGCGCGCCGAGAGCTGGGCCGCACCGTCTCCGTGGTCTTCCAGGACCCGGCGACGGCGCTGAACCCGCGGATGCTCGTGCGCGAGGCGCTCATGGACCCGCTGCGCGTGCACGGGATCGGCACCGAGGCGCAGCGCCTCGCGACGGTCACCGAGCTCGTGCACAAGGTGGGCCTGCCCGCCTCCGCGCTCGACGTGCTGCCCCGGCAGATCTCCGGCGGTCAGCGCCAGCGCGTGGCGATCGCCCGCGCGCTCGCGCTCCAGCCGGACGTCATCGTCGCGGATGAGCCCACGAGCGCCCTCGACGTCTCGGTGCGCGCACAGGTGCTGAACCTGCTCACGGACCTCAAGCAGGAGCTGGGACTGGGCCTCGTGTTCATCTCCCACGACATCTCGACGGTCCGCTTCGTCTCCGACTCGATCATCGTCATGCACCGCGGCAAGGTCGTGGAGCAGGGCGACGCGGCGAGCGTCTTCGCCTCCGCGACCGACGAGTACACGCGCAGCCTGCTGGCCGCCGCCCCGTCCCTCCTCTGACCCCTCCCCTCCCACCTCTCACCTTCCTCACTCAGACCTCAGGAGCTCCCATGACCACCACCGCCCCCGCGACCACGACCGAGACCGCTCCCCTGGCGGGTGTCGTCCCTCCGCTGCTCACCCCGCTCACCCCCGAGGGCGCCCTCGACGTCCCCTCGCTCGAGCGCCTCGTGGCCCGTCACCTCGAGGGCGGCGTCGACGGCCTCTTCGCGCTCGGCTCGAGCGGCGAGATCGCCTTCTTCGACGACGCGATGCGCGCCCAGGTGCTCGAGGTCGTCACCTCGCTCGTCGCGGGCCAGGTGCCCGTGCTCGCCGGCCTCATCGACACGCAGACCTCCCGCGTGCTCCAGCACCTGCGGGCCGCGGAGAAGCTGGACCTCGCCGGCTACGTCGTCACCGCGCCGTTCTACGCGATCACCGGCCCCGAGGAGATCGACACCCACTTCCGCACGATCGGCGCCGCGGCGAGCGTCCCCGTCTGGGCCTACGACATCCCCGTGTGCGTGCACACGAAGCTCTCCCCGGCGCACCTCGTGCAGCTCGGCGTCGACGGCGTCCTCACCGGTGTGAAGGACTCCAGCGGGGACGACGTCTCCTTCCGCCGCCTGGCGGCGATGAACCGCGCCGCCGGCTCCCCGCTCACGCTTCTCACGGGCCACGAGGTCGTCGTCGACGGCGCCTACCTCGCCGGGGCCGACGGCTCCGTCCCGGGCCTCGGCAACGTGGACCCCGCCGGCTACGTGCGCATGGACCGCGCCGCCCGCGCCGGCGACTGGGAGACGGTGCGGATCGAGCAGGACCGCCTCGCGGCCCTCTTCGAGATCGTCTTCCAGCCCGTTGGGAAGACCGGCCCCGCGGCCGGCGTGGGCGCCTTCAAGACGGCGCTGCGCGAGCTCGGCGTGATCTCGACGAACACGATGAGCACGCCGATGTCCGCGCTCGAGGGCGAGGCCGTGGAGAAGATCCGCGGGATCCTCCGCAGCACCGGGCTGCTCGCCGATGCCTGATCCGGCACCGACCTCCGCCGGGTCGACGGGCGGGGTGCTCGCCCTCGACATCGGCGGCACCAAGACCAGCGCCGCGCTCGTCCGCGACGGCGCCGCGGGTGAGGTGCTCACGGTCCCCACCCCTGCGCAGGAGGGGCCCGCCGCGATCCTCGCGGCGGCCCTCGACCTCGCGGTGGCGGCCGCCGGGGACGCCGCCCCGCTCGCGGTGGGCGTCGCCTCCGCGGGGGTCGTGGACACCGCGCGCGGCCGCATCACCCATGCGACGGACGCCCTGCGCGGCTGGGCGGGCACGGACGTCGCCGCGGCGGTCTCCTCCCGCCTCGGTCTGCCGGTCGCGGTGCTCAACGACGTCCACGCCCACGGTCTCGGCGAGGCGCTCCACGGCGCCGGCCGCGACGCCTCCTCGATGCTGCTGCTCGCGGTGGGCACGGGGATCGGCGGCTGCCAGGTGATCGGCGGCGAGGTCGTCACCGGGGCGCGCGGCGCGGCAGGGCACCTGGGGCATCTCCCGGTGCCCGAGGCCGAGGGGGTCCCCTGCCCCTGCGGCCGCAGCGGACACCTCGAGGGCCTCGCCTCCGGTCCCGGCATCCTCGCCCTCGCCCGGCGGCTCGGCGCCGCAGGATCCGACGGCTCCCCCGTGGCCGACGGCCGGGCGCTCGCCGCGCTCGCCGTCGCGGATCCCGAGGGCCCCGCGGCCCGCGCCTACACGATCGCGGGCCGTGCGACCGGGCGCGTGCTGGGCGGCGCGCTCAACCTGCTCGACACCGACCTCGTGGTGCTCACCGGCGGGGTCAGCGCGGCGCACGGCATGAGCGGGGACGGCGAGCCGTGGCGGCGCGCCCTCGATGCCGGCCTCGCCCAGGGGGCGATGGACGTCGTCGCCGCGACGCCGATCGTCCCCGCCCGCGCGGGCCAGCACGCGGCGCTGCTCGGCGCCGCGGCCCACGCCTCCGCGCACGCCCTCTGACCACCGTCCCTCCCGAGAAGGAGCTCCCATGCATCCCCTCGTCGCCCCGCTCGCGGGCACCCTCATCGTCTCCTGCCAGGCCTACCCCGGCGAGCCGATGCGCGACCCCCGCACCATGGCCCAGATCGCCGCCTCCGTCCAGAACGGCGGCGCCACCGCCGTCCGCGCCCAGGGCCTCGAGGACATCCGCCAGGTCAAGGCCGCCGTCACCGTCCCCGTCATCGGCATCTGGAAGGACGGCGAGGACGGCGTGTTCATCACCCCCACCCTCGACCACGCCCTCGCCGTCATCGTCGCCGGAGCCGACATCCTCGCCCTCGACGCCACGAACCGCCCCCGCCCCGACGGCCGCACCCTCGACCAGACCATCCAGGAGATCCGCTCCCGCTTCGACGGCCCCATCATGGCCGACTGCGACAGCGTCGACTCCGCCCTCCACGCCGCCGACCTCGGCATCGACATCATCGGCACCACCCTCGCCGGCTACACCCCCGCCCGCGACAGCACCGTCGGCCCCGACCTCCCCCTGATCTCCGAGCTCGCGGCCCGCCTCCCCGACACCGCCCTCCTCGTCGCCGAGGGCCGCGTCCACACCCCCGCCCAGGCCGCCGCCGCCCGTGACGCCGGTGCCGGCGCCGTCGTCGTCGGCACCGCCATCACCCACCCCTCCAGCATCACCACCTGGTTCCGCGAGGCGGTCACCGGCGCCTGAGCCGCCGCCCCGCCCGACCCCGCCATCCGATCGACGACGAACGGAGCAGCCATGACCGAGCAGGACCATCCCCGACGACCCCGGCAGTCCGGTCACCCGCACACCGCCCGCCTGCACCGGGCCGTCCCGCGCTCGGCGATGCTCGCCGGGCTGGGGGCGGCGGGCCTGGGGCTCGCCGCCTCGTTCGCCCCGGGCGCCGGGCTCCCGGCCGCCCACGCCGAGCCGGCCACCACCGGCCTGCCCGTGCTGCACCCGGGCGACGACTGGGCGGCGGTGCTCGCCGCGACGCCGCAGGTGCAGCTCGAGGCCGGGGCCCGCTACGAGCTCCCGGCGGCGGTCGCCCTGCCGAGCGGGACCCTCGTGGAGGGCAACGGCGCGGTGCTCGTCCCCTCCTCGCGGGAGCACGGGCTGTTCGCCCTCGATCGCGCCGCCGACGTCACCCTGCGCGGGCTGCGCCTGCACGGTGTGACCGGTCTCGACGCCGAGGGCGCGCTCGCGGAGATCGACGTGCCGCTCGAGACCGCGCACACCGCGATCCGCTCCCACCGCGCGCGCAACCTCCGCGTGACCGACTGCGACCTCGTGGGCTGGCGGGGCGCGGGGATCGCCGCGACCGGGGACGCCGGGGACGACGTCTTCTCCTACGGCCTGCAGATCACCGGCTGCCGCTTCGAGGCCTGCACGATCGGGCTCTCCGCGGCGGACCGTAGCGAGTACTCGCTGCTCGCCTCGAGCGTCCTCACCAGCTGCCGGCTCGGGGTGTGGTGCTCCTCGGGGAACTGGACCCTCACGGGCACCGTGATCGTCGGCTGCCACGGCGCCCTCTACTCGATCGCCGCCCCGGGCCCCTTCGGCGAGGCCTCGAAGGACAACTGGGGGCACGGCTCCGTCACGGGCTGCACCCTCAACCATGCGAGCGCGGGCGCCGCCCGCCGCTGGACGCGGCACCTCGAGCTGCCGATCGGCGGCACCCTCCGCGACCCCGGCTCCGGGGTCGTGCTCGAGGGCGTGCTGCCGCCCACCTTCAGCGCCAACACCCTCTGGTACACGGACGTCACCGCGCGGGGCCTGCTCGCCGACGTCTGGTACCTCACCGGCTGCGCCCTCTCCGACCTGCGGATCACGCAGGACGGCGGCGCACCGGTGCGACTGCTCGGCCACCAGGCGAACGCCGGTGCCGCCCATGCGCCCGTCCTCGTGGGGGACGTGCGGGATGCACTCGCCCCCTGACCGCGCACCCGCGCGATCCGAGGGTGCAACCAGGAAGAAGGACCCCGATGAAGGAGAGAACCCGATGGATCCCCGCATGACCCGCCGCGGCCTGATCGGCACCGCCGCCGCACTGACCGCCCTCGGCGCCACCGCCTCCGGTGCCTCCGCCCGGCCCGGGGCCGCCGCGCTCCCGCCCGCGAAGGACGAGGGCACCCGCCAGGGCAGCTACGAGGAGCAGCCCCTCGCCGGCCCCGGCGACTGGGGCGTGAAGAACTTCCGCATCCCCGCGCTCGCCGTCGCGCCCAACGGCGACCTCCTCGCCGCCTTCGACAAGCGTCCCGTCGAGGGAGACGCCCCGGCGCCGAACTCGATCTGGCAGCGCCGCTCGCGGGACGGCGGCCGCACCTGGGAGGAGCCCACGGTGGTCGTGGCGGGCCTCGAGGCCACCGCGCCCGGGCAGAAGCTCGGCTACTCCGACCCCTCCTACGTCGTGGACACCGCGACCGGCACGATCTTCTGCTTCCACGTGTTCTCGAAGGACACGGGCGTGTGGAACAGCGCGTACGGGAACGATGACGCGGACCGCCAGGTGCTCAGCGCCGCCGTCTCGGTGAGCGTGGACGACGGCCGCACGTGGGAGCTCCGCTCGGTGACCGAGGTCGTCAAGCCCGACTCCTGCCGCGCGACCTTCGCCTCCTCGGGTGCGGGCGTGCAGCTGCGCTACGGACCGCACGCGGGACGGCTCGTGCAGCAGTACGCGGGCTTCTTCCGCGCCGCGGACGGCTCCGAGGTCGTCAGCGCCTACTCGGTGTTCTCGGACGACCACGGCGAGACCTGGACCATGGGCGAGCCCGTGGGCACGCAGATGGACGAGAACAAGGTCGCGGAGCTCTCCGACGGCACGCTGCTCATGAACTCTCGCGAGCACGTGCGCACGGGTCGACGCTGGATCGCCCTCAGCCATGACGGCGGCGAGACCTGGGAGGACCTCCACCGGGATCCGTCCCTCGTGGACCCGGGCAACAACGCGCAGCTCACCCGCGCCTACCCGGAGGCGCCGCGAGGCTCCGCCAAGGCCAAGGTGCTGCTGTTCTCGCATGCGGAGCACGTGCCGAGCACGCGGGCGAACGGCACGATCGAGGTCTCCACGGACGACGGCGCCACCTGGACCCGGAAGCGGGTCTTCGCCCCCGGCGACTGCGGGTACTCGGTGATCATCGCGGTGGGCCGGGACGAGTTCCTGCTCGCCTACGAGGGGGTGGGCTCGGCGATCAGCGTCGCGCGCCTCGACATGGACTGGATCCTCTCACGCTGACCTGATCCGCCCTCCGGACAAGGAGCGGGCGGCGACCCCCGAGGGGATCGCCGCCCGTTCCTGCGTCAGCGCGTCAGCGCGTCAGTGCGCCCCGGGCTTGCCGGGCGTCGGGTTCGCGATGGTGAACGTCGGGGACGTGGAGGTCTCCCAGTCCGAGGGGTCCGAGGCGTCGCCGAGCGGCTTGAGCACCCGCAGCTCGAGCAGGTAGTCGCCGTTCTTCACGGTCTTGGACTTCTCGTTCTTCAGCGCGTAGCTGCCGTCCCAGGCCCAGACCTCGGGGGACTCGGTGCGACCGAGGTGGTCCTCCGCGGCGACGTGGCCGACGGACGGGTTCACGATCTTCAGCTTCCCGTTCTTCTTCACCTCGTAGGCGCGGACCTCGAAGCGCTCCGCCGGGTAGGCGAGGGAGTACGCGAGGTAGGGGACGTCGCCGTCCTGCATCGTGTACGTGTGGCCGCCGTCGGGATCGAGGTCCACGTTCCCCTCGCCGTCGGAGACGCCGAGCGCGGGCAGGCCGGCCCCGGCGTCGTCGAGCACGGTGAGCGCCTGGTAGTCGCCGGAGAGACCCGCGAAGGGGACCACGAGGTCCTCGTCGGTGCCGGTCAGCGTCACCCAGCCGCCGTAGATGATGCCGTCCTCGCCGAAGTCCTCGCCGAGGGTCACCTCGACGTCGGCGCTGCCGTGGGCGGGGACGGTGACGGTGCTCGCGGAGGGCTCCGCGATCCCCTCGGCGGCGTAGAACTCCGGGTCCGAGGTCGGGGCGCCGGTGGCGACGCCGTGGCGGACGCCGACGTCGTAGGTGCGGTCCTCGTCGGCGTCGTTCGCGACCGTGATGGTCACGGTGCGGGGACCGTCCTCGCCCTCGCCGAGGGAGATCGACGGCTCCGCGACACTGGTCGTCGCATGCGCGGCGGAGACGAGGTCGAGCAGGCCCGCGCCCTGGCGGTGGACGGGCTCGAGGTAGCCCTGGTCCGGGGCGAGGGACCAGGTCAGCGGGTCGGCGGTGTTCATCATCGCGGACTTGACCTGCGCCGGGGTGAGCTCCGGGGACTTCTCGAGCAGCAGCGCGGCGGCGCCCGCGACGTGCGGAGCGGCCATCGAGGTGCCGGACATGGAGCCGTGTCCGCCCTCCTCGAGCGGGAGCGTGGACCAGATGGAGCCGCCGGGGGCGGCGATGTCGGGCTTGAGCTCCAGCTCCGCGGTCAGGCCGTAGGAGGAGAAGTCGGAGACGAGGCCGGCGGTCTCGTTCTCGAGCACCGTGGTGCCCTCCTGCCAGGCCCAGGTGACCGGGCCGGCGGCGAGTGCCTCCTGGAGGGCGAGGCCGTCCGCCTGCGAGGCCATGACCACGGGGATCGTGAGGGCGGGGTCGCCCTCGACCGTCGGCGAGAGGGAGCCGGGGGCGTTGTTGTGGAGGATCACGGCGTCGTAGCCGGCGGCCTCGCCGGCGAGCGCCTTCTCGCGGAAGCTGCAGGTGCCGCGCGAGACGAGCAGCGCCTGGCCCTCGCCCGTCGCCGCGGGGACGGCGGCGGGGTCGCACGCGAGCGCGGCGTCGGTGCCGGCCTCGCCCGCCGCGACGAGCGTGAGCTCACCGGAGGTGGGAGGGGCGACGGCGCCCTCGGCGGCCGCGTAGCCGCGGTCGGCACCGGCGGCGGTCGCGAAGGGCGAGCGGCGGTGGGTGCTGTCCACGGAGGCGACGGTGATCGCGTCGGAGGCCACGCCCGGGGCGCCGCTCGAGAAGGTGCCGGAGGTGCCGGAGTTGCCGGCGGAGATCACGACGGTCGTGCCGGAGGCGACGAGGGAGTCGGCGAGCTGCGCCGTCGGGTAGTCCTGCCAGGTCATGAACGAGGCGCCGAGGGACATGTTGACCACGTCGGCGCCGTCGGCCCGAGCCTGCTCCATCGCCGCGAGGATCACGTCGGTGTCGCTCGTGCCGTCGCAGCCGAAGATCCGGTACGCGAGGAGGTCCGCCTCGGGCGCCACCCCGGTGACCTCGCCGTCGGCGCCGATGATGCCGGCGACATGGGTGCCGTGGCCGCCGCAGTCGTCGGGGTACGCATCGGGCTGCGGGGTGCTGCCCGCGGTCGAGGAGTCGTAGTCGTCGCCCACGTAGTCGTAGCCGCCGATCACGCGATCGCCGGGGAAGTCGGCGGTCTCGTCGTCCGTCCCGGCGCCTCCGAGGTCGGGGTTGTTGTAGTCGATGCCGGAGTCGATGACGGCGACCTTCACGCCGTCGCCGGTGAGGCCGTCGACCTGCTGGAGCGTGTCCGCCCCGGTCATCGCGTTGCCGTACTCGTCCTCGGGGGCGGCGTCGGCGGGCCGCGGGGCCTCGACGGCGAGCACCGGGAAGACGGCCTCGACGCCGGGGACCTGGCGGAGGGCGGCGACGTCGGCGTCGTCCATGGAGACCGACATGCCGTTCCAGCCGCCGGTGAAGGAGCGCTCCACGGTGAAGGGGACCGCGGCGGCCTCGGCCGAGTCCTCGACCTTCTTCTGCGTGGTGCGGTTGGTGCCCGCGCTGCCGCCCTGGAGGGCGGGGTCGCCGGAGACCTGCACGAGCCAGCGGCCGGGGATCGCCTCGGCGGCGCCGTCGAGGAGGTCGTCCTGGACGGGGACGTCGACGCCGAGCTCCGAGGCGGAGCCCAGGGGGTCGAGGTCCGCGGGGGCGGCGAGGGCGGCGGGGGCGGTGAGCAGCCCGGCGACGAGGGCGGCGCCGGCGGTCCCGGCGAGGAGCCCGCGTGCCCGCGGGAGGTGCCGGCGCGGGGACGACGGCGGCGAGGAGGGTGAGGGCGGCGTGGATCTGACGGACATCGAGGAGGACCTCCGGGGTGGGGATGGGCGGTGCACCGCGCTCGCGCGCCTCCGGGACCGTTCCCGGGGCGCACCGCTGGCGGCATTCGACCATGTGCGCCGCGTCACGGGGCCGGAACCGCCCCCGTGCTGCAAACCGTTATGCGGCCGTGACCGGGACGACACGGTGACGTTCCGATCACGTCACGCCCTGACCTGCGGCGTCACGGTCCCCTCGTTCTAGGCTCGTCGCATGCTGGACCTCCTCGCCGCCTCCCCGCTGCTCGTCCTGCTCCTCGTCATGGCGGCGGGCTCGGCCCTCGGATCGGTGCGGCTGGGGCCCGTGCGCTTCGGAGCGGCGGGCGCGCTGTTCGTGGGCCTCGCCGTCGGCGCGCTCGACCCGCGCCTGGGCGAGGGGCTCGAGCTGCTGCAGGCCCTCGGCCTCGCCCTGTTCGTCTACACGACGGGTCTCGCCGCGGGCGCGACCGTGTTCCGGGACCTGCGCACCCAGACCCGGCTCGTGCTCGGGGCGACGGTGCTGCTCGTGCTCGTGGGCGCCGCGAGCCTCGCCGCGGTGCGTCTCCTGGGCCTCGACGCCGGGGCGATCGGCGGCATGTTCGCGGGGATGACCACCGCCTCCCCTGCGCTCGACACGGCGACCGCGGCGACCGGCGGCTCCCCGCAGCCGGCGATCGGCTTCGCGATCGGGTACCCCGTCGGGGTCGTCGTCTCCCTGCTCGTGCTCTCCGCCGTCGCGCACCGCCCGCTGCGGGGGCACCGGGACCCGGCGCCGTCCTCCGCGGCGGGACTGCTCACCGTGACCGTCGAGGTCGAGCGGGCGATGACGGTGCGGGAGATCCCGGGCATCGCCGCGACGACGGGCCTCGCGGGCGGCCAGGTGCGCATGTCCTACCTGCTGCGCGGCGGCGCCGTGCGCGTCGCCCGGCCGGAGGACTCGCTCGAGGTGGGCGACCGCCTGCTGCTCGTCGGGGTGCCGGAGGCCGTGCGGCTCGCTGCGGAGGCCCTGGGGCACGTGGTCCCCGAGCACCTCGCGGACGACCGCTCCGTCGTCGACTACCGCCGCTGGGTGGTCTCCGACCCGCAGATCGCCGGACGCACCGTCGCCCAGCTGCGGATCCCCTCGCGGTTCGGCGGGATCATCACCCGCGTGCGCCGCGGGGACCGGGACCTGCTCGCCGTGCCGGACATGCCGCTGCACCTCGGCGACCGGGTGCGCGTGGTCGTGCCGCGCGAGCGGATGGGCGAGATCTCCGCCCTGTTCGGGGACAGCGAGCGGCGCATCACCGAGGTGGACTGGACGAGCGCGGGCCTCGGCATCGCCCTCGGCGTGCTCGCGGGGCTCGTCGCGGTCCCGCTCGGCGGCGGGGCCTCCGTCGCGCTCGGCGCGGCCGCCGGTCCGCTCGTCGTGGGCCTCGTGCTGGGCCGGATCGAGCGGACGGGCCGGCTCGTGTGGACGATGCCGAACGCCGCGAACCTCACGATCCGGCAGCTGGGGCTCGTGCTCTTCCTCGCCTGCGTGGGCCTCGCGAGCGGCCACTCCTTCGCGGCGACCGCCTTCAGCCTCACGGGCCTGCAGATCGCCCTGCTCGCCGCGGTGCTCACGGCCGCGTCGGTGCTCGCCCTGCGGGAGCTGGGCCGGCGGCTCGGCATGTCCACTCCGCGCACGCTCGGCGCGATGGCCGGCTTCGTGGGCCAGCCGGTGCTGCTGGGCCACGTCCAGTCGCTCACGGACGACGAGCGCGCGGAGACCGGCTACTCCGCCCTCTTCGCCGTCGGCATGGTCGTGAAGATCCTGGTGGTGCAGGCGATCGTGCTCCTGTGAGCCGGCCCGGGGCCCGCCGTCCCGCTCCCGCTACGCTCGTGCCGTGACCCTCGCCGCCGACCCGCCCCGCCCCGTCGCCGCCGGTCCCCGCCCGGTGCGGAGCCTGCTCACGGCGCGGGGGCTCGTGCCGCCGCTGATCGCCCTGATCGCGGCGCTCGGCTACGGGCTGCTGGGCGTGCAGCAGTGGCGCTCGCTCGACGCGCCGTCCTGGGACCTGGGGATCTTCACCCAGCTCGCGAAGGACTACGGCACGTTCTCCGCCCCGATCGTGCCGATCAAGGGGGACGGCGCGAACCTGCTGGGCGACCACTTCCATCCGATCCTCGTGCTGCTCGCCCCCGTGTGGTGGGTGTGGCCCTCGGGCGCGGCGCTGCTGTGGACGCAGGCGCTGCTGCTGGGCGCCTCCGCGATCCCTCTCGCGCGGCTCGCGATCGACCGCCTGGGCACGCTCCCCGGCACCCTCGTGGGCCTCGCCTACGCGCTGTCCTGGGGGCTGCAGGCCGCGGCGGCCGTGCAGTTCCACGAGATCGCCTTCGGGGTGCCGCTGCTGGCCCTGTCCCTCACGGCCCTGCTAGGCGGGCGGCTGCGGGCGGCGGCGCTGTGGGGCGGGGCGCTCGTCCTGGTCAAGGAGGACCTGGGGCTCACGGTGCTGATGCTGGGGCTCGTCATCGCATGGCGGTCGCACACGGAGGAGCGGTCACGCGCCGAGGAGCGGTCACGCACCGAGGGACGGCGCTGGGGCCTCGGCCTCGCCGCCTGGGGGCTCGCCTGGTTCGTGCTCTCGACCTTCGTGATCCTGCCGCTGCTGAACGTGGGCGGGCGCTACGACTACACGGGCAACCTCGGGTCCGTCTTCGACGTGTTCACCCCCGCCTCGAAGTGGCAGGTGGTGCTCATGCTGCTCGCGCTGGCGGGGATGGTGGGGCTGCGCTCGCCGCTCCTGGTGCTCGTGCTGCCCACGCTCGCCTGGCGCTTCACCGGCACGGTCGAGTTCTACTGGGACTGGACCTGGCACTACAGCGCGATCCTCATGCCGGTCGTGATCGCGGCGCTGCTCGACGCGCTCGGCGACCGCCGCACGGGCCGCGCGGGCGACTGGACGGGGACCTCCGCGGCCCGGCCCGGCGCCGTGGTGCGCGGCCTCGCGATCGGTGTGTCCCTCGCGGTGACGGCGACCCTGGGCGGGGCACTGCCGCTCGTGGACGTGCTGCGTCCCTCCGCCTGGCAGGAGAGCCCGCGGCTCCCCGCGGCCGAGCGCGCCCTGGACGCGCTGCCCGAGGGCGCCGTCGTCGCCTCCGACATCACCCTGCTCGCCCGTGCGGTCCCGGACCACGACGTGCAGTGGGTGCACGGGCCGAACCGGCGGGTCCCGCAGTGCGTGCTCGTGGACGAGCAGGCCTTCTCCTGGAGCGGCGCCCCGCCCTCCGACGTCGCCGCCTGGGCGCACGAGCAGTACGGGGCGACCTACTCCGTGACCTCGGACGACGGCGGCTTCGTGGTGGCCTGCCGCTCCTGAGCGCCGGACGGGGGGCTCAGCCCTCCGCGCCCGTCCCGGCGCCCGTCCTCGCGGCGGGATCGGTGACCGGCGAGGCGGAGCCGGAGGACGTCCCCCCGCCCGGCCCTCCCGGATCGCCGGTCCCCTCCGACGGCGTCCCCTCGCCCGGGGCGCCGCCGGTCGGCGTGCCGTCATCGGGATCGGGCACCGTGGGGTCCGGCGTCGTGGGCTCGGGATCGGCGGGGTCGGAGGGCGAGGGGCTCGCGGGCTCCTCCGACTCCGACGGGGTGCTCGACCCGCCGGTGCCGCTGCCGCCGGAGCCGCCCTTCCCACCGGACGACCCCGTCCCGCCCGAGGAGGATCCGCCGCTCGACCCCGACCCCGACCCCGACCCCGAGGATCCGTGGTCCCCGCCGGTGCCGCGCGTCGTGCTGCCTCGCGTCGAGGACGTGGTCGCCGGCTCGACGGGGGTCGTGCCCTCGGCCGCGGTCTCGCGGGCGATGGGCTCCTCGACCGCGGGCGCGTCCGTCGTCGGCGCCTCGGTCACGGGCGCCTCGGTCGCGGGCTGCTCGGTCGTCGGCTGCTCCGTGCTCGGGGGTGCGACCGTCGGCTCCTCCGAGGCGGACGGCGAGGCGCTCGGCGACGCGGAGGGCGGCGTCGAGGCCACGGCGCTGCCGGCGTCGTCCTGTGCGGAGGATCCGCCGAGGGCGCCGAGCGGTCCCATGCCGGCGAGTCCGAGACCCGTGAGCCCGCCCACGAGGACGAGGCACGAGGCGGCCGCGAGCACGGGCGTGCGGCGGCGCGGCGGCAGGGGGAGGGAGCTGCGGATCCCGGTGGCTCGACGGCGCATGCGCACAGGGTATCGGGAGATTCCGGACCCCGACACCAGGGTCCGTGCAGGTCACGCCGGTGCGGTCCGGCGCGGTCTCAGAGCTTCACGGAGCGGCTGCGCCGGGCCGTCGGATCCACCGCCGCCTCGTGCCGCCGTGTGCGCGCGGACTCCACGCGCAGGCGCCACGGCGAGTACCGCTCCGCGGCGAGCGCGAGCCGGAGGCCGCCCGCGAGGGTCTGGTCCGCGGGCGTCGCGGGGAGCGCCGCGAGCGACCGGGTGAGGCGGGGCAGCTCCATCTGCGCCCCGCTCACGGCCCAGCGGGCGGCGACCTGCGCGAGCGGCGTGCGCGACTCGAGCAGCACGTGGCCCGCGCCCGGCACCTCGAGCATCGCCGCCTCCGGCATCGCCGCGGCGAGCGCACGCGAGAGGTGCGGGGGCCGCACGAGGTCCCGCTCCCCCGCGAGCACGAGCGTCGGCGTCGTGATCCCCGCGGCGAGGCGGGGCATGTCCCAGGGCTCCCCGGCGAAGGGCGGGACCCCGTGGCCCTGCGAGGCGGCGAGGCCCAGCGGGTCCAGCGGGCCGCCGTCGGCATGGTGCCCGTATCCGAGCTCGGTGTGCGCGATCGGGGCGACGAGGTCGTGCTCGTCGACGTACGGGGTGGACTGCAGCCAGTCCTGGGCGAGCACCTGGCGCACGCTGCTCCAGGTGAGGCGGCCGCGGCCGAGTGCGAGGAGGTCCACGAGGTCGCGCACCGCGGCGGGCCCGCCGTGCTCGTGCACCGCGAGCACCACCGCTCCCGCGTGCCGGCCCTCCACCTGCCCCTCCTCCACGAGCCGCCGCAGCACCGACGCCGTGGAGGAGGTCGCCGGGACCGTCCCGTCCCAGTAGGCGGCGCGCAGCGCGTCCCGGCCCGCGGCCTCGTCGTCCGGGGTGATGAGCGGGGAGTCCAGCACCAGGGAGGCCACGCGCTCCGGATGGTGCGCGGCGAGGGCGAGCGCGAGATGGCCGCCGTAGCCGGCGCCGTAGACGGCCGCCTCCGGCACGTGCGCGTGGTCGAGGACGGCGACGAGATCCGCGAGCACCTCCGTCAGGCGCATGCCGTGGCGCGGCAGGTCGCGGCCCGCGCCGTCCTGCCGCGAGAGCCCCACCCCGCGGTGCTCCATCATGATGACGTCCATGCCGCGGTCGCTGAGGGTGCGGCGCAGGCGGTCGTAGGGCAGCACCGAGGCGCGGCCGGGCCCGTCGGGGATCAGCAGCAGCGGCACCTGCGGGGCGGCGACCCCGGCGCGGCGCGCGGCCTCGAGGTCCTGGGGCCGCGGATGCCGCGGCGTGCGCCGGGCGTACCGCAGCGGGAACAGCCGCGGGTCCACCCCCGAGATCTCCCGCAGCACCGTCATGACGTCCCCGCGCAGCAGCAGCAGGTCGTCCTGCGCGGAGCGCTCGAAGAGCTCGACGGACCTCACGCGGTGCGCTCGTCCCGCCCGATCGTGCTCCACAGGAAGCTGTAGAGCAGGGCGTTCATCCGTGCGGCCTGCTCGTTCGTGGCCGCGCCGCCGTGTCCTCCCTCGATGTTCTCGAAGGAGCGGACGTCCGCCCCGAGGGACTCGAGCGCCGCCGTGAGCTTGCGCGCGTGCCCGGGGTGCACGCGGTCGTCCCGGGTCGAGGTGAGCACGAAGGACGGCGGGTACTCGACCCCCTCCGCGAGCAGGTGGTACGGGCTGAAGGTGCGCACGAACTCCCAGTCCTCGGTGTCCGGGTCGCCGTACTCGGCCATCCAGGAGGCGCCCGCGAGCAGGTGCGAGTAGCGCTTCATGTCCAGCAGCGGCACCTGGATCACCACGGCGCCGATCAGCTCGGGGTAGCGGGTGAGCATGTTGCCGGTGAGCAGCCCGCCGTTGGAGCCGCCGCGCACCGCGAGGTGCTCGCGGTCCGTGACACCGCGCTCCACGAGGTCCTTCGCGACGGCGGCGAAGTCCTCGTAGGCGCGGTGGCGGTGCTCGGTGAGCGCCGCCTGGTGCCAGCGGGGGCCGTACTCGCCGCCGCCGCGGATGTTCGCGATGACGTAGCGGCCGCCGCGCTCGATCCAGGCCTTCCCGATCGGGCCGACGTAGCTCGGGGTCAGGGAGATCTCGAAGCCGCCGTAGCCGTAGAGCAGGGTGGGCACGGGGGTGCCGGCCTCGGCGGCCTCCTCGGCGCCGCGCGGCGAGATCTCGAAGTACGGCACGCGGGTGCCGTCCTCGCTCGTCGTGAAGTGCTGGGTGACGTCCATGCCCTCCGCGTCGAAGCGGGCCGGGGCGCGCTTGATCGTCTCGAGCTCGCCGGGGGCGCCGCCATGGGGCACCTCGGAGAGGTCGCCGAGCAGCAGGGTCGTGGGCTCCACGAAGTCGGTGACGGTGATCCAGACGCGGTCGTCCTCGTCCGCGTCGAAGGCGGCGACTCCGAGCGCGCCGCGCAGCTCGGGGTAGAGGTCCTGGCTGATCCACGCGCCGTCCTCGTCGCGGTGGTGGACCTCGAGCCGGTGCACGACGTCCTCGAGGATCGAGAGCACGATCGTGCTGCGGGTGATGGTCATGCCGTCGAGGGAGGTGGAGTCCGTGGGCTCGAAGAGCAGGTGGAGGTCCGGCTCCCCGTCGAGGAAGGAGGCGAAGTCGCCGACCACGAGGGAGCCGGCGGGGAACACCTGCTCCCCCACGGTCCAGTCGCTGCGCGGGGAGAAGACGCCGAGGTCGCGGTGGGCGTTCGCCTCGAGGTCCCGCGGCACGTCGATCGTCGTGAGCCGCACGCCGTCCTCGGTCCCGATCCCCTCGACGAGGTGGAGGGTCTGGTCGTAGAAGGCGTGGGCCTGCAGCACCCAGTCGCGCTCCCAGCCGGGGGTGGAGTCGTGGGAGGCGAAGGCCGCGAGGTCGGACTCCGCGGCCTCGAGCACGAGCTCGGCCTCGGCGAGCGGGGTGCCGCGGCGCCAGATCCGCGCCTGCCGGGCGTAGCCGGAGCTGGTGAGCGTGCCCTCGCCGAAGTCGGTGGACGCCCAGACGGTGTCCTCGTCGATCCAGGCGAGGCTGCCCTTCGCCTCGGGGCGCTCGAAGCCGCCCTCGGCGGCGGGCACGAAGGTGAGGGTCTCGAGGTCGAACTCGCGGGTCGTGTCCGCGTCGGAGCCGCCGTGGGAGAGGTCCACGAGGGCGCGCCGGTAGGGCTGCCCGGGGGCGGGACGCAGCAGGCGGGCGCCGTGCCACACCCAGTCCTCGCCCTCGGCCTCGTTGAGCGCGTCGACGTCGATCAGCACCTCCCATTCGGGCTCCTCGGTGCGGTAGGACTCGAGCGTCGTGCGGCGCCACAGGCCGCGCTCATGCTCGGCGTCGGTCCACACGTTGTAGAGGTGGCCGCCACGGTGAGTGACGCCGGGGATGCGGTCGCTCGCGTCGAGGATCTCGAGGATCTCCCGCTGGAGGGTCGCGGCGAGCGGCGCGCCGTCCGGGCCGGTGACCGCGTCGAGCTCCGCCTCGGCGCGCGCGTTGTGCTCGCGTACCCAGTCCAGGGCCTTCTCGCCGGTGACGTCCTCGAGCCACAGGTGCGGGTCGGAGGAGCCGTCCGGCGCGGGCAGGGACGGGGTGGGGGTGGTGCTCATCGCTGCTCCTGCGTGGTGTCCGTGGTGGCGTCGAGGCTGTCGGTGAAGTCGGTGAGGGTCTGCTTCCAGGCGGCCTTCCAGGCCTCACGCTGGTCGGCGTCCTCCATGCCCTTGTGGGCGACGGCGAGGGTGCAGCGGAGGCGGCCGCGCTGCTCGTCCTTGGCGCAGATGTTGATCGAGGCGCGCGAGCCGTCGAGCCCGGAGGCGCGCCAGTAGCGCCAGCGCGCGGTCTCGCTGATCGCGGGCTCCTCGAGCCGGAGGTCCTCGCGGCGCTCGGGGGTCATGAAGGCGCTCCACGCGGCGAGCACCGCGTCCCTGTCCCCGGGGACGGTGCGGGAGGCGGAGACGGCGAAGTCGCCCTCGCAGGTCTGCCCCACGACGCGCAGCCCCACGACCTGCTCGTAGGCGACGGCCACGCCCTGCGCCCACCACTCCTCGACGCCGTGGCGGTCCACGAGCAGCCGGGCGATCTCCCGGTGGCCCAGCTCGCGCGCGCCGGCGGCGTCCAGGCGCGCGGTCCACTCGGCGAGCGGGGTGCCGGTGGCGCGCTCGATCGCGGCGACCTGGGCGTGCTCCTGCGGGGGGATCGTGACGGGGAGGTCCTGCATGGGGCCAGACTACGGTCCCGCCCGTGTCCCCGGTCACGGGGAGCCGTGGAACACTCGAGGTCATGTCCTCCCTCCCCCGCCGCCGTGCCCTCGCCCTCGCGCTCTCCCTGCCGCCCGCCCTCGCCGCGTGCACCGCGGGCGGCGGCTCCGACGGAACCGCCGACGGCGGGACGTCCGACGGGGGCGTCTCCGACGGCTCCGCGTCCGACGGCGGCGGCGCCTCGGACGGCGCGGCCACCGCGGAGCCCACGACCCCCGCCCCGCCGAGCGCCGCGGAGCTGCTGCTCGAGGATCTCTCCGAGGACGACCTCGCCGCCCAGCTCGTCATGGTGGGCGTGCGCACGGGCACCTCGATCGACCCGGAGCTGCTCGAGGAGCATCCCGTGGGCGGCTTCTTCCTGCTCGGCGTGTGGGAGTCCGCCGACGCCGTGGACGAGGTCGTCGACGCCGCCCTCGACGGCGGCCGCGAGGACCTCCCCCCGCTGCTCGCCGTGGACCAGGAGGGCGGGCAGGTGCGCATGCTGCGCGGGAGCGCCGCCCGTCGCACCTCCTCCGCCGCCCGGCTCGGCGAGGAGGGGGCGGAGGCGGTCACGGAGGCTTACACGAGCATCGGCGAGGACCTCGCCGCGCGCCGCATCCCGCTGGCCCTCTCCCCCGTCGCGGACGTCGTCGACCCCCAGCTCGGCGAGGACAACGGGCCCGTCGGCGCGCTGGACCGCGGCTTCGGCACGGACCCGGAGCAGGTGGGCGCGTGCGTGCGCGCGGCCGTCGAGGCGCTCGACGCGCAGGGGGTGGGCGCCTCCCTCAAGCACTTCCCGGGCCTGGGCCGGGTGCGGGAGAACACCGACTTCTCCGCCGAGGGCATCGAGGACACCACCACGAGCGCGGAGGACCCGTTCCTCGACTCCTTCGCGGAGGGCATCTCGGCCGGCGCGGACGCCGTCATGCTCGCCTCCGCCGTCTACCCGCGGATCGACCCGGACAACGCCGCGATGTTCTCCTCCGCCGTGGTGACGGACCTGCTGCGCGGGAGCCTCGGCTTCGACGGCCTCGTGGTCACCGACGACATCGGCGCCGCGAAGGCCGTCGCGGACGTCCCCGTCGCGGAGCGCGCGACCCGCCTGCTGGCCGCGGGCGGCGACGTCGTCCTCACCGCGGACCCGTCGATCGCCGCCGAGCTCGCGGAGGCGATCGCCGCCTGGGCGCAGGAGTCGCCCGAGCAGGCGGCCCGGGTGCGGGAGTCCGCGGGACGGATGCTCGCGCTCAAGGAGAAGCGAGGCCTGCTGGGCTCCTGATCACCCGCGCCGCCCAGGGGGCGGTCAGCTCTTGTCGAGGGTGATGAGGTGGTTCAGCGGCCGGCGCACCTGCGCGGAGCGGGTGATCTCCCAGTCCGCGGCGTGCGCGGTCGCGCTCGCGACGAACTCGCGGGCGGTCGCGATGATGGTCGCGAGGTCGTCGTCCTCGCCCTCCTCGCCGATCTCCTCGAGCTCCCCGGCCCGGTCGAAGTCCGCGATCCGTGCGAGCTGCGCGGCGATCGCGGCCGAGTAGGTCGCCCCCGCGCCGGCGACGTGCCGGCCCGCCTCGCGCTCGGCGCGCAGCAGGTCCGTGCCGCCGGGATGGACCACGACGTCGACGGCGTCGTCCTCCGCGGGCAGCAGCCCGCCGCTCATGACGACGGCCTGCGGGCCGAGCCCCTGCAGGGCGAGGGCCTGCTCGCGCATCTCCTCGATCGTCGTCGCCTGCGGGCGGCCCAGCAGCTGCGCCGCCTCGGCGAGGTTCGGGGTGAGCACGGTCGCGAGCGGCACGAGCTCCGAGCGGAGCGCATCGGCCCCCTCGGCGGAGATCAGCGGGGCGCCGTCGGAGGCGATCATCACCGGGTCCAGCACGATCGGCCCGAACCGGTCGCGGTGCGTGCGCACGGCGTCCGCGACCGTCTGGACGATCGCGGCGGTGCCGAGCGCACCGATCTTCAGGACGTCCACGTGGAGGTCGCGGACCACCTCGTCGATCTGGGAGCGCACGACATCAGGGGGCAGCGGGTGCGTGCCGCGCGGTCCGTGTCCGGCCACGGAGGTGACGAGCGTGATCGCGCTGGCCCCGTAGACGCCGAGGGCGGTGAAGGTCTTGAGGTCCGCCTGGACGCCGGCGGCGCCGGCGGCGTCGGACCCGGCGACGGTGAGGACGAGGGGCGGGCGCATGGGGTTCTCCGTTCGTTCGCTGGCGGGGAGTCTAGCGGCGGGTCCTGGTGACCCGATGGGCGTGCGCTCGCCGTGCACCGCGCGCGCCCGTGCGAGAATCGCCCCCGGGCGGCACGATCGGGACCGCCGGACCAGGGGTGAGGGGAGGCGGGATGTCGCCGACGCAGGATCAGGGCACCGGCACGGGCTCCGCCTCCGGGCTGCCCGACTTCGTCGGGTCGGGCCCCGACGGGCTCCCCGACTACGAGCACGGCGTCGACGATCCCGTCGGCCCCACCGAGGGCGCGCGGCGCCGCACCCTCGTGCTCGTGCTCTCCGTGATCGGCTCCGCGCTCGTGCTGCTCGCCGTGGGGGCGCTCGTGCTGTCCCAGACCGTGTTCCGCGGCCTCGACGACGAGGAGCGCACCGTCGCCTCCTCGACCGCGTCGCGCAGCGCCGAGGGCCACGAGGAGTACGTCCCCAACGAGGAGGACCCGTCCCTCGCCCCGCCGCCCCCGATCTTCACCCAGGCGCCCACCACGGACTGCACGATGCCGGAGTACGCGCCGGCCGCCGCCGCCGATCCGGGGACGGTGCGCGGGGGGAACCTCCAGTACACGCCCCCCGAGGGCTGGGACTACCCGTGGAGCGAGAGCTCGCTGCCCTACATGTCCGAGGTCGGCTCCCAGGGCCGCAACGTCGAGGGCTCCTGGTACAGCGTCGTCAACCTCGGCAAGGTCGAGTTCACCGAGGACGAGGGCGGCTACCCCGGCCTCGAGCAGGCCGCCGTGACGATCTTCCAGTGCTACGCGACGACCTCCGGCGTGCTCGTGGGCTTCGGGGAGAACCCCGAGGTCACCGACCACCGCTCCGAGCCGACGACCGTGGACGGCCAGCCGGCGTGGATCGTGCAGGCCACGTACCACTTCGAGGACCAGGACCAGTTCAGCAGCACGAGCGCCTCGATCGTCACCTCGATCGTGGTGGAGACCCCGGACGGTCCCAGCGCCCTCGCCTCCGACGTCGCCGCCGACCACCCCGACCACGTCCAGAACCTCGAGGACATCATCGCGAGCCTCGAGGTCGTCGGCTGACGACCCGCCCCACCGGACCGCCCTTCAGGAGCATCGATGCACACCGGACCGAGCACCACGACGAGCCCCGGCACCGGGCCCCAGCGACCCGGCGGCGGCCGCGGCATGCCGCTGCTCATCGGCGGCCTCGCCTTCGCGGTCGTGTTCCTGCTGATCGTCGGGGCGACCGTCGGCTATCTCGTGCTGCGTCCCGGCTCCGGCGGCGGTGACCCGACGGCGAGCGCGACGGCGACCACCGAATCGGCGAGCGCGAGCACCGAGCAGACCACGGAGGCGACCAGCGCCGCGGAGGAGGAGCGGTGCTGGTCCCCCGACCAGGCCCGCAGCTCGAAGAATCCCTCGGGCAAGCTGCGCGGCGGCGGCCTCGAGATGATCCCCCCGAAGGGCTTCGACGACCGCACCGACACCACCCAGGCGAACTTCGTGACCGACGCGTCCCGGGCAGCGGCGAAGGTCGAGGGCACCTGGTACTCCACCGTCGCGGTCGGCGAGGTCGAGTGGCAGCCGGGGGTCGAGTACCCCGGGGACCGCGACGCCGCGGAGCGCATCTTCGCGTGCCTCGTCTCCAACAGCGCCATCTGGGACGGCACCTCGGGACGCTCCGTGCAGGACCAGGTGACCGAGCCGGTGACCGTGGCGGGCATGTCCGGCTACCGCACCACCGGGGTGCTGCACTTCGGCCAGGACAAGCTCGAGAAGACCGACGGCACGCGGATCATGGTCGCCGTCATCAGCACGCCCGAGGGTCCCTCCGCCTTCATCTCCGACGTCGCCGTCGGCGTCACCGAGCACGAGGAGGCGCAGAACACCGCGTACGACTCCCTCACCGGCCTCTCCGGCTGATTCAGACCACCGAGGAGGCGAGACGGCAGAGGTTGTCCAGCAGCATCATGGGTGCCGGCCGCTTCTTCCACTCCTCGAGGGTCAGCTCCCGGCTGCGGGAGCGGTAGACGTCCTCCACCTCGCGCATGCGCTCGATGAAGTCGGAGCCGCCCACCATCATCGAGCTCTCCATGTCCAGCAGGAACGAGCGGATGTCCATGTTGGAGGAGCCGATGACGCTCACCGAGTCGTCGATCGTCACGTGCTTGGCGTGGAGGATCGTGGGCGCCCGGTAGAGGTGGATCCGCACCCCCGCCTCGAGCAGCGACGTGTAGTACGAGCGCTGGGCGTGGAAGACGAGGAACTGGTCCCCGATCTCGGAGACGAACAGCTCGACCTCGACGCCGCGCTTCGCGGCCGTCGTGAGGGCGGCGAGCATCGACTCGTCGGGGACGAAGTACGGGCTCACGGCGCAGATGCGGTGGCGCGCGGAGTAGAAGAGCTGGTTGAACAGCAGCAGGTTGTTCTCGAGCACGAAGCCCGGCCCGCTCGGCACGAGCTGGCACTCGTAGGTGCCGGAGGTGTCCGGTGCCTGGCGCACGAGCTCCTCGTCCTCGAGCACCTCGTCGGACTCGAAGTACCAGTCGATGCCGAAGAGCAGGTTGAGCTCCGAGACGATCGGCCCGCGCAGCCGGGCCATGGTCTCCTGCCAGTGCAGGCCTCGGCGGATGTTCGCGGGCTTGTCGTAGTGGGAGGCGATGAGGTTCTGGCTGCCCATCCAGCCGCGGGCGCCGTCGATGACGAGGAGCTTGCGGTGGTTGCGCAGGTCCGGCCGCTGGAAGGCGCCGTCGCGGAAGGGGCGCATGGGCATCATCGGGAAGTGGGCGATGCCGTGGGCGTCGAGGAAGCGGCGCATGGCCTTGTACTCGCGGCGGTGGCTCACCGAGCCCCAGTGGTCGTAGAGCACGCGCACGGTGACGCCGCGGTCGGCGACCTCGCCGAGGGCGCCGAAGAAGTCGGCGGTGACCTCGTCGAGCCCCATCGTGTAGAAGAGCACGTGGACGTCCTCGCGGGCGGTGCGGATGTCCGCGGCCATGCGGGCGAGGGAGGTCTCGTAGTCGATCTCGAGCTCCACGTCGTTGTTGCCGACGAGCGGGAACGCGCCGAGCTCGCGGTTCAGGCGCACGGCGGACTGCAGCCAGCTGGGGCTGTCCTCGTCGAGCTCGCTGTCCGGGATGCCCTGGGCCCGCACCCGCATGAGGCGGTTGACCTGCTGCTGCTTCTCGCGGCGGGCGCGGGGCAGCTGGGCCTTGCCGAGCAGGAGGTACAGCGGGAAGCCCACGATCGGCAGCACCATGATCGCGAGCAGCCAGGCGAGCGCGGAGCCGGGGCGCCGGTTGCGGGGCACCACCACGAGCGCTGCGAGGCGCAGGACGATGTCGACGACGAGCAGGGCGTAGGTGCCCACGACGACGCCGTGCTCGGTGATCCACTGCCAGAGACCCTGCACGGGCACTCCCTTCACGACGGAGCGGCGGGCCCCCGGTTCCGGGGACCCGCCGCTCAGCCTACGGAAAGCGCCGGCTCAGTCGTTGCCGCGCAGGATCGCGAGGATGCGCAGGATCTCGATGTAGAGCCACACGAGGGTCGCGGCGAGGCCGAAGGCGCAGCGCCAGGCGTACTTCCGGGCGACGCCCGCGTTGGCGGCGCGCTGGACGTCCTCGAAGTCCATGACGAGCGAGTAGGAGGCCATGCACACGGCGAGGCCGCCGATGACGAGGCCGAGCACGCCGTCGCGGAGGCTCTGCCCGGTGAAGAGCAGGTAGCCGATGTTCACGAGACCGAAGAGCAGGTACGCGATCATCGCGACCGCGAAGATCTTCGTGAGCGTGGGCGAGGTGCGCAGGATGCCCGCGCGGAAGAGGAGCAGCACGGTGACCGCGACGGCGAGGGTGCCGACCACGGCCTGCAGCGCGATGCCGGGGTAGTAGTACTCCATGGTCCCGGAGATGCCGCCCAGCAGGAGGCCCTCCGCCACGGCGTAGAGCAGCACGAGGATCGCGGAGGGCTCGCGCTTGAAGGCGTTGACGAGGCCGAGCACGAGGCCGCCGATCGCGCCGATCGCGGTCGCGACGCCGGTGATCGCGAGGCCCGCCTGCGCACCGGCGGAGCCGCCGGTCGCGCTCAGGAGCGCCGGGGTGATCGCGACGACGAAGCCGATGACGACGATGACGCCGAGGGTCGCGGTGATCGCGTTCAGGGCGTCCCGCATGGTCATCCGGCCGGTGTCGTGGCCGGTCGCGGAGGGACGGGCGTAGATCGCCTCGAGGTCCTCCTGCTGCCCGCCGCCGAACTGCGGGGCCTGGGAGGCCTGCGGGCCGAAGCCGGAGGACCACTGGGTGCGGGAGTCGGGCTGGGCGTAGGCGCTCTGCTGCGAGGACTGGCCGAACTGCGGCGCGGAGGACGCGTTCCGCACGGCCTTGTCCTGGCCGAGGATGATGTTGTGGCGTGCCATGGGCGAGGGCTCCTCAGATGGACGTCGTGGCGGGCCGGTGCCGGTCGCGAGGTGCCGTTCTCCAGCGTCCCGACAATGCCGACGCGCCCACTCTATCGGGCATTCCCGCACCGTGGCTGGGTGCGGGCTCCGCCCGGAGCGAACCCCCGAGGGGTCTCAGGCGTCGACGGCGACCGCGGGGATCGAGCCGGTCACGGGCAGCTCGTTCTCGCGGAGGGTCCGGAGGGTGCGGCGGGCGCGCACCCGGAGCGCGACGAGCGTCCCGGAGACCATGACGAAGCCGAGCACGGAGAGCACGATCGAGACGACCATCGGCGCCTGGTAGCCGAAGCCCGCCGCGATGACCGCACCGCCGAGCGCGGCGCCGAGGGCGTTGGCGACGTTGAACGCGGCGTGGTTCAGGGAGGCGCCGAGCACCTCGGAGCGGCGCGCCACGCGGATCAGCCAGGTCTGCATGGCGGGGTTCAGCACGGAGTTCGTGAGGTTCACGAGGAAGAAGCCCACGATCAGCGCGGTGAGCGAGGTGTGCGCGACGAGGAACAGGCCCACGAGCGAGGCGATGTAGAGCGGGAAGCCGATGAGCAGCGTCTTCTCGAGGGAGCGGTCCGTGCCGGCACCGCCCACGAGGTTGCCGATGGTCATGCCGAGGCCCGCGGCGACGAGCACCCACGGCACGGCGGCCGCGGGGGCGCCGGTGACGCGCGTGGTGATGTCCGCGATGTAGCTGAAGACGGCGAAGGCGCCCGCGAAGCCGATCGCGGCGATGCCGATGATGATCCAGAGCTGGAGGCGGCGCAGGGCGGCGAGCTCGTCGACCATGCGTCGGCCCTCGACCCTGGCCTCGCGCGGGACGGTGCGCAGGAGCGCGACGACGGTGAGCACGAAGACGAGGGTCAGCAGCAGGTACACCGCGCGCCAGCCGAGGGCCTGTCCGACGGCGGTGAGCACGGGGACGCCCGCGAGGTTCGCGACGGTGAGGCCGGAGAGCGCGAAGGCGACGCCCTTGCCCTGGTTGCCGGGGCCCATGAGGGAGGCGGCGAGCAGGGAGGCGACGCCGAAGTAGGCGCCGTGCGGGATGCCGGCGAGGAAGCGCGCGGCGACGGTGAGCTCGAAGGTCGGCATGATGCCGGAGAGCAGGGTGCCCACGGCGAGGGCTCCCGCCATGGCGACGATCATCGAGGTGCGGCTCCAGCGCACGGAGAGCAGGGCCAGCACGGGGGCGCCGACGACGACGCCGAGGGCGTAGGCGGAGATGGCGACGCCGGCGTGGGCGATGCCGCGCTCGGGGTCGGTGGCCATGAGGCCCGGGAGGAGGGAGTCCGCGATCCCGGGCAGCAGGCCCATGGAGACGAACTCGGAGCCGCCGATCCCGAAGCCGCCGAGGGCGATCGCGAGGAGCGCGAGGCGGCGGCGGGCGGGGGTGAGGGCGGCGTGGACGCCGGTCCTGGTGCTGGGCTCGGCGGATCGGGTGACGGCGGTGCCGGTCTGGTCGTCGATGGTGGTCATGAGGCGTTCGACCTTTGCGGGGAGTACGTGCAGGGACGGGCTCCATCGACCCGGCACCAGAATAAGCAAACGCTGTTGCGATACGTCAAGGGGTCGGGGCCGAACTCCCGGGCGGACCTGACCCAGATCACGTCCCGTGCGACGATGGCGCGATGGGATCCCCGGGCGCTCTCGACCGCGTGGCGGGCGCGCACGATGCCGCCGTGCTCGCCGTCGCACGCCGCGGCGAGCCCGTCTCCCGCGCCGAGCTCGCCGCCGCGCTGCAGGTCACGCCCCAGGCCATCTCCAAGATCCTGGGCCGCCTCATGGGCCGCGGCCTGGTCGCGGAGGCCGGCACCGTGATCGCCGGCCCCGGCAAGCCCACGACCCTGTACCGCATGGAGCCCGGCTCCCGCCGCGCGATCGGACTGCACCTGACCCGCTCCCGCCTGCACGGCGTCGTCGCCGACCTCTCCGGCGAGATCATCGCCCGCCGCGAGCTCGAGATCGGCCGGCTGCAGCCCGTCCCCGAGCTCGTCGCGACCCTCGCCGCCCAGGCGCGCGAGCTCGCCGGGCACGGCGACGGGGAGCTCGTCGGCGTGGGCCTCGGCATGCCCGGCCCGGTCGACGCGGCCGACGGCGTCTACCGCGGCACCTCCTGGCCCGATCCCTGGCGCGGCGCCCCGCTGCGGGCGCTGCTCGCCGCGGAGCTCGACCTCCCCGTGCTCCTGGACCACGACTCGCGCGCCGCCCTCGTGGGCGAGACCTGGTCCCAGCCCGGACTGCTGCGCGACGCCGCCCTGCTGCTCGTCGAGGACGGCCTCGGCGCGGCGCTCTGCCTCGACGGGCGGATCGTGCGCGGCGCCCACTCCCACGCCGGCGAGGTGGGCCACACGGTCGTGCGCCTCGACGGCGAGCCGTGCACCTGCGGTCGCCGCGGCTGCGCGCAGGCCGAGCACCAGGCCGCCCTCGCCGCGGGCGACGACGCGCTCGCCGCCCGGATCATCGCGAGCATCGTGCTGGATCTCGTGCGGCTCGTGGACGTGGACCGGATCGTGCTCGGCGGCCGCACCGTCCACGCGCATCACGGCCGCACGATGGACGCGATCCGCGAGGTGCTCGAGGCGGGGCTGCACGGGGAGCCCTGGCAGCACGTGGAGGTCATGCTCTCCACGCGGGGCACCGACCTCATCGCGGTGGGCGCCGCGTGCGAGGTGCTCGAGCACGAGTACGGGATCCCGCAGGCGCTCGTCGGCGCCGGCTGATCCGCGCGCCGTCGCGACGCGGGGCGCTCAGGCGCGGGCGCCGAAGATCGCCGAGCCGACGCGGACGATCGTCGCGCCCTCCTCGACGGCGATCTCGAGGTCCCCGCTCATCCCCATGGACAGCTCCGGCAGCGCCGGGGCGCCGGGGCGGGCGGCGAGGGCGTCCCGCAGCTCCCGCAGCGACCGCAGCGAGGCCCGCACCTGCGACTCCTCGCTCGTGTTCGCGCCGATCGTCATGAGCCCCACGGGGTGCAGCCAGTCGCTCGACCCGAGCCGGTCCACGACCGGGGCGAGCGCCTCGAGGCTCGGCGCGTACCCACCCTTGGACTCCTCGCCGGAGGTGTTGACCTGCACGAGCACGTCCCGCGAGGTGCCGGCGAGCTCGGCGCGGCGCTCGAGGGCGTCGACGATGTCGTCGCGGTCCGCGCTGTGGACGAGCTCCGCGAAGGCGATGACGTCCCGTGCCTTGTTCGTCTGCAGGCGGCCGATGAAGTGCCGCGGCACGCCGTTGCCCGCGAGCAGCGGGTCCGCGTGCTTCGCGATCTCCTGGGCGCGGTTCTCCCCCACGGCGAGGCGCCGGCCCCGCTCGCGGACGAGCGCGACCGCCTCGGCGACCTCCGCCGGGGTGCGGGTCTTCGTCGCGAGCAGCAGGGTGATCGCCGACGCGTCCCGCCCGCTGCGCTCCGCGGCGGCGTCGATCCGCCCGAGCACCGCGTCGAGGCGCTCGGCGAGAGAGGGGGCAGGCGGGGAGGTGCTCATGGCTCCGTCCGGGACGAGGTGCAGGACCGCACCAGGGTACGAGGTGCCCCCAGCGGGGTTCGAACCCGCACTGCGCCGCTTTTAAGGCGGCTGCCTCTGCCGGTTGGGCTATGGGGGCGAGGCTCCAGCCTATGCTGGGGTGATCATGACCGCTGCGATCCGGTCCCTCGCGGACTCCCTGCGAAGGTTCGGCGACGACCGCCTCGAGGCCCTGCTCGTCGCCCGGCCGGACCTCGCCTCGCCGGTGCCCCACGGGATCGGCCCGCTCGCCGCCCGCGCCGCAGGGCCCACCTCCGCCCGCCGCGCGCTCCAGGCGCTCACGCTCCCCGAGCTTCACCTCGTCGAGGCGCTCGCCGTGCTCGAGGACGGGGCCTCCCCCGGCGCGCTCGCGGCCGCCGTCTCCGCCGAGCCGGCCGCCGTCGGCCCCGCCCTCGAGCGCCTCACGACCCTCGCCCTGCTGTGGGGCGAGGACGCCCTGCACCTCGTGCGCCCGCTGCGCGAGGGGCTGCGCTCCCCCGCCGGCCTCGCCCCCGCCGATCCGTCGGACCCGGATGCCGAGCAGGCGCAGGCGCTGCTGGACCGTGCCCGGGCCGACGGCGTGCCCGCGCCGGTGCTCGACGCGCTCGCCTGGGGCCCGGCCGAGGTCACCGGGGACGGCGCGCTCGCCCGCACCCTCGAGGCCTCCGGCTTCCTGCGCCGCGAGGAATCCGGGCTCGTCATCCCGCGGCCGGTGCATCTCGCCCTGCGGGGCGGCCGGGTGCGCCGCGCCTTCTCCCCGCAGCGACCGGCGCCGGAGGGTCCCGAGGTCACCGAGCGGATCCCCGGCAGCCGGGCCGCGCAGGCCGTCGAGCGGGCCTTCGAGGCGCTGCGGCTGCTGGGCACCGTGCGCGGCTTCGACGAGGACCCGCCGGGGGTGCTGCGTCGCGGTGGGATCCCACAGCGGGACCTGCGCCGGCTCGCCGAGCGCGCGGGCACCACCGTGCTCGCGTATGCGACCGTGCTGCAGAGCGGCTGGCAGGCGGGACTGCTGGGCCACGACGGCCAGGAGTGGCAGGCGACCCGGGACTGGGACGCCTTCCGCGAGCTGGGCGCCGAGCAGCGCTGGGCGGAGCTCGTGCTCGCCTGGGCGCACGGCCGTCACCTCGCGACGATCGTCGGCACCCCCGATCCCTCCGGGGCGACCCGCTCCCTGCTCTCCGACCTCACGCGCCGCGACGGCGCCCGCACGCGTCGCGGGAGCGCCCTGCGCGCCCTGCGGGCCGCCCCCGGGGTCGCCGCGACCGCCGAGTCCCTCGCCGCGAACCTCGCCTGGGCGTTCCCGCTGGTCCCCGCCACGGTCCTCCAGGAGGAGGCGGAGGCGGTGCTCGCCGAGGGCGAGGTGCTCGGCGTGATCGACGACGGCGCGCTCACCGTGCTCGGCGACGCCCTCGCGCTCGCCCTCGACGACGACGTCACCGCGGCCGACGCCCGCCTCGCCGCCGCCCTCCACGAGGCATCCCCTCCCCCGGTCGACGAGATCCTGCTCGACGCGGACCTCACCGCCGTCATCCCCGGCCGGCCGTCGGAGCGCGTGCTGCCGCTGCTGGACTGGGCGACGCCCGTCTCCCGCGGCGGCGCGCTCACGCTCCGCTTCGAGGCGGCCTCGCTGCGCCGCGCCCTCGCCGCGGGCCGGGACCCCGAGGACCTTCTCGCCCTGCTGACGGCGACCTCCCGGACCCCGGTGCCGCAGGCGCTCGAGTACCTCGTGCGGGACGAGCAGCGTCGCCACGGGCGGGTGTGCGTCTCGCGCGCCTCGACCGTGCTCACCGCTCCCGCGGAGGTGCTGGACCTGCTGCAGGCCGCCCCGGAGGCGGCGGCCCTGACCCTCCACCGGATCGCGCCGACGGTCGCCGTGACGCTCTCCGACGCGGGCTTCGCCCTGCAGGTCGCCCGGAAGGCGGGCCTATCCCCCGCGGCCGTCGGCCCCGACGGCCGCACCGGCGGGCCCGAGCTCACGCACGCGCTGACCGGCGGCGGCGTGGACACGGACCTCGTCACCGTGGGCGGCCCCGAGCTGCGACTCGCCCCTGCGGAGGCCGTGGCCCGGCTGCGTGCGGCCGAGGACGGCGAGGGCGACCTCTCCGTCACGGACCGGCTGCTCGAGGCGATCGCGCAGGGCACGGAGCTGGACCTCGGCATCGTCGACGGCCGCGGCGGGGTCGTGGTGCGCCGGGCGCTGCCGGTCTCCCTCGACGGCGGGCGGCTGCGCGCGCGGGAGCCGGGCAAGCCCGAGGAGTTCACCGTGCTCGTGCACCGGGTGACGCTCGGCTGAGCCGCCCATCGCCGGTGACCGTCCGGTAGTCGAAAAAGCCACGTCCCCCCTGGCCAGCGACACGCCATGGGGACTCCTCCCCATGGCGCTCCCGGGGGTTTCCCAGGTTACGATCCTCCCTGCAGGTCGACGACGCAGCCGTGTCGCGACCGTCCCCGAGTGCAGCAGCGCCCCGGGGCTGATCACGAGGAAGAGGGGACTCCCCATGACTGCTCCCGGGATGGGACTCGACAGCGAGCGCATCAAGAAGAACGCGCTCATCGCCATGATCGTCGGCTTCGTCTGCGGCGGCGTGCTGCCCGGCGTGCTGGGCCTGCTCGGTTACCTGAAGGCCGACCAGGAGCCGGCGACCGCGAAGAAGTTCACCAAGTGGGCCTGGATCGTCTTCGCCATCTGCTGGGTCCTGGCGATCATCCTCATCATCATCTACGTCGTGGTGATCGTCGCCGCCGTCAACAGCGGCGACTACACGACCTACTGAGCACCACCGCCCCGGGCACAGCGGCCCGGACGCACGGAAGGCCCGGACCTCACGGTCCGGGCCTTCCGTCGTCAGCAGGGCCTCAGCCCTGCGTCAGGTTCAGTCCTGCTTGGACTCGCGACGATCCTCGGACCACTCCACGTGGAAGGTGCCCTCGGTGTCGACGCGCTGGTAGGTGTGCGCGCCGAAGTAGTCGCGCTGCGCCTGGACCAGGGCGGCCGGGAGGCGCTCCGCGCGGACCGCATCGTAGTAGGACAGGGTCGAGGAGAACACCGGGACCGGGAAGCCGGAGGCGGCGGCGTAGGCCACCACGCGGCGCCAGGCCGGGACGCACTTGGCGATCTCGGCGGTGAAGTACTCGTCCGCGAGCAGGAGCGCGAGCTCCGGGTTGCGGTCGTACGCCTCGGTGATGCGGTTGAGGAACTTCGCGCGGATGATGCAGCCGCCGCGCCAGATCTTCGCCATGTCGCCCAGGTTGATGTCCCAGCCGAACTCCTTGGCGCCGGCCGCGATCTCGTCGAAGCCCTGCGAGTAGGAGACCAGCTTCGCGGCGTAGAGCGCCTTCTGGAGGTCGTCGACGAACTGCGCCTCGTCGGCGATCTCGAGCTGCTGGGTCTCCGCCGGGAGGACCGCACGGGCGGCCTCGCGCTGCGCGGTGCCGCCGGAGGTGGAGCGCGCGAAGGTGGCCTCGGCGATGCCGGTGACCGGCACGCCCAGGGAGAGCGCGGTCTGCACGGTCCAGGCGCCGGTGCCCTTCTGGGCGGCCTGGTCGAGGATGACGTCCACGAACGGCTTGCCGGAGGTGGCGTCCTGGTGGTGGAGCACCTCGGCGGTGATCTCGATGAGGAAGGACTCGAGGTCGCCCTTGTTCCACTCGGCGAAGACGTCACCGATCTCGGAGGCGCCCTTGCCGAGCGCCTTGGACATGAGGTCGTAGGCCTCGGAGATGACCTGCATGTCGGCGTACTCGATGCCGTTGTGGACCATCTTCACGAAGTGGCCCGCGCCGTCCGCGCCCACGTGGGTGCAGCAGGGGGCGCCGTCGACGTGCGCCGAGATCTTCTCGAACATCGGGCCGAGGCGGTCGTAGGACTCCTTGGTGCCGCCGGGCATGATCGAGGGGCCGTTGAGGGCGCCCTCCTCGCCGCCGGAGACGCCGGAGCCCACGAAGTGCAGGCCCTTCTCGCGCAGGGCGGACTCGCGACGGATCGTGTCGGTGTACAGGGCGTTGCCCGCGTCCACGATGATGTCGCCCTCGTCCATGAGCTCGGCGAGCTCGTCGATGACGGCGTCCGTCGGGCCGCCGGCCTTGACCATGATGATCGCGACGCGCGGCTTCTGCAGGGAGGCGACGAACTCGGCGGCGGACTCCGAGGGGTAGAACTCGCCCTCGGTGCCGTAGGAGTCGATGACCTTCTCGGTCTTGCCGACGGAGCGGTTGTGGATCGCGACCTTGAAACCGTTGCGGGCGAAGTTGCGGGCCAGGTTGGAGCCCATCACCGCCATTCCGGTGACACCGATGTCGGCGACATCGGCGGGGGACGGAGCGAAGCTTGCCATGGGATCTCCTCGGATCGGTGGGTGTGAACCGGGGAGGGTCGCCGCGTCCGCGGTGCGTCGCGCGCCCCGCCCCGGGGCATCGCAGACCATTCTAGGGACCTCGGCGGTCCGGTGTCGGAGCGTGCCACCGCTTGCGCCGTGCGCGGGGCCGTCACCTAGGCTCTTCCTGCGCCGACGGCGTGGGGAACCGGCCGCGGCCGGGGGTCCGCCGGTGTCGCCGCTCACAATCCGACGCCCTCCGAGGGGAGACCCACCATGTCCACCGCCCCGCCGCCTCCCGGCGCGCCGCAGCAGCAGCCCGTCCCGCAGGCTCCAGGGCCCCGCCCCGGGACGGATCTCGGCGCGGACCTCGGCGCCGCCCTCGCCTTCGCGGGCCGCTCCCTGCTGCGCAACCCCGCCGCGTTCCTCGTCGCGGGCGCCGTCTACGGGGTGCTGACCCTGATCGTGGTGGGCGCCTCGATCGCCGGGCTCGCCGTCTACATGGTCAACGCGATGCCCTCGGATCCGTACGCGGAGCCCGAGCTCGGGATGTTCGTCGCCGCCTACGCGATCATGTTCGGGATCCTGCTGCTGCTCGTGCCGATCATGCTGCTGTGGGAGTCCGGCACCGGCCGCGCCGGCGAGCTGATCCTCGAGGGCGGCCGGCCGAGCATCGGCCAGGCCCTCGTGGGCCCGGGCCGGATCATGCTCACCGCGCTGCTCATGGGTGTGATCGTCACGATCGGCACGTTCCTGTTCTACCTGCCGGGCCTCGTCGCCTCGATCGCCTTCTTCTACGCGATCCCGGCCGCCGCCCGCGGGGCCTCCCCCGTCGAGGCGCTCAAGCAGAGCGTCCGGCTGGTCCGCGCGAACATCGGCACCACGATCGTCGCGTGGCTCGTGCTCTCCGTGATCGGCTCCGTCGCCGGGTCGCTGATCATCACGGTCATCGCGCTCGTCCCCTTCACGATCCTCTTCCAGCTGGGGATGTTCGAGCGCCTCAGCGGCCGGGAGCTCCCGGACCTGCGCAGCGCCTGACACCGCACCGCGGCCGATCCCGTCGGCCGACCCCGTGGCGTCCCGAGAGGGGCGCCACGCTCGGGGGCCGTCGGCCTCCTGCCCGGCGTAGCCTGGCGGGATGACCGACGGCCCCCTCATCGTCCAGAGCGACAAGTCCCTGCTGCTCGAGGTCGCCCACGAGCGCGCGGCCGCGGCGCGTGCGGCGATCGCCCCGTTCGCGGAGCTCGAGCGCGCCCCGGAGCACGTGCACACCTACCGGATCACCGACCTGGGCCTGTGGAACGCGCGCGCCGCCGGGTACGACGCCGAGTCCGTCGTCGCCGCGCTCGTGGACCACTCCCGCTACCCGGTGCCGCATGCGCTGCTGCTCGACGTCGCGGACACCATGGACCGCTACGGCCGGCTCCGCCTCGAGGCCGATCCGCATCACGGCCTCGTGCTGCGCACCACGGACCGCCCCGTGCTCGAGGAGGTGCTGCGCTCCAAGCGGGTGCAGGGCATGGTCGGCGCCCGGATCGACGAGGACACCTCCGCCGTGCACCCCTCCGAGCGGGGCGCGCTCAAGCAGGCGCTGCTGAAGCTCGGCTGGCCCGCGGAGGACCACGCCGGCTACGTCGACGGCGAGGCGCACCCGATCGCCCTCGCGGAGGACGGCTGGTCGCTGCGCCCGTACCAGCAGGAGGCCGTGGACGGCTTCCGCCACGGCGGCAGCGGCGTGGTCGTGCTGCCCTGCGGCGCGGGCAAGACGATCGTGGGCGCGGGGGCGATGGCCGCGATGGGCCGCACCACCCTGATCCTCGTGACGAACACCGTCTCCGCCCGCCAGTGGCGCGACGAGCTGCTGCGCCGCACCTCCCTCACGGAGGAGGAGATCGGCGAGTACTCCGGCGCGAGCAAGGAGATCCGTCCCGTCACGATCGCCACCTACCAGGTGCTCACAATGAAGCGGAAGGGCGTGCACCCGCACCTCGAGCTCATGAGCGCCCGCGACTGGGGCCTGATCCTGTACGACGAGGTGCACCTGCTCCCCGCGCCCGTGTTCCGGATGACCGCGGACCTCCAGGCGCGGCGCCGGCTGGGGCTCACCGCGACCCTCGTGCGGGAGGACGGCCGCGAGGGCGAGGTGTTCTCGCTGATCGGCCCCAAGCGCTACGACGCCCCGTGGAAGGACATCGAGGCGCAGGGCTACATCGCCCCCGCGGACTGCACCGAGGTGCGGGTCGCGATGCCCGCGGAGGACCGCATGGCCTACGCGATGGCGGAGCCCGAGGACCGTCCCCGTCTGGGCGCCGCGCACCCCGCGAAGATCCCGGTGGTCGAGCGGCTGGCGGCCCGGCATCCCGGGGAGCCGCTGCTCGTGATCGGCCAGTACCTCGACCAGCTCGAGGAGATCGCCGCGCACCTGGGCTCGGAGCTCATCACGGGGCAGACGAGCGTGCGGCGGCGCCAGGAGCTGTTCGCCGCGTTCCGCAGCGGTGAGATCGACCGCCTGGTCGTCTCGAAGGTCGCGAACTTCTCCGTGGACCTCCCGGAGGCCTCGGTCGCGATCCAGGTGAGCGGTGCGTTCGGCTCGCGGCAGGAGGAGGCCCAGCGGCTGGGCCGGCTGCTGCGTCCCAAGGGCGACGGCCGCACGGCGCACTTCTACACCGTGGTCATGCGGGACACGCAGGACCAGGACTTCGCCGCGCACCGCCAGCGCTTCCTCGCCGAGCAGGGCTACGCCTACACGATCGTGGACGGCGAGGACCTCGCCGCCCCCGAGCGCGCGGCCGACGCCGGCTGACCCCGCCCCACCTGCCCGCCCGGGACCGGGGGCGGGGATACAGTGGCGCGAGATCGCACCCCTTCCCCGCACCCATCCCCAGGAGCGAGCCATGAGCACCGGACCCGAGAGCACCGACCGTCCCGTCGCGCGTGATCCCCAGCCGATCGACCCCACCCCGACCGCGGGCACCGAGCCCGCCTCCCGCCCCGCGGAGCCGGCGCCCGCGCCGCGCCGCCGCGCGGAGACCGACGAGCAGCCCCGCACCCCGGAGATCGAGGACGTGAAGGCCGGCGGCGGCAAGACCGCCGGCATCTGGATCGCACTGATCCTCGGCGCCGTGGTGCTCATCCTGCTGCTGATCTTCGTGATCCAGAACAACGTCAAGGCGACCTTCGAGTACTTCGGCGCGCAGTTCGATCTCCCGCTCGGCGTGGCGATGCTGCTCGCGGCGATCGCAGGCGCGCTGGTCATGGCGCTCGTGGGCTCCGTGCGGATCTTCCAGCTGAGCTGGACCATCCGCAAGCTCCGCAAGACCCAGGCCAAGATCCAGAACGCCGTCCGCTGATCCGTCCAGCGGACGTCCAACCGATTCCCAGGCTGAGGGAGGACGGTGGACGCCATGAACACCGCTGACCAGGAGTACGAGGCCCGACTGCTCGTCGTCGACGACGAGCCCAACATCCGCGACCTGCTCGCCACGTCGCTGCGCTTCGCGGGCTTCGAGGTGTTCACGGCGTCCACCGGCAACGAGGCGATCCGCGAGGCCACCGAGCACCAGCCGGATCTCGTGGTGCTCGACGTGATGCTCCCGGACATGGACGGCTTCACCGTCACCCGCCGCCTGCGCGACCGCGGCGAGGAGTACCCGATCCTCTTCCTCACCGCGCGCGACGAGACGCAGGACAAGGTCAACGGCCTCACCGTCGGCGGCGACGACTACGTCACCAAGCCCTTCAGCCTCGAGGAGGTCGTGGCCCGCATCCGGGCGGTGCTGCGCCGCACCCACGGCGCCGCGGAGGGCGCGGTCGAGAGCGCCCTCGTGGTGGGCGACCTGCGCCTGGACGAGGACTCCCACGAGGTCTACCGCGGCGACGTCGCGATCGACCTCTCCCCCACCGAGTTCAAGCTCCTGCGCTACCTCATGCTCAACGCCGGTCGCGTGGTCTCCAAGACCCAGATCCTCGACCACGTGTGGGACTACGACTGGTCCGGCGAGGTCGGCATCGTCGAGTCCTACATCTCCTACCTGCGCCGCAAGGTCGACGTGGTGGGCGACCCGATGATCCACACCAAGCGCGGCATCGGCTACGTGCTCCGCGCGGCCGAGTCCCGCTGACCCGCCCCTCGCAGCGACCGTGGCCCTCCCGACCCTCCGAGCGCAGCGACCCGTGTCCCTCTGGACGCGGATCGTCGCGCTCATCTCCCTGCTGCTCGTGGCGGGCACGGTCATCACGGGCAGCCTCTCGCTGTTCCTCCTGAACCGGACCCTGATCCAGTCGGTCGACTCGAACCTCCACTCCGGCATGGGCGAGATGCTCTCCCTCGCGCAGAAGGAGATCTCCGAGGACGATCCGTCCGCGCGCTCCGGGTACATCCCCGTCGAGTACGCGGTGGAGATCCGCAACGAGCAGGGCGAGTCGATCGTCCACGAGGTCTTCCTCTACAACGACGACGACGTCACGGTGACGTTCCCGCAGCTCACGGACCAGCAGATCCTGGACCGCGGCGGGAAGCCGTTCACCGTGCTGGACTCGGCGGAGAACCGCTGGCGGGTCGCGGCGATGGTCAACACGGGGCCCGACGGAGGCACCGTCTACGTGGCGCTGCCGCTCACGGGCGTGGACCGCACCATGCACGAGATGGCCCTGATCATCGTGCTCGTGGGCACCCTCGTGGTGCTCGCGGGCATGGGGATCGGCGGCTACATGGCGCACCGCTCCCTCGAGCCGCTGCAGGACGTCGAGGCGACCGCCTCCCAGATCGCGGGCGGCGACCTCTCGCGCCGTGTGCCCGTCACCGACACGAGCCTCGAGGTGCACGCCCTCGCGATCTCCCTGAACGAGATGCTCGTGCGCATCGAGCAGGCCTTCGCCGCGCAGTCGGACTCGGAGGAGCACGCGACGCGCAACGAGGCGAAGATGCGCCGCTTCGTGGGGGACGCCTCCCACGAGCTGCGCACCCCGCTCGCGGCGATCCGCGGCTTCGGCGAGCTGTACCGCATGGGCGCCCTGCGCTCGGACGAGGACGTCGCCCAGGCGATGCGTCGCATCGAGGACGAGGCCCGCCGCATGGGCTCCCTCGTGGAGAACCTGCTGCGCCTGGCCCGGCTCGACGAGAATCCGACGCTGGACCTCGCCCCCGTGGACCTCTCCGACGCGCTCTTCGACGCCGCCCAGGACCTCCGGGCGCTGGACCCGAGCCGCCAGGTCATGGTCGTGAACCTCGCGGGGGTGCCGCTGCCGGTCTCCCCGCACCAGAGCGTGGGCGTGCTCGGCGACGAGGCGTCCCTGCGCCAGGTGATCCTCAACCTCGTGGGCAACGCGAACCGGCACACGCCCAAGGGCTCCCCGGTGGAGATCGCGGCGGGGACCACGACCCGGGGCACCGTGCGGCTCGAGCTGCGGGACCACGGTGACGGCATCGAGGCGGAACAGCGGGAGAAGGTCTTCGAGCGCTTCTACCGCACCGACTCCTCGCGGGTGCGCATCGCCTCCCAGGGCGGCGGTGCGGGGCTCGGCCTCTCGATCGCGGCGACGATCGTGCAGCAGCACGGCGGCACGATCGGCGTCATGGAGACCGCCGGCGGCGGCGCGACCTTCTGGGTGGAGCTGCAGGCGGCGACCGTGGACGAGGAGCACCTCTCGACCCCGGATCAGGTTCGCCCGCTCACCGACTCCCCGTCCGCCGACTCCGAGGCCACCGGCCGCGAGTCCTGAGGCAGGCTCAGCACCTGCCCGGTGAAGCCCGGCGCGCCCCGGCCCCGGGTGTGCGCGTCGAGCAGGTCGAGCATCTCCTGCGCGGCCTGCCGGCCGGCGGCGTCGTGCGCCTCGACGCGGGGCGCGCCGCCCGGCGCCTCCTGCGAGAGCCGGAACGCGCCGGACGGTGCCTGACCTGCCGGGGGCAGCGGATCCGCGTGGCCGATCGGGCCGAGCACGAGGTCCGTCGGCGCCGCCTCGAGACCGAGGGCCGCGGCGTGCTCGGCGGTGCGCCGGGCTCGGGCGGCGGCCCGGTCCCGCAGCGGCACACGCAGTCCCGAGCGCAGGAGCGCCCGGGTGAGCTCCCCGGCGCTCACGAAGCGCACGCCCGCCGCCTCGAGGTCCCCGCGGGCGGACTCGGGCCAGTCGTAGTGGTCGAGGTCGAAGGCGCGCGGCGTGAGGCCGCAGCGTGCCGCCGCCGCGTGCAGCTCCTCGAGGGAGGCATCGGAGATCAGGTGCCCCCAGAGCATGCCGTGGCGGGGCCAGCGCGGGGTGTCGGCGAGGACGGTCATCGTGGGCCGACGCTACTCGCATCGGCGCTCCGACGGGCCCCGGCGGGCGCGGCGGATCCGGCGAGGCGGCGCAGCACCGCCTCGAGCGGACCGCGGCGACCGGTGCGGTGCCAGGCCGCGGCGGCCAGCAGGGTCACGAGCCACGTGAGTGCCATGATCGCGGAGGCGCCGGCGGAGCCGAGCCGTGCGCCCAGGTCGAGCATGTACGGCGGGAAGAGCAGGGAGGCGACGAGCGACTGGGCGACGTAGGCGCTGAGCGCCGTCGCCCCCAGCGCGGTGAGCGCGGTGAGCGCGCGGCTCCTCCAGCCTCTCCTCCGTCGATCCGCGAGAAGCGCGCACAGGGCCGCGGCGCCGACCGCCCCGGCGAGCCCGCTGACCTGGTGCAGCACCCCGAGCACGCCGAGCATCACCTCGTCGCCCAGCACCTCCTGCCGCGGGTCGAGGACGAGCACGGCGGTGAGCGGGACGGCGCCCAGGAGGCCCACGAGCAGCCCCCAGCGGGCGAGCGGCCGCAGCAGGTCCGCGTTCTCGCGGGGCAGCTCGATCAGCCGGAGCGAGGCGGCCGCCGCGCCGAGCGCCATCGGCGCGAGCAGCCCGATCTGCTCGACGGGGGCGAAGGCGAGGGAGCGCAGCGCCTCGTGCGCGCGCAGCGTGACGCCCTCGCCCCAGCTGCCGGCCGCGGCGGTCGCGTATCCGTCCCCGCCGCCGAGGGCGATGGTCGCGTCGACCCAGCCCCAGAGCCCGAGCGGGGCGAGGCAGACCATGGCCGCGAGCAGCAGGGCGAGGCGCCCCCGGGTCGCGAGCAGGGCGCAGGCGGTGCCGATCACCGCGTAGGAGACGAGGATGTCCCCGCTGAACAGCAGGACCGCGTGGAGCATGCCGATCGCGCCGAGCACCGTGAAGCGGCGCAGCATGCGCAGGGCGAAGCGGCCCGGCCGCTCCCCCGCCGCGAGGGACCGGCGGTGCATGATGCCGATCCCGTAGCCGAAGAGCAGCGCGAACAGGGGGAAGCCGCGGTTGTCCGCGAGCAGGGCGACGAGCACGTCCACGGCGCGGTCCCCGGCGGAGGCGTGGGTCTGCTTCAGCAGCACCGTCCAGCGGTCGCCGTGGAGCCAGCCGACGGTGTTGGCGAGGCCGATGCCCAGGAGCGCCGCGCCGCGGGCGAGGTCCGGCCCGGCCGCGCGCTGCGCGAGCGGGACCGAGCCGACGCTCACCGGGCGGCGGGGGTGCCCTGGTGGTGGCGCAGCAGCCAGCGGTCCCCCTCACGCAGCCAGAGCGAGCTGCGCAGCACCCGTGCGCCGTCGGCGCCGCGGGTCGTGAAGGTCAGCAGGACCACGCCGGGGGCGATCTCGTCGGCCACGAGGTCTTCCGCCTCGACGCCCGGGAGCGGGCTGATCTCCTCGAGGATCTCCTCGCGGGTCCAGCTGCGGCCGCTCGCGCCGATCTCCGAGAACCGGGGGTGCAGGAGGGCGGCGGCACTCGGCGGGTCGGCGCGCAGGCGATCGTCGAGCAGGGCGAGCTCGTGGGCGGTGACCTGCTCGAGGGCGGTGCCGAGGGTCGGGTCCGGTCCCGTGCCCTCGGGGGCGCCGCAGCGGGCAGGCGGGGCGGGGGCGTCGCCGGGTCCTGCCTCGTCGAAGAGGCTGAAGAGGTCGTCCACAGCGGGTGCAGCGGGCGCTGCGAGGGCGGTCGCGGAGCCGACGGGAGCCGCCGTCGGCCCTCCGCCCGCACCCCGGTAGCCGGGGCCGACCTCCGGATCCTGCTTCTTGGAGTAGGCGGTCGCGGCGGCGTTGGCGCGGCGGTCCGCCGCCTCGTTCATCGCATGGCCGGCGTGGCCCTTGACCCACTCGAACTCGACGCTGCGGCCCACGAGGGCGCGGTCGATCGCCTGCAGCAGCTCGACGTTCATGACGGGCTTGCCGTCCTTCTTGCGCCAGCCCTTGCGCTTCCAGCCCGGCATCCACTTCGTCACGGAGTTGATGACGTACTGGCTGTCGCACAGCACGTGCAGGTGCTGATCGGCGTCCACCGCCGTCGCCTCGAGGAGGTCCAGGACGGCCTTGAGCTCGCCCATGTTGTTCGTGCCGTGGGGCCAGCCGCCCGCGCGCCACGTACCCTCGTCGATGTACCAGGCCCAGCCCGCGGGACCGGGGTTGCCGAGGGCGGAGCCGTCGGCCGCAGCGGTGATCGTCATGGCCGCCATCGTTCCACAGCCAGGAGGGACACCCGCCGTGAGCACACTGTCGTCGCTGTGGCATTCCCCGCGCCGCCGCCTGCTCGGCAGCGCCCTGATCGGCGCCGTCGCCGCGGTGCCGGCGGGACTGCTCGCCGGTCCGGCGTTCGCCGCGATGACCGGTGTGACGGTGGCGGAGGTCGCGTTCCTCGTGTCCTCGCTCGCGGCGGTCCTGCCGATGGACGCCGAGAGGACTCGTGCGAACGCCCGCCGCGAGGACCTGCAGCCGGTCGCCGACGAGGCGCTCGTCGCGGCGCTGTGCGTGCTCGCCGTCATCACGATGGTGACCCTGCACCTCGGGGCGGGCGGCGCGGCGGTGAGCACGATCGGCTCGGTGATCACGCTCGTGGGGGTGTTCGGCGCCTGGGCCTGCATCCAGCAGACCTACGCCCTGCACTACGCCTACCGGTACTACCTCGAGGAGTCGGGCATCGACTTCCATCAGGACGACGACCAGGAAGGTGCCGACGCCCCGACCTTCGGCGACTTCCTGTACTTCAGCTACGCGATCGGCATGACCTACGGCGTCACCGACAACGACGTCTCCGACCGTGCGATCCGCATGATCGTGTGGCGCCACGCGGTGATCTCCTTCGCCTTCGGCACGATCCTGCTGGCCGCTGCGGTGAACCTCGTGGCGGGCTTCTTCAGCCCGGCGGGCTGAGCGCTCCCCGGCTCAGGCGGTGCGGGCCCAGACCCGCGAGCGCCACCGCAGCACGGCGAGGGCGCCGCCGAGCACGACCACCGCCCCGACCGCGGTCCCGATCGGGACCGCGAAGACCCCGGCTCCGAGCAGTCCCGCCACCACCCCCGGGATGCCCATGACGACCATCGCGGCGACGTAGAAGCAGGCGTAGGAGATGCTCGCGCGGGCCCAGAGCACCGTCGAGGAGTGGCGCAGCGCGTCCCGGCCCACCCAGATGTGGGACCACAGCACGGCCCCCGCCCACATGACCGCATCCGGTCCGAGGGGCCTGGTGACGATCGCGTCGTCGTACGGCGCATGGTGCGCGTGCAGGAGGATCACGATCGCCGCGAGCGCCAGCAGGAGGAGCTGCAGGGCGAGGACCAGCCTGGTGCGGGCGCGCACGTGGGCGGCCCGGCCGATCCCGAGGCTCCCGCGCAGGGCGGCCTCGCGCAGCGGCTCCCGCGCCCCGAAGGCGACCGGGACGCCCACCGCCATGAGGATCGGCACGACCCCCACGAATGCGATGCCACCGAGGGCGAGCAGCAGCACCACGAGGGCGAGCGCGCCGCCGAACCACAGGACGGGACGCTGGAGGACGAGGTCGAGCCGGAGGGCGCGGAGGGACGGGGACTCGTGACGCGCGGTGCGCGGTGCGGTCGTGGTCATCGGACGGCTCCGGTGGTGGTGCGCGCGGCGAGGGTGAGCCGGACCAGTTCCCCGAGGTCCGGGGTGCGCAGGGCGGTCCTCGACGGCAGTCCCACGGCGTCCTCGCTGCGCATCAGCAGCTCCGCGGCGCCGCTCGCCCCGAGCGGCCTGGTCCCCGGCGGTGCCTCGGAGGCCATGGGGGAGGTCGCGACGACGTGCCCCTCGAGCAGCTCGTCCACGGCGCCCTCGAGCACGGTCCGTCCCGCATGGAGCACCATCAGGTGGTCGGCGAAGCGGTCCATCCCCTCGAGATCGTGGGTCGACAGGACGATCGAACGCGAGGGGTCCTCGGCGAGGAGGTCGCGGAGCAGGTCGATCAGCGTCGCCCGGGCGAGCGGGTCGAGCCGGGCGAGCGGCTCGTCGAGGAGCAGCAGCCGGGGGCCTGTCGCGAGAGCGTGGGCGAGGGAGAAGATCGTGGCCCGGCCCGCGGAGAGCGAGCGGATCATGGCCTTGGGGCGGATCCCGTTGCTGCCCAGCATCTCGAGGAAGGCCTGCTCGTCGAAGTCGTCGCCGAGTCGGCGATGCAGGGCGACGACGTCCCTGGCGTGCCACTCCCCGGGGAGGAGGGGCTCGTCGGGGACCAGTGCGACGCCGGGAGGGGCGGGCAGCTCGGCCGGCCCGACCGTGCTGCCCAGCACCTCGATCGTGCCGGCGACGGGGCGCACGGCGCCGACGAGCGCACGCAGCAGCGTGGTCTTCCCTGCCCCGTTGGAGCCGACGAGCGCGGTGATCATGCCCCCGGGGGCGTGGAGGTCGGCGTCCTCGAGGGCGCGGGTGGGGTCGTGGAACCTGTTGCGGGGATGCGGGAGGTCCACGGCGAGGTGCTCGACACGGACGGCGGGGGTGGGGGTCATCGCTCCTCCTCGAGGGCCCGCGCGAGACGGTCCCGGAGCTCGGGTGAGGGGATCCCGGCGGTGCGGGCGGTGCGGGCGGCGTCGGCGAAGGCGGCGTCGATGCGCTCGAGCGCGCGCTCGCGGAGCTCGTCCTCGGCCTGGGCGCGCACGAAGACGCCCTTGCCGCGCACGGCGTCGGCGAGGCCGTCGGCCACCAGCTCGTTGTAGGCGCGGGTCGTGGTGATGACGCTGACCCGGAGGTCGCGCGCGAGCACCCGGATCGAGGGCAGCGCCTCCCCCGGGGTGAGGTCACCGCGCAGGATCGCCTCGGCCAGGCGGGCACGGATCTGCTCGAAGAGGGGCTCGGGCGCAGAGGGGTCGAGCTGGATATGCATGCCCCTCACCCCGCCCCCGCTAACCGCCCACACTGTTCATAGACACTATGAACAGTGAGGGCGGTTCCGTCAAGCGGCACCGTGCGGCACGGGCCGGACCTCAGCCGACAGGGCGCTCGTAGGTCGCGTAGACGTGGGCGCGGTGGAAGCCGACGGCGTCGTACAGCCGGGTCGCGCCGGTGAGGGACTCGGCGTCCACCTCGAGCTGCGCGCCCGTGAAACCGGCCTCCGCGCCGGAGGCGAGGGTGCGGGCGAGGACGGCGCGGGCGAGTCCTCTCCCGCGGGCCTCGGGCCGGGTGCCGACGAGGGCGACGTGCAGCACGCCAGGACGGTCCTCGGAGGTGATCGCGTAGGCGAGGACGGTGCCGTCGGCGTCCACGGCGATCGTGCTGTGCTGCGGGCGCGCGGTGTGCGAGGTGATCCACAGCTGCCAGGTCTCGGCGTCGATCGGCGTGGAGCCCCAGTGGTCGGCGAAGGCGGCGACGTGGGCGAGGCGAACGGCCTCGCTGCGCTCCGCGGACGGGGCCACGAGCTCCACGCCCTCCGGGGCGGGGACCTCGAGGACGACGCCGGGGAGCTCGCGCTCCATCTCGAGCCAGGAGCGCGCCCGACGGTAGCCGCGCCGCTCGAGCACGGGGCGGACGTCGGGCCCGCCGGTGCCCGCCTCGCCGTCGGAGCGGGGGTCCCGGCCACCACCGGCGCGCAGCACGGCCGGGACGCCCGGGTGGCGATCGGCGGCGATCGCGGCACCGCGGGTCTCGATCCGCTCGAGGATCCCGGTGCCGTGACCGAGGCGCCGGTGGGAAGGGTGCACACCGCCGCTCAGCTGGACGCGGGCGCGGCCGTCGCGGTCGGGTGCGGCGGAGACGGTGACCAGCCCGAAGCCGATCAGCTCCTCGCCCGCGCGCACGGCGACCGTGTCGTGCTCGAGGTCGAGCCGCGGCATGCGGAGCCACTCGTGGATGCTCGGCTCCTCGACCGGTTCGCCGAGCTCGTCGTGGCGGTCGATCTCGTTGAGCAGGGCGGTCAGCGCGGGCACGTCCGCGGCGCTCAGGGCGGACCAGGTCACGGGGGCATCGGCGACGTTCACCGGCTCAGTCTAGGGAGCCCTTCGCCGGCTTCCTGTCGACGCTCACATGACTGCGGGAGTCCGCGGTGAAGGCGGAGCGGTCCCGGTCCGCCCAGCGCGACTCCCGCTGAAGCCGGGCGAGCGGCGCGTCGGCGTTGCGGAAGCAGACCACCTGCTGCTCCCGGGTGAGCAGGTTCGTGATGGTGGTGAAGACGAGGGAGACGAGGGAGAGTCCCGCCCCCGGGCTCAGCCCTCCTGCTCGTACGCGGCGGCCTTCTCCTGCACGGCGCGGAGCCGGGCGAGGTCGAGCTTGCGGCCGCGCTCGAAGTCGACGATGCCGTTCTTCTCCTGGAAGACGTCCGTCATCTGCGTGTAGCAGTAGGCGAACATGCGCGGGTCCTCGAGCAGCACACGGGTGAGGCCCTCGAAGCGCTCGTAGAGCTCCTCCTCGGAGGCGATGCGCTGGCCGTAGCCCCAGGACTCGGCGGCATTGTTCCCCGCGCGCTCCGCCTCCGCGGCCCGGCGGGCCTCCTCCTCGTTCCACCAGATGCCGCCGTACTCGGAGACGAAGTAGGGCTGGCCGGCGTAGGGCAGGGAGAAGCCGCCGTCGGCGAAGGGGTAGTCGTCCGGGCCCAGGTCGCGGCGGTTCGCGAAGGGCTTGCCCTCGGCGAGTCCCGCCTGCTCGACGCGGAAGCGCTCCGGGTCCTGCTCGTAGGAATGGGAGTCGTAGACGTCCGCCCCGCGCACGCGGTGGGAGTAGCCGGAGGCGTCGAGCACGGGGCGGGTGGGGTCGGCGAGCTTGGTCGCGTCGTACATCGCCTGGGTGACGTCGTCGAGCTGGGTGAGACGGTCGTGGAGCAGCTGGTGTGTCTCGTTCAGCGGGCACCAGCCGATGATCGAGGGGTGGTTGCGGTCGCGGGAGACGGCCTCGACCCACTGCCCGATGAAGGAGGCTGTGGGCTGCTGGTTGTCGCCGTCGGGACCGCGGCCGGAGACGCCCCAGTCGCCGAACTCGCCCCAGGTGAGGTAGCCGTGGAGGTCCGCCCAGAAGTGCATGCGCTCCTCGAAGACCTTCTGGTGCAGGCGGGCGCCGTTGAACCCGGCCTCGAGGGCGAGGCGGATGTCGGTCGTGAAGGCGGCGTCCTCCGGGGTGGTCATGAAGGTCTCCTCCCAGTAGCCCTGGTCGAGGACCAGGCGCTGGAAGACCTTCTCGCCGTTGATGCGGTACTCGTGGCCGCTCAGCGTGGTGGAGCGCAGGCCCGCGTAGGAGGAGACCTCGTCGATCACGGCGCCGTCGGCCCCGCGCAGCGTGAGGGTCAGCGCGTACAGCTCGGGCGCTCCCGGGCCCCAGACGCGAACGGCGTCCTCGGGGATCGTGAGCTCGAGGTGGGGCGCGAGGTCGAGGTCCGCGCGGACGCGCGTGCGGGCGACCTCGCCGCCGCCGGGCTCGCTCGCGACGACCTCGATGCTCGTGCCGGGGACGGCGCGGTTCAGGGGCACGTCGAGCGCGAAGGAGTGCGAGGCGAGTGACGGGGTGATGCGCACGGTGCGGATCTCGTGCGCGGGGACACCCTCGAGCCAGACCGTCTGCCAGATCCCGGTGGTGCGGTGGTAGTTGGCGTGCGTGGGGCGGAACCAGGTGGACTGCTTGCCGCGGGCCTGGGCGGCGTCGTGCGGGTCGCGCGCGCGGATCACGAGGGTGACCTCGGCGCCGGGGCCCACGCCGGGGACGGTCGAGAGGTCGACACCGAAGGAGGTGAAACCGCCGCGGTGGCGGGCGACCTCCTGGCCGTTCGCCCAGATCGTCGCGTCGTGGTCGACGGCGCCGAGGTGGAGGACGGGGCGCAGCCCCTCCCAGGTGGCGGGGACGGTGATCGTGCGGCGGTACCAGACGGCCTCGAGGAAGTCCCGCTCGCCGATCCCGGAGGCGGCGGTCTCCGGGGCGAAGGGGACGGTGATGGTGCGCTCGAGCTCGCGCTCGATCAGGCCGCGCTCGCGGCCGGTGTCGCCGCGGTCGATCTCGAACTGCCAGGTGCCGTTGAGGTTCAGCCAAGCGGCCCGGTGGAACTGGGGGCTCGGGTGCTCGGGGCGCGGGACGTCGGCCGCCTCGGAGAGCGGGGCGTCGAGCGCGGAGGCGAGGGCGTCCGCCCGGGCGAAGAGAGCGGCCAGCTGCTCGGGCAGGGCGGGGGTGGTGGTCACGAGGACTCCTGGGATCGGCGGCGATCGGGGGCGTGCGGGTGATGCCGGGCCCATTCCATCGCATCCGCCACAGCATTGCAACGTGGGAATACCGGCGTGGACTGGGGCCGACGGCGGCGCCGCCGTCCAGGGCGCCCGCTCAGGCGCCGGCGCTGCTCGAGCCGCGCACCACGAGCCGGTGCGCCACGATCCGCTCAGCACCCGCGCCGTCCTCCGCGAGGGCCGCGTCGAGCGCCGCGTCGACGAGGGCGTCGAGGTCCGGGGCGATGGTCGTCAGCCCCGGCCGTGACCAGGCGGATTCCGCGATGTCGTCCCAGCCCACGACGGCCACGTTCTCCGGCACGCGAAGCCCGCGCTCCTGCAGCGCATGCAGCGCGCCGAGCGCGAGCAGGTCGTTGCCGCCGATCACGGCGTCGAAGCGCAGGCCCTCCTCGAGCGCGGCGAGCAGCGCATCCCGCCCCGCCTCGCGGGTCCAGCCCGGGGCCTCCCGCTGCAGCTGCTGATCGGGGTCGAGGTCCGCGAAGCGCACCGCCGCCCGGAAGCCCGCCAGACGGTCCGTCGCCGTCGAGCGCACCGCGGACTCGGCGCCGAGGAAGAGCAGCCGCGAGCGGCCCTCGGCGACGAGATGACGGACGACGTCGGCCGCGGAGGCGGCGTTGTCGATCACCACGTGGGTGACCTCGCGGGAGGCGGGCAGCAGCTCCCCCAGTAGCACGAGGCGCGGCCCGCCCTCGCGGTGCGGGAGCACCGAGGGGTCCAGCGCCGAGGGCGAGATGACGACGGCGTCCACGGGCCGGCGCACGAGGCCTCGCACGTGGGCGAGCTCCGTCTCCGGGCTGTGCAGGGACACCTCGACGCTCACCGTCCAGCCACGCTCACGGGCGGCGGACTGCATGCGCTCGGCGAGGCGGGCGAAGTACGGGTTCTGCAGCTCCGGCACGACGAGGGAGAGCGTGCGGGTGGGGCCGCCGCGCAGGTCACGACCCAGGGCGTTGGGCACGTAGCCCAGCTCGTCGATCGCCGCGAGCACCCGGTCACGGGTCTCCGCCCGCACCACCGGACGCTCGTTGACCACGTTCGAGACGGTCTTCCAGGACACCCCGGCGCGCTGCGCCACGTCCTTGATGCTCACCCTGCGCGCCACGTCGGCCTCCTCGTTCGTGCTGCCGGAATCATCCCATGAGCAGTGGGCCGCACGGATATGTCACAAGCGGGGGCCGCTCCGGTGACCTGGGGCGTCGCAGGGCCTAGAGTCGACGGAGCGTGCCGTCCTCCCGCCGCGGCACAGGTCCCACCCGCACGCGGTGGTGACAGCGCCGGCCGGAGGCCGCGTCCCGGAGATCCCTTCCCTGACGCGCCGGGCCGCTGCGCGCCGGGCGGAACGAACCTCCAGAACGGATACCCGTTGACCTCCCCCGACTTCGCCCAGCTCGGCGTCCCCGCCGACCTCGTCGCCGCCCTCGCCCCGCAGGGCATCACGACCCCCACCCCCATCCAGTCCTCCACGCTGCCGGACTCCCTCGCCGGCCGTGACCTGCTGGGCCGTGGCCGCACCGGCTCCGGCAAGACCTACGCCTTCCTGCTGCCGCTCGTCGCGCGGCTGCTCGCCGACCCGCGTCGCCGCGCCGCGCGCCGCCCCCGCTCCCTGATCCTCGCTCCCACCCGCGAGCTGGCCTCCCAGATCGCCGAGTCGCTGCGACCGCTCGAGAAGGCCGTGGGCCTCCGCAGCACCGTCGTCTTCGGCGGCGTGGGCCAGAACCCGCAGGTGCAGGCGCTCGCCGGCGGCGTCGACGTGCTCATCGCCTGCCCGGGCCGCCTCCTGGACCTCATGGGCCAGGGTCACGCGGACCTCGGCGGCGTCGAGATCACCGTCATCGACGAGGCCGACCACATGGCCGACATGGGCTTCCTGCCGATGGTGCGCCGCATCCTCGCCGCGACCCCGAAGAAGGGCCAGCGGATGCTGTTCTCCGCGACCCTCGACTCCGGCGTCAACAAGCTCGTCAAGGAGTTCCTGCACGAGCCCGTCACCCACTCCGCGGATCCGGCGACGAGCCCCGTGGGCACCATGGAGCACCACGTGCTCGAGGTGGGCGCGGACGACCGCTTCGACGTGCTGCGCGACCTCGCCGCCGCCCCCGGCCGCACCATCATGTTCACCCGCACCAAGTACGGGGCGAAGAACATGGCCCGCAAGCTGCGCGCCCAGGGCGTGGGCGCCGTGGAGCTCCACGGCAACCTCTCCCAGGGCGCCCGCACGCGCAACCTCGAGGCCTTCAGCGACGGCACCGCCTCGACGCTCGTGTGCACCGACATCGCCGCACGCGGCATCCACGTGGACGAGGTGGGCCTCGTGGTCCACGCCGATCCGCCGGTCGAGCACAAGGCGTACCTGCACCGCTCGGGCCGCACGGCCCGCGCCGGCGAGAGCGGCACCGTCATCACGGTGCAGACGCCGGACCAGAAGAAGGACGTCCACGACCTCATGCGGAAGGCGAACATCCGCCCGACGCACCACCAGGGCGTCCGCGTGACCAGCGACGTGCTGCGCGACCTCGCCCCGGGCGAGCGCATCATCTCCGACTCCCCCGTCGAGGCGCCCTCCGGCGAGCAGCCCCAGCAGGCCTCCTCCGGCGGCGGTCAGGGCGGTCGCGGCGGCCGTGGTCAGGGCGGTCGCGGTCAGGGCGGCGGTCGCGGTCGCGGCGGTCGCGGCCAGGGCGGCGATCGTGAGCAGGGTGGTCGCGGCCAGGGCGGCCGCGGTCAGGGCGGCCGTGGTCAGGGCGGTCGCGGCGACGGCGAGCAGGGCGGTCGCTCCGGCGGTCGCGGACGCTCCGGCGGCCAGGGCCGTTCCGGCGGCCAGGGACGCTCGGGCGGTCGCCAGGGCGGCTCCTCCGGCGTCTACTCGACCTCGAGCGGTGAGCGCCCGAGCGGCGGCCTCGCGGCCTTCTCCTCCGGTCGCGGTCGCTGACCCGACCTCGCACGAACAACGGCCCCGGGCCGGTGGCGCCGCCACCGGCCCGGGGCCGTTCCTCTACGGTGGGCGACATGCCGCAGCCGACTCCGCCCCGCTCGATCGACCAGGTCCTCGCCGAGGCCCGCGCCGGCGCGAGCCCCGTCGAGCCGGAGGCGCTGCCCGCGGCGATCGCGCGCGGCGCCCATGTGATCGACGTGCGCTCGGCCGTGACCCGGGAGCCGGAGGGGCACATCCCGGGGGCGGTGGTCGTGGAGCGGCTCGTCCTAGAGTGGCGCCTGGACCCGCAGGGCGCGTGGCGGATGCCGGGCGGTCCGGGCTACGACGACGAGGTGGTCGTGGTGTGCAACGAGGGCTACCACTCCTCGCTCGCGGCGCGGGACCTGCGGGCGCTCGGCTTCCACCGGGCGACGGACCTGCGCGGCGGCTTCCGCGCTTATGCGGCGGCCGGGCTGCCGGTGGCCGCGGAGCCGGACCGGTACGTGGACTGACCTCCCGTCCGGCCGGTGCTCAGCGCAGCTCGCGCTTGAGGATCTTGCCGGTCGCCGTCATCGGCAGCTGCGTCTCGAGCACGATCTCGCGCGGGTACTTGTAGTCCGCCATCTGCTCCTTGGCCCATGCCGTCAGCTCCTCGACGCCGATGCTCGCGCCGTCGACGAGGATCACGTGGGCCCGGACCTCCTCGCCGAGCCGGTCGTGGGGGACGCCCACCACGGCGGCGAGGGAGACCTGCTCGTGGCCCATGAGCACCTCCTCCACCTCGCGCGGGTACACGTTGTAGCCACCGCGCACGATCATGTCCTTCGAGCGGTCCACGACAAAGTAGAAGCCCTCCTCGTCGCGCCGGCCGAGGTCACCGGTGCGGAACCAGCCGTCGCGGAGCACGGCCTCGGTCTCCTCGGGGCGGCGCAGGTAGCCGGTCATGACGTTGTGGCCGCGCACGATGATCTCGCCGATCGCGTCGGCCCCCTCGACCCTGCCCCAGTCGGGGTCCGTCGGGTCGATGAGGTCCATCTCCACGCCCCACACCGGCAGCCCGATCGAGCCGGGGCGGGGGCGGTCCGCGAGGGAGAAGCTCGCCACCGGGGAGGTCTCGGAGAGGCCGTAGCCCTCCATGATCGAGATGCCGAGGCGCTCGCGCACCTCGCGCAGGATCTCCACGGGCAGCGGCGCACCGCCGGAGACGCCGAGGCGCAGGTGCTCGGTGAGACGCTCGGCGATCCCCTCGCCGCCGGCCCCCGCCGAAACAGTGAGCTGCCGCAGCAGCGCCCACCACATGGTGGGGACGCCGGCGAAGACGGTCACCCGGTGTGCGAGCAGGAGGTCGAGAGCCTGCTGCGGGTCGAAGCGGGGGAGCAGGACGAGGGTCGCCCCGAGCGAGAAGCCGGAGGTGAGGTTCACGGTCGCGCCGAAGGTGTGGAACAGGGGCAGCGCGACGAGGTGGGTGTCGGCCCCCGGCTTGGAGTCGAACAGTCGGTTGCAGGTGAGCGCGTTCATCAGCTGGTTGGAGTGGCTGAGCTCGGCGCCCTTGGGCCGGCCGGTGGTGCCGGAGGTGTAGAGCACGACGGCGGTGTCCGTCTCGCGGCGCTGGACGGTCTCGAAGCGCGTGGGGAGCTCGGCGACGGCCGCGGCGAGGGTGGGCACGCCCTCGTAGGGGCTGGGGGTCGCCGGATCCGCCGTCATGAGCACGACCTGCGGCGGCCGGGCCGCCTCGCGGGCGCCCTCGACCATGAAGCGGCCGATGGGCAGCTCCTCGGTGCCCTCGAAGCAGAGGGCGGCGACGGCCTCGGCGTCGTCGAGGAAGTAGGTGATCTCGCGCGGCTTGCTCAGCACGTTGATGGGGACGACGACGGCGCCGGCCTTGAGGATGCCGAAGTAGGCGATCGGGAACTGCGGGAGATTGGGGCAGCTGAGCACCACACGGTCCCCGGGGACCACGCCGAGGGAGACCAGGAGGTGGGCGACCCGGTTCGCGGCGGCATCGACCTGGGCGTAGGTCAGGGAGGTCTCCCCGAGCACGAGGGCCGGGTGGTCGGGGACGGTGCGGGCGCTGTCCTCGAGGGCGACGGCGAGGTTGTACATGGGTTCTCCTCCACGGACGACGGTGTCAGGGTGGCCACACGATAGCGGGGCCGCGTCGATGTCGGCCCCGCCACAGCCGACGATTCGTCAGTTGCGCGAGTGACGAAACGTCGGGGAGGATGGCCGACGTGCCGACACCTCCCCGCCCCGCACCGAGCGGTGCCGCCCCTGCGGGCGGCCCCACCGAGCCGCAGCTCGCCGCCGCCGCGGACACCTTCTCGATGCTCGCGAGCCCGGCCCGGCTGCATCTCGTGCAACTCATGAGCACGGGCCGCTACGACGTGGGCGAGCTCGCCGAGAAGGTGGGGCTGAGCCTGCCCACCACGAGTCAGCACCTGCGCAAGCTCCGGCTCACCGGCATCGTCTCCGCGACTCGCGAAGGCCGGCACAGCTACTACACGGTGGACGATCCGCACGTGGTGGAGCTCGTCGAGCAGATCTTCGAGCACATCGCCCCCGACGGCTCGCTCGCCCCCGATCCCCCGCGCAAGGAGCGCCGATGACCACCACCACCCCCCGTCCCGCCCCGGAGCGCGTGGACCTCACGAGGTTCGCATGGCTGTCGATCGCCGCCGCGATCCTCACGATCTCCCTCAAGGCCGGTGCCTGGGTCATGACGGGCTCCGTCGGCCTGCTCTCCGACGCCGCCGAGTCCGTCGTCAACCTCGTCGCCGCCGTCGTCGCACTGATCGCCCTGCGGGTCGCGATCCGTCCCGCGACGGAGCGCTTCCTCTACGGCCGCGCGAAGGCCGAGTACTTCTCCGCCGCGGTCGAGGGGGTCATGATCTTCGTGGCGGCGGCCGTGATCCTCGTGAGCTCCGTCGAGCGCTTCATCCATCCGCGACCGATCGAGAACGTCGGCTGGGGCCTCGCGATCAGCGTCGTCGCGAGCCTCGTCAACGGCGGCGTCGCCCTGGTGCTGCTGCGCGCGGGGCGCACGCACCGCTCGATCACCCTGCGGGCGGACGGCAAGCACCTCATGACCGACGTCGTCACCAGCGCGGGCGTGCTCGTGGGCGTCGCGCTCGTGGTAATCACCGGCTGGGACCGGCTGGACCCGGTCGTCGCGTTCCTCGTGGGCGTGAACATCATCGTCGCCGGCGTCGACCTGATCTCGGAGTCCGTCTCGGGGCTGCTCGACAAGGCGCTGCCGGAGGAGGAGAACGAGGTCATCACCGAGATCCTCCGACGTCGCACCGACGGCACGGTCACCTTCCACGGCCTGCAGACCCGCGAGGCCGGCCAGGAGCGCTACATGAACGTGCACGTGCTCGTGCCGGACGAGTGGACGGTCAAGCAGGGCCACGACTACATCGAGGAGCTCGAGACGGAGCTCATGACGGCACTGCCGTCGCTGCGCGTGCTCACGCACCTCGAGCCGATCTCCGATCCCGCGAGCTACGAGGACATCCCCGAGGCGCACGTCCCGATCCACGGGGACGACGAGACGGCGCTGCGGCCCCCGCAGGCGTGACGGTCGCGTCCCCTACGATGACCGGGACGCCGAGCGGAAATCTCGGCCGAGCGACGAGCATCAGGGGGATTCCATGACCACCTCACCCATCGCGCCTGATCCGCGGCGCGAGCACCGGCCGCAGGGACCCGTCGTGCAGGGCGAGCTCGTGCCGGTCGCGCAGCCCTACGGCATGCCGCAGCAGCAGGCCGGCCATCCTCAGCACGCACCCCTGCACCCGGGACACGTCCAGCCCTATGCCGCGTCGGCCGCCTACGGCCCTCCCCCGGTGATGATGATGCCGGCACCGAGGAGCGTGGGCGTGACCTTCGTGCTCACCTTCTTCTTCGGCGTGCTGGGCATGTTCTACGCGACGACCTCGGGCGCGCTGATCCTGCTGGGGGTGACGCTCGGCGCGATCGTGCTCGCGGTCGTCGTGATCGGCATCCTCTCGGTGCTGACACTGGGCTTCGGCGCCGCACTCTTCGCCTTCGTCCCGCTCATCGGGGTCGCGGCATGGATCACGAGCATGATCTGGGGATGCATGGCCGCCTCGCGGCACAACGAGCGGCTGGCGGCGCAGTACGCCGCGGCCGGCTACCGCCCTCCGGGGTACTGAGCCGCTCTGTCCCGGGGCGCGGGGCAGCGACTCAGAACGGCGGGTCGGGTTCCGATGATGATGGCGGTTCATCGCCGGGGATGGCAGCGCCCGGTGGACCGTTCCGGCCCGCGGCGATCGCCTCGGCGACGCGGATCCTCTCCTGGAACCGGTCCCAGACCCGCTGGTACGTCGCGGCGAGGACGCTGGTGACGAGGTCGGAGTTCGCCTGGATCTCCACCCAGTCGGTGCCGCCTGCAGCCCACCGCGTGGAGGCGCCGTCCGGGGAGCGCTGGGGATCCAGCGCTCCGTCCGTCTTCATCCGGTGGTGGCTCCGGCAGAGCCCGTGGAGGTTCTCCGGCGAGGTGGGCCCGCCCGCGGCGGGATCGAGATGGTCGAACTCCTCGATGTGGTCCCACTCCCCCACGTGGAGAACGGTGCGATCGCAGCCCGGCACCGCGCACACGGGGTCGATCAGCCTCAGGTGCTCGATCATCGCCGCGCTGGGCCGGTACTGCTGGGCCGCGACCGGCAGGAACTCCCCGGTGATCGGGTGGGTCAGGACACGATGCCACACGGTCGCCCGGGCACAGAGCGTGCGGGCCATGTCGATCGGGATCGGATGCACTCCCTCGAGCGTCGCGGGGGCGTCCGACATGCCGAGCAGGGAGAGGACGGGGACGGTGAGGTTCATCCGCAGCGGCATCGACGGGACCTCGACCCCGTCGGTCGCGATCGGGCTGCGCGTGAGCAGCACGTAGCGGAGTGCCCGCAGCGACATCGGCCGCCCGCTCGCGGCGACCTCCCCGTCCCGGTCCCAGGGGATCTGCTGGTCCTGGCCACCGGCGGCGATCCGCTCGAGGGCGTGCCGCTGCGCGTCCTGCACCGAGCGGGCGGCCTGGTCCAGACGCGTGCTGAGGTCGAGGATCTCCGGGATCGGGCCGACGATGGTGAGGAACGCGGTCCCGTCCGGTGCGGGCGCGTGCTCGAGGAAGACGTCGCGCCTCGATGCGGGGTCGCCTCCGGCGCCGACCTCGGGGTCGAGCCAGGTCACGAGGTGCTTCACGAGGGTCCGGAAACGATCCGGGGACAGCGACTCGACCCGCCACCCCGCGACGGTCTCGTCGACCTGCCGCCGCTGGGCCCCGGGCAGGTCGCGCACGGCGCGGACGAGCTGGTCGAACCATTCCGTGGGCAGGTCCCCCGTCTCGACCCGGGCGAGGCACTCGGGCAGATCGGTGACCCCGATGTAGGCGTCGTGGAGCCGACGGGTGGCGCGGCCGATCCGGGACCGCAGCACCAGCCCGGCGGCGATCCCGTTGCCGCCGTCGTCCCCGGAGGCGCCGTCCCACAGGGAGGCGAGGTCACGGAGCTCCTCGATGTAGAGGTGGGCGTGCACGGTGCGGCGCCGCTCGAGGACACGGCGGAGGACGAGGGCCTCCGCGGAGTCCTCCTCGAGATCCCCCTTCGCCGCGAGGTTCTCGGCGGTCACGTGACTGCGCCCGCGGGGCGGCCGACGGAACCGGTGGGAGAGCGCGGCGCTGCCGGGATCGTCGTGCACCCCGGTGTGATCGGGGTGCTCGGCGCGCTGGGGCCGCTCGCCATCGGACGGCGCGGAGCCGTGCGGTCGCGTCACCGTCATCACCCACCACCCCTCCCCGGAGCATCTTCCCGGCACTCCCCCGCACTGCGCGGAATCGACGAGAACGAGGGAACTCGCCTCGCCCCACCCTCTCATTTTAGAACACCCGTTCGCCGATCGCCAGCATTCTCGACGACCTACCCGAGAATGTGGACGACCATCCTCGGGGGAGGAACGATCCGCGGCGTCGGCGAGGGCAGGCCGCGAGCGGCAGCAGCCCCAGGACCATGGATGGCGGCGACCTCGAGACCGGCCGCACCGCATCGATCATCATGTGACCGGCAGCAATGGTGGCCAGCTCGCTCCCCCATCGCAGCACACACCACCTCAGGCCCACCCTCAGCGCCACCTCCATCCCCCACTCTCACACGTCAATGCGAACGCCAAGAATGTGGATAACCTGCCACTGTGAAGGAAAGGCCATCATTGGCTCCTGGCGAAACACCACGCACGCCTTTCACGGTCGTTCGAGCCGTTCCCGCCGACCACCGCCGCCGCCCCCGCCGGCTCCTCCGGCAGGCTCGCCGCCCACCCATCCCCACCCTCGGGTGACGCGATATGAACGCTTATGTTGGTCATCGTTTGCTCTTATGCCTCCATCGCCCCCACCATGGACGGCGATCACTTCCGACCTCCAGGAGCCAGCGTGACGACCACCGCGCCCACCGGGCTGAACCCGCACCTCACCGACCTCGCCGCCCGGCTGCGCGCCGAGATCGGCGAGGACGCCGTGATCACGGAGCCCGAGGAGCGCTACGCGGGGGACACGGCCGTCCGCGCCGAGGCCGGGACCGAGTTCCTCCTCGTCCTGCCCCGCGACACCTCGGGGGTCCAGGCGACCCTGCGCGCCGCCCACGAGACGGGCACCGTCGTCGTGCCCCGCGGCTCCGGCTCCGGCCTCTCCGGCGGCGCCGTTCCCTCGCACGGCGCGATCGTGCTGGGCCTCGAGCGGCTCACCGCGATCCGCGAGATCGACCCGCTCGACGAGGTCGCCGTGGTCGAGGCGGGCGTCATCACCGCGGACCTCTCCGCCGCGCTGGCCCCGCACGGCTTCTTCTACGCACCGGACCCGGCGAGCGCGCGGCTCTCGAGCATCGGCGGCAACATCGCCACCAACGCGGGCGGGCTGCACTGCGCGAAGTACGGCGTGACCCGCGAGTCGGTGCTCGCCCTCGAGGCGGTCCTCGCCGACGGCACGCTCCTGCGCACCGGCCACCGCTCGATCAAGGGCGTCACGGGCCTGGACCTCACGCAGCTGCTCATCGGCTCGGAGGGCACGCTCGCCGTGGTCACCGCCGCGACGGTGCGGATCCGCCCGCTTCCCGTCGCCCGCCGCACCCTGCTCGCCCGCTTCTCGTCGACGACCGCCGCCGCGGCCGGGGTCAACGCGATCTCGCTGAGCCCCGTGCGGCCCGCCGCGACGGAGCTGCTGGATGCGGCGACGCTGCACGACATCGATGCGAACGCGGGGTCCCGGATCGCCGAGGGCGACACGACGATCCTGCTCATCGAGCTCGACGGCTACGGCGTCGAGGAGCAGACCACGGACCTCACCGCGGCGCTCACCGTCGCCGGGGCGACCCTGCGCGTGATCGAGGACGAGGCGGAGGCGGAGCGCCTGTGGGAGCTGCGCCGCTCGGGCCGCGGATCGGGCGCCGGCGGGCACCGCCTGGGTGAGGACGTCGCGGTGCCGAAGTCCCAGCTGGGCGCCGTCTTCGCGGAGCTCGCGGAGATCGGCGCCCGCCACGGCGTGCAGACCTCCGCCGTCGCCCACGCAGGAGATGGCAACCTCCACCCGAGCCTCGCCCTGCCCTCCGCCCCGGAGGACGTGCCCGGGCAGCTCCCGCCCGCGATCCTCGCCGCCGCGGACGACCTCGTCCGGGCCGCGATCGACCTGGGCGGCACGATCAGCGGCGAGCACGGCATCGGCACCGCCAAGCGCGGCTGGCTCGACCTCGAGCTCCCGACCCCCTCCCGCGACCTGCAGCGCCGCCTGAAGGACGCCTTCGATCCCCGCCACCTGCTGAACCCCGGGAAGGCCCTGTGATGACCACGACCTCGACCGCCCCCGCCCGCCTCTCCCCCGAGCGCCTCGCCGGCGGGCTCCTCTCCGCGCTCGGCGCGCGGGGGGACCGCTCGCGCGGCTTCGGCAAGGCCGCCGGAGCGCTGCCCGGGGCCGTCCCGCTGCTGGGCGGGGCCCCGAGCGCGGACGCCCTCCCCCTCGACGCGATCCGCCGTGCCACCGCCGCGCTCACCGAGGACCCGCAGGCCCTCGTCGCCGCGCTGCAGTACAACGTGACGCCGGGGATCACCCCGCTGCGCGAGTGGATCGCGGAGCGCGAGGGCGTGGACGCGAGCCGCGTGCTCGTCACCAACGGCGCCTTCCACGGCCTGTCCCTCGTCTTCGACGCACTGCTGGACCGCGGCGACCGGATCGTCGTCGAGGACCCCACCTACCCGCTGATCTTCCGCGACCTCCAGCACCACGAGGTCGAGGTGCTCCCGCTCGCGCTCGGCGAGGACGGGTTCGACATCGACGCCCTCGAGGCCCGGCTCGAGGCGGGCGCGCGACCCAAGCTCCTGTACACGGTCCCCGACTTCCACAACCCGACGGGCTTCGTCACGCCGGCGGCGCAGCGTGAGCGGCTCACGGAGCTCGCCGAGCGCTACGGCTTCGTCATCGTCTCCGACAACGCCTATGCGGGCCTCGGCTTCCCCGGCGTCGAGGTGCCCGCGGACTACGACCTCGGCTCCGAGCTCGTGGTGCACGTGCGGACCTTCTCGAAGGTCCTCGGCCCGGGGCTGCGGCTCGGCTATCTCGTGCTCCCCACCTGGCTCGTCGGCCCCGTGACGCGTCTGCGCGCGAACCAGGACCAGCACTCCTCGGTGCTCGTGCAGTCCGTCGTCGAGCGGATCGTCGGCGCGGGCGACCATGCCCCGCTGGACGGCGGCCTCGACGGCATCGCGGACCGCGCCCGGACCGCCTACGCCGACCGCTTCGACCTCGTCGCAGGGCTGCTCGACGCGGCCCTCCCCGGCGGGGTCACGGTGGATCACCGCAGCGGCGGGATCTTCCTGTGGGCGCGCGTGGATGACGAGGGCGTGGACCTCGCCGCCGCGCAGCAGCTGGCCCGCACCCGCTTCGGGACCGATGCCGTGCTCGGCCGCTTCTTCTTCCTCGAGGAGGGCACGGAGGACCGCGGCCGCCTGCGGATCGGCATCAGCCACCTCCCCGAGGACGGCCTGCGCACCGGCGTCGAGCGGCTCGTCGGCGCCCTCACCTCCCCCGAGGCGCGGCGATGACCCGGACCTCCCGGCGTCACCTCCTGCAGGGCCTCGGGGCCGGGGCCCTGGGCCTCGCCGCGCTCCCCCTCGCCGGCTGCGCGGTCGACGCCGCACAGGCCGACGGCGGCGCCGACGCGCAGGACCAGGAGCTCAGCTTCCTCATCTCCAACCTCGACGGCGGCTGGGTGCCCTCCAAGAGCGCCATCTCGAGCTACGAGGCGAACGTGTGGCAGCAGCTCACGGACAAGCTCGTGCACACCGACCCCGAGGGGAAGGTGTCCCCGTGGATCGCGGAGTCCTGGGAGCAGGACGAGGACGCGACCGCGTACGTGCTCCACCTCCGGGACGGCGTCACCTTCTCCGACGGCACGCCGCTGGACGCGGAGGCCGTCGTCGCGAACATCCAGGCCTGGGCCGTCGGCCGGCCCGAGGAGGGGCTCGCCCGGGTGGGCCTGTTCCCGGGCAGCACCTTCGAGGCCGCGGAGGCCGTGGACGCGCGGACCGTGCGGGTCACCTTCACCGCGCCGACCCTCTCCTTCCTGCCGACCCTCGGCTACCACGGCTGCCAGCTCATGGCCCCGTCGAGCCTCGCCGGCTCCCTCGAGCAGCAGTCCGACCTCGCCTTCCAGATCGGCTCGGGCCCCTTCGTGCTGGACTCCTGGGCGGCCGGTGACCATGTGCGCCTCGTGCGCCGCGAGGACTACGATTGGGCGCCCGAGGTGCTCGGCGCGAGCGGACCGGCGAGCCTCGCCGCGATCACCTTCACGGTGCTCCCGGACGACACGCTGCGCGCCTCCGCCGCGCGCGCCCACCAGACCGACGTGTCCTACAACGTGAACCCGCAGGTGCTGGACTCCTTCACGGAGGCCGGATTCCACATCGAGGTGCCCCGGTACCTCGGCTTCGTGCACGGCTACAACCTCCGCACCGACGTCGCGCCCTTCGACGACGTGCGCGTGCGGCAGGCGTTCACGCGCGGCATCGACCGGGCGGAGATCCTGCGGACCGTCTTCACCGACGCCTGGGAGCCGGCGACGAGCTGGCTGCAGTCCGGCGTCCCCGAGGCCACGGACCTCACGGACCTCTTCGACTACGACCCGGAGCTCGCGGCGTCCCTGCTCGACGAGGCCGGGTGGACGCAGCGCGACGCCGACGGCTTCCGCACGAAGGACGGCGTGCAGCTCGGCTTCACGATCTACCCCACCCCGTACCTCACCGGCTCCGTCCCCGAGGCGGAGCTGATCGGCCAGCACCTGGGTCGGCTCGGGATCCATGTGCGCACGCAGAAGCTCGACATCCCCACCTGGGGCGAGCGCGTCACCAACGACCCGACGCAGGGCGTCGCCGAGGTGACCCGCAGCTTCGTGGACGTCGGCACGGTCGCCGGGGTCGTGACCGACGAGGGCGAGGACTGGTTCGCCGTCGGCTCCTCCGACGCGGAGCTCGTGCGGCTCCGGGACGAGGTCGCGGGCGCCGTCTCCCGCGAGGAGCGCGCCGGCGTGGTCGACGAGCTGTCCCGGCACGTGCTCGAGCAGGCGTACTTCATCCCCCTGGAGCAGAACGTGCAGCGCATCTACGTGCAGACCCCGGGGCTGAGCGGCATCACCTTCAACGCCGTCGCGATCCCCTCGTACCACGCCGCCACGAAGGAGCCCTCATGAGCACCGCGGCCACCCTCCCCCGCCGGGCCGCGACGCCGTCGGCCGCCGCCGCCTCCGCCCGCCGCTACGCGTCCTTCGCCGCGCGCCGTACCGGCCAGGCGCTGATCGTCGTCGTCCTCGCCTACGTGCTCGTGTTCCTCGTGCTCGCCGCGATCCCGGGCGACCCGATCTCCGCGCAGCTGGACAGCCCGCAGGCCGGGTACACCGACGCGGAGAAGGCGCAGATCCGCTCCTTCCACGGCCTCGACCAGCCCGTCCTCGTGCAGCTGCTGATCTCGCTCGGCAATGCGGTGCGCGGGGACCTGGGGCTGTCGCTGTCCACCTCGCAGCCGGTCACCGCGGTGCTCGGCGCCGCGATCCCCTCGACGCTCGCCCTCGCCGTCACGGCGCTCGTGCTCGCGGTGCTCATCGCGGCCGTGCTGGGCCTGCTCTCGCGACTGCTGCCGGAGGGGCCGCTGAACGGCGTCGTGCGCGCCCTGCCCACGGTGTTCCTCTCGACCCCGAACTTCCTCATCGGCCTCGTGCTGATCCAGGTGCTCGCCGTGAACCTGGGGCTGTTCAGCCTCGTGGACCCGGACAGCGCGGGCTCCACGCTCGCCGCGGCGCTCACCCTCGCGATCCCCGTCTCCGCGCAGATCGCGCAGGTGCTCATCACCGCGCTCGACGAGTCCGCCGGCCAGGACTACGCGGAGGTCGCCGTCTCGCGCGGCCTGCCTCCCGCGCAGGTGGTGCTGCGGCACCTGCTGCGCCCGTCCCTGCTGCCCACCGTGACCGTCGTCGGCCTCGTGCTCGGCGAGGTGCTGGGCGGCTCGCTCATCACCGAGACGATCTTCGGCCGCACGGGCGTGGGGACGGTCGTGCAGAAGGCGGTCGCCGCGCAGGACGTCCCCGTGCTGCTCGTCGCCGTGGTGCTCTCCGCCGCCGTGTTCGTCGTCGTGAACCTCGTGATCGACCTGCTGTACCCGCTGCTGGACCCGCGGCTGCGCGGGACGGAGGGAACCCGATGACCGCCACCGCCCTGACCACCGGGCCGCTCGCCGCGGCCCGCCCGCGCGCTCTCGCCCGCCGGCGGCCGCCCGTGACGGTGATCCTGTCCCTCGCGGTGATCGTGCTGGTCCTCGCCTGGTCGCTCGTGCCGGGCCTGTTCACGCGCCACGACCCGGCGCTCGGCGTCCCGGACGACAAGTTCACCGCGCCCGGCGGGCAGTACTGGCTGGGCACCGACCACCTGGGCCGGGACCTGCTCACGCGGATCATCCACGGCTCCGCCTCCTCGATGACGAGCGCCCTCATCGCGGTCGCGATCGGCGTGGTGGTGGGCGGCGTGCTGGGCCTGCTCTCGGGCTACCTCGGCGGCTGGGTGGACGCGGTCGTGGGCCGCGTCGTCGAGGTGCTGCTCGCGATCCCCGGCTTCCTGCTCGCCGTGGTCGTCGTGACGGCGCTCGGCTACGACACCCGCAACGCCGCGATCGCGACGGGCGTCTCCGCGGTCGCCGTGTTCGCCCGGCTCATGCGGGCGGAGGTGCTGCGGGTGCGCACGAGCGTGTTCATCGAGGCGGCACGCGTGAACGGCGGCTCCTCCGCGTACGTGCTGCTGCGGCACGTGCTGCCCAATGCGCTGCGGCCCGTCGTGTCCCTCGCGATCCTGCAGTTCGGCGTCGCGATCCTCGTGATCGCCGGTCTCGCGTTCCTCGGCTACGGGGATCCGCCCCCGGCCTCCGACTGGGGTCTGCTCGTCTCCGACGGCCGCGAGCACCTCCTGCACGCCCCGTGGCTCGTGATCGCGCCGGGTCTCGTCATCGCCGTCGTCGTGCTGTCCGTGAGCCGCATCAGCCGCTGGCTGGATCAGGGGAGGAACCGATGAGCATTATCGAGCACACGCAGGGCAGCACCGACGGAACGGCCCGGGAGCCCGCGCCGCCCGCCCCGCTGCTGCAGGTGAGCGGTCTGAGCGTCGCCTACGGGGACACCGAGGTCGTGCACGACGTCTCGTTCACCGTGGCCGAGGGCTCGGCGCTCGCGCTGATCGGCGAGTCCGGCTCGGGGAAGTCGACGATCGCGCGGGCCGTGCTGCGGCTGCTCGGCTCCCGCCGCGCCCGCGTCGACGGCTCGATCGCCGTGCAGGGCCGTGAGCTCACTGGCCTGCGCGAGGCGGAGTTCCTGCCGCTGCGCGGCCGCGTGCTGGGCTTCGTCCCGCAGGATCCGGGCTCCTCGCTGAACCCGGTGCGCTCGATCGGCGCGCAGGCCCTCGAGGCGGCGGCGCTCGTGCCCGGAGCGCGCCGCCGCGCGGACCGCGAGGCGCTCGTGCGCGGCGCGCTCGAGCGGGTGGGGCTGCCGGACCCGCAGCGGATCATCGACTCCTTCCCCCATCAGCTCTCCGGCGGGCAGCTGCAGCGGGTGCTCATCGCGCTCGCGATCCTGCCCGGGCCGCGGCTGCTCGTGGCCGACGAGCCGACCTCCGCCCTCGACGTCACCGTACAGAAGCAGATCCTCGACCTGCTCGACGACCTGCGCCGCGAGCTCGGGATCGGGGTCCTGCTGATCACGCACGACCTCGCGATCGCCGCCGCCCGCGCGGAGGAGGTCGTCGTGCTGCAGGACGGCGCCGTCCAGGAGGCGGGGCCGACGGCGCAGGTGTTCACCGCGCCCCGCTCGGCGTACACGCGGGCCCTGCAGGCGGACGTCCCCGGCCTGAACCCGAAGCGCTTCGCGGGACTGCGCGCGGAGCGGGACGAGCGGCACCCGCTCACGGGCGACGCCTTCCGCACCGATGCGCCGCAGGTGCTAGTCTCCGACGTCTCCCGCACCTTCCGCAGCCGTGACCGCGAGGTGCGAGCGCTGGACGGTGTCTCCTTCGCGATCCCCCGCGGCCGCACCCACGCCCTCGTGGGCGAGTCCGGCTCGGGGAAGTCCACGGCGGCCCGCGCCCTGCTGGGCCTCGAGACCGTGGACGCGGGGAGCCTCAGCGTGGGCGGCCGCGCGGTGGATCCGACGGACCGTCGGGCGCTGCGCGAGGTGCGCCGCCACCTGCAGATCGTCCACCAGAACCCCTTCACCTCCCTGGACCCGCGCTTCACCGTGGAGCGGATCGTCCGCGAGCCGCTGGACCTGTACCGCGTGGGGGACCGCGCCGAGCGGGAGGAGCGCGCCGCCTGGGCGCTCGAGGCGGTGCGCCTGCCCGAGGCGCTGCGCTCCCGGCGACCGGGCACACTCTCCGGCGGGCAGCGCCAGCGCGTCGCGATCGCCCGGGCCCTCGCCCTGCGGCCGGACGTCCTCGTGCTCGACGAGCCGACGAGCGCCCTCGACGTGACCGTGCAGGCGGGGATCCTCGAGGTGCTCCTCACCCTGCAGCGGGACCTGGGCCTGACCTACCTGTTCATCTCCCACGACCTCGGCGTGGTGCGCCAGTTCGCGGACACCCTCACGGTGCTGCGCCGCGGCGAGGTCGTCGAGGCGGGGACCGTCGGCCGCGTGCTCACGGATCCGCGCGAGGAGTACACGCGCCAGCTCATCAAGTCGATCCCCGCCCGCCGGGACACGACGGAGGTGCCCGCATGACCGCCACCGATCAGGGACGGACGCTCCTGCGGGACGGCCGCACCCTGACCTGGGAGCGCACCACCTGGGACGATCAGCGCGGCGAGGCCCTGCGCACCGCGATGGACGCGGAGATCGGCCCCCGGTACGCGGCCCTGCGCGGGGACAGCCCCCGCCCGGCGCCGCCCACCACGGAGGACGTCGCCTTCCTGCTGCTCGCCCTCGTGGACGGCGAGGTCGCCGCGACAGGCACCCTGCGGCGGCTCCCGGACCGCTGGGAGGTCAAGCGCCTGTTCATCGACGCCGGGCACCGCCGTCTGGGCCTCGCGAGCGCCGTGCTCGAGCAGCTCGAGGAGGGTGCCCGCGAGAAGGGCGCCACGGAGCTGTTCCTGCAGACCGGGAACCGCCAGCCCGAGGCGATCGCGCTCTACGAGCGGCAGGGCTGGGAGCGCGTCCCCGTGTTCGCTCCCTACGACCCTGCCGACGGGATCAGCGTCTGCTTCCGGAAGGACCTCACGGCGACTGACATCTGATCCCGCACTACGCCGACCAGGGATCGAACAGCGGGATGTGGGCGCGATGGAAGTCCTGGATGTTGCGGGTGACCAGCGTGAGCTCGTGAACGGCAGCCGTGGCCGCGATGAGGGCATCCATCTGGGGCATCGGATCGGGGATGTGGAGCGCGGCCGCCGCGATCGCCGCCCGCTCGTCGATCGGGATGATCCTGCCGGAGAAGGTCGGCCTGATGTCCTCGTCGAGCCACCTGCGCAGCGGCAGTGCTCCTGCGGGGTCGGCACGCTCCTTCTGCCGAATGCCGCGCTCGAGCTCGTGGATCGTGACGGCGCTGAGATGCAGCTCCTCCACTTCCTGCCGGCTCAGCCACGTGCGGACAACAGGAGAGCGCCCTGCTCGGGCATCGCTCAGCACGTTGGTATCGAGAAGGTACGTCACAGGTCGATCTCCCGCGGCGCCTCGATCCTGCGCTCCGGGAGGTCGAGGTCGATCTCTTCGGTCCCTCGGGCCCAGAGCCTGTCCCCCAGGAGCTCCCGTCTTCCGCTGAGGCGGTCGAACTCCTCCGCGGTCAGCAGCACATGGGAGCGCCGACCGTGGTCCGTGATCGTCACCGGGCCCTTCGCCGCCGCGCGTTTCGCCGCCGAGACGTCCCTGTTGAACTCACGGCTCGTGATCGTGGTCGACATCGTCACCCTCCTTTCGATGTACCTGTAGTAGGTACATTACTCCGCTCGTGTCCTCTCGACCAGACCATGCCGCTCCATCCGCGTCCCGGGATGGCGCCAGCCGAGGATCAGCTCGCGCGTGGGCTGCACGAGCCGTGGGCTGCACCAGGCCTGCGACGGCTTCACCAGGGCCCAGCCGCCGCCGATGGTCACGGCGGCATGGGCGAGGGCTCCGTGCTCGCGCCATACGAGCACCGTCCCGGGATCCCCGTCGCTCGCGGGGCTGTTGATGGGCGCGGTCCTGGCCCGGAGCCACGCCCCGAACTCGTCGCCCTGCACCCACCTCTCCGCTGCCGCCGTATCCCCTGCGGCGGCGAGCACGGTCGCGAAGCAGTTCGCCCCGGACCCACCTGCGGGGAAGGTCCCGCCGAGCGCCCGGGCGTGCGGCAGGCTCTGCCCGCACCGTTCCCAGACCTGGTCCGTCACGTCCCGGTGACGACTCCGGGGAGTGCCCGCCTCGACCCATCGCCACAGCGGCGCGTCCCCGGCCTCGGCGAGCTCCGAGGGCCATACCGGGGACGGCTTGGGCCTCATCGCCTGCCGGCGTGCGCTGAGGAGCCGACGTCGCAGACCGCTCGGCAGAGCACGGAACTCCCCCTCGTCGAGCCACGCCCAGGGCCCGCGGTAGAGGAAGAAGGTGTCGCGCACCTCGGGGGTGGGCCGGAGCATGCGCTGCGGGAGGAGCGCGCGCTCCCCGTCATCGAGGCGCTCGATCGGGAACGGCTGGACCGCGGGGGCGTACCAGCCCCGCCACTGCTCGAGGAGGGAGTCGGGCACGTCGATCCCCAGCACCCCGGCAGTCCCCCGTCCGTCCCTCATGCGCCGACCCTAGACGAGCGCGAGCCGACCCCTGCCGCGACGGCGATGGGAGGATCGGCGCCATGGCATCGCAGCCCTCGCCCTTCCTCGCCGTCCCCGCGGAGCAGCATCTCGCGGGCAACGATCTGTGCTTCGCGATCCGGGACGCTCATCCGGTCTCCCCCGGCCATGCGCTCGTCATCCCTCGGAGGCCCGTGGTGACCTGGTTCGAGGCCACGCCGGAGGAGTGAGCGCGGCGCTCGACCTCATCGAGTCGCTCAAGGCCGCCCTTGATCGCGACCTCCGTCCGGATGGCTATAACGTCGGCTTCAATGCCGGCCGGGCCGCCGGGCAGAAGGTCTTCCACGCGCATCTCCACCTCATCCCCCGGTTCGACGGGGACGTGGAGGATCCGACGGGCGGCGTGCGGCACGCCGTCGTCGGCCGCGGGCGCTACGAGATCGGGTGAGGCGGCCCGGCGCTCAGCCCAGCAGCTCCGCGACCGCGGCGTCCGAGGCGGCGAGCGCGTCGCGGTCGAAGGTCGATCCGGAGGCGAGGACCTCGTCGGCCCCGGTCGCCTCGACCAGGCGCTCGACCCGCGGGCGCAGGGTCGCGGCGGATCCCGCCCAGGCGGTCGCGAGGCCCTGCTCGACCCGGGAGGCCTCGCGAGCGGTGAGGTCGCGGGCGCGGATCGTCGCCGGGTCCTCGAGCGGCGGGAACTCGCCGGTCACGCGGGAGGCGACCATCGCCCAGATCTCCGGGAGGGCGAGCTCACGGGCCTCGGCGTCGGTGCTCGCGACGAGCAGGTCCATCGAGAGCATGACGTGGGGACGGCTCCCCCGGTGGGGGCGGAAGCCGCGGCGGTAGGCGCTGACCTGCGCGCCGAGGTCCTCGCTGTGGAGGATCGGCCCGCCGATGACGACGCCGAGGCCCAGCTGCGCCGCCGTGGTGAGGCCCGCTCCGGTCGCGAGCAGGTGCGGCGGCGGCGGCGTGGCGGCGGCCGGGCGGGCGGTGATCGGGCCGTCCCCGGCGAGGAGGTCCCGCACCTGCTCGACCTCGCGGGCGAACTCCTCGGGGCTCGCGGCGTCACGGCCCAGCGCATCCCGCACCGGGGCGGTGAAGCCGAGCGAGCGCCCCAGCCCCAGGTCCACGCGGCCCGGGGTGAGCGCCTCGAGCAGCAGGAACTGCTCGGCGACCACGAGCGGGCGGTGGTTGGGGAGCATGACGCCGCCGGAGCCCAGGCGGATCCTCGAGGTGCGCTGGCCGATCGCGGCGAGCAGCACCGCCGGGGCGGGGCTCGCGATGCCCGGCACGGCATGGTGCTCGGCGACCCAGAAGCGGCGGTAGCCGAGCGCCTCCGCGGCCACGGCCCGCTCGATGCTGTGCCCGGGCGCCGCCTGCTCGGGCAGGTCGGAGCGCGTGCGGGTGCGATCGAGGAGGGACAGTTCCACGGCATCCGCAACGCCGCGAGCCCCGCGTCTCTTCCCGTTCCGGGGCGTCCGGGCGGGTGATCCATCCCCCTCCTCCGGGCCCCGCCACGGCGCCCGTGACGTGGCTAGGCTCGCGCCATGAGCACGCCCCACGTCCCCCTGTCGATCCTCGATCTGGTCCCCCTCAGCGAGGGGCAGGACGCCCGGGAGGGGATCGCCGTCTCGATGCGCGCCGCGCAGGCCGCGGACCGCTCCGGCTACTCCCGCTACTGGTACGCCGAGCACCACAACGCGGAGTCCCTCGCCTCGAGCGCCACGAGCCTGCTGATCGACCGCGCCGCCTCCCTCACCGAGCGGATCCGGGTGGGCTCCGGCGGGATCATGCTCCCCAACCACTCCCCGCTCGCCGTCATCGAGCAGTTCGGCACGCTCGTCCAGTTCCACGGCAACCGGATCGACCTGGGCCTGGGCCGCGCGCCCGGCACCGACCAGTACACGGCGCAGCTGCTGGCCCGCACCTCCGCGGAGCCGGGTGCCTTCGTCGCCGCCGTCGAGCAGATGCGCGACTGGTCCCGGGCCGAGCCGAGCGGCCGCCTGCCGATCCGCGCCGGCGTCGCCGAGGGCACCGACGTGCCCATGTGGATCCTCGGCTCCACGACCAACGGCGCCCGGCTCGCCGCACAGCTGGGGATGCCGTTCTCCGTCGCCTCGCACTTCGCGCCCTTCCAGTACCTCGACGCGCTGCGCGTGTACCGCGAGAGCTTCAGCGCCACCCAGAGCGAGGCCGCGCAGATCGACGCGCCGCGCACGATGGTCGGCGTCAACGTCGTCATCGCACCGACGGACGCGGAGGCGCAGCACCTCTTCACCACGAACGTGCAGCAGTTCCTCGGCATCGTCACCGGGCAGCGGATGAAGACGCAGCCGCCGCGGGACCTCGAGGGCGCCTACCCCGACCACCTCATGCAGCAGGTCGAGCAGACCCTCTCGATCCGCGCCGTCGGCTCCCCGTCGAGCGTCGTCTCCCAGCTCGAGGCGATCGTCGACGCCACCGAGGCGGACGAGCTCATCGTCACCGCCAACTACTTCGACCCCGAGCACCGGATCCGCGGCATCGAGCTGCTCGCCGAGGCCTGGGGGCTCTGAGCCGCGGGGCGGCGGATGGCGGCACCTGGTAGACATCCGGGGACGACGTACGAGAGGGGGACCCCATGGCGCACCAGCACGCCCGCGCCGTCGCAGGTGCCGTGCTCACCGCTGCACTGCTGACCGGCTGCGACCTCCTCGGCGGCACGGACCGCGAGGTCGATGACTGGTCGTACGACGAGGACTCGGACCGCTACTACCGGCCGGGCCAGGTCACGCACTCCCCCGATCTGGTCGACGAGCACGTCCCGGTGCTCGAGGACGTGGCTGCGGTGACGATCGCCGAAGGACGATTCACCGACCCCGCCGAGCGGGAGCCGATCCCGGCACCCGATGACTACTGGTGGCAGGCGGTGATCGAGCTGGAGCCCACACAGGTCGACGAGCTCCTCACGGCCACGGCCGCTGCCGGCGCCTCCGACCACGGCGGTGCGGCGAGTGCGGATCCCGTCCCCGAGGAGGACGTGCTCACCACCCTCGTCCCCTCCCTCGAGGGAGAGGTCCAGGACTGTCCCGGCGGCCGGGTCGACGTGACGTCGGCGCTCGCCCGGGACTCGGGCACGAACATCTCCGACGCCGGGGACCTGCTGGATCTCGCGGTCGTGTGCGCGGGCGGGACGCAGCTGATCACCTCCGCCCGCGACATGTGACGGGAGCCGAGCCCGCTCTCGGGCGTGCCCGTGGCGACCTTCGGCCCGACCGGCTGACGACGCTCGGAAGGTCACGGCTCAGACTGCCGTGAGCACCTCGCGGATCGCCGCGAGGGTCGCCGGGATCCCGGCGCGCGCGGCCTCCTGACGGATCGCGATCTCCTCCTCGGCACGGTCGCCGTAGCGCTCCGTGAAGACCTCCAGGAGCTGCGGCGTGGTGCGCGTGTACTCGGTGAGCTCGGTGCCCTCCGGGACGGCGCGCAGCCGGAACCCCCAGACGACCCGGCCGGGGCCGACGGACCAGGCAAAGTGCTCCCCGGGCTCGTCGGCGACCACCTCGGAGGTGGTGCTCCACTCGCGCTCGGGGGTGCGGTTGTCCCCGGTGAAGCGGGCGCCGACGCCGCGGGCGTCCGAGTCCCAGGTGCAGCGCCGGCACTGCGGGCTCCACTCCCCCGTGCGCGTGACGTCGCTGATCGCGGCGTACACCTCCGCCGGCGGGACGGGGACGACGAGGGACTCCTGGATCTCGTAGGTCATGGAGTCATCCTGCCCATGCGCTGTGCCTGCGGGCCCGGCGGTCCGCACGCGGACAGCAGCGCGCCCCGACCCTCCGGAGAGGATCGGGGCCCGCTGTGCGCTCGGGTCGAGCGGCAGGTGATCAGCCGTGGGGCTGGATCACATCATGCCGCCCATGCCCCCCATGCCGCCCATCTCGTCGCCACCGGCGGGAGCCTTGACGGGCTCCGGCTTGTCGGCCACGACGGCCTCGGTGGTGAGGAACAGGCCCGCGATGGACGCCGCGTTCTGCAGCGCGGAGCGGGTGACCTTGACGGGGTCGATGATGCCGGCGACGAGGAGGTCCTCGTACTCGCCGGTCGCGGCGTTGAGGCCCTGGCCCACGGGGAGGCTCTTGACCTTCTCCGCGACGACGCCGCCCTCGAGGCCGCCGTTGACGGCGATCTGCTTGAGCGGGGCCTCGATCGCGATCTTCACGATCTTGGCGCCGGTCGCCTCGTCACCGGTGAGGCTGAGCTTGTCGAAGGTGTCCTTGCAGGCCTGCAGCAGGGCCACGCCGCCACCGGCGACGACGCCCTCCTCGACGGCCGCCTTCGCGTTGCGCACGGCGTCCTCGATGCGGTGCTTGCGCTCCTTGAGCTCGACCTCGGTCGCGGCGCCGGCCTTGATGACGGCCACGCCGCCGGCCAGCTTCGCGAGGCGCTCCTGGAGCTTCTCGCGGTCGTAGTCCGAGTCCGAGTTCTCGATCTCGGTGCGGATCTGCTTCACGCGGCCGGCGATGCGGTCGGCGTCGCCGGAGCCCTCGACGATGGTGGTCTCGTCCTTGGTGACGACGACCTTGCGGGCCTGGCCGAGCAGCTCGAGGCCGGCGGTCTCGAGGCTGAGGCCCACCTCCTCGGAGATGACCTGGCCGCCGGTGAGGATCGCCATGTCCTCGAGCATCGCCTTGCGACGGTCGCCGAAGCCGGGGGCCTTGACGGCCACGGACTTGAAGGAGCCCTTGAGCTTGTTGACGACGAGCACGGCGAGAGCCTCGGCCTCGACGTCCTCGGCGATGATCGCGAGGGGCTTGCCGGACTGGATGACCTTCTCCAGCAGCGGGAGGAGGTCCTTGACGGCGGAGACCTTGGAGGAGAGCAGGAGGATGTAGGGATCCTCGAGCACGGCCTCCTGGCGGTCGGCGTCGGTGACGAAGTAGGCGGAGATGTAGCCCTTGTCGAAGCGCATGCCCTCGGTGAGCTCCAGCTCGAGGCCCATGGTGTTGGACTCCTCGACCGTGATCACGCCCTCCTTGCCGACCTTGTCGAGCGCCTCGGCGATGAGCTCGCCGATCGCCGGGTCGGCCGCGGAGATGGCGGCGGTGTTCGCGATCTGGTCCTTGGTCTCGATCTCCTTCGCCTGCGCGAGCAGGGTCTCGGAGACGGCGGCCACGGCCTTGTCGATGCCGCGCTTGAGCGCGATCGGGTTGGCGCCGGCGGCGACGTTGCGCAGGCCCTCCTTGACCAGGGCCTGGGCGAGGACGGTGGCGGTGGTGGTGCCGTCGCCCGCGACGTCGTCCGTCTTCTTGGCGACCTCCTTGACGAGCTCCGCACCGATCTTCTCGTACGGGTCGTCGAGCTCGATCTCCTTGGCGATGGAGACGCCGTCGTTCGTGATCGTGGGGGCGCCCCAGGACTTCTCGAGGACGACGTTGCGACCCTTGGGGCCGAGGGTGACCTTGACGGCGTCAGCGAGCTGGTTCATCCCGCGCTCGAGGCCGCGACGGGCCTCCTCGTCGTAAGCGATGAGCTTGGCCATGGTGGAATCTCTCCCGTGTCTGTGATGTCCACCCGATCCAGTGCCCGCGACGGACGGCATCCGACACCGTGTTCCTGTCCCACGGCGGCGGATCCCTCACGGGATCGGAATGTTCAGAGCCCGGCACGCGGAGAGCTGTCACTCCCGTGCACCGAGTGCCAGATCATCATAAGCACTCTCGCCCCGAGAGTGCTAACCCCGTTCGCCTCGAGCACAGCGCGGTTCCCGGGCTAATGCAGAACGGGCCGCCCTGCGCCCCGGACGTGCTGTCCGGTCGGCGTGGGCGGCCCGTCCTCGGGCGCGCTGCCGGGCGTTCAGCCCTCGCCGTCGCCCGAGCCGAAGTCGTCGGCCGGCTGCTCGATCGCCACGAAGGTGATGCTCGCGTCGTACTCGTCGCTCTGGCGGGCCTCGCCGGCGCCCACCGCGTCCGCGAGGGCCTGGGCGCTCGCGGCGTCCGCCTCGTCGCGGTAGAAGACCACGGCCTCCTGCTGGCGGTTGTCCGCGGTGCCGACGTCGACCTTCTCCCAGCCGTCGTCCTCGAGGGTGCTCTGCCAGGTCCCGGCCAGGCCGTTGATGCCGCCGGCGTTGACGACGAGGACCGGGGTGGACTTGTCGGCCTCGGCGGCCGGGGACTCCGAGGCGTCGCCGCCGCCGTCGCTCTGCGCGGCCTGCGAGGAGGCGGCCGGGGTCGTGGGATCCGCGGAGCGCTCGTCCCCGCCGCGACCGAGGTTCCCGATCACGAACAGCAGCACCACCAGGGCCACGAACGCGGCCGCGATGATGACGATGTAGACCAGGTTCTGGCGCCAGAACGGCTCCTCGGCGCGGTGGGCGCCGTGGAACGAGGAGGCATCCGCCTCGTCGTCGAACCGGTCGGGCGGGTAGGGGTACTGGGAATCTGCCACGGGCCCATTGAACCAGCTCGGCCAGGGAGGTCGCGGGAGCACACGCGCCGCGTCCCGACGGAGGGTGCGGCTCAGGCCACCTGACCCGGGTCCTGCGCGACGGCGGAGGAGGGGTCCGCGGAGACGCGCCGGCCGCGCAGCCGGTGCACGAGCGCGGGGGCCGCGCGGAGCGCGTCCGGGGAGTCCAGCAGCGCGTTCAGGCGCACGTAGTAGGCGATGCGGGAGATGCCGATCTCCTCGCGGATCGCCCGCTCCTTCGCCCCCACGTAGCGGAAGGTGCGCGATTCGAGCTCGAGGATCCGGCGGTCGCTCTCGGAGAGGGCGGACGCGGACGGATCGGAGGGGAGCTCGGCGGGCATGGATCGACCCTACGGCGGCGCGCGGGGCGGGCGTCGGCGGCGCGCCGCCCGCCGCGCGGGGACCTGTCGCCCCTGCCACACTGGGACCATGCCGAGCACTCCCCGACCCCTCTCGCACACCCTCGCCGAGGACTGGGCCCGCGCCCTCGCCCCCGTGGAGGAGCGCATCCACGGGATCGGCGGCTTCCTCCGCGAGGAGGTCGCCGCGGGACACGGCTACCTGCCCGCCGGCGAGGACGTGCTGCGCGCCTTCACCACCCCGCTCGCGGACGTGCGCGTGCTGATCGTCGGCCAGGACCCCTACCCCACCCCGGGCCACCCGATCGGCCTCTCCTTCGCGGTCGAGCGGCACGTGCGCCCGCTCCCCCGCTCGCTCGTGAACATCTACAAGGAGCTCGAGGCCGATCTCGGGATCCCGCCCGCCTCCCACGGGGACCTCACCGCCTGGCAGGAGCAGGGCGTGATGCTGCTGAACCGGGTGCTCACCGTGCGGCCCGGGGCACCGGCCTCGCACCGCCGCCGCGGCTGGGAGGAGGTCACCGAGCTCGCGATCCGCTCCCTCGTGGAGCGCGGCGGTCCGCTCGTCGCCGTGCTCTGGGGCCGCGACGCGCAGTCCCTCGTGCCGATGCTGGGAGACGTGCCGCACGTGGCCTCGCCGCACCCGAGCCCGCTCTCCGCCTCCCGTGGGTTCTTCGGGTCCCGACCGTTCTCGCAGGTGAACGCCCTTCTCGAGCAGCAGGGCGCCGCGCCGGTGCACTGGCGCATCGAGCGCGGCTGAGGCTCGCCCGGGCCACTGCCCGCCGACTGTCCACAACGCACGCGGGCACGGGACGCTCGCGGTCTAGCGTGGGGCGGGGCCGACGGAGGAGGGGACCATGAGCGGCGGCACGAGCACTGCGGGACGCGCACGCGCCCTGCTGCGCTCGCTCCGGGACGATCCGCGACGGCGGGCCGGCACGATCGCCTTCCTCGTGGTCTCCGCGCTCTGGGTGGCGATCGGCGCGGGCATGGCGATCGCCCGGGGGGAGCCGGTGGGGACCGCGATCGACGGCGGCAGCTTCACCACCGTCTCCCCGGCAGGCTGGGGCTCCCGCAGCGCGCCCGCGGGCGCGGGCCTCACCCTCGTCGCCGGCCTCGAGTCCGCGGATTCCACGCAGCGCATCTCGATCCTCCGCTCGCAGGACGGCACCGGGCCCTCCGCCCTGTGCGACGCCCTGCAGGCCGGCTCGATCACCCAGGGTCTCGCCCAGGTCGGCACCGATCTCGCCGATCCCCCGCCTCTCGACGGCCGCACCACGGACCGCCGCACCCTCGAGGCCGTGCCCGTGGACGCCTATCGCGCCGATCTGGTCTGCGCGGCCGACGGCACCGCCGCGATCGCCGTGCTCACCGAGTCGGCGCCGGCCCCGGATCAGGAGCAGCCCGAGGCGGCGCGTCAGCTGCTCGAGGACTGGAGCTGGCAGGAGGGCTGAGCCGGCCCGTTCAGCCCGCGGTGACCACGAGGCTCGAGACGATCCGGGCCTCCTCGGAGGAGATCTCCTCCGCACCGTAGGTCTCCGCGACGATCTGCAGCACGCCGCCGTCCACGTCCAGGCACCAGGTCTCCGCGACGACCGGCCGGCCGTCCCACGTGCCGTGCACCCGGTGGTGCGCGGCGGGGGCGCCGCCCACCTCGGTCCGGTCGAGCTCCTCGGCGTCCTCGTGGTCGTCGAAGCCCCAGCCCAGGAACGGGGCCTGCCAGCGGCACTCGGCGACGGCCTGCCGCTCCGACTGGAACTGGTAGACGGTCACGTTGTCCCCGTGCTGCATGCCGTCGTCGTCCTCCTCCTGGCCGGCGGTGCGGCGCAGGTTCAGCTCCATGCCGGTGTCCGGGGTGCGGTCGCCCTCCGCCCAGGTGTCGGGGTGGGTGAGCGTGAAGGTGGTGCCGGTGAAGGTCACGGTCGCGGGGGCGCTGGTCGTCGCGGGCGGGTCCTCGCGACCGTCGCGACCCACGAGGTGGACGACGCCGCCGATCGTCGCGACGAGCAGCAGCACGAGCAGGAGGGCGAGACAGCCGACGGCGATCCAGATCCCCCAGCGGCGGCCCTGCGGGCCCTGACCGTTCGGACGGCCCTGCTGGGCCGACGACGGCCCCTGCGGGCCCCACTGCTCGCTCATGCGCCTCCCCGTCCCCCCGGATGATCGGGCCCATGCTACGGCGAGGGCCGCCCGCGCAGTACCGTGTCGCCATCGCCCGCGACCCCGCGCGCCCGACGCGGAGGCCACGACTCCCCTGGAGGAACCGATGCCCCTGAACTCCGCCCAGTTCACCCCGCAGGGACCGGGGGTCGACTACGACCCCCACTGGTACCGCCGCGCCGTGTTCTACGAGGTGCTCGTGCGCGCCTTCGCGGACGGCAACGGGGACGGCACGGGCGACTTCGGCGGGCTCATCGAGCGCCTCGACTACCTGCAGTGGCTGGGCATCGACTGCCTGTGGCTGCCGCCCTTCTTCGCGTCCCCGCTGCGCGACGGCGGCTACGACATCTCCGACTACGAGGCGGTGCTGCCGGAGTTCGGGTCGATCACCGACTTCGAGCGGCTCGTCTCCGAGGCGCACCGTCGGGGGATCCGCGTCATCATCGACCTGCCGATGAACCACACGAGCGACAAGCACCCGTGGTTCCTCGAGTCCCGCTCCGACCCCGAGGGCCCGTACGGGGACTTCTACGTGTGGTCGGACACCGACGAGAAGTACCAGGACGCGCGCATCATCTTCGTGGACACGGAGGAGAGCAACTGGAGCTTCGACCCGGTGCGCCGGCAGTTCTACTGGCACCGCTTCTTCTCCCACCAGCCCGACCTGAACTTCGAGAACCCCGCCGTGCGGCAGGCGATGCTCGACGTCGTGCGGTTCTGGCTGGACAAGGGCATCGACGGGTTCCGCGCGGACGCGATCCCCTACCTCTACGAGGAGGAGGGCACCGACGGCGAGAACCTCCCCGCCACCCACGCGTTCCTCGCCGAGCTGCGCGCCTTCGTCGACGAGCACTGGCCGGGCCGCGTGATCATCGCCGAGGCGAACCAGTGGCCGAGCGACGTGGTCGAGTACTTCGGCTCCGAGGAGTCCCCGGAGTGCCACATGTGCTTCCACTTCCCGGTGATGCCGCGGCTGTTCTACGCCCTGCGCGAGGGCTCCGCCCGGCACATCATCGACATCATGGCCCAGACCCCGTCGATCCCCCGCGGCGCCCAGTGGGGCACCTTCCTGCGCAACCACGACGAGCTGACCCTCGAGATGGTCTCGCCGGAGGACCGCGCGGCGATGCTCGGCTGGTACGCGCCGGACTCGCGGATGCGCGCGAACGTCGGCATCCGCCGCCGCCTCGCCCCGCTGCTGGACAACTCCCGCGCCGAGCTCGAGCTGATCCACGCCCTGCTGCTCTCGCTGCCCGGCTCGCCGTTCCTCTACTACGGGGACGAGATCGGCATGGGGGACAACATCTGGCTCGAGGACCGCGACGCGGTGCGCACCCCGATGCAGTGGACCCCCGACCGCAACGCCGGGTTCAGCGAGATCACGGACCCCGGGAAGCTGTACCTTCCAGTGGTGCAGAACCTCGTCTACCACTACGCGACCGCGAACGTGGAGGCGCAGATGGCGCACTCGAGCTCGCTGCTGCACTTCGTGCGGGGGATGCTCGCGGTGCGCCGCGCCCACGAGGCCTTCGGCATGGGCGAGTACGGGCCCGTCGCGGCGGACTCGGAGCGGGTCCTCGCCTTCACCCGCAGCTACGACGGCGCCGAGCACCGCGAGGACGCCGCCGAGCACGCCGAGACCCTGCTGTGCGTGTTCAACCTGGCGGCGCATCCCGTGACGACGACGCTCGACGTCACCGGGCTCGAGCGGCGCACCATGCGGGACCTGTTCGGCGGCCACGAGTTCCCGCCGATCGCGGAGGACGGCTCGCTCACCCTGACCCTCGGCTCGCACGGCTTCTACTGGCTCCGCGTGCGCCCGCTGCGGGAGGACGGCGAGCCGATGACCCAGACCACGGCCCTGCCGGTGATCGACGACACCGCGGTCGGGATCTGACCCGGTGGAGGTCCCGTCACGGGGCCGGCCGCGCCGCCGTCTCACCGGCGTCCGGAGGCGGGACCTGTATCGTGCTCGCCCGGACTCGGCCGAGACTGCGGCCGGGACGACGGAATCGGAGACGGATGTGACGACACCTCGAACGCCCGAGCAGGAGGCGCGCGACCCGCGCACCGCGCCGGAGCGGCTGCTCGAGCTCACGCAGAGCCATCCCGAGCTGCACGACGCCATCGTGACGAACCCGTCCTGCCCGGAGGCCGCGCGCTCGTGGATCCTCGCGACGAACCCCTCCGCGAAGCAGGCCTTCGAGCAGAGTGCCGGCTCCGCGCCCGAGGCGGGCTCCCCCTCCGCCCCCGAGGCCGACGCCGCTCCTGCGGCGGAGCCCGAGACCGGGTCCGAGACCGAGACCGACGCCGCCCCCGCTGCCGAGCCCGACACCTCGCTCGCCCCGCTCACCGCCGCGCCGGAGGCCTCCGTGCCGCTGGACGCCGGCCCGCCCACCGAGCCGCACGAGCCGGTCCCCGCGAGCAGCGGGGTGCGCATCAACGAGGGCAGCGGCGTCGTCGCCCTGCCGCCCGGCGCAGGTCGACCCTCGGCGGACCCGGCGCTGACGCGCTCCCCCGCCGCGGACGCCGACGCCGCCGCCGGCCCCGGGGACGCCCCGGAGGTGGACGCCTGGACCGTGGTCCGCCCCTCGGCCGACCCCGCGTCGCCCGGTCCCTCGACCGCGGCAGCCGCAGGGGCCGCCGCCCCGGCGCCCGAGCCCGACACCGCCCCCATGACCGCGCCGCCCACCCCCACGGCCGCCTTCCCGGCCGTCGCCGGAGCCGCCGCGGGCGGTGCTGTCGCGGGCGGTGCCGCTGCAGGTGGCTACTCCGGCGGTGCGCCGTCGGCCGGTGCGAGCGCCCCCTCGGCCCCCGCTCCCGGTCCTGCCGCCGCGGCCCCGGCCGGGCCGATCCCCTGGGGCACGAGCGGCCAGAACCCGCCGCCGACGGACGACGACGGCCGGTCCCGCCGCCGCGTCTGGTGGGCCTGCGGCGGCTGCCTGCTGCTCGCCCTGATCCTCGCGATCGTCGGCCTGCTCGCGGGACGGGCCTGGCTGAGCGACGGCGAGGACACCTACAGCCGCGACAGCACGACCTCCGCCTCCGCGGAGCCCTCGGAGCAGGAGTCCAGCGCCGCCGAGGAGCCGAGCGCCGACCCGGTCTCCCCCGCCCCGGACTCCGCCCAGGAGCTCGACGCGGTCGCCTCCCCCACCGGCAACATCACCTGCAGTCTCGAGGGCGACAGCGTGGGCTGCTCCGTGGCGGAGCACCGCTACGGCGACGACATCGAGGGCTGCGCCGACGGCCCGTTCTCGATCGTCGTGGCCGGGGAGGACGCCGCCCCGGACTGCTCCCAGGAGTTCGGCAGCGGCGCGCAGACCCTCGCCTACGGGGAGAGCGCCGTGAACGGCGACGTGGCCTGCACGAGCGAGTCCTCCGGCATGACCTGCTGGAACGTGATGACCGGGAAGGGCTTCACGGTGAGCCGCGGCTCGTACGACACCTTCTGACCCCGCCCCGGGCAGCGACCGGATCGGACCGGATCGGTAACGAGCAGGACACGGCATGGGCGAGGGCCGGCATGGCGAGGCGGCGCGGAGGGGCGATCCTTTTTCGGCCCACGCGGCCCGCGACCGCACACGGGTCAATCAGGCGAAGTATCGGACAGGTGTCCGACCTTCCTGCCACACTCCTCACCAATCGGGCATCTCGCCCGTCGAACGGTGAGGAAGGGATGCACGGTGGACTTCGACGAGGCCATCGCGGATATCGCGAGCAAGATCATCAGCCAGGGACCGTCGATCGAGACGGAGGAGGCGACCAAGAACGCCTTCATCATGCCGTTCATCTCGCGGGTCCTGGGCTACGACGTCTTCAATCCGCTGGAGGTGGTCCCGGAGTTCACGGCCGACCACGGCACCAAGCGGGGCGAGAAGGTCGACTACGCGATCATGAAGGACGGCGAGGTCCAGATCCTCATCGAGTGCAAGCGCATCGGGGACCCGCTGCACATCAAGCACGCCTCGCAGCTGTTCCGGTACTTCTCGGTCACCAACGCCCGGATCGGCGTGCTGACCAACGGGCAGGTGTTCAACTTCTACACGGACCTCGACAAGCCCAACATGATGGACGACCGCCCGTTCCTCGTGCTCGACCTGGCCGACATCGACGAGACGATCCTCCCCGAGCTGCGCAAGCTCACGAAGGGGACCTTCAACCTCGACTCCGTGATCAGCTCCGCCGAGGAGCTGAAGTACGTGGGCGCTCTCCGACGCGAGATCGCGGACGAGTTCCGCGAGCCGGCACCCGAGCTCGTCAAGATGCTCATGGGACGCGTCTCCGACCGTCGGGGCACGGCGGAGAACATCCGCCAGTTCACGGAGCTGACCTCGAAGGCGATGAAGCAGTTCCTCAAGGAGCAGGTGAACGCCCGTCTCAAGTCGGCGCTCGGGGAGGCGGAGCCCGCGCCGCTCGTCGCGGGCGCACCGGCACCGGACGCGGAGGCCGAGGTCGCCGCGACGAACGCCGACGAGGCGACCGGCCCCGCCGACGTCGTCACCACCGAGCAGGAGCTCGCCGGCTACCAGATCATCAAGGCGATCGCCTGCAGCGACGTGAAGCCGCAGCGCATCACCCATCGGGATTCGAAGACCTACTTCGCGATCATGCTGGACGACAACAACCGCAAGTCCATCGCCCGCCTGTGGTTCAACGGGAAGTCCCGCAAGCACCTGGGCCTGTTCGACGAGAACAAGGTGGAGACCCGGTACCTGCTCGAGGACCTCGACGACATCTACCGCTACGCCGAGCAGATCCGCGACACGGTGCGGCGCCACGCCGGGGACCAGGTCCCGGTCCCCGTCGAGGCCTGAACCGTCCCCGTGACGCAGGGAGTCCCCCTGCCAGTATCACGGGCAGGGGGACTCTCTCTCGAGCTGGAGACGGGAATCGAACCCGCAACCGCCTGTTTACAAGACAGGTGCGCTACCGTTGCGCCACTCCAGCGGGCCGGGGCCGATCAGCGCGCCGATCGACCCCGGAATGGTAGCGGAGAGCAGGGCTCCCCGCCCATGTCAGCGTCCGCTGTCGGAGGCGCCACCGGCGTCGGAGGCGGAGGATCCCGCCGCCTCGAGCACGGCCTGCTTGAAGGCGCCCTCGGTGTAGTAGTCCTCGAAGACGGTGCCGTCGATCGCGACGTACGGGGTGGAGCTCGCGAGGTCGGCGCCGTAGGGCTCCGCCGCCTTGCGCACGTAGCCCCAGTAGGTCTTGGAGCTCATGCAGCTGCTCACCTCGTCGCTCGCGCCCGCCTGCTTGGCGTACTCGAGGATCTGGTCGTCGGTGAGCCCCGCGGAGCCCTCCGCCGGCTGGTTCTCGTACATGAGGGTCGTGAACGCGAGGGCGTTGTCCGGGTTCTCCTCGTACACGCACACGAGCGCGTTCGCGGCGCGTGTGGAGTAGTCGCCGCTCGTGGAGTTCGCGTCGAGGAAGCGGCGCGGCGTGAGGTGCAGCGTCATCTGGTCGTTCTCGACGAGCTCCTGGATGTCCGCGGAGTTCACGCCGTCGAACTGCCCGCAGTAGGGACACATGAAGTCGAGGTTCAGGTCCACGACGGGGGCGCCGGAGCCCTCCTCCGCACCGAAGGTGAGGTACGGGGCGTCCTCGCTCACGCCGGTCGGCATGGTCACCGGCTGCTTGTCCGCCGTGGCGGCACGGTAGATGAACAGGCCCGCGACGGAGAGCAGGGCGAGCGCGATCACCGTGATGACGGCGATGATGATGATCCGCACCGAGCGCTGACGGCGCAGCTCGGCCTGGCGCTGCTGGCGCAGCGCCTCGCGCTGCGCCTCGCGACGCTCGCTCGCGGACTTCGGGGATCCGGACGCCATGGTCTCTCCTTGCGCCGTGCGGCGGTCGAGGGTGGGAACGCCGCGAGTGTATCCGTGGAACCTTCGACGATCCCGGGACGGGAGACCCGGCCCACGCCGACCGCTCAGCGGCGCCAGAAGGCGATGGACTCGAGGGTCGGCCCGGAGGAGAACGGGAAGTAGTCGACCATGCCCTGGCGCGCACCGATCGTCGCGACGACCGCGACGAGCAGGAGCAGCAGCAGGCCCAGCAGGACGGCCGTCCAGGTGCGGTCCGGGGCGGCCGCGTCAACCATCCGGTGGGCGCCCAGTCTCGTGGTGCGCGAGCCGATCCCGACCCAGGTCAGCAGGGTCGTGATGCCGACGGCGGTGCCGAGGGCGACGCCGTCCGGCAGGGCGGTCCCGGTCCCGAGGTACGTGGCGGCGTCCACCGCGACGCCGACGAGCAGGCCCAGCAGCAGCGGCAGCACCGCCTGGAGCGCCGTCTCCGCGACGCCCTGCAGGAACCGGAAGGGCGCCGCGGTGCCCGCCGCCCAGAGCGGCCCGGCCCCCGAGGAGCCGCGCATCCGTCGTGCGGCGACGGACCGGTGCGAGCGCTCCCAGGTGCGGGCGGCGCCGCCCAGCAGCAGCAGGAGCACGAGGGCGATGTAGGGGGCGATGACGCCGAGTCCGATCAGCAGCAGGTGGCCGAGCCACACGAGCACCGGCCGGCGGGGCGGCGGCGGGACGGGCTGCGGCGCCATGCCGTACGGGGCCATCTGCCCGTACGGCTGCGGGGCCGGGTAGGGCGACGGGGCGGAGGTCTGCGCCGGGTACGGGGAGGCCACCGGGGCGGTCACGGGATAGCCGGCGAGGCCGCCGTCGGGCCCGCGCTGCACGGGTCGCTGCGGATCGTGGGAGCGCGGGTCGTTCCCGCTCGGGGTCGGGGTGGGGACCGGCCGGGGCGGCGCGGCGAGCTCCTCCTGGATCACGGGCAGGCGCATGGTGGGCGACTCGACGACGGGGAGCGCCTCGGTGCGCGGCGCCTCGGTCGGCGCGTCGTACCCGCCACCCGGCTGCTCGCGCACCGCCTCCGCGCGGGTCGCGCCGGCGTCGTCGATGCGCGGCAGCGTCTCGGTGCGGTCGCCGTCCGCGACGACGGGGAGCACCTGGGTGGCCTCCGGTCCGGGGGCGCCGGCGCCCGTCGCGGGGTCGTCGGCGGCATCAGCATCAGCATCAGCATCAGCACCGTCGTCGGCGACGGGGAGGACGGTGGTCGCCCCGTCGCCACCTTCCCCGCTCGCCGCCTCGTCCCCGGGCGCCTCCGACGGTGTCGCCGCGGCGGCGCCGGCAGCGGCCGCGCCGGCGGGGAGCACGGCGGTGCGGCCGTCGGCCCCGAAGGCCTCGGTCTCCCCCGCGTCCTCGAAACGGGTCAGGTCGAGATCCGCGAGCTTCGCGAGGTGCGTCGCCGGGTCGGGACGCCGCGCGGGATCCGCCTGCAGCGCCTCCCGCAGCCAGGCGGCGAGCTCGACGGGCAGCCCGTCGACGTCGATCTCCCCGCGGTCCGCGCGCAGGAACACCAGATCCGCGCGGCCGCTGCCATAGGGCTCGCGGCCCGTCGCCGCATAGGCGAGCATCGCCGCGAGGGACCACCAGTCCCCCGCCTCCGCGGTGTGGTTGGTGCGCACCACCTCGGGGTCGAGGTAGGCGGCGGTGCCCATGACGAGCCCGGTCGAGGTCAGCCGGGACTCCTCCGCGGCGATCGCGATCCCGAAGTCGATGATCACGGGGTCCAGGCGGTCGCCCTCGGGGTCGAAGCCGTCGAGGTCCCGCGGGCGGGCGCCGCGCAGCAGCACGTTGGAGGGCTTGAGGTCGCGGTGGATGACCCCGGCGGCGTGGATGACGCGCAGGGCGTCGCCGAGCACGAGCCCCACCTCCCGCACGGCCTCGGGGTGCAGCCCGCCCCGCTCGCGCACGGCGTCCTCGAGGGTGGGGCCGGGGACGAACTCGGTGACCACGAAGGCGTCCGGCGAGTCGAGCTCCGCGTCGAGGATCCTCACGATCGACTCGCTGCGCACGAGCTTCTGGGCGGCGACCTCGCGGGCGAGGCGCTCGCGGGCGCGGGGATCGTCGGCGATGTCGTGGCGCAGCAGCTTGATCGCGACCTCGCGGCCGTCGGCGTCGTGGGCGCGGTAGACGATGCCCATGCCGCCCGCGCCGATGCGCTCCTCGATCCGGTAGCCGGACTCCTCGGCGAGCGCGCCGAGCCGGGGATCGCGGCGGGGCGTGCGCTGGCGTCGGGTCTCCTCCATGCGCGCCATGCTACGGAACGGGCCGCGCGGCGACGTGCATCCGGGGCGGACCTTCACGAGGCGCACGCAGGCTCCGCACAGGGTGCGGGGCGGTCCCGGCTGTGGGACGATGCGCACGGCCGCGCGGGAGCGGCCGTGCGGCCGGAGCCGACCCCCGGGCGCGGAAGGGTGGGTCCCATGCGCTCGAACCTCTTCGACGCCACGAACCAGGAGCGCCAGACGACGGACCGCTGGGCGCTGCAGTCCTCGAAGATGCTGCGCTGCGCGCTGCAGCCGCAGTCCCCGGAGATCATCGCCGCCGCGGGCGCGATGGTCGCCTACCAGGGTCAGATGGACTTCGCCTACCAGGGCTCCGGCGGCGGCATGAAGCTCCTGAAGAAGCTCGCGACCGGCGAGGGCGGCAACCTCATGCACGTGCGCGGCCAGGGCGAGGTGTTCTTCGCGAAGAACGCCGAGGAGATCTTCCTGCTCCAGCTCGAGGGCGACGCGATCACGCTGAACACGAAGAACCTCCTCGCCTTCGACTCCTCGATCCAGTGGGACATCCGTTCCCTGGGCGCCGGCGGCTTCATGGCGGGCGGGCTGTTCAACCTCTTCCTCCAGGGACAGGGCATGGTCGCGGTGACCTCCGACGGCCCGCCGATGCTCCTGGACTGCTCGCAGCAGCCCACCTACGTCGACCCGCAGGCGGCCGTCTGCTGGTCCGCGAACCTGCAGCCGCAGATCAAGAACGACTTCAAGATGGGCTCGCTCATCGGCCGCGGCTCCGGCGAGTCCTTCCAGCTGGGCTTCCACGGACCGGGCTTCGTCGTCGTCCAGCCATCCGAGGGCGCCCCGGTCGTCTCGACGTCCTGACCTGCCGGGACCGGCGACGGCCACCCGGGGGTGGGCATGCGCCCCGCTCCCGGGCGGCCCGCCTACGATGACGCCGTGACCATCGCGATCCCGACCGCGCCCGCTCGCGCGCTCGACGCCCTCGGCCCCGCCGGCCGGCGTCGCGCCGCGGCGGCGGCCGGCTCGCTGTTCGCCTCCGACGTCTCCGTCCCCTCCCCCGCCCTGGACCCGGTGCCGGTGGTGCTCGGGCCGGAGGAGTGGGAGGAGCTCTCCGCGGGCCTCGTCCAGCGGGCCCGGCTGCTGGACGCGCTGCACGCCGATCTCTACGGGCCTCGCACCGTGCTCGGCAGCGACGTCGCCCCGGCCGCCGCGCTGCTCGCCGACCCCGCGTACCTGCGCACCGCCACCTCGATCCCCTCCCGCGGCGGCACCCACCTGCTCGCGCTCGGCTGCACGGTGCAGCGCGCCGCCGACGGCGGATGGCAGGTCCTCGCCGACCACACGGACGTGCCCGACGGCGCCGGCCTCGCCCTCGAGCTGCGCCGCGCCCTCTCCCGCAGCGCCCCCGAGCTGTACTCCTCGACCGCACTGCGGCGCCTGCACCCCTTCATGGACGGCATGCGCTCCGCGCTCCACCAGCGCAGCCGGGCCGAGGGCCGCGCCGGCCGCGCCGTGGTGCTCACGGACAGCACCGATCCGCTGCGCGCCTTCGACCACCACTGGTTCGCGAACCTGCTCGGAGCGCCCGTCGTCTCCGTGACGGACCTCCGCACCGGCTCCGGCTCGCTCTCGCTGCGGCTCCCGGGCGCCGACCCCGACCCCGGGGACGGCATCGACGCGCTCGTGCGGCTCGTGCCCTCCTCCCTCCTGGACCCGCTGGACCTCGGGCCCACCCCGCTGGGCGGCGTGACGGGGCTCGTCGAAGCCGCCCGCTGCGGGGACGTGGAGATCCTCAACCCGCTGGGGGCGGGGATCCTCGAGAACCCCGCGCTCGCGCGCGCCCTGCCGGACCTGTGCCGGCAGCTGCTCCACGAGGACCTGCTTCTGCGCCCCGCGGAGGACGGACCGTCTGAACCCGGGGCGGCCCCCGCGACCACGGCGCCCTCGACCGCGCCGTCCCTGGACCCCGCGGGCGGCGACGCGCTCGTCGAGCGCCCGGTGCGGCTCCAGCTCCTCGTCATGGCGGGGGCCGACGGCTTCGAGGTCATGCCCGGCGGGATCGCCCGCACCGCGGACGCCGCCCCCGAGACGCTCAAGGACGTCTGGGTCGCCGTCCCGCCGAGCTCCTCCGCGGGCGCGGACCCGCACGATGCGACCGGCGCGGTCCACGCCCCGGGCGCGGACGACGCCCCCACGGGCCTCTCGCCCTACCCGGCGATGACCCGCTCGGTGGGCTCGGACCTCTTCTGGTTCGGCCGCTACCTCGAGCGGGTCGACTCGACCGCGCGACTGCTGCGCACGGTCCTGGACTCCACGAACGACCTCTCGGCGGAGACCGGCCGGGCCCCGCGCACCGCGCTCGCCGTGCTGCTCGAGGCGACGACCGACGTCACCACGACCTTCCCCGGCTTCCACACGATCGACGTGCACGACACCGGCGCTGTGCGCGACGAGATCCGCAGCCTGCTCCACGACACGGGCCGCCCCGGCTCGCTCGCGCAGTCCTTCGCCGCGCTCGCCCACACCACGCGCGGACTGCGGGACCTCGTCTCGGACAGCGTCTGGCCCTCGATCTCCCGCATGCGCGGCCGCATCCGTGCGCTCGGCGGGGCCGACGAGCCCCTCGAGCAGGGCCTCACCGACATGGTCGACGGCTGCCTCGCGCTCTCCGGCGCGGTCGCGGACTCCATGCCCCGCGACCTCGGCTGGGACCTCACCGAGACGGGCCGGAGGATCGAGCGGACCTCCGCCCTGCTCGCCCTGCTCAAGGCCGCCCTCGGTGGTCGCCGCAGCGCCGCCGCGGAGGCCCGGGTCACGGCCGCCGTCGTCGCGATCACGGAGTCCGGCGCGACCTACCGCCGCACGTACCACGCGGCGGTCCAGCCCGAGCTGCTGCTCGAGCTGCTGATCGGCGACGCGACGCTCCCCCGCTCCCTCGCCTTCCAGCTCGACCGGCTCGGCGCCGTGCTCGACCGCCTCCCGGAGCGGACCCCCGCCGTCGAGCTCCGCGCCCCGCTCGCGGCGCTGCGCAGCCGCGTGGGCGCCTGGCAGCCGCGCGAGCTGCTCACGCCCCGCGACGAGGAGCCCGGCTCCCCCACCGGGCTCGTCGCCGAGGCGGGCGCCGCCATGGAGTCCGTGCGCGAGCTGTCCACCGCCCTGGAGAACCGGTTCTTCCGCGCCTCCGAGTCCACCTCCCCCTGGGGGTTCGACGATGTCTGAGAAGCTGCCCCGCATCCCCCTGCGCGATGAGAGCCCCGACGCCCCGGCGATCGATTACCGCGTCCACCATCTCACCGCGTACCGCTACGCGAAGGCGGTCTCCCGCAACTACGGCCGCGCCCACGTGGAGCCCCGCGCGACCCCGCACCAGCGGGTGCTCTCCCACGAGGTGACCGTGGACCCGGCGCCCGCCCGCCTCACCGCGCACACCGACTTCTTCGGCAACTCCTCGACCTACCTGCTCGTGGACGAGCCGCACGAGCACCTCGACGTGCACTCCCGGGCCGTGGTCTCCGTCGCGGAGCGCCGCTATCCCGCGGAGACCCTCCAGCGGCCCTGGGAGCAGTGCACCCCGGAGCACTGGGGCCCGCTCATGCCGGCGGAGAGCATCGACTTCACCCACCCCTCGCCGCGTGTGCCCGCGCTCGCCGCCGCGCAGGAGCTCGCCCAGGAGGTGCTCACGCCCGAGCGCCCGATCGGGGAGGCGCTCGCGGCGCTGACCGGGATGATCTTCCGGGAGTTCACCTACGACTCCGCCGCCACGACCGTCACCTCGACGCTCGAGGAGGTGCTCCAGGCGCGGCACGGCGTGTGCCAGGACTTCGCGCACGCCGGGGTCGCCGCGGCGCGCGCCGCGGGCCTCGCGGCGCGCTACGTCTCGGGCTACCTGCGCACGGCCCCCGCGGCGGACGGCGCCCTCGTCACGGAGCCGGCGGGCGAGATGATCGGCTCCGCCGCCTCCCACGCGTGGCTGAGCGTGCTCGTGCCGGGCACCGGCTGGGTGGACATCGACCCCACGAACAACACCTTCGTGGACCAGCGCTTCGTCACGACGGCCTGGGGCCGCGACTACGCGGACGTCCCTCCGCTGAAGGGCATCGTCGTGGGCCCGCCGGGGGCGAGCAGCACGCTCCGGGTCGCCGTCGGCGTGGTCCCGCAGCCCGCCGCCGACCGTCCGGCCGGGCCGGATACGGGGGAAACCGCCTCCCGCGGGGGTCAGGGGGAATAGCCTGAGGGCGCATTTCCCGCCATCCCCTCCCCTGCCGGACGGAGACCCATGAGCACCCCCTCCACCCCTGCCCCGGCGAGCACGGCCATCCCCGCACCCGCCGCCCTCGCCCGCACCCTCGAGGAGGGCATGCTCGCGAAGGCGACCATGCCGCGCGGGCGCATGTTCCTGCTGTCCCTCACGGGCGGCGCCTACATCGCGCTCGGCTTCGTGTTCATGGTGACCTCGCAGCAGGGCATGGGCGCCTGGCCGATCGGCATCGCGAAGGTCATCGGCGGCGTGGCCTTCTCGGTGGGACTCGGCCTCGTCGTGGTCAGCGGCTCGGACCTCTTCACGGGCACCACCATGACGGCCATGCCGTGGCTCTCGCGCCGCATCACGACCGGGCAGATGCTGGTCCACTGGGGCATCAGCATCGCCGGGAACCTCGTGGGCTCGCTGACGGTCGCGCTGCTGATCTTCCTCGCCGGGACCCCGTCCACGAACGGCTCCGCCTGGGGGCTCGTCGTCCTCACCACGACGGAGGCGAAGGTGACCCACAGCTGGGGGCAGTCCTTCGTGCTCGGGATCCTCGCGAACCTCGCCGTGTGCCTCGCGGTCTGGGTCTCGATCGCCGGGAAGACGGTCGCGGACAAGGTCCTCGCCGTCGCCGGCCCGATCGCGCTGTTCGTCGCGACGGGCTTCGAGCACTCCGTCGCGAACATGTTCATGCTGCCGCTGGGCCTGCTCGTGAAGAACGCGGAGGGCGCCGGCTTCTGGCAGGGCGAGGCGATCACCGCGGCGGGGGTCACGAAGGCCGACTTCGCGGCGATCACGGCGGGTCATGCGCTGTGGGACAACCTCGTGCCGGTGCTGCTGGGCAACATCGTGGGCGGCGCGGTGCTCGTCGCGGCGTACTTCTGGGCGGCCTACCGCCGTGACGAGGTGACCGCCGCCGGGACCGCCGCCGCAGCCGCGACCGATCAGGCGTCGACGAGCCCCCGGGGCCGCGCCTCCTGAGCCCTGACGGGTTCCCTCGGCAGCCCCGTGTCACGCGGGGGAGCAATGGTTCACACTCCTCGGCCGCCGGCATTTCCGCATATAGGATGGCGCGGAATTCTCAGCGACCCGGCGCCCCCGCGCGCCACGAGACCGAGGTGAGATGTCCTCCTCCACGCAGCCCTTCCGCCTGGCAGTGATCGGCTCCGGCCCCGCCGGCGTGTACGCCGCCGAGACCCTGCTGCGCTCCGCGCCCGTGAAGAGCGGTGAGCTGGCGGTCGAGATCGACCTGTACGACCAGCTCCCCACGCCCTTCGGCCTGATCCGCTACGGCGTCGCGCCGGACCACCCGCGCATCAAGGGCATCATCACGGCGCTGCACCGGATCCTGGACCGCGGCGACATCCGCTTCCTCGGCGACGTCGAGTTCGGCACGGACCTCACGATCGAGGACCTCCACACCCACTACGACGCGGCGATCTTCGCGACCGGCGCGCTCAAGGACGCGGACCTCGACATCCCGGGGATCGACCTCGAGGGATCGTTCGGCGCCGCGGACTTCGTGGCCTGGTACGACGGCAACCCCGACTACCCGCGCGAGTGGGCGCTGGACCAGGAGTCCGTGGCCGTGATCGGCAACGGCAACGTCGCGCTCGACGTGGCGCGCGTGCTCGCCAAGAGCGCGGACGAGCTGCTGCGCACGGAGATCCCGGCGAACGTCCACGCGGGCCTCGCCGCCGCGGCGACGACCGACGTGCACGTGTTCGGCCGTCGCGGCCCGGCGCAGTCGAAGTTCTCCCCGCTCGAGACCCGCGAGCTCGCGCACCCCAAGGGCGTCCAGGTCGTCCTCGAGGGCCGCGACCTCGAGCAGATCACCGAGGCGGAGTGGGAGGCGATCCGCGCGGACAAGCGCACCGACCAGATCGTCTCGACCTTCGAGGGCTGGCTCGAGGAGCAGAAGCGCCGCGAGGCGGCCGGCGAGGAGCCCACGGACGCCCACGGCGGCCCCGTGCAGCGCCGCCTGCACCTGCACTTCTGGCACCGCCCCGTCGAGGTGCTCGGCGAGGACGGCAAGGTCACGGGCATGCGCTTCGAGCGCACCCGCCTCGAGGAGGACGGCTCCCTCGTGGGCACGGGCGAGCTCGTGGACTACGAGCTCGGCGCCGTGTACCGCGCGGTGGGCTACTTCGGCTCGGAGCTGCCCGGCGTCCCCTACGACGAGAGCCGCGGCGTGATCCACAACGCCGCCGGCCGCGTGACGAAGGCCGACGGCACCGTCATCCCGGGCGTCTACGCCAACGGCTGGATCAAGCGCGGCCCGGTGGGCCTGATCGGTGCCACGAAGTCCGATGCGATCGAGACGATCTCCTCGCTGCTCGAGGACATCGACGCGGGCGCCCTGACCCCGGCGCCGGAGCGCGACCCGGACGCGATCCTGCGCACCTTCGACGAGCGCGGCGTGGAGTACACGACGTGGGAGGGCTGGCGCGCCCTCGACGAGCACGAGAAGTCGCTCGGCGCGGCGGAGGTCGACGCCGAGGGCGAGCCGCGTGCCCGCGTGAAGGTCGTCGAGCGCGAGGAGATGGTGCGCGTCTCCCGCGACGGCATGACCACGATCTCGGTCAGCACCCCGGCCTGATCCTCCCCCTCTCGCTGCCCGGGTGTGCCGGGTCGCAGCGCCACGGGCGCCGTCCTCCTCGGACGGCGCCCGTCGTGCGTCCACGTGAGGGAGCTCGCCCGTCGGGGCGGTGCGCGCCCGGCGCTGCGGACCTATAGTGGAATAGTCATTCCACTACTAGGAGGTCCCATGCGCACCGTGTCCTACGAGCAGTTCGGCGAGCCCGCCGACGTCCTCACCACCCGCGAGGCGGAGGCCCCCGCGCCCGCCGCCGGCGAGGTGCTGCTGCGGCTGGTCCTCAGCCCCATCCACCACCATGATCTGTGGACGATCCGCGGCACCTACGGCGTGCGCCCCGAGCTCCCGGCCGTGCCCGGCAGCGAGGCCGTCGCCGTCGTCGAGGCCCTCGGCGAGGGCGTGGACTCCGTGGCCGTCGGCGACCGCGTCGCCGCCACCGCGACCCCCGGCACCTGGTCGGAGCTGTTCACCGCCCCCGCCGGCTCGCTCGTCCCGCTGCCGGCCGAGCTGCCCGACGAAGCCGCCGCCCAGCTCGTCGCCATGCCCTTCAGCGCCCTGTCGCTCCTCGAGCACCTCGGCCTCGCCGAGGGCGAGGTGCTCGTCCAGAACGCCGCGACCGGCGCCGTGGGCCGCCTCGTCGCCCAGTTCGCCCGCGCCCGCGGCCTGCGCGTGATCAGCCTCGTGCGCCGCAGCAGCGGCGTGGAGGAGCTCGCCGCGCAGGGCATCGGCGACGTCGTCGCGACCGACCAGGACGACTGGCAGGAGCAGGCCCGCGCCCTCATCGGCGACGCCCACGTGGCCGCAGGCCTCGACTCGGTGGGCGGCGAGGCCGCCGGCCAGGTGCTCTCGCTGCTGGGCCGCGGCGGCCGCCTCGTCGTCTTCGGCGCGATGGGCGCGACGACCATGGCGCTCCCCTCCGGGCCGATCATCTTCAAGGACCTGAAGGTCGAGGGCTTCTGGGGTGCCCAGATCTCCGCCGACATGAGCGACGAGCAGCGCCGCCGCCTGATCGGCGAGATCATCGCGCGCCTGCTCTCGGGCGAGGCGACCCTGCCGGTCGCCGGCACCTTCGGCCTGGACGAGGTCGCGGACGCCGTCGCGGCGACCCTGACCGACGGCCGCCAAGGCAAGGTCCTGCTGCGCCCCTGATCCCGGCCCACCACGACGAGGGGCCCCGGCAGGAATCTCCTGCCGGGGCCCCTCCGCATCCGCGCCGGGGACGCGGGAGGATCAGTCGTCGGAGACGGTGACCGTGACGGGGATGTTGCCGCGGGTCGCGTTCGAGTACGGGCACACCTGGTGGGCGGCGTCCGCGAGGGCCTGCGCGGTCTCCTGGTCCAGCTCGGGGATGACGACCTCGAGCTCGACGGCGAGCGAGAAGCCGCCGCTCTCCTCGGAGCCGATGCTCACGCGCGCGCCGACGCTCGAGCCGTCGATCTTCACCTTGCGCTCGCGGGCGACGAGCTGGAGCGCGGAGTGGAAGCACGCGGAGTAGCCGGCGGCGAAGAGCTGCTCGGGGTTCGCGCCCTTGCCGGTGCCGCCCATGGCGGTGGGGACGGCGAGGTCGAGGGCGAGGTCGGAGTCGACGACGTCGACGTGGCCGTCACGGCCGGCGCCGGTCGCGAGGGCCTCGGTGGTGTACAGGGGCTTCATGATGTCGGGTTCCCTTCCAAGGAGTTGAGGGCGGCGTCGAGGGAGGCGAGCGCCGCCCCCGTGTCCACCCGGGTCATGACCAGTGCGCTGACGAGCAGCGCGACGAGGGTCTCGGCCAGGCGCTCGCGATCGGCGAGCGGGAGGCCAGGATGCCGGGCCCCGACGCCGCGCAGGAACGCGGCGTGGAGCTCGGCGCGGTAGACGCGCACCACCTCGGCGATCCCGTCGTCCCGGGCGAGGCCCGAGCAGGCGGTGTTCACCAGGAGGCAGCCGTCGGGGAGGGTGCGTCCGGACGGGTCCGCGAAGATCTCGCGGGCGGAGCGGAAGTAGCGCGCGAGGGCGCCGGGCTCGACGTCCGTTCCGCGCAGCGGGGTGAGACCGGGACGGACGACCTGGTCGAGGTAGTCCTCGACCGCGGCGTCGAACAGGCCGCGCTTGGAGCCGAACGCATGGTAGATGCTGCTCGCGTTCAGCGCCGTGGCCTGCTGGAGCGTCGCCATGGACGCCCCTTCGTAGCCCTCGTGCCAGAAGACGTCGCGCGCGGCGCGCACCGCCTCGGCGCGATCGAAGGTGAGGGGCCGTCCCATGCGTGCTCCTCCTTCCGTGATCCGTCCCGGGGTGCCGGCGCCGATCCCTGGTGCCGGCGCCGCTCCCCCACTATAGTGGAATGACTACTTCAATAGAACCCCGGAGGTTCCTGTGATCATCCTCGGATCCGTGCTCGCCCTCGCGGCGGCGGCCCTGCACGTCCTGATCTTCGCGCTCGAGTCCCTGCTCTGGGGCACGCCCCGCTCGCAGGCGGTGTTCGGGGAGCAGTCGCCCGAGGAGATCGAGACGACGAAGCTCATGGCCCTCAACCAGGGCTTCTACAACCTCTTCCTCGCCGTGCTCGCGGCGCTCGGCGCGATCCTGCTGCTCGCCGGCTCCACCGCCGTGGGCGGCGCGCTCGCCCTCGCGGGCACCGGCAGCATGCTCGCCGCCGCGCTCGTGCTGCTGCTCGCCTCCCCCGCGCACCGCGCCGCGGCGATCAAGCAGGGCACGCTGCCGCTGCTGGCCGTGCTCGCCCTCGTGATCGGCCTCGCGATCTGAGACACCCGCGCACGCAGAAGGGGCGCCCGCTCCCGCCGGATGGCGGAGGCGGGCGCCCCGTCCGCGTCGACCCCGGGGGCCGGGATCAGCGCCGGATCGAGGCCAGGTGGTCGGCGATGCGGTCCACGGCGTCCTCGAGCAGGTCCACGGGTGGGAGCGTCACGAGCCGGAAGTGGTCCGGCGTCGGATAGTTGAAGCCCGTCCCCTGCGTGACCAGGAGCTTCTTGGAGCGCAGCAGCTCGAAGGCGAACTGCTCGTCGTCGTCGATCCGGTACATCTCGCGATCCACGCGCGGGAACATGTAGAGAGCGCCCTGGGCCTTGACGACGTCGACCCCGTCGATCGCGCTGAGCCCCTCGTAGGCCACGTCGCGCTGCTCCTTGAGCCGGCCGCCCGGGAGCAGGAGCTCGTGGATCGACTGATGGCCGCCGAGCGCCGTCGCGACCACGTGCTGGGCCGGGACGTTGGGGCACAGCCGCATGTTCGAGAGCACGTCGAGGCCCTCGATGAAGCTCGTCGCGTGGTCCTTGGGGCCGTAGAGCGCCATCCACCCGGCGCGGAAGCCCGCGACCCGGTACGCCTTGGAGAGCCCGTCGAAGGTGATGGTCAGGAGCTCCGGGGCGAGCTTCGCGATGTGGTGGTGGACCGCGTCATCGTAGAGGATCTTGTCGTAGATCTCGTCCGCCAGGATCATCAGCCCGTGCTTGCGGGCGACCTCGACGATCTCCCTGAGCACGTGCTCGGGGTAGACCGCGCCCGTGGGGTTGTTGGGGTTGATGACGACGATCGCCTTGGTGCGCTCGGTGACCTTGTCCGCGAGGTCGGAGACGTCGGGCCACCACTGCTGCTCCTCGTCGCAGCGGTAGTGCACGGCGCGGCCGCCGGCGAGCGCGATCGAGGCGGTCCACAGCGGGTAGTCCGGAGCGGGCACGAGCACCTCGTCGCCGTCGTCCACGAGCGCCTGGCAGGTCATCTGGATGAGCTCGGAGACCCCGTTGCCGAGGTAGATGTCGTCCAGCTCCATGCCGGGCATGCCCTTGGTCTGGTAGTACTGCGCGACCGCGCGGCGGGCGGAGACCAGGCCTTTGGAGTCGGAGTAGCCCTGCGCGGTGGGCAGCGACCGGATCATGTCCACGAGGATCTCGTCCGGCGCCTCGAAGCCGAAGGGCGCGGGGTTGCCGATGTTGAGCTTGATGATCTTGTGCCCCTCGGCCTCCATGCGTGCTGCCTCTGCCGGGACCGGACCTCGGATCTCGTAGCAGACGTCGCGCAGCTTCGAGGACTGGGTGAAGATCATCAGTCGGCTCCTGTCGGGTCGGAGGGGAGAGCTCAGGGTAGCGCCGTGCGCGGCACGGGCGGAGGGGTGCCCGCGGGAGGCCCTTGACGGCCCGTCCCGCACCCCTTATTTTCGGGTCGTAAGTAATTACCGGGCGAGGACGCCCGCCACCGATCAGGAAGAGCGACGATGCCCACCGATCCCACGACCCGGCGCCTGCACCTCCGCGCGGCCGGCGTCTCCCTCGTGCTCGACACGACCGGCGGGCGCGTCCCCGCGATCCTCCACTGGGGCGCGGACCTCGGCCCGCTCACCGGGACGGACCTCGCCACGCTCCTCGCCGCCGTCACCCCCGCGATCTCGAGCAACGGCCCCGACGTCCCGCTGCGCACGGGGATCCTCCCCCAGAGCGCCGACGGCTGGCTGGGCCGCCCCGGCCTCACCGGCTCCCGCGACGACGGCTCTGGCACCGCCCCGCGGCTCGCCGTGACCGGCGTCCGGATCACCGAGCAGGGCACCGAGCGCGCGCTCCCCGCCGGCGAGGGGACCGACCTCGAGACCGGCCCCGCCCTCGTCATGCTCGACCTCGCCGACGAGCTCCTCGGCCTCGCCGTGCGCCTCGACGTCGAGCTGCTCCCCTCCGGCCTCGTGCGCGTGCGCGCCGAGGTCACGAACACCGGCGACACGGCCTACACCGTCCACCAGCTCACCCCCGCCCTGCCGGTCCCCCTCGACGCCGACGAGCTGCTCGACTTCGGCGGCCGCTGGACCAAGGAGCGCACCCCGCAGCGCCGCGCCATGGTCACCGGCACCCACCTGCGCGAGAACCGGCGCGGCCGCACCGGCGCCGACGCCGCGCACCTGCTGCACCTGGGCACCTCCGGCTTCGACTTCTCCACCGGCGAGATCTGGGCCGTGCACACCGCCTTCTCCGGCAACCACACCCACCACGCCGAGCGGCTCTCCGCGGGCGTCCAGGTGATCGGCGGCGGCGAGCTGCTGCTGCCCGGCGAGGGCCGCCTCGCCCCCGGCGCCGCGATCGCCTCCCCCTGGCTCTACGGCGCCCACTCCGCCGCCGGGCTCGACACGATCGCCCGCCGCTTCCACGCCCACCTGCGCGACCGCGAGACGCACGGCGGCCTCCCCTACCCGGGCACCGACCGCCCCGTCACCCTCAACGTGTGGGAGGCCGTCTACTTCGACCACGACCTCGCCGTGCTCTCCGAGCTCGCCGACCGCGCCGCGGAGCTCGGCGTCGAGCGCTTCGTGCTGGACGACGGCTGGTTCGGCTCCCGCCGCGACGACTCCTCGGGCCTCGGCGACTGGACCGTCTCGGAGGAGGCCTGGCCCGGCGGCCTCGCCCCGCTCGTCGACCGCGTCACCGGCCACGGCATGCAGTTCGGCCTCTGGTTCGAGCCCGAGATGATCAACGAGGACTCCGACCTCGCCCGCGCGCACCCGGAGTGGATCATGGCCCCCGGCCCGGACCGCATGCCGCTGCCCGCCCGCCACCAGCAGGTCCTCAACCTCACGATCCCCGAGGCCTGGCAGCACGTCCACGACGCGATCGACGCGCTCCTGACCGAGCACGACATCGCTTACATCAAGTGGGACCACAACCGCGACCTCGTCGAGGCCGCGACCCGCGCGACCGGCGCCGCCGCCGTCCACGAGCAGACCCTCGCCGTGTACCGGCTCTGGGACAGCCTCAAGGCCGCGCACCCCGGCCTCGAGATCGAGTCCTGCTCCTCCGGCGGGGCCCGCGTGGACCTCGGCATCCTCGAGCGGGCGGACAGGATCTGGGTCTCCGACTGCATCGACCCCCTCGAGCGGGCGACCATGAACCGCTGGACCTCCCAGCTCGTGCCGCTCGAGCTCATGGGCAGCCACATCGCCTCCGGCGGCTCCCACACCACCGGCCGTCTGCACTCCCTCTCCTTCCGCGCCGCGAGCGCGATCCTGGGCCACCTCGGCATCGAGTGGGACCTGCGCCGCGCGACCGAGGAGGAGCTCGCCGAGCTGCGCACCTGGATCGCCCTGTACAAGGAGCACCGTGAGCTGCTGTTCACCGGTGACCTCGTCCGTGCGGACCGCGGCCAGGACACCGTCTGGATCACCGGCGTGCTCTCCCCCGAGCGCGACCGGGCCCTGTACACGGTCACCGCCGTCGATACCCCGGACATCGCCCCCGTCGGCGCCCTCCGCCTGCCCGGCCTCGACCCGGAGCGCCGCTACCGCGTGCGCCCGCTCGTGCTCGGCCCCCAGCCCACCGGCTGCGTGTGGCCCGCCTGGGCCCGCGAGGGCGCGGACCCGGCCACGGACGCGAAGGGCGCCGGCTACGGCCCGCCCGCGCTCGTCGACCACCTCGACGTGCCCGGCGCGGTGCTGCTGCGCACGGGCCTCGCCGCCCCCGTCATGGCGCCGGAGACGGCGTTCCTGCTCGAGGTCACCGCGCTCGCGGACCGACCCTGACCCCTGACCATCGGAGAGAGGACGACGATGTCCACCACCACCCCCGAGGCGACGAGGACGCCGGGCGCGCGCCCGGCGCCTCCCCGCCGCCGCCACCGGGACGACACCCGCCTGGCCCTGCTGTTCATCCTGCCCGCGAGCGTCGGCCTGCTCGTGTTCCTCGTCTGGCCGCTGATCACGGGCCTGTACTACTCCTTCACCGAGTACGCGATCCTCACCCCCGCCCAGTGGGTGGGGCTCGAGAACTACCGCACGATGCTCACCGACCCGGTGTTCTGGAAGTCGCTGCGGGTGACCGTGCTGTACGTACTCATCAACATCGGCGTGCAGACGGTCGTCGCGCTGCTCATCGCGGTGCTCATGCAGCGCCTCACGCAGTCCACCTGGCTGCGCTCGATCGTGCTCGCCCCGTACCTCGTCTCCAACGTCGTCGCCGCGATCGTGTTCCTGTGGATGCTCGACAGCCAGCTCGGCATCGTCAACATCGCGCTGCAGGCGATCGGCTTCGACCCCGTCTCCTTCTGGGCGAGCGAGACCTGGGTGATCCCCACCGTCGCGCTCGTGAACGTGTGGCGCCACATGGGCTACACGGCCCTGCTCCTCTTCGCGGGCCTCCAGTCCATCCCCGAGCAGCTCTACGAGGCGGCCCGCACGGAGGGCGCCGGCGAGTGGCAGCTGTTCCGCCGGATCACCCTGCCGCTGCTGCGGCCGATCCTCGCGCTCGTGCTGATCATGTCGATCATCGGTAGCTTCCAGGTGTTCGACACGATCTCCGTGACCACCCAGGGCGGGCCGTCGGACGCCTCCAAGGTGCTGCAGATGTACATCTACGAGAACGCCTTCGCGCAGTACCAGTTCGGGTACGCCTCCGCGCTCTCCGTGGCGCTGCTGGTGATCCTCGTGATCTTCACCTTCGCCCAGTACTTCCTGAGCCGTGCCGGCGAGTCGGACCTGGACTGAGAGGACCCATCGATGACCACCACCGACGCCCCCGTCACGACCACCGCCCGCACGGCGGCTCCCGCGCCCTCCGCGCGGCCGCGCCGTCGCCTCTCCCCCGGCCGCCTCGCCGCCTGGGCCGTGATGATCGTGATCCTGCTGATCACGCTCTTCCCCTTCTACTGGATGCTGCGCACCGCGCTCTCCTCGAACACCGCGCTCGCGACCGACCCCAGCAGCCTGCTCCCCGTGGGCTTCTCGCTGGGCGGCTTCGCACGGGTCTTCGGCCTCCAGGACGTCGACACCGCCGTCTCCCAGGGCGGCTCCGGCGCCTCGATCACCTTCTGGCGCTACCTGCTGAACACGGTGGTCGTCGCGACGAGCATCACCGTCGTCCAGACCTTCTCCTGCGCGATGGCCGCCTACGCCTTCTCCCGCCTGCGCTGGCGGGGCCGCGAGACGGTGTTCCTCGTGTTCCTCGCGGCGATGATGATCCCGCAGATCTTCACCCTGCTGCCCAACTTCGTGCTCATCAAGAACCTGCACCTCGTGGACACGCTGCTCGGGATCATGCTGCCCAGCCTGTTCATCTCCCCGTTCGCGATCTTCTTCCTGCGGCAGTTCTTCAACAACATCTCCCGCGAGGTGGAGGAGGCCGCGCTCATCGACGGGGCGAGCAAGGTGCGCGTGTTCTTCACGCTCGTCCTGCCGATGTCCTCGGCGCCGCTCGCGACTCTCGGGCTGCTGACCTACATGACCGCGTGGAACGAGTACTTCTGGTCACTGATGGTCTCCTACTCGGACTCCTCGCGGGTCCTGACCGTCGCGCTCGCGGTGTTCCGCGCGCAGTCCCCGAACACGGGCACCGACTGGGCCGGGCTCATGGCGGCGACGCTCGTCGCGGCCCTGCCCATGCTGATCCTCTTCGCGGTCTTCGCGAAGCGGATCGTGAACTCCATCGGCTTCAGCGGGATCAAGTGAGGGACCGACGATGACCAACCACCATCCCCACCACCGCCAGCACCCCCTCAGCCGCCGACGCCTGCTCGGCGGGGCCGCCGCCCTCGGTGCGGCGGCCGGCACGACGGCCCTCGCCGGCTGCGGCTCCTCCGCCGCCGCGGGCGACGGCGTCGAGCTCGACTACTGGCTGTGGGACGCGAGCCAGCTGCCCGGGTACTCCGAGGCGATCGACCTGTTCATGGAGCAGAACCCGGACATCACGGTGCGGATCACCCAGATGGGCTGGGACGACTACTGGACCAAGCTCACCGCGAGCTTCGTCGCCGGCGCCGGGCCCGACGTCTTCACCGACCACCTGGGCCGGTACCCGGAGATGCTCTCCCTCGGCGTGATCGTCCCGCTCGACGACTTCGCCCCGATCGCGGAGATCCCCGGGGACCGGTTCCAGCCGGGCCTGCAGGACCTCTGGACCGGCCAGGACGGGAAGAAGTACGGCCTGCCCAAGGACTACGACACCATCGCGATCATGTACGACACGACGGTGCTCGAGGAGGCCGGGGTGACCCCCGAGGACCTCGCGTCCCTGGACTGGAACCCGGCCGACGGCGGCAGCTTCGAGCAGATGCTGCTGCACCTGACCGTAGACACGAACGGGAAGCGCGGCGACGAGGACGGCTTCGACGCCGGCAGCATCGCGACCTACGGGCTCGGGGCGGACGCCGGGATCGACTACGTCGGGCAGTCCACGTGGTCGCCCTTCGCCTTCTCCACCGGCTGGGCGTTCACCGACAAGGACACCTGGGGCACGCGCTTCCGGTACGACGAGCCCGAGCTGCAGCAGACGCTCGACTGGTACTTCGGCCTCGTCGACAAGGGGATCCTGCCGCCCTTCGGCATGTTCGGCGACTCGAGCCCTGCCCAGACCCAGCTGCAGTCGCGCAAGGCGTCGCTCACGCTCGCGGGCTCCTGGATGATCGGCACCTACGCGAACCTCGAGGGGCTCTCGCTGGGGATCGCGCCGCTGCCCTCGGGCCCGATCGGCCATCCCATGTCGATGTTCAACGGGCTCGGCGACTCGATCTCGGCGCAGTCCGAGCACCCCGAGGAGGCGGCGCGGCTCGTCGCCTTCCTCGGCTCGGACGCCTCGCAGGAGATCATCGGACGGCGCGGCGTCGTGTTCCCCGCGACCGATGCCGGGACGGCGGCGGCGATCGCCGCCTACGAGGAGCGCGGGCTCGGCGCCTCCCCGTACACGGACCGCGTCGAGAACGGCGAGACGGGGCTCTACCCGCTCGTCGAGAACGCGGCCCAGATCCAGTCGATCATGCAGCCGGCGCTCGACGACCTCTGGCTGCGCAAGACGGACGCGTCCTCGCTGACCGCGTACAACGAGAAGGTCAACGCCCTGTTCACCTGACGCGCGCGGGAGAGGGCGAGGGGCCCGGGCCGGGACACGGCCCGGGCCCCTCCCGTGCTCAGACGGGGTCGGTGCCCGTGATGAAGCGGCGGGCCGCGATGACGGCGGCGCCGCGCGCCCAGTCCTCGAAGTCGTCGGGCAGGTAGCGCACCACGACGTCCTGCTGCTGCGCGGGGAGCAGGGAGCGCAGGGTCTCGGCGAAGGCGGGGTCGTCGCGCAGCAGCCCCACGCTCTCGCCGCCCAGCAGCAGCGCCTCGGGGTCCAGCACGCCGAGCACCCCGGCGGCGGAGACGGCGACCGCGTGGCCCACCTCCGCGGCGAGCTCGCGGGCGGCGGGGTCGCCGGCGCGCACCGCGTCGAGCACCGCCTGCAGCCGCTGCTCCGGCGTGCCCGTGCCGGCTCCCGGCACACCCCGCTCCCGGCCCGCCTCGATGACGGCGTCGTTGCAGGCCACGTCCATGAGCCGCACACCGCGGCCGTCGCGGGTGACCGTGGTGAGGGCACCGGTGAGCCCGGCCGTGTGCCCGGCGCCGCGGCGCACGACGCCGCCCTCGACCGTGCCGACCGCGACCCCGGCGCCCACGGTGATCGCGACGAAGGAGTCGTGGCGGCGGCCCGCGCCGAACCAGGCGAGCCCCTCGAGCAGGGCGTGGATGTCGTTGCGGACGCTCACCGGCAGGCCCAGCGCCTGCTCGAGCCGCTCCCGCAGCGGCACCGGGCCCTCCCAGCCGAGCAGCTCGGCCGGGGCGACCACGCCGTCGTCGTCGACCCTGCCCCCGAGGCCGATCCCCACCCCCGCGATCCGCGGGTGCGAGGAGCGCAGCACCTCGCACAGCTCCGTGACCGTCGCGATCACGGCGTCCGGGTCCATGCGGGGCAGCGGGGCGGCGAGCTCCTCGAGGGACTGTCCGCGCACGGTGACGACCGACGTGTGCACGGCCGTCGCGGTGATCTTCACGCCGATCAGCCGCACGTGCTCCTCGGCGACGTCGAGCGGCAGCTGCGGCCGGCCCTTCGCCTGGGGACGCGGCGGGAGCTCCCGCAGCAGGCCGTTCTCGAGCAGCTCCCGGGCGAGGCGGGTGAGGGTCGGATGGGACAGGCCGAGCACGGCGGCGAGGTCCGTGCGGGCGTGCGGCCCGCGGCGCACGAGGTGCTCGTAGACGGCCGCGGCGGAGGGCGACCCCGGGGCGGCGGGGAGATCGGTCGCGGCGGCGGTCATGGGCACCAGAGTAGGCGGCGCCCCGTCCCACGTGAGCAGGGACACTAGGATGATCGGCATGACCTCCGCGCCCACCGGCCCCTCGTCCCCCTCCCGCACCGACGAGCACGGGCAGGAGGCGCCGGATCTCCGGGGCAACCCCCTCGCTGAGCCCTCGGGCCTCCCCTACGGCCTCCCGGACTTCGCGGCGCTGCGCACCGAGCACTTCCTCCCCGCCTTCCGGGCCGGCGTCGCCGCCCAGCGTGAGCTCCTCGAGCAGGTCGCGACCTCGACCGCGCCGCCCGCCTTCGCCTCCGTCGTGCTGCCCCTCGAGGACGGCGACCCCCTGCTGCGCCGGGTCTCCCGCGTGTTCTTCCACCTCGTCGCGACCGACGGCACCCCCGAGATGCAGGCCGTCGAGGCGGAGGTCACGCCCTGGCTGACGGCGCTCTCCGACGCCGTGTTCCTGGACCCGCGGCTCTTCGCGCGGGTCGACGCCCTGCACGGGGACGCCGCCGCCGTCGCCGCGATGAGCGACGAGGAGCGGCACCTGCTCGAGCGGCTGCACCAGCGCTTCGTGCTGCGCGGTGCGCGGCTCGGCCCCGAGCAGAAGGAGACCCTGGCCGCGCTGAACCAGGAGATCTCCCGGCTCGAGACCCGCTTCACCCAGCAGGCACGGGCCGATCTCAAGGCCGCTTCCGTGCACCTCACCGACGAGGCCCACCTCGCGGGCCTCGACGCGGGGCAGCGCTCGGCCGCGCGCGAGGCCGCGATCGACGCGGGGCTCGACGGCTGGCTGCTCACGCTCGTCCTGCCCACCGTCCAGAAGCTGCTCCCCTCCCTCGAGGACCGCTCGGTGCGCGAGCGCCTCTACCGCGCCTCGACCGAGCGCGGCACGGAGACCTGGGACCTCGCCGCGCAGATCGCCGAGCTGCGCTCCCGCAAGGCCGCCCTGCTGGGCTTCGCGGACTTCGCCTCCCTCGCCGTCGCCGATCGCACGGCCGCCGTGCCGGAGGCCGTCGAGGAGCTGTTCGCGGCGACCGTCGGCCCCGCGATGCGCAACGTCGAGGGCGAGGCCGCCCGGATCGCGGCGCGCGCCGCCCGCGACGGCGTCGAGGACCTCGCCCCCTGGGACTGGGCCTTCTACGAGGCGCGCGTGCGCGCCGAGGAGCATGCGGTGGACGAGGCCGCCCTGCAGCCCTACTTCGTGCTCGAGCGGGTGATCGAGGACGGCGTGCTGCGCGCCGCCGGTGAGGTCTACGGCCTCGCCTTCACGCGCCGCGACGACCTCACCGGCCCGCACCCGCAGGCGCTCGTCTGGGAGGTGCGCCGCGAGGACGGCGAGGAGGTGGGCCTGTTCATCGGCGACTACTTCACCCGGGACGCGAAGCGCGGCGGGGCCTGGATGAACGTGCTCTCCGTGCGCTCCCGCGCCGAGGGCACCCGGCCGATCGTCATGAACACGCTGAACATCTCCCGCCCCGCCGCGGGCGAGCCCGCCTCCGTCACCCTCGACGAGGTGCGCACCCTGTTCCACGAGTTCGGCCATGCGCTGCACGCGCTGCTCTCCGACGTCGAGCACGCCTCCGCCTCGGGCACGGCCGTGCCGCGGGACGTGGTCGAGTTCCCCTCGCAGGTCAACGAGATGTGGGCGCTGCGGCCCGGGATCGTCGAGCACTACGCGCGCCACGTCGACACCGGGGAGCCGGTGCCCGCCGAGCAGCTCGAGCGGGTGCGCTCCGCGGCGCTGTGGGGCGAGGGCTTCGCGACCGCCGAGTACCTCGCGGCCGCCGTGCTCGACTGGCGCTGGCACCGCCTGCCCGCCGGGACGAGGGTCGAGGACCCGCGGGCGTTCGAGGCGGAGCAGCTCGAGCAGGCGGGCCTCGCCCACCCGCTCGTCGCCCCGCGCTACCGCACCGGCTACTTCCAGCACACCTTCTCCGGCGAGTACGCGGCCGGGTACTACTCCTACCTGTGGGCGGAGGTGTTCGACGCGGACTCCGTCGCGTGGTTCGAGGAGCAGCTCGCCGCCGGCCGGCCCGTGCGGGAGGTGGGCGAGGAGTTCGCGCGGGCGATCCTCGCGATCGGCGGCTCCGCCGATCTCCTCGCCGCCTACCGCGGACTGCGCGGCCGCGACCGGGAGGTCGCGCCGCTGCTCGAGCGGCGCGGCCTGGTCTGAGCCCCGGCGCCCGGCTGGAGGGGGCCGCCGGGCATCTGCCATGCTTCCCCCAGCGATCGAGCGGCGGCCAGGGGCCGCCGGAGGAGGAGCCCCGATGAGCCAGACCAGCGCCACGACCGCGGCGGACGACGAGCCGACGATCTACACCGCCTACGAGATCGACTTCATGATCTCCCTGCGCCCCACCGAGAACGCCGCGGTCACCCGCGAGCAGGTGGGGCTGCGCAGCGCCCCCGAGGAGGCCCGCGAGTTCGTCACCGCCGCCGTCACCTCGGGCCTGCGCGCCCGCGGCAAGGTCGAGCGCTCGGAGGACGGCCAGTGGCTGCTCGGCGAGGAGGGGCAGGTCGTGGCGGGGACGCTCACCTCCGCGGACCGCTGGCTGGGGCTCGCGCTCTCCGAGGGGGAGGCGATGCGCATGGCGTTCGTCGTCGCCGCAGGGGACGCGGTGCTCATGCTCACCCAGGACGAGCTGGACTCCTTCATCGTCTCCGCCCTGCCGGACCCCGCCCAGGTGCCGCGCTCGGTGACGGACATCGTCACCGCCTTCCTCGAGGTCGGCGCCGGGCGCACCGTCTCCCTGCGCCGCACGGAGCTCGGGACGGCGCAGGAGCAGACCCCGTTCATGCTCCACGTCGAGGCCGACGGCTCCTGGCGCGCCGGCCACCTCCCGCTCGACGAGGAGGGGGTCCTCTCGGTCTCCCCGATCGACCGCGCCCAGGTGGGCGACGCCGTCCGCGCCCTCTGGGAGGACGGCGTCAGCGCCGCCCCCTCCGCCTGAGACCTGCTGCGCCCGCCCCGCCGCGGTGCGTCAGGCGAGAGGGTCCGCGCCGCGCGCGCTCCGCGCCTCCCGGGCCTCCCGGGCCCGGGCGCGCAGATGGCGGTACCGGCGGTGCAGCCGCACCACGACCCAGATCCCGCAGGCCAGCAGGAGCACGGCGATCACCGCCGCGAGGGCCGGCAGCAGCACGGTCAGCACACCCATCACCACGGCGGCGAGATCCTCCCCCGTCGAGACGACGACGTTGGAGACCGGCTCCGGGGAGATGTTCACGGCGGCGCGCGTCGTGCTCTTGACGGCGTGGGAGCCGAAGGCCGTCGCGGCGCCGATCACCGCCATGACGATCGCGGTGGTCGTGTCGGTCTCCCCGCCCAGCAGGTAGCCGATCGCGCCGCCCGCCACAGGGCGCACTATCAGGTGCAGCTGGTCCCAGAAGGAGTCGAGGAAGGCGATCTTGTCCGCCGCGAGGTCCACGAGCAGCAGGATCCCGGTGATGACGAGGAGATCGGTGCGCTGCAGCACCTCGGGCACCTGCTCGAGCCCCAGGACGCGGCCGGCGAGCCCCAGCAGGAAGACCATGAAGTAGGGCCGCACCCCGCTCACCCATCCCGAGCCGAGCGTCATCACGAGCGCTTCCATGTCGCCTCCCCTGCCGCGCGCCCGACCCTCGCGCGGGCGCCGTGCGCCCATGGTGCCCCGGATCCGCTCCCCGCGCAGGCCCCCGCGCGAACCGGCCCGCCCTCAGCGGTGGCCAGGGCCCCGGCGGCGTCGCCGGTGCAGCTCGCGCCGCAGGACCCGGACCCCCTCGGCGCTCGGCCGGCCGTGCTCGCGCACCGGGCGGTCCAGCGCCGGCAGCACCACGCGCCGTCCTCCGCGCAGGCGCAGCGCGACCGTGAGCCAGTGCACCGGGTGCACGACCCGCGCCTCGACGCCGACCACGTCCTCCCAGCGCACCCGCCGCACCCGCAGGGCGCCGCGGCTGACGATCTCCTCGGCCCCGATCTCGACGCTCGCCCGCGCCGCCGCGAGCCCGGACAGCGCGCACCGCAGTCCCAGGCCGCCGAGTACCAGCACGAGCAGGCCGAGCGCCGCCTCCGCGGCGAGGAGGCCGAGCGAGGGCGCCCCGGGTCCGGTGCGGGACAGGGCGAGCACCACCCCGGCACCGGCGGCGACCGTCGCCCCGGCGAGCCCCGCCGCGCCGACGACCGCGCCGACCACGCTGCGTCGCAGGGCGTGCGCGGGCAGCAGCACGCGCGGGGCCGGGACGCTCCTGCCCTCGCCCGGCCGGGTCACGGCGGCGTCGCGCGGTGCGGCGGCGTCGCGGGGTGCGGGACGGAGACCCTCGACCGCGCGCAGCATGCGCTCGACGGTCGCGGCGCCGCGCGAGAAGTCCGGCAGCGGCCGGGGGCCGGTGCCGGGATCCGACGAGCGAGGGACGGTCATGGCCCGACCGTACGGCGGCCGTGCGAGCCGCGCCATGGGGAGAGGTCCCCAGGTGCGTGCGCGGAGGGAGCGGTCGTACAGTGCGGGGCATGTCCGGCTCCTCCCCCCGCTTCCGCCGTCCCGCCTCGCTGTACCCCTCCGTCGCCGATCAGCTGCCCGGCGACCCGGACCCGGGCACCGCGAGCGACCTCGCCCACAGCTCGGCGAGCGCGCTGCTGGACGGCGTCTTCCACAGCGAGGACCCCGAGGTCGTGCAGCGGGTGCTGACCCTCGCCGCGCGCGAGGGCCTCGGCGACCTCGCGACCCTGTGGTCCCGCGCCCCCGCGACGACCCTGCCGGGCGCGCTCTGGCGTCTGTACGTGCTGCACACGTGGGTGCAGCGGGCCGGCGACGACGTGGTGCTGCGCTACCGCCAGGGCTCCCGCACCGTGCCCGGCCTGCGCTACCTCTCCGGCCTCTCCGAGCCGCCGGACGTCGACGAGGTGCGCCGCACGATGGACGACATCCTGCGCGGCGCCTTCACCGGCGACCTCGGCATGGCCCTGATCCGCGCCGGGGCGGTCGCGACGATCGTCGCCCACGGCACCGCCCACCTCGCCGACTCCTCCCCCGAGGAGGGCCTCACGGCGCAGGCGGAGCGGCTGCTGAGCACGGGCGAGGAGCTCGTCGCGGCCGGCCGTCACGCCGAGGCGGGCACGCTGGACTGACGGCGCCGCGCCCCCTGGGCGGGGCGTGCTGGGGGGCGCCGTGCGAGATGCTTCACTCCTCCCCCGCCCGCGGCCGCTCCACGGGCCTCCCCGCTGACATCGCCCGGGCGAGTGCCCTACGATGGTTCGCGCGTCGGGCCGCGGTTGCCCCGGGCTCCAACATTTGCCGCTTCGAGCGGCCTTCGCGCCGACAGGCGCATCCCGGTCCGGCGCGTCGACGTTGGAACGGCCCCGCACCCCTGATCCGGGTGCCGAGGGCGAGGGCTGCGCCACCGGGCGCGAGGAGGCGTCTGGCCATGGTGCAGCTGTTCCCCCGGCGGCTCGAGCGCCCCATGTACGGACTGTTCGCCGAGCTCGCCGAGATCCAGGTGCAGGCCGCGGACACCCACTCGACCGTCCTCGGCTCGGGCTACCGCGAGCGGATGCGCATCGCCCCCCGCCTCCACGAGCACTCCACGAGCGCCGAGGAGCTCGTGCGCCGCATCGCGAACCGGCTCGCGGACTCCCTCATCACGCCCTACGAGGCGGAGCTGCTCTACTCCCTCGCCCTCACGGTCGCGGACTCGATCTCCGCGATGGAGCACAGCGCCGAGCTGCTCGTGCTCTTCCACAGCGGCACGCAGCCCACGCCGCTGCTCGAGGCGGCCAAGGGCATCGAGCGCTGCGCCGAGCTGACCGTCACCGCGAGCTGGAAGCTCGACACCGTGCGGGAGCTCGGCGACTACTACGCGCAGGTGCGCAAGGTCGCCCGGCAGGGCCGTCGGCTCACCCGCCAGGCGCTCGGGGAGCTCTACGCCCGCGGCGGCTCCGGGACCGACCTGCTGCCCCAGCGGGACGTCATCGACGCGGTGGACACGATCGTCGAGCTGCAGGAGCGGGCGGCGCGCACCGCGGATCTGCTGCGCGTCAAGGACGCCTGAGGTGACGATCGCGCTCCTGGTCGCCGTGGTGCTGCTCGCCTTCGTCACCGCGTTCTACACCGGGTTCCACGACGCCTCGAGCGCCGTCTCCACGACCATCTCCACCCGCTCGCTGCGAGAGAGCACCGCGCTGAACCTCGCGGCGCTCCTGAACCTGCTGGGCGCCCTGATCGGGATGCTCATCGTGCCGCTCAGCGTGGGCTGGGCGGTCTCCCTGCTGGGGCTGGGCCCGATCATCGAGGCGAGCGCCGACACCCCGGACCTCATCGGCATCGCGCTCGTGCTCATGCTGCTCGCGACGCTCGCGTGGGAGATCATCACGTGGTGGTACGGGACGCCCTCCTCGACCTGGCACGCGTTCCTCGGCGCTGCCCTCGGGGCCTCCGCCGCCCTCGGCGCCTTCGAGGCCTGGCTGCCCGTGATCGGCCTGCTCGCCCTCGCGACGCTGCTGGGACCCCTGATGGGCGCGCTCATCAGCACGGCCGGCATGCGGGGCCTGCTCGCGCTGGGGCGCACCGAGCGGCTGAGGGTGGGGCACCTCCGCTTCGCCCAGACCGTCTCCGCGTGCGCGGTCGCGACGGGGCACGGTCTGAGCGACTCCCGTCTCCCCTATGCGCTCGTGGTCCTCGCCTGCCAGGCGGCCGGGCTCCCGCTCGCGGACTCCCTGTGGCTGCTCGCGCCGATCGCGGTCGCGATCGCGGCGGGGACCCTCATGGGCGGCCACCGGATCATCCGCACCATCGGGCGCCGGCTCACGTCGCTGAACTCGGCGCAGGGCTTCGTCGCGGAGTGCACCTCGGCGCTGCTCATGGCCCTCGCCGTGGTCGGCTTCCAGGTGCCGATCTCGAGCTCCCACACGCTCGCCTCGAGCGTGGTCGGCGCGGGCGCGGCGATGGGGCCCCGGCACGTGCGCTGGACGGTCGCCGCGAAGATCGTCGGCTTCTGGATCGCGACCCCGATCGTGACCTGTGTGATCACGGCGATGGGGATGCGGATCGTGCTCGGGGCTCTCTGAGACCTCTCGGAGGCGGCGTCGCTATCCTTCCCGGGTCCCCCCGCGAAGGAGCCCCTGATGTCCGACGGCGACACCACGGCACCCGGCCAGAGCCGGCGCCCCACCTACGGCCTGCCCGCCCCCACCCCGCAGCCCGGTGACGCCGCCGCCCCGGGCGCGTACGGGAGCCCCGCACCGCAGGGCCAGTACGGCAGCACGGCGCCACAGGGTCAGTACAGCAGCCCGGCGCCCCAGGGGCAGTTCGGCAGCCCGGCCCCGCAGGAGCCCGCCGCCTGGACCTCGCACGGCGCGGCCCCGTCCCCCGCGGGCGGCCCGTCGGCCCCGGCCCCCGCTCATCGTCGCCGCGGGCTCGTCCCGCTGATCGTCGGCCTCGCGCTGCTGATCATCGTGGGCCCCGCGGCCGCCGTCGGCGGGATCATCTGGGGGTTCAGCGGGGTCATGGGGCAGGCGACCGACGGCCCCACCGTGGTCCAGGGCACGAGCGGCACCGTCGAGATGGGCGAGGGCGAGATGCTCATCCTCTACGTCCCGACGGCGGACGCCGGCGCCACCTGCACCGTGGAGGGCGCGAGCCCGTCGGACCTCACCACCGTCCCCACCTCCGGCACGATCACCGCGCCCGACGGCACGTCCTACGAGCAGAGCCTCGGCGTCGTCGCGACGGCGGACACGACCGCCACGATCACCTGCACGGGGACCGAGGCGCCCGCCTACATGGGGCCGCTCGACGTGTTCGGCATCGCCCTGCCGCTCATCCTGGGGCCGATCATCGGCGTCGTCGTCGGGCTCGTCGGCCTGATCCTGGCGATCGTGGGTGCGGTCCTGCTCGTGCGGTCCCGGCGGAGCTGAGCGCCGCCCGGATCCTGACCGCGCGGTCCTCCTGTCTCAGGGATCGACCGCGCGGGCCACGGTCGGGACCGGGGGCACCTAGAGTGGCCGCGTGACCCCGACCCCCGGAACGGAGTGGTGACCATGCATCCCCGCGCAGGCCAGAAGGCCCTCCCGGAGGATCTCGTCGACGTCGACGAGCTCCTCGACGCGTACTACGACCTCCACCCGGACCCGCGCGACCCGGACCAGCAGGTCGCCTTCGGCACCTCCGGCCACCGCGGCTCCTCCCTGGACACCGCCTTCAACGAGGACCACATCGCCGCGACCACGCAGGCGATCGTGGAGTACCGCGCGGGCCAGGGCATCCGCGGCCCCCTCTTCATCGGCCGCGACACCCACGCGCTGTCCCGCCCGGCCTTCGACACCGCCCTCGAGGTGCTCGCCGGCAACGACGTCGCCGTGCTCATCGACTCCGGCGATCGCTACACGCCGACCCCGGCGGTCTCGCACGCGATCCTCGTGCACAACCGCGGCAAGGCGGCCTCCGACCCCTCGCGGGCGGACGGCATCGTCGTCACGCCGAGCCACAACCCGCCGCGCGACGGCGGCTTCAAGTACAACCCGCCCCACGGCGGCCCCGCGGACTCCGACGCGACCGGATGGATCGCCGACCGCGCGAACGAGCTGCTCGGGGCCGGCCTGCGGGGCGTGCGCCGCGCAGGCCGCCAGAAGGCGCTGCAGGAGGCCGGTCGCCACGACTACCTCCACACCTACGTGCACGACCTGCCGAACGTCGTGGACATCGACGCGATCCGCAAGGCGGGCGTGCGCATCGGCGCCGATCCCCTCGGCGGCGCGTCGGTGGACTACTGGGCGATGATCAGCGACCTCCACGACCTCGACCTCACGGTCGTGAACCCGGAGGTCGATCCGCAGTTCGGCTTCATGACCCTGGACCGCGACGGCAAGATCCGCATGGACTGCTCGAGCCCGTGGTCGATGGCCTCCCTGCTCGAGCGCCGCGACGAGTACGACATCGCGACCGGCAACGACGCGGACTCCGACCGTCACGGCATCGTCACGCCCGATGCGGGGCTCATGAACCCCAACCACTACCTCGCGGTCGCGATCACCTACCTGTTCGCGCACCGTCCGGGCTGGCCGGCGGGGGCGAAGGTCGGCAAGACGGTGGTTTCCTCGAGCCTCATCGACCGGGTCGTCGCCGATCTGGGCCGCGAGCTGTTCGAGGTCCCCGTGGGCTTCAAGTGGTTCGTCCCCGGTCTCATCGACTCCTCCGTGGGCTTCGGCGGCGAGGAGAGCGCGGGCGCCTCGTTCCTGCGCCGCGACGGCTCCGTGTGGACCACGGACAAGGACGGCATCATCCTCGCGCTGCTCGCCTCGGAGGTCCTCGCGGTGACGGGCCGCTCCCCGAGCGTCCTGCACGGCGAGCTCGTCGAGCGCTTCGGCGAGAGCGCCTACGCTCGCACGGACGCCCCCGCGGACCGCGAGCAGAAGGCGAAGCTCAAGAAGCTCAGCCCCCAGCAGGTGACGGCGACGGACCTCGCCGGCGAGCCGATCACCGCGGCGATCACCGAGGCCCCGGCCGGCGGGGCGATCGGCGGCCTGAAGGTCTCCACGGAGTCCGCGTGGTTCGCCGCGCGCCCCTCCGGCACGGAGGACATCTACAAGATCTATGCGGAGTCGTTCCGCGGCGAGGAGCATCTCGCGAAGGTCCAGGAGGAGGCGAAGGCCCTGGTCGACGGCGCTCTCGCCGACTGACCCTCCCCGCCCGCGGTGCCGATCGGTGCCGCGGGCGGTCCCTGTCGGGATGACCGCACGGTCACCATCGGGCTCCCGGGAACCTCGCGGGGACCTCCCGGGGGTCTCCCCGGCTGCTCGTGGCACCGTGCACACGCCCTTGCCCCGACCGCCGTTCCCCGCACATCATGAATGAGAAGGTAAAGGTTCGGTAGGGTAAGCTTCCCCGCTGGATCTGCCACACGTGCCACGAACGGCCTGCCCACAGGACTACAGGGAGAAGGGGGTTCCGCCTATGCGTCTGCGCTCACGACTGTGCGCCGGCACCGCGGTGCTCGCCCTCGGCCTCCCCGCCGCCGCCCCGGCTCTCGCCGCGGGCGGGGACCAGGACTCCTCGGGCACGACCACCACCCAGCAGCCCGCGACCGTCCCGTCGAGCGCGACGACCTCCGGTGACGACGTCACCGTCGAGGTCACCCTCGGCACCGCCGAGGAGGACGACCAGGGCGGGAGCACCCCTGCCGAGGCGGCCACCCCCTCCGAGCGGACCACGCCCTTCGAGGACGCGACGACGGACGAGCCCGACGCCCCCCAGGAGTCGCCGTTAGCGTCGACGCCCGCAGCGGACGAGGACGGGTCCGAGGGCACCACGGAGTCCACGAGCACCACGGAGTCCGGGACGACCCCGGACGCCGAGGAGACGAAGACCGGGACGAGCGCGCCCACGGAGTCGACGGACTCCGAGACGACGTCGGCCCCGGAGACCACGGAGCCCGAGACGACCGAGGCCGAGACCTCGAAGCCGTCGACCGAGCCGGAGTCGACCGAGCCCGCGACGACGGAGCCCACGGCCTCGGGTCCGGAGCCGTCGACCACGGTGACGACCGAGTCGTCGACGACCGAGCCTGAGCCCACGCCGACGACCACCACCCCCGAGCCCACGGCCGAGGACCCCACCGACTCCCCCGTCGAGCCGGCGACGACGACCCCCTCGCGGACCCTGACGAGCTCTGAGAACACGTCGACCACCCCGACCGGGAGCAGCTCGGCGAGCGACGGCGGCGGGGACGAGGAGCAGTGCACTCCCGACCCGTCCGACGCCGGCGGCGACAGCTGCGCGTCCGACGGCGGCGGCGACAGCGGCGGGAACGGATCAGGCGGCAACGGCAGCAACGGCGGCGGCGGGACCGGCACGCCCTCCACCCCGGAGACCCCGTCGGAAACCCCCTCGGAGTCGGAGTCTCCCTCCGAGACACCGTCGGAGACCCCGACGAAGGATCCGGGGACGTCGACCACGGAGCCGTCCACGACGAAGGCCCCGACACCCTCCACCTCGCCGGACTCGGAGAAGACCACCGAGCCCTCCGAGACCACCCAGCCCTCCGAGAGCCCCAGCACGACCACCACGGCGCCGCGGAGCGAGCAGCCGCAGGACCCGGAGCCCACGAGTGAGCAGCCCGCCGCCCCGGTCGAGGAGCCCGTGCTCACCGCGACCGATTCCGCGTCGCCCTCGGAGTCCGCGAGCACCTCCGGCAGCGCTTCCACGGAGAGCACCACCACGAGCGGCGGCTCCGACTCCGGCGGCTCCACGAGCTCCGGCAGCGCCGACGGCTCCGCCACCGAGGAGCCCGTGGCCCCGCCGACCACCCCGGACGACCCCAACGCGAGCGGCGGCCCGATCGTCCAGCTGCTCAGCGCGATCACCCAGGAGGACGGGAACGGCTTCGGCCGTCTGCGCCAGGTGCTCGTCGCGGCCCTCGGCATCGGCTTCCTCACCGCCGCCGGGTTCATCGGCGCGACCCTCCGCAGCCGCCAGATCTCCGGGCCCCGCGGCCACCGCCGCCGCTCCTGAGGGCGGTCACCCGCTCCTCGGAGGGGCCGGGCGGCCGTCGGCCCGCCGCGTCAGGCGCGGTCGCGCAGGGCGAGACGCAGGTGCAGCAGCAGCGAGGGCAGGGACTTCTGCATCTGCAGCACCGTCCGGTCGAACGCCTTCTGCCCGTAGTACCAGGGATCCTTGACGCTCAGCTCCGCCTCGCGGGCCTGCACGGGCGCGGTCGGGTCGAACTGCCGCCACAGCACGACGTCCGGCGCGGAGGAGCCCTCCGGCGCCTGATCGATCATGCGCCGCAGCACCTGTGCGTGCTCGGCCGTCATCGGCAGCACGAGATCCCAGGTCAGCAGCTCGGTGAGATGGATCGAGCGGGCCGTGTGCTCGAAGGGGCGGTCGTAGCCCGCGCGCTCGAGGGCCACCTCGGTGCGCTCGTCGATGGGCTGGCCCTCCGCCTCCCAGCTCGTGCCCGCCGAGCCGACCTCGACGCGGTCGGCGAGCCCGTCCAGGCGCACGGCCTCGCGCAGCATGATCGCCGCCGCCGGGGAACGGCAGACGTTTCCGGTGCAGACGGTGAGGACGCGGAAGGGCTCCATCGCGCCATTGTCGCAACTCCTGCGGGCAGGTGCGCGCCGTTCGTCCATGGCCCGTATGATGCTGGCGGAGGCGCCGGCCCTGGCCGTGCCCCGCACGGCATGAGTCCACCCCCGGTGGTCATCGCCCATCCCCCGCACCGACGGCTCAGGAGGACTGCCATGGCCGACATCATCCGCGCCCACGACGACGACTGGTCGCTCGTGCGTGAGATCCGGCTCCGCTCTCTCAGCACCGATCCCGCGGCCTTCGGCCAGAGCTGGGAGAAGGAATCCACGTACGACGACGCCGTGTGGCGCCAGCGCGTCGAGGACGCCGCATGGTTCCTCGCGGTCGAGGACGGCCAGCCCCTCGCCGTCGTCGCCGTCCGCCACGAGGCGGACTCCCCCGAGAACGAGCGCGAGCTCCAGGCCATGTGGGTCACCCCGACCTCCCGCAAGACCGGTCTCGCCCAGCGCCTCGCCGAGGCGGTCCTCGCCTGGGCCGCGGAGGACGGCGCCGACACGGTGACGCTCTACGTCGGCCCCAGCAACGTCGGCGCGACCGGCCTGTACCGGGCCCTCGGCTTCCAGGACACGGGCGAGCGCTGGCAGATCGTCGAGGACGATCCCGACGGCGCCTGGCTGAAGATGGCCCGCGGCGTCTGAGCCGCCGGCGGTCCCGCCCGTGCGCTCCCCGCTGCCCGCACCGCGACTGAACGGTCGCGGCGCGCCCGAGCACACCGCGCAGCCCCACTGGGCGGCGCGCGTGGAGGACGCGAAGAACGTGGGCATCGGCCGGGTGCTGCGGCGCCTGGGCTGGGACCTCCGCCTGCAGCCCTTCCACGGATACGGCAGCACCCGCTCCGTGCGCGTGCTCGCGAAGGTCCGCTACGCCTCGCCGCGCACCCCCGCCGACCACCACGACCAGCCTGTCGAGGACATGCGGCGGATGGCGGTGCGCGGCTGGCGGAACTTCGCGGGCCAGGTGGCGCCCCACCGCACCGTGCACCTGCGCATCGGCGACCGGGAGATCACGACCCGCGCGGACCGCGCCGGCATCGTCGACGTGCGCCTCGACGTCGAGCTCGAGCCCGGGCACCACGAGGCGATCCTGTGGACCACCCCGTCCAACGCCGTCACCGCAGACGTCACCGTCGTCCCGCCGGACGCGGAGGTGGGCCTCGTCAGCGACATCGACGACACGGTCATGGTCACGTGGCTGCCGCGGCCGATGCTCGCCTTCTGGAACGCGTTCGTCGCCCACCAGTCCACCCGCAAGGTCGTCCCCGGCATGCCGATGCTCTACCAGCAGCTGCTGCGCGACCACCCCGGCATGCCGGTCCTGTACCTCTCCACGGGCGCCTGGAACGTGTTCCCCGTGCTGCGACGGTTCCTGTACAAGAACGGCTACCCCGACGGCCCCCTGCTGCTCACCGACTGGGGGCCCACGAACACGGGCATGTTCCGCTCCGGGCGCCGCCACAAGGAGCGCTCCCTCGAGCACCTCGCCCGCGAGTTCCCCGGCATCCGCTGGATCCTCGTGGGCGACGACGGCCAGCACGACCCCGCGATCTACGGCGACTTCGCGGCCGCCCGGCCCGATCAGGTCGAGGCCATCGCGATCCGCCAGCTGACCGAGCCCGAGCAGCTGCTCTCCCACGGCACCCTGCGCCCGCTCGGCGGCGGCACCCCGCGCGTCGCCCCGCCGCCCGGCACCCTCCCGGCCACCGTCGGCGGAGCCTCCTCCGCCCCGGCGGGTGAGCCCACCACGGCGGAGGCCGACGCCCAGGTCCTCGCCACCCGCCCCATCCCTTCCGTCGCCGCCCCCGACGGCCACGGCCTGCTGCGCGCTCTGCGCAAGATCGGAGTCCTCCCCTCGTGACCGGCACCGCCACCTCGCTCTCCCTCCGTCCCGCGGGACCGCAGGACGTGCCGCGGATCGTCGAGATCGTCGAGGCCGCCTACCGCGGCGAGGGCGGCTGGACCACCGAGAGCTCCCTCGTGGGCGGCACCCGCACCCACGCCGGCGAGGTGCAGGCGCTCCTCGGGGACCCGGACGTCGACCTCGTCGTCGCCGCCCCAGGCGAGGATCCCGAGGCCCCCGTCGTCGGCTGCTGCTACACCTCGCGCGACGGGGACCGCGCCGAGTTCGGCCTCTTCGCCGTCGATCCCGCCGCGCAGTCCGGCGGCATCGGCCGTGCGCTCCTCGAGGAGCAGGTGCGGCGCTGCGCCGAGCGGGGCGTGCGCGTCCTCGAGATCCACGTGCTGCAGTCGCGGCCCGAGCTGCACGCCTGGTACGAGCGCCACGGGTTCGTCCCGACCGGGCAGACCATCCCCTTCGCCGGCCGCGACGAGGACCTCAAGGTCCCCGGTCTCGGCATGGACGTCATGGAGCGGGACCTCACCGCGTCCTGAGCTCCGCAGCGGGACCGGGCACCGACCGGTCGAGCAGAGGCCCGACGTTCCCAGGATCCGGGCGCTGACCAGCATCTCCCCCTGCCGTCGGCCCTGCCCCGGCACTATGCTGGAGGCATGAGCAACGAGGCCTACACCCCCGCCGCCACGCGCTACGCGCACACCGACTACCGCCGCGTCGGCCGCTCCGGCCTCCGCCTCTCCCCCATCTCCCTGGGCCTGTGGCAGAACTTCGGCGCCGGCCGCGACCCGGAGCTGCTGCGCTCGATCGTGCGCCGCGCCGTGGACCTCGGCGTCACCCACCTCGACCTCGCGAACAACTACGGCCCGCCGCCCGGGTCCGCGGAGGAGAACATCGGCCGGATCCTCGCCCAGGACTTCTCCGGGCACCGCGACGAGCTGATCATCTCCACGAAGGCCGGCTACACCATGTGGGACGGCCCCTACGGCGACTGGGGCTCCCGCAAGTACCTGCTGTCCTCCCTCGACCAGTCGCTCGAGCGCCTGGACCTCGAGTACGTCGACATCTTCTACCACCACCGCGAGGATCCCGAGACGCCCCTCGAGGAGACCATGGGCGCCCTCGACCAGGCCGTGAAGAGCGGCCGCGCCCTCTACGCGGGCATCTCCAACTACTCCCCCGAGCGGACCCGCCAGGCCGCCCGGATCCTCGGCGACCTCGGCACGCCGCTGCTGATCCACCAGCCGTCGTACTCGATGTTCAACCGCCACGTCGAGAACGGCCTGCTCGACGCGGTCGAGGACCTCGGTGTGGGCCTCGCCGTCTTCTCCCCGCTGCAGCAGGGCCTGCTCACCAACCGCTATCAGAAGGGCGTCCCCCAGGGCTCGCGCGCCCGGACCAGCGGTTCGCTCTCCGAGGAGAAGATCAGCGACCCGCTCTACCAGGAGCGTGTGCGCGGCCTCTCCGCGATCGCCCACGACCGCGGCCAGAGCCTCGCCCAGCTCGCCCTCGCCTGGGTGCTGCGCCACCCGCAGGTCGCGACGGCCCTCGTGGGCGCCTCCTCGGTCCAGCAGCTCGAGCAGAACATCTCCGCGCTCGAGAACCTCACCTTCACCGAGGACGAGCTCGCCGCGATCGACGAGTTCGCGGTCGACGGCACCGCCCGCTGACCCCTGGGCGCCGGCGCGGCGTCGTCAGGGGTCCGAGCCCCACGCGCCTCCCGCCCCGCCCCCGCGAGCCGGCCCGGCCTCAGATGTGGCGGCCGGGGAACTCCTGGCGTCTCAGGGAGCGTCTTCGCGCGAGCATGCTCTCTGAGGCGCCAATTCTTCTGAGGATCCCGCGCCCCGACGATCGATGCGGAGCAGACTGCAGCCTCCCGCGGAGTTGACGTGCACCGTGCCCGGGCCGCCTCTGTCGTTCCTCCCCCTCCGCGCCGGTCCACCGCGGCGTGGCCGGCGCGGCGTGGGCGCCGCGGCGAGCCTCGATCGGATCACCGCGGTGCTGCACACGAGCGACCTCCCTCACGCGGTCATCAGCCATACGACCGCCGCCGCGTTCCACGGGATGCCGCGGCCCTGGTGGGTGGACGACGGCATCAGCTTCCTCGCCGAGCCCGATGGACGTGGCCGGTACCCGGCACCGATCCCCACCGCCGGGCCGGCAACGAGGAGCACGGCGACACGGGCAGGTCCGGTGACACGGGCAGGTCCGGTGACACGGCGGGGACGGGCGGCGCAGGAGACGAGGCCTTCCGTCGCCTTCCGTCCTCCGCGGATCCACAGCTGCCCACTATTTCTCAGCGAGGGATGGCGTGGCCGCTCCAGAGCCGGCCCAGCCCCCGCCTGCGACGAAGAAGACGCCCGCCAGCGCGAGCGAGAGCTCGTCCTTGCTGCGGCCGCGCCGGTCCGGTCACTGGGGAGACCGTGGGCCTCGGCGCAGGCGAACGATCGGTCGGTGTCCGCGGGAACCGGTTGCCGAGCCTCCGGGCGCCCGCTACGGTCGAATCCCGACCTGATCCGGAGGCGCCCGATGGGCCATCCAGTCCACCTCATCATCGATGGTCAGCCGCATGACCTGACCGTCGACCCGCGCACCACCCTGCTCGACGCGCTGCGGGACCACCTCGGGAACATGTCCCCGAAGAAGGGCTGCGACCACGGCCAGTGCGGCGCCTGCACCGTGCTGGTCGACGGGCGGCGGCTGAATTCCTGCCTGCTGCTGGCCGTGTCCCTCGACGGCGCGGAGGTGCTCACCTCGGACGGCCTCGCCCCGGACGGCGAGCCCTCCGCCCTGCACACCGCTTTCCTCGAGCAGGACGCGTTCCAGTGCGGCTACTGCACCCCCGGGCAGATCTGCTCCGCGACCGGCGTGCTCCGCGAGGCGGCCGACGGGCACCCCAGCGTGGTCACCGAGGACCACGGCCACGACCACCCGATCGAGCTCACCGAGGACGAGATCCGCGAGCGGATGAGCGGGAACCTGTGCCGCTGCGGCGCCTACGTCAACATCGTCGCCGCCGTCCGGCAGGCGGCCGGGGCGAGCACCGCGAGCGAGGGGACGGCCCGATGAGACCCTTCGACTACGTGCGCGCGGACGACCCCGCCGGCGCCGTCGCCGCGATGGCCGAACGACCCGACGCGGCCTACCTCGCCGGCGGCACCAACCTCGTCGACCACCTCAAGCTCGGGATCACCGCCCCCGATCTGCTGGTCGACCTCGGCCGTCTCGACCTCGCGGACATCGAGGAGCTGCCGGACGGCGGCCTGCGCGTCGGCGCCATGGTCCGCAACAGCGATCTCGCCGCCGACCCGCGCGTGCGTCGCGACCACCCGATGCTCTCCCGCGCCCTTCTCTCCGGCGCCTCGGGCCAGCTGCGCAACGCCGCCACCACCGGCGGGAACCTGCTGCAGTGCACCCGTTGCGTCTACTTCCAGGACCCCACCACCCCCTGCAACAAGCGTGCCCCGGGCAGCGGCTGCTCGGCGCTCGGGGGATACACCCGCTACCACGCGATCCTCGGCGCCTCCGACGCGTGCATCGCCACCCACCCCTCCGACATGGCGGTCGCCCTCGCCGCCCTGGACGCGACCGTGGTGGTGCTGGGCGACGACGGCGAGAAGCGCCTGCCCCTCACCGCGCTGCACCGCCTTCCGGGGGACGAGCCCGAGCGCGACACGATCCTCGAGCACGGCGACCTGATCACCGCCGTCGAGCTGCCCCCGCCGGACCGCGCCGCCCGCACCCGTTCCACGTATCGCAAGATCCGCGACCGCGCCTCCTACGCCTTCGCCCTGGTCTCGGTCGCCGCGGTGCTCGAGCTCGACCCGGACGCCGCGCGGCCCACGATCCTCTCCGCGAGGATCGCCCTCGGAGGCGTCGCCCACGCCCCCTGGCGGGCTCGCCGCGCCGAGCAGCTCCTCGCCGGCGCCCCCGCCACCCGCGAGAGCTTCCGCCGGGCCGCGGCGGCCGAGCTCGAGCGGGCCCGGCCGGTCGCGGGCAACGAGTTCAAGGTGACGATGGCCCAGGGCGCGATGGTGAGCGTGCTCGCCGAGCTCGCCGGCCTGGGCGAGGAGAACGAGGATTCCCCTGATGAGTGACCTCCTGCGAGCCTCCGCGATCGGCACCGGACGGGTGCGTCTGGACGGGCCCGACAAGGTGCGCGGCCTCGCGCCCTACGCCTACGAGCACCCGGTCGAGGATCCGCTCCATCTCTTCCCGCTGTGCTCCACGATCGCGCTCGGCCGCGTCACCGCCATCGACGCCACGGCCGCGCTCGCACTCGACGGTGTGGTGCACGTGATCACCCACGAGAACGCCCTCCGGCTCGCCGATACCGAGGACGGTGAGCTGGCGATCCTCCAGGACGACCGGATCGGCTTCCGCGGCCAGTACCTCGGCGCCGTCCTCGCCGAGACCCCGGAGGCGGCCCGCCAGGCCGCCGACCTCGTCGAGGTCACCGCAGAGGGCGAACCGCACGACGCCGTCTTCCGCCCCGACCACCCCGCAGTGCGCGAACCCGAGGGCGGCGGTGACGACATCGACACCGGCGACTTCGAGGCCGCGATCGCCGCCGCGGAGATCGTGGTGGACCAGCGGTACTCCACCCCGCTCGAGCACAACAACCCGATGGAGCCGCACACCACCATCGCGCGCTGGGACGGCGAGCAGCTCACGCTGTGGACCTCGACCCAGGGCGTGCACCCCGCGCGACAGACCCTCGCCCCGATGCTGGGCATCGACCCCGAGCAGCTGCGGATCATCAGCCCGCACGTCGGCGGCGGCTTCGGCTCCAAGGGCTTGCCCCACGCGGACATGATGCTCACGGCGCTGGCCGCGCACGCCGTGCCCGGCCGCGCCGTGAAGCACGCCGTCACCCGCCAGCACATGTTCGCGCTGACCGGGTACCGGCCCGCCACCTCCCAACGCTTCCGGATCGGCGCCCGGGCCGACGGCACGATCACCGCCTTCGGGCTCGAGGCGGTCTCCAGCTCGTCGCACACCAAGGAGTTCCCCGAGGTGGCGATCAAACCCTCCCGGCAGATGTACGCCGGGGAGCACCGTCGCATCACCCAGCGCGTGCTCCCGCTCGACATCGCCGTCCCCTCCTGGATGCGCGCTCCCGGCGAGGCACCGGGGATGGTGGGCCTGGAGATCATGATGGACGAGCTCGCCGAGGCCTGCGGGCTGGACCCGATCGAACTGCGGGTGCGCAACGAGCCGGAGCACGACCCCGACACAGGGAAGCCCTTCAACCGACGCCGGCTGATCGACTGCCTGCACGAGGGCGCCACCCGCTTCGGCTGGGCCGACCGCGACCCGCGGCCCCGCGCACGCCGGGAGGGCGGGTGGCTGATCGGCACCGGCGTCGCCTCGGCGACCTACCCCGCATCCCGGCAGCCCGGTTCGAAGGCCCGGATCCGTCACGAGGCGGGGGTCTACGAGGTGGGCATCGGTGCCGCCGACCTCGGCACCGGCACCTGGACCGCTCTCACCCAGGTCTCCGCCGACGCCCTCGAGGTCGACCCGGACCGCATCGCGCTCCGGATCGGCGACACCGCGCTGCCGAACGCGACCGTGGCCGGCAGCTCCACCGGACTCGCCAGCTGGAGCGCGGCTGTGCTGGCCGCCGCGGACGCCTTCCGCCGCGAGCACGGCACGGCCCCGGCCGATGGCGTCGAAGCGATCGGTGAGGCGGCGGAGAACCCTGCCGAGAAGCAGTTCGCCATGCACTCCTACGGCGCCCAGTTCGCGCAGGTCCGCGTCCAGGAGGAGACCGGCGAGATCCGTCTGGACCGCATGCTCGGGGTGTTCTCCGTCGGGCGGATCATCAACCCCCGCACCGCCCGCTCGCAGCTCCTCGGCGGGATGACCATGGGGGTGGGGATGGCGCTGCACGAGAAGGGCGAGCTCGACCCTCGCTTCGGACACGTCGTCAACCACGACCTCGCCGAGTACCACGTGCCCGTCAACGCCGACATCCGCTCTCTCGAGGCGCACTGGCTGGACGAGGAGGACCCTCAGGCCGGCCCGCTCGGCGCGCGCGGCATCGGCGAGATCGGCACCGTCGGCGCCGCCGCGGCGATCGCCAACGCCGTCCACCATGCCACAGGGGTGCGTGCGCGGGACCTGCCCGTGTTCGGCAGCGACCTCCTGGCACGGTGAGCGCCGCGTCGTTCGAGGGCCCTCGACAGGCGGCCGCGTCTCCCGTCGGCCTGATCCTCGCCGCGGGCGCCGGACGGCGACTGGGCCGCGGGCCCAAGGCGCTGCTGCTCCTGCGCGGCGTCCCGCTGGTCGAGCACGTCGCTCGCGCCCTGCGCGAAGGCGGCTGCGCCGAGGTCGTGGTCGTCACCGGCGCGGGCGCCGAGGGGGTGGGCGCCGTCATGGACGGGATGCCGTGGGCGCGCACGGAGCAGAACCCGCGCTGGCGCGAGGGGATGGGGACCTCCCTGCGCACCGGCCTGGCCGCGATCGGACCGGGCCGCGACGTGCTGGTCACGCCGGTGGACCGCCCCGGGACGTGCGCGGCAGAGGTGGCCCGGGTGCTGGCCGCCCACCGCCCTGGAGGGATCACCGCCGCCGCCCACCGGGAGGCCTCCGGCGAGCTCCGGCGGGGCCATCCGGTGCTGCTCGACGCCGCCTGGACCACCGCCGCCGCGGAGGCCGCGCACGCGGACGTGGGCGCCCGCGACCTGCTCCGCGCCCGACGGGATCACGTGCAGCTCGTGGACTGCACGGATCTCGACGACGGTGCGGACCTCGACCTCCCCGAGGACCTGTGGCGGCTGGACGTGCGGGGCTGACCTCTCAGCGGCTCGCAGCAGTGCGCGCATGCAGCGGACCGCTGCCGTCCCGCAGCGGCTCGACGGTGCGGCGCTCGGCCCGCACGGCCAGGATCTCCGCGAGGATCGCGACCGCCACCTCCGACGGGCTCCCCGCCCCCAGGTCGAGGCCGATCGGGGAGCGCAGCCGCGACAGCGCCTCCTCGTCCACCCCGGCCTCCCTCAGCGCCGTGCGCCGATCGTGATCGCTGCGCCGGGACCCCATCGCACCGACGTAGGCGATGTCCAGCCGCAGAGCGGTGGCGAGCACCGGCACGTCGACCTTTGGATCGTGCGTGAGCACGCAGACCATGCTGCGGGCATCGAGATCCCCGCGCTCCGCGGCCGCAGCCAGGAACCGGTGCGGCCAGGCACGCACCACCTCCGCACCCGGGAACGCCGTGGGATCGGTGAACGCCGGCCGATGGTCGCACAGCGTGATCCGCAGCCCGAGCGGCCGCGCCGCCTCCACCAGCGCCTGCCCGAAGGCGTTCGCCCCGCACACCACCAGGTGCGCGGGCCGGATACGGGACTCGACGAACAGGTCGATCGTCGAGGCGCCCGCAGGGAGGCGGAGGGTGCCGGTGCGAGCCTCGCGGAGCATGGCGGCGACCTGGGCGCTCCCTGCCTCGAGCAACTCCGGGGGGAGCAGCATCGTGAGCGCGCCGCGGACCTCCTCGGCCCCGTCGCCCGCGAGCAGGACGGCGCGCGGGCCGTCGGAGTCGTCACCCTCGGGAGCGACCGTTCGTGGTACGTCGGAATCTCGCGGCAACCGGGTCACGTAGGCGGCGGGGGACGGGTCGTCGACCGTGCCGAGGGGGCTCCGCGCCCCCGGGGGCGGGGCAGCGAACGGCTGGATCAGCACCTCGAGCGAGCCTCCGCACATCAGTTCGACGGCGAAGGCGTCCTCGTCGCTGAACCCGAAGCTCCGGAGGCTGCTCCCCCCGGTCTCGAGCGCTTCGCGGCAGGCCTCGAGCACCGCTCCCTCGACGCAGCCGCCGGAGAGCGAGCCGTGCAGTGCGCCATCGGCGCCCACCAGCATCGAGGTGCCCACGGGCCGCGGCACGGAGCCCTGGGCGGAGACGATGGTCGCGACGGCGCAGGGGACCGGATCGGAGGCGCGGGCGAGGCGCTCCCGGGCGCCGTCGAGGATGTCGAGCACCTCCTCAGACTATGCCGCGGCCCGGATCGACGCGACGGTTCCGACCTCTCGATCGGGCGGGGTGCAGATCACCGAGGCGGTGCTGCTGGTGGCGGCCGTCGGCGTCTCGACGGTGTGGATCCTGCGCTCCACCGCTTCGATCGCTCCGAGGTGCTCGGCAGGGCTGTCGAGGAACATCCCGACCGCGTCACCGCCCTCGAGCCGTGCGGCGACGGGCCGGCTCGGGCGCGGACGGCAACCCCGGGTCTCAGCCGGCGTCGTCGAGGGTGACCCGTCCCGCGCAGATCCCCGTGAGCTCCGGGCGCACGCCGTCGATCTCGATCACGTCGCCCACCTGGTGGGCCATGACAACCCGCTCCCCGCCCGGCAGATCGCTGGGCGGGGAGGTCTGCCGGACGATGGTGGCGACAGGAGCCGTCGCCGTGTGGTCGACGACGTTCGCGCTCAGCGAGATCCGCCCGCCGGAGCCGGTCTTCGGCACGGAGCCCCCCGACGGAGTCCTTCTCCGCGCTGCTGCAGGAGAACGTCCTGGACCGCGAGCGCCGGTGGACCGGAGAAGAGCTGCGCATCGCGATCATCACCTGGATCGAGCGGACCCACCACCGACGGCGGCCGCCCCCCGAGGTGGGGACGGCCGCCGTCGTGCGCAGGGCTCGGGGGATCAGCCCGTGTTCTTCAGGCCCGCGGCCACACCGTTGATCGTGGTCAGCAGCGCCCGCTGGAGCTCGGGGTCGACCTCCTCGCCCGCCGCGGCGGCGGCGCGCACGCGCTGCAGCATCGCGACCTGCATGTAGGAGATCGGGTCGAGGTAGCGGTCGCGCACAGCGAGGGTGCGCTTGAGCACGGGCTGGTTGTCCAGCAGCTCGAGCACACCGGTGAGGCGCTCGAGCTCCGCGACGGAGAGCTCGTACTCCTCACGGATCCGCTCGAACAGCGGCCACAGCCGCTCCGGCACCAGCGAGTGCACGTAGTGGGCGGCGATCTGCATGTCGGTCTTCGCGAGCGTCATCTCGACGTTGCTGATGAGCGAGCGGAAGAAGTGCCAGTGCTTCAGCATCTCGTGGAGATCCGGCTCGAGGCCCGCCTCGCGGGCGGCCTTGAGGCCGGAGCCGGCGCCGAACCAGCCCGGGACGATCTGGCGGGACTGGGTCCAGCCGAACACCCACGGGATGGCGCGCAAGCCGTCGAGCCCCTTGTCCGAGGTGGCGCGCTTGGAGGGACGCGAGCCGATGTTGAGATCGCCGAGCTGCTCCACCGGGGTGGAGGTCACGAAGTACTCGGGCAGGTCGGGGTCGTCGGCGAGGGTCCGGTACCGCGTGAAGGCGGCGTCGGAGACCTGCTGCATGACCTCGCCGAAACGGTCCAGCTGCTCGGGGGTGGTGCGCGGCGCGGTGTGCAGCGCGGAGCCCTCGATGACGGCCGCGAGCGAGAGGTCGAGGTTCTCGCGCGCGAGCGTGGGCAGCATGTACTTGTCGGAGATGACCTCGCCCTGCTCGGTGAACTTGATCTCGCCCTCGAGCACGCCGTACGGCTGGGCCAGGATCGCGTCGTAGGTGGGGCCGCCGCCGCGGCCGACGGACCCGCCCCGGCCGTGGAACAGGCGCAGGGTGACCCCGTGGCGGGCCGCCGCGTCGCGCAGCGAGCGCTGGGCCTGGTGGATCTCCCACTGGCTCGTGATGACGCCGGCGTCCTTGTTGCCGTCGGAGTAGCCGAGCATGACCTCCTGGCGGTCGCCGTTCAGGCGCACGATCTCGCGGTAGGAGGGGTCCGAGAACAGGCGCTCGAGGATCTCGCCGGAGCTGCGGAGGTCCGCGACCTCCTCGAGCAGCGGCGCGAAGCCGATGTCCGCCCGGTTCTCGTCACTGCCCGGCCCGCCCGCGAGGGTGATGAGCCCTGCCTCGCGCGCCAGCAGCGCCGCGGCGAGGACGTCGTCGGCGCCGTGCGTCATCGAGATGATGTAGGTCTCGATCGCGGCGGTGCCGTAGGAGCGGTGCGCCTCGCGGATCTCGCGGAACACGCCGTAGGTGGTGCGCGTGGCGTCGTCGAGGATGGTCTCGTCCTCGGAGATCGCGGCGCCCACGAGCGGCCGGCGGCTCGAGAGCTCCGAGGAGAGCACGTCCGTGCGCTCGTCGCGGGAGAGCTCGGCATAGGGCCGGTCCAGCTCGCCCACGCGGTCGAACAGACGGGCGGCGACCTCGTGGTGCTTCTCGGAGTGCTCGCGCACGTCGAGGGTCGCGAGGTTCAGACCGGAGCCGGCGAGCACCTGCTGAGCGATCGCGACGGTGCCGTCGGCGACCTTGTGGGCGCCATGGCGGGAGAGCGCCGCACGCAGCACCTCGAAGTCCGCCTGGAGCTCCTCGCCGTCGCGGTAGTCCTTGCCGTCCACGTGCGCGTCGCCGCTGCGCAGCCGTGCACGGGTCGCGGCGAGCTTGGCGCGCATCGCGCCGAGCTTGAGGCGGTAGGGCTCCTGCTCGAAGAGGCGCTGCTGGTTCTCGTCGACCTGGGACTCGAAGGCGAGATCGGCGCGGAGGCTCTCGCGGAGCTCCTCGTCGTCGCCCGTGAGTACGGAGGAGATCGAGAGATCGGAGATAAGGTCGTTGATGACCTGGGTCGCGATGTCGATCGCGGCCTCGGCCTGGAGCTGGAGCACCTCGCGGGTGACCTGCGCGGTGACGAAGGGATTGCCGTCGCGGTCGCCGCCGATCCAGGAGCCGAAGCGCAGCGGGACCTGGCGCTCGGAGAGCTCCGCCCCCTTGGCGCGGAGCTCCTCGCGGAGGTCGTCGAGGAACCCGGGCAGGGTCTGGAGGTAGAGCTGGCGCAGGTAGTAGAGGACGTTGCGCGCCTCGTCCTGCGGGGTGGGCCGGTCACGGCGCAGCTCGTCGGTCAGCCACAGGCCCTCGATCGCCTCGGAGAGGTCGTGGTCCTGGCGACGGCGCTCGACGCTGCCCTCCGTGGTCTCGGTGCCGAGGAGGTCGGAGATCCGACGCAGCTTGGTGAGCACGGCGCGGCGGGAGGCCTCGGTGGGGTGCGCGGTGAAGACGAGGCGCACATCGAGGGAGTCGACGGCCTCCTGCAGGCCCTCGGGGCCCACCTTGTCCACGACGCCCTGGACGGCGCGGGGCACCCACGACTCGGCGGTGGGGCGCTCCTGCAGGGCGCGCACGCGGTAGACCTGCTCGGCGGCGTTCGCGAGCAGGAAGTACTGGGTGAAGGCGCGGGTGAGCGGCGTGGCCTGGGTCAGGGGCAGCTCGGCGAGCCGCTTCTGCACGTCGCGCGCGGTGGCGGTGCTGCCCGAGGACTTGGCCTCCTTGGTCTGCTGGCGCACCTGCTCGACGAGGTCCAGCAGCTCCTGACCGTGCTGGTCGGAGAGGGTGCGGCCCAGGAGCGTGGACAGCCGCCTGACCGTCGCCCGCAGCGGGGCGTCGATGTGCGGGTCGTCCCCGACGACGGGGAACTCGCTCGTGAGCGTGGGCACAGGGAACGCGTCGGTCTCTGGCACGGGGCCTCCTGATGATCGGCGGCGCCGCAGCACGGCCGCCGACGGTGCGAGCGACCGCGACGGCGCGGGGAAACGCCGCCCAGACTACCGCGCGCCCGTTCCGCGCCCATGGGGAGGGCCATTCCTCGGGACACCCGCCCGCCCACGCCCATCACACCGGCGACGGTCCGATTCCGTTCCATCCCAGGCCCCAATACGGAACGGAATCGGACCATCGCCACGCAAGTGCGCGGCGCGGCGGGCGGGGCGCGGCGGGCGGGGGCGGGCGGGCCGACGGGGCGGCGGGTGGGCAGGTGGGCGGGTGGGCGGGTGGGCGGGGGCCGCATGCCGGCCCGGGAACGCCGACGGGCCCCGGCGCTGTGCACCGGGGCCCGTCGATCGAGGGCGGAGACGAGAGGATTTGAACCTCCGAGGCGGTTTATCACCACCTACTCCCTTAGCAGGGGAGCGCATTCGGCCGCTCTGCCACGTCTCCTCATGACCGTCCGGTGAGAGCACCGGGTGAGGACATGCCGTGACAGCATACGGGAGCCCGAGCATGCGCACCAAAGCGGCGGGAGGGCGATCACGTCACAATCCTGCGACCGGCCGACGGGGGCGGCTCCCGGTCGCGGGACCCGCACCTGCGGCGAGAGTCGTCGGCACCATCGGCGCCGTCCTGTGCCCCGCCGACGACGCGCTCAGAGGCCGAGCTTCTCCTGCAGCAGCGCGATGTGCTTGGGCGTGCCCACCCGGTACTTCGCGAACTCGATCCTGCCCTCGGCGTCGATCGCGAAGGTCGAGCGGATGACGCCCTCGACGAGCTTGCCGTACATGTTCTTCTCGCCCCAGGCGCCGTAGGCGGCCATGACGGCGTGCGACTCGTCGGAGGCGAGGTCGTAGGGCAGGTCCTGCTCGGCGATGAAGCGGTCGAGCTCGGGCACCGGATCCGGGGAGACGCCGATGACCCGGTAGCCCGCGTCGACGAACATCTGGTGGTTGTCCCGCAGGTCGCAGGCCTGCTTGGTGCACAGGGAGGTGTTCGCGGCGGGGTAGAACCACAGCAGCGCGGGGGCGCCGGCGAGGTCCTCGAGCGTCACGCGGCCGCCGCCCGCGAGGGGCAGGTCCAGGGCGGGGGCGGCATCGCCGACGGCGAGCTTGACGGGGACGGAGGTCATGGGGCTGCTCCTCGGGGGGCGGATCGGGCGGGAGGGAGGTTCGGTGGGAGGCGGGGCGCGTCAGTGCTCGGCAGGGCCCAGCAGGTGCTCGACCACGGTGACGACGCCGCGCTCCGCGTTGGAGGGGGCGACGTAGCGGGCGAGCGCGAGGATTCCGGGGTGCGCGTTCGCCATCGCGAAGGACCAGTCGGCGACGGCGTACAGGCCCGTGTCGTTGAGGTAGTCGCCGAACACGGCGGTCTGCGCGCGGGTCACGCCGAGCGCCTCCTGGAGGGCGAGCACACCCTGCCCCTTGTCGACCTCCTGGTTCATGACGTCGATCCAGTGCTGACCGGAGACGACGACCTGCTCGGTCTCCGCGAAGCGGGCGAAGGCGGGGGCGGTGGCCTCGGCGTCGACCGCGTCGTGCACGGCGAGCTTGAGGACGGGACCCTCGACGTCGGCGAGGTCGCCGACGACGGTGAGGTTCCGGTAGTACTTGCGGGCCTCGGCGAGGAAGGCCGGATCGGTGCTCTCGACGAAGGCGCCCTCGATGCCGCACCGCACGAGGCCCAGGGCCGCTCCGCCTGCCGTGAGCTCGCGGACCAGCGCGAGCACCGCCTCCGCGGTCGCCTCGGCGACGACGGTGGTGCCGACGACCTCGCCCTCGTGCACCACGAGGGTGCCGTTCTCGGCGATGTAGCTGGCGACGCCCTCGCGGCCGGTCGCGGCGTCGGGGCCGAAGGTCGCCTGCAGGGTCGCGAGCTGGCGGCCGCTCGCGGGGACGAAGGCGACGCCGCGCTCGCGCAGGCGGTCCATGAGCTCCCAGAAGCCCTCGGGGATCTCACCGCTCGGGGTGAGGAGGCTGCCGTCCATGTCGCTCACCACGAGGCGGAGGTCCGCGGCGCCCGCGGGGATCGTCTCCCAGCTCGCCGGGGTGGTCGTGGGGCCGACGGCGGCGGCGTCGGCGGTGGTGACAGCGGCAGTGCCGTCGACGGTGGTCGGGTCTGCGGGGCTGGGGGTCACGGGGTCCCTTCCGGGGGTCTGAGGGTGCTCCCCCATTGTGGCCCGGCGGCACGGCGGGCGGCGCTCAGCGACGGGCGAGCGGGAGGTAGGTCTCCCGGAAGATGCGCTCCGCGTGCCGGTCGCCGAGCAGCAGCAGCTTCACCGCGCCGGAGGGGATCGACTCCGAGTCGTAGGAGAGCGTGCCGTCCTCCCCTGCGACCGCGACGATGTGGCAGCCGGTGCGGCGATGCACCTCGGAGTTGCGCACGCTGCGGCGCACGAGCACCCGCGGGCACGGCACGAGGAACAGCTCGTTGCCCTCCGCGATGAGCACGCGGTGGCTGAGCCCGGCATGGTTCCACAGGTCCGTCGCGCCGATCGTCGCGTAGGAGAGCACGCTGTCCGCGCCGGCGCGGTAGAGCGTCGCGACGTTCCGCTCGTAGGTCGCGCGGGAGACGATCTGCAGCTCGGGGCGCAGGCGCCGGCAGTAGAGGGTGAGGTAGACGTTGAGGTCGTCGTCGTGCGGGGTGACGAGCACGCCGGAGGCCTCCTGCAGTCCGGCCTCGCGCAGCACGCGCTGGTCCGCCGCGTCGCCGTGGACCACCTGATAGCTCGCGGTGCCCTCGCGGGCGCCGGTCGAGGCCTCGACGCGGCCGGGTATCTGCTCGACGATCATGCTGGGCACGCCGTCCTCGCTGAGCGCGCGGGAGGCGGCGCGGCCCACGCGGCCGCCGCCGAGGATCACCACGGGCGCCTCGAGCTGCTGCCCGGCGAGGAAGGCCGCGTCGAAGACGGCGAGGTTCTCCACCTCCCCCGCGAGGATGAGCACCGTGTTCTCGGTGATGCGCTGCTCGGGCTTGAGGGGGCGCAGTCGGCCCTTGCGCATGATCGCGAGGATGCGCACACGGGAGGAGATCTCCGCGGTCGCCTCCGCGAGGGTGCGACCCACGAGGGAGGTGCCGCGCGCGGCGGCCTCCGCGATGACGGTGCTGCCGAAGCTGCCGATCCGGTGCACCTGGCCGGTCGATCCGAGCACTCGGCCGGCCATCTCGGTGCCGAGCTCCGCGCCGAGCTGGAGCACGTGGTCCGCGCCGGCGAGGCCGAGCACGTCGACGCTCGCCCATTTCTCCGCGGTGACCGCGATCGGCACCTCGCCGGAGACCTGCCGCACGGTGAAGGCGACGTTGGTGTTCGCGGTGTCGGAGAGGGTCGAGGCGATGAGCTTCGCGCGGTCCGCCCCGGCGTTGCGGTACGTGTAGGCGGAGTCGAGGGGGCCGACGACGACCTGGAGGCCCAGGTCGTGAAGGCGGCCGGCCTCGACCGGGTCCTCGACGACCATGACGGCCGGGGCGCCGGAGCGCTCGGCCCGGGCGATGAAGGTCTGGGTCACCGCGTTGGAGCCCACGAGGATCACGTGGTCGCGCAGCTGCGGGCTCACCTTGCGGGGTGTGCGCGCAGTGTGCCGCATGTCCAGCCACGGCGTGACCATGTAGTTGATGACGAAGAAGGGCAGCAGCACGAGCAGGAAGACGACGCCGCTGAGCAGGACGAGCAGGGAGAACAGCCGCCCGGCGTCCGACTCGAAGGTCACGTCGCCGTAGCCGAGCGTGGTCATCGTGGTGATCGCCCAGTACACGGCGCTGATCCACGAGTACTCGCGGCCCTCGCGGGCCATCAGCGCGTGGAAGATCGTGGCGTAGCCGCCGATCATCGTGAGCCCCACGACGAGGAACACGAGCCCCGGTCCCAGGCGTCGCCGTGCGGTCCGGCGATCGGCGCGGCTCGGGCCGCGGCGCGGTTCGATGGGGTCGCCCATCAGTGCTCCTCCCCTCGAGGCCCCTGGACGGACCCTGCTGTGACGGGGCCAGCGTAGGCCAGCGCGGGGGCTCCCGCGGACGGCCGTCGGCGGCCCGGCGCGCCCGTCGCTCAGCCCTCCCGGCGCGGTGCCAGGCCGCGCGGGAGCGCGATCTGCAGCGCCACCAGGAGCACCGCGAGACCCGCCCCGGCGGCCAGCGCCGCCCCGCGGGAGACGACGACGTCGAGCACGAACACGGCGACCGCGACGAGCAGCAGGCCCAGCAGGAGCAGCGCGACCTGCACGAGCACGCCGACCGTATGGACCATCCGGTCCTTGAGGCGCCGGCGGAACAGCTGCCGGTGCAGGCTCACGGGGGTGAGCAGCAGGGCGACGATGACGAGGGCGAGCAGCAGGAGCCCGAGGTAGAGCGCGGTCTGGAAGGCGTCCAGCTCGGGGAAGCGCGCCTGGAAGGGCAGCACGACCAGGAAGGCCGCGAGGATCTGCGATCCCGTCTGCAGGACCCGGATCTCCTGCAGCAGCTCGTTCCAGTTGCGGTCGAGGGTCTCCGCGCGGCTCTCCTCGCGCTCGTAGCGCGGGGCCTGCTGCTCCTCGCTCACCGCCGGTGCGCGTCGATCGCCCGCACGCCGCGCCAGGCGGCGGGGATGAGGACCGCGGCGATGACGGCCTTCACGAGGCCGCCCGCGAGGAACGGGGTGACGCCCACGGCGAGGATGCCGGCGAGGTCGTAGCCCGCGCCCATGACGACGTTCAGGATGTAGGCCATGTAGGGCACGCCCACGAGGAAGGGCACGATGCTCGCGGCGACGAAGCCCACGAGGGCGAGCCACGGGCGGCGGTCCCAGGCGCGCTCGGCGAGCCAGCCGGCGAGGAACGCCGCGGGCACGAAGCCGAGGATGAAGCCGAAGCTCGGGGTCATGATCGCGGCGAGCGAGCCGGAGAAGCCCGCGAACACGGGCAGGCCCGCGAGGCCGGCGACCATGTAGGTCACGAGGGCGGCTGCGCCGCGACGCGCGCCGAGGGCGGAGCCGACGACGAGCACGGCGAGGGTCTGGCCCGTGATCGGGACGATCGGCAGCGGGATCTCGACCTGTGCGAGCAGCGCCACGACCGCGGCGCCGGCCGCCACGAGGACCGCGTCGAGCAGCCACGAGGTGCGGTGCAGCAGGGCGTCGGCGAGCACCGGTCGGCGGGTGGGGACGGCGGGGGCCAGGGCGGTCATCGGACTCCTCGAGGAGGGGCGGGCACGGGAGCGACCAGGGTAGACCAGCGCCGACGCGCGCCGCGCGCGGTGACCGCGGCGCCGCTCAGAGCAGCTCGCGCAGGCCCGGTGCGAGCACGGCGAGGGCCCAGAGCGTGCAGGCGGCGAGCACGAGCAGGTAGCTGCCGATCCAGACGGCGGCCGGCAGCGGGGTGAGGCGGGCGAGCTGCGCGGGGTCGTCGCCGCGGCCGCCGCTGCTCGCGACGACGAGCACGTGCCTCCAGGCGCCCATCAGCAGGAAGGCGCCCACGGCGAGGGTCACGAGGGCGACGAGCGCGGGACTCCCCCACCACCACACCGCGCCGACGACGGCGGCGCTGCCGAGCACGGCGAGCACCGTGTGCACCGAACGGGTGAAGACGAGGGAGACGAGCAGCGCCGCCAGCGCGACGGCGAGCGCGGTCCCGGCGGCGCCGGCGAGCGCGACCTGGATCAGCACGGCCCCGAGGAGGGCGGGCGCGGGGTAGCCGGACCAGGCGGAGATCACGCGGCCCGGCCCCCGCGGACGGCCCACGGTGATCGCGTGGCCGGACATGTCCGCGGAGACGACGAAGCCGGTGAAGCGGCGGCCCGCGAGGATGCCCGTCACGGCGTGTCCGAGCTCGTGGACGATCGTCACGGCGGGGCGCAGCAGCCGCCACAGCGGGGAGACGAGCACGGCGACCAGGGCAAGGGACAGGGAGACGAGGGGCCACCAGGTCCCGCTCGGCGCCGGTCCGGGCGCGGCGCGGTCCCCGATCTCGCCGAGCAGCGTGGGCAGGTCCATCCGGCCATGGTGCCAGGGCCGGCCCGGCGCGCCCTGGGAGCGGGCGGGCGGGTGCCGGAGAGGCTCACCGCCGTACCCTGGCATGCGGCGGTGAGCGCCGGGGACGCCCGGCGACGGCTCCGGCCCCGCCCCGATCCCCGAGGACGTCATGACCCCCTCCCCCGCCGTGACCGCGGACGCCCCTGCCCATTCCCAGGAGCGGCCGCCCACCGTGCTCTCCGCGCTGCGCTCCCCGCGCCGGCTGCGGATCGAGCTGCTCTCCGGACTCGTCGTCGCGCTCGCGATGATCCCCGAGGTGCTCTCCTTCTCGGTGCTCGCGGGCGTGGACCCGAAGGTGGGCCTGTTCACCGCGGTGATCATGGCGATCACGATCGCGGTCGTGGGCGGGCGGCCGGCGATGGTCTCCGCCGCCGCGGGGGCGACGGCGCTGGTGATCGCGCCGCTCGTCGCCTCGCACGGCACCGACTATCTCGTCGCGGCGGTGCTGCTCGCGGGGCTGATGCAGATCCTGCTCGCGCTGCTCGGCGTCGCGCGGCTCATGCGCTTCATCCCGCGCTCGGTCATGACGGGCTTCGTCAACGCCCTCGCGGTGCTGATCCTGCTCGCCCAGCTGCCGCACCTCGTGGGGCGGGACCTCCCATGGCTCGTGTACCCGCTGCTCGCCCTCTGCCTCGTGCTGCTCGTGGTGGTGCCGCGGCTGACGTCGGCCGTCCCCGCCCCGCTCGTCGCGATCGTCGTCGTGACGGTGCTCGTGGCCGTCACCGGCTGGCAGGTGCCGGACGTCGCGGACCAGGGCGAGCTGCCCTCCTCGCTGCCGGTCCCGGGCCTGCCGCACGTGCCGCTCACGCTCGGGACGCTGCGGATCATCGCCCCCTACGCGCTCGCGATGGCGCTCGTGGGGCTCATGGAGTCGCTGCTCACCGCGAAGCTCGTCGACGACATCACGGACACCCGCAGCGACAAGACCCGCGAGTCCTGGGGCCAGGGCGTCGCGAACCTCATGGCCGGCGCGTTCGGCGGCATGGGCGGCTGCGCGATGATCGGCCAGACCATGGTCAACGTGAAGCAGGGCGGGGGCCGCACGCGACTGTCGACCTTCAGCGCGGGCGTGTTCCTGCTGATCCTCGTGCTGCTGCTGAGCGAGGCCGTGGGGCGGGTGCCGATGGTCGCCCTCGCCGGGGTCATGCTCGCCGTGTGCGCCTCGACCGTGGACTGGCACAGCCTGCGCCCCTCGACCCTGCGCGCGATGCCGCTCTCGGAGACGGTCGTGATGGCGGTGACCGTCGTCGCGACGGTGTGGACGCACAACCTCGCGATCGGCGTGGTGCTCGGCGTGCTCACGGCGATCGTGCTGTTCGCGAGGCGGGTCGCGCACCTCGTGCGCGTGGAGCCGGAGGGGCCGACCATGGCTGACACGGCCGACGGGGCCGACGGGGCCGACGGGGCCGACGGGGGCACGCTCACCGTGCGCCGCTACCGGGTGCGCGGCCAGCTGTTCTTCGCCTCGAGCAACGACCTCGTCCACCGGTTCGACTACGCGGGCGACCCGGAGGAGGTCGTCGTGGACCTCTCCGCGGCGGAGGTCTGGGACGCCTCGACCGTCGCCGCGCTGGACGCGGTGGTCACCAAGTACGCCGAGCGCGGCAAGCGGGCACGGATCGTGGGTCTCGACGGGGCGAGCGCACGGCGCATGGAGCGGCTCTCCGGGCGGCTCGGCGCCTGAGCGCCCGTCGCCATCCCGTCCGTCGGGCCCCGCGGGTAGCCTCGGCCCCGTGACCGATCGCCGCAGCACTCCCCCGCCGATCCCCACCTCGATCGCCGTGCGCGGTGCGCGCGTGCACAACCTGCAAGGGATCGACGTGGACATCCCGCTGCAGTCCCTCGTCGGCATCGCCGGCGTCTCCGGCTCCGGCAAGTCCTCCCTCGCGATGGGCGTGCTCTACGCGGAGGGCTCACGGCGCTACATCGAGGCGCTGTCCACCTACACGCGCCGCCGGCTCTCGCAGGCGCCGCGGGCGGACGTCGACGAGGTCGCCCACGTGCCCGCCGCGCTCGCCCTGCGCCAGCGGCCCTCCGTGCCCGGCGTGCGTTCCACCTTCGGCACCTCCACCGAGCTGCTGAACGTGCTGCGGCTGATCTTCTCCCGGCTCGCCGCGCACCTGTGCCCGAACGGCCACCGGGTCCCGCCCACCCTCGACGTCGCCGCGGAGGTCCCCTTCTCCTGCCCCGAGTGCGGGGAGCAGGTGATCGCCCCGGGCGCCGAGGAGCTCGCCTTCAACGCCGAGGGCGCCTGCCCGCGCTGCGACGGGGTCGGCACGATCCGCTCCGTCGACGACGCGTCCCTCGTCCCCGATCCCACGCGGACCCTCGAGGACGGCGCCGTCGTCCCCTGGCAGATGTTCGGCTTCAACGTGCAGCCCGCGATCGCCCGCGAGTTCGGCGTGCGCATCGACGTGCCCTGGCAGGACCTCGAGGAGTGGGAGCGGCAGATCGTCCTCGACGGTCCCGAGGAGAAGAAGCACATCACCGTCACCTCGAAGAAGGGGCTGCACGAGCTGGACTTCACCTTCCGCAACGCGCGCCTCACCGTCACCGAGGAGCTGCGCCGCGCGGACACCGAGAAGCGGCTCGCCCGCGTGGACCGCTTCCTCACCGAGAGCGTCTGCCCGGACTGCGAGGGCACCCGGCTGTCCCAGCGCGCCCGCGGGCCGCGGATCGGCGACCTGGGCCTCGCCGACGCCACCGCCCTCACCCTCGACGCGCTCCTGGCCTGGGCGCCCACGATCATCGACCCCCTGCCGGAGAGCATGCACCCCATGGCGCGGGTGCTCGTCGAGCAGCTCGTGTCGATGGCGGGGCGGCTCACCGAGCTGGGCCTCGGCTACCTCGCCCTGGACCGGGCCGGCTCGAGCCTGTCCACGGGAGAGCTGCAGCGCGTGCAGCTCGCCCGCGCCGTCCGCAACCGCACCACCGGGGTGCTCTACGTGCTCGACGAGCCGAGCATCGGCCTGCACCCCTCGAACATCGAGGGCCTGCTGGGGCTCGTCGAGGACCTCCTCGCCGACGGCAACTCCGTGGTCCTCGTCGACCACGACGTGCAGGTGCTGCGCGCCGTGGACCACCTCGTCGAGATCGGTCCGGGCTCCGGCGCGGAGGGCGGCACCGTCATCGCGCAGGGCACCGTCGAGCAGATCGCCGCGGCGCCCGCCTCCCGCCTCGGCGGCTTCCTCGACGGCCGCGAGGAGGTGATCGTGCGGGAGCGCGCCGCGGGCGACGGGGAGTCGCTGCGCCTGGTCACCGACGCGATCCACACCGTCCACCCGCTCGAGGTCGAGCTGCCCCGCGGCCGCCTCACCGCCGTCACCGGGGTCTCCGGCTCCGGGAAGACGACGCTCGTGCTCGACTCCCTCGTCCCCGCGGTGCAGGCCCTCATCGACGACCGCCCCCTGCCCGGCCACGTGCGCTCCCTCGAGGCGCCCGGCATCCGGCGCGTGCACCGGATCGACGCGAGCCCGATCGGCGTGAACGTCCGCTCCACCGTCGCGACCTACTCCGGCGTCATGGACGAGCTGCGCCGCGCCTTCGCCCGCACCGAGGACGCCCGTGAGCGCGGGCTCACGCTCAGCGACTTCTCCTACAACACCGGCTCCCTGCGCTGCCCGCGCTGCGAGGGCACCGGGCAGGTCTCCCTCGACGTGCAGTTCCTGCCGGACGTCGACATCGACTGCCCCGAGTGCGGCGGCCACCGCTACGGGCCGCAGGCCGACGCGATCCTCCGCCCGCGGGCCGACGGCCCCGGCGACGTCTCCCTTCCCCACCTGCTGTCCCTCTCCGTGCGGGAGGCGATCGGTCTCGTCGACGACCTCCACTCCGTGCGCCGCCGGCTGCAGGCCCTCATCGACCTGGGCCTGGGATACCTGACCCTCGGCGAGGACACCCCGGCGCTCTCCGGCGGGGAGGCGCAGCGGCTCAAGCTCGCCGGGCAGATCGACCGCCGCCAGGACGACGCCCTGTTCGTCTTCGACGAGCCGAGCGTGGGCCTGCATCCCGAAGACGTCCGCACCCTGCTCGCCGTGCTCGACCGGCTCGTGGAGCACGGCGCGAGCGTGGTCGTCATCGAGCACGACCTCGACATGATCGCCAATGCGGACCACGTCCTCGACATGGGCCCGGGCGGCGGCGAGGCCGGTGGCCGCGTGGTCGCCCTCGGCACCCCCGAGGAGGTCGCCGCGGATCCGGCGAGCGTGACCGGCCGGCACCTGAGGGCGCATCTCGCCGGGGAGGGCTGAGCACCGCTCCTGGTCGCAGCAGGCCGACGGGCCCCCGCCGCCGCTCAACTCCCCGCGTCGGCCAGCAGCCGCACGAGCGTGCTGCGTCCCAGCTCCGCCATCGCGGGCGACGTCCTCTCGTAGTACCAGACCAGCCCGATCGCCTGCGCGAAGGCCCAGGCCTCCCCGCGCCGCCAGGTCAGCTCGGGCACGCGGAGGTGCTCGCGCAGCAGGGCACGGGGGCCGGCGTCCAGCAGGTGCCAGGCGACGACGAGGTCCAGGGCGGGATCCGCGGGGCCGAAGCCGCCGCTGTCCAGCACTCCTGCGAGCCGGGGCGCGGCCCCGCCGTCCAGGAGCAGGTTCGCGGGGATGAGGTCCTGGTGGCTCATGACGTCCACGTCCTCCCGCGGCAGCTCCCGCCACCGCTCCCAGGCTCGGCTGAGCTCTGGGACGGGCAGCAGGTGCTCGCTGCGGGCGAGGCACTCGGCGATCCAGGCGTCGTGCGCGCGCAGGTCCCCGCCGCGACCCGTGCCGGAGAAGGTCCGCCCGCGGGTGGGCACGGCCCGCAGCGCCTTCAGCAGCTGGGCGAGGTCGAGGGCGAGGGGCACGGATCCCGCCGCGCCGGTGGGCGTCGCGATCTCGCCGGGGACCCAGGTCTGCAGGGACCACGGGAGCGGGTAGCCGTGGCCGCCGCGGCCGATCATGAGCGGCCGCGGCGCGGGCACGGGGATCGCTCCGGCGAGCTCGGCCATCGCGGCGTGCTCCCGCCCGAGCGCCGCCCGCACCGCGCGCGGGTCCTCCCCGATGAGCGGGAATCGCGCGACGAGCTCCTCCCCCACCCGCACCACATGGCTCGTGGTGCCGGCTCCGGTGAGCAGGTGGATCTCGGCGTCGGCGGGCAGCTCGACGTGCGCGGGCGCCTGCTCGCGCAGCAGCCGCTCGGCGACGGCGCGGGTCAGCGAGTGCTGCCCCTCGTGCAGGGCATCGTCGGCGCTCATGGCCGGGCCGGCCGGGGTGCGGGGTTCGTGCGGGCCACCTGACCTCCTCTGCGCGGCACGGGCACAGGCACTGTAGTCCCCTCACGCTCCCCGGCCGCGGTCCGGGCCGGCCCGGGGTCGGCCGCTGGAACGCCCTCGCCCCTGGTGACGGCGCGTTGATACCGTCGCGGCACCGACCCGAAGGAGTCCCGATGACCGTCGTCGTCACCGCCGTGTTCTTCCCCGCCGAGGGGAAGCAGCAGGAGCTCGCCCAGGCCATGCAGCGCGGCATCGCCGCCGTGCACGAGGAGGCGGGCTGCGAGAAGTACGCGATCCACGCCGCCGAGGACGGCACCGTCACGATGATCGAGAAGTGGACGAGCGCCGAGGACCTCGACGCGCACGGCTCCGGCAGCGTCGTCGAGATCCTCCGCGGCGACGTCGCGGATCTCGTCGCGAAGCCCGCGGTCGTCACCCGCATGACCCCGATCGCCGCCGGCACCCCGGAGCAGGGCCTGCTGTGACCGCCTCCGACGCCCAGGACTGGGAGGAGTTCCGCCGACGTCGCGACGCGGGCCTCGCCGCCCCGCACTCCGTGCTCGCCCAGGTGGGCCTGCACTGGGTGGAGGAGGGCGCCGGGGAGCTGAGCTTCCCCGGCGTGCCGGGCACCTGGGCGCTCGAGGGCGGCCGGCTCGTCTCCCGGGGCGCACCCTCGGACTTCACCGTCCTCGCCGAGCCCGCGCAGGTGCAGGTCATCGAGGTGGGCGGAGAGCGCACCCTCACCCTGCTCGATCCGGGCGACGTGCAGCTCGGCGTGACCGACGCGGGCGTGCGGATCGACGTCGTCCGCCGCGGCGACCGCACGGGGCTGCGCCCCCTGGACCCGGCGACCCCGCGCCGCGCCGGCTTCACCGGCGTCCCCGTCTTCCCCCACGACCCGTCGGCCGTGCTCGAGGGGAGCTTCCGCGCGGACCCGACGACGGTGACCGTCGGCTCCGCGCTGCCGTGGCTCACCCAGCAGCTGCCCTCCCCCGGCGTCGTCGTCCTCGACGTCGACGGTGAACAGGTCGAGCTGCGGGTCACGGGTGACGGCACGCTGATCCTCACCGACGAGACCTCCGGGACGGAGACCTCGGACTGGCGTCAGGTCCCCGTCGAGATCGACGGCGAGCGCGCCCGCGTGGACCTCAACCGTGCCCTGAACTTCCCCTCCGCCTTCAGCGCCTTCGGCACCTGCCCGCGGCCGCCCGAGGGCAACCACCTGCCGATCCCGGTGCGCGCCGGCGAGCGCCGCATCGAGCCGACGGAGCGCTGACGGCCCGGTGACCACGACGGAGGGCCCGGAGGAGACGCACGCCGCGTCCCCCGCGCACGGCCACGTGCCGTGGGGCACCGTGCTGCGCAACGTCGCCCTCGTCACGGTCGTCCTGGTCATGATCTGGCTCGCGTTCAACGTCCGCCTGCCCTCGATCGCGGGGATCCGGGCCGACGTCGACGCCGCCGGCGCCTGGGGCCCGATCGTCTTCGTGCTGCTCTACGCGGCGGTCGCGACGACCCCCATCCCGGTGACGATCATGGCCGTGGCCGGCGGGATGATCTTCGGGGTCCCGCTCGGGACCCTGCTGTCGCTGATCGGCGTCGTGACCGGCTGCCTGGGCGGCTACGGGATCGCCCGCCTGCTCGGGGAGCGCACCGTGATGCGCCTGCTCGGCTCCCACGCCGCGGTGGTCGAGGACCGGCTGGCCGGCGGCGGTTTCTACGCGGTCTGCACGCTGCGCCTCATGCCGGGCATCCCCTACTGGCCCGTGAACTACGGCAGCGGCGCCCTCGGCGTGACGGCCCGTGACTTCCTCGTCGCGACGCTCCTCGCCTCGCTGCCGGGCCAGCTCTCGCTCGTCGCGGTGGGCGCCTTCATGGGATCGCCGGACGTGCCGCACGGGGTCGTGCTCGGCTGCTCGTGGGCGCTCGTGATCGTCCTCACCGTCCTCGCCTTCCGGCGCTGGCGCGGCACGCGTGCCCAGGCACCCGCGGAGGGCGACGCGTCACAGGACCCGGGTATCGCGGTCGGCGAGGCCTGACCGGCGGATCCGCGGAGAACTAGACTGCGTCCAGCCGCCGGGATCTTCCCCTGCCCTCCGAGGGCACCCGGCGACCGGAGCACGGCACCCGCCGCGCCAAGCCCGTCCCCCGGGGCACCGCCGTCGGTCCCCCGGCCGTCCCCGAGGACACGTGATGACCACAGCAACCGAGGCGCCGCGCGGGTTCAGCCCGCGGGTGGCGCTCCAGAAGGTCGGCACCTCGCTGTCGAACATGGTGATGCCGAACATCCCCGCGCTCATCGCGTGGGGCATCTTCACCGCCTTCTTCATCGAGAAGGGCTTCACGCCGGTCCCGGCGCTGGGCGGGTTCGCGGACTCCGCGGGCACCCCGCACACGGGGATCGTCGGCCCGATGATCCACTACCTGCTGCCGCTGCTCATCGCGAACACGGGTGGCCGGATGGTCTACGAGGCGCGCGGCGCGGTCGTCGGCGTCGTCGCGACGATGGGCGTCATCGCCGGATCCGACGAGCTCATCGCGCAGCTGAACCTCACCCAGCCGGCGGACGAGCAGATCGGCCAGGTGCACATGTTCATCGGCGCCATGATCATGGCGCCGCTCGCCGCCTGGCTCATGAAGAAGCTCGACCGCCTGTGGCAGGACCACATCCCGGCGGGCTTCGAGATGCTCGTGAACATGTTCTCCGCCGGCATCTTCGCCTTCCTCATGGCGGTCGTCGGCTTCTTCGGCCTCGCCCCGGTCGTCAACGGGTTCATGAGCCTGCTGAGCGCCGGCGTCGAGGGCCTGATCGGCCTGGGCCTGCTGCCGCTCGTCTCGATCCTCATCGAGCCCGCGAAGGTCTTCTTCCTCAACAACGCCATCAACCACGGCGTGCTCACGCCCCTGGGCCTGGCGCAGGCCTCCCAGGACGGCAAGTCGATCCTCTTCCTGCTCGAGGCGAACCCCGGCCCGGGCCTCGGCATCCTGCTCGCCTACTCGATCTTCGGCCGCGGCGCCGCACGCGCCTCCGCCCCCGGTGCCGCCCTCATCCAGTTCGTCGGCGGCATCCACGAGATCTACTTCCCGTACGTGCTCATGAAGCCGATCCTCATCCTCGCCGCGATCGGCGGCGGCATGACCGGCGTGTTCCTCAACGTCCTGTTCCACACGGGCCTGCGCTCCCCTGCCGCTCCGGGGTCGATCATCGCGATCCTGGGCGCCGCGACGCCTGACTCGTACCTCGGCATCATCATCGCCGTCCTCGGGGCGACCGCAGTCAGCTTCGTGCTGGCCATGCTCCTCCTGAAGGTCGGCAAGCAGGACGACGGCGACCTCGCCTCCGCGACCGCGAAGATGGAGCAGATGAAGGGCAAGAAGTCCTCCGTGGCGGGTGCCCTCACCGGCGCCGGCGCGGCGGGCGCGGGCGCCGCCTCCGCGGCCGACGACTCCGCTCACACCGGCCCGATCCAGCGGATCGTCTTCGCCTGCGACGCCGGCATGGGCTCCTCCGCCATGGGCGCGACCGTGCTGCGCAAGAAGGTGCGCGGCGCCGGTTTCGACGACGTCGAGGTCACCAACAAGGCGATCTCCTCGCTGAACGACGAGTGGGACGTGGTGGTGACCCAGAAGGAGCTCACCGACCGCGCCCGCCAGCGCACGGGCTCCGCGATCCACGTGAGCGTGGACCAGTTCATGAACTCCCCGCGATACGACGAGGTCGTCGACCTCGTCCGCAGCCGCAACAACGGCGAGGACGCCTCCGACGCCGCCGCGACGGCCGACGGCGGGAACGCCTCCGGCACCGCCGATGCCGGTGCGGGCGCGGCAGCCACCGCGGCCGGGGCCGAATCCTCGACCCGGGGTCGTCACGCGGCGGAGGCCCCGTCGGATGCCCCTGCGACGGGAGAGGGCGCTCCGGCCGGCGCCGCGCCGCAGATCCTCTCCCGGGACTCGATCGTCCTGCAGGGCTCCGCGACCGGCTCCGACTCCGCGATCGACGAGGCGGGCTCCCTGCTCGTCGCCGCAGGCGCCGTGGGCGAGGACTACGTCTCCGCGATGCACGACCGCGAGGCCTCCGTCTCGACGTTCATGGGCAACGGCCTGGCCATCCCCCACGGCACGAACGAGGCGAAGTCCTCGATCCGCCGCTCGGCGATGACCTTCACCCGCTACCCGGGCGGCATCGACTGGAACGGCAGCCCGGTGACCTTCGTCGTCGGCATCGCCGGCCAGGGCAACGAGCACCTCGAGCTGCTCCAGAAGGTCGCCATGACCTTCTCCGATCCCGCCCAGGTCGAGCGCCTCGAGAAGGCGACCAGCCCGGACGAGATCCTCGACATCTTCGGTTCCGACAAGGAGTGATCCACCCATGAAGGCAGTCCATTTCGGTGCAGGGAACATCGGCCGCGGATTCGTCGGCCTGCTCCTGCACGAGGCCGGCTACGAGCTCGTCTTCGCCGACGTCGCCGACGCCCTCATCGCCCAGCTGCAGCAGGCGGACAGCTACACCGTCGCGACCGTCGGCCAGCACCCGACCGAGACGGTCGTGACCGGCTTCCGTGCCGTCAACTCGAAGCAGCAGCCCGAGGTCCTCACCGAGGAGCTCGCCGACGCGGACGTGGTCACCACCGCGGTGGGCGCGCGCATCCTGCGCTTCGTCGCGCCGAACATCGCCGCCGGCATCGCGGCCAGGCCCGCGGGCGCGCCGCGCGTCGCGGTCATGGCCTGCGAGAACGCGATCAACGCGACGGACATCCTCGAGCAGGAGGTCCGCGCGGCCTACGAGGGCGACGATCTCGACGAGAAGGCGTTCTTCGCGAACACCGCCGTGGACCGCATCGTCCCCGTGCAGGACGCGGACGCCGGCCTCGACGTCACCGTGGAGGACTTCCACGAGTGGGCGGTCGAGCGCGGCCCCTTCGGCGGCGCGGTCCCCGACGTCCCCGGCATCACCTGGGTGGAGGAGCTCGGCCCGTACATCGAGCGGAAGCTCTTCACCGTCAACACGGGCCACGCGACGGCCGCCTGGCACGGCTTCACGGCCGGCCACGAGACGATCGCGGAGTCCGTCGCGGATCCCGCCGTCGCCGCGCAGGTCGCCGCCGTGCTCGAGGAGACCTCCGCGCTGCTGGTCGCCAAGCACGGCTTCGCACCCGAGGAGATGGAGGCCTACCGCACCAAGGTGCAGGGCCGCTTCGCGAACCGGTCCCTGCCCGATCCTGTGGAGCGCGTGGGCCGCTCCCCGCTGCGCAAGCTCTCCCGGGAGGACCGCATCATCGGCCCGGCCGCGGAGCTCGCGGAGCGGGAGCTCGGCTCCTCCGCCCTGCAGGACGCCTTCGCCGCCGCGCTCGCCTTCACCCCCGAGGGTGACGAGGAGGTCACGCGTCTCCAGGAGCTGCTCGCGTCGAAGGACGCCGACGCCGCGACCGCGGAGATCACGGGGCTCGCCCCCGAGCATCCGCTGACCCCTGCGCTCCGCGACCGCGTCGCGGCCCGCCAGGCGCAGCTCTGACCTCGGGGCGGCGCCGGGGAGCGAGCGTTCCCCGGCGTCACCCCGGCCCGTCCGATATCGTCCCTGTCCGTACACCTCCACCGCGGCCCGTCCGCGACCGGCCGCGCCGCGGCCCCCAACGAAAGGCACTCCCATGGCAGAGCGCACCGTCAAGATCGCCAGCGCCTCCGGGCTGCACGCCCGCCCGGCGACCATCTTCTCCAAGGCCGCTGCGGAGCAGCCCGCCGAGGTCACCATCGAGAAGGTCGGCGGCAGCCCCGTCCAGGCCTCGAGCATGCTCATGCTCATGACCCTCGGCGCCGGCAACGGCGACGAGGTCACCCTGCGCGCCGAGGGCGAGGGCGCCGAGGAGTCCGTCGCGGCCCTCGCCGCGCTGCTCGAGAAGGACCTCGACGCCGACGCCTGATCCTCGCTCTCAGCCGAGCCCAGATCCCTGCTCGTCCAACGTCGCTCTCGTGAACTCGACCAGATAGTCGTTCAGGGCGAGCAGGGCGCGCTCGGCGCCCTCCCTGTCGCCGTCGAGGACGGCGGCGATCCCCTGCCCGTAGAGGGCCGAGCCCCGCGCGATCTCCGACGACGCATCGCGCAGATGGGCGAACCAGAACCGGCGCGAGAGGCCCTGTACGGCCGTGATCGCGTCGACCAGATAGGCGTTGTGGGCCGCACGCCCGACCGTCTCATGGACCTGCCGCAGGGTCTCCGCATAGGCCGTCGCGTCCTGGACGTCGCCCCGCAGCTCCTCGAGCAGCGCCGACAGTCGCGCCCGGTCGCTCGCGTCGGCCCGCCTGGCCGCCAGACTCGCGGCCAGCGGCTCGAGCACACGACGCAGCTCGAGCATCCGCAGCTGCTCCTCGACCGAGATGGCGGGGATGAGCACGCCGCGATGGGGCAGCACCTCCACCATCCGTGCCCGGGCGAGCCGCTGGAGCGCCTCGCGCACCGGTGTTCGACCGAAGCCCGTGAGCTCCATCAGCCGTGACTCCGAGATGATCGAAGAGGGCGGGAGCTGCTCGCCGACGATCATGGCCTCGATCTGCAGGTAGGCCTGCTCGGCCTTGGTGCGTGCCGTCGGCTCACCATCGATGCTTCTGGCTGTCATCTCGTCCTTGCCTCGTGATCGCTCTGCGGTCCGATGCCCAGTAGAGCAGACAACGGATGCCACCGTCGGCGCGCGAGGAAATCCCGGTCCCCTCTGGTGCTCCCGCCAATATATTGGTTGTATATGAGGATTCCGGGGCACGGTCGTCCCCCGGCACTCCGAAGGAGGACCTCCTCATGGCACGCACGCCCGTCGTGGAGCAACGCTCCATCGATCGGATCCCCGAGTCCGAGCGTCACGGAACCGCCCGCAGTCTGTTCTTCCTCTGGTTCGCCGCGAACACCTCGATCACCGCGGTCGTCACCGGCGCCCTGTTCGTCCTGCTGGGCAACACGGCGATGTGGGCGATCCCCGCGGCGATCCTCGGGAACATCGCGGGAGCCTTCGTCACCTCGCTGCACTCGGTCCAGGGCCCCCGACTGGGCGTCCCGCAGATGATCCAGAGCCGCGCCCAGTTCGGCTTCCACGGGGCGACCCTGCCGCTCTTCCTGGCGCTCCTGATCTATCTCGGCTTCTACGCCACCGGCCTGGTGCTGGGCGGCCAGGCGATGGGATCGCTGCTGCACGTGTCGGACGGGGCCGGCGCGGTGATCTTCGCGGTGTTCTCCACCGTGCTGGCGGTCTTCGGGTACCGCTACATCCACCGCTTCTCGCACCTGGCGACCGTGCTCAGCGCCGTCGCCATCCTCGGCCTGCTGCTGCGGGTGCTCATCAGCCCCGTCGGCGGCCCCCTGTTCTCCGACTCCTCCTTCGACCTGCCGGCCTTCATCCTGGGGATCTCGCTCGCCGCGTCCTGGCAGCTCACCTTCGGCCCTTACATCGCCGACTACTCGCGCTACCTCCCCTCCACCACGCCGCAGCTGCAGACCTTCGGCTGGACCTTCCTGGGCAGCGTCATCGGCGGCAGCCTCGCGATGGTGCTGGGAGCCCTGGTGGCGGAGATGGGCGGCACCGCGTTCTCCGAGCACCAGGTCGCCTACCTCGCCGGTCTGGGCGGCCCCTTCGCCACCGTCGTGCTGATCGCCGTGCTCGCCGGGAAGCTGACGGGCAACACCCTCAGCTCCTATGGCGGCTACATGTCGGTCGCAACGATCCTGACCAGCTTCACCGGCCGCGACCGCGTCTCCCCTCGAGCGCGAGCCCTGCTGATCTGCTGCATCTCGCTCGCCGCCCTCGCGATCGCCCTGCCGGCCAGCGCGGACTTCGTCGCCAACTTCACGAACTTCCTGCTGTTCCTTCTCTACTTCATGACGCCCTGGTCGGCGATCAACCTGGTCGACTACTACCTGGTGCGCCGGGAGCGCTACGACATCGACTCCCTCTTCACTCCGACCGGGACCTACGGACGGTTCTCGGGTCCCGCCTTCCTCGCCTACGGGCTCGGCGTGCTGTGCCAGATCCCCTTCATCAGCAGCGACCTGTACACCGGGCCCATCGCGAAGGCCATGGGCGGCGCCGAGGTCGCCTGGCTGCTCGGCATCATCATCTCCGGCGGGCTGTACTTCGTGCTCACCCGCCGCATCCGCCTCACCGTGGGCGAGGAGATCCGTGCCGAGGCCCGCACATCCGCGGCACCGACCCCGGCCGACGCCTGAGCGGGGTCGGCGCGAGACCACCCATCGGCCGAGAACCGACCGATCGACCACCACCGAGAGGACACCCCATGAAGTACTCCCCCACGACCGAGGCGAACCCCCTGCCGTACTCCCCGTTCAAGAGCTGCACGGTGCCGCGGCCGATCGGCTGGCTCTCGAGCGTCAGCGAGGACGGCGTCGAGAACCTCGCCCCCTACAGCCAGTGGCAGAACCTCACCTTCGACCCGCCGATGGTGATGTTCTCGGCGAACCAGTACCCCGACGGCCGCCGCAAGGACACCGTGATCAACGCCGAGAAAACCGGCTGGTTCGTCTGGAACATGGCGACCTACGCGTTGCGCGAGGCCGTGAACATCAGCGCGATGGTGCTCCCTCCCGAGGAGAGCGAGTTCGACCGCGCCGGAGTGACCAGGAGCTATGCCGACCTCGCGCCGACGGTGCCGATGGTCGCCGAGAGCCCGGTGCACTTCGAGTGCCGCTACCTGAGCACGCACCGTCTGCCCGGCGCGAGCACGGTGGGCACGATCGACATCGTCTACGCCCAGGTGGAGAAGATCCATGTCGCCGACGAGGTGATCACCCCCGACGGGCGCCTGGACATCCCCAGCATCCAGCCCATCGCCCGGATGGGCTACTTCGACTACGCCGTGGTCAACGAAACCTTCGAGATGAAGGTGCCGGGATCGACCCCGGAGGCCGAGGCCGGGCTCCAGGGTCGCGCGGGCTGAGCCGCGCTCCTCGCGCGGGAACGCATCGGGCCCCGGCGCTCACGATGATCGTGAGCGCCGGGGCCCGCGCGCTGGTGACCGGGTGGGCCGACTCAGAGCCCGATCTCGCCGAGGATCGGGAGGCCGGCGCGCACCGCGTCGCGGGCCTTGTCGGCCGTGGGCGCCGAGACGGCCGCGGCCGCGAGCTGCTTCGCCTGGTCCAGGGAGACCGTGGAGAGCACCTTCGCGACGGCGGGCAGGGAGCGCGGCGTCATCGACAGCGAGTTCACGCCGAGGCCCACGAGCACCACCGCGAGGCCCGGGTCGCCCGCGGCCTCACCGCACACGCCCACGGGCTTCACAGCCTTCTCGCCGTAGGCGCCGGCGTCGCCGCCGGCGGTGCGGGCGCCGTCGCAGGTGGCCTTCACGAGGGCGAGCACGGCGGGCTGCCACGGGTTGTTCAGATGGGCGAGGGAGCCGAGCATGCGGTCCGCCGCCATCGTGTACTGGGTGAGGTCGTTCGTGCCGATCGAGGCGAAGTCGCAGGCCGTGAGCTGGCGGTCCGCGGTGATCGCGGCGGAGGGGGTCTCCACCATGATGCCGGCGGGGTCGAGGCCGCGCTCGGCGCAGAGGGCCGCGAAGTCCTCGGTGTCCTCGAGGGTGGAGATCATCGGCGCCATGACCCACGGGGTCGCCTCGGTCCCCTCGGTCGCGGCGGCGATCGCGTCGAGCTGGTTGGTGAGCACCGAGCGCTTCTCCCACGAGGTGCGGTAGGCGCGCACGCCGAGGGCCGGGTTCGGCTCGTCGGCGTCGGTGAGGAACGGGAGGGGCTTGTCCGCGCCGGCGTCGATCGTGCGCACCACGACCTTCTGGCCGGGGAAGTGCGCGAAGACCTCACGGTAGGCGGCGGTCTGCTCCTCGACGGAGGGCTCGTCCTCCCGGTCCAGGAAGAGGAACTCAGTGCGGAACAGGCCCACGCCGTCGGCATGGGCGGCGACGGCCTTCTCGGCGTCCTTCGCGCCGCCGATGTTGGCGAGCAGCTGCACGCGGGTGCCGTCGGCGAGCACACCGCCGCCGCCCTCGTAGGTCAGCGGGTTCTTCTGCAGCTCGGCCCAGGCCTCGGCGAAGCGGTGGTGCTCCTCGGTGACCTCGTCGGTGATCGTGCCGAAGCCCGCGTCGACGAAGACCTCGGTGCCGTCGGCGAACTCGTGGATGTCGCGGGCGGCGACGATCGCGGGCAGGCCCAGCTGCCGGGCGAGGATCGCGGTGTGCGACTGGGGGCCGCCGTCGGAGGTGACGAGGGCGAGCACGCGCGAGGGGTCGAGGGTCGCGGTGTCCGCGGGGGCGAGGTCGATCGCGGTGAGCACGAAGGGCTCCTCGACGTCGGGGATGCCCGGGGCCTGCTCGCCGCGCAGCTCGGCGACGATGCGGGAGCGCACGTCGCGCACGTCGGTGGCGCGCTCGGCCATGTAGCCGCCGATGTTCTCGAGCATGCCGGCGACCTGGTCGCCCGCCTCCCAGACGGCCCGCTCGGCGCTCTTGCCGGCGGTGACGACGAGGCCCTTGGCGGTGGTGGCGAGGGACGGGTCGGCGGCCATCTGGGCGGTCGCCTCGAGGATCGCCTTGCCGTCGCCGCTCGCGCGCTCGGCGAGGCGGGTGAGCGCCTTCTGCACGGCCGTGGCGGCGGCGGGGATGCGCTCGGCCTCAGCCTCGGGCGAGGTACCGGCGGGGACCTTCTCGGAGGCCGAGGGCTCGGCGACCGGCGGGGCCATGGTGCGGATGGTGCCGACCACCCGGCCGGGGCTGACGGGGACGCCTGTGTACTGGGCCATGGCTCGTTCTCTCCCTCTACCGTTGCGGGCATCGCGGAGGAGATCGGCCGGTCGCCGGGTCCGCGAGCAGGTCTCATGCTACGCGGCGCGACCCGCAGCGACGGCGCCGTTCGTCCCGCCCGCAGGACCGGGGAGGCGACCCGTCACGGCGGCCGCCTCCCCGGGGATCAGGCGGCGTGCGGGTGCGCGGCGACCGCGGCGCGGTGGGCGCGGCGACGGGACCGGAGCACGGACAGTCCGAGCAGGCCGGCACCGCCGACCGCCCAGCAGCTGAGCACGATGATCTCCATGCCCGCGCCCTGGCCGTCGAAGAAGGCTGCGGAGCGGACGAGGGTGCCGGACGCGCCGATGGGGAGCAGCTGGCCGATGAACCCCCAGGGGCTGGGCAGCCACTGCCAGCCGGTGGCCATGCCGGACAGCGGGTTGCCGACGAACATCATCAGCGCGCCGCCGATGCCGAGGCCCGCGAACCCGAACAGCGACTCCATGCCGAGCACGAACAGGGAGATCGCGGAGGTGCCGAGCGCGAGGGCGAGGGAGGTCCTCACGTAGCTGCCGTCCACGGAGCCGAAGCCGAACTGGAGGATCGCGACGACCGCGAACCCGACGGCGAGGGAGGCGAGGACCGCGCCGACGATCCGCAGGACGGGGCGGCCCTTCAGCACGGTGGACAGCAGCACCGCGGAGATCATGCCGCCGAAGGCGAGGGGCATGGCGAGCGCGCTGAGACCGGTGCCGTTGGGATCGTCCTCCGTGAGCGGGGCGACGTCGTGCGTCGTGACGGTCATGCCCTGCGCGGTGAGACCCTCGCCGACGCTCCCGAGCAGGGCGGCGTAGGGGGTGCCGGCGCCGCCGGCCGTGGTGATGGTGACGCTGCCGTCGGCCTCGATGCTGATGCCGCCCACGGCGTCGCGGCCATGGACCGCGTCCTCGACGGAGGCGGTCGAGTCGTGCACGGTGACGTCGAAGGCGTCCGGGTCCGCGGCGTCGAGAGCGGAGGTGACGGCGGTGACGGCCTGCTCGGGGCCGGAGACGGCGATCGGGAGGTCGTGCGGTCCCGCGTTGATGGCCGGCGCCAGGAAGGCGAGCACCATGAGGCAGACCGCCCCGACGAGGCCGAGGACGACCCCGACCAGGCGCAGCCCGATGGCGGAGTCGGGACCCTCGGACGCCGCGGGCTCCGTGGTGCCGGTGGTGTCAGTCGGGACGGTAGGGGTTCGGGTGGACGTGCTCATGGGACTCCTCGACGGGCGGCCGGTGCTGACCGGCACTAGGCGGAGCATTCCGCTCCGGTTACGATGTGGAGCGTAACCCTCCGCTTACAGTGCGGCAAGATGGAGGGCGGTCGAGGAGAGGTGGAAGGCATCACATGAGAGCCGACGCGCTGGCGAAGCGACAGGCCCTGCTGGAGGCCACGTGGACGCTCATGGCGGAGCGCGGCCCGGACGTGCCGCTGCGCACCGTCGCCGAGCAGGCCGGCGTCGGCATCGGCACCCTCTACCGCCACTTCCCCACCCGCGACGACCTGCTGATCGGTCTGCTCGACGACTTCGGCGAGCGCGTGACCGCGATCATCGACGACCACCTCGCCCGCTGGGACGAGGACCCGGCAGAGGTGTGGCGAGGGTTCGTGACCTCGCTCGCGGACCTGGGATTCGGCGAGATCGCCTTCCAGATCGGCCCGCTCGCCGTCGCGTCCACGGCGCTGGGGACGCATACCCGAGAGCGGCGGGACCGGATGATCACCCGGCTGAGCCGAGCCCTCGACGCCGCGCGCACCGCCGGACTGCTGCGCGATGACGTGCGCCCGGAGCAGTTCATGGTCACCCTCGCGACCCTCTCGCGGCCGCTCCCGCCGCAGGTCACCGAGCTGGTGCCGGACCATCGGCGCTGGATGGTCGAGGTCCTCCTGCGGGGGCTGCGCGCCGAGGGCTGAACGCCCCCGACGGGCCGGCCGCAGGGCGGAGGGAGCGGGATTCGAACCCGCGGTACAGGATCACTGCACAGTGGTTTTCAAGACCACCACATTCGGCCGCTCTGTCATCCCTCCCGGTACCCGGAGGCACCCGGAGATCATACCGGCGCGGCGCCCGCGCCGTGGTGGCCGACGCCGGGGTGCTCCAGCAGGCTCTCCGTCCTCCGGCGCGGGGATGGTCTGCTGGTCCGAGCCGTGACTGCCGCCCAGCACACCCCGGAGGATCCCGATGACCACCACCGACCTCTCCTCCCTCCTCGCCGAGCTCGACGCCGGCCGCACGATCCCGGGCGGCTCCCCGCTGCACGAGGTCATGCTCGAGACCTCGCAGCAGGCCCTGCGGATCACCGCGGAGCTCAACGGCGCCTACCACTCCCCCGGGCAGGTCCGCGCGCTGCTCGGGCACAACGTCGTCATCGCGACGCTGAACCACGCGATGGATCCGGCGCGCCGCGCCGACCTGGATCCGGCCCCGGTGCACATCGGCGCGGACGCCTGGATCGGCGCGAACGTGACGATCCTGCCGGGCGTGAGCATCGGCGACGGGGCCGTGGTCGCGGCGGCCTCCGTCGTCACCCGGGACGTGCCGCCGCGCACCCTGGCCATGGGCTCCCCCGCCCGCGTGGTCCGCGAGATCACCCCGGAGGAGCCGGGCGCCTGATCCGGCGGGGCGACCGGCCATCGGCCCGCCGGGACGCGGGAACACGCTGTCCCGCACAATGGTCTCGACCCGCGATCCGAAGGAGCATCCATGTCCGCCACCGCCCCTGCCACCACCGGTCCCGTGCTGGCCGACGACGTCCCCGCGACCATGCGCGCCTCGGTCCTGCTGCGCCAGGGCGAGGTCGAGATGCAGGAGCGACCCGTGCCCACCCCGCCGCCGGGCGAGGTGCTCGTGCGCGTGCGCTCGGTGGGCGTGTGCGGCTCCGACGTCCACTACTACAGGGAGGGGCGGATCGGGGACTTCGTCGTCGAGGAGCCGCTGATCCTCGGCCACGAGATGTCCGGCGTGATCGCGGGCGTGGGCGAGGGCGTGGACCCCTCCCGCATCGGCGAGCGCGTCGCCGTCGAGCCGCAGCGGCCGTGCCGCACCTGCCGCCAGTGCACCACGGGTCACCTGAACCTCTGCCCGGACATGAAGTTCTACGCGACCCCGCCGATCGACGGCACCTTCTGCGACTACGTCACCGCCCCGGCGGAGTTCGCCTTCCCGATCCCCGAGACGATCAGCGACCACGCCGGCGCGCTGCTCGAGCCGTTCAGCGTGGGCATGTGGGCCGTGGGCAAGGCCGGTCTCGCCCCGGGCAGCCGCGTGCTCATCGCGGGCGCCGGGCCGATCGGGGCGCTCACCGCGATCGCCGCCCGCTCCTACGGCGCCACCGAGATCATCGTCTCGGACCCGGTCGCCTCGCGCCGCGAGCAGATCCTCGGCTTCGGCGCGACCTCCGCGGTGGATCCCCTGGACCCGGGCTTCGACCCGGCGGCGCTCGGCGTGGACGCCTTCATCGAGTGCTCCGGCGCCACCCCCGCCCTGCTCGCGGGGCTGAAGGCGCTGCGTCCGGGCGGCACCGCCGTCATGGTGGGGCTCGGCGCGGAGGAGATGCCGATCCCCGTGCAGGAGGTCATGAACAAGGAGATCGTGCTGACGGGCATCTTCCGCTACGTCGACACCTGGCCCAAGGTCATCGCGGCCGCCCAGGCGCCGGGCGTGGACCTCGACGCGCTGGTCACCGCCGAGTTCCCGCTCGAGGAGGCGGAGGCCGCCCTCACGCAGGTGCCGGGCGAGAGCTCGCTGAAGACCATCGTGGTCGTCTCCCGCTGACCGACCCCCGCGGGCCGGGACGGGTCCGGGCATACGGTGGTGCCATGCGCGCCATGACGATCACCGCGGAGAACCAGCTCGAGCTCGCGGAGCTGCCCGAGCCCGTGCCCGGCCCCGGGGAGGTGCTCGTGGACGTCGTCGCCGCGGGCGTGAACCGGGCCGACCTTGCCCAGGTCGCGGGGCACTATCCGCCGCCGCCCGGGGCCTCCGAGCTGCCGGGCCTCGAGGTCGCCGGCCGGCGCCGGGACACCGGTGAGGAGGTCGTCGCCCTGCTCGCGGGCGGCGGCTACGCCGAGGTCGTCGCCGTGCCGGAGGGTCAGCTGCTCCCGGTCCCGGCCGGCATGGACCTCCGCGACGCCGCCGGGGTCGTCGAGGTCACGGCCACCGTGGTCTCGAACCTCGTCGTCGAGGGCGGGCTGCGGGAGGGCGAGACGGTGCTGATCGAGGGTGGCACGGGCGGCATCGGCACGACCGCGATCCAGCTCGCCCGGCGCCTCGGGGCGCGGGTCCTCACGACCGTCGGCTCCGACGACGCCGTCGCCCGCGCACGGGAGCTCGGCGCCGACGTGGCCTGGAACCGCCGCAGCACGGACCTCCTTGCCGCCGTCCGTGAGGCCGGCGGGGCCGACGTGATCCTCGACGTGGTGGGCGGCGGGGAGGCCCTCGCCGCCCACGTCGGCATGCTCCGCGAGCACGGCCGCCTCGTCATCATCGGCACCCTCGGCGGGGCGAGCGGCGAGCTGCCGGTAGGCCTGCTCATGGGCAAGCGCGCCCGGGTCATCGGCACGACGCTGCGCTCGCGCAGCACCGAGGGCAAGCGCGAGATCCTCGCGGCGACCTACGAGCTGGTGTGGCCGATGCTCGAGGACGGCTCCCTGCGCGTGCCCGTGCACGCCCGCTTCCCGCTCGAGCGCGCGGCGGAGGCGCAGGCCGTGCTCCGCGAGGGCGGCCACCTGGGCAAGGTCGTCCTCGAGGTGGCGGCCGGCTGAGCCCGGCGACTTCTATTCGCGGTGGGCGCGTCCCCTGCGGGAGCGGAACCGCGGGAGGGAGTCGGCGATCCGCGGGGGCTGCGACGGCGGTGAGCCGGCGCTGAGCAGCCCCTGACCACCCCATGTAACAAACGGGTGAACAGTGCGAAACGGACTTCTCGGATTCATCCGCTTCGTCCAGGATGGCCGTACCCATCCACCTCGCGGGACGGACCCCGGTCCGGATCGGGCATCGTGGCCTCGACGTCGTGCACCGCACGACGGCACGTGGCCCGATCGCCCGCCGGCCCAGGGAGCTCCTCATGTCCCGAGAACCCCACGACCTCGCATCGGTCGACCACTTCACCCCGGTGAGCCGCCGCGCCGCGGCCAGCTCGCCCTTCTCCCCCGTGATGATCGTGCTGACGATCCTCGCCACGGCCGGCTGCCTGGCGTACGGGGTCTTCCTCCTCCAGCCCTCCCACCGGGGCGACCTGCTGCCCTGGATCCTGGTCATCACGTCCGAGTCGATCCTCGTGTTCCACGCGCTCTTCGCCATGTGGACCGTGCTCGCCGGGACGAGGGACGTGCGCGACCACGACTACTGGCGGGCGCGCGACGAGCTGTACTCGCTCTCCCGCATCTCCGCGCTCCCCCGCCGCGACGACCCTACGCTCTGGCCCGTGCAGCTGGACGGCCGCGTGGTCGACGTCGACGTGCTGATCACGGTGTACGGCGAGCCGATCGAGGTGATCCGACGGACCGCGGAGGCGGCGCTCGCGATCCGCGGCCGCCACGAGGTGTGGATCCTCGACGACGGCCGCAGCGACGAGGTCCGCGACCTCGCCGCGGGCATCGGCTGCCGCTACGTGCGCCGCCGCACCGGCAACGGCGCCAAGGCCGGCAACGTGAACTACGCGCTCACCCTGGCCAAGGCCGAGTTCTTCGTGATCCTCGACGCGGACTTCGTGCCGCTGCCGGGCCTGCTCGAGGAGACCCTGCCGTTCTTCACGAACGACACCGTCGCCTTCGTGCAGACCCCGCAGACCTACGGCAACCTCCACAACGTCATCTCGCGCGGCGCCGGCTACATGCAGGCGATGTTCTACCGCTTCGTGCAGCCGGGCCGGAACCAGTTCAACGCCGCGTTCTGCGTGGGCACGAACGTCGTGTTCCGTCGGCGCGCGATCGACGACGTGGGCGGCATGGTCACCGACTCGAAGTCCGAGGACGTGTGGACCTCGCTGAAGCTCCACGAGCGCGGCTGGCGGTCGATCTTCCTGCCCACGACCCTCGCGATCGGCGACGCCCCGGACACGATCGTCGCCTACTCGAAGCAGCAGCTGCGCTGGGCGACCGGCGGCTTCGAGATCCTCGTCCAGGCCAACCCGCTGCACCCGGGGCGGCGGCTGAGCCTGGACCAGCGCCTCATGTACTTCATCACCGCCACCCACTACCTCACCGGGATCGTCCCGGGCCTGCTCCTGCTGGTGCCGGCGCTCGAGGTGTTCCTGGACCTGCGCCCGGTGTCGATGGACGTGGGCTGGGCGACGTGGATGCTCTTCTACGCGGGCTTCTACCTGCTGCAGATCGTGCTGGCCTTCTTCACGCTCGGCTCCTTCCGCTGGGAGGTGCTGATCCTGGCCGCCTGCTCGTTCCCGATCTACGCGAAGGCCCTGGCCAACGTGATCATGGGCCGTGACCAGGCATGGTCGGTGACGGGCGCGACCGGGAAGGTCTCCCCCTTCACCGTCATGGGGCCGCAGCTGTGCGTGCTCGCCTTCCTGCTGTGCACCACCGCGGTGGGCGTCTGGCGCGACCTCATGCTCGGGCGCCCCTCGATCGCGACGGTGTGGTGCGGCGTGAACTCCGCCGTGCTGCTCGTGCTCGTCCTCGTCGCGCTCGGCGAGATCCGCGCCGGCCGCTCCGGCGCCCTCGAGGCCCGCGGCGACCACGCCAAGGCGGCGGCGACCACGGCGGCGCTCGCCGCGCCCGTCCCCGTCTCGACCCCGGCGGACACGGTCGCGGCCCGCCTCGCCCCTCGTCGCCGGCGCGTCTCCCGCGTCCGCGCCCTCTCCTGACCCCCGCCCCCACGACCAGAGGATCCCGTCATGACCTGGATCGGCCGTCTCCGTCTCCTCCTCTCCCTCCTCCTCGTCCTCGCCCTCGCCGCGGCCCTGTGCCTGGTGTTCAACCAGCGTCAGCGCCAGAGCCTCTCGGTGAGCGCGGCGATCGAGCAGCCCCGCTACGCGATCGCCGCCGTCGCCCCCGGCGTCGTCACCGACATCGGGGTGGCCCTCGGCGACGAGGTCCGCGCCGGGGACGTGCTGTTCACGATGACCAGCGTCGAGCTGCAGCAGGACGCCGTCCACGGCCTCAAGGCCAGCTCCAACGACGCCATGGAGATCGACCCCGAGCAGGGCACGATCGTCTACCGCGCCACCGCGGACGGCCGCGTCACCGCGCTGAGCGCGACGTCCGGCAACTACCTCGGGGCCGGCGCGCCTGTCGCGACGATCGTGCGGTCCACCCCGCGCACCGTGCAGGCGCAGTTCCGTCTCACGCCCCGCGACTACGGCCGTCTCGAGGAGGGAGCCCGCGCGCAGATCCTGCTGCCCGACGACCGCACGATCGAGGGCACCGTCGGCTCCGCGTCGGTGGTGACCGAGAACGGGCAGGCGATCACCCGGACGCTCATCACGAGCCCTGATCTCGAGGCGCAGGACCTCGACCTCATCGCGACCGACGGCGCCCCGGTGTCGGTGACGGTCGAGCTGACCGACAGCGGCGTCCTCGCCGGCCCCACGGACGCCCTGATGGACGCCCTGCGCTCGGTGGGTCTGCGATGAGGCCCCCGCGCCGCGCCCTCCTCGCCGGCGCGCCGCTGGGCGTGATCGCCCTGGGCGCGGCCGCCTGCACGGGCGATCGCTCCTCGGGCGGCGGCACCGGGCCGAGCGCGGCCCTCCCCACCGCGGCCGCGTTCACCGACGAGGAGGTCCGCGGGTCGATGTCCGCGCTGCCCGAGCTCCCCGCCCCCGCGGACCTCCGGACAGTGCGGCTCGCCGACGGCCTGGTGCCGCCGACGAACCGCTGGTTCTCCGGGCTCGTCTTCGGCGACGAGCCGCAGACGGTCCACCCGCTGCCGCTGTCCTTCGCCCTCGTCGACGGCGGGTTCGCGCTCGGTCTGCCGACGGTCACCACCTCGGCGCGCACGATCATGGGTGCTCACGTCCCCGAGGTCGAGGTCGCCGTCGCGGGGGCGGGGAGCGGGATCGTCTCCGCCTACGACGAGGCGTCCGTGCGGCTCGACCTCCTCGGCGGAGACGGGACCGCGCTGGCCACCGTGACGATCGCCGAGGGCTGGCCGTGCGTCGCCCTGCAGGCCCGCACCGCCCTCGACCTCACCCTCTCCACCGCCTTCAACGGCGCAGCGACCGCTGCGGAGCCGGCGACGCTCACGGTGGGCGAGCACGAGTACGGGCTGCGCCTGGAGGGCGGGGAGCTCGACGGCGCCCGCTGCTCCCTGGAGGCCGAAGGCTGGGCGACGGTCTTCGCGGTCCCCGTCGGCGGCACCGCCGCGGACGTCGCGCCCGCCGCCGTGCCGCTGCGCGGGACCAGCCTGACCCGCTCCGTGTCCGACGACGCCGCCCGCGCGACCCTCACCTACGAGACCGCGGACTCCTCCCCCACGGTCGTCGCCGCCATGCCCCACCACGGGGCGGACGCGGAGGCCGAGGAGGTGCTCGGCACCTATCCGAGCGTCTACGGCACCCTCGTGCTGCGGCCCGGCCCGGACCTGACCTGGAGCGCCCCGCGGCGCACGGTCCGCGCGGCGCTCGACCTCTCGGGGCTCGACGACGACGCGAGGGAGGAGCTCGCCGCGCAGGTGGTGGCCGACGCCGCCGGCCTCCCCGACTACCCTGCGGACACGTACTTCGGCGGGAAGGCCCTGCACCGGGACGCGCAGCTGCTCGCGATCGCCCGGCAGGTCGGGGCCGACGAGGCCGCGGCCGGGCTCGAGGAGCGGGTGCTCACGCAGATCCGCCGCTGGACGGAGGTCGCCGGGGCGGAGGAGCGGGACGCCTTCTGCTTCACCTACGACGCGACCAACCGCGGGGTCGTCGGCCTCACGCCGTCCTTCGGCTCCGAGCAGTTCAACGACCACCACTTCCACTACGGCTACTTCCTCCACGCCGCCGGCACGCTCGCCGCGGACGACGGCGACCTCGCCGCGGAGCTCGCCCCGGTGATGGACGCCCTCGCCGCGGACATCGCCTGCGACGCGTCCACCGACGCGGTGCCGGTGCGGCGCGTGTTCGACGCCTACGCCTCGCACTCCTGGGCCTCGGGCACCTCCCCCTTCGCCGACGGCAACAACCAGGAGTCCAGCTCCGAGGCGACGACCGCGTGGGCGGGGCTGGAGCTGTGGGCCCGGGCGCGCGGGGACGAGGAGCTCGCCGCGGGTGCCGCCTGGCTGCTCGCGCACGAGGCCGCCGCCGCCCGCGCCTACTGGACGGACTTCGACCTCGCGGACCCGGTGTACGAGGGATTCGAGCACTCGGTGCTGCCCCTGCAGTTCGGCGGCAAGCGGGACTACGCCACCTGGTTCTCCCCCGAGCCCGCGGCGGCGCTCGCGATCCTCGCGCTGCCCATGTCCCCGAGCTCCGACCACCTGGCCGACGACCCCGAGCGGGTGCGGCGCAACATCGCCGAGGCCACGGCCTCCGGCGGATTCGCGCAGCAGTACGGGGACTGGCTGCTGATGTACGCGGCGCTCGGCGGCGAGGACGACCGGGCGGCGGCGCTCGAGGCGGCGCGGGAGCTGGCGGACGAGCACCTCGACGACGGCGACACCCGCAGCTACCTGCTGGCGTTCATCCTGTCCCGCTGAGGGGCGCGGGGACGGCGCTCAGCCGGCGACGACAGCCGAGGTGGTCCTATCCGGACCGGCGGGCGAGCCACCGACGGTGCCCTTCGATCGCAGCCCTGGCGGGCGGGCGGAGAACCGTGGCGGGGTCGCCGAGGGCGGCGGGGTTCTCACCTCGGAACAGTGCCCTCCGATCTGAGGTGGGCCACGCCGTGACCCGCGTGCCCGGCGGGCGCTGCAGGACGACGACCACGGCACCTGTAGCCCAGTACCCGCTGTCCTGCTCGATCACCGCGATCTCCTCCCACCGGATGCGGAGAGTGCTGAAGGACCTGACGATCGTGATGCCGTCGTCATCGACGACGAACTGGCGTCGGGTGGCCACCACCAGGAGGGTGACGCAGAACAGTACGGTGACCAGGCACAGCAGCGCACCTAGCACACCGGCGACGGAGTCCAGGGTGAGCAGCATCGCCCCGGTGCCGAGCAGGAACAGCAGGGGAATCCCCATGAGGCACCCGAGGACGCCGCGAACCCACCCCGTCCTGATCGCCCGGTACCTCATCTCCTCGCGCACCTCCGCCCCCGATCTCTCCGCGTCTGCCGCCTTTCAGGGCGATCCGGAGCTCACCGAGGTGCCGACGCCCGAGAGCACCGGCACCCGGCCGGCTCCGCGCGTCCTCAGCGCTGCAGCTGCTCCAGAACCAGCACGGTGCCGTCCTCGTAGACGGAGAGGGTGACGGTGTCCGCGACGTCCTTGACGCCCTGCGGCGCCTGTCCCATGGCGACGCCCACCTGCGCCCAGTCGAGCATCTCGACGTCGTTGAAGCCGTCGCCCACGGTGAGGGTGCGCTCGCGGGGGATGTCGAGCCGCTCGCGCACCACCTCGAGGGCGCTCGCCTTGGAGACGCCGGGGGCGGCCATGTCGAGCCAGGCGGTCCAGCCGATCGCGTACTCGACGCCGTGGACGCCGGACTCGGCGATCACGCGGCTGAACTCCTGCGGGGAGAGGTCGGGGACATGGACGACGACGCGCACGGCCTCGAGGTCCATGAGCTGGTCGAGGTCGCTCTCGATCGCCTCGACGCCGAAGCTCGCGTCCTGGAAGCCGGGGGTGGCGCGGAAGGCGCCGCTGGCCATCTCGACGGCGTAGTGGGCGTCCGGCGCGACCTCGCGCAGCGTGGCGAGGGCCTGACCGGGCTGGAAGGTGCGGGTGTCGATGACGCGGTAGCCCTCGGGGGCCGACGGGTCCATCTCGAGGGTGACGGCGCCGTTGGAGCAGACGGCGTAGCCGTGCTCGATGCCGGCGGCGCGGACGATCGGCACGGTCGCCCCGAGGGAGCGGCCGGTCGCGATGACGACGGTGGACCCGCGGGCGGCGCGCTGGAGCGCCTCGCGCATGGGGGCGCTCATCGCGCCGTCGTGGTCCACGAGGGTGCCGTCGACGTCGAGCCCGATGAGCAGGTGCTCCCCGGCGAGCTGGTCGAGGTGATCGGCGAGGCGGGCGCGGGTGGCCTCGACGTCGGTCGTCGTGGGCGCGGGGTTCATACCCTCCAGTGTTCCAGCCCCGCCTGACGAACGGGTGAACCGGCGATGACGCAGCGCCGCCAGGATCCGCCGGCCGAGGCCCTTCCGCTCCGCTCCCGTCATCTCAGGCGACGACCTCGAAGACCTCACGGCCGCCGAGGAACGGGCGCAGGCCCTCGGGGACCACCACGGAGCCGTCGGGCTGCTGGTGGTTCTCGAGGATCGCCGCGATGAAGCGGGTGGTGCCGAGGGTGCCGTTGAGGGTCGCGACGGGGCGCAGGCCGTCCTCGGTGCGCTCCCGGATGTTCAGCCGCCGGGCCTGGAACTGGGTGGTGTTCGAGGTGGAGGTGAGCTCGCGGTAGGTCTCCTGCGAGGGCATCCACGCCTCGCAGTCGAACTTGCGGGCGGCGGAGGTGCCGAGGTCGCCGGCGGCGGTGTCGATGATGCGGTAGGGCACGTCGATCCTCGCCATCATCTCCCGCTCCCAGTCCAGGAGCCGCTCGTGCTCCGCGTAGGAGTCCTCGATGCGGCAGTAGGAGAACATCTCGACCTTGTGGAACTGGTGCACGCGGATGATTCCACGGGTGTCCTTGCCGTAGCTGCCGGCCTCGCGGCGGTAGCAGGCGCTCCAGCCGGCGTAGCGGATCGGGCCGTCGGAGAGGTCGAGGACCTCGTCGCGGTGGTAGCTCGCGAGGGCCACCTCGCTCGTGCCCACGAGGTAGAGGTCGTCGTCCTTGTCGAGGTGGTAGACCTCGTCGGCGTGCTCGCCGAGGAAGCCGGTGCCCTCCATCGACTCGGGCAGCACGAGCGTGGGGGTGATCATCGGCGTGAAGCCGGCGCGCGTGGCCTGGTCGATCGCGGCGTTGAGGATCGCGAGCTCGAGCTGCGCGCCGACGCCGGTGAGGAAGTAGAAGCGGGCGCCGGAGACCTTCGCGCCGCGCGCCATGTCGATCGCCCTCAGGCCCTCGGCGATCTCGAGGTGGTCCTTGACGGGCGCCTCGAAGGAGGGGATCTCGCCGACGGTCTCGCGGAGCACGAAGTCCTCCTCGAGCCCCTCGGGGGCGCCCTCGGCGAGGTTGGGGATCGTGCGCAGCAGGCGGTCGCGCTCGGCGAGCGCGTCGCCGGCCTCGGCCTCGAGCCGCTTGACGTCCGCGGCGAGGCCCTTGACCTGGGCGAGCAGCTCCTGCTTCTCCTCCCCCTTCGCCTGGGCGACCTTCTTGCCGAAGCTCTTCTGCTCCGCGCGGGCGGATTCGAAGGCGGCGGTGGCCTCGCGCCAGGAGGAGTCCGCGGCGAGCACGGAGTCGACCACGCCGGCATCGCGCCGGCGCGCCCTCTGTGCGTCTCGGACCAGGTCGGGGTTCTCGCGCAGCTGCCGCAGATCGATCATTCGTCCAGGGTACCCGCGGCGGCGGGTCCCCCGCCCGCGGAGGTGAGCAGGGTCCGCACGGCGGTGAGCACGGCCTCGGGGCCGTGCCCGGCGGCGCGGGCCTCCGCGATCGGGGCGGCGAGGAGCCGGGCGAGCCCGGGGTCGAGGTCCCCCGCGGGGGCGACCGCGACGCCGGCGGGCAGCGGGTCCGCGATGCGGGTGCCGGCGCCGCGGGCGGTGTGCAGCACCTCCGCCGCCTCGAGCTCCTTGTAGGCGCGGGCGACGGTGCCGGGGGCGAGACCGAGGTCCGTGGCGAGCGCACGGATCGCGGGGAGCCGGTCCCCGGGGCGGAGGATGCCGGTGGCGAGCTGGGCGAGGATGCCGCGGCGGATCTGCTCGAAGGGCGGCAGCGGGTGCTCGAGGTCCACGACGAGGGCGTCGTCGGTCATCCGGCGGTCCCGGTCATCGGCGCGGCGGGCAGGCGCAGCGCGCGTCGGGAGGTGTCGCGACGGGCGGCGAGGGCGGGGGCGAGGACGAGCACGGCGCCCCATCCTGTCACGGCGACCCCGCCGATCGCGGCGAGGAGGGCGAGCACCCCGCTCACGACGACGGCGGTGGGGACGTCGGCCCCCATGTCGCCGAGGCCGCCGGCGACGCCCAGGGCGCGGGTCGCGGCGAGGCCGCCGAGGACGACGCCGAGGAGACCGGTGCCGATCATGACGGCTCCGATCACGGTGGCCGCGGAGCGGCGGCGGGCGAGCAGGTCCCCTCCGACGCCGCCGGGGCGGCGCGCGGTGACCGCGCGCAGGGCGAGGGCGGCGAGGAGGACCAGCAGGACCAGGGCGATCGCAGCGGGGATCGTGTACCAGGAGCCGGGGTAGGGCGCGATCCCGATCTCGATCGTCACCCCGCTCGCGTCGGTCCCGCTCCCGGTGAGGACCCGGCCGGGTCGGAGGACGTCGTCCGGGGAGGCCAGCACCGTCGTCATCACCATGAGCGCGCCGAGCCCGAGCACGGCGGCGGCCGCGGCGAGCGAGGCCGCGCAGGGCAGCACCTCCCGCAGGCCGTGGGGCTCGAGGTCGGCGCTGCGGCTCGCCCCGACGATCGGGGCGGCGAGCCGCCCCTCCCCGATCAGCACCGCGAGGACGAGCGCGGCGGTGCCGAGCAGCGGGGCGGTGCCGGCGAGCGCGCCGAGGCCGAGCCTGCCGGGGAGCGGCACGGCCGCGAGGAGCGCCGCGGCGATCAGGACGCCGGCGATCACGCCCACGCGGCGGGCGCGCAGCTGGGCACGGTCCAGGCCGGTCGTCTCCGGGCGCACGAGCAGGAGGGCGAGGAGGACGACACCCGCGAGGGCGAGCAATCCGAGCAGAATGATCAGGAGGGGACCGGCGAGGGACATGTCGACACCTTTCGTCAGGGGCCGGCGACCGATCGGCCGCATCTTGTATCACCCTATTGGCACATAGGGTCGCGGTCCGGCACCACGGTGTCAAGCCCTCCATCGGGATCCGATCCCGGACGTCCGCGCGGTCCGACCGCGGGCCCTCGCGGACCGTACGCTGTGCCCATGGATCTCGGTGCAGTGCTCTCGATCATCGGCCTCGTCGTGGGGGTCGTCGCGATCGTCCTGCTCGCCCTGGTGCTGCGCTCCCTGGGCCGGCACCGCCGCGAGCTCGCCGAGCTGCGCGCCGCGACCACCGGGGCGATCCCCGTCGTCGACGGCGGCGAGGCGGGAGCCGGCGGTGAGCCGACGGCGCAGGAGGACCCGCCCGCGCGGCTGAAGAAGGTCGCCGTCGTCCTGAACCCCTCGAAGTTCGCGGACGCCGACGCCTTCCGCGCGCGCCTGCGCGAGGTCGTCGAGCGCGTCGAGGAGGCGGAGATCGCCTTCTACGAGACGACCGTCGAGGACCCGGGACAGGGGCAGGCGCGCGAGGCGATCTCCGAGGGGGCGGACCTCGTCATGGCCGCGGGCGGGGACGGGACCGTCCGCATGGTCGCCTCCGTGCTCGCCGGCACGGATGTGCGCATGGGCATCATCCCCTCGGGCACCGGCAACCTGCTCGCCCGCAACGTCGACGTCCCGCTCGAGGACCCGGCCGCCGCGATGACCGCCGCGCTCACCGGCCAGGACCGCCACGTCGACGTCGGCTGGCTGCAGACGGGCGGCTCGATCGCCGAGGCCTCCGCCGCCTCCCCGCAGATCTTCCTCGTCATCGCCGGCTTCGGGGCGGACGCCGAGATGATCGGCCACACCGATGACGGCATGAAGAAGCGGATCGGCTGGATCGCCTACGTGCTCGGCGGGGTGCGCACCGTGATGGGCCGCAGCGTCGACGTGGTCCTCGACCTGCCCGACGGCACCCGCCACACGCACCGCGCCCGCACCGTGCTCCTCGGCAACGTCGGTCGCCTCCCCGGCGGCTTCGTGCTCATGCCCGGCGCGACCGTGGACAACGGCCGGCTCGAGATCGTCGTCGCCGGCTGGCGCGGCGCGGCCGGCTTCAGCCAGGTCGTCACCGAGGTCGTGAACCCGCGCCTCGTGCCCAGCCGCCGCACGCGCATCGCGAACCGGCTCTCCACGATGGAGCGCTACCACTCCCCCGCGGTGCAGGTCGTCACGGCGGCGCCGCAGCCGGTGCAGCTCGACGGGGACACGGACGACGAGGCCACGCACTTCATCGCGCGCGTGGATCCCGGGGTGCTGCGCCTGCGGGTGCCGGTCAGCTCGCGCTCCCGCGCCCGCTGATCCCGGTCACCCCGGGGCCGGAGGCTCGCGGGGGCCCGTCGGCGCACCCGCCTCAGCCGCGCGGCGCCGCGATCATCCCGCTGAGCCGCTCCAGCCACTCGTGGGCCTCGTCGTAGGTCTCGTCGGCGAAGTCCTCCCGCACCTCCGTGCGCTCCCCGTCCACCCGCGGGTAGGAGCCGAGGTAGTGGACGACGGGGCACATGCGGTGCAGCGAGCGCAGCGCGGCCGCGACCCGTCGGTCCTCGAGGTGGCCCTCGAGGTCGATTGAGAAGGAGTACCGGCCCAGGAAGTCGCCGATCGGCCGCGACTCGATGCGGGACATGTTCACGCCGTTCGCGCTGAGCATCTCGAGCGCCTCGAGCAGCGCGCCGGAGCGGTTGTGGGGCAGCTGGACGACGATCGTGGTCTTGTCCGCGCCGGTGCGGGCGGGGATCCGGCCCTCACGGGTGACGAGCACGAAGCGGGTCTGCGCGCCGGCGGTGTCCTCGATGCCGTCGGCGAGGATCTCGAGGCCGAAGTGCTCCGCCGCGAGGCGCGAGCAGACGGCCGCGCGGCCGCGGGCCTGCTCCGGGGCCGCCTCGGCGAGGTCGCGCGCGGCGGCGGCCGTCGAGGAGGAGGTCGCGACGCGCGCGGCGGGGACGTGCGTGCGCAGCCAGCCCTGCACCTGCGCCTGCGCATGGGGATGGGAGGAGATCGTCGTGAGCTCCTCCAGCGCGATCGGCTCCCGCGCGGCGAGGACGAAGCTGATGAGCACCACCTGCTCGGCGACGATCGTGATCGAGTCCGTCGCGGCGAGCACGTCGAGGGTGCCGGAGACCCCGCCCTCGACGGAGTTCTCGATGGGGGCCATGAGCGCGTCGATGTCCCCGGCGAGCAGGTCGGTGGTCGCCGTCGCGACGGAGGAGAAGGGCACCATCGTCACCTCGGCCGGGTCAGCGACCGGGGTGGGGCCCTCGAAGGCCTGCAGCAGCGCCTGGTGGGTGAAGGTGGTCTCGGGGCCCAGGAATCCGTAGCGCATGACCTGGAGCGTATCGGTCCGCCGCGGCCGGGCCGGTGCCCGACCGCAGGCCGGTCGCGGCCGGCGGGCGTCGTCCGGTCCCGGGATCTCCCCCACTCCTCCTCGGCGTCGTCACCGCTGGTCCAGGGGCGGGCACGGCTGCGCCCGTACGATCGATCCATGCCGTCCCTCCCCCGCCCCGTCACCGCGCTCCCGGCCCTGCTCCTCGCCCTGTTCTGTGCGGCGACGCTGGTCCTCGCGGGCGCCCCGTCGGCGCGGGCCGCGGGCGCGGACGGGGAGGGCGCGATCACGGCGGACGAGCCCGTCCGCCTCGTGATCGCGACGGCGGGCCTGGACTGGCGGGACGTCACCCCCGAGTTCACGCCGCACCTGCAGTGCCTCGCGGACCGCTCGGGCCTCGGCGCCATGAACACGACCTCGGTCTCCGTAGTCTCCACGATGCGCCAGGGCATGGAGACGATCCGCTCGGGCTACCGCGGCCTCGCGGCGGACGCCCCCCGCACCGCCGGCATCCCGGACCCGGCCGTCGACCAGTGGGAGCAGCTCGGGGTGCCCGTGACGGAGGTCGACGGAGGCGGCGGGCCGGACGACGTCGGCTCCGACGACGCCGCCGGGTACGACGAGCCCGCGGACCCGGCGGTCTCCACCGCGGCGACCCTGCCCGACGGCGCCGCCGACGAGATCTCCGAGGGCCTCGGCGCGGAGGACGGGATCGTCCTCGTGGACCTCGGCGGTCTGCCGGACCGCGCCGACCCGGAGCGTGCCGACGCCCTCACCGCCCTGGACGCGCGGGCGGGCGAGGTGATCGACGCCGCCGGGGGCTGCGACGCGGACTCGCTGCCGCGCACGCTCACCCTCTCCGTCGCGGCGATCGACCCGGCGGATCCGGACGCCTCGGAGCGCACCGGGGCGATGGCCTCCCGCTCGGCGGGGCTGCAGGTCGCGATGGACTCCGCGCTCCCGGGCCGCGCCCTCACCTCGGGGGCGACGAAGCAGCCGGGCGTGGTCATGCTGACGGACGTCGCGCCCACGATCCTCGCGTCCTACGGGGCGAGCTCCGAGGGTCTCCTCAACGGCCAGCCCCTGCGGGGGACGGAGAGCGCAGACCCGCAGCAGCTCGTCAAGGACCGCTCGCTCGCCGCCCTCGAGGTGGACGACGCGACGATCCCGGCGCTGGGCTCCTGGCTCGCCCTCGGGGTCATGGGGCTGGTCCTGTTGCTCGTCCCGGCCCTCGGCCGTCGCCCGCGGCTGCAAGCCCTCGGCCGGGCTCTGACGACGATCGCCCCGCTCGCCCTGCCGGTGGGCCTCATGGCCTCGCTCGTGCCCTGGTGGCGCGCAGAGCATCCGGCGCTCGCGCTCACGGGCGTCGTCTGGGCGGGCTCCGCGCTGCTCGCGCTCGTGGTGCTCGCGGGTCCCTGGCGGCGGGTCCCCCGCGGCTCGGTCGCGGTGAGCGCGGCGCTCGTGGGCGGCATCGTCCTGCTGGAGTCCGCGACGGGCTCCCGGCTGCAGCTGGGCTCCCCGCTGGGCGCGCAGCCCATCTCCGGCGGCCGCTTCTACGGGCTGTCCAACCACCTGTTCGGGATCGTCCTCGCGGCGTCGCTGATCGCCCTGCTGTGCCTGTTCACGCTGCTCCGCACGGCGCGAGCACGGGTGCTGTGGACGCTCGGCGTGGGTGTCGCGGTCGCGGTGGTGTGCGTGACGCCGTCGATGGGTGCGGACTTCGGGTCGATGCTCGCGACGGTTCCGACGTTCGGCCTGCTCGCGCTGCTCGTCTCGGGGATCCGGCTCCGCCCCTGGCACGTGGTCTCGCTGCTCGCCGGCGGCGCGGTGCTCGTGCTCGGGGTCTCCTTCCTGGACTGGCTGCGGCCGCCCGAGGACCGCACGCATCTGGGGCGCTTCATCGACGAGCTGCTCTCGGGCGAGCTCGTGGCGGTCGTGGTCCGCAAGCTCGCGCAGAACGTGGGGATGACGCTCGGCTATCCCGCGCTCACGGTGCTCCTGATCCTCGCGCTCGCCTGCTCGGTGGCCGCGCTCATGCCCCGCCGTGCTCGGCTCACCAGACTCGCAGCGCTGTACGAGGAGCACCCCTACGCCCTGCACACGATGATCGCGGTGGTCGCGGGCGGGTGGCTGGGCTATGCGGTGAACGACACCGGTCCGGTGCTCGTCGCGGCGATGTTCGGGATCGCACTCGTGCTGCTCCCTCCGGCGCTCCCCTCACCCGGCGACGAGCCGACGGCCCATGCCACCGGCACGGGAGCCGATGACAGCACGAACGCCCGCCTGAGCACCGAGGGACGCTGAGAAGAGCCACACTCGGCGGATCCTATGCCGGTGGCGATGCGTGGGGCCGCACCGCGTGCGGCGGGCCGCCTGAGCCTCCCATCAGGAACGCCTCACCCCCAGCGCTGACCAGCTCTGGACAACGCTCCAACACGAATCCGAGACCGCTGTCGCACCTGATGCGTCATCAGACGCTGCGCCCGCCCCAGTCCCCCGCCCCGCTGCCTCTCACGCTCTCGTCCCCTTCTCCCGCCGGGGGACGACGTGGGAAGGGCACGAGACAGCAGCGAGCCGAACAGCCACGGAATCCACGTGCCAGGGAGCAGACACGTCCTCAGGCCCATGACGCGGCGAGGCCATGTGCCGGAGGACGAGAGAGCAGTTGAGCCGGTGCGTCAGCGGGCCGCCGTCTCCGGGGATCCTCAGGGAGCGATGGCCTCGGCCCGCTCTCTCCCCGTCGAGCCGCACCTCTCAGCGCCCTGGCCTCCGGGCCCTGTACGGGCCCCGGGACGGGGATGGGACCCGCGTGCTCCGATGCGATGGGCTCGCGCGCCTCAGCGCGCTGTCGATGGGGCAGCGAACGGCGACGTGCAGCTGATGGCGATGGTGACTGTCGCCGTGCTCGTGGACGTCCGGTGGGATCACCACGCGCGGGCGTCCGAGCCGGCCCGGAAAATGGACATGAAAAAAGGGAAGGGCAGAGAACGGCGAGACACTCTCACGAGCGCCCCAGCGACGTCCTCCACCCTTCCCGATGAAGATGTCCGGCGGCGACCTACTCTCCCACACCCTCCCGAGTGCAGTACCATCGGCGCAATCGAGCTTAGCTTCCGGGTTCGGAATGGAACCGGGCG
>NZ_BAAHAM010000004.1:0-559906 GCF_054777615.1 Brachybacterium horti
CATGAAAAACTATAAACCTGACAAAAAAACAAACAACCAGCATGTAACTGCTAATCATCCGTATATTCTGCCAATCAAATATTGGCATCAACAAATAGACACGCTATTGAGATATCAAGCAACACGCGCACTCAGTATCAGAACCCTTCCGAGTTCCTCGCTCCGAGGCAACCCCTATAACTTAGGGGATCCGGTTCTCCATGTCAATTCGGTGCGGTGTGAACCGCGCCTCATCAGTTCTGAAGTTATCCGAAGCGCCTGATGGGAGTCGATTTCGCGTTCCGCCACTGCTGGCTTTCCCGCTGTCCCGATCTCCCGGGCACGAGGAAGAACATTACGTGGATCCCCGGGCCCGGTCAACTCGAGAGGCCCCTTTTCGGAGTGGCCTCGGCCACTTTCCCGCCCCGAGCGACATCACCGCAGGTCAGAGGCGGATCCAGCCCTCGAATCGCTCAGCGGGACGGGCGATCTCGGTCCCCGCCCTCGGACGGGGCGCTGTTCTGGGCGTCCACCGCCTCATGGACCACGAGGGAGGTGTACTCGTCCGCCGCGAGGGAGTCGCGCAGCGCCTCGGGGATCCGGGGCTCCGGCGATCCCAGGTGGGACGCGATGATCACCGCGTGGATCGGCGCGAACGGCCCGGTCACCGGGGCGGCGTGCAGCCGGGTGGCCAGAGCGTCGAGATCCACCCCCGCCAGATAGGCGATGTCGTCGGTGTCGAAGAGCCCCTCGACAGGGAGACCCCTCAGCGCGCGGTCCAGCGCCTCGATGTCCGTGTCCTCCAGGCGGATCACGTCGCCCTCCGAGAACTCGCCGTCCACCGGGAGCGCGGCGAGGCGCTCCCTGAGACCGGTGGGGCGCACCCAGGCGGTCCCGCCCGTCGTCCCCGCGCGCCGGCCGGCGCCGGCCGCGGCGGTGCCGCTCGGGCTCGAGGAGGACGGTGCCGGGCCCGGGGCAGGGAGAGCAGCGGGTGCGAGAGCATCAGCGGCCGCAGGTGCAGGTGCAGGCTCGGATGCGGTGACCTCAGCGGTGTCGGGATCCGCGTCCAGGGAGTGAGTTGGCGCCGGGGGCTGCTCCTCCCCCTCCTCGGCGATCGCTGCTGCCTGATCGGCGCGCGCGTCGGTCCGCTCGTCCTCGCCCTCCCCGAGCGCGTCGGCCTCCTCGCCGTCGGCCACGTCGGACGCGCCGGTGTGCTCATCCATGACCGTCTCGACGGCGCGGGGCCCGGGGCGTGACGCGGCGGGAGGGGCGAGAGAGCTCGGGGCCTCGGCGTCCTCCGTCATGGCCGTGCCGGGTGCCGTCGGTCCGAGGGGCGCCACGGACCCCTCGGGGTCGTCCTGCGCGGTGAGGGCACGAGCCTCGACCGCGGACGGCTCGGGAGAGGTGCCGTCCTCGACGACGGCGCCGTCGGCCTCCTCCCCCGAGATCTCCGGGGACAGGCGCCGACGCGCGGCGAGGGCGCGCACCACGTCCCGGAGCTGGGCGGCGCGGTGCAGCTGCCCGCGCAGGTCCTTGCCGGTCGCCCGATGGTGGAGGTCGCAGGGGATCTCCTTCACCCAGAACCCCGCGGTGACCGCGTCGATGCTGAGCCCGGTCTCCACGCCCCACCCGCCGGCGAGGGGCTGCACGGCCTCCCATGCCTCGCGGGTGATGCAGCGGGTGCCGGAGAGCGGCTGCTGCGGCTCCCATCCGGTGGCCCGGCGGATCCCGTTGCGGCTCGTGCGCACCACGATCCCCATGCCGGAGGCGCCCACCTGCGGGGGGAGCAGTGCGATCGCCATGTCCACCCCCGTCACGAGCACGGCGTCCACGAGGGGCTGCGCGGCGGAGGCGGAGGCCCCCATGTCCGCGTCGAGGAAGAGCAGCGCCCGCGGCACGGGAGCGTCGTCGGCCTCGTCGTCGACGATGACCGGCAGCGGGCCCGTGTGGCCGGCGACCCGGGGCTCGGCGTGGATCTCCTCGGTGAAGTCCGCACCGCCGTCGGCCGTCGCGGCCGCCTCCCGCAGGGCCACGAGCTGAGCGCCCGTCCCCATCGCGGCGGCCTTGCCCCGGTTCACCCGGTGGCGGACGACGACCGCGCCCGCGCCCATGGCGATCGCGGCGGTCGAGTCGGTGGAGCCGTCGTCGACGACGACCACGAGGTCGACGCCCACGAGCGTGCGCGCCGCGTCGATCGTCGCCTCGATCCGCTCCGCCTCGTTCTTGGCGGGGATCACCACGGCGACCCGCTCGGGACGGTTCGCCGCGAGCGGCCCCGCGGTGCTCATCGCAGGGTCACCTGCCGCGCGACGATGCCGCCGCGGGCGCGCCGCTCGGCGGGCGTGAGCGGGTCCGTGCTCGCGAGCGCCTCCTCGAAGCGGGAGCGGAAGGCCTCCGCCTCCGCGGCGACGCCGGCGGCCCCGTAGCCCTTGGGCAGGTCCCACACGGGGATCGTCATGCCCTCCGCGCGGAAGGAGCCCACGTACTTCGTGCCCTCGCCGATCGCGGACTCGCGCCGCGCGTGCAGGCGGGTGACGGCGTCGATGACGCGGTCCTCATCCGCGTCGAGCACCCAGCGGAGGTGCTCCTTCGCCCCGGCGTCCACCCAGAACGCGGACGGGAGGCCCTCCACCGCGGCGGTCGCCATGATCGACTCGTTCGCGTGCTGCAGCGAGTGCTCGATCTCCGCGGTGCGCTCGGCACCCGGGTCCAGCCAGAAGTCGAAGGTGTCGTGCACGGCCAGCTCGCCGATCGAGGCGGGGTCCAGCAGGTCCTGCAGCCGCGGGGACTCCGCCGTCACCTCGACGGCGGTGACCGGGGTGCCGGGATCGAAGGCCAGCGCGGAGGCGAGCGCCTGCCCGATCCCGCGGGAGAGGTCCCCTCCCGGGTAGCTCGCCTGGACGCCGACGATGACGGAGCCGTCGGAGCGGCGCACCGCGGGCCAGGCCATCGGCAGGATCGTCGCGAGCACGACGGGGACGTCCCCGTGCTCGGCGGTGGTGCGCGCCGGGGCGGTCGCGGCGGGCACCAGCTGGCGCATGGCCACCAGGTCCCGCTCGTTCGGCAGCCCCTCGAAGGGGCGTCGGACCAGGTCGTTGCTCGCGGCAGAACTCATGGACGGGAGTCTAGCGATCGTCCCCGTGCTCGACGTGCGCCGCCCGGATCAGATCGGCGGCGCGCCCGTGGAGGTCCCCCGGGGGCACGCCGTCCAGGAGGTGCAGGGCGAAGTCCGCGCTGAACCGCTCGAAGAAGAGGGTGCCGCGCACCGAGTTCCCGTGGAGGTCCAGCTGCGGGGCGTAGCTCGCGACGCCGAAGCGGGAGGGCAGCGCCGCGATGATCCCGCCGCCCACGCCGGACTTCGCGGGCAGGCCGACGTCGCTCACCCAGTCCCCCGCGTTGTCGTACATGCCGCAGGTCATCATCACGGAGAGCACCTGCCGCGCCGCGACGCGGGAGAAGACGCGCTCCCCCGTGAGCGGGTTCGTGCCGCCCGAGGCGAGGGTCGCGGCCATCACCGCGAGGTCCGTGACGGTGGTGAGCACGGCGCAGCCCTCGACGTAGCCGCCCACGACCTCCGCGGCGTCCTCCTCCATCGAGCCCGCTGCGCGCAGCATGTAGGCGAGCGCGAGGTTGCGGTCCGCGGTGCCGAGCTCCTCCTCGAAGGTCTCGCGGTGCAGCTCGAGCGGGTGCCCGGCCGCGGCGTCGAGCACGGCGCGCAGGCGCTGGGTGCGCTCGGACTGCTCGGCGCCGAGCATCGCGTGGGTGCGGATCGCGCCGATGTTCACGAGCGGGTTCTTGGGCTTCTTCGTGTGCGGGTCCAGGCTGAGGGCGTTGAACTCCTCCCCCGTGGGCTCCTCGTCCACGACGGAGTCCACGTGCTCCATGCCGTGGAGGTCGATCGCGGCGCCGTAGGCGAACGCCTTCGAGATCGACTGCACGGGGAAGGCGTGGTCGCGGCCGTTCCCGGCGTCGAGGATCTCCCCGTCGATCCCGCACAGGGCGACGCCGACGTGGTCCTCGCGGGCGCCGGAGAGGCGGGACAGCTCGGGGATCTCGCCGGCCACCTCCGCGGAGCCGATGATGCCGCGGTCCAGCAGCACCGCGTCCTGCGGGGCGGCGTCGTCGGTCTCCGTGCAGGCGGCCGCGGAGAGCTCGGTGGTCAGGCGGTCGAGGTAGATGCTCAGTGCGCTGGTCACGCCCCGACCGTACCGGTTCGCCGCGGAGGAGGGGCGGGCCGCGCGGGGATAGCGTGGGTGCATGAGCCCCGCACCGTCGCTGGACACCTCGACCGTCACCCGCCATGCGCTCTCCCACGACGCCTCCCACTACCTGCTGCTGCCCGCGGCGGTCGCGGTGCCCCGGGACGAGGCGGAGGTCGCGGCGCTGCTCGCGCGGATGGTGCAGGAGCGTCGCCCGGTGACCTTCCGCTCCGGCGGGACGAGCCTCTCCGGGCAGGCGCAGACCTCCTCGGTGCTCGCCGATGTGCGCCGCGGATTCCGCGGGGTCGAGGTGCTCGAGGGCGGCGCCCGGGTGCGGGTGGGACCGGGGGCGACGCTGCGCGAGGTCAATGCGCGGCTCGCCCCGCACGGACGGCGCCTGGGGCCGGACCCGGCCTCGGAGGCGGCGTGCACGATCGGCGGGATCATCGCGAACAACTCCTCCGGCATGGCCGCCGGCATCACGGAGAACACGTACCGCACCCTCGAGTCGCTGCGCTGCGTGCTCCCCTCCGGCACGGTGCTGGACACCTCCGACCCCCGCGCCGACGCCCTCCTGCGCGAGGCGGAGCCCGGTTTCCACGCGGGCCTCGACGCGCTCGCGGCGCGCGTGCGGGCGGATCCGGAGGCGGTGCGCGTGATCCGCGAGCGCTTCGCCCTGAAGAACACGATGGGCTACGGGATCAACGCGCTGCTCGACTTCGACGGGCCCGCCCAGATGCTCGCCCACCTCGTCATCGGCTCCGAGGGGACCCTCGCCTTCGTCTCCTCAGCGGTCTTCCGGACGGTCGCCGTGCCCGCGCACACGGCGACCGGGCTGCTCGTGCTGCCGGACCTGCGCCGCGCGACGGCCGCGCTGCCCGCCCTCACCGAGCAGGGCTTCGCGACCGTCGAGCTGCTCGACGCGCGCTCGCTCGAGGTCGCCCGCGCCCTCCCGGGTGCCCCGCAGGAGATCACCGCGCTCGACGTGCGCGGTCATGCGGCGCTGCTGCTCGAGCAGCGCGCCGACGACCCCGCGGAGCTCACGGAGCGCGTCGAGCGGGCCGAGCAGCTCGCCCGCGGGCTCGACCCCGCCGCCGGCTTCGCCATGACCACCGATCCCCACCGGCGCTCCGCCCTGTGGACGGCCCGCAAGGGCCTGTACGCGGCGCTCGCCGGGGCCCGGCCCGCCGGCTCCACCGCCCTGCTCGAGGACGTCGCGGTGCCGGTGCCGGCCCTCGAGGCGACCTGCGCGGGCCTGCAGGATCTCTTCACCCGCCACGGCTACGACGGCGCCGTGATCTTCGGCCACGCGAAGGACGGCAACATCCACTTCCTGCTCGACGAGCACCTGGACCGCGGGGACCGGCTCGAGGCCTTCACCGAGGACATGGTCGAGCTGGTGCTGGACCACGGCGGGAACCTCAAGGCCGAGCACGGCACGGGACGCGTGATGGCGCCCTTCGTGGAGCGGCAGTACGGCCCCGCGCTGCACGCCGTGATGCGGGAGATCAAGGCGCTCGTGGACCCGGAGGGGATCCTCAACCCCGGCGTGGTGCTCACCGACGACCCCCGGGCCCACATGCGGGATCTCAAGCCCGTGGTCGAGGTCGAGGAGGAGGTGGACCGCTGCGTGGAGTGCGGGTACTGCGAGCCCGTGTGCCCCAGCCGCGACCTCACCCTCACACCGCGGCAGCGGATCGTGCTGCGCCGCGACCTGCGCGCCGCGGAGCGCTCCGGGGACGAGGGCACCGCCCGGGCGATCCGCGAGGCCTACCCGTACGAGGGCCTCGCGACCTGCGCGGCGGACGGCATGTGCCAGGGCGCCTGCCCCGTGGGCATCAACACCGGGGACCTCGTGCGTCGCCTGCGCGCCGAGGAGGCCGGCCGGCTCGAGGGCGCGGCCTGGGCCGCCGCGGCCGGGAGCTGGGACACGGTCACCCGCGGGGCCTCCCTCGCGATGGGTGCGGCCGGGGCGCTGCCCCGCGCACTCCCCGCCGCGGCCACCGGGGCGGCGCGGGCGCTGCTCGGCGCGGACCGCGTGCCCGCCTACACGGCGGAGCTCCCCCGCCGGGGCGGGGCGGTGCGGCGGGGCGGGGGGCGGGGCCGCGCCTCCGCCGTGACCGCGGCCGTGCACCTCCCCGCCTGTGTCCACACGATGTTCGGCTCCGGGAGCACCGGGGGCACGGCCGGCGCCGGGGCCCCCGGGGCGCTCGCGGTGCTCGCGGAGCGGGCCGGGGTGCGTCTCGCCGTCCCCGACGACGCCGCCTCCCTGTGCTGCGGGACGCCGTTCTCCTCGAAGGGCATGACCGCGGCGAAGGAGCGCATGCACGAGCACCTGCGCCGCAGCCTGCGCACAGCGACGCAGGACGGAGCGCTGCCGGTCGTCGTCGACGCCGCGAGCTGCACCGAGGGTGTGCTCGGCGCCCTCGAGAGCCTGCACCGCGAGGGCGTGGACGTCGAGGTGATCGACGCCGTGACCTTCGCCCGCCGTCACCTCCTCCCCCGCCTCGAGATCCGCGGCCGCGTGCCCTCGGTGACCGTGCACCCCACGTGCTCGACGACCGCGCTCGGCGCGACCGAGGACCTCGTCGCCCTCGCCGAGGCCGCGGCGGAGGAGGTCGTCGTGCCCGTCGCCTGGGGATGCTGCGCCTACGCCGGGGACCGCGGCATGCTGCACCCCGAGCTCACCGCCTCCGCGACCGCCGCGGAGGCCGCCGAGGTCGCCGCCCGCCCCACCGCGGCGTACGTGAGCGCGAACCGCACCTGCGAGCTGGGCATGCACGCCGCGACCGGGCAGGAGTACCGCCACGTGCTCGAGCTGCTCGCGGAGGTCACCGCATGATCACCGCGCGCGGGGCCTCGCCCCTCGCGCGTCCTCTCCCCCGCCTCCCCGTCGGTGCCGGGCACCGTTGCCCTCCCCCGTCGCCGCGGGTACCGTCGGACCATTCCCGGCACGACGGACGACGAGGTGGATCGTGACCGACCGAGCACGGCTCGCGGGCGCCTGCGCGCGCGGGTCAGACCGCCGCGACCACGGCGGCATCGGCGACCGAGGAGCGCGATGACCGCCTCCCCGGTCCCGCCCACCGAGCGCGCCTACCAGCAGCAGGTGCTGCGCGCCCACGAGGACCTGCGCTCCGCGCTCGATCCCGCACGGGGCACGCTCGGCGCCGTCCGCGCGCCCGTGCTCGAGAGCTGGGTGCGCTCGATCGCGAGCCTCGCCGCCCGGGGCGCCGCGGCCGTCGACCCGGCGGTCGTGGACGACGATCTCGAGGAGCTGCGGCGCGAGCACCTCTTCGCCCGCGTGCTGCCGCTGCTGCGCGACCGGCTCATCGACCCCGCGGTCTCCGCCGGGCTCGTGGTCGCCCTCGGCGATGCGGGCGGCCGCCTGCTGTGGGTCGAGGGCCAGCGGCCGATGCTCGCCCGCGCCGAGCGGATGGGCTTCGCCCCCGGCGTGGACTGGTCCGAGCGGGCGATGGGCACCTCCGCCCCCGCCCTCGCCCTCTCCACGAGCACGGCCGCGCAGGTCGTCGGCGCGGAGCACTGGGTCGAGGCGGTCCATCCCTGGAGCTGCTCCGCGGTGCCCGTCCTCCACCCGCTCACCCGGCAGACCCTCGGGGTCATCGACGTCACCGGCGGCGAGGACGCCGTCGCACCGCTCGTGCTGCCCCTGCTCGCCTCCGCCGCCCGCGCCGCGGAGGAGGAGCTGCGCTCCCTGCTCGCCGAGGAGTCCGCGGGCGGAAGAAGCTCCGGATCCCCCGCGCCGACGGCCGCCTCCCCCCGGTCCTTCCCGATCGTCTCGCCCCGGCCCGCTGCTGAGGCGTCCCCCGCCGCGCGGCTGCTCGTGCTCGGCTGCCGCACGCCCCTGCTCGTCGTCGGCGGGGAGCAGGTGGAGCTGAGCGGAAGGCACGCGGAGCTGCTCACGCTCCTGCACCGGGCCGGCGACGGCCTGAGCGGCGGGGAGATCGCCCAGGACCTCCACGACTCCGGCGCTGCCGAGGGGACCGTGCGCGCGGAGCTCGTGCGCCTGCGCAAGGTGCTCGCCGCGCTGCCCGGCCCCGAGGCCTCCCGGCCCGGCCTCGCCTCCCGGCCCTACCGCCTCACGGGCGGGATCACGAGCGACCTCCACGAGGCGCGGGAGGCGATCACCCGCGGCGACGTGGACCAGGTGCTCGCGAGCTACCGCGGCGCGCTGCTGCCCTCCTCCGACGCCCCCGCGATCCGTGACCTGCGGGAGCGCACGGCCGCGCTCGTGCACCAGCTGCTCATGGACAACGGCAGCTGGGACCAGCTGTGGAGGTACTCGCAGCTCCCCGAGGCCCGGGAGGGCGAGGACGTGCTCATGGCGGTGCTGTCCCTCGCCCCGTCGGACGCCCCCGAGCGTGCGGAGGCCGTGGTGCGGCTCGAGGAGCTGCGCGGCACCGGCCTCTGAGCACCGCAGCGGCCGCGCAACGTCGCCGCAACGTGACCCGGATTACAGTCGACGTACTCCGACGCCGCCGTCGGACCCCGATCGGTCCCCGGCGACGGAACGGACGGCAGTTACGTTCGCGACGAAGGGAACCTCATGACCGTCTATGCACGCCCCGGCACCGAGGGAGCGAAGGTCTCCTTCCGCTCCCGCTACGAGAACTACATCGGGGGCCAGTGGGTGCCGCCCACCAAGGGCGAGTACTTCCAGAACCCCACGCCGGTCACCGGCGAGGTCTTCACCGAGGTCGCCCGCTCGACCGCGGAGGACGTGGAGCTGGCGCTCGACGCCGCCCACGCCGCGGCCCCACCTGGAACACGACCTCCCCCGCCGAGCGCGCGGTGATCCTCAACAGGATCGCCGACCGCATCGAGGAGAACCTCGAGCACATCGCCGTCGCCGAGACCTGGGACAACGGCAAGCCCGTGCGGGAGACCCTCAACGCGGACATCCCGCTCGCGATCGACCACTTCCGCTACTTCGCCGGCGCGATCCGCGCCCAGGAGGGCGCGCTCTCCCAGATCGACGAGGACACGGTCGCCTACCACTTCCACGAGCCGCTCGGCGTGGTCGGCCAGATCATCCCGTGGAACTTCCCTATCCTCATGGCCGTCTGGAAGCTCGCCCCCGCCCTCGCGGCCGGCAACTGCGTGGTGCTCAAGCCCGCCGAGCAGACCCCCGCCTCGATCCTCGTGCTCTTCGAGCTCATCGGCGACCTGCTCCCCGAGGGCGTCGTCAACATCGTCAACGGGTTCGGCGTCGAGGCCGGCAAGCCGCTCGCCTCGAACAAGCGCATCGCGAAGATCGCCTTCACCGGTGAGACCACGACCGGCCGCCTGATCATGCAGTACGCGAGCCAGAACCTCATCCCGGTGACCCTCGAGCTGGGCGGCAAGAGCCCGAACCTCTTCTTCGAGGACGTCGCCGCGCAGAAGGACTCCTACTACGACAAGGCCCTCGAGGGCTTCGCGATGTTCTCCCTGAACCAGGGCGAGGTCTGCACCTGCCCCTCGCGCGCCCTCGTCCAGGACAGCATCTTCGACTCCTTCGTGGCCGACGGCCTCGAGCGGGTGAAGGCCACCAAGCAGGGCGACCCGCTGGACACCGACACGATGATCGGCGCGCAGGCGAGCAACGACCAGCTCGAGAAGATCCTGTCCTACATCGACATCGGCACCCAGGAGGGCGCGAAGCTGCTCACCGGCGGCGAGCGCGCCGACCTCGGCGGCGACCTCTCCGGCGGCTACTACGTGACCCCCACCGTGTTCGAGGGGGACAACTCGATGCGGATCTTCCAGGAGGAGATCTTCGGTCCCGTCCTCGCCCTGACCCGCTTCTCCGACTACGACGAGGCGATCTCGATCGCCAACGACACCCTCTACGGGCTCGGGTCGGGCGTGTGGAGCCGGCAGCAGAACACCATCTACCGCGCCGGGCGGGCCATCCAGGCCGGCCGCGTGTGGGTGAACAACTACCACTCCTATCCCGCGCACGCCGCGTTCGGCGGGTACAAGTCCTCGGGCATCGGCCGCGAGAACCACCTCATGATGCTCGACCACTACCAGCAGACGAAGAACCTCCTCGTCTCCTACTCGGAGCAGAAGCTCGGCTTCTTCTGAGCCGACCCCGAGCCCCGACGGGGGCGGCCGAGCCGCGCCGCCCGGCGCCCGCCCCGCCCCCGTCGGCAGCACCGCGGCGACCACCGTCGCGGAGTCCGACCGAAGACAGCACGAACGGTCCGCCGGCACCCTGCCGACGTCCCGCCCTCACCCCGCGCCCGATGACGGGCCGATCAAGGAGAGAGAACGATGACCAGCACCATGACCGCCGCCGTCGTCCACGAGTTCGGCAGCGAGCTCACCGTCGAGGACTACACCCTCCCCGAGCCCGGCCGCGGCCAGGCCCTCGTCAAGCTCATCGCCTCCGGCGTGTGCCACACCGACCTCCACGCCGCCGAGGGCGACTGGCCCGTGAAGCCCTCCCCGCCCTTCGTCCCCGGCCACGAGGGCGTGGGCGTCGTCGAGAAGATCGGCGAGGGCGTCGAGGACGTCGAGGTCGGCGACACGATCGGCAACGCCTGGCTGTGGAGCGCCTGCGGCGACTGCCAGTACTGCCGCACCGGCTGGGAGACGCTGTGCGAGCAGCAGGAGAACGGCGGCTACAGCGTCGACGGCTCCTTCGGCCAGTACATGCTCGTGGACACCAAGTTCGCGGCCCGCATCCCCGAGGGCGCGGACCCCTACGAGATCGCCCCCGTGCTGTGCGCCGGCGTCACCGTCTACAAGGGCCTCAAGCGCACCGAGGTACGCCCCGGCGAGTGGGTCGTCATCTCCGGGATCGGCGGCCTCGGCCACATCGCCGTGCAGTACGCGGTCGCGATGGGCATGCGCGTGATCGCAGTGGACATCGCCCAGGAGAAGCTCGACCTCGCCACGAAGCACGGCGCGGAGATCGTCGTCGACGCGTCGAGCGAGGACCCGGTCGCCGTCATCCAGGAGAAGGTGGGCGGCAGCCACGGCGTGCTCGTCACGGCCGTGCACCCCAAGGCGTTCGGCCAGGCGATCGGCATGACCCGCCGCGGCGGGACGATCGTCTTCAACGGCCTGCCCCCGGGCGACTTCCCCGCCCCGATCTTCGACATCGTGCTCAAGGGCCTCACGATCCGCGGCTCGATCGTCGGCACCCGTCAGGACCTCGCGGAGGCGATCGATTTCTACGCGGCCGGGAAGATCCACCCGACCTTCACCAAGCGCCCCCTCGAGGACATCAACCAGATCCTCGGCGAGATGAAGGAGGGCAAGATCGACGGCCGCGTGGTCATCGAGTACTGACCTCCCCGCCGGACCTTCCCCACGGACGGGCCCGGTCGCTCCCTCGGGGCGGCCGGGCCCGTCCGTGCGTTCCCTCGGCGGCGGCCGGTGCGGGGTCCTACGATGACGGCCAGGACTCCCTGCCGGCCCACGACCGGCCCGCCCCGGAGGTGAGGACGATGACCCAGCTGCTCGACGTGACGGGTGCGGCGCGATGGATCCGGCGCGACGGCGCGGAGCGGATCCTCACCCGCATGGCGCAGTACCTCGAGGCGGACTACCGGCGCTGGGAGAGCTTCGAGAAGATCCCGCGCATCGCGAGCCACACGCCGCTCGGCGTCATCGAGCTCATGCCCACCTCCGACGGCGAGACGTACTCCTTCAAGTACGTCAACGGCCACCCCTCGAACCCCGCCCGCGGCTTCCAGACCGTCACCGCGTTCGGCGCCCTGGCCGACGTCGACAACGGCTATCCCGTGTTCCTCGCGGAGATGACGCTGCTGACGGCGTTGCGCACGGCCGCGCTCTCCGCCCTCGCGGCCCGGTACCTGGCCCGCCCGGACTCCCGCGTGCTCGCCCTCGTGGGCGCCGGCTCGCAGTCCGAGTTCCAGGCCCTCGCGATGCGCGGACTGCTGGGGATCGAGGAGCTGCGCGTGGTCGACGTCGACCCGGCGGCCATGGCCAAGCTGCGCCGGAACCTCGAGCCGCTCGGTTTCCGGATCCACGACGCCGGAACGGTGGACGAGGCGGTCGACGGGGCGGACGTCATCACCACCTGCACCGCGGACAAGACCCGGGCGACGGTGCTGCGGGCGGACCAGGTGCGGCCCGGCGTGCACGTCAACGCGATCGGCGGCGACTGCCCCGGCAAGACCGAGCTCGAGGCCGCGCTCCTCGAGCGGGCCCGCGTGGTCGTCGAGTTCACCCCGCAGACCCGCATCGAGGGCGAGATCCAGCAGCTGGCGCCGGACTTCCCCGTGACCGAGCTGTGGGAGGTGCTCACGGGCGCCGCGCCGGGACGCCGCGACGCGGAGGAGATCACGGTGCTCGACTCGGTGGGCTTCGCCATCTCGGACTTCTCCGCGCTGCGCTGCGCACGCGACGCGACCGCGGGCACGGACCTGGAGGCCTCCGTGGACCTCGTGGCCGATCCCGACGACCCGAAGGATCTCTTCTCGCTCGTGGACGTGCTCGCGCCGGTCCCGTGAACCCCTTCCCGAGCTGAAAGTTCTTGCAAGTTCTGCCTGCACGGTTGAAGGTCGCTGCCGCAGCTCGTAGGTTCGTGGCGGGTCCCCTGCGCATCGATGCCCCGGGTGGCCTGCAAGATCCGCAAGAACCGCCCCGCCCCGGTACCGCCGCGCCCCCACGCGGCCCCCACCCACGCCCGCCGGCACCGGACGAAGGAGTCCCCCGCATGCCGCTCCCCCGCCTCCTCCCCATCGCCTCGCCGCTAGCCCGGGTGCTCGCCGCGCTGAGCGGGCTGCTGCTGCTCGCCGCGTGCCTGATCGGCACCGGGCCGGCGAGCGCGCTGCCCGCCCCGCAGGCGCCAGCCGCTCCCGCCGCCCCTGCCGCACCGGACGGCACGGGGACGACCGGGACCCTCGTGACCCTCCCCGGGTCCTTCGGCACCGCGCTCGGCTGCCCCGGCGACTGGCAGCCGGACTGCACGGCGACCGCGATGACCCTCGACGCCGATTCCGGGAAGTACACGCTGGACGCCGAGCTCCCGGCCGGGGACTACATCTACAAGGTGGCCGAGGGCGGGACCTGGGACGTGAGCTACGGCGCCGGCGGCGTGCCCGGCGGGGCCGACGTGCCGCTGCACCACGAGGGCGGGGAGATCAGCTTCTGGTACGACCCCACGACCCATGTCGTCGCCACCACGGCCGACGGCCCGCTGATCACCCTCCCCGGGACGATCGACGCGGCGCTCGGCTGCCCCGGGGACTGGGCACCGGAGTGCATGGCCACCTGGATGCAGGACGCCGACGGCGACGGCCTGTACACCTTCACCACCACGGCGCTGCCCGAGGGCTCCTACGCCGTGAAGGTCGCCCACGACCGCTCCTGGGACGAGAACTACGGTGAGGGCGGCGCCGCCGGCGGCGCGGACATCCCGTTCTCGACGAAGGAGGGCAAGGTCGTGACCTTCAGCTACGACCCGCAGACGCACCTGCTGACGATCGAGACGGAGGACCCACTCGTGGCCGGCACCGGCGTCCAGCGCGCCCATCTCGTCGACGCGGACACGATCGCCTGGCCCGCGGACCTCGGCGGCGCGGTCACCGCCGGCGACGCCTTCACCCTCCTCGCCGCCCCCGAGGGCGGGATCACCGTGGAGGAGGGCGCGATCACCGGCGGGACGGCGCTCGGCTCGCTCACCCTGCGCGAGGGAGGGCTCACCGAGACCGAGCTCGAGGGCCGCGGCCACCTCGCGGACTTCCTCGCCCTGGACCTGACGGGGGTGGACCGCGATCAGCTCGCGGAGGCCCTGCGCGGCCAGCTCGCCGTCGCCCGCTCCGGGGCCGACGGGGTCACGGCGCTCACCGGGGTGCAGGTCCCCGGCGGGCTCGACGCCCTTTATGCCGAGGCCGCCGCCGGGGCCCGGCTCGGCCCCGTCGTCTCCGCGGACGGCGTCTCCCTCTCCCTGTGGGCGCCCACCGCCCGCTCCGTCGTCCTGCAGCTCCTGGACCCGTCGGACCCGGAGACCCTCGCCGATCCCGCGGCCGTGCGATCGGCCGGATACACCGAGGTCCCGCTGAAGCGGGACGCTGCCAGCGGCGTGTGGAGCGTCGAGGGGCCCGCGGACTGGGAGGACCGCGCCTACCGCTTCGCCGTCGAGGTCTACGACCCCGCGCTGGGCCGCGTCGTCACGAGCGAGGTCACCGACCCGTACTCGGTGGGGCTCACCCTCGACTCCGCCGCCTCGATGCTCGTGGACCTCGAGGACCCGCGCTGGTCGCCCGCGATCTGGGAGGACACCCCCGCCCCGGTCGTCGAGCAGTTCGCGGACCAGACCATCTACGAGATGCACCTGCGGGACTTCTCCGCCGGGGACGAGCAGCTCCCCGGGGACGTCCGCGGCACCTACGCCGCCTTCGGGCACCCCGACTCGCAGGGCTCCGCGCGGCTGCGGGAGCTCGCGGATGCCGGCATGACGACCGTGCACCTGCTGCCCACCTTCGACATCGCGACGATCGAGGAGGACCGCTCCGCGCAGGTCACCCCCGAGATCCCCGAGGCCGGGCCCGCCTCCACCGAGCAGCAGGCCGCGGTCACCGCCGCGGCTGGCGGGGACGCCTACAACTGGGGCTACGACCCCTTCCACTACATGGCGCCCGAGGGCTCCTACGCCCGCACCGGACACCAGGTGGGCGGGGAGCGCACCGCCGAGTTCCGGTCGATGGTGGGCAGCATCCACGACATGGGCCTGCAGGTCGTCGTCGACCAGGTCTTCAACCACACCGCGGCGAGCGGCCAGGCGGAGACCTCCGTGCTGGACCGCGTGGTCCCCGGCTACTACCAGCGGCTGGACCTCGACGGCGACGTCGAGAACTCGACCTGCTGCTCCAACACCGCGACCGAGAACGCGATGATGAACAGGCTGATGGTGGACTCCGTCGTCCTGTGGGCCCGCGCGTACCACGTGGACGGCTTCCGCTTCGACCTCATGGGGCACCACTCCGCGGCGACCATGCAGGACGTGCGCGCGGCCCTGGACGAGCTGACCCTCGAGCGCGACGGCGTGGACGGGAGGAGCATCTACCTCTACGGCGAGGGCTGGAACTTCGGCGAGGTGGCCGACGGCGCCCGCTTCACCCAGGCCACCCAGGGGAACCTGGGCGGCACCTCGATCGGCGCCTTCAACGACCGGCTCCGGGACGCGGTGCACGGCGGCAGCCCCTTCGACACGGACAAGCGCACGCACCAGGGCTTCGGCAACGGCCTCGTGACCATGCCCAACGGCTCCTCCCCCGATGACGAGGAGACCCAGCTGGCGGACCTGCGCCACCGCACGGACCTCGTCCGCCTCGGCATGGCCGGGAACCTCGCGGACTACGAGCTGCTCGCCTCCGACGGCACGGTCACGCGCGGCGACGAGCTGGACTACAACGGCGTGCCCGCAGGCTTCGCGACCCGGCCCGAGGAGTCCGTGAACTACGTCGACGCGCACGACAACGAGGCGCTGTACGACTTGAACGTGTGGAAGCTGCCGCAGGACGCTTCCAGCGCCACCCGGGCCCGGATGAACACGCTCTCCCTCGCCACGGTCACGCTCGGCCAGTCCCCGTCGTTCTGGGCGGGCGGCACGGACGTGCTGCGCTCGAAGTCCCTCGACCGCGACTCCTACGACTCCGGCGACCACTTCAACGCGATCGACTGGAGCGGCGAGGACACGGGCTACGGCCGCGGTCTCCCTCCCGAGGGGAAGAACGGCGAGGCCTGGGACCTCATGACCCCGATGCTCGAGGATCCCGCCAAGCGGCCGACCGCCGAGGACGTCGCCTTCTCCGAGGCGAGCACCCTGGACCTGCTGCGCCTGCGCTCCTCCTCACCGCTGTTCACCCTGGGCGACGCGGAGCTCATCGAGCAGAAGGTCAGCTTCCCCAATGCCGGTCCCGAGGCGACGCCGGGACTGCTCGTCATGCGGATCGACGACACCGCCGGTGAGGACGTGGACCCGGCCCTCGACGGCCTCGTCGTGGTCATCAACGCCTCCGGGGAGCCGATCACCGAGGAGATCGAGGGGATGGAGGGCACGAAGCTCTCCCTCTCGCGGATCCAGGCGAAGGGCGCGGACCCGGTCGTGAAGGAGTCCCGCTGGAAGAAGGGCACGGCCACGGTGCCCGCGCAGAGCGTCGCCGTGTTCGTCCAGGCGCAGCACCCGCGCGGCGACCACCCGGGCCATGGACACGGCAAGGGGAACGGGAACGGCCACGGGAACGGCCACGGGAACGGCCACGGGAACGGCAACGGGAAGGGCCGCGGGAAGGACGCCGGCGTCTCCGACGTCGCCGCGCTCGCCCCGACGGCTCAGGCCCGGGACCGCCAGATCAGCCAGAGGAAGTAGGGCGCGCCGATCACGGCGACGAGCAGGCCCGCGGGCACCTGCGCCGGGGCGATGAGCATGCGGCCCAGGAGGTCCGCGACGCCCACGAGCACCCCGCCCAGCAGCATCGCGACGGGGAGCATGCGCAGGTGCCGGCCGCCCACGAGGGCACGGGCGAGGTGCGGGGCGACGAGGCCCACGAAGCCGACCACGCCGACCGCGACCACGCTGATCGCGGCGAGCACCGCGGCGAGCGCGAGCACCACGAGGCGCGCCCGCTCGCGGGGCACGCCGAGGATCTGCGGGGTGTCCTCGTCGATCGTCAGCAGGTCCAGCTCCCGGTGCAGCGCGAGCACGACGGGCAGGGCGAGCACGAGCACGACGAGCACCGGGACGACGTCCGCGAGGGAGCGGCCGTAGGTGGTGCCGGAGAGCCAGGTGAGCACGCGCGGGGTGTCGAAGGGGTTCGAGCGCAGCAGCACGAAGGTCGTCAGCGCCGTCATCCCGTAGCCCACGCCGATCCCGATCAGCACGAAGCGCTCGGGCGCGAGTCCCGTGCCCTGCCGGGCGAGGAGGGCGGTGAGGGCGAAGGTCGCGAGGCCCATGACCACGGCGAGCGCGACCATCGCGGGCCGGCCGCCGCCGATCGTCGTCACGACGAGCGCCGCGCCGAGGCCGGCGCCCGCGGTGATGCCCAGCAGGCCGGGCTCCGCGAGCGGGTTGCGGACGGTGGACTGGACGATCCCGCCGGCGAGGGCGAGCGCGCCGCCCGCGAGCACGGCGGCGGACATCCGCGGCAGGCGCTCCCCGAGCGCGCGGGAGACGAGGGTGGGGGCGTCGCCGCGGATCCACAGCAGCAGGTCCCCCGTGCGCAGCAGGAGGCTCCCGCCGAGCAGCCCGCCGATAGCGACGGCGATCAGCAGCACCAGCAGCACACCGCCCACGATCCAGAATCTCCGGGAGGAGCGCAGGCCCGTCCGGGCCTCCGGGGGCCGGCGGGCGGGGCCCGCGTCCCGCATCCGGCGGGCGAGGACCACGATCACCACGGCGCCCAGCAGCGCCGTCGGCACCCCCGTGGGGATGCTCGCCGCGGCGGTCGCGCCGAGCGCCGCACGGACCGTCGCGTCGGCGAGCAGCACGACGAGCGCGCCGATCAGGCCCGCCGCGGGGACCAGCAGCAGATGGCGGTGCAGGGCGGGCACCCGCGAGGCGACGAGCCGGGCGAGCACGGGGGCGCCGAGACCCACGAAGGCGAGCGGCCCCGCGACGGTCACCGCGGTCGCGGTGAGCACGACCGCGGCGAGCACGGCGAGCACGCGGGTGCGCCGCACCGGGACGCCGAGCGTCGCGGCCGTGTCGTCCCCCGCGCCGAGCACGTCGAGGCGGCGGGAGAGCAGGAGCGCGATCGCGAGCACGAGCGCGATCACGGGCAGGGCGCGCAGGGAGGCGTCGAGGTTCAGCTGGGAGAGGGAGCCGCTGCCCCACGCGTACAGCCCCGTCGTCTCCTGCTCGAAGAGGATCAGCAGCATCGAGGTGCCCGCCTGGAGCGCCATGGCGACGGCGGATCCCGCGAGCACGAGCCGCGTGGTCGAGGTGCCGGCGCCGCCGGCGAGGGCGAGCACGGCGCCCGCGGCGAGCAGGCCGCCCACGAAGGCGACGCCGCCCGAGGCCCACAGCGGGACCGAGAGCCCGAGCGCGGCGACGAGGCAGATCGCGAAGTAGGAGCCGGCGGTCACCGCGAGGGTGTCCGGGGAGGCGAGGGCGTTGCGGGAGACGGACTGCAGGAGCGCGCCGGCGACGCCGAGGGCGATGCCGACGACGACGCCCGCGAGCAGCCGGGGCACGCGGGAGGCGGTGAGGATCTCCCCGATCGCGGGCCCGGTGCCGGGGCGGTCCGCGCCGAGCAGGTGGCGCAGCAGGTCCCCGACCCCGATGCCGGAGGTCCCCTGGGTGAGGTGCCACAGGCCGACGGCCGCGACGGCGAGCGCGAGCAGCGCGAGGGTCAGGACCCCTCCCGCGAGGCCGGCGACGCCGGTCCGTCCCGGCATCGCGCCGGGGGTCGGGGTGCCGTCGGCCGTGGGCCGGCCCGCGGGGGCCGGGCGGTCCCCGGTCGCCGTCGGTGCGCTCGCCGTCCGCGGCATCAGCCGGCGATGGCGTCGACGTAGGCGTCGATCGCCTGCTCCGCGGAGCGCGGGCCGCCGAAGGTCCAGATGCCGGTGGGGAACGCGTGGGCGCGGCCCTCGGTGACGGCGGGCAGCGTCGCGTAGAGCTCGTTCTTCTCGAGCTCGGTGACGTAGTCGCCGGCCGGGTCGTCGGTGCCGGTGTAGAAGAGGTTCGCCTCGCCCACCGTGGTCAGGCCCTCGATGTCGGTCTGGCCGAGGCCGTACTGCGGGTCGGTCTCGCCGGTCCAGGCGGCGGTGAGCCCGAGCTCCTCGCCGAGGGCGCTGAACAGGGCGCCCTCTCCGAAGGGGCGGATCGAGACGGTGCCGCCGTCGACCCAGCCGTCGAAGTAGACGAAGTCGGTGGTCGGGAGGTCCGCGGAGGCGACCTCCTCCTTCGCGGCGGCGACGTGCTCGTCGAACTCGCCGAGCACGACGTCGGCGCGCTCGGAGCGGCCGGTCGCGTCGCCGATCAGCGTGAAGAGCTCCTTCATGTGGCCGACCGGGTCCGCGGCATCGGCGCCGACGGTCGCGAGGACCGGCACGCCGAGCGTCTCGAGCTGGGCGATGACCTCGTCGTCCGCGGAGGATACCTCGACGATGATGAGATCGGGGTCCGCACCGGCGAGGGCGTCGAGGTTGGGCTCGCCGCGGGTGCCGACGTCGGTCGTGCCCTCGGGCAGGGTCTCCGCGGTGTCCCAGGTGGTGAAGCCCTCGACGTCGGCGACGGCGACCGGCGCGACGCACAGGCTGAGGAGGTCCTCGGTCTGCTGCCACTCGAGGACGGCGACCTTCCGGGCGGGCTTCTCGAGCTCCACGGTGCGGCCCACGCCGTCGGTGAGGGTGACGGGGTCGGTGCTCGTGGCGGTCGAGTCGGCGGCGCAGCTCTCGGAGATCGCGGCGGCCGCGCCGCCGTCGTCCGAGCCGGAGCCGGTGGCGGGATCGGCGACCTCGGTGGTGCCGCAGGCGGCGAGGGTGAGGGCGGCGGCGGAGCTCGCGAGCGCGGCGACGAGGCGCCGGGGCATGGGGGTCATCGGGTTCCTCGGGTCAGGGTGGGGTGGCGCGCGGAGGGGTCCTCGGCGCGGGGTGCTCAGGCGCGGGCTGCCGCGGCGCTGAGCGCGGGGTCGCCGGTGCGGTCGCCGGTGTGCGCGGCGTCCCGTCCCGGCTGCTCGCGGCGGGCTTGCCGGCCGCGGGCGTCGATGCGCAGGCGCCCGGTCCCGGGCTCCTGCACCACGTCGACGGGGATCTCGTAGACCGCGGTGAGGTGCTCGGACGTGAGCACCTCCGCGGCGCCGCCCGCCGCGTGGACCTCCCCGCGGCGCAGGAGGAGCACCTGGTCGGCGATGCGGGCGGCGTGGTCGAGGTCGTGGAGCACGATCCCCACGGCGGTGCCGTGGAGCTCGGCGAGGTCCCGCACGAGGTCGAGCGTCTCGATCTGGTAGCGCAGGTCCAGGTGGTTCGTGGGCTCGTCGAGCAGCACGATGCCGGTGTCCTGGGCGAGGCAGGAGGCGAGCCAGACGCGCTGCATCTCGCCGCCGGAGAGCTCGCCGACGCCGCGGTCCGCGAGGGCGGTGATCCCGGTGAGCGCCATGGCGTGGTCGATCGCGGCGCGGTCCGCCGGGGAGAGCCCGGCGAAGCGGCGGCGGTGGGGGTGGCGGCCGAAGGCCACGACCTCGCGCACCGCGAGCCCCTGCGGGCTCGAGCGGGTCTGGGTGAACAGGGTCATCGCGCGGGCGAGCTCCGTCGGGGAGAGCAGCGCGGTGGAGCGTTCGCGGGGGCCGCCGTCGGCCTGGTCCTGGAGGCGCACCTCGCCGCCGCTCAGCGGGTGGAGCCGCGCGAGGGCGCGCAGCACGGTGGACTTCCCGCTGCCGTTGGGGCCCAGGAGGGCGGTGACCGTGCCGGGTCGGAGCGCGACGTCGACCCCGTGGACGACGGGTGTGCGGCCGTAGCGGAGCACGAGCTCCTCGCCGATCAGCGCCGGGGCGCGGACGGTCGGGGTGGGGGCGGAGGACTGGGGCACGCGAGGGAGCTTAGCCTCGCCTCACCTATTTTCGAAAGCCCGTCCATGCGTCAATTCGGCATCGGTGCTCCGCTGCCGGCGCCGTCGAGGGCCGGGCCCTCAGTAGCCGGTCGCCCCGTCCACGCGCTCCCGCAGCAGGTCCATGTGGCCCAGGTGCCGGGCGTACTCCTCGATGAGATGCGTGAGGATCCAGCGCAGGTTCAGCTGCTCGCCCTTCCGCAGCCCGCGCACCGGCGCATCGAGATCCGTCCAGGCCGCGGCCGACTCCCGGGCCAGCGCGACCTCCTCACGATAGGCGGCGACGTCCGCCGCGGCGGTGGCGGCGGAGGCTCCCTCGAGGTCGCCGTCCCTCTGCTCGGGCGTCGAGTAGCGGTCCGGGACGTCGAGGTCGTGGAGCACCGCCCGCAGCCAGTACACCTCGACCTCGGTGAGATGGCGCAGGATGCCCAGCAGGCTCAGCGTCGAGGGAGGGCACGAGCGCTCCGCGAGCTGCGCGGGCGTGAGGTCCTGGATCTTCAGCAGGGCGGTCAGGCGGTACTCCTCGAGCCAGGAGTCCAGCAGCTCGCGCTCCCCGCCGAGCTTCGGGCCGCCGTCCCGGGTGTCAGCGATGCCGGTGAGGACGGGGGCGCTGAGAGACGGGTCGCTGGAGGCGGGGTCGTGGGAGGCCATGCCCCGATTCTTCCCCGACCTCGGGCCACGACGCCAGGGGATTCCCGGGCGTCGCCCGGTCAGCGCTGCGTCGGCGCGGGGCCGGCGGCGACGGGCTCCGCGGCCGCGCCCCCGGCCGGGGCGTCGGTCCCCGTGAGGCGGCCCAGGCCGCCCATGCCGTGGTAGATCGCGAGCGCCGCGAGGGTGCCCAGCGCGATGCCGGTGAAGGCGAAGCCGCCGAGCTGCCAGTGGAGGTCCGCGATCGCGATGGTGAGCGAGACGCCCGCGGTGATCTGGTTCTTGGGGCGGGAGAAGTCGACCTTGCCGTCGACCCACATGCGGAAGCCGACGATCGCGATGAGGCCGTAGAGCACGAAGGTGACGCCGCCCAGCACGCCTGCCGGGATCGTGTTGATGACCGCCCCGACCTTGGGCGAGAGGGAGAGCAGGATCGCCACGACGCCCGCGACCCAGTAGGCGGCGGTGGAGTACACACGGGTCGCGCTCATGACGCCGATGTTCTCGCCGTAGGTGGTGGTGGGCGAGCCGCCGAAGGTCGCCGAGAGCGCGGTCGCGAGGCCGTCGGCCGTGAGGGTGCGCCCCACCATGTGGTCGAGGTTCCTCCCCGTCATGAGTCCGACGCTCGTCACGTGGCCCACGTTCTCTGCGAGCAGCACCACGATCACGGGCAGGAAGATCGGCAGCAGCGTGAGGTCGAGGGTGGGGTGGTGGAACTCGGGCAGGCCCAGCCAATGGGCCTCGCGCACGGGGGCGAAGTCCACCTCGCCCCGCAGCACGGCGATGACGTACCCGACGATCACGCCGATCAGCACGCTGATGCGCCCCAGCAGCCCCTTGAACAGGGCCGTGCACAGGACGATCGCGACGAGGGTGAGCGCCGCGGTGACGGGGGCCTTCGAGAAGTTGTTCTCGTAGCTGGTGGGCACCAGGTTCAGCCCGATCAGCGCGACGATCGAGCCCATCACCACCGGCGGCATGAGCCGGGAGATCCAGCCGGTGCCGACCTTCTGCACCACCAGGCCGAGCGCCGCGAGCAGCAGTCCGGTGACGAGCACGCCGCCGAGCGCCGCACCCATCGAGTCCGCCTGCGTGGAGGCGGTGATCGGGGCGATGAAGGCGAAGGAGGAGCCCAGGTAGCTGGGGACCCGGTTCCGGGTGATCAGCAGGAACAGGAGCGTGCCGAGGCCGGAGAACAGCAGCGTGGTCGAGGGCGGGAAGCCCGTGATCACCGGCACGAGGAAGGTGGCGCCGAACATGGCGACCACGTGCTGCGCGCCGATGCCGACGGTGAGCGGCCAGGCGAGGCGCTCCTCCGGGCGGACGATCGCGGTGGGGGCGACGGTGCGGCCGTCACCGTGCAGGGTCCAGCGGAACATGGGGCGTCCTTGAGGGGAGGAGCGGGAGGGGGATGCCGGGCGGAGGGTCAGGAGCGGGGGAAGCTCTTCTTGCGCGAGCGCTCCTCGGTGACGTCGGGGACGCGCGCCAGGAGGGACTCGCGGCCGGAGCCGCGGGTGCGGAAGTCCGCGAACATCCGGGAGAGGTCCGGGGCGCCGAACTCGTCCCGCACGGGGGCGGGCACGGTGAGCATGAGCGCCGCAGCCACGCCGACCGCGAGCGCGGTGCCGCCGGTGGTCAGGCCCGCGCCGGCGCCGATCGCGATCGAGTTGACGATGATGTCGAGGAAGCCGACGACCACGAGCACCACGCTCGCCACGACGCCCGTGGCGCGGGCGAGGGCGGCGGGGCGCTCGAGCAGCGCCTTCCGGGCGAAGAGCGACACCGCGACGAAGCATGCGCAGACGGCGGCGTCGACCAGGTGCAGCACGGGGCCGCCCAGGGTGATCCCGGCGGTCCCGGTGATCGCGGCGAGCAGGTGCCACAGCACCGCCGCGGCGTGCAGGAGGGCGCTGAACTCCATCGCCCGCACCGTGTAGACGAGCCAGTCCGCGCGGCGGAAGGAGACCGGCATCGAGCGCACGAAGGAGCGGGAGATCATCAGACCGAACGCCGCGAACAGGAACGGCAGGTAGACGTAGCTCGTCGCGAAGCTCGCGGGCGCCGCGAACTGCAGCCGCACGGTGTTGTCCGCGAGCGCGAGGACCACGAGCCCGCCCACGGCCCCGGTCGAGAACACGAACCAGGAGCGGTCGCGGCCCAGGAGGTCCGGCCGCAGCGCCGAGCCGAGCACGATACCCAGCAGCACCACGGAGATCACGGTGCTGCCGAAGGTGTTGAGCGAGTACTGCCAGCCGGTCGTGAACACGCGGCCCACGATCATCACGAGCGCCACGACCAGCGCGAGGGCCGCCGCGCCGGCGACGCCCCCGAGCAGGCGGCGGGACCAGGCGCGGGCCCGCTGCTGGGGCACGTAGCCCTCGTGGGCGCGCGGCTCGATGCCCACGACCGATCCGAGCAGCATCAGCGAGACGCCCACGCCGAGGCCCACCGGGGGGCCGTCGGGCAGGGAGGCGAAGAGCACGGGCACGGAGAGCACGAGATCCGCGACGATCGTGCCGATCGCCGTGAGCAGCGCGGGCAGGAGCCCGACGATCCGCACGGCGCGCACGAGGCGCAGGTTCGGGGCGGCCGGGATCCAGCGCAGCAGGTGCACCGCGACGAGGGCCACGAGGGCGACGCCGAGCGCGATCCGGCCCACGAGGTCCACGACCGGCAGCGCGCCCAGGGTGAAGCTCGTGGTGAGCGCCGCGAGCAGGCAGATCAGGGCGAGCACGTCCCGGAGGGCGTCGAAGATGCCGAGGTCCTGGAAGCGTGCGGGGATCGTGATGGTGGAGAGCTGGGCGCGGCCGTCGTCATCCGCGTTCGGGGTCGTGCCGGAGCGCGCGTAGCTGCGTCGCGGCGCCTCGGCGGCGTCCCCGTCCTCGCCGTCGACGGCCGGGATCACCCCGGTCGCGGCGTCGGGCTCGTCGGCGCGGCCCACGGCCGGGCGGGGCCGACGGGGCTTCCCCGCGGCGCGGAGGGCGGCGGCGTCGATCTCGGAGAGGTCCGCGGTCTCGCCCTCCCCCGGCGGCAGCGCGGGCTCCTCGCGGCGGGCGAGCAGCGGGGCGGCGTAGCGGTCGAACTCCGAGCGCGAGGGCAGGCGCTCCGTGGGGAGCGTGCGCGGATCGGAGGAGGCGAAGATCCAGTCCGCGTCGTCCGGGCTGTCCCCGCGGCGTGGATCGCCTGTCCTCGTCCCTGCCATCGTCCCTGCGTCTCCTCGTCCTGCGAGCCGGTGTGCGCCCCTGCGCACTCCTCCGGGCCGAGTCTACGAAGCGCCGGCCCGCCCGGAGGCGACGGCGCGCCGCGTGTGAGGCAGGTCAGCGGGCGGTCGGGAACATCTGCGCGCGCAGCGAGGAGGAGTCCACGACGTCCTTGCCGAAGGGGAAGCAGGTCACGGGGATCAGCTTCACGTTCGCCCACGCGAGGGGCAGCCCGATGATCGTCACGGCCTGGGCGACGGCGGTGACCACGTGCCCGAGGGCCAGCCACCAGCCGGCCACGAGGAACCAGATCACGTTGCCGATCGCGCTCGCGGCGCCCGCCCGCCCGGTGTCCACGACCTCCCGGCCGAAGGGCCAGATGACGAAGCCGGCGATGCGGAAGGAGGCGAGGCCGAAGGGGATCGTCACGACGAGCAGGCACGCGAGCAGGCCCGCGACGACGTAGGCGAGGAACAGGGACCAGCCGGCGGTCAGCAGCCAGATGATGTTCAGGACCAGGGTGATGAGGGAGCGCATGGCCACCACGGTAGGGGCGGTGTGGCCGGGCCGACAGGGGGAAGACCCCCGTGTCCGCTCCCCAGTACGCTGGATCCCATGCCTGCTCCCGAGATCGCGCTGACCGAGCGCTTCCAGTCCGCCTTCGTCGCCGCCTTCGGGCCGGAGTACGCGGACGCCGATCCGATCATCCGTCCCTCCCAGTTCGCGGACTTCCAGTGCAATGCCGCGATGGGCCTGGCCAAGCGCCTGGGACGCAAGCCCCGCGACATCGCCGCGGAGATCCTCGCCGCCGTGGACCTCGGGGACGTGGCGGAGACGCCGGAGATCGCCGGACCGGGCTTCCTCAACATCCGCCTGCGCACCGACTGGGTCGCCGCACAGGCCGCGGAGCTCGCGGGGGACGAGGCGCTCGGCGTCCCCGACCCCGAGCACGTGGACACCGTCGTCATCGACTACTCGGCGCCGAACGTCGCCAAGGAGATGCACGTGGGCCACCTGCGCACCACGGTCGTGGGCGACGCGATCGCCCGCACCCTGGAGAAGCTGGGCCACACGGTCGTGCGCCAGAACCACATCGGCGACTGGGGCACCCCCTTCGGCATGCTCATCGAGCACCTCCTCGACGTGGGCGAGGACAGCGACGAGGCGGGCCTGCTGACGACCGACCCCAACGCCTTCTACCAGGCCGCCCGCGCGAAGTTCGACGCGGACCCGAAGGCGACGGGCTTCGCCGCGCGAGCCCGTGCGCGCGTCGCGACCCTGCAGTCCGGGGACGCGGAGTCGCTGCGGATCTGGACGGACCTCGTGGGCATGTCCAAGGAGTACTTCCACCGGATCTACGACCTGCTCGACGTGACCCTCACCGACGACGACCTCGCCGGGGAGTCCACCTACAACGCGGACCTCGAGACCGTGTGCGCGGAGCTCGAGGCGGCCGGCCTCGCCCGGATCTCCGACGGCGCCCTGTGCGTCTTCCCGCAGGGCTTCATCGGCCGCGATGGTCAGCCGCTGCCGCTCATCGTGCGCAAGTCCGACGGCGGCTACGGCTATGCGACGACGGACCTCGCCGCCGTGCGCCGCCGCGTGCGGGACCTCGGCGCGGACCGCATCGCCTACGTCGTGGGCACCTCGCAGGAGCTGCACCTCTCGATGGTCGCCGAGACCGCCCGCGAGGCCGGCTGGCTGCCCGCGGAGGTCGAGTCGACCCACGTGAAGATCGGCTCCGTGCTCGGTGAGGACGGCAAGATCCTGCGCACCCGCTCCGGCGCCTCGCTGCGCCTCGCGGCCCTGCTCGAGGAGGCCGTGGCGAAGGCCCGCACCGTCATCGACGAGCTGCGCCCCGACCTCCCCGAGGAGGAGCGCGCGCAGATCGCCCGGGCGATCGGGATCGGCGGCGTGAAGTACGCGGACCTCTCCACCGCGCACGACTCCGACTACACCTTCGACCTGGACCGGATGCTCGCCCTCACCGGCAACACCGCCCCGTACCTGCAGTACGCGGTGGCGCGCATCCGCTCGATCGGGCGCCGCGCCGAGGCGCAGGGCGTGACGGCCGCCGCCGTGCCGCTCGTGGAGAACGACGCGGAGCGGGCGCTCGCGCTGCAGCTGCTGCAGTACGGCCCTGTCCTCGCCCAGGTGGGGGCCACCTACGAGCCGCACCGCCTCGCCGCCTACCTCTTCTCGCTCGCGCAGGCGTTCACCGCCTTCTACGACGCCTCCCCCATCCTCAAGGAGAGCGACGAGGGCGTCCGCGCCGGGCGACTGGCCCTCGCGCGTCTCACGGAGCGGGTGCTCGTGGAGGGTCTGGACGCGCTCGGCGTGACCGCCCCGCAGCAGATGTGACGGCGCCGGGCACGGCCCCGGGTGAGGCGACCGTTACCCGACCGTGCCCGGCCGTTACCAAGCCGTGCCCCACGCACCCTGCATTCTCGCTGGCCACGGCGGCAGAAACCTCCATAGCCTGGTGCCGTGCCCCTGTGTCGACGAGCCCATGTCGCGATCTGGGGGAGCTATGCCCTGATCGGGGTGATCCACGTGCTCGCCGTCGCGGCGGAGGCCGAGACGCTGCGCCGGCTCACCCAGCCGCTGCTGGCCCCGCTGCTCATCGCCGCCGTGCTCACCGCCGCACCGCGGATGCAGCGCACGACCGTCCTCACCCTCGGCGGCCTCCTCGCCGCCTGGGCCGGGGACTCACTCGGCCAGCTGGTCCCGGACCCGAACCATCTCATCGCCCCTGTGGCCTTCCTCGTGGCGCTGCTGCTCTACGCGGCGGCCCTGGTCCCGCAGTGGGCGCACAGCCGCGACCCCATGCGCCTCGCGCTCGCGATCCCCTACGGGGCGGTCGTCATCGGGCTCTTCGTCGCGTGCGCGGACGGTGCGGGCAGCCGGCTCCCGCTCGTGGCGGCCTACGCCGTGGGCCTCGGCGTGACCGCCTTCATCGCGGCCGGCGGGAACCCGCTGACCTGGGTCGGCGGGACGCTGTTCCTCGTCTCGAGCTCGGTGCTCGCGATGGACTGGTTCCTCCCGGGCGCCGCGATCCCCATGAGCGACGTGTGGGTCATGGCGACGTACATCGCGGGCCACGGACTGCTCGTCGCCGGGATCGTGCAGCTGCTGCCCTCGCGCCGCTGGACGCCCGCGCAGTCCGGCGCCGCCCTCGTCATCGTCGAGGGCTAGAGCGCACTCCCGTTCCGGGCGGGGCGCCCCGCCTCAGCGGCCGAGCGCGCGCCCGATCGCCTCGGACTGCTCACGGTGCAGGCGGTCCACGTCCTCGCCGCGCCGCTGCCACAGCTGCAGGCCCAGACGGCCGCTCACCTCGCGCAGGGCGACCTCGACGCCCTCCTCCTCGAGCTGGAGGCGGAGCACGCGGACGTCGGAGAGGAACAGGTCCTTCATCCCGACGCCGAGGTGCACCGGCGGCAGGCCGCGATGGCCCGCGTTGATCGGGGAGAGCTCCGGGTCGTCCAGCGGCGTGCGGCCGGCGTAGGCGCGGGCGGCGTCGCGCAGCGCCCGGCGCTCGTGCACCGGGTCCGACTCGCCCGTCTCCGAGATGCCCGCGTTCGCGAGCTCGAGGTCCAGCCACGGCGACATGACGACGACCCCGCCGGGGGACGGCACGTCCTCGCGCTCGATCAGGCGCCGCGCGACGGTGAGGGCGACGCCGCCGCCGGAGTGCTGGCCCGTGAGCACCCAGGGCGCCTCGAGACGACCCGCGGCGGCGAGCGCGGCGAGCACCGACTCGGTGTCCTCGATCGCGATGGGGTGCTGGTGGTCGGGAGCCGTGCGGTAGTCGACCATGAGCGCGGCGCAGCCCTGCGCCTCCGCCTGCCGCGACAGCCATGCCCAGTCCGAGGCGAAGGGGCCGGAGACGTAGGCGCCCCCGTGGAGGTGCACGATGACGCCCTGGTCGGCGCGGTGCTCGTCGAGCCAGACGCAGCGGGTGCGGCCGATCATCTCGACCTCGACGCCGTGCCGCTTGAGCACCCCGGCCTGGGGGCGCGCACGGCGCGCCTCGCGCAGGGCGGGCAGCGACACCGCCGAGGGGATCGGGATCCGGCGCACGGTGCGCGCCCCCTGGAGCACGACGTCCCCGATGCGTCCCATTGCTGCCTCCTGCCCGCGACCCGCAGGTCGCCTCGCCGACGGTCTCCCCCAGCCTAACGAACCCGCCTGCACGATAGATTCACGGTCATGACCCATGCCTCCGACGTGCCCGTCGGCCCCGATGCCCCCGCCCGTCCCGCCGGACCGCTGCTGGTCCTCGCGGCCATGCCCGAGGAGGCGGCCGCGATCACCGCGCTCATGGCGGACGCCGAGCCGCTCGCGGTCCCGCTCGCCGGGGTCGCGGCCGTGCGCGGGGCCCTCGGCGGCCAGGACACCGCCGTGGTCACCACGGGGATCGGCGTCGCGGCCTCGACCGCGGCGGCGACCTGGGCGATCCTCTCGCTGCGCCCACGGGCGGCGGTCGCGGCCGGCTCGTGCGGCGGTCTCGCCGCCGATGTCGAGGTGGGCACCCTGATCGTGGGCGACGCCTTCACCTGGTCGATCGCGGACGCCACGGCCTTCGGCTACGCGCCGGGGCAGGTGCCGGGCGGGCCCGAGCGCCATGTCGCCGAGGCCGCGATCGCGGATCTCGCGGAGGCCTCCGCACGGGCGGTCGACGAGGGCGCGGGCGTGCGCCGCGGGCTCATGCTCGCGGGGGACGCCTTCGTCACGGCCCCGCTCGCCGCCCCCATGCGCGAGCGCTTCCCCGAGGCGCTCAGCGCGGACATGGAGACGACGGCCTCCGCCCGCACGGCCGAGGCGCTCGGGGTGCCCTTCGCGGCGCTGCGCGCCGTCTCCGACCTGTGCGGTCCCTCCGCCGGCCAGCAGTTCCACCTCGAGCTCGACGAGGTCGCGCGGACCTCCGCGCTCGCGGTCCAGGAGCTCGCCGCGCGGCTCGCCCGCGGCTGAGGGGACTCAGCCCGCGGGGTGCAGCAGCTCCTCGCCCGCGTCGAGCCGACGGAGGTTCTCGGCGATCCGATCGTCCGCGCCCACGGGCTTCCCGCCCGCGGAGTGCGGGGTGATGATCAGCCGCGGCGCGTCCCACAGCGGGTCGTCCTGCGGGAGCGGCTCGGGGTCGGTGACGTCGAGCGCGGCGCCGCCGATCGTGCCGGCGACGAGCGCCTCCCGTAGCGCCTCCTGGTCCACGGTCGCGCCGCGGCCCACGTTCACCACGACGGCGCGGTCCGGGAGGGCGCCCAGCACGGCCGCGTCGATCACGCGCGCGGTGCTCGGGGTCGCGGGGAGGATGTCGATGAGGACGTCGGTCGCGGGCAGCGCGGCGGCGACGTCGGCCTCCGCGATCACCTCGAAGCCGGACCGCTCCCCCGCGCTGCGGGCGACGCCGCGCACGTGCGCGCCGAGCCCGGCGAGCACCGGGGCGACCGTCTGCCCGATCTGGCCGAACCCCCAGATGAGCACCTCGGCGCCGACGAGGCTGTTGAGACGCTCGGGCGGGTTGAGCGGCTGCAGGCCGCCGATCGAGCGGTCCCACTCGTGGCGCGACTGCGCGGCGAGGGAGGCGGGGAGGCTGCGCAGCAGGGCGAGGACGAGGCCCACGGTGTGCTCGGCGACGGTGAGCGAGTGCAGGCCGGCCCCGGTCGTGACAACGGCCCCGTCGCGGAAGCCCGCGGCGACGATGTTCTCGACCCCGGCGGAGAGCGACTGCACGAGGCGCACGCCGGTGAGGTCCCGCGCGGCGGACTCGAGGTGGGACCGGCTGGGCCCCCACAGGACGATCGCCTCGGCGTCGTGGTGAGCGGCGGGGATCGGGGCGCGCGCGTCGACCTCGACCGCCTCCCATCCCTCGGGCAGCGCAGGGTCCAGGGGCATGGTGTCCGGGAGCAGGATCTTCATCGTCCCAGCCTACGGGGATGGACCTTCGCAGGGGGTCCGACGGAGGCCCGTGGACTAGCCTCGAACCATGCGACCAGGCCCTGGCCCCTCCGCTCCCCGCCTCGCCCACCTGCTCACCCGCACCGCCCGCACGCTCCGCTCGGTGACCCGCGCGACCCGCCGCGGGGTGCGCCGTGCGGAGGTCACCCGGCCGCTCTCGAGCGGCGGCTTCCTGGGCGCCGCGGCCGCGGGCTGGGTCGCCACGACCCCGTCGATGCTGCCGCGCACGTGGTGGATGTGGGCGGTGAACATCGGGCTGTCGCAGTCCTACGGCTACACGACCGGTGTGCTCGCGGAGCGGCTCGTGCGACGGGGCGCCGCGGCGCTGGGCCTCGAGGTCGGGATCGCCGAGGACCACCGCCGCCGCGCCCGCCTGCTCGGCGCGTCCGCGCTGGTCGGGATCTCCGCCTACTCATGGGTGCGGGGCGTGCTGCGCCAGCGCGAGATCAGCCATCTGGTGCAGCAGCGTCCCCAGAACCTCGCCACGCACCTCGTGGGGACGGCCGGAGGGCTCGGCGCCTCGCTCGGCGTGCTCGCCGCGGTGCGCGCGATCGGGGCGACCGCGGATCTCTACCGCGCCCTGCTGCGCCCGTACCTGCCCACCCGCGTGGTGGGGGCCGTGTCCCTCGTGCTGACCCTCGCGACGGTCGCCGTCGCCGTGGACCGCCTGATCCGCGGGCGCGTGCTCGAGCAGATGATCGAGCAGGCGGAGGCCGCGAACCGGCTCGTCTCCCCGAACGTGCCGCGCCCGGACTCCCCCGCCCGCTCCGGCAGCCCCGCCTCCCACGAGTCGTGGCCCTCGCTCGGGGCCCCCGGCCGCAAGATCGTCTCGGGCGGTGCGAGCCCCGAGGCGATCTCCGCGGCGGTCGGCGCGCCCGCCATGGACCCGATCCGCGTGTACGCCGGGAAGTCGACCTCCCGCACGATGGAGGAGACGGTGCAGGCGGTGCTCGCGGAGCTGGACCGCACGGGCGCCTGGGACCGCGAGGTGCTCGTGCTGTTCACGGGCACCGGGACCGGCTGGCTGCAGGAGTGGTCGCTCTCCGCGATCGAGTTCCTCACCGCCGGGGACTGCGCGACGGCCTCGATGCAGTACTCCGTCTACACCTCGGGGCTGAGCTACGTCGTGGACCGGCGCAGCCCCAAGCAGGCCGGGCGCCTGCTCTTCCAGGCCGTGCGACGCCGGCTGGACGCGATGGAGCCGGGCAGCCGGCCCCGGCTGTTCGTCGCCGGGGAGTCGCTCGGCTCGTTCGGCGGGCAGGCCGCGTTCCGGGACCTCCCGGACCTGCTCGCGAAGGTCGACGGCGCCGTCTGGACGGGCACCCCGTCCTTCACCCCGCTGTGGCAGCAGGTCGCGGGCCGCTCCCGGCCGGGATCCCCCGCGATCGCGCCGATCATCGACCAGGGCCGGCACGTGCGGGTCGTGACCCGGCCCCGGGACCTGCACCGCAACTACTGGGGCGGGCTGTACGAGCCGTGGCGCTCCCCGCGCGTGGTCTACGCCCAGCACCCCTCCGACCCGGTCGCCTGGTGGCGGCCGTCCCTGCTGTGGGAGGAGCCGGACTGGCTGCGCGAGCGCGTCGGCCACGACGTGACGCCGGCGATGCGCTGGTTCCCGTGGATCACCTTCTGGCAGGTCGCCCTGGACATGCCGCTCTCGGTGCGCACCCAGGGCGGTCACGGCCATTCCTATCGTGAGGAGATGGTCCCGATCTGGGCCGCCGTGCTGGGGCAGGACGTCGCGCCGGGCGGCGAGCACGAGCAGCGGCGCCGGCACGAGCGGATCGTGAAGGCGATCCGCCAGGTCGCCCGCGGCTGAGCCCGTCGCCCGCGGCTCGGGCTCAGCGGCTCGGGCTCAGCGGCTCGGGCTCAGGGCGTGGGGCCCGTCGCCACCGGTCGCGACGGGTCGCTGCTCCACTGCGACCACGATCCCGGGAACAGGCGCACCCGAGGGAACCCGGCGCGCTGCAGGGCGAGCACGTCGTGCGTCGCGGTGACGCCGGAGCCGCAGTAGACGAGCACCTCCTCCTCGGGGTCGAGGCCCGCGCCGGTGAAGCGCTCGCGCAGCGCCTCCGGGGACAGGAAGCGGCCCTGCTCGTCGAGGTTCCCGGCGTAGGGGAGGTTCAGCGCGCCGGGCACGTGGCCGGCGCGGGGGTCCACGGGCTCCACCTCGCCGCGGTAGCGCTCGGCGGCGCGGGCGTCGAGCACGGGGCCCGTCGCCGCGGCGACCTCGTCGATCCCGGCGATCGCGGCCGCGGGCCACTCCCGGGGGCCGACGTCGCCCGGCTCCGGGCGCACGTCCTCCGTCTGGAGCGGGCCGTCCCAGGCGGCGAGGCCGCCATCCAGGAGCGCCGCGTCCTGGCCGATCGCGCGGAGCATCCACACGAGGCGGGCGGAGGGCGAGCGGTCGGTGTCGTCGTAGGCGACCACGCGCGTGCCGGCGTCGATCCCGAGGCCGCGGAGGGTCGCCGCGAACTCCTCCGGGGACGGCAGGGGGTGCCGGCCGGCGGCGGGATCCGCGGGGGCGGCGAGCTGGGTGGGGAGGTCGACGTAGACCGCGCCCGGCAGGTGCCCCTCGAGGTAGGAGTGGCGGCCCTTGGAGCCGTCGAGCGCCCAGCGCACGTCGAGCAGGCGCACGGCCTCCTCCTGCGCGAGCAGGTCGTGGAGGGCGGGGACGTCGAGGACCGGGGGCAGCGCGTCAGTCATGGCCCGACCCTAGCGCCCGCTCCCCCGCGGCCGGGCAGCCGGCTCAGCGGCCGGTGATCCGGAGGTCCACCCGCACGAGGCGGTGGTCGGAGGTCGGGAAGGGATGCTCGCCGGTGAGCTCGCTGCCGGCCTCGCCCCTCTTCGGCCAGAAGACGCGGGCGTCAGTGACCTTGAGGTTCTTGGAGGGGAGCACGTAGTCCACGCGGAGGTTCCCGGGGCGCGGGTTCTCGGCGAAGTCCGCGGTGTCGTACCTCGGGTCCGTCCCGTGCTCGAGGTTCACGCCGCCCTGCTCCGTCGCGGCCTCGACCGCGCCGGTGCTCGTGGGGCGGGGGTCCTGGATCCGCGGGTGCTTGAGCAGCTGGTCGATCGCGCCGGGCCAGGAGTCGCCGTCGAGCGGATCGGAGTTGTGGTCGCCGAGGATCACGAAGGAGGCGCTCGTGTCGAGGCCCCCGGCGTCCCCGGCGTCGTCGACGATCCAGCGGGAGACCTTCCCGGCGCGCAGGTAGTCCGCCCACAGCCGGATCTCGTCGTTGTTGCGCCGCCGGTTGCGCTTCTCCGGCCCGTCGAAGCTGGGCGGGGTGGGGTGGGCGCACAGCACGTGGAGCGTCGAGGTGCCGATCTGCACGGGCACGTCCCAGTGGGACTTCGAGCTGAGCCGCAGCTGCGCGGAGATCTCCTCGCCGTAGAACTCGGTGGGGAGGAGGTTGCTGGGCATGTCCTTCCACAGCAGGTTCTGGAAGGTGCGCACCTGCTCGGTGAGGACCGGGAAGCGCGAGAGCAGCAGCATCCCGTACTGGCCGGGGAACTCACCGAAACCCCAGGCGTCGTTCGCGCCGCCCACGGTGCCGTCGCGGTCGAGGTCGAGACCGCTCGGCACACCGGTGTTCACCGGTGCGGAGTACACGTACGGGTAGTGCACGGGGGTGCAGCCGTTCTGGCTGACCTCGAGGTAGTTGCTGCGGAAGAGGTCCGCGCCGCGACCCTCCTCGTCGAAGTCGAACTCGTTGACGAGCAGCACGTCGGGGTTGTTCATCTGGATGACCTGGGCGACGGCCCGGATCTGCGCGTCGTTCCCGAACTCGAGGTCCTTCACGAGCTGCCCCGCGGAGGCACGGTTCAGCGAGGCGTTGTACGTCGCGATCCGCACCCCCTCGCCGCGACGCCCGAGGGCCGGCTGGGCGGCACGGGCCGCGGTGCCCGCGACGGGCACCCCCAGCCCGGCGGCGGCTGCGGCGGCGAGAGCTCCACGACGGGTGATCTTCGAGGTCATGGTCTCCATCATGCACGGCTCCCGGTGCGGCTCGCCAGCCGGGCCGGGCGTCGTGGGTGAACACTCCGAGAATGTCCGGTGCGCCTCCCGAGCGCCGGACCGGCCGCCGCCGGGAACGGTCACGGTGCGAGACTGACGGCATGAGGATCGCCTTCCTAGGAACCGGACGGATGGGCACCGAGCTGGCCCGTCACCTGCTGACCGAGCACGAGCTGACGGTGTGGAACCGCACCGCCGACCGCACCGCCCCGCTCGCGGAGGCGGGAGCACGGGTGGCGCCGACGGCGGCGGAGGCCGTCGACGGCGCCGAGCTGATCGTCACCTCGCTCTTCGGACCCGACGCGGTGCGCGAGACGGTGCTCGCGCCCGGGCTGGTCCCCGCGGGCGTCCCGTGGGTGGACACGACGACCGTCTCCCCCGCCGACGCCGACGACTTCGCGGCCGCGGTCCCCACCTACGTCGCCGTGCCCGTGGTGGGCACGCTCGGCCCGGCCCGTGCCGGTGCGCTCGGCGTCTACGTGGGCACGCCGGACGACGCGCTGCGCAAGCAGGTGCTCGGTCTGGTGGCGCCGTGGGCGGATCCGGAGCGGCTGCGGGACGTGGACTCCGCCCGGGCCGCGGCGACCGGGAAGCTGCTCGCGAACCTCGCCCTCGCGGTGAGCGCGCAGGGCCTGCGGGAGGCGCTCGCCCTGGGCGCGGCCGCCGGCGTGAGCGACGAGGAGACCCTCGACATGCTCGGCTCGACCGGCCTCGCCTTCATCGCCGGCATGAAGGGCTCTTTCGTGCGCGGCGAGCGCGGCACGGAGGGCGGTGACTTCACGGCCGATGCGATCGCGAAGGACGCCCGGCTCATGATCGACACGGTCGCCTCCGCGTCCGATGGGGCCACCGATGCCGACGGCTCCCGCCCCGGCGCGGACCTCCCCGCCCTGCGCGGGGCCCTCGCCTCGCTCGACGCGGAGATCGCCGCAGGCCACGGCGACCACGACTTCTCGACCGTGCTGCTGCCGGGGGCACGCCCCACCGGCGGCTGACCGCACGCGCCCGATCCGGCGCGTGCTCAGAGGGTGAGCGGGCCGCCGAGGGTCCAGTAGCTGCGGAAGGCGACCTGCTCCTTGGGCAGTCCGAGCTCCGCGGCGAGATGGCGCCGGATGCGCGCGGCCGCACCGGATTCCGCCGCGACCCATGCGTACAGCGCCTCCACCGGCGCGGGCGAGCACCGGACGCCCCAGGCGCGCACCCCCGCCTCGAGCGCCGCCCCCGCAGGCCCGCGGGGGCCGAGCACCTCGAGCGCGATCCCGGGCGGGAGCACGGGGAGCAGGGCGTCGGCCGGATCGGCGAGCTCGAGCAGCACGTCACCGCCCGTCCCCTCGGGGAGCGCGGCGAGGATGTTGCGGATCGCGGGCAGGGAGGACTCGTCACCTACGAGCAGCACCTGCGCCGGGTCGCGCGGCGGGGCGTAGTGGATCCCGTACCCGGTGCGGCCGGCGCGCACGTCGGGCCCGGTGAGGACGAGGCCGTCGCCCACCGCGCAGGTCGTCGCCCAGGTCGAGGCGGGGCCGGCGGGCTCGTGGACGAAGACGTCGACGTCGATCTCCTCCGCCTCGGGACGGATGCCCGAGGGGGTGTAGGTGCGCAGCACGTTGCGCTCGGCGACGGGGAGGGCCTTCCAGCGCGTGTACCACTCGCGCGGGTGCGGGGTGGGCTCGTCGAGCAGGCCGAACTCCGGCGTGGAGCCGTCGGCCATCGGCAGGACGAGCTTGATGCCCTGGTCCAGCCCCCACGGGGCGAAGCGGGCGAGGGCGGGGCCGCCCAGGGTGATCCGCACGAAGCCGGGGCTCACCTGCTCCCGTCGGCGCACCTGCACCGGGAAGGCGCTGTACTCCCAGGGCCGCGCGTCCGCGGCGGCCGTCGGGGCGGACGGTGAGCTCACCGCTTCCCCGCCTCGCGGGCCGGGAGCGGCGTGCCGCGCGGGACCACGAGCGGCCCGCCGGTGATCGGGTCCTCGATGACGACGTTGGGCAGGTCGTAGATCTCCTCGACCAGGGTGCTCGTGACGACCTCGGCGGGGGTGCCGGAGGCGACCACCCGGCCCTCGCGCATGGCGATGATGTGGTCCGCGTAGCGGGCGGCGTGGTGGAGGTCGTGGAGGACCGCGACGATCGTGCGGCCCTCGCGGTGGAGCCGCGCGAGCAGCTCCATGAGCTCGATCTGGTGGGCGATGTCGAGGAAGGTCGTGGGCTCGTCGAGCAGCAGCAGGTCCGTCTGCTGGGCGAGGACCATGGCGACCCACACCCGCTGGCGCTGCCCGCCGGAGAGCTCGTCGACCCGGCGGGCGGCGAGCTCCTCGGTGCCCGTCGCCTCGAGGGCCTCCTGCACGGCGGCCTCGTCGGCCTCGGACCACTGCCGCAGCAGGCCCTGGTGGGGGAAGCGGCCGCGGGCGACGAGGTCCGCGACCGTGATGCCGTCCGGGGCGAGGGCCGACTGCGGGAGCAGCCCGAGGCGCCGGGCGACCTCCTTCGCGGGGAGGCTCGTGATGGAGCGGCCGTCGAGGACGACCTGCCCCTTCTCCGGGGTGAGCAGGCGGGAGAGGCCGCGCAGCAGGGTGGACTTCCCGCACGCGTTGGGGCCGATGATCACGGTGAAGGAGGCGTCGGGGATCGTCACCGAGAGCTCGGGGACGATCGTGCGGCCGTCGTAGCCGAGGGCGATCGACTCGGCGTGCAGTCGGGAGGCGGGACGGTCCGGGCGGTCGGGGCGGGCGCTGGGCTCAGGCACGGCGGCGGATCTCCTGGATCAGGGTGGCGACGAGGTACAGGCCTCCGACGGAGACCGTGACGACGCCGACGGGCAGGGTGACGGGGAGGACGTGCTGGGCGACGAGGTCGGAGCCGAGCAGGAGCACGGCGCCGACGAGCCCGGCGAGGCCCAGGGAGAGATGCGGGGTCGCGGCGAGGCGACGGGCGACCTGCGGCGCGCGAGGGCGATGAAGGCGACGGGCCCGATCACCGCGGTCGCGATCGAGACGAGCAGGACCGCTACGAGCAGCGCGAGGGTGCGCAAGAGGCCGGGGCGGGCCCCGGTCGCGGTGGCCATGTCGTCACCGAGGTCGATCTGCCGCAGCCGCGGGGAGAGGACGGTGAGCACCACGAGCAGCGGCGCGGCGCACGCGAGGGCGCCCGCGAGCGGCGGGCCGGTGACCCCGTTGAGCGAGCCGGTGCCCCAGGCGGAGGCGAACATCGCCGTCTCGAGCTCGACCTCGAGCAGCATCCACGTGTTGGCGGAGGCGAGGATCGCGGCGACGCCGATCCCGATGACGATGAGGCGGAAGCCCTGGACGCCGTCGCGGCGGGCGAGCGCCCAGATCACGAGGGCGGTGAGCAGGCCGCCCGCGACCGCGCCCGCCGTCATGAGCGGCCATGACGCCTGCACCAGGACGACGCTCAGCAGCATCCCCGTGAACGCCCCGTTGGACAGCCCGAGCACGTCCGGGCTCGCGAGCGGGTTGCGGGTGACGGTCTGGACGAGGGCGCCGGCGACGGCGAGGAGGCCGCCGAGGGTGACGGCGGCGAGCATCCGCGCCATCCGCCACTCGATGACGACGGTGCGGTCGAGCGCCTCGCCGCCGCCCAGGAGCACCCGCACCACGGCGCCCGGGGAGAGCGGGTAGGTGCCGAGGCCGAGCGCCGCGACGGCGAGGACCACCAGCAGGGCGAGCAGGACCGCCCCCGTGACGAGGGAGCGGATGCGCAGGGTCGCGGACCGCCCGGCGAGGCGCAGCACCAGACGGCGGTGGCCGACGTCGAGCGGTACGCGACGGGCGGGGCGGGCGGGGCGGGTGATCGCGGTCGTCACAGCGTGCTCGCCCTCCTCCGCCGGGCGAGGGCGATGAGCACCGGGGCGCCGACGAACGCGGTCACGATCCCCACCGGGATCTCCGCGGGGGCGATGAGCACCCGGCCCAGCACGTCGGAGAGCAGCACGACGACCGGGGCGAGCAGCACGGAGATCGCGATGACGGTCCGCTGGTCGACGCCGAGGAGCCACCGGGCCACGTGCGGGACCATGAGGCCGACGAAGCCGATCGGGCCGGCGAGCGCGGTCGCCGCGCCGGCGAGGACCGTCACGGCGGCGATCACGCCGAGGCGGATGCCGCGCACGCGCGCGCCCTGGGCGCGGGCCACGTCGTCGCCGAGCGCGAGCGCGTTCAGCCCCGGGGCAAGCAGCAGCGCCCCCAGCACGCCGAGCACGAGGAACGGCAGCACCGGGCCGATCACGTCGAAGCCGCGGCCGAGCAGGGAGCCCGCGTTCCAAGAGCGCATGTGGTCGAAGGCGTCGGGGTCGCTCAGCGTCAGGCCGGTGGTGACGCCCGAGAACACGGCGCCGAGCGCCACCCCGGCGAGGTTGAGGCGGATCGGGTCCGCGGCGCCCCTCCCGGAGGAGCCGATGAGGTACACCGCGACGGTCACGACGAGCGCGCCGAGGAAGGCTAGCCAGAGCAGGGCGGAGATGTCCCGCAGGCCCAGCAGCGCGACGCCCAGGGCGACCGCGAAGGCCGCCCCGGCGTTGACGCCGAGGATCCCGGGATCGGCGAGCGGGTTGCGGGTGAAGGCCTGGATCAGCGCGCCCGCCGCGCCGAGGGCGGCGCCGACGGCCAGCCCCGCGACGGTGCGCGGGATCCGCAGCTCGGCGACGACGTAGCGCGCCTCGGCGTCGCCGCCGCCCCGCAGCACGTCGAGCACAACGGGCAGCGGCAGGGAGTTCGAGCCGATCATCAGCGAGAGCGCGACGGCGAGCAGGAGCGCCGCGCCGAGGCCCGCGAGGCCCAGCGCGGCGCGGCGGCGCCGGTGGCGGAGGACCGTCGACGACGCCGCGGGCGCCGCCGACTCCGGCGCCGACGGGGGTGCGGTCCTCACAGCTGCGCGGAGAGGATCTTCTCGATGTCGGAGAGGACGAGGTCCCCGCCCTTGGGCCCCACGCCGGAGACCCAGTAGCTCGTGTCCACGAGCGTCACCGAGGGGAACGCCTCGGCGTTCCGGGTGATCGCGGACGGGATCGTGGACTCGTCCTCGACGTCGGCGGTGGTCACGAGGACGTGGTCCGCGGTCGCGTCGAGGATGTTCTCCGGGGAGAGGTCCGCCTGCAGGCCGTCGACCCACTCGCGGTCGGGGATGGTCAGGCCCACGCACTCGAGGGCGCTGCCGGCGAAGGAGGTGGGGCCGTAGAGGCTGAGCGTGGTCTCGTCGCGGGGGCGGATGAGGTTCGCGGTGGTCCCCTCGTCGAGGTCGAGCTCCCCCTTGATCTCCTCGCAGCGCCGGTCGTAGCCGTCCAGCAGCGCCTGCGCCTGCTCCTCCTGACCGAGGGCCTCGCCGACGAGCAGGGCGTTCTCCTGCCAAGGGTCCGCCTGGGACGCCATGTAGACGGTCGGCGCGATGGCGTCGAGCTGGTCGTAGAGCTTCGAGTGGCGCGACTCGGTGCCGAGGATGAGGTCGGGCTTGAGCGCGGCGATCGCCTCGAGGTCCGGCTCGGGGACGGTGCCGACGGGCTCGACGCCGTCGACGCCGAGGTAGGCGGGGATGCCGGCGACGTTGCTCGCGACGGCGGCGCCGACGGGGGTCACGCCGAGGGCGACGGCGGTGTCGAGCTCGACCGGCTCGAGCACGACGACGCGCTGCGGATCCGCGGGGACCTCGCTCGTGCCGCGCGCGTGCTCGACGCTGCGGGTGCCGGCGCCGCTGCCGGTGCCGGCGGCGTCCGCGGCATCGTCGGCCGCGCCGCCGCAGCCGGCGAGCAGGAGGGCGGTGGTGAGGGCGGCCGCGCAGAGCGGGAGGGCGCGCCGGGAGAGGGGGACGGGCATGGGAGGGGAGCCTCTCGGGGAAGGGCCGCCCGCAGTTCATGTCGGGGCGACGATATGGTGAGGCTACCCTAAGTTCGCCGCTCGCGACGCAGGCGGTCCGCCTGCGTGGTCACCGGGCCGCGCGGTCTCCGAGCCCCACGGCGGCGAGCAGCGCGCGGGCCGTCTCGCGCGGGGAGCCGACCTGCTCCACGGACACGTCCTCCACGGCGGCGGCGTCGAGGATCGCGGTGAGCTCGTCGAAGCGGTCACGGTGCCAGGCGAGGCCCTCGGGGTCCAGGGCGTGGCGCTCGCGGAGCCGCTCCCGCACCAGCTCCCGCGGCGTGCGGATCCGCACCACGGTGAGCGGGAGGCCCATGGCCTGCTCGTAGGCGTCGCGGGCGGAGCGCTCCTCGATGACCTCGGCCGCGACGAGCACCTGCGCCCCGGCCTCGAGGTGGATCGCGGAGAGCGCCGTGAGGGCGCGCAGGGTGAGCGCCGCGTGGAAGCGGTCGCCGGGCGGGGCGGGCCAGGCACGGCGCAGGGCGTCGACGTCGAGGACCGCCCCGGGGATCCCGCGCTCCTCGAGCACGTCGCCCACTGCGTCGGCCGTGGTCGTCTTGCCGACGCCCACCGCGCCGGTGATCAGCAGCGCGCGCCCGGGGGCCGCGCTCATCGGAGGTCCGCGACGATCCCGCGGCCGGCCTCCCGGCCGGAGAACAGGCAGCCGCCGAGGAAGGTCCCCTCGAGGGCGCTGTGGCCGTGCATGCCACCGCCGCCGAAGCCGCTCGCCTCCCCCGCCGCGTACAGCCCGGGCAGGGCGCCGGTGCCGTCCGCCCGCTGCACGCGCCCACCGAGGTCCGTCTCGAGCCCGCCGAGGGTCTTGCGCAGCAGCACGTGCAGGCGCACCGCGATGAGCCCGCCCGCCGCCGGGTCCAGCAGGCGGTGCGGGGCGGCGGTGCGGATCAGCCGGTCCCCGAGGTAGCGACGGGCGCCGCGCAGCGCAGTGATCTGCGCGTCCTTGCCGAAGGCGTTGACGACCTCGGCGTCACGCGCGCGGATCGTCCGCTCGAGCGCGGCGGCGTCCACGAGCTCATCCCCCACGAGCGCGTTCATCGCGGCGGTGAGCTCGGGGACGCTCCCCGCCTGCAGGAAGTCCTCGCCGTGGTCGAGGAAGGCCTGCACGGGCCCGGGCGCCCCGGGGCGCACCCGGGCGAGGACCTGCCGCCAGTCGCGGCCCGTGAGATCGGGGTTCTGCTCGCTGCCGGAGAGCGCGAACTCCTTCGCGATGATCGCGGGCGTGAGCACGAACCACGAGTGGTCGTGGCCGGTGGTGCGCAGGTGGCGCAGCGTCGACATGGTGTCGAAGCCGGGGAAGGCCGGGGCGGGCAGGCGCCGCCCGCGGGCGTCCACCCAGAGCGAGGAGGGGCCGGGGAGGATGCGGATGCCGTGGCCGCGCCACACCGGGTCCCAGTTCCGCACACCCTCGGTGTAGTGCCACATGCGCCGCTCATGGATCCAGCTGCCGCCCGCGGCGTGGGCGGCGATCATGCCGCTGCCGTCCACGCTCTCCGGCACCCCGTGGACGATGTCGCGCGGCATGGTGCCGAGCTCCTCGGGCCAGCGCTCCCGCACGAGCTCCGCGTTGCCGCCGATCCCGCCCGTCGCCACGAGCACGGCGGGCGCGCGGAGCTCGAACTCCCCCACGACCTCGCGGCTCGATCCGCTGCCGCGCGGGGCGGGGTCCTCGGCGAGCACGTCTCCGCGCACGCCGACGGCGCGACCGCCCTCGACGAGCACCTCGGTGACCGCGCGCCGGGTGAGCAGCCGCACCTGCCCGCTCGCACGGAGCTCGGCGAGGCGGCGGGCGAAGGGCTCGACGACGCCGGGGCCGGTGCCCCAGGTGACGTGGAAGCGGGGCACCGAGTTCCCGTGCCCCTCGGCGCGGCCGTCGCCGCGCTCCGCCCAGCCCACGACAGGGAAGCTGCGATGCCCCAGGGCGTGCAGCCAGGAGCGCTTCTCCCCCGCCGCGAACTGCAGGTAGGCCTCCGCCCAGCGGCGGGGCCAGTGGTCCTCGGGGGTGTCGAAGGCGGCGGTGCCGAGCCAGTCCTGCCGGGCGAGGTCGAGGCTGTCGCGGATGCCGAGGCGGCGCTGCTCGGGGGTGTCGATCATGAACAGCCCGCCGAAACTCCACCAGGCCTGCCCGCCGAGGTCCTGCTCGCCCTCCCGCTCGAGCAGCAGCACGCTCCGCCCGCCCCGGGCGATCTCGCACGCCGCGACGAGGCCGGCGAGCCCGGCGCCGACGACGATCGCGTCCGCCTCGCCCGCGCCGGCCCCGCGCACGGAGGTCATCGCACCTGGATCCGCTGCACCCGCACGAGGTGGTCGTCCTCGTTCGAGCCGTTCATCCGGCGCGAGCGCTGGCGGTTGTTCGAGCCCACGCGGCGATCGGCGCTCCTGAGGTTGCCGACGGAGACCTCCGTCTTGCGCTCGAACTCGTGGCGCTTGTCGGTGTTGCGGTAGAAGCGGTAGATCCCGAGGTACACCGCGATGAAGACGGCGGGCCCCGCGAGGAAGGGGAAGAGGATCCCGGCGGCGCCGTCCCCGGAGGAGTTCCCGGCCAGCAGTGTGGTGACGCCGGGATCGCCGGTGAGGGCGAGCAGCAGGTCGTTCATGGGGTCCGGTCCTTCCGGTGCGGGCTCAGCTGAGGAACCATGCCAGGCCGATCGCCCCGCCGATCACGGCGGCGAGCGTCCCGAGGACGCACGAGAGCGCGAAGATCAGCGGGTGGGAGACGGGCACGGAACCCATCGTGTTGCCGTTGCGGCCGTTGACGGCGATGTAGTGGATCAGGGAGCCGTCGCCCTTGGCGCTGTCCGCGTAGCTGTACAGCCACACCGGCACGTACACGGACACCCAGCGGGTGCCGCGCACGGCGACGCCCTCCTGCTCCCAGCGCACCCCGCGGTCGAAGTTCGCGACGGTGGGCTGCACCTTGGAGCGGGCGATCGCGAGGAAGTCCTCCTCGACGTCCTGGTCGAGGTCGCGGACGTTGAGGTCACGGCGCTCGGAGGTGAAGCCGGTGAGGTAGCTCGAGTTGTAGACGACGGCGTTCGCCGTGTCGTACGGCTGGACAGCATTCAGGACGTTGTTCGTGGCCTGGGAGGCGTCCTCCGCCTGGAAGCGGCGGGCGGACTCGACGGCGAGGTCGTTGACGAGCAGGTCGAAGCCGCGCTGGACCTGGTAGACGTCCGCGTCGTAGTACTGCTCGGTGACGTAGTTGTCGCCCACCTTGCGGCGCACCGTGTACGAGCGGGTCGTGACCTCGCCCGTGCCGCGCAGCTCGGCGTGCATGTTGCCGTCCACCACCATGTAGGGGATGTAGACGCCCATGACGTTGTCCGGCACGAACTCGCGCTTGAAGCGGGGGCTCGCGAAGGTGCGGCGCTTGTCGACGAAGGCGGAGATCCGCTCGACGGCCTCCTCCCGGGTGAGGAGGAAGGGCAGCACCGCGTCGGGCACGGCCCCGCCGGGGATCTGGCTGTTGACGGAGAGGGTCTGCCGGCACCAGTGGCAGCGGGACTGCATCTGCTCGGCGATGTTGATGACGACCTCGGCGCCGCAGCCCTGGCACTTCAGGGTGACGGTGGTGAGGTCCTCACGGACGTCGGCCGTGCCGGAGGCGAGGGTGTGGCCCTGCAGCTCCGCGATCGAGGAGTCCAGACCGAACTTCTGCTCCGCGACCTCCTCGTTCCAGCGGTGGCGGCAGTACGAGCACTCCAGCGCGCGGGCGGGGATCGAGTAGCGGATCTCCGCGCTGCCGCAGCGCGGGCACTTGTGCAGGCCGTCGCCCACGGAGGAGCTCGTGTCGACGACGCGGTCGCCGCCTGCCGGCGGTCCCGTCGGGATCTGCGGGTCGGCGGGCTGCTGCGGAGGGGCGGCCTGCTGCGGGGGAGCAGGCGGCCGCTCCCCCTGCGGCGGGGTGGGCTGCCGCTGCGGGGCGGGCGGGCCGCCGGGCCCCTGGGTGGGGCCCGGCGGCTGCTGCCACGGCGGCTGCTGCGGGGGCACGGACATGACGGTTCAGCGGCCTCCGGTCACAGACCCAGGGCGTTCTTCTTCGCCGCCTCGTAATCGGCCTCGGAGATGAGCCCCTGGTCGAGCATCTGCTTGTACTGGGCGAGCTTCGCGACCGGGTCGTCACCGCTGCCCTGGGCGGGCGCCTGCTGCTGGGGAGCCGCCTGCTGCTGAGGCTGCTGCTGCGGGACGCCGGTCTGCTGGACGGGGTTCACGAGGCCGCCCGCGGCGCCCGCGCCGGCGCCGAACATGGCCAGGCCCGCGCCGCCGCCGTTCTCCCCCGCGGCCTGCACGCCGCGCGCGACGGACTGGTTGAGGTAGGACTGCGAGCGGGCGCCAGAGAGCGCATCGGCCTTCTGCACCTCGGTGAGCAGCTCGCGGGTGCGCTGGTCGTACTCGATGGAGACGATCGCGGTCTTCACGATCGCGAGGCCGCGATCGGTGGACCAGCGGTAGTTCTCCTCGACGGCGGCGGAGAGCGACTGCGCGAAGCCCACGGAGTCGCCCTGGATCTTCGTGATCCGGTTGCCCTTGTCGGGATCGTTCGTGTACTTCGAGAAGGCGGCGGCGAGCGAGCCGACGACCTCCTGGAAGAGCTGGCCGCCCGCGGGGTTGTCCACGTCGCCGAAGTCGAAGACCGGGGCGTTCGCGGAGAGGTACGTCGCGGGCAGGAAGTTGTGCACGAACAGCAGCGGGTCCACGATCCGCAGCGTGTACGAGCCGCGGGTCACGGCGCCCACCTGGGCGTTGAGGTACGCGTCGTCCCAGTAGATCTCCGACTGCGTGCCGAAGCGGTTGTCCGGGATCTCCTTGAGGTTCACGTAGAACGCGAGCTGCTGGGAGGTGGGGCGGCCGCCGAACTTGAACCGCTCCCAGGACATGCCGATCGTCGAGGCGAGGAAGCCCTCCCCCGCGAACACGGACTGGGCGTCCGGTGAGGAGTCGGAGAACTCGTAGCCGCCGGCCTCGGTGATGAGCGCCGTCGCGCGGCCGTCGATCACGGTGATCAGGCCGTAGCCCTGCGGGACCACGATCTTCGAGCCGTTGGTGATGACGTTCTCGCTGCCGCGGGTGTTCGAGCCGCGCCCCGCGTTCGTCCCCCGCGGCACCGCGGCGAACAGCGCCGCCGTCGGCGGGAGGCCGTCGGGGACCGTCAGGAAGTCCTTCCACTGGTCCGCGAGCATGCCGCCGAGAGCGCCCTTGAATGCCTGGATGAAGCCCATGGTGTCTCCTTCGATATCCCCCGTCATGTGACGCGCACCATCGTAGCGGCGGGCGCTGGACATCAGCAGGACAGCAGCTGGGCCCGAGCTCCCGGCGGGCCCGGGGTTCAGTCCTGAGTGCTCGCGGCAGACGGCGGCTCGGGGGGCTCGGGCAGCAGCACGGTCGCGAGGCTCACCCGGTGCTTCCCCTCGCCGCCGTCCTCGAGGTACGGGGCGAGGAGCGCGGCGAAACGCTCCTGGATCGCGGCGAGGTCGTCGGCGTCGACGTGGATCGGCCCGCGGCCGAAGCCCCAGAGGTCGCGCATGGCGGGGGCGTCGGCCGCGAGGGCGCGGTCCGCGTCGGCCGCGAGGTCGGCGAGGAAGACGCGCAGGGCGGAGGCGAGCTGGGCGGTGCTCATGGCCCGCAGGCCCTCCTGGTCCACGTGCGCGAGGGCGTCGCCGAGGGCGAGGGTGCGCTCGGTCGCGCCGCGCACGCGCCGCTCCTCGACCACGGTGACGACGCCCGCGTCGAGGAGCGCGCTGACGTGGCGGTACAGGGTCGCCTGGGTGACGTCGGGCAGCGCCTCGCGCAGCTGGGCGGTGGTGCGCGTGCGGCCGCCGAGCTGCTGGACGATCCGCGAGCGCACGGGGTGCAGGACGAGGTCGAGGGCGGAGGGATCCGCGGGCATGCCTTCCCCAATCATTCTCATACTGATAACGTTCTCGTTATGAGACCAGTCTATCGGGACGGGTCACGAGAAGGAGCGGTGAGGACGATGACGCACACCAGGCTCGAGAGCACCCAGCTCACCATCGAGTTCCCCGGATGGGAGGCGATGATGACCGGCCGGTCGCGGATGGCGGTGCCGCTCACCGCGGTGCGCGGCGTCCGCGCCGAGGAGGGGTGGACCCACGAGGTGCTCGGGATCCGCAGCGGGCTCGTGGTCTCCGGGTTCCGCAAGCTCGGCACCTTCCGCCACCCGGACGGCACCCGCCGGCTCGTCGCCATGCGCCGCGGCATGCCGCTGCTGCGCCTCGCCGTGGACCGGGACGTGACCGGCGTGGACGAGATCCTCGTGAGCACCCCCGAGGCCGCCCGCCTCGCCGGGATGCTCGCCGCGCCCGTCAGCCGGTGATGCCGAACTTCGCCAGGCGCTTGGTCTGCCCCGAGTCCTGCAGCGCGAGCAGCTGTGCGTAGATGCCGCCCGAGGCCGCGAGCTCCGCCGGGGTGCCGATCTCGTCGATCCGGCCGTCCTCGAGCGTGATGATGCGGTCCACCGCGGCGATCGTCGAGAGGCGGTGCGCGATGATCAGCGAGGTGCGCCCCTCCATCAGCTCGTCCAGGCCCCGCTGGACCTGCCGCTCGGCCTTCGTGTCGAGCGCCGAGGTCGCCTCGTCGAGCACGAGCACCGGCGCGTCCTTGAGGATCGCGCGGGCCACGGCGATGCGCTGGCGCTGACCGCCTGAGAGCTTGAGCCCCCGCTCGCCGATCAGCTGCTCGTAGCCGCCGGGGAAGCGGCGGATGAAGGCGTCCGCGTTCGCGCGGCGCGCGGCGTCGGCCACCTCCTCCTGGCTCGCCCCGGGGCGGCCGTAGGCGATGTTCTCCGCGATCGTGCCGGAGAACAGCGAGGCGTCCTGGAAGACGACGCCGATCCGCGAGCGCAGGGCGTCCAGCGGCAGCTGCTCCGTGTCCAGGCCGCCCACCTCGACCCGGCCCTCGCGCGGCTCGTACAGCCCCAGCAGGAGGTTGACGATCGTGGACTTGCCGCCGCCGGACTCCCCCACGAGCGCGACCTTCTCCCCGCGGTCCACCGCGAAGTCGATCCCGTGCAGCACGTCCTCGCCGTCCTCGTAGGCGAAGTCGACGCCGCGGAAGGCGATGACAGGGGCGCCGGGCACCGACTCGAGGGTGCCGACGGCCGCGGAGCCGGGAGCGCGCCGCGGCTCCTCTGCCCCGGTCCCGTCGGAGCCGTCGGAGCCGTCGGCGTCCGCCTGGGCGGCGAGCATCGCCGCGGTGCGGGCGTCGACCGGGGTCGCCATGACGCGGAAGTAGTCCTTCGAGCCGGCGATCGCGCGCTGCGAGGCGTCGATGACCCAGCTCATCGACTCGACCGGCTGGCGGGCCATACTCATGAGCTGGATCAGCAGCACCATCTCGCCGAGCGTGAAGTGGCCCTGCACGGTGCGGGTGAAGATGATCGCGTACACCGCGAAGAAGATGATGTTGAGGACCGCGCGGCGCAGCACGTCCATCGAGTGCCAGTGCGTCGACTGGGCGCGGGTGGTGGCGTCCGTGGAGCGGAAGCGGCGCGAGAAGTCGCCGAGCTCGCCGCGCTCGCGCACGAAGGACTTCACGACCCGGATCTGGCCGATCACCTCGGCGAAGCGACCCGAGGCGATGTCGATCTCGGTGTTCTTATCCCCCTCGAGCCTCTGCCACTTCACCGAGGTGAGCGAGGTGAGCCAGACGTAGATCGGGAACACGATGATCAGCAGCACCGCGAGCGGCCAGAAGTAGAAGGCGCTGATGCCGAGCACGGCGGCGGTCGTGATGAGCATGGTCGCGAAGGAGTTCGACATCGTCTTCGCGAACTGCGAGATCTCCGCGATCGAGCGGTTCAGGCGGGCGACGATCGTGCCCGTCAGCTCCGTGTCGAACCAGCGCTGCGGCAGGTGCAGCAGCTTGTCGTAGTAGCGCACCGAGAGGATCGTGCGCAGGCGGTTCGCCATGACGTCGCCGAACCAGCCGCCGACGTTGGAGACGACGGTCGTGGCGAGCTCGACGGCGAGCAGCGCCCCGGCGAGCCAGAGCACGGTGCGCACGGCGTCACCGGTGGCGAGGTCGCCGCCGACGGCGCCCGCGACGGTGTCCGTGGCGCGGCCGATGATGAAGGGGACGGCGAGGTTCGCGACGGCGGTGAGCACCGAGGCCGCGATGATCGTCAGGTAGAGGGGGGTGAGGGAGCGCGTGAACCGCACGATGCGGAGGAGGGACGACACGCGCCCAGGCTAGGCGCTGGGGCCGACCCGCGACGCGGCCGGGCCCTCCCGTTCACCGAGCGCGGAACGGTCCCGCTCCGCTCGGCCGGGGGCCGACGGGCAGGCACCCGCACCGGCGAGGCACACGGGCCGCGGACCGGCGACGCGAGGTGCGGCGCGGGCGGTCCCGATCAGTCGGAGCGGGGGCCGACGATCCCGAGGATCACGCCGACGGTGATCCTCTCCCCGTCGCGGCGGCGCCGCACTGCCCCGGTGACCAGGGCGTAGGGCACGAGCAGGACGAAGCCCACGGCGCTCAGCACGAGGATCGCGACGACCACCGACGGGTCGATGCCGTCCCCGCGGGCGACGAGCAGGGCGGCGGCGATGTTGCGCTGGCTCGAGAGGATCGCGGGGCCATCGGGCACGGTGAGCGTGGGGCCGGCGAGGTCCCCCGCGGCGCGGCCGGCGACGAAGGCCATGGCCACGAGACCCGCGGCGACGAGCAGCGCGGGCGAGAGCATGAGCTCGATGACGACGCCCGAGTTCGCGCCGAAGCCCGAGAGGAACATGAGCACCGCGGAGACCGCCGCCGCGGCGCCGGCCACGCGGGCCATCCGGTCCGCGCGCCGCGGGAACACGGCGGCGAGCACGATCCCCGCGATCATCGGCGAGAGCATCGTGCCGAGCAGCAGCCGTGCGACCGCCCAGCCGTCGACCTCGACGTCCTGCAGGAGGAAGGGCACGACGATCGGCATGAAGACGATCGACCCGAGCAGCAGCACCGTCATCGGCCCCGCGGTCTCGCCGTAGGGGATGCGGGCCATCGCGCCGAGCTGGAGCACGAAGGGGGCGCCGGCGGCGCACAGGGCGATGACGAACCCCTCCCCCGTCTGCGCCGGCAGGATCCCGCTCAGCAGCCACAGCACGAGCGTGCCCACGGCGGGGACGACGACGAAGTTCGCGCCGAGCACCGCGAGCACGGTGCGTCGGTCCCGGAGCTGGGCGCCGAAGGAGCGCAGCGGTGTGCGCAGCCCCATCGACAGCATCGAGGCGATCGCGAAGACGGGAACGCTGACATGGATCAGCCCCACCAGGATGTCCTCGATCGCACGCACCGCAGAAGCCTACGCGGCCCCGGTGCCGGGCGTCAGAGCCAGCCGTTGTCCGTGGCGGAGCGCACCGCCTCGGCGCGGTTGGTGACGCCGAGCTTCCCGATCACGGAGGAGAGGTGGTTGCGCACGGTCCCCTCGGAGAGAAACACGCGCGCCGCGATGTCACCGGTGGTCCCGCCGAGCGCGGCGGCGCGCAGCACCTCGGTCTCCTTCGCGGAGAGCGGATTCGGGCCGGCGGCGAGGGACTGTGCGGCGAGCTCGGGGTCCACGACGCGCAGGCCCTGGTGCACGCGCCGCACCGCGTCGACGAGCCGCTCGACGGGGGCGTCCTTGACCATGAAGCCGCCCGCGCCGGCCTCGAGGGTCCGGCGCAGGTAGCCGGCGCGGCCGAAGGTCGTCAGCACGATCACGCGGGTCGGCGAGCCGGAGGCGTGCAGGCGCTCGGCGACCTCGAGGCCGTCGGCCGGGCCGGGCTCGCCGCCCGCCCGGGTGCCGGCAGGCATCTGCACGTCCAGGAGCAGGACGTCCGGCCGGGCCTCCTCGACGAGGTCGAGGGTCTCCGCGCAGGTCGCCGCCTCGCCGATGACCTCGAGGTCGCTCTCGAGGCGGAGCAGCGCGGCGAGGCCGCTGCGGAGGATGGCCTGGTCGTCGGCGAGCGCGACGCGGAGCGGGGCGGTCATGCGGGGACTCCTTCGGTGAGGCGCGGGAGGCGCGCGGTGAGCCGCGTGCCGGTGTCGTCGGAGTCCACGTCGAGGGTGCCGCCGTGCTCCTCGACGCGGCGCGCGAGGCCCGCGAGGCCGCTGCGGGCGCGACCCTCGGGGATGCCGGCGCCGTCGTCGGCGACCTGCACGAGGTCCTCCTCGAGGCGGATCGTGCAGCGGGACGCGCGGGCGTGGCGCACCACGTTCGTGACGCCCTCGCGGATGACGTAGCCGAACAGCTCGGCGCGGTCGTCCGGCAGGGCGGGCAGGGCCGGGGGCACCTCCGGCCTCACGCCCGCCGCCTCGAGCACGCTGCGGGAGGAGGCGATCTCGCTCGCGGCGCGCACCTGCTGCATGCCGCTCGCCGTGGTGCGGACGTCCGCGAGGGACTGCCGGGAGATCCTCTCGATCTCGGCGAGCTGCGCCTTCGCCGCGGCGGGGTCCGCGTCCAGGAGCCGCTGGGCGAGCTGCGCGGAGACCGTGATGGTGGTGAGGGAGTGGCCGAGGATGTCGTGGAGGTCGCGGCCGATCCGCTCGCGCTCCGCGGCGACGGCGAGGACGGCGCTGCGCCGCTCCGCCGCGTCGAGCTTCTCCTGCAGGATCGAGCGCTCGATCCCCTCGGCGACGCCGAGGGAGAGCACGACGCCCACGAGCGCGAGGATGATCGCGATCGGCTGCTCAAGGACGACGGCGATCGGCACCGCGACCGCGGCGAGGCCCGGCACCACGAACCTCGCCACCCTGATCGGCAGCAGGATCCCGTGCATGACCTGCACGAACATGATCATGTAGAGGATCTCGCCGTGGATCAGGAGACCCAGCAGGCCCAGCACGACCCAGCTCGCGCCGAGCCAGACGAGGCGGTCCCGCACCGGGTAGGCGCGCATCCCCGCCGTGTACGCGAACAGCAGCGCGTAGACGAGGCACAGCGCGGTGACGACCACGGCCCGCACGGGCGACAGCTCGGTCCACGCGGGGATCAGCACGTAGAGCAGGAAGAGCAGCGAGGGCGCGTTGTAGGCGAGGGCCCCGGAGGCCCGCGCCGCCTGGTGGACGCCGCGCGGCGTGCGCGGGAACTCGAGCCCGACGGCGCCGGCCGTGCGGGACCGTCGTCGTCGCCGGCGCGCGGTCTCGGTGGTCATGGCCCCAGTCTCCCCTCTCCTGCTCCGCCGCGGTGGCGGGGCGTCAGCGTCGGGAGGCGCCGCGGGCGGCGCGGCGCAGCAGCAGCGCGCAGACCAGCGCGAGGCCGACCGCCCACGCGGCGAGCGTCACGACGCCGCGCACCGGGAGGTCCTCACCGATGATCCCCCAGGCGCCGAGCCGGCCGAGCCAGTAGGTGGGCGTGTACAGCGAGACGCTCTGCAGCCAGTCGGGGAACATCTCGAAGGGGAACCAGAGGCCGCCCACGAGGGCCAGCATCATCATGCCGATCGTGGTGACGGGGCCGACGGCGCTCGGCTTGAGCGCGAGCCCCACGGCGAGGCCCAGCAGGACCAGCGGGACCATGCCGACCCAGAGGGTGAGCAGGGAGCGCGTGAGCTCGAGGGCGCTGAGGTCGATCCCGGCGAGCAGGATGCCCGCGAGGAACACGCCGAGCAGGGCGGGCAGCACGACGACCATCGCGGCGACGAGCTTGCCGGCGACGAAGCTGCGGGGCATGAGCCCGGCGACCATGAGCTGGCGCAGCCAGCCGTTGCTGCGCTCGGTCTGGATGATCGCGCCCGCGTTGATCGCGGCGCCGAGGCCGCCGTACGCGGCCATGTTCACCATGATGAAGGTGCCGACGCTCTGCCCGGCCTCCCCGGAGGCCTGGGTGCCGTAGATCTGGTTGAACATGAGGAACATGAGCACGGGCAGGGCGATCGTGAAGAACACGAACATGCCGTTGCGCAGGGTGGTGCGGGTCGTGGCGACGGCGTAGCGGGCGGTGCGCACGAGCTGCGGGACGGTGCGCGGCCCGGCGAGGGTGTGCGAGACGGGAACGGGCTCTGCGGCGGTGGGGACAGCGGTCATGACGGGCTCCTGGGTCTCGGGGTGCGGGCTGGTCAGTGGGTGGTGAGCTGGAGGAACGCGTCCTCGAGGCTCGGGGTGGTGACGGCGATGTCGCGCGCCGCGCCGGTCGCGCCGAGCCCCCCGGGCGCGAACAGGGCCGCGAGGGTCGCATCGGAGTCGGTGGTCGCGAGGCGCAGCCGGCCGTCCTCGAGCAGGTCCACGGCGCTGACGCCGGGCAGGGCCGCGAGCGGGGCGGCGTCGGTCGCGCCGCCGCGCAGGGCGAGGGTGAGGACCCGCCCGCCGATCCGCTCCTTGATCTGGGCGCCGGTGCCGTCGGCGACGATGCGGCCGCGGTCCATGACGACGACGCGGCCGGCCTCCTGGTCCGCCTCCTCGAGGTAGTGGGTCGCGAAGAGGACGGTGCGGCCCTCCGCGGCGACGTGGCGCATGCGCTCCCAGAAGCGGCGGCGGGTCTCGACGTCCATCGCGACCGTCGGCTCGTCCAGCAGGATCACCTCCGGGTCCGGCAGGAGGGCGAGGGCGAAGCGGACGCGCTGGGCCTCGCCGCCGGAGAGGCGGGAGGTGCTCCTGCGGAGCAGGCCGGAGACATCGGCCCGCTCGATGACGTCGTCGAGCGGGAGCGGGTGCGCGCAGACCCCGGCGACGAGCGAGAGCAGCAGCCGCACGGGCACGTCCTCGAGCAGCGTGCCGTTCTGGAGCATCGCACCGACGCGCCCCTCCTGGGCGGCGGTCACGGGAGCGGTGCCGCACACCTCGACCGTGCCGGAGTCCGGGGTGGCGAGGCCGAGGATCATCTCGGTGGTCGTGGACTTGCCGGCGCCGTTGGGGCCCAGCAGGGCGAGCATCTGGCCGCGGGGGACGGTGAGGTCCACGTGGTCCACGGCGGTGAGCTCGCCGAAGCTCTTCGTGAGCCCGGTGAGCGCGAGGGCGGGGGTCGTGTCGTTCATGGCTCCACCCTCCGCCGGGGAGGCGGGGCGGGCCCATCGGCCGCCGTCACGACCTGCCCATGACGGCTGTCATGGGTACCCTGCCGGGGTGCTCGTGCGTGACGTGCGCCTGCTCGGCGCCTCCTCCCCCGTGGACCTGCTGCTGCGTGACGGCCTGATCGCCGCGATCGGCCCCGACCTGCCCCGGGAGGGCGAGGAGATCCTCGAGGCGGGCGGCGCGCTCGCGATCCCCGGCCTGTGGGACCACCACGTGCACGCGGGGCAGACGGCGCAGGGCTACGCCCGGCTCGACACCTCCGCGGCGGGCTCCGCGGAGGACGTCGTGCAGCTCGCACGGGAGGCGCTCGCGGCGCGGGAGCCGCACGACCGCTCCGCGCTCGTGGGCTTCGGGCACCGGCTCGTGGACCTCACCGGGGAGCCGACGGTCGCCGCGCTCGACGCGGTGGGCGGTGACGACGGCAGCGGGGTGCCGATCGTGCTGATCGGCGGGGACGCGCACCACGCCTGGATGAGCTCCGCCGCGCTCCGGGGCCTGGGCCTCCCGCCGCGCACGGGGATCGTCGCGGAGGACGAGTGGTTCGACGCGGTCCCGCACCTCGACGACCTGCCCGGCGTCGCCGCCGGCCTCGCCGCGGGGATCCTCCGCCTGCAGGAGGACGCGCTGGCCTGCGGGCTCGTGGGGCTCACGGACATGGAGTGGGCGGAGAACTGGCGGCTGTGGCAGGGGCGCGGGGCGCGCATGCGGGTGCGCGCGGCGACCTACGCCTCGGGGCTCGACACGGTGCCGGGACCGACGGGCACACCGCTCACGGCCGACGGCCTCGTGACGATGGGCCCGCTCAAGGTCATCGCGGACGGCTCCCTGGGCTCCCGCTCCGCTTACTGCCGCCATCCCGGCGGGCCGGTCGGCGTGCTCAGCGACTACGCCCACGAGCTGCCCGCCCTGCTGGGGCGTGCGGCGACCCTCGGTCTCGAGCCGGCGGTGCACGCGATCGGCGACGCGGCGGTGGGCGTGGTGCTCGACGCCTTCGCGGAAGCGGGCGTCGCGGGCCGGATCGAGCATGCCCAGCTGCTCGCGGACGAGGACGTGGCCCGGATGGCGGCGCTCGGGGTGCGCGCCTCGGTGCAGCCCGCGCACCTGCTGGACGACCGCGACCCCACCGAGGAGTTCCTGCCCGGCGCCGCACGGCTCGCCTACCGATTCCGCGACCTGGCGGACGCGGGGGTGGAGCTGCTGCTGGGCTCGGACTCCCCGGTCGCCCCGGTGGACCCGTGGCTCGCGATGGCCGCGGCGGTGCACCGCAGCGCCGATCATCGTCCCGGCTGGTTCCCCGACCAGCAGCTGCAGCCGCGCGAGGCGCTCGCCGCCTCGACCGACGGGATCCGCTCCCTCGCCGTGGGCGGCCCCGCGGACCTCGTGCTGCTCGAGGAGGATCCCTTCGGCGACGTGCCCCTCGGGGCCGACGGGCTCCTCGTGGACGCCGCCGCCCGCGAGGCGGCCGCACGGCTCCGCGCGGTGCGCCCGCTCGCGACCCTCGTCGCCGGGGGCCTCGCCTTCTCCCGCTGAGGATCGGAGGCCGCCGGCCGATCAGCGTCTCCCGGCTCCCACAGCCTGGGCGATGAGGACCCCCTGGAGCGGCAGTCGCCCCAGGGCGACCGCGCGACGCAGCAGAGAGGCGTCACGGGAGTCCAGCGCCATCTGGACGTTCGCCGGGAACACGGCGACCAGCAGGGCCACCGCCGCGGCACTGCCCCAGCCGCGGGTCCGGGGCGACATGAGCAACCCCGCGACGACGAGCTCGGCGCCGCCCGAGGCGAGGGTGTAGGACCGGGCGCGGCCGGGCAGCGCACGGGGCACGATCTGGTCGAACACGGACGGCGCGGCGAAGTGGAGGACGCCCATCCCCCCGAACAGGACGGCGAGGAGACGGCGATGGGGGTCGGGAGAGCTCACCCCGTGAGGGTATCGAGACGCCTGACGCGCACCCAGGGCGTGGTGGTGGAGACGCGCGTCAGACCGGAACGCTCGAGGATGGGCTCGGAGAAGGGCGTCGAGTCGCTGTGGACGTAGCGGAAGCCCTGCGCGAGGGCGGCGCGGGCGCGGGCGGCGGTGAGCGCCCGGTACAGGCCCCGGCCGCGGAAGGCGGGCAGGGTCGCCCCGCCCCAGAGGCCCACGAAATCCGTGCCGGGCACGGTGACGAGCCGCCCGGCGGAGGCCATCTCCCCGTCGACCTCGGCGACCCAGAGCTGCGTCCCTTCCCCGGCGGCGACGGCCTCGACGAGGGCATCGGCCCGGGTGGTGTCGACCTGCTGGCCGAAGGCGCGGTCGGTCATGGCGCTCACGGCGCGGACGTCCTCCGCCTCGAGCGCGCGCCGCACGCGGGAGCCCGGGGCGAGCGGGACCTCGGCGGTGAGTCCGGTGAGCGGGCCGATCATGATCGCCTCGGTCTCCTCCGCCGCGAAGCCGTGGCCGGCGAGGGCCTCCTCGAGGCCGGGGACGTGGTCGTGCCCGCGGGTCTTCCACTCGATCTCGCCGGCGCCGGCCTCCTGCAGCCTCTCGACGGCGGCGCCGACGAGGGCGGGAAGTTCGGTCTCCGCCGCGAGCGTGCGGTACGTGACGAAGCCTCCGCCGCCGGGATGCACGGCGAGGGTGAGCGGCCCGAGCCGCGCGGACCACCCGGCGCCGAGCACCTCGGTGCCCTCGCGCAGCTGCGCGTCGTAGAGGGCGAGCAGCTGCGCGGGGGCGGTGTCGGAAGTGGTCACCCGGGCATCATGCCGTGCGGGAGAACAGATCGAAGAACTCGTCGGCGAGGACGACCTCGACCTCGTCCGGCAGGTCGGAGACGAGCTCGAGCGCGTGGCTGGGCGTCCAGCTCCACGCGTTGATGAGCCCCGCGATGAACAGCGGTCCCTTCCCGCCGTGCTCCTGGATCTTCTCGAGCAGCGCCGCGCGGAGCACGTCGACGCCGCCGGGCGGGTAGAACATGCCGATCAGCGGCACGGCGGCGCCGGGCTCGGAGATCGTCCCGGCCTCGTCGGTCTGCATGATGCCGCGCAGGGGCACGTCCCGGGCGTAGGCCTCGAGGACCCGGAGCGGGAGTGCGGGGCTGACGTGATCGTCGCCTCCTCCTGAAGGGGGTGGGGTGGCTCCTGCGGGTCGGGCTGCGACGAACCCAGCGATCACTTCCCACGAGGGAACGGGGATCCGCTGAATCGGTTGAGCCGCGTCGTTCCGCCCGATCCCGCCGTGGACGTCTATTCGCTCGACGGGGCCGACGGCCGCCGTCTACGGTGTGCGCAGTCGCCGCCCCACGCGGGGCGCGCCCCGAGGAGAGGAGGACCCCATGGCTGTCACCGTGCTGACCCCTGCCGTCCTCCACCACCCCTCGACCCGCTGAGCTCCTGCGGGTCCCTCTCCCCGGGAGACACCCCCATGACCTCGTCCTTCGACTGGGACACCTTCTACTCCGCCTCGCTCGTCTCCTCCGGCCTCGCCGATCCCGACGAGTTCCCTTCCGTGCCCGACGAGCCCGGCCCCGACCAGCGCTGGTCCACGTGGCCGCAGACGGCCCACACGATGGATCGCGGCCCGCAGCCCTTCCCCGACTGGGTCGTGCAGCACGACGGCGCGATCGACACCGAGCTCGGCGTGCTCAAGACGGGCAAGGAGGCCGACGCCTTCCTGCTCGAGCGCGCCCTGCCCGAGCACCGGCGCACCGGCGCCCCCGGCGAGCGCGCGCTCTACGTCGCCAAGCGCTACCGCTCCGAGAAGCACTCCTCCTTCCACCGCACGGCGCAGTACACGGAGGGCCGGCGGGTGAAGGACTCGCGGGAGGCGCGCGCGATCGCCAAGGGCACCGCCTTCGGCCGGGAGGCGGCCGCGGACCGCTGGGCGCGCGCCGAGTTCGACGTCCTCACCCGCCTGAGCGCCGCGGGCCTCCCCGTCCCGTACCCGGTGCAGGTGCAGGGCACCGAGCTGCTCATGGAGTTCGTGGGCACCGAGCACGCGACGGACGGGACACCGGGCACGCCCACCGCCGGGGCGCGCCTGCACGAGGCCCGCCCCGAGCCGGACCTCGCGGACCGCTGGGCGGCGCAGCTGCGGCGCGTCGTCGTCACGCTCGGCGAGGAGCTGGGCCTCGTCCACGGGGACCTCTCCCCCTACAACGTGCTCGTGGACCCCCGCAGCGGCGGGCAGGACCTCGTGGTGATCGACGTGCCGCAGGTGCTGGATCTCGTGGCGAACCCGCACGGCGAGGAGTTCCTGCGCCGGGACTGCCGCAACGTGTGCACCTGGCTCGGCGCCCACGGAGCGGATCCGCGCCTCGTGGACGCCGAGGAGTGGGTCGCCGCCGCGATGCCGCGGGCCCGCTGAGGGCTCAGGCCAGGGTCTCCTGCAGCGTGGTGAGCACGTGGCGGGCGGCCGTCGGTCCGGTGTTGAGGTAGAAGGCGTCGTCGTCCACCTCGACGGCATGGTCGGCGGCCACGGCGCCGAGCGTGGGCCACAGCGCGAGCGAGGTCAGCTCGGACTCGTCGCCTCCCTGGACGCCGTAGAGGATCCAGTCGGCGTCGGCCTGGTCGAGCTGCTCGGCGCTGATGTCGACGGAGGTCGTGTCGGTGAAGGCCTGGGACTCGGGGCGGGAGAGCCCGGCGTCCTCGGCGACGGAGCCGGAGAAGGAGGCGACGCCGAACACGCGGGTGCGGTCGCCGTTCTTGCGCAGGAAGGAGACGGTCGGGTCCCCCTCGACGGCCTCGCCCATGGCGGCGGCGTCGGCGTGGAACTCGTCGAGCCAGGTCTGCGCCTGCTCGGTCCTGCCCAGTGCGTCCGCGAGCAGCAGCAGGTCCTGCTTCCAGTACAGGCCCGTGCCCTGGGTGGCGACGGTCGGCGCGATCTCGCTCGCGCTCGCGACGAAGGTCTCGACGTCGTCCTTCCCGGCGACGTTGAGCACGATGAGGTCCGGGGCGAGGTTCGCGATCGTCTCGAGGTCGGGGTCGACCCGGCTGCCCACGAAGGTGACCTCGTCGAGCTGCGCCTTCTGCTCGGCGAAGGCCTCGGCGAGGTAGGCGGGGACCATGTCACCGCCGTCGCCGGCTGTCGAGCCGACGGGGACGAGGCCGAGGGTGAGCAGGGCGTCCATCTGCCCGGTGGAGATGACGACGACGCGGGCGGGCTCCGTCTCGATGGTGGTCTCGCCGGCGAAGTGGACGACGGTGCGGGGGAAGACGCCGTCGGCCTCGCCGCTGCCCTTGCCCTCCGGCATGGTGCGCGGGGTGGTGGGCTCCGTCGCGGCGGCGACCCCGCCGCCGTCGCTCGCCGGGCTGCCGCTTCCGGTGGCGTCCGCGCAGGCGGCGAGGGCGAGCAGGGCGGCGGGGGCGGCGAGACCGAGGGCGAGGCGACGCGAAATGCGGGAAGAGGCTGTCATGTAAATAGCTTAGGGTCACCTCACGTGACGCTCCTTCATCCGTCCACCGTGACGCCGCCCGCATCCCCGCCCCGCCGCCGCGCCCTGCCGCTCGGGGTGCTGGGCGGCGGGCTGCTCGCGCTCGGGGGGCTCGTGCTGCTGAGCCTCGCGCTCGGATCGAACCCGATCGGGATCGACGAGGCCTGGCGGGGCCTCGTCCATCCGGACGGCTCGCGCGAGGCGATCATCGTGTGGCAGCTGCGGATGCCGCGCACCCTGCTCGCGATCGGCGCCGGCTGCGGGCTCGCCGTCGCAGGGGTGCTGATGCAGGCCCTCACCCGGAACCCGCTCGCGGAGCCCGGACTGCTGGGCGTCAACGCGGGCGCCTCCTTCGCGGTGGTCATCGCGATCTCCGCGCTCGGTGCGAGCGGCGTCGGGGAGTACTTCTGGTGGGCGCTGCTCGGCGCCGGGCTCGCGGCCGGTTTCGTGCACGCCGTGAGCACACGCCGCTCCCGGGCGAGCGACCACGCACGACTCGTGCTCGCGGGCGCGGCGCTCAGCGCGTGCCTCGGCGCCTGCACGGGGATCATCACCCTGTTCGACACCGACGCCTTCACCTCCTACCGCCTCTGGATGGTCGGCTCGGTCGCCGATCGCGGCACGGAGCCCCTGCTCGCGCTCGCCCCGGCGCTCGGGGTCGGCCTCCTGCTCGCGGCCGTCTCCGCCCCGGCGCTGAACGCGCTCGCCCTCGGGGACGACCAGGCGACCGCCCTCGGGGTGCGGCTTCCCGTGCTCCGCGTGACGACCTTCGCCGCGATCACGCTGCTGGCGGGGGCGGCGACGGCCGCGGCCGGGCCGATCGGCTTCGTGGGGCTCGTCGTCCCGCACGTGCTCCGGCTGCTCGTGGGGGTGGACCAGCGGCTCGTGCTCGCGCTCTCGGCGGTGCTCGGGCCGGTGCTCGTGCTCGGCGCCGATGTGCTGGGACGCCTGGTCGCGCCGCCCGGCGAGCTCGAGGTCGGCATCGTCACCGCGGCGATCGGCGCCCCCGTGCTCCTCGCCCTCGTGCTCTCGGCGAGGTCGCGATGACGGCGCCGACGGTGCGACCCCGCCTGGTCCCGGCCGGCCACACGCTGCTGCGGCTGCCGGGAGGGATCAGCCTGCTCGTGCACCGCGGCACCGCCGTCGTCACCGCCGTGCTCACGCTCGCCGCCGTCGGCCTCGCGCTCGCCACGGTCCTCACCGGCGCCTACGAGATCACCGCCGGGGAGGCTCTGCGCACCCTCACCGGCGGCGGGAGCGACCTCGACCGCTTCGTCGTGGTCGGGCAGCGCGTGCCGCGCGTGATCGCGGCGGCGCTCGTGGGGCTCGCGCTCGCGGGAGCCGGCGCGATCTTCCAGTCGCTCTCGCGGAACCCGCTGGGCAGCCCGGACATCATCGGCTTCACGACCGGCGCGGCGACCGGCGGTCTCGCGGTCATCCTGCTCGCCGGATCGGCGACCGCGGGGACCGTGGGTCTCGGCACCTTCGCGGGCGGGCTCCTCACCGCCGCCGCGGTGGTGGCCGTCGCCGCCCGGCGGGGCCTCACCGGCGACCGTATCGTGCTGGGCGGGATCGCGATCGCGGCGCTGCTCGCGGCGGTCAACGACTACCTGCTCACGCGCGCCCCGATCGAGCAGGAGGAGACGGCCCGCGCCTGGCAGCACGGGAGCCTCAACGCGATCACCTGGGGGCCGGTGCTCCCGCTCGCGATCGCCCTCGCGGTGCTCGTGCCGCTGGGCCTCTCGCAGTCGCGGTCCCTGCGCGCCCTCGAGCTCGGCGACGACCTCGCCGCCGGATTGGGCCTGCCGCTGCGGCGGGCCCGGCTGCTCGCGATCGCCTGCGGGGTGGGGCTCACGGCGGCCGGGGTCGCGGTCGCGGGGCCGATCGGGTTCCTCGCCCTCGCGGCCCCGCAGCTCGCGCGCCGCCTCGCCCGCTCCCCCGGCGTCTCGCTGCCGCCGGCGATGGCGATGGGGGCGTGCCTGCTCGTCGGCGCGGACCTCCTCGCGCAGCGCCTGCTCGCGCCGTTCCAGATCCCTGTCGGCCTCGTGACCGCCGCGATCGGCGGCGCCTACCTGGTGTGGCTGCTGCTGTTCTCGCCGCGGGCGCTCAGCGCAGCGGCGAGGGCGTGAAGGGCTCCCGCTCGGCGAGCCGACGGGCGGCGTCCGGGTCGTGTGCGGGCAGCAGGACCACGGGGCGGCTGCGCGCGAACTCCTTGATGCGGCGCAGCTGGTCGATCGCGAGCGCGGGGTCGTTGTTCACGCCGTCCGTGTGCTCCTGGTCCAGGAGGGCCTGGTCGTAGGTGACGTCGCCGCCGAGGAGGTAGGTGGCGTCGTCGGCGAGGACGACCACGGACATGTGGCCGGGCACGTGGCCCGGGGTCGGCACGCCGAGCACGCGGCCGTCGGCCGTGATCGGGTACGTGCGGTCCCAGGGGCCCAGGGCGGGACCGGTGAGGCGCAGGCGCTCCGGGGTGAAGCCCGCGGGCCAGTGCTGCGGGACGGCGCCCTCGACGGTCGCGCGGAAGGGCTTGCGGTAGAAGTCCCAGTGCTCCTCGGAGACGAGGATCCGCCGCGCGGAGGCGAGGTCGCCGAGCCCGTCGCCGTGGTCGTGGTGGAGGTGGGAGACCACGACGGCCTGGAGGTCCTCGGGGCGCAGCCCGCGCTCGGCGAGCCGGGCGCCGATGCCCTCCTCGGGGGCGACGTGGATGTCCACGGCGCGATGGAAGAACGGCTGCCACCAGGGCAGCCAGCCCTTCTCGGTGGAGTGGGGGGACTCCCCTGTGTCGAAGAGGATCGGGCCGTCGGGGTGGTCGATGAGGTAGGTGTTGATGGGCAGCGGCTCGGTCCAGCCGCGGTCCCCGGCGATCACCTTGAGACGGCGCAGGAGCACCGGGCGCGTGGCGCTCTGGGTGCGGTGGCTGGGGCGGATGCGGATGGTCCCGGTCTCCAGGACGGACAGCGACGCGGACATGGTCAGGACTCCTCAGGGGTGGGATCGGCCGGATCGGCCGACGGGGCGGGGCGACCGAGGCCGCCGACGACGGTGTGCAGGACGAGGTCCCGCAGGACGGGGGCGAGCTCGGTGACGGGCCGGCGGTCCTCCTCGCCGAGGTGGACGAGGATCGTCCAGACGACCCCTGCGGCGAGCGAGGTCGAGGCGGTCCCGGGCGACAGGGGCCCCCGGGCGAGATCCGGGGAGAGCGGGGAGCTCTCCCGGAGGCGGGTGGCGAGGAAGTCGACGGCACGGACGTGGACCTCGATGCCGCCGGGTCCGCGCAGCGCCCGGGCGAAGAAGTCCGCATGGGGCTCGAGCCGGCGGAGGATGCCGAGGAAGGCGGCCTCCATAGCCGCGGAGCGCTCGGCCTCGGGGACCGCGGGGGTGAGCGTCATCCCCGCGAAGGCCTCCTCGAGGCGGCTGAGCGCGGCGTCCGCGAAGGCGGTGGGCAGGTCGCCGAAGGCGGCGTAGAAGGTGGGCCGGGTGACGCCGGCCTCGGTGACGATGTCGGTGACGGTGATCGACTCCGGGGAGCGCTCGTCCAGGAGGCGGAGGGTGGCCTCGCGGAGTCGCCCGAGGGAGCGGCTGCCGGAGCGGGAGCCGGTCAACTCTTTACGCATGTAAAAACTGTAGGGCGCCCACAGACCCTCCGCAACGGAGAGGCGGCACCGGCGTGACGAGGGTCGCCCCGAGGGCAGGCGTCAGACCCGGCCCTCCCGCAGCCGCGCGACGACCGCGAGCAGGCCGTCGAGATCACGGGAGCCCGCGGCGGTGCCGTCGGGGGCGCTCGATCCGCCGAGCACGGCGTTGTAGTACAGCCCGTCGCCGATCAGCATGATCGCCTCGGCGGCGGCGGGGTCGCCCACCTCCTCGAGGATCAGCGCGAGCCAGCTCGCGCGGACGTCGGCGAAGGCGCGGCGGACGGGGGCGTCCTCGGTCCAGGAGAGCCGGGAGGCCGCGACGAGCGTGCGGTCGAAGGCGGTGTCCTCCCAGACGGAGGAGCGCACGTAGTAGGCGGAGGGGCCGTCGGGCGCGGAGGCCATGAGCTCGAGGTCCGCGGCGGCGAGGTCGCGCAGGCGGCCGGCGAGGCCGTCGAAGAGCGCGCTCTTCGAGGGGAAGTGGTAGAGCAGGCCGCCCTTGGAGACGCCGGCGCGGGCGGCGACGGCGTCGAGGGTCGCGGCGCGCTCGCCGTCGTCGATGAGCAGGCCCTCGAGGGCGTCGAGCAGATCTTCACGGGCGGACATGACGAGCACCATAGGCGCTCGCGCTTTACTGTACCGTCTGGACGGTTTAGCGTAAGCGTGTCGCCGGCCGTGGCGGCACCCCCGATCCGCTCCGAGGAGGCGAGACCATGTCGACCCACGTCCCTACCACCGCCGTGACCACCGCGCGGAGCCGCTGGGCCGCCCTCGTGGTGCTCGTGCTCCCGGTGCTGCTGATCTCGGTGGACAACACCGTGCTCTCCTTCTCGCTTCCCGCGCTCTCCACCGCCCTGCAGCCCAGCGGCGCGCAGCTGCTGTGGATCGTGGACATCTACCCGCTGCTGCTCGCCGGCCTGCTGGTCCCCATGGGCTCCCTCGGCGACCGGCTGGGCCGTCGCCGCCTGCTGCTCATCGGCGCGGCCGGCTTCGCGCTCGTCTCCGCCGTCGCGGCCTTCGCCCCGAGCGCCGGCGCGCTCATCGCCCTCCGCGCCGGGATGGGCGTCTTCGGCGCGATGCTCATGCCGGCGACGCTCTCGCTGATCCGCAACATCTTCACGGACGCCGAGGAGCGCCGGCTCGCGATCGCGATCTGGGCGGCCGGCTTCTCCGGCGGCTCCGCGCTGGGACCGATCATCGGCGGCCTCCTGCTCGAGCACTTCTGGTGGGGCTCCGTGTTCCTGCTCGCCCTGCCGATGCTCGTCCCGCTGCTCGTGCTCGCCCCGAGGCTCGTGCCCGAGTCCCGCGACCCGCGGCCGGGCCCCGTGGATCCCGCCTCGATCGCGCTGGTCATGGCCACGATGATCCCGCTCGTGTGGGCGATCAAGACCTTCGCCCACGACGGCGTGACGGTGGGCGTGGTGCTCGCCGCGGGCCTCGGCCTGCTGAGCGGTCTCGCCTTCGTGCGCCGCCAGCTGGTGCGCCGCGACCCGATGCTCGACGTGCGCCTGTTCGCGGTGCCCGCCTTCAGCGCCTCGATCGCCGCGAACCTGCTCAGCGTGTTCTCGCTCGTGGGCTTCCTGTACTTCGTCGCCCAGCACCTGCAGCTGGTCTCCGGCCGCTCCCCGGTGCAGGCCGGCCTGCTGCTCCTGCCCGGGCTCGTGCTCACCGTGCTCATGGGCCTGCTCGTGGTGCGCCTCGTGCGGCGGGTGCGGCCCGCCCACGCCATGGCGGTGGGCCTCGTGCTGAACGCCGTCGGCTACGCGGTCATCCTCACCGGCGGCCGCGCCGGATCCGACGCCGCCCTCGTCGCCGCGTTCATGATCCTCGGCGCGGGCGTGGGCATGGCGGAGACGATCTCCAACGACCTCATCCTCTCCGCGGTCCCCGCGCAGAAGGCCGGCGCGGCCTCGGCGATCTCGGAGACCGCCTACGAGACCGGCGCCGTGCTCGGCACCGCGGTGCTGGGCAGCGTGCTCAACGCCGCCTACCGCGCCCACGTCGAGCTGCCGGAGGGCCTCACCGCCGCGCAGTCCGCCGCCGCCGGGGAGACCCTGGGCGGGGCGACCTCCGTCGCCGCCCAGCTCCCCGCGGGCGTCGGCGAAGCGCTGCTCGACTCCGCCCGCCACGCCTTCGACTCGGGCGTGACGATCACGGCGAGCGTGGGCCTCGTGCTCATGCTCGCCGCCGCCGGGATCGTGCTGCTCACGCTCCGCCCCCGGGCCTGAACCTCAGCTCCCCGGCGCGGGGGCGGGCAGCAGGCACAGCACGTTGCCGGAGGGGTCCTCGAAGACCCGCCACGGCAGCGTGGGATCCTCCGTCACCTCGCGGCCGCCGCGGCGCACCAGCTCCGCGGCGGCCGCGTCCGGCTCCTCCCCCGGCGCGAGCCGCATGTCGAGGTGCGCACGGTTCTTGAGCGGCCCCGCGGGCGCGGACTCCGGCACGAGCCGCAGCAGCGGGCCCTCGCCGGAGGGGTGGCGGAGCCCGTCGGCCTCCGGCTCCCAGGCCGAGAGCCAGGTCCAGAAGGCGAGGTCGCGGGGGACGTCCGCGCTCTCGAGGCGGATCTCCTCGAGCCGCTCCCGCCCCTGCTCCCCCGGGCCCAGCACGAGGTGCAGCCGCTCGGGCTCCTCCTCCGCCTCCGGCACGGCGATCACGCACAGGTCCAGGAAGGCCTCCCCGGGCAGATGGATCCGGGTCTCGACACCCTCGGGCAGCGTGGTGAGCCGCTCGGTGCCCAGCCGCTCCTCCCATGCCGGCCCGGTGACGAGCGGCTCCACGGCGTCGATGACCACGTTCTCCAGATGCATGGCCCCAGTCTCGACGCCCCGCTCCGCCCTGTCGTCCCATTTCGGTTGTGGGGCCCTCCCTGTCGTGCTTGGCTCAGCCCATGACACCCTCACCGTCCCCCGCCGCCCTCCCCGATCCTCTCGCCCTCATCGACGCGGAGGCCGGCCGCTCCTCCTCCGTCCTCGCGGCGACCGACCCCGCCGCCCCCGTCCCCACCTGCCCGGACTGGACCGCCCTGGACCTGCTGTGGCACGTCACCGAGGTCCACGAGTTCTGGGCGTCCGTGCTCGCCACAGAGGCCCGCACCGACGAGGACGCCGAGAAGGCCGACGGTATGAAGGACCCCCGGCCCGAGGGCGAGGACGCCCGCGAGCACCTCGTCGAGCGGCGCGCCCGGGCCACCGCCTCGCTGCTCGCCCAGCTCGAGAAGCGTCCTGACGACCAGGCCGCATGGTCGTGGTTCTCCGCGGACCAGAGCGTGGGCTTCACGCGCCGGATGCAGGTGCACGAGGCGACCATGCACCGCGTCGACGCCGAGCTCACGGCCGGCGCCGAGACCCTCTCCCCGATCTCCGAGGAGGTCGCGGCCGACGGTCTCGACCACGCCGTGGCGGTGATGTTCGCGGCGGGCCACGACTGGATCCCCGAGTGGGCGGAGCTCTCCCCGCTCACCCTGCTGCGCCTGCTGCCCGAGGGCGGGGAGGCGCTGGACGTCGAGATCGCGCACTGGACCGGGACCCGTCCCCGCGACGGGCAGGAGTTCGACCACCTCGTCGCGCGACCGCTCCCGGAGGACGCCGACCCCGACGCCCTCCCCTTCGCGCAGGCGGAGGGCACCGCGCTCGCGATCTACCTGTGGCTGTGGGGCCGCTCGCCGGGCCTGGACCGCCTGCCCGGCGGCGCCCAGCAGGTGGAGCTCTCCGGGGACGAGGACGCCGTCCCCCACGTCATCGATCTGCTCGCCCAGGGCATGGACTGAGGACGCCGTGTTCTCCCCGCTCGTCCGCGCGCAGTGGATCCCGGATGCCGCCCGCACCACGGCGTCGGATCGGGTGGCGGTCGCCGTCGACCCCACGCTCTCCGAGCGGAGGTCCGTGTCGCTGCTGCATCCCGATGAGGGCCCGTCGATGCTCACGCTCTCCCCCGCGCGATCGGACCAGCTCGATCTCGCCGGCGGCGAGGACGTCGAGCCCGGGGAGCTCCGGACCCGGCTCGAGGGGCACGGGATCACCCTGAACGATCCGGACGTGCTGTTCTTCCTGCCCCTTGCGGCGCAGGCGGCGCTGTGCGCCGAGGGGCCCGATCCCCGCACCCGCGAGCTGACCGCCGCGGACGCCCCGCTGTTCGAGGAGTTCACCCGCGCGGCCCCGGAGGACGATCTCGACGAGGCGTTCGTCGAGCTCGATCACTGGCTCGTCGTCGGCACCCTCGTGGAGGGGCGGCTCGCGAGCGCCTCGAGCATGTACCCCTGGGGGGAGACCCGCTTCGCGGACCTCGGCGTCATCACGCTGCCGGAGCAGCGGGGGCAGGGGCTGGGCCGTGCCACGGTGAGGGGCATCAGCGCGGCGGCCCTCGATCGCGGCGACGAGCCGCAGTACCGGTGCCAGGTCGAGAACACGTCCTCGATCGCCCTCGCGGAGTCCGCCGGGTTCCGGCGGCTCGGCACCTGGGAGATCATCGACGCGGAGCGGTCACGCCCGATCGCCTGAGCTCCCGCCGAGCAGGCGGCGCCACCAGGGCCGGCGCCGCGCCGCGGTCTCCACGACCGGTGCCGGCACCACCGGCTCCTCCCGCTCCGCGCGCAGCTCGCGCCAGCGCTCGACGGCGGCGTCGGCCGGCATCTCGGGGGCGAGCATGCGGGCCATCGGGCTCGCGGCGCGATCCTCGCGCACACGCCGCGTGAAGTCGTCCGCGTACTCGCGCACGGACTGCTCGTCGGGCAGCTCGCGGAGGGTCTCGTCCCGCTGCTCGTGCTCGCGGCGCAGCAGGACGACGACGGGCAGGAGCGCGTCGCGGTCGACGTCCTCCTCGTCGAGGCGCTGCTTGATCCACCAGTCCGGGTCGTGCGTGCTCGGCAGCCTCAGCGGCTTGCCGGCGCCGGGGAGGTCGTCGAAGTCGCCGCGGGCGATCGCCTGCTCGATCTCGCCCTGGACCCTGGCCTCCTCGCGGTTCATGCCCTCCAGGATCCCAGCATGCGTGCGCGGCGCAAGCCCTCGATGCCGATCACGGCCTCCGCGGGGCGCAGCCACCAGCCCTCGAGCGGGCGGGAGCGGTCCGCGGGGGCGAGGTGCGCGGCAAGGTCGGGGCGCAGGCGGCGCAGGAACTCCTGAGCGCGCAGCTCGTGCAGCGGGTCCGAGGCGAGGACGATGCGGTCCGCGCCTTCGAGGAAGGGCACGGACAGGCGCACGTTGTCCTCGGTGGAGCGGCTCTCGGTCTCGAGGGCGAGGGCGCCCCGGTAGCCGAGCGGTCCGCGCAGGTGCGCGGCCATGAGCTCGGCCTCGGGGACGGTGGAGCGCACGGCGCCGCCGCTGAGCACGAGCAACGAGGAGGCGGCGCGGGGGTGGCGGGAGCGGAGCCCCCGCTCGAGCCGGCGCCGGTTCACGCCGTTGAGCTCACCGGGCGCGTTGCCGTAGCCGAGCACGACGACGACCTCCCGTCGCGGCGCCGCCGGGCCGGGCGACGCCGCAGCGCGGACGGCGCGGGTCGCCTGCAGGGCCGCGGCGCCGGAGAGCGCGAGCAGCCCCGCGGCGGTCGCGGCGGTGACGAGCAGCGCCCGCCGGAGACCGCTCAGCGGGTCACCGTCCCTCGACGAGGGCGGCGAGGCGGTCCACGGAGGCCTGCAGGTTCGCGCTCGTGGTGGCGCGGGCTTTGACGATCCGCGCCTCGTCCTCGAGCGCGGTCCAGTCGTAGGTGTGGGTGACGCGGGTGCGGCCGTCGCCGAGGTCCACCAGGTCCCAGCGCCACTCGTGGCCCGGGGTGGGCTCGCCCTCCGGGGCGGGCCTCCAGGCGATCGAGCGGCCCTCCTCGAAGACGGTCACATGGTTCTCGCGCACGGAGCCCTTGGTGAGGGTCATGCGGAACACCTCGCCCGCCGCGCGGACCCGCTGGCCCTCGGCGGCGGAGCCGAGGTTGTCGTTGCCGTCCCAGCGGGGCTGCTGGGCGGGATCGGCGATGAGCTCGAAGATCACCGCGGCGGGCGCGGCGACCTCGGCGGAGGCGGTGACGATCCGGGGCTGCCCGTCGACGGGCGATGACGAGGTCATGGCCTCATCCTTCCACGCGCCCCTGATACCCGACCTCGCGGAAGGCGACCTCGTAGCCGAGCTGCTCGTTGATCGCGATCATCCACGGGTTCACGTGCGAGTTGAAGGTGATCAGGCGCCGCACGTGCGGGGCGCGCGCGGCGAGCTCGCGGTGCGTGGCGACCTTGAGTGCGAGGCCCAGGCGGTGCCCGCGGTGATCGGGCATGACCAGCGTGTTCTCCTGCCAGCCGAGGGTCGCCTCCTCCCCCTGCTTGAGGTGGATGACGGAGTTCCCGGCGATGGTGCCGTCCGGCGCGATCGCGACGGACTGGTACTGGAGGATGCCCTGCTCGGCGCGGCGGCGCTCCGACGTGCGGATCCGCTCGGGCGTGTACTCCGGGGCCTCGTACTCGAGGTCCTCGTCGGGGTCGTCGAGGTCGAGCTGGCGCAGCAGCGCCCCGTAGGAGACGAGGTGCTCCTCGGGCACCGGGTCCTCCCAGATCTCTATGCGGTAGTCGGCGAGCTTCTCCTCCGCCTGCGCCCGGAGCTCGTCGAGCATCCCCGCATCCAGCGGCAGCGTGAGCGCACGGCACACGCCGATGTTCCTGCGCGACACCCCGAGCCGGGCGGCGATGCGGTTCGCGGGCAGGGACGGCTCGTCCGGGTCGCCGTCGGCCCCGATCTCGCCCCAGGCGTCGACGAGCGGTCGGCCGGACTCACGGATCGCCGGCAGGAGCGCCTCCTCGACGAGGGCGGTGCCGATCCCCCGGCCGCGGAAGGCGGGGTGCACGGCGCAGCCCACGGAGATCATCTCGAGGTTGTCCTGGAGCGGCTCGAAGGTGCCGGCGCGGCCCACGAGCTGCTCGCCGCCCTCGATCGTCTCCGCGATCGCGACCCAGCGGCGCGAGCGGTGGTAGGGGGTGTCCTCGAGGGTGCTGCGGCGTTGCGCGAGCGTGAAGGGCTGCACGCCGCCGAAGGCGTCGAGGTCGAGCGCCTCGTCGAGGGCGTTGTACTGGATGAGCTCGGCGTCGGAGGCGGGGTCCAGGGGGCGGATCGTCACGTGCATGACGGCAGTCGACCACGGCCTGACCGGCGGCGTCGACGGATTTTCCGCGACCTGCTTGACTCTGCCCCGGGGGCAGTGCCGAGCGTCGTGCGTGCCGGGATCGCCCCGGTGCCCGAGGGATCGGGCGAGGACGACCGACGGGAGACGGCGTGGACCAGGAGCCCCTGCTGAGCATCGGCGAGCTGTCCGCCGTGAGCGGGCTGAGCGCGAAGGCGCTGCGGCTGTACGACGAGTCCGGCCTCCTGCCCCCGCGGCGGGTGGACCCCTTCTCGGGGTACCGCTCCTCCGGCGCCGACCAGGTGCCGCGGGCCCGCCGCATCGCCGCCCTGCGCGGTGTGGGCATGGGCCTGGCCCGGATCGGGGTGCTGCTGGACCTCGAGCCGGCGGCCGCCGCTTGGGAGCTGCGCTCCTGGTGGCGACAGGAGCAGGCCGACTCCCTCTCCCGCGCCGCCGCCGTCGGCCTCCTCGTCCGCGATCTCGGGGAGCTCCCCGAGGAGACCGCCATGACCGACCACCCCACCCTGATCGCCGCCTCCGCCCTGCACCGCGGGCGCGTGCGGCCCGCCCAGCAGGACGCCGTCCTGCACACCGAGCTCGGCCCCGGCATCCTGCTGCTCGCCGTGGCCGACGGCTTCGGCGCGGAGGACGCACTCTCCGCCCGGATCCTCGCGGCGCTCGAGGCGGGCGTCCGGGAGGCGCTCGCCGCCGGGGCGGATCCGACGTCGGCGCTCGAGGAGGCGTGGACGGCGGCCGAGGCGCTCGTCCCCGCGGGCGGCGAGTCCGGCTCGACCCTCACCGCGGCCCTCCTCGCGGGCGGCCGCCTGCACGTGGCCCATGTGGGCGACGGGCGCGCGCTGCTCGTGCACGGCGACCGGGTCGACCCGGTGACCCAGGATCACACGCAGGTGCGCTCGCTCGTCGCCGCCGGGCGCCTCACCGCGGAGGAGGCCGAGGGCCACCCCCAGCGGGCGGTCCTGAACCGGGCCCTCGCCGCGGGCGCGCCGAGCGCGCCCGACCTGCTCATCCGCCGCATCGAGCCCGGGGACCTGGTGGCGCTGCTCTCCGACGGGGTCCATGCGGTGCTCGATCCGGCGCGGCTCGCGAGCCTGCTAACCGGCGCCCATGCACCAGAGGCCCTCGCCGCGCGGATCGTCGAGGAGGCCCTCGGGGCGGGGGCGCCGGACAACCTCGCGCTGGCGCTCGCGCGCGTCGGCTGACACGAGGGGGCGGGCGGGCCTGCGACAATGCTCGGTATGGCCAGCCCGCACCCCTCTGCCGCAGCGTCGCGGTACCGGACCCTGCTCTCCCCGCTCGACCTCGGTCCCCTGACCCTGCGCAACAGGATCGTCATGGGGTCCATGCACACGGGTCTCGAGGACCATCCCGGGGACGTCGGCCGCCTCGCCGCCTTCCTCGGCGAGCGCGCCCGCGGCGGCGCGGGCCTCATCGTCACCGGCGGCTTCTCCCCCAACCGCTCGGGCCGTCTGAGCCTGGACGGCGCGCAGGCGAGCGAGCACCTGCTGCGCCGCCACACCCGGATCACGCAGGAGGTCCACGAGGCCGACGGCCGCATCGTGCTGCAGCTGCTGCACGCGGGCCGCTACGCCGCCCAGCCGCTCGCGGCCTCCGCGACCGCGGGCCGCTCCCCGCTCTCCCCCTTCCGCTCGCGCCGTCTCACGCGCCGCGGCGTGTCCCGCACGATCGAGCAGTTCGCGACCTCCGCCCGGCGGGCCGTCGAGGCCGGCTACGACGGCGTCGAGATCATGGGCTCCGAGGGCTACCTGCTGAACCAGTTCCTCGCCCCGGCGACGAACCGCCGCCGGGACCGCTGGGGCCGCGGCGCAGAGGGCCGGCGGGCGCTGCCGCTCGCGGTCGCCGCCGCCGTGCGCGAGGCGATCGGGCCGGACGCCCTGCTCACCTACCGTCTCTCGCTCGTGGACCTCGTGCCCGGCGGGCAGACCTGGGACGAGACGATCGTGCTGGCCCGCGGCCTGCAGGAGCGCGGCGTGGACGTGCTCTCGAGCGGGATCGGCTGGCACGAGGCGCGCGTGCCCACGATCGTCACCTCCGTGCCGCGGGGCGCCTTCGTGCCGCTCACCGCGCAGCTGCGGCGCGAGGTGGACCTGCCGGTCATCGCCTCGAACCGGCTGCACGACCCGGACCTCGCGGAGTCCGTGGTCGCCCGCGGCGACGCGGACCTCGTGTCGATGGCGCGGCCGCTGCTCGCGGACCCGCACCTCCCCCGCAAGCTCGCCGAGGGCCGCTCGGGGCAGATCGTCGCGTGCATCGCGTGCAACCAGTCCTGCCTGGACAAGGTCTTCGACCACCAGCGGGCGAGCTGCCTGGTGAATCCGCGGGCGGCCCACGAGACGGAGCTCGTGCTCACCCCGGTGGTCCAGCGCCGCGCCCGGAGGGTCGCCGTCGTCGGCGCCGGTCCGGCCGGTCTCGAGGCGGCCCTCGCGGCCGCCGAGCGCGGGCACGTCGTCACCCTCTTCGAGGCCTCGCAGGAGATCGGCGGGCAGCTGCGGCTCGCCGCCCGCATCCCCGGCAAGGAGGACTACGCCCTCGCGCTGCGCTCGTGGCGGATGCGGCTCGCGGCGGCCGGGGTGGGGATCCGCCTCGGCACCCGGCCCTCCGCGGAGGACCTCCAGGAGTTCCACGACGTCATCGTCGCGACGGGCGTGACGCCGCGGCTCGTGGACCTGCCCGGCTTCGCCCCGCAGGCCGAGGCGCCCGCGGCGGGACCGCAGGTCGTCACCTACCAGGACCTGCTCGAGGAGCGCGCGGTCGCCGGGGAGCGGGTCGCGATCATCGGCGCGGGCGGGATCGGCGTGGACGTCGCCGAGTACCTCACGAGTCCCATCCCCTCGGCGACGCTCGACGCCGTGACCTGGCGCGAGCACTGGGGCGTGCTGGACCCCTCGGCGCACCGCGGCGGGGTCGCCGCGCGTCGGACGCCGCCCGAGGCCCCGGCGGATCCGCCGACGGACGGCCGCCGCGCCCGCGAGGTGCACCTGCTGCAGCGCAAGGAGACGAAGATCGGCGCGGGCCTGGGCCGCACGACCGGCTGGGTGCACCGCGCCGAGCTGCGCCGCGCCGGCGTCGTCCAGCACACGGGCGTCGCCTACGAGCGGATCGACGAGCAGGGTCTGCACCTGCTCGAGGACGGCGAGGAGCGGGTGCTCGACGTGGACACGGTCGTGCTGTGCACGGGCCAGGAGAGTGTCACCGGTCTCGCCGCCGAGCTGCTCGAGGCGCGCAGCGGCCGCCTGCCGCGCGTGCACGTGATCGGCGGGGCCGACGTCGCCGCCGAGCTCGACGCGCAGCGGGCGATCCGTCAGGCCGTCGAGGTCGCCGCGGCGCTCTGAGCGCTCACTCGAGGCCCGCGGACTGCGCGGCCTCGAGCACCTGGCGCACGAGCGGCCCGGCGGTCGTCGCGCCGTAGCCGCCGTCCTCGACGAAGGCGCAGACCACGACGTCGCCCTGGGCGGCGACGACCCACGAGTGGAGCTTCGCCTCTCCGCTGGCGTCGGTCCACTCGGCGGTGCCGGTCTTGCCGATGACCTCGCCGCCGGAGAGGTCCCCGAGCTGGCTCGTGAGCGTGCCGTCGGTGACGGTCCGCGCGAGCATGGCGCGCATGTCGGCCGCCTCCTGCTCGGTGAGCGGGGAGGCGACGTCGGTCGTGGCGTCGTCGTCCATGAGGATGCGCGGGTGGACGGTGCTGCCCGAGCTGATGCTCGCGAGCGCGGTCGCCATCGCGAGCGGGGAGGCGAGCACCTTGCCCTGGCCGATGAGGTCCGCGGTGTGCTCGGAGCCCGTGTCCTCCGGGTCCACGGAGCCCATGAACGCGTCGAGGCCCTCGGGGGCGTCCTGGCCGATGCCGAGGGTGGTCGCGGCGTCGACGAGGGCGTCCTGGGAGACGTTCCCGGACTGCAGCACCATCGCCGTGTTGCACGAGTGGGCGATCGCCTCGGCGAGGCTCATCGAGCCCACGAGGGAGCTCTCGAAGGAGTCCGCGTTCTTGTAGGAGCGGCCGTCGACGCTCGCCGTGGCGGGGCAGTCGACCTGCGTGTCCGGGGTGTCGCCGGTGCGGAGCAGGGCGAGGGCGGTCGCCATCTTGAAGGTCGAGCCGGGGGCGTACTGCCCGACGAGGCCGACGGGGTAGGACTGTCCGCTCGGGCCGAGGCCCGTGGCGAGGACCTGCCCGGTCGAGGCGCTCATGGCGATGACGGCGCTCGGCGAGTCCTGTCCGGCGACGGCCGCGGTCGCCGCCTCCTGGAGGTCCGGATCCAGGGTGATCTGGACATCGGTGCCGTCGGTCGGCTCGCTCTCCTCGACGACCTCGCTCGAGCCGTTGACCCCGCGGGCGATGATCTGCAGCCCCTCGGTCCCGACGATCTGGTCGCGGCGGGCGGCCGTCACCCCACCGGAGGAGATGAGCTCGCCCTCGACGATCTCGCCGCCCGACTCCTCCGCGTCCGTCGCGGTCGCCTCGCGGAAGGTGCCGAGCACCCCGGGGGCGTAGCTGCGGTCCGCGGCGAGCGGGAGCGTGCCCTCGACCGCGCTGTAGCCGGGGAGGGCGGCAGCCTTGTCGAGCGGGTACTGGCCCTTCGCGGAGGCACGGATCGTGAGCGCGGGGACGATGCTCGCCGTCTCCCCGGCGTCCTGCGCGTCCTTGACCTTCTGCTCGTAGGAGTCCGCGTCGATGCCGAGCAGGCCCGCGAGCTCCCGCGCGGTCCCGGCGGCGTCCTCGTTCCCGGCGATCCGGGACAGGTCGAGCCCCACGTCGATGACGTCCGTGGGCGCGACCAGGGCGTTCCCCTCCCGGTCGGTGACGGAGCCGGAGGTGCCGCGGGTGATCTCGACGTCGAGGGAGCCGGAGTCGTCGTCGAGCCCCGGGTACACGACGTTCGGGAGCATCGTCGCGGACCACGTGCCGTCGTCGCCGGAGAAGGTCGCCGTGGTCTCGTACGTCCAGGTGCCCATCGGCTCGGGCAGGTCCCAGGTCCAGGTGTACGTCGCGGTGCGGTCGCCGTCCTCCACCTCGCCGGCATCGGTGAGCGCGACGGTGGGCGCGACGCCGGTCGCGGCGACGACGGACGCGGTCACGTGCTCCCGGATCGCGGCCGCCTCCTCGGCGGTGCTCCCGGTGAGCGGGACCCCGGAGAAGTCCCCGCTGTCCAGCGCCTCCGCGAAGGCCTCCGCCTCCGTCCGGCCGCCGTCCGCCCGGGCCCGCCACACAAGCAGCCCGCCCACGACGAGGGCGATCACCGCGAGGGCGGCGACGCCGACGATCCAGGGAGCACGAGGGCGGGAGCGGCGAGCTGAGGTGGCCATGCCTCCATCGTCCACCATCCCCGCCCCTAGACTCGCCCCATGCCCCGCGTGCTCCACACCTCCCAGGCGCTCGTCGACATGGTGGTCGAGGTGCCCTCGCTGCCCGTGCGCGGCGACAACGTCAACGCCCGCTCGGAGGAGCGCTACGCAGGAGGGGCCGCGACGATCCTCGTGGCCGCCGCGCGCACCGGGGCGGAGGCCGTGCACGGCGGCGCCCACGGCACCGGCCCCAACGGCGACCTCATCCGCGAGGTGCTCACCGAGGCGGGGGTGACGCTCGCGGACTCCCCGCGGGGGGACGACGACTCCGGCTACTGCGTGGTGCTCGTCGAGCCCACCGCGGAGCGCTCCTTCGTCACCGTCTACGGGGCGGAGCGGCAGGTCACCGCCGAGTCCTTCGCGAGGCTCGACCCGCGGCCCGGGGACCTGCTGTGCATCTCCGGCTACTCGCTGTTCGAGCCCACGCGCGATCCGCTGCTCGCGCTCCTGGAGTCCCTGCCCGAGGGGGTCGAGGTGGTGCTGGACCCGGGCGAGCCCTTCGCCTCCTTCCCCGTGGAGCTGCAGGACCGGGTGCTCGCGCGCACCACCGTGTGGACCTCGAACGCGGCGGAGGCCCGGGCGATCACGGGCCTCGACGACCTCGAGGACACCCCGGAGGCGCTGCGGCGCCGGATCGGTCCGGGCACCGTCGTCGTGGTGCGGGACGGCGACCGCGGCTGCACGGTCTTCCACCACGGCCGGGGCACGTTCATCCCCGCCTTCCCGCAGAAGGCGGTGGACACCAACGGCGCCGGGGACACGCACACCGGCACGATGCTCGCCGAGCGCGCGCTCGGCGCGGACTGGGAGTCCGCGGCGACCCGGGCGAACGCCGCGGCGGCCATCGCGGTGACCCGCTGGGGGCCGCAGTCCGCCCCCACCCGGGCCGAGGTCGACGCCTTCCTGGACGACTGACCACCCCGCCGGGCGTCCCGCGCCCCTAGGATGGGTGGTCGCGACCACAGCAGGCAGGAGGCCCGTCGATGACGAAGCTCGACGCATCGGACGCTTCCGCACCCCTCCCCGGCGGGGACCGCACCCTCCACGACTTCTCCGCCCGAACGATCCGCGGGGACGTGCAGGACCTCTCCGACTACGAGGGCCAGGTGCTGCTCGTCGTCAACACCGCGACCCAGTGCACCTTCACGCCCCAGCTCGAGGGCCTGCAGTCCCTCCAGCGCCAGTTCGGCGACCGCGGCTTCACGGTGCTCGGCTTCCCGTCGGACCAGTTCCACCAGGACCCGGGGACCGACGAGGACACCGAGCAGGTGTGCACCTCGAGCTACGAGACGACCTTCCCGCTGTTCGCGAAGACCGACGTCAACGGGCCGGGCGCCCCGGAGATGTGGGCCTGGCTGCGCGCTCAGAAGGCCGGCGTGCTGGGCGGCCGCATCGCCTGGAACTTCACCAAGTTCCTCGTGGGCGCCGACGGTCACGTGCTGCGCCGCTACGCCCCGCCGGTGCCGCCGGCGCGGATCGCGCGCCGCATCGAGGTGGAGCTGCAGCGGCTCGGCCGCTGACGCGGACTCTCACCGTTCCCCGGATCCCCTCCCTTCGTCGGCCCCCTGGAACAGGGACCATTCGGTAGCGTGGCTCACATCGACCACCTCCTGGAAAGGGGAACCACATGGAAGGCGTCGTCGCCGTCCTCATCGTCCTCGTCGTCGTCGTCGTGGTGCTCGCGATCCTCGGAGCGCTGCTCTTCGGCGGGTTGCGCACCTCGATCATGTTCACCGTGCACACGCAGGAGAACGTCATCGTCGAGCGCTTCGGCAAGTTCCGTCGTGTCGCGCGACCGGGCCTGAACTTCAAGGCCCCGTTCGTGGACAGCACCACCCGGCCGATCTCCCTGCGCATCCAGCAGCTCGAGGTGAACATCGAGTCCAAGACCAAGGACAACGTGTTCGTCACCGTGCCGGTGGCCGTGCAGTACGTGATCAAGGAGGAGCAGGTCGTCGACGCGTACTACCGCCTCTCCAACCCGGAGAACCAGATCCGCTCCTACGTGTTCGACACGGTGCGCTCGGCGCTGTCCGGCCTCGAGCTCGACGAGGCCTTCGAGTCCAAGGACGACATCGCCCGCAGCGTCGAGAACACGCTCTCGGTGCGCATGCAGGAGTTCGGCTTCAACATCGTCAACACGCTCGTCCAGGACATCTCCCCGGACGCCCGCGTGCGCGACTCGATGAACTCGATCAACGCCGCCCAGCGCGACCGCGTGGCCGCGCAGTCCCTCGCGGAGGCGGACAAGATCAAGCGCGTCACCCAGGCGGAGGCCGAGGCCGAGTCCAAGCGCCTGCAGGGTGAGGGCGTCGCCGCCCAGCGCAAGGCGATCGCGCTCGGCATCGCGGAGCAGTACGAGATGCTGCGCAAGGTGGGCATCGAGTCCTCCGCGGAGCAGCTGCTGCTCATGACCCAGTACTTCGACACCATGCAGGACGTGGCCCGCAACGGCCGCTCGAACGTGCTGTACCTGCCCTCGAACCCGGGCGCCGTGGGCTCCATGGGCGACGAGATCCGCTCCGCCATGCTGCAGGCGCAGGCCGCGCACCAGGCGAACGAGGACGGCGAGCAGGCGGAGGCCCAGCAGCGCCGCACCGCGGACGCCCAGCGCGCCGAGCGCCAGCGCCGCATCAGCGCCCAGCAGGCCCGCGACGCGCAGGCCGAGGCCGAGCGCCGTGCCCAGCAGGCCGCGCAGCAGGCGGCCGACGGGCAGGTCCCGCCGTGGGCCCGCCCGGGCAGCGCGGACCCGCAGGGCTGATCCGACCGTCAGCGCCCCGCCCCGCCCCGCCCCCACATCGTCCTGGTCTGCGTGGGCCAGATGCGCGGTGATGCCTGGGGCGGGGCGGGTGCGGACTGGGCGGGCACGACCTCGCCGCCCGGCCCGAGCACGCGGAGGAGCACGCTCGACTCATAGCGGATCCGGGGGCCCGTCGGCCCCGACGGAGGTCGGGTCCCCTCCCGCCCCCGGACGGACGCCTGGCGCGGCCCGCCGATGTGGAATGGGTCCATGACCTCCACCGACGCAGACACCTCCTCCTCCCCCGCGCCCGAGGACGGCTACGCCGTCGAGAAGCGGGTCGCCCGCACCGTCGCCGTGACCCTGGGCTGGTGGGCCCACGGCGGGGTGCGGCTGCTGCTCGCGCTCGTGCTGCTCTACTACGGCGGCACGAAGCTGGTGCTGGGCCAGTTCGGGCTCTCCGACCCGGGGGACGCGCTCATCAGCCAGGGCGAGATGAGCCCCATGGGCCTGCTGTGGCGGATGGTCGCCTTCTCCCCGCTGTTCCAGCTCCTCGCGGGGGTCGCGGAGTGCGGGGCGGGGCTCGCGCTGCTGTGGCGCCGCTCGGTGCCCTTCGGCGCGGTGGTCGGGGCGGGGTCGATGGCGCTCGTGCTCGTGCTGAACCTGGGCTACGACGTCATGGTGAAGACGCCCTCGCTGATCTACCTGGTGATGTCGCTCGTGGTGCTCATCCCGTGGATGCCGCGCCTGTTCAGCGCGTTCTTCCGGCGCGGGGAGATCCCGCGGGGCCCGCTGCCCACGCTCATCCCGTGGCGGCCGGTCGCCCGGGTCACGGACGTGCTCGGTCCGATCGCCGCCGTGGCGATCGCGGCGCTCGTGATCTGGGGGTCGACCCAGCTGTACCCGCCGCGCAGCAGCGATGACTCCGTGCCCGCGGGCGTGTGGGCCGTCCAGGAGGACACCGCGCAGCCCGCCGCGCAGCTCGGTGAGGACCGTCGCTGGGCGCGCATCGCCTTCGGCGACACGGCCTACGGCGAGGACTCCCCCGTGCAGCTGCGCCTCGCGGACGGCACGCTCCTCACCGGCACCTACCGGCGCGGCGGTGAGGGCACGGTCGAGCTCGCGCTCCAGGACCTGCGGGAGGAGGGGCAGCCGGTGCGGGAGTACCTCGACGCGACGCCGCAGGAGCTGACGCTCACGATCGAGGAGCAGCCCGGCGGCACCCTGCACGTCACGGGTGACGGGGTGGACGGCGAGGACGTGGACCTCGTGCTCGCCCCGGATCCCTCGGGATCCACGCTGTACGAGCGCGGCTTCAGCTGGTCGATCCGGCCCGACGACCCGTTCAACCGCTGACCTGCGTCGGGACGTCGGCCCCCTCCTCTAGGGTGAGGTCATGCAGATCGAGTTCGGCTGGTCCCTGGACGGTGCTGCCTGGGCCGACGCCTCCTCCGCGGCCGCGACCGGCACCGTGCGCCTGGGCCCGCAGGGGCTCGTGACGCTGCTCCAGACCCGGCTCGCACTGACCCGGCCCGCGGTCGACCCGGCGGTCCGCATCGCCCAGTACGCGCGCGCCATCGCCGCGGTGGACCATCCGTGGCCGCGGGAGTCGTTCGCGGTGGACCCGTGGTCCACGGCCTCCACTCTGCTCGCCTGGCGTGACGCGGCCGTCGCCGCCGGCGCACGGCTCGAGGCGTCCGACGGCCTTCCCGAACGCATCGCGGCGCTCCGTGCGGTCGAATCCGCGGCATCGCATCTCGCCCCTGGGTCGGCCGACGACATGCGCGAGCTGGTGGATGTCCTCGCCGAGGAGGTCACGTGGTCGCTCGGCATCGAGACCCTGCGCTGCCACGAGGCCCCGACCTCGCTGCCTGGGCTGTGGCCCCAGCTGCTCCAGCTCCTCGAGGCGCGCGGGGTCGTGCTCGAGCAGGCGCGGCCCGCACAGCCGGAACGCCCCGAGCTGGTCCTCGTCGAGGCGGAGGACGAGTGGACCGCGGCGGAGGCGGCGGCCCGGCTGCTCGCCGGCCGTGACAGCGCGCCGTTGCAGCTCCTCGCCGGAGCGGACACCGTGCTCCTCGACCAAGAGCTGCACCGCAGGGGCCTGCCCGCCGTCGGCGTGGCGGAGTCCGCCGCGCACCGCACCGCCCTGCAGATCCTGCCGCTCTACCTCTCCGTCGCCGTCGCCCCCGTCGACGTGCAGCAGCTCGCCGCCCTCCTCGACCTGCGCGTACTGGACGTGCCCGAGGGCGGACGTGAGCACGTGGGTCTGGTCCCCGCCCAGGCGCGCGCCCTTCTGCTGGACGCGCTCGCGCACGAGCCGGGCACGGGCGGGACCGCCTGGCAGCAGGCGATGGCGGGCCTCGAGGCGGATGAGGAGCTCTCCGCGAGCGGGCTCGAGATGCTCCGCGCACTGTCCGCGCTGGTCACGAGTCCGCTCACGCCCGAAGACCTCACCCCGGAGCGCGTGAGAAACGTGACGGCACCGCTCGGGAAGCGCCTACGGGCGCTGGGTCAGGGAGATCCCGCCCTGGTCCGGGCCTCAACGCATCTGCAGGTGGTGCTCGACGTCCTCGACGAGCTCGAGCCGGGACGCGTGCTCCGCCAGCGGGAGCTCGCCCAGATCGTCGCCACCGCCGGAGGGCGCGCCGGCTCCCCCTTCGCCCGGCCCGGGGCGACCTCCCGCTGGCGCACCTGCTCCCGGCCGTCCCAGCTGCTGCCCATCGGCGGGGACGTGTTGTGGTGGGGCGCGGACCGGGACGACGCCGCGGCTGGCGTGACGTGGGATGCAGCGGAGGCCGAGGCGCTGACCGGGCTCGGCGCTCGGATCCTCGCACCCGCTCAGGCCACCGCCCTCGGCACGGATGCCGGTCTGCGCGGACTCCACGGCGCCGAACGCATCGTCGTCGTGCGCACCCGGCGCCGCGCCGAGAAGCCGACCGCCCAGCACGCTCTCCTCGCGCACCTCGCCGCGAGGCGTGCCGCCCCCGGGCAGGACGTCGAGAAGGTGCTGGAGGGCCTCACGCTCTCCCCGGCGGAGACCCTCGGTGCGGACGGGTTCGCCCTGGCAGGGTCCCGTCGGCCGCTCAAGGTCCCGGCTCCGTCGCGGATCGCTCCCCTGCCGTCGGACCTCACCAAGCATGCAGCGCCGGCGCCGCACCTCCTGCCCTCGAGACTCTCCTATTCCCAGGCCGAGGACCTGCTGGGTTGCCGGCAGAAGTGGACCTTCAAGAACGGCCTGCAGATCCGCGCCGCCTCGGTCGCCACCGTCCCGACCGGCAACCGGATGATCGGCACGCTCGTGCACGCCGTCGTCGAGCAGCTGGCCGGCGACGGCGAGCGGACGCCGTCGGCCCAGAGGATCGGCCGGGAGATCGACACCCAGGTGCCGCGCCTGGCCTCGGAGCTGCTGCTGCCGGGCCGCGAGGTCGAGCTCGTCGGACTGCGGGAACGGGCGGTGCGCTCGCTGGTCGAGTTCTTCGACCGGCTCGGCGCCGCGGGCATGGTGATCACCTCGGTTGAGTCGCGATTCGAGGAGCCGCTCCTGCTGCACCTGCGCCGCGGCGACGTGACGGTGCCCTTCGTCGGCTACCGGGACGTGGACGCCGAGGATGCGCGGGGTCGCCCCACGGTGATCGATCTGAAGTGGACCTATGCCGCTCGCAAGTACCCTGAGCTCTTCGAGGCCGGCGAGGCCCTCCAGCTCGCCTCCTACGCGCACTCTCTGCACGAGGAGGGGACCGACGTGGGGTATTTCCTGCTCTCGCAGGGCGAGTTCGTCTCGGCGAACCCCGCCCTGGACCCCCACGGCCGCCCCACGCTGGATGTCGAGGACCTCTGGTCCCGAGGCACCGCCGGGATGACCAGGGCACTGGACGAGATCGGCGCAGGGCGCGTCGATGCCCACAGCGGGCAGATCCTGCTCGATGCGGGTCAGGACCTGGCCACCCCGCGGAAAGATGCCGAGAAGACCTACACGAGAGCACGCGAGGCGGCCCGCGCCCAGGGCTCCCTCGTCGTCGACGCCCGCTGTGATCACTGCGAGTTCTCGCTGCTGTGCGGGATGAGAGGCGATGTCTCATGACCTTCACTCTGATCAACGCCTCGGCAGGGTCCGGCAAGACTTATGCGCTCACACAGCGCCTGGCCGACCTGATCGCCGACGGACTGGACCCGTCGGAAGTCATCGCGACCACCTTCACCGTCAAGGCCGCCGACGAGCTCACCTCCCGGGTCCGCTCGACGCTTCTGGACCGGGCGCTGGTCGAGGAAGCCCGCGGGATCGATTCCGCCGTGATCGGCACCGTGAACTCCGTAGCCGGGCGGCTCGTGAAGGACTACGCGATGGACGCCGGGATCTCCCCCGACGTCGACGTGCTCGACGACATGTCGCAGAAGACCGCGTTCTCCGCCGCGATCGCCCGCACCGCCGCCGCCCGCGGCGAGGAGCACAGCGATCTGCTGGCCAGGACCGAGCACGACGGCGACGAGGACGACACGGGTTACCGCGCCCGCCCCTCCTGGCGCAAGCAGGTGCGGATCCTCGCGAACGCGGCCCGCACCAACCTCCTCGGCGCAGTGGCGTTGCGCGAGTCGATCAAGGCGTCCTGGCAGGAGTACCGCGACAGCGCCGGACTTCCCTCGCCGGGCCCGGACGAGCGGCCCCGCTGGCTGCACTTGCTGGACGCCCGGATCCAGGAGCTCACTGCCGACCTCGATGCCTCCAGCACTCCCGACGGGGAGCCGATCGCCGGCGGCCCGATCGCCAGGGGGAGTCTGAACAAGACGAGGAACGACCTCGAGTCCCTGCGAGGCCTGCGCCGCCACCTGGCCGACCATGACCGTGCACCGTGGTCCGCGTGGATGAAGATCGCCGCAGGTCCGTTCGGTGCCGTCACGAGACGCACCCTCGCCCCGCTCAGCGAGGAGATCGCCCAGTCCTTCACGAGCTGCGGCGCATGGCAGCAGGACGTGCACGACCTCATCGCCCTGGTCCTCGACACCGCCGCGGAGTCCCTGGACGCCTACGAGCAGCACAAACGGGACCTGGGCCTGATCGACTTCATCGACCAGGAGGTGCGCGCGCTCCGACTCCTGCAGGAGTCCCCGCGCGTCCGAGAGTCCGTCGCCTCCCGCTTTCGCCTGCTCGCCGTCGACGAGTTCCAGGACACCTCCCCCGTGCAGCTCGCCCTCTTCCTCGAACTGTCCCAGCTGGTCGAGGACAAGATCTGGGTGGGTGACCCGAAACAGGCGATCTACGGCTTCCGCGATGCCGACCCCCGGCTGATGCAGAAGATCATCGCGGCCCTCGGCCGTGGGGACACGGTGTTCGGCACCGGGGAGATCCGGGACCTCGTCAACTCCTGGCGCTCGAAGGAACGTCTGGTGGAGTTCACCAATGCCGTGTTCACGAGGGTGTTCGACCCGGAAGGGACCGGAGTGGAGCACATCACCCTCGCGATCCCCGAGCAGCGGCGGGTGAAGGCGGCCGGCGGCGTGCTCGAGGTATGGCAGGCGACGAAGAACGACAACCGGGTGGTCTCCGCCGAGAAGCATGCCGCAATGATCGGTGAACAGATCCGGCAGCGGATCGACGAGGGCTCCTTCACCCCCGGCACCACAGCCGTTCTGGTGCGGACCAACACGCAGAAGAACGCCGTGGTCGCGGCGCTGCAGGCCCGTGGCGTGCCGACCGCCGGCGCGGCCCATTCCCTGCTCTCCACCCGGGAGGCGCAGCTGGTCCGCGCCGCCCTCGCGGTGACCCTCGACGCCTCCGACACCCTCGCGCTCACCGAGCTCGTCGCGCTGCTCGAGGACCACCAGGCACACAGTTCCTGGTTCGAGGAGCTCATGGCCGCCCCGGACAGGGACGCCCGACGCGGGGTGTACGCACGCTGGTGGGAGGACCGGACCCTCTCCGGACTCCACGCAGTGCGCAAGGCCTGCATCGCCTACACCCCGGAAGAGATGATCAGCGCACTGATCGACGCGCTCGACCTGCCGCAGCGGATCAAGCGCTGGAGCGGACAGGCCTCGCGACGCCGTTCCCTCGACGCGCTGCGAGCGCTTGCCAGGACGTCGACAGAGCGACGCAGCACCGAGGGCTCCCCCATCACCCTCACCGGTCTGCGGGCCGAGCTCGATGCATGGGAGGACGGACCCGACCTGTCCGGACTTCCCGACTCGGTGTGGGTGGGCACCATCCATTCCGCCAAGGGCCTCGAATGGGAGCATGTGGTCACCCACCTGATCCGGGACGCCAAGGAGCGGGACCACACCTCGGGTGTGCTCGTGCGCTCCCCCGACGAGGTCGATGTGACGCAGCCCCTCTCCGGTCGCGAGCTTCTGTTCTGGCCGAAGCTGACGGTCCCCGGCGAGGTGGCCGAGCAGCTCGCCGAGTCCGACTTCGCCCGTCGGAGAGCGACCTCGGAGGCCGAGGAGGCAGGACGACTGCAGTACGTGGCCCTCACACGCGCGGCGAGCACCTCTGTGCTCGCGATCGGCGGCGACCGGAGCGAGCTGGACTCCCTGATCGTCGGGGACTCGCCGCTGGTGCGCTGGAACGACGAGGCGGTCCTCGTCGACCGGGCGGAATCTCCCCTTCCCGCCCGGGTCACCCGCGTGAACGTCGACGAGCTGATGGAGCAGGACGTGACGACGCTGCCATCCGTCGCGGACCCGCTTTCGGTGACCGACATCCCTCTCCGGCCGGACCAGGAGAGCGCCGGACAGCTCTCCGCTCGCTTCCAGGCCTCCGGGGTCGGCTCCAGCGAGGCGCTCGGCACCGTGGGCGCGCCGCGGCGCATCGGCCCCTCGCTCGTCACGGGCGGTGGGCCGCGGTGGGAGCGGGTGGGCGAGGCGGTCCACGCCTATCTCGCGCTGCCGCTCGCCGAGCTCGATCCGGCGCAGCGGGAGACGGCCGCGGCGCGGCTCATTGAGCGCTGGCAGGTGGCGCGCACGGTGGACGAGGCAGTGCTCCACCGCGCCGGCGAGGCGTGGGCGGCCTTCCTCGCGGCGGAGTTCCCGGGCGCACGGGAGCTGACGGAGCAGCCGATCTCGTGGTGGAACGAGGACTCGCAGGTCATGGAGGGGTGGATCGACACCCTGCTCGAGCTGCCGGGCGGCGGCATCGTGCTCGTGGACCACAAGTCCTATCCGGGCGACGACCCGGTGGGGCATGTGGAGCGGCACTACCTGGGGCAGTTGGCGACGTACTCGCGGGCGCTCGCGGCGGCCGGGGCGGAGCCCTCGCGGATCCTCCTCCATCTGCCGCTGCGTGGTGAGGTGCTCGAGGTGGACGTCGATGCCTGAGCCGGTCGTGCTGGAGGGGCAGGAGGCCGTGCTCCGCGCCGCGCTGACGCTGCTCGACGAGGCGCGCCGCGCCGGGGGCCGGCGGCTGCTCGGGGTCGCCGGGGCGCCCGGGGCGGGGAAGTCGACGCTCACGGAGCTGCTCGCGCGGGAACTGCCGGAGGGCTCGTGCACCGTGGTCCCGATGGACGGCTTCCATCTCGCGGACGTCGCCCTCGACGCGCTGGGCCGGCGTGACCGCAAGGGCGCGCCGGACACCTTCGACGCGGGCGGCTATGCGGCGCTGCTGCAGCGGATCCGGGCCCAGATGCCCGGGGACGACGTGGTGTGGGCGCCCATGTTCGAGCGGGATCTCGAGCAGCCGCTCGCCGGTGCGATCGCGGTGGAGGCCGAGGTGCCGCTCGTCATCACGGAGGGCAACTACCTGCTCCTCGACGAGGGGCCGTTCGCCGGGGTGCGGGCGCTGCTGGATGCGTGCTGGTTCGTGGAGACCCCGGAGGACCTCCGCCATGAGCGGCTGATCGCCCGCCATGAGCGCTTCGGGAAGCCGCCGGCCGCGGCGCGGGACTGGGCGCTCGGGCCGGACGAGGCGAACGCCCGCCTCGTCACCGCGACCGGGCACCGTGCGGACGCGCGGGTGCGGCTGGGCTGAACAGGTTCAGAAGGGCGGGGCGTGGTCCGGGTCCCCGTCGCCCGGTGGCGCGTCGGCTCCCGGGTCGGCTCCCGTTCCTGCTGCCGCCGCTGCGGCCTCCGCCTCCGCCCGGGCACGGGCTCGCTCCTCCGCGGCCCGACGGCGCTGGACGTAGTCGTCCCAGTAGCGGGAGTAGCTCTCCGCGAGGGATTGCGTGACGAGGTCCCGGTTGGTCGTGACCTCGGTGGCGGTGAGGCCACCGATATTCCATCGTGTACGTTTGCCGTCCCCCGATCTCTCGGGGTCGATATACCTCTCGGTTTTCGCGTCATGATGAGACCAGCACAATCCGTGGAGATTGTGCGGCATCGTGGGCCCGCCATTCTCGGGGCGAAGGTGATCGAATTCCTCGACATGGTCGACCTCGCCGCTCTCCGCGATGTGCCGCTCACAGCCGGGCACGGCGCAGACGGGGTCGATGAGCAGCACGTGCTCGCGCATCGCGGCGGTGGGGCGGTAGGTGGTCGACGCGACGGGGAGGAACTCGCCGGTGATCGGATCGGTGAGTACCCGCTGGAACGAGGGTGCCTGTGCCGCGAGCTCGCGGGCCATGCCGGCGGGAATCGGGATGGTGCCTTCGAGCGTCGCAGGTGCGTCGCTCCGGCCCAACAGGGACAGCACGGGGACGACGAGGTTCAGCCGCACCCCCGCCGCAGGGACCGGCACACCCTGGGTGTCGATCTCGCCTCGCGTGAGCAGCAGATAGCGGATCGCTCCGAGCGGGAGCCGCTTCCCGGTGCGGGCGGCCTGGCCGTGGAGGTCCCAGGGGATCTCCACGCCGGTCTCGCCGGCGGCGATGCGGGCGAGCGCGTGGCGCTGCTGGTCCTGGATCGCGTGAGCGGCGGCGTCGAGGCGCTTGGCGAGGTCGAGGATCTCCGGGGCGGGCCCGGTCACGGTGAGCGTGGCGGTGCCGTCGTCGATGTGGGAGTGGTCAAGGCTGACGTCGCGCGTCTCCTCCGCGGTGGGGCCGAGGGCGGCGACCTCGTCCACCCAGGTCACGAGGAGGCGCACGAGCGTGCGGAAGCGGTCCGGGGACAGCGTCGCGAGCTCCCAGCCGGCGACCTCGGCGTCCACCCGGTGGCGCTGAGCAGAGGAGAGACGCTCGACCGCGCGGAGCAGATCGTCGAACCACCTCGTGGGGAGGTCCCCGGTGGCGACCTTCTCGAGCGAGAGCGGCAGGTCGGGGACGCCCATGTGGGCGCGGCGGAGCTGGTAGGTCGCCTGGCCGAGCCGGGCGCGCAGCGCGACCCCGGCGGCAAGGGCGAGATAGTCGCCCTCGTCACCCGCCTTCTCGTCCCACAGCAGGGCGACGTCCTTCATCTCCTCGACGTAGAGCATGGCGGCGGCGCCGCGGCGCCGGCGATGGATGCGTCGCAGCGCCTCCGCGCGGACGGCATCCTCCGAGAGGTCGGCGCGGATGGCGACGTTCTCCTCGGTCACCTCGCTGCGGCCGCGCACGGCGCGGCAGAGGGCGCGCGGCTTCGGTGGGAGGACGGGAGTCGAGGCGCCCGCCGCGACCGAGGCAGTGACTGAGGCAGAGGCAGAGGCGTCCGCATCGGCGGGGATGTCGACAGCGTGAGGATCGAGAGCCGCGGCAGGGTCTGCGACGCTCTCCAGGCCGGGCAGGGGAAGGGGCGCGGGCACCCCGCCATCGATCACCGACATCGCTCACCTCCCCTCGTCATCACTGCACCGGAATGACTGATCGGCGGCGGATCGGCGAGCAGATAAATCCCCGCCACCATCCACCAGCGACACCCCGACGCCACTCCTTCATTCTACGCCCTCCCTCCCCCAAAACCAGCACCTACCGCCGATCCGTGGAAATTGTGGATAACTCGGCGTGGGGAGGGACGATCAATTCTGGGCGGAGGGGCGGCGGGGGCGGCGACAAGCGACGGGGGGCGGCAGCGGGTCGCGCGCGAACAGCAGGCGACGGGAGGCCGGTGGCGGGTGGCAGGAGGCGAGCGGCGGGAGGCGGCGGGCGGCGCCGCTGCCCGCGGCTCGACCACGACGCACGAGCGCCCGGCGCGGAACCCGTGGCGGGTCCCGGCCGGGCGCTCGAGGCCGGCGATGTCAGCGGTGCCGGGGGTCAGGCGACGCCGGCTGTCAGGGCAGTGCCGGACGGCACGCTCGGGAGCCTGCCCACCGGCCCCACCCGTCGGCCGATCGGCCGATCAGCCGTTCGCGACGGCCCGCACGAAGGCGGCGGACCGCTCGCGCAGGCCGGCGATCTTCTGCTCCTGGTGGTAGGCGAGCAGCGCCGGGTCCTCCGTGCGCAGCTCGAAGGAGCTCGGCGCGCGGCGGACGTTGCGGGAGCAGCGGAAGTCCGCGCAGACCGACGTGCCGACGCTGTTGCCGCGCCGGCCGGAGGCGCCGCCGAGCGGGGCGACGAAGCTCGCGGCATGCACGCCGTCGACGATGTCCTCGCACCAGGCGCAGAGCATCTTCTTCGTGGGGGCGTTCTCGGTGCCGCGCAGCATCAGGGTCGCGACCTCGCCGTCCAGCTCGAGGGACACGTAGTGGAGGCGGGGGCGCTTGGCGTCCTGCCAGCCCAGGTAGTCGAGGCGCTCGAAGTCGAGGGCGTCGAGGTCGGGCAGGGTGGCGCGCTTCGCGTCACCCTTCGAGGCGTTCACGAAGGAGTCGCGGATCAGGGCATCGGTGAGGGTCAGCATGAGGGGTCCTCTCGGAGGGCATGCCTCGCAGGCCGCTTCCGGGCGGCCGGGAATTGGGCATGCAGGAGCATCAGGGTGGGGTCGACGGCGGCGCGCTCGGGGCGCGCCACGCTACGACGAGCAGGCCCGCTGGGCCGCCTCGCTCCCTGCTGGCACGGAATGCATGCCGACTCCTCTCCGGTCACGGACGCCCGCCAGGGTACGCCCGCACCCGGGGACCGGCAACGGAAATGCCCTGCCGGTCACGTCGCCCGCGCGGCCCCTCAGCCGAGGATCGTCCCGAGGTCCTCCCGCTCGGCCTCGGTGAGCTCGAGCGTCATCGCGGCGGCGGAGTCGACGATCGACTCGGGCCGGCCGGCGCCGGGGATCGGGATCACGTGGTCGCCGAGCGAGAGCTCCCAGGCGATGACGACCTGCTGCGGGCTCACGCCGTGCGCCTCGGCGACCCGCGCGACCTGCGGGAACCGCTCCCCCACGCCGCTCGCGCCGCCGCCGATCCCGCCGAGCGGGGACCACGGCACGAAGGCCGCGCCGTGCTGGCCGCAGTGGCGCAGCTCCTCGATGCTCGTGTGGAAGTAGGAGGGCGAGAACTGGTTCTGGACCGCGGCGAGACCGCCCTCGCCGAGCACCTCGAGCGCCACGTCGATCTCCTCGACGTTCGCGTTGGACACGCCGATCTCGCGGATCAGCCCCTCCTGCTGGAGCGTCGCGAGGGCCTCGACGCCCTCGGCGTAGCGGATCGAGCGGTCCGGGCGGTGCCAGTAGTAGAGGTCGATCGCGTCGACCCGGAGGTTCGTCAGCGAGGTCTCCACGGCCCGGCGGAGGTAGTCGAGGGAGCCGTCGCGGCCCCAGGACTCGCCCTCGGAGCGGGTGATGCCGCCCTTCGTCGCGACGGTGAGGGCGGAGCGGTCGCCGTCCCAGGCCGCGAGGGCCTCGGCGACGAGCTGCTCGTTGTGGCCCATCGTGTCCCAGCTGGGGGCGTAGATGTCCGCCGTGTCGATGAGGGTCACGCCGGCCTCGAGGGCCGCGTGGACCGTGCGGATCGCCTGGTCGCGGGGCACCGCGGGGGTGCGGGCGAAGGACAGCGGCATGGCGCCGAGGCCGATCGCGGAGACGGTGAGGGAGCCGATGCGGCGGGTGGGGGCAGTCATGCGGGAAAGCCTATGCCGGAGGGCCGACGGGCGTCAGCCCTTCGCTGCTCCGCTCTTCACTGCTCAGCCCTTCACTGCGCGATACCGCATCTGCAGCTGCGGTCGATGGCCCGAGGAGACGCCGTTGCGCCGGTCGAGCTCGAGCACCGCGGGCAGCGGATCCGCCGTGACCTCGGTGAAGCCCGCGGCGCGGAAGGCGGCCATCACCTGCTCGGGGTCCCCGGAGGCGAGGGCGAGCTCGGGGAGGGCCCCGCTCGCATAGGTGCTGCGGAAGTCCTCCCGGCGGGCGCCCTCGAGACCGTCGCCGACGTCGGCCCCGTCGGGGAACCAGGCGGAGTCCACCGCGACGACGATCCCGCCCGGGCGCAGCAGGCGGTGCCAGGCGGCGAGGGCGGCGGGCGCGTCGCGCAGGGTCCACAGCACGTAGCGGGAGACGATCGCGTCGAGGCTTCCGGCGGGCAGCGGCGGGTCCACGGCGTCGCCGGGTAGGAAGCGCACGGGCGAGCCCTTCGCGCGGGCCGCCTCGAGCATGCCGGGGGCGAGGTCGATCCCGATCACGCGGTGGCCGAGCCCGGCGATCGTGATCGCGGCATTGCCGCTGCCGGTGCCGACGTCGAGCACCTCGAGCGGGGCGCCGCCCGGCTCCGCGCGCAGCCCCTCCGCCCAGACGGTGCGCCACACCTCCTCGGCGCCCTCGGCGCGGGCGCGGGCCGTCTGCTGGGCGTCGTACTCCCCCGCCCAGCGGGACCAGTAGGCGGTGATCGGGTCCTGGATGCTCATCGGGTCCCCTCGGCGGGTCGCGGGTGGTGGAAGAGGAACTGGACGGTGCCGTCGGCGGCGGCGAGCGGCTCGGCGCCCACGGCGTAGACCCGCTCGAGCTGCGGGCCCTGCAGGACGGCCGACGGCGGCCCGCTCGCGAGCAGACGACCCTCGTGGAGCAGGGCGACGCGGTCGCAGTAGCGGGCGGCGAGGTTGAGGTCGTGGAGGACGACGATCGTCGCGAGCCCGAGGCCACGCACCACGTGCAGGACCTCGTGCTGGTAGCCGACGTCGAGGTGGTTGGTGGGCTCGTCGAGCAGCAGCACCTCGGGCTCCTGGGCGAGGGCGCGGGCGATGAGCACCCGCTGCCGCTCGCCGCCGGAGAGCTGCGCGACCTCGCGGCCCGCGAGGTGCAGGGCGCCCACACGCTCGAGGGCGCGGGCGGCGACCTCCCGGCCGCGGCCGGCGCCCCGATGGGGTGTCCGGCCGAGGAGCACGAGGTCCGCGACGGTCATCGGCAGCTCCCCCGCGCTCTCCTGGACCACGATCGCGAGCCGCCGCGCCCGCTCCCGGCCGCCGATCCGGGAGAGCGGCCGCCCGCCCAGCAGCACCTCCCCGCGCTCCGGCCGGAGCGCCGCGGTGAGCAGGCGCAGCAGGGTCGTCTTGCCGCTCCCGTTGGGGCCGACGAGGCCGAGGACCTCCCCCGGCCGCACCGCGAGGTCCACCCCGCGCAGCACGGGGTGCTCGCCGAAGGAGCGATGCACACCGCGCACCTCGAGCAACGGCGGTGCGGTGGAGGATGCGCTCACGAGGCGCCCCCGTCGAGCCAGTCGCCGAGCCGCTCGGCACCGTCGACGACGAGCGGGGTCGCGGGCTCGGTGAGGTTGAACAGCTGCGCGAGCACCCGCCCCTCGCGCACGGCGCGCAGGGAGCCGAGGGCGTGGGTGCCCGTCACCTCGGCGATCACGTCGGAGCCGTCGCCCTCGCCCTGGTAGAGGATCACGAGGTGGTCCGGGTCCGCGTCGATGAGCGCCTCGGTACTCGCCTCGAAGACCCGCTCCGCCGTGCCCGCGAAGACGTTCTCGAGGCCCACGGCCTCGAGCTGCGGGGAGGCCATGGAGGCGGCGCCGTAGGCGTACAGCGGCCCGCCGCCCACGGTCGGGTAGAGCACCGCGCAGGTGCCGCCGCGACGTGCGGCGGCCGTCTCACGCACCGCGTCGAGGCGGGAGGCGAGGGTCGCGATGAGCTCCTCCCCCGCGTCCTTCCGGTCGAGGACCTCGGCGTGGAGGCGGATCTCGGCGTCGAGATCGTCCCAGCTCGCGGCGGGGGCGTCGCCGCAGTAGACGGTCTGGACGAGCACCTGCGCGCCGGCGGAGGCGAGGCCCTCGCGGGTCACGCCGTCGGGGAGGCCCAGCACGAGGTCCGGGGACTGCGCGATGACGCTCTCCTGGTTGATCTGGAGATGGCCGGCTCCGTCGATGTCGTCGGAGAGCACGGGGATCGCGTCGACCCGCTGCGCGAGGTCCCCGTGGATCGTCTCGGGGTAGGAGGCGGGCGGGAACACGCCGGCCTTCGCGATCACGCGGTCGAGCACGCCGAGGCCGTCGAGCACGGTGACCGGGGCGGTCTCGAGCAGCACGATCCGCGTGGGGACGGCGGGCAGGGTCACGGAGGAGCTGCAGTTCTCGAGGGTGAGCGGGTAGGTGGTCGTGCCCTCGCCGTTCGCGGCGGCGGCGGTCCCCGAGGCAGGGGACGGCGCCGCCGTGCAGGCGGCCAGACCCCAAGCCGCGATCGGGGCGAGGGGCACCAGGAGTGCAGTACGGCGGCGCATCACGCTGCCACCCCTCGGAGGCGGCGCACGAGCACGACGAGGAAGGGGGCGCCGACGAGCGCCGTGATCACCCCGATCGGCAGCTCGCGCGGGGCGAGGACGACGCGGGCGAGGGCGTCCGCCCAGAGCAGGAACAGCGCGCCGAGGAACGCGGCGGCGGGGACGACGCGGCGGTGCGGGCCGCCCACGAGGCGCCGGGCGAGGTGCGGGACCACGAGCCCCACGAAGCCGATCGCGCCGGCGGCGGCGACCGCGGCGCCCGTGCACAGGGAGACGACGACGAGCAGGGCCACGCGGGCGCGGTCCGGGCGGATCCCGAGCGACCAGGCCGTCTCGTCGCCTGCGGCGAGCGCGTCGAGCACGGGGCCTGCGGCGGTGAGGATCAGCAGCCCCGCGACGGCGGCGAGCACGGCGAGGCCGAGGAAGAGGTCCCAGTGGCCGAGCGCGAGCGAGCCGAGCATCCAGAACATGACGGAGCGGGAGCCCTCGGCGGTGTCCGCCGTGAAGACGAGCAGGTTCGTGATCGCGGTGAGCACGTAGCCGACGGCGACCCCGGCGAGCAGCAGCCGCAGGGAGGTGACCGCGCCGTGCGAGCGGGCGAGGACGAGCACGAGCAGGGCGGCGGCGAGGGCGCCCGCGAAGGCGAGTGCGGGCTGGGCGGCGGCGCCGAGGCCGGCCCCCGCGCCGAGCAGCACCGCGGCCGCGGCGCCGGTCGAGGCGCCGCCGGAGATGCCGAGCACGTAGGGATCGGCGAGCAGGTTCCGCACCATGGCCTGCAGGGCCGCGCCGCACAGGGCGAGGCACGCGCCGACGGCCGCGCCGAGCACCACGCGCGGGGCGCGCACGCCCCAGATGATCGCGTCCTCCGCGAGGGTGGCCTGCGGGTCGACGGGCAGCCCGAGGTGCGCGGCGATGATCGCGGCGGCGCGCAGGGGCGGCACGAGCACGGGGCCGATGCCCGCGCACACGAGGACGCTCACGGCCGTGGCGACGCCGAGGCCGAGGATCCAGGCGGCGGCGCGGCGGTCCCGGGCGCGGGTGCCGAGCGGGTCCCGCGCCCCCGGGAGGATCGAGGAGGCGGCAGGCGCGGGTGGCGCCTCGAGTCGGGTCATGGTTGTGGATCCTTGCAAGTATCGGGACGGACTGCGACGGGTTGCCACGCCTTGGCACCCGGGGGTGCAGTGACGGGGTCAGGTGCGGCGGTGCTCCACGCCGGGCAGGTGCTCGGAGCCGATCTCGTGGAGGATGCGATGGCCCAGCGGATCGGCGAGGTGGTAGCGCACCTCCCGGCCCTGGCGCTCGGTGCGCAGCCAGCCCGCCTCGCGGAGCAGGGCGAGGGCGTGGGAGGTCGTCGAGTCGTGCGCGTCGGTCACGCGGGCGATGTCCGAGCTGCGGATCCCCGGGTGCGCGTGCACGGCGAAGAGGATCCGCAGGCGACGGGGATCGGCGAGCACCGAGAGGCGCTCGGCGAGACGGTCGAGGTCCTGCCCGCCCGAGAGCAGCGCGGCGGTCGCACGCACCGGGTGCTCGCCCTCGAGGGTCGAGGGGCCGACGGGGGCGTGCTCGTGCGCGTGATGGTGCGCGTGCTCGTGGGTCATGCCCCGTCCTCCCCGGCGCCCACCGCGGGCGCCCAGGACTCCATCATCGCCGCCACGCCGGTCGCGTGCGCGCTCGCGCCGAGCGCGCGGCCGATCGCCCCCGGCTGCTCGAGGTGCAGGACGCGGGGTCCGACGGGGTCAGCGTGGTCGACGGGCGCCTCCGGCGGGCGGCGGCCGAGCAGCAGGGCCGTGTCGAGCACCCGGTGCCCGCCCAGCACACCCGGTCGCGGGGACGCGCCGTCCAGATCGAGGTGCTCGATCAGCAGCGGGGTGCCGCTCGTGCTTCGGGCCTCGAGGGCCGTCGCGAGGCGGCCGCCCCGCTCCCCCGTGCGGCCCAGCACGAGGGTCTCGCGCAGCAGCAGCGCGGCGCCCTCACCGAGGGTGATCGCGGTGCGCCGACGGACGTCGGCCCCGTCGGTCACGACGAAGGGGTGCGCGCGCCAGATCAGCCGTGCGCCCACCCCGAGGCGGATGCGCACGTCGAAGCGGCTGGGCACGCCCGTGCTCTCGTAGGCGACGGTGCCGCCCACGTCCTCGATGCCGAGCGTGCAGCCGTCCCCCACCTCGACGTCCACGGCGACCTCGTCCCCGCCCAGCAGCGTCGCCCCGCTCGCGACGAGCGCGACCTGGGCGGAGGTCCCGCCGCGGGAGACGAGGCGCGGCTGCAGCAGGCCCGGGGCGAGGTGCAGGCGCACCGGCCCCGCGGCCCGCTCGACGGCGATCCGGGTCATCAGGCGTGGGAGTGCTCGTGCGGGTGCTCGTGCTCGTGGTCGTGCGTGTGCTCCTCGCCGTCGGCGTGGAAGTGCGGAGCCATCGGGCCCGGGTCCTGCGGCTCGTGGGTGCCCCCGCGGTGCGCGGCGAGCATCGCCAGCACCCAGGCGCGCAGCTCCTGGACCGAGGCCTCGTCGCTGCGGGAGAGAGCGAGCACGGGGCGGCCCTCGCGCGCCTCGAGGGCGTCGGCGACCATCTGCTCGACGTCGACCCCCACGTAGGGGGCGAGGTCGATCTTGTTGACGACGAGGAGGTCCGCGCGGCCGATGCCGGGGCCGCCCTTGCGGGCCACGTCGCCGCCGCCCGCGACGTCGAGCACGAACAGCTGTGCGTCCACGAGCGCCGGCGAGAAGGTCGCGGTGAGGTTGTCGCCGCCGGACTCGACGAGCACCACGTCGAGCGGGTCGAAGTCCGCCTCGAGCTGCTCGACGGCCGTGAGGTTCGCGGTGACGTCGTCCCGGATCGCGGTGTGCGGGCAGGCGCCGGTCTCGACCGCGCGGATCCGCTCCGGGTCGAGCACGCCGGCGGAGCGGAGGAAGCGGGCGTCCTCGTCGGTGTAGATGTCGTTGGTGATGACGCCGAGGCGCAGCTCGCCGGCGAGGGCGCGGCACACGGTCGCGATGAGCGAGCTCTTGCCGGTGCCGACGGGACCGGCGACGCCGAGCCGCAGCGAGCGGGTGGGGGTGACGGGATCAGGCACGGAACAGCCTCCTGGGCAGTGCGGACTGGGCCTCTGCCCAGTCCTCGGTCTGGGGTGCACCGGCGCTCGGGAGGAGCGCCGGGTCCTGCAGCGCCGCGAGCGGGCCGACGTGCGGCTCCATCGCGGCGCAGGCCTCGAGCACGAGCGCGGCGCCCGCACGGGGGTCACCGGGCTCGAGCTTGAGGAGGGCGGCGACGACGGTCTGCGCGTCGTCGTAGGCGACGAGCCGCACGAGCTCCGGAGCGGGCAGCCCGGCGGCCGCGGCGACGAGACCGAGCACGACGGGGCGGGGCCGCGGGGGCGCACCCGCTGTGAGGGGCGGGATCGCGCCGGGCCAGAGGACGTCGGCCAGGCGGCGCAGCCCGTCGCCGAGCACGCGCGTGATCTCCCGCTGGGCACGGCCGGGCGTGCGGGCCGCCCACTCCGCCTCGAGGGCGGCGAGCGCGGGCGCGAGCTCCTCGGGGGCGCAGGTGAGGGCGAGGTGGCGGGCGAGCACGGCGGTGCCCGCCTCGACCCGGGTCACCGTCACCTGGCGGGAGGCGAGGTAGGCGCCCACCTCGCCCCGGCACAGGCCGTCGCGCAGCGCCGCCTCGAGGGCGTTCGAGGAGACGTGCGCGCCCGCGGGCAGGCGGGAGTCCGCGAGCAGCATCGCGATCGTCGCCGGCGCCGGCGCCGAGGAGAGGGCCGGCATCAGAACATCTGGTACAGCTGCGCGAGCGGCAGGGAGCTCGCCGGGGCCGGCACGACCCGCTCGCCGTCGATGCTGATCTCGAAGGTGTCCGGCCGCACGTCGATGCGGGGCAGGGCAGTGTTGTTCACGAGATCCGCCTTCGTCACCTCGCGCGTGGAGGCGACGGGCAGCAGCTCGCGGGTGAGGCCCAGGCGCTCGCGCAGGCCGTCCTCCACCGCGGCGGGCGCCGCGAACGAGACGGAGAGGTGCCCGCCGATCGCGTCGCCGAAGGCGGGGCGCTGCATCACGGGCTGCGGGGTGGGGATCGAGGCGTTCGGGTCGCCGAGGCCCGCCCACGCGATCATGCCGCCCTTGATCACCAGGTCCGGCCGCACGCCGAAGAAGCGCGGGTCCCAGAGCACGAGATCCGCGAGCTTCCCCGGCTCGACGGAGCCGATGTGCGCGTCCACCCCGTGCGCGATCGCGGGGTTGATCGTGTACTTCGCGACGTAGCGGCGGGCGCGCTCGTTGTCCGCCGGGAGGCCGCCGCCGAGCGCCCCCACCCGGTGCTTCATCACGTGGGCGACCTGCCAGGTGCGCGTGATGACCTCGCCGATCCGGCCCATGGCCTGGGCGTCGGAGGAGGTGATCGAGAGGGCGCCCATGTCGTGGAGCAGATCCTCCGCGGCGATCGTCGTGGCGCGGATGCGGGACTCGGCGAAGGCGAGGTCCTCGGGGACGGAGGGCTTGAGGTGATGGCACACCATGAGCATGTCGAGGTGCTCGGCGACCGTGTTGACCGTGTGCGGGAGGGTCGGGTTCGTCGAGCCGGGCAGCACGTGCGGCAGCGAGGCGATCTCGAGGATGTCCGGGGCGTGGCCGCCGCCCGCGCCCTCGATGTGGAAGGCGTGGATCGTGCGGCCGCCGATCGCGCGGATCGTCGACTCCACGAACCCCGACTCGTTCAGCGAGTCCGAGTGCAGCGCCACCTGCAGGCCGTGCTCCTCCGCGGCGCGCAGGGAGGCGTCGATCGCCGCGGGCGTCGCGCCCCAGTCCTCGTGGACCTTGTAGCCGGCGGCCCCGGCGAGCGCCTGCTCCGCGAGGCCCTCGGCGGAGACGGTGTTGCCCTTGCCGAGCAGCAGCACGTTCACGGGGAGCTGGTCGAGCGCCTGGTGCATGCGGCCCAGGTGCCAGGCGCCCGGGGTGACCGTGGTGGCGCGGGAGCCCTCCGAGGGGCCCGTGCCGCCGCCGCCGATCGTCGTGATGCCGGTCGCGAGCGCCTCGTGGATCTGGGACGGCGAGAGCAGGTGCACGTGGGTGTCGAAGGCGCCCGCGGTGAGGATCCGCCCCTCCCCCGCGATGACGTCCGTCGACGGCCCGATGTGCAGGGACGGGTGGATCCCGTCCTGCACGTCCGGATTCCCCGCTTTGCCGAGCGCGACGATCCGGCCGTCCCGGAGGCCGACGTCCGCCCGCACCACACCCCAGTGATCCAGCACGATCGCATTCGTGATGACGGTGTCCAACGCACCCTCGGCGCGGGTCGTGACACCCTGCGCCATCGACTCGCGGATCGACTTGCCGCCCCCGAACACGGCCTCCTCGCCGCCGAACGTGCGGTCCTCCTCGATCTCGATCCAGAGGTCCGTGTCCCCCAGGCGCACCTGGTCGCCGGTCGTGGGGCCGTAGAGGGCGGCGTAGCGCTCCGCGTCGATGCGGCTCATCGGCGCTCCTCCCGACCGTCGGCCCCGCCGTCGCGGATCTGGATCCCGGGCACGTGGCCGCGGCCGCCCAGGCGCACGATCGCCACCTGCCGGGAGGCACCGGGCTCGAGCCGCAGGGACGTGCCGGCGGGCACGTCGAGCCGGAAGCCGCTGGCGGCGTCCCGGTCCATGGCCACGGCGTCGTTGACGTCCGGGAGGTGGAGGTGGGAGCCGATCTGGACGGGCCGGTCCCCCGTGTTCTCCAGGACGATCCCCCGGACGTCCGACGGGTCCGCGCGACGGTTCAGCTCGCGCGTGCCGGGCCGCACCCGGATCGCGCCCGGGCCCGTCGGCCCGACGAGTTCACTCTCGCTCATCGCGCTCCTCAGGCGATCGGGTGATGGAGGGTGACGAGCTTGCGGCCGTCGGGGAAGGTCGCCTCGACCTGGACGTCCGCGAGCATCTCCGCGACGCCGTCCATGACCTGGTCGCGGGAGAGCACCTCGCGGCCGGAGACCATGAGCTCCTCGACCACCGCGCCCTCGCGGGCCCGCTCGATCACCCAGGTCGACAGCAGCGCCACCGCCTCGGGGTGGTTCAGCAGCACACCGCGGGCGAGGCGGTCGCGCGCGACCATCCCCGCCGTCGCCAGCAGCAGCTTCTCGGAATCGGCGGGGGTGAAGCGCACGGACTCACTCCTTCGGCAGGACGTGCTCGCCGGTGCGGTCCGTCGTGAGGGCGAGCGAGCTGAGGTAGAGCTTCTCACCCCCGGGGCCGGGCACGGCGGAGGCGATCATGTCCGGGCGCTCGAAGTCGAGTCCCGTGACGGCGCAGGTGAGCGTCTCGCCGGAGGGGTTGCCGTCGGCGTCGAACATCGGCAGGTCGATGCCGTCGTCCGTGCGGCGCAGGTAGTAGCGACCCCGGGTCGCGATCGCCATGAGCGGGGTCGCGACCACGGCGATGCCCACCGCGAAGAGCGGGGAGAAGGGCTGGACCGCGGCGCCGAAGGCCCCGAAGAAGATCGCGATCGAGATGCCGCCGGAGAGCACGAGGGACACGATGCCCACGGGGTTCCAGTCGTAGAGCATGCCGCGACGGAACTCCGGCACCTTCGGGGACAGGCGCAGCACGTATTTGTTCAGGACGATGTCCGCTGCGACGACGCAGATCCAGCTCATGGCGAGGTTCGCGTAGAAGGACAGGATGCCGTTGAGGAAGTCGAACATGTTCGCCTCCATGAGCACGAGCGCGATCGCGAGGTTCACGCCGAGGAACACGAGGCGGCCGGGGTAGCGCTTGGTGAGGCGCGTGAAGGAGTTCGTCCAGGCGAGCGAGCCGGAGTAGGCGTTGGTGACGTTGATCTTCACCTGCGAGATGACCACGAGCACCACGGCGAGGGTCATCGCGAGCCAGGCCGGCATGAGCTGCTCGTAGGTCGCGAGGAACTGCTGGACCGGCTCGTTGGCGAACTCGCGCGCACCGGGCACGTTCGCCACGAGGTAGACGGCGAGGAACATGCCGAGGATCTGCTTGGTCGCGCCGAAGAGCACCCAGCCCGGGCCGCCCAGGATCGTCGCCGCCCACCACGAGCGGCGGTTCTGCGCGGTGCGGGGCGGCATGAAGCGCAGGTAGTCGATCTGCTCGGCGATCTGCGCGATGAGCGAGAGGCACACGCCCGCGGCGAGCATCGCGGACGCGACGTTCACGCCCTCACCGGACTCGCCGGTCCAGGTCAGGAAGGTCTGCACGGAGTCCGGGTGGGAGATGACGAGGTAGGCGACGGGGATGACCATGAGGATCAGCCACACCGGGGTGGTCGCGACCTGGAGCTTCGCGAGCACCTTCATGCCGTAGATGACCAGCGGGAAGATCAGCAGCGTCGAGATCAGGTAGCCGATCCAGCGGGGGATCCCGAGGCCCAGGTAGAGGCCCTGCGCCATGATCGACCCCTCGAGCGCGAAGAAGATGAAGGTGAACGACGCGAAGATGACGTTCGTGATCACCGAGCCGTAGTAGCCGAAGCCGCTGCCGCGGGTGATGAGGTCGAGGTCGAGGTTGTAGCGGGCCGCGTAGTAGGCGAGCGGGAAGCCGCTGAGGAAGATGATGAGCGCGGCGACGAGGATGCCGAGCAGTCCGTTGACCGTGCCGTGGGTGAGGCCGATGTTCGCGCCGATGGAGAAGTCCGCGAGGTAGGCGATGCCGCCCAGCGCGCTCGTCGCGACGACGGCGGGCTTCCAGCGCCGGTAGGAGCGCGGGGCGAAGCGGAGGGTGTAGTCCTCGAGGCTCTCCGCGGTCGCGGCGGAGGCGTCCGCCGTGGCGGAGGAGGCCGAGGGTGTGCTCTGCGGGGACGGGGCCCGGGTGTCGAGACTCATGACGGCTCCTCACGGGGGTGGACGGAGGGCAGACCTCCGCCGGGGACCCCTGGAACGTAGGGAGGAGCGGGGTCCTGGCCCCCCGCCCAGGAGTGCCGTGACCTGTTCGTGACCAACGGTCTCGTCCCTGCGAGACCCCCGGGAGGTTTCTCGGAGCGACCTACCGTGAGGTCATGACGCTCGCCGCCCCTCCCCTGATCCTGCCCGTGGGGCAGGTCAGCTCCCGCGGCCTCGCCGCCGTGCCCGTGGACCCCGAGCAGCTCGAGGGGCTCCGGGTCGACGAGGCCTGCGTGAGCGTCGCCGAGTTCGCGACCTTCGCCCGGGAGACCGGCTACGTGAGCGTCGCGGAGCGGGCCGGCGCCTCCGCCGTCTTCTCCGGGCTGCTGCGCCCCGACCTGCGCCGCGCCTCCCCCACCGTGCCCGGCGCGCCGTGGTGGCGGCTCGTCGAGGGGGCGGACTGGGCACATCCGGAGGGTCCCGGGTCCGACGTCGCAGCCGGGACGCACGCCGACGCCGGCCGCAGCGACCGCGCGGATCATCCCGTCGTGCATCTCGCCGCGGAGGACGCCGAGGCCTTCGCCGCCTGGTGCGGGATGCGCCTGCCCACCGAGGAGGAGTGGGAGCGCGCCGCGCGCGGCGGCCTCGAGGGGACCCGCTACCCCTGGGGCGACGAGCTCGTGCCCGACGGCGAGCACATGGCGAACCTGTGGCAGGGCTCCTTCCCGCTGCGGGACACCGCGGAGGACGGCTACCGCGGCACCGCTCCCGTGCGCTCCTTCCCGCCGAACGACCTGGGACTGTACGAGGTGACCGGGAACGTCTGGGAGTGGTGCGCAGCGGATGCCGCGACGGGGGCGCGCGCGGTGCGCGGGGGCTCCTACCTGGGCCGGGAGGACTCCGAGACCGGCTGCGGCATCGCCGCGCGGGCCACCCGCGAGGCCGCCGCGACCCGCGGGGACACGGGCATGCGGCTCGTCACCGACGGGGCCCTGCCGTGGACCCCCGCACGATGAGACGGGGCCTCAGCGGCGTCGTCGCGCCGCCCTCGGCAGCGCAGGGCGAGAACCCGCCGCGGCACGGGCGGGTGCGCGCCACCGCCGCGCCGGGCAGGTCCCCCGACCCGCCCGGCGCGATGGTCCCCCCACCCGCTCCTCGCGGGACCGGTCAGCCCAGACCGGCCCCGTACGCGAAGGCCTCCCCCGTGCCGTCCGCCGTCGGGATGGCGACGGGCAGGCGACCCGCCGGGCTCACCCGGCCGATGACGATCCCCGCGAGCGCGCGCAGGGAGCACCGGGCATCGGAGTACAGGGCGATCGAGGTGTCCACCTCCCCCACGTGCACCACGTCGTAGGGGTTCCGCAGGGAGGCGTGGAGCACCGGCGTGCCGGTCGCCGCGGCGTCCTCGACGGCCGTGACCTGTGCGGCCGGCGTGACGAAGGAGCTCGAGGAGGTCAGCGCCACGGCGAGGTCCGCCCCGGCGGCGTCGGCCGCGGCGCCGCGGGAAGCCTCGAGCCCCCGGTCCTCGAGCGCGGCGACGAGGGCGTCCTGCACGGCCGCGCTGCCCGCGCCGAGCACGACGACGCGCGCGCCGCGACGCAGCGGGAGCGCCGAGCCCTCCACGAGCAGGGTCGCGGCGTCCCCGGCGATCCTCTCCGCGGCGCGCAGCGCGTCGCGGCCGCCGAGCTTCCGCTCCGCCCGCCCCGGGTCCACCTCGGGCGCGCCGTCGAGCAGACCGCGCCGGGCCTTCTGGCGCAGGATGCGGCGCACGGAGGCGTCCAGACGCTCCGCGGTGATCTCCCCCGACTCGACCGCGGCGCGCACCCCGCCGATCGCGACGGCGAGGTCCGGCGGCATGAGCATCTGGTCCGCGCCCGCGAGGATCGCCTCGACGGGGACGCGGTCGTCGCCGAACATCGTGCGCACGCCCTCCATGGCGAGGGAGTCGGTGACGATGACGCCCTCGAAGCCGATCTCCTCGCGCAGCACGCCCGTGAGGATCGGATGGGAGAGGGTCGCGGGGACACCGGAGTCGTCGAGCGCGGGGACCACGATGTGCGCGGTCATGATCGCGTCGACGCCGTCCTCGACCGCGCGGCGGAAGGGCGGGAGGTCGATCTCGTCGAGTTCCTCGCGGCTGTGGTCGATGACGGGCAGGCCCACGTGCGAGTCGGTCGCGGTGTCGCCGTGGCCGGGGAAGTGCTTCACGGTCGCGGAGATGCCGCGCTTCTGCGCCTCGCGCAGCTGGGCGCTCGCGAGATCCGCGACGAGCCCCGGATCCGCGCCCACGGAGCGCACGCCGATCACGGGATTCTGCGCGTTGACGTTGACGTCGCAGAGGGGGGCGTAGTTCTGGGTGAAGCCGACGGCGGCGAGCTCGTCGGCCGTGATGCGGGCGGCCCTGCGGGCGTGCACCTCGGAGCGGCTCGCGCCGAGCGCCATCGCACCGGGCAGGGCGGTCGCGGGGGCGGGCAGGCGCTTGACCACGCCGCGCTCCTCGTCGATGCCGATCATGAGGGGCACCTCCCCGGCCTCCGCCGCGGCGCGCTGCGCCCCGGCGGTCCAGCCCGCGGCCGCCTCGATCGAGTCGACGTTCCCGGACCACGCGAAGGCGATGAGCCCGCCGACGTGATGGGTGGAGATGATCTCCGCCGTGGTGGCGACGCCCGCGCTCGTCGTGTTCTCCTCGCGCTCCTCGTCCACGGTGGCGCCGTAGCCGACGGCGATGAAGAGCTGGCCGATCTTCTGCTCGGGGCTCATCGCGGCGAGCCGCTCCTCGACCCGGGCGTCGAGGTCTCCCCCGTGATGGCCGCCCTTCGCGGGGGCGGCGACGGCGGGTGCGCCGGGGGCGAGCGGGACGGCGGCGGCGCCGAGCACGGCCGCGGCGCCGAGGCCGCGACGGGTGAGCTGCGGGGAGCGGGTCATGGGGACTCCTGGGGTGGGGAGGGAGGTGCGGGGACGGGACTGCTCAGTAGAGGCGGTGACGGCGGGAGGCGCGCTGGAAGGCGCGCACGTCCTCGCGCCAGGCGCGGACGATCGACTCCGGGTCCTCGCCCGCGTCGAGCATGAGCCGGGTGCGGGTGGTGCCGGAGAGCTTGTCGATCCAGCAGACGTCCTCCTCCGTGCGGCACTTCTCCCCCTCGCGCCAGTCGACCTCCTCGACCTCGCGCAGCAGGGCCGAGAGCACGTGGATGCCGGTGCGCACCGGCTCGTAGGCCTCCTCGTCGACGAGGTGGATCTGCACGCCGCCGCAGAACTCGCCCGCATGCTTCGAGGTCGTCGGCGTCGCGAACATCGGCCGGAAGCGCACGCCCGGGAGCTCCGCCGCGTCGAGGGCGCTGATCACGGCGTCCACGAGCTCCTCGGTGAGGAACGGGGCGCCGAACCACAGGAAGGGCGTGGTGGTGCCGCGGCCCTCGGAGACGTTGATCGCCTCGATGAGGCCGGTGCCGGCGTAGACGATCGCCGTCTCCCGGGTGGGCACGTTCGGCGAGGGCAGCACCCAGGGCAGGCGCGCGGCCGCGGCGGCGGGGTCCTCCGGGTCGTAGCCGGTCATGGGGACCACGTCGAGCTGCACGCCGCCGTCCAGGAACTCCTCCGCGAAGTAGGTGGCGAGCTCGCCCGCGGTGAGACCGTGGCGCTGGGGGATCTCCTTCAGCCCCACGAAGCTCGACAGCGCCGGGTCCAGGAGGAAGCCCTCGACGTCGGTGCCGAGCGGGTTCGGCCGGTCCAGGACCACCACCCGCTTGTCGTTCTCGCCGGCGGCCTCGAGAAGGTAGTAGAGGGTCCAGATGTAGGTGTAGAAGCGGGCGCCGATGTCCTGGATGTCGAAGACGAGCACGTCGAGATCGGCGAGCATCTCCGGTGTGGGCTTCTGCGTGGCGCCGTAGAGGGAGCGCACGGGCAGGCCGGTGCGCTCGTCGACGTAGTCCTCGACGCTGCCGCCGGCGGGCTCCGCCCCGCGCACGCCGTGCTCCGGGCCAAAGAGCGCGACGAGCTCGAAGCCGCCCTCCTCCTGCGCGTCCACGAGCAGGTCGATCGTGGAGGTGAGCGTGGAGTCCGTGCCGGTGGGGTTGGTGACCAGGCCGACCTTCGCGCCCTCCAGCAGGGAGAGCTGATCGCCCTCGAGGAGGTTCTCGACGCCGAGCCGGAACCGGTGCCTGCCCTTCCCCTTGCCGTTCCCCTTCGCGGGCGCGGAGGGCGCCGCGGCGGCTGCTCCTGCGGTCGCGAGCACGGCGCCGGCCGGCAGCGCGGAGAGGCTCGTGAGGACCCGACGGCGGCCGGGGCGGGACGCGGTGGATGCGGAACTTTCTTCCATGCTGCGTGATGCCACGGGGACTCCTGGAGGACCTCGGGAAACGGGGACCCCGACGGTCGTCTCGCCTGCCCGACCTCCGGGAACCCTGCATGACCGGCCTCATCGCCGATCACGTGCGGGATGGATGGTCACGCTAGCAAGCGTGACGCCGGCGGACAAGGGTCACCGTGACACCGCAGGCGCGCGGCGCGTTCCGGCCGCCGGCCGTCGCAGTGGAAGTTCCTTCCGGACGTCAGGCGCTCGGGGTGGTGCCCCAGGTCGCCTTGAGGTCGTCCACGTACTGCCGGAGGATCGCGACCATGTCGACGGAGTCGTCGAGCAGCCACTGCACCTGGAGACCGTCCATCAGCGCGACCATCTGACGCGCGATCGTGCCGACGGGGGCGTCGGCACGTACACGGCCGAGCTCCTGGTCCCGGATCAGGCACGCGGAGAGGGAGGCGAGCACGTCCCGGAAGTGGCCCGCCATCCAGGGGTGCGCGGGGTGGTCCTCGGTGACGGCCTCCCCCACCATCGTCGTGTAGAGGAGAACGAGCTGGTGCCTCGTGGAGTTCACGGCCGCGACGTCGACCAGCTGGTCGAAGCACGTCCACGCTTCGTCGTCGAGCCGCAGGCCGCCCTCGTTGTCCATGACGTCGCGGTAGGCGAGCACGGCGCCGAGGAGCGCCTTCTTCGAGGGGAAGTGGTGGGCGAGGCCCGAGGGGGAGATCCCTGCGGCCTCCGCGACCTGGGACATGGAGGTCGCCGCGAAGCCCTGGCGCGCGATGAGATCGACGGCGGCGCGCAGCGCGCTCTCCCTGATCACGGCGGAGTCCTGGCCCCGGGGACGACCGGGGCGACGGCGGGCGGTCCTGCCTCGTTGCGGGACAGCAGTCATGGGAGACCCTTCGGCACGGGAGGGATCGCCATCGACCCCCCGGGGACGCCGGTGCCGGAGCGGCGAGGCCGCTCCGGCACCGGTTCATTGGTACGGGCTCACTATTTCACGGAGCGGATGAACATCGTGAGCACGGCGCCGATCACGGAGGCGATCAATGCGGCGACCAAGAGCGCGGTGAAGTTCGTGCCGTTGCCCAGGTTCGCGAGCAGGAAGCCGCCGAATGCAGGAGCGAGAGACTGCGGCAGGGCGTTGGCGATGTTGAAGACGCCGAGATCCTTGCCGACCTCCTCGCGATTCGGGAGCACCTCGAGCACGAGCGCGAGGTCCACCGCGCCGTAGACACCGTAGGCGAGACCCATGATCGCCTCGACCACGTAGAAGGCAGAGACGGTGTCGGCATGCAGGAGCATGTACGTGCCGATGCCGAACACGAGGATCGAGACGGCCACGAGGGACTTGCGTCGACCGATCTTGTCCGAGAGCCAACCGCCACCAAGGCTCGCCACCATCGCGGCGACCGTGTAGATCGTGACGCCTGTGGCCACGGCGGTCGTGGCCGAGCCGGCCTCGAGCCCCAGATGGTTCGTCATGTACTGCAGACGGAACGTCGTGAACATATAGCTGGCCAGGATGATCATGAACCGACCACCCCAGGCGAGGGCGAAGTCCGGGTAGCGGATCGGGTTGCGCCAGAAGGTGGTGATCAGCTGCACGAGGTTGAAGGGATGCCGGTTCTGCGTGAGCACCGGTTCCGGGAGCATGAAGGCGTAGATCACGACCATCACGAGCCCGAGCAGCGCCGGCACCATGAACAGCATGACCATGCTGTCCTTGAACACGGGCACCATCCACGTCGCCACCATGACGGCGACGTTCGCGGCGATGTTCACGAAGCCCGAGACCTTGCCGTACTGCCGCTTGGGCAGCTGATCCGAGAGGGACGCGGTGAAGGCCGCGAAGGCCATGTTCGCCGTGGCCTGGGCGAGGAACCAGCCGATCGCCATGAGCAGCGCGCCCGGAGCGAGGGCGATCAGCAGGAGGCTCAGCGTCATGCCGAGGATGCCGGCGATGATCCAGGGACGGCGACGACCGAAGCGGCCCGTGGTGCGGTCGGAGATGCGCCCGCCGACGGCATTGAAGATGACGGCGGCGAGTGCGCCCGGTGCGATCGCGAAGGCGGTGATCGTCGCCTGCTGGGCGGGATCATCGGTGAGGGTCTGGGCCTTGTAGGCGATGGAGACCGTCGCCGGTCCCATGAGCCCGACGAAGATGCCCATCTGCCCCAGCACGATGCCGAGCACGAACCACCAGGGCTTGACCTTGTCGGGCTCGATGCCGAGGTGCGGGATCGGGAGCTTGGGACCGATGCGGTTGGGGCTGCCCTGGAGGTCGATCGTCGGATCAGGGGCGAACCCGATGCCGGGGTCATGAGTGGTCACGAGAGGACTCCTTCGTCACGTGGCGCGCATGCGTCGTTGCAAGTCGCTCGCTGCGACCTGGAGGAGATTATTAGTGCCACGCCACTAATTTGTCGATGCCGAACCATCCAGTGGTTGGTTTTGGGTCGGACGCGGCGCCGCGCCCCCTCCATGACCTGCGGCGCCCTGCGCGCTGTGTGAGCGAGCACACATGGCCCGATGCCGCGCAGCGGGACGCGACGCCGCCCCGGAAGGGCGACGCCGCGCTCGGTGCTGCGAAGGACGCGGCTCAGGCGGCGCGACGCCCCGCCGCGAGATCCAGCAGGTGGTCCAGCACGCCCTCGCCGCTCGCGCGAAGGCCGTTGTGCTCGAACTCGCTGGTCACCCAGGTGCGCATCTGCGGCAGCAGGGCCGCCGTCGCGAGCGAGAGATCGCGCGGCACGTAGGCGTCCTCGAAGTAGACCGCCGCGGCGGCCGGGACCTCGGCCGCGCGCAGGGCCTGCTCGTCGTACAGCCGCGGCCACGGGTGCGCGGCGAGGATCTCCGCCGCCTCCGCGAAGGGGGCGAGCTCGGGATCCTCGGTGATCGCCTCGTGATGCATGTGCTCCCCCGCGAGCAGCGTCGGGTCCTCCCGCACCGCGGAGGGCATCGTCCGCTCCGCGGCCCAGGCGGTCGCGGTGCCGTCGGCCCAGCAGGACTCGTGGATCACGGCGTACAGCGGGTTCCGCCCGCCGAAGGGCAGCGCCGCGGCGAGGTCGTGGGCGAAGGCCGGGGAGTCCGGGTCCAGGTCCAGCAGCAGGTGCAGCCTCTCCTGGCCGGAGGAGGCGCCCAGCAGGTGCCCGAGCCGGCGCAGCCGCTCCACGCCCACGGTCCCGCCGGGGACCCGCAGGGTGCCCACGGCGGCGCGGTCCGCGAGCGCGCGGAAGCGGTCCCGGTCCCCCGGGAAGCGGTCCCAGTAGCGCTCGGAGCGCACGGCCATGCCCTCCCAGGTGAGGCGGTAGGCGGCCTCCATGTCCGGGCCCACGCTCGGCAGCCCGCCCGTGAACAGCGCCGTCTCCACGGAGCTCGCGTGCGCGCTGAGGTAGCGCAGCGCCGTGAAGCCGCCGAAGGACTGCCCGAGCAGGCTCCAGCGCTCCGCGCCCAGGTGCTCGCGCAGCAGCTCCGCGTCCCGGGCGATCGCGTCGGCCCGGAAGTGGGTGAGGTACTCCGCCTGCTGCTGCGGGCTCGCCTCGCGCAGGGTCGCGGCGCCGTCGGCCGCCCCTTCCGGCAGCGGCGCGTCGAGGCCCACCGGGGTGGAGCGGCCGGTGCCGCGCTGGTCCAGCATCACCACGCGGAACTCGCGCAGCGCGCGGGGCAGCCAGGGCGGGGTCGAGGCGTCGAGCGGGCGCGGTGCCTCCGAGCCGGGGCCGCCCTGGAGGTAGACGAGGTAGGGCAGGTCCTCCCCGCCGGGGGCGGTGACGATGCGGGCGAAGAGCTCGATGCGCGGCGAGGCCGGGTCCGCATGGTCCAGCGGGACGGGGAGGGTGACGTCGGTCAGGTGGAGTCCGGGCAGGGACCAGGTGGTGGCGCTCATGGCCTCAGCCTAGGCCGCAGGTCAGGAGGGGACCGCGGCGTCGGCGTCCCCCTCGGCGACGCCGGCGCCGTCGCGGCTGGTGCACCCGGGGAAGAGCTCCCACTCGAAGGTGTGCAGGGTCCCGGGGCGGTCCGTGCGGTCGCGGGCGCGGTCCACGACGACCTCCGCGATCCGGGAGAAGACGTCCTGGACGCCGAAGTAGCTGATCGCGCCGAAGTACAGCGACTCCTCGGGCACGTCGCCGATCGAGATGATCTCGAGGTCCTCGGGGGTGCGCAGGCCGACCCTGTCCGCCGCGCGCTGCAGGGCGATCGCCTGGTAGCCGGTGTAGCAGATCACCGCCGCGGGCCGGTCCGGACCGGCGAGCCAGTCGAGCGCGGAGAGGTACGTGGCGCGGTCGCCTGGCTCCGTGGTGCGCACGAGCCGCTCCTGCGGTCCGTCCCCGTGCTCGCGCACCGCGTCGAGGAACGAACCCAGGCGCGGGCGGGGCGGCTCGTCCCCCGCCGGCACCGGGTGCGGCGCGAGCAGGTGCACCACCGGGTGCCGGGACCGCAGGAGGGCATAGGCCTCCCGCATCGCCGCGAAGGGGGTCGAGGAGATGACGTCGAAGCCCTCCGGCTCCATGTGCGCGGTGAAGGCGACGATGCCGGTCTGCGTCCCCACCGCGAGGCGACGGGTGAGCGAGGGGCCGTCCGGCGTGAGGTCGATGCTCGTGATGAGCGCGGCATCCGTGGAGGCGCCCTGGAGGTACTCGAACCAGCGCTCGTCGGCGAGGACGAGGGTGGAGAGGTCGTGCGGGAGCGCGGTCGCCCGCACCTGCCGGGTCAGGCTCACCCCCCACGGGTCCCCGAGGGCGCTCAGCGCGAGGACGATCCCCCCGCCGCGGCCCGTGCGCATCGCCTGCGCATGGCGGTTGGGGACGTAGCCGAGCTCCTCCGCGGCGGCGCGCACCCGCTCCTTCGTGCGCGGGGAGCCGGCGGAGCGCAGCCCGCCGCGTCCGGAGAGCACGAACGACGCCGTGGCGATCGAGACCCCCGCCCGTCGGGCGACGTCCGCCAAGGTGGTCGTGCGGCCGCGCCCCCGCGCGGATCGTCCGGACCCTGTCCCCGTGCTCATGCTCGCCCTCCCCCGGCATCGCCCCCGAGAACGCCGCGACCGGCGCCCGCCCTCGATGCTATAGGCGCCCCGCGCTCCTGCCGCGGGCCTTCTCCGCATCGTGACCTCCGGTGTGGGGATCACCGGGCGAGGGCCCCGATGATCGGGCCACCGTCTGCAGCAGCAGGATCACGCCGATGATGCCGAGCGCCCAGGAGAGCGCGCTCGCGGAGCTGCCCACCGCCCAGGTGTGCACGCGGCCCAGGGTGCGATCCGCGCGGGAGCCGAGCAGCAGACGGATCCCGCACAGCACGAGCGCCGGGGCGATCATCAGCAGGCAGTACCCGGTGAGCACGAGGGCGCCCACGCCGAGGCCCACCTCCTGCTCCGCGAGGATCCCCATCGCCGCGAGGTACGGGAGCATCGACGCGGCCTCGATCGTCCCCGCGAGCAGGGCGAGGCCCACGACGGCCCGCGGACTGCCGAGCGCGCGGCCCGCCCGCTCCGTCCACCTCCGGGCCGAGGCCTCCGGGTCCCCGCCGCGGCGGCGCACGGCCTTGGGGTCCGTGCGGAAGGACGCCCACAGCAGCGCCGCGCCGACCACGGCGATCAGCACCGTGCCCACGGTCCCCGCGAGCACGCCGCGCAGCGACTGGGCGAGCGGGAGCAGACCCGCGAGCAGGGCCACGCCGAGCACGAGGTAGAAGACGCCGATGACGCCGAGGTAGAGCAGGGTCCCGCGCACCACGTGCCGCGCACCGCCCGTCCCGGAGACCAGCAGGATCAGCGGGACGACGAGCGTGCCGATCGACGTGCCGTCCAGCAGCGCGAGCCCCACGAGGGCCAGCGGGGTGAGCGTCTCCGGGCTGAGGTCCATGCCCCGATGCTCGTGCGGACCGGGCCGGAAGGTCCTCCTCCGAAGGTGCCGATGAGCGCCGTGGCCCTGCTCACGGCAGCCCCGCGCCCGTAGGCTCGACGCGTGCCCTCCTCCTCCGACCCGGTCCCGGCCTCAGGCGCAGCGGAGAACGAGCCGCTCGACGTGCGCGCGGCGGCCGGCTACGCCGTCGCGGTCCTCGCGCTCGCGGCGATGGGCCTGGTCAACCGGCCGTTCCTGCGGCCCGACGACCCCTGGTCGCTCGGCATCTCGCTGCCGCTCATGCTCATGGCGGCCGCCAGCACCCTGTGGCGACGGCGCGCGCCGGCGGTGACGCTCGCCGTGGCCACGCCGCTCGCGGTCGCCGAGCTCCTGGGCGGCGGGCAGATGTCCGCGTACGTGCTGCTCTTCGAGGCCCTGTGGTGCCCCGTCGTCCACGGGCGGCTTCGCCTCGCCCACCTCACGACGCTCGCCGCGGCCGCCGTGGGCGCGGTGCTGGTCCTCGCCGCGGGGCTGCTCGTGCGGGACCTCGAGGCGCTGCTGGGGGTCACTGTCGTGCTCTCGATGGTGGTGCTCGTGCCGCTGCTGTGGGGATGGGAGGTGCGCCATCACCGCGAGGCGCGCGCCACGGCGGAGTCCCTCGCCTCCCTCGAGCACGAGCTCGCCGCCGAGCGCGCGGCCCTCGCCGTGGAGTCCGAGCGCCGGCGCATCGCCCACGACCTGCACGACGTCATCGCCGGTCACCTGAGCGCCGTCTCCCTGCACACCTCCCTCGCCGCGGACCTCCCGGACGCGGCCTCGCGCGAGCGCTCGCTGCGCACCGCCCGGGACTCCTCCCGCGCGGCCCTGCGGGACCTGCGCTCGATGATCGGCGTGCTCACCGCGGAGGAGGGCGCGGCCCCCACCGCGACCCTCTCCTGGGGCTCCCTCGGCGAGCGCCTGCGCGGCGGGCTGCCCGGTGCGGAGGTCCGGATCGATCCGGCGCTCGACGCCGCCGCAGGGGACGCGGGCATCGAGCCCGCCGCGCAGGCCGCTCTGCTGAGGATCGGCGCGGAGGCGGTCACGAACGCGGTGCGGCACGGGGCCGCACCGGCCTCCCTCACCGTCACCCTCGACGGGGAGGACCTCCTGCTCGCCCTCGACAACGCGATCCCGCCGGGAGCGCCCCCGCCCCGGGCCGATGGCGTGGGCCGCGGCGCGATCATCGCGCGCGCCGGGGCCGTGGGCGGCGAGGCCCGCAGCGCGCCGGACCCGTCGGCCCCCACCCGCTGGAGCGTCCGCGCCCGGCTCCCCGCGACCGGAAGGATCCCCGCATGAGCACCGTCCCCCCGCCCGATCCCCGCCCTGTGCCCGATGCCGCCGGCCCGATCCGCGTCGTCGTCGCGGAGGACCATCCGGCTGTGCGCTCCGGTCTGGTCGCACTGCTCTCGAGCGCCCCGGACATGGAGGTCGTCGCGGAGGCGGCCGACGGTCCCGCCGCCCTCGCGGCCGCCCGGGCGCACCGACCCGACGTGGTGCTCACCGACGTGCGGATGCCGGGCGCGACGGGCATCGAGGTGACCCCGCAGCTGCGGGAGACCGGCGCGAGCGTGCTGGTGATCTCCGGGTTCGACCTCGACGAGTTCGTGCTCGGGGCGCTCGCCGCGGGGGCCGACGGCTACCTCGTGAAGTCGGAGGAGCCCGCCGCGATCCTCGCCGCCGTGCGCGCCGTGCACCGGGGCGACGCGGTCCTCTCCCCCGCCGCGACCCGCGCCGTCGTCGCCGCGCTGCGCGAGCCGGCCGCGGGCCCCGCGCAGGCCGCCGTCGGCTCCCCCGCGCTCGCGGGCCCGCCGCCGCAGTTCACGCCGCGCGAGGAGGAGGTGCTCGGGGCCGTCGCCCGCGGGCTCAGCAACCAGCAGATCGCCGACGAGCTGTTCGTCGAGATCACGACGGTGAAGTCCCACCTCACCCACGCGATGCGGAAGCTGGGCCTCGACTCGCGGGTGCAGGCGGCGCTGTGGTGGCACCGGCACCACGGCTGAGCAGGGGCCCGCGGATCAGGCGGCGGGGCGGAGCCTCCACAGCGAGGTGACCTCGCGCGAGCGGGCGGCGTGCAGCGGGTCCAGCTCGTCCTGTGAGCGCGGGTGCCGCGGCGCGGTCTCCTCCCGGCCCACGACCTTCAGCCCCGATGCCTCGATCCTCCGCTCGAGCTCGCCGCGACCGCGCAGGTGCAGGTGCTCGGCGAGGTCGGAGAGCACGAGCCAGCCCTCGCCGCCGGGGCTCAGGTGATCGGCGAGACCGGCGAGGAAGCGCCCCAGCATCGCGGAGTCGGCGTCGTAGATGCCCAGCTCGAGCGGGGAGGTGGGCTCCCCCGGCAGCCACGGCGGGTTGCAGACCACCAGATCCGCGCGGCCCTCGGGGAAGAGATCCGCCTCGAGGACCTCGACCCGGTCCGTGAGCTCGAGGTGCTCGACGTTCTCCTTGGCGCACTCCACGGCGCGCGGGTTGATGTCCGTCGCGACCACGCGGGCGGCGCCCCGGCGGGCGAGCACGGCGGCTAGCACGCCGGTGCCGGTGCCGAGGTCGAAGGCCGTCAGGTCCCCCTCCCGCGGCAGCGGGGCGCGGGCCACGAGGTCCACGTACTCGGAGCGGGAGGGGGAGAACACGCCGTGACGGGGGTGCACGCGGGCGCCCAGCGCGGGGACCGGCACGCCCTGCACGTGCCACTGCCAGGCGCTCAGCACCCCCTGCAGCTCGTTGAGCGCGACGAGGGTCGGCTCGCCGAGGTCCCCGTAGGCCTCGCGGCAGGCCTCCGCGGTGTCCGGGGCGCGGCGCAGGTCCAGGCGCAGCTCCTCGTCCAGGAGCACCACGAGGCCGGAGAGCACGAGCGAGCGCTGCGCCCGGTCCTCGCGGTGCGCGCGGAACCGGCTCGCGAGGTCGATGTGCGCGGGGACGGTGCCGTGGTCCATGCGGCGGCCCACGGCCTTCAGCAGCTGCCGCGCACCGGGGAAGTCGCCCCGCCACAGCAGCCCCTCCCCCGCGCGCAGCCGGCGCAGGGCCGCGTTCGCGGTGATCGCGTCGTCCACGACGGTGAGGCGCTTCGGGGCGGGCGCACCGTTCTCGGAGTGCCAGCGCGCGGTGCGCTCCGTGCCGTGCTCGGTCCAGCGGACCATCGTCATCGAGAGCTCCTGGGATTCTGCGAGGGCGAGCCCGACGGGGGCGTCCTCGCGACGGGACCGTCCCATCGGGACCCCCAGTGTCCCAGGTCCCCGGCTCCTATCCTGGCCCGATGAGCCATGTGGTGCTGATGTGCGGCGCGGCGGGCGCCGGGAAGTCCACCGCTGCCAGGGAGCTCGAGGCGCGCGGCCTGTTGCGGCTGTCCGTGGACGTGGAGGCCTGGGAGCGGGGTCTGCGCCGCATGCCGCTGCCCGATGACGTGGGCCAGGAGATCGTCGCGGACCTGCAGCGACGCCTGCTCGAGGCGGTCGCGGCGGGGCGCGACGTGGTCGTGGACCTCTCCTTCTGGTCGCGGGCGATGCGGGAGGAGTGGCGGGCGCTGCTCGCCCCCACCGGCGCCACGGTCGAGATCCTCCACGTCGTCACCGACCGCGGCACGGCGCTCGCCCGGCTCCGCGAGCGCGCGGGCGCCCACGCGGACGACTTCGCGCTCCCGCCCGGCCTCGCCGAGCGGTACCACGAGAACTTCGAGCCGCCCGGGCCGGACGAGGGACCGGTGACGGTGCTGCGCAGCGACGGCCCGCCCACCTCAGCCTGACCTCGGGCGGCGACCGGAGGGTCAGGGCGCGTCGGCCGTGACCTCCTCCGGTCGCTTCCGCGTGGACCACAGGCTCGCGACCGTCGCGACCGCGATCGTGGCGCCGATGAACAGCAGCGAGAACCAGATCGGGATCTCCGGCACCCACAGCAGCGGCTCGCCGCCGTTGACGAAGGGCAGCTCGTTGACGTGCAGGGCGTGGAACACGAGCTTCACGCCGATGAACGCGAGGATCACGGCGAGGCCCTGGGCGAGGTAGACCAGGCGCTGCAGCAGCCCGCCGAGCAGGAAGTACAGCTGGCGCAGGCCCATGAGCGCGAAGGCGTTCGCGGTGAAGACGATGTAGGCCTGGTCGGTGAGGCCGTAGATCGCGGGGATCGAGTCGACCGCGAAGACCAGGTCGATGAAACCGATCGCGATGATCGCGAGCAGCATCGGGGTCGCGAAGCGCCGACCGTCCTTGCGGACGCTCAGGCGGTCGCCGTGGTACTCGTCCGTGACGGGCAGGACCCGCTTGACCAGGCGCATGAAGCGGCCGTCGGCCGGATCGGCGTCGTGGTCGCCGAAGGCCTGCCGCCAGGCGAGGACGAGCAGCAGCGCGCCGAAGAGGTAGAAGATCCACGAGAAGTTGCTGATGAGGGTCGCGCCCACGGCGATGAACGCGCCGCGCATGACCAGCGCGATGACGATGCCGATCATCAGCACCTTCTGCTGATAGATGCGGGGCACGGCGAAGCCGGTCATGAGGATGAGGAAGACGAAGAGGTTGTCGACGCTGAGCGCCTTCTCCGTGAGGTAGCCGGCGAAGTACTCGCCGCCGAACTGCCAGCCGGAGACGAGGCCGATGCCCACGCCGAACAGCAGCGCGAGGCCGATGTAGAACGCGGACCAGCGGGCCGATTCGCCGATGCTGGGCCCATGGGGCGTGCGCACGTGCACGAGGAACTCGAACGCGAAGAATCCGACGGTGACGGCGATCGTGATCGCCCAGACGAGAGGAGTGATCTCCACAGGGGCCTCCAGGGACCGGGGGTCGAAGGACGGGTGCCAAAGTCTCCTTCGCCCCGAGATCCCGAGGCCGACGGCCCGGGCCCGCGCGAGCGGGCCGTACTGACGAGCGCGCCGAGGTGAAGTACTCCCTCTGCGGGAGCGACGGTAGCGACCGAGTCTGGGGAGCGGCTGAACGAGGGGCCCCCACGTGGACCCTACCGCGGGGACGCCACGCAGGGGCTGCGCAAGCCGGGACGACTGGTCACCGTCGTCACGCTCGGGCGGCGAGCTCCCCGATCCGCGCGGCCGCGTCGTACAGCGCCCGGTGCGCGGGCCGCAGCGCCGCGAAGGCCTGCGCCGCGGCCGGATCCGGGGCGGTGAGCTCGCCCTTGCGCTCCGCGAGCGGGGCGATGGCGTGGCCCAGACCCAGCGCCTCGGCGCCCGCGATCGCGGTGCCCAGCAGCGTCGCGTCGGCCCCGGGGACGGGGAGCGTGAGGACGGGGCGGCCGGTGACATCGGCGAGGATCCGCCGCCACGGGGCGGAGGCCGCTCCCCCGCCGACGACCGTGAGCTCCTCGCCCGCGCTCACAGGTTCCAGCGCATGGGACAGGGCGAGGGCGACGCCCTCGAGCGTTCCCGCGTAGAGCTCCGCGGGCCCGGTGCCGGCATGGAGGCCCAGCACCGCGCCGCGCAGGGCGTCGTCCCGCACCGGGAACCGCTCCCCGCCGAGGGACGGCAGGACCAGCAGGCCCGTCGGCCCGCGGCCGTGGGTCCGCTCGCGCTCGATGAGGAGCGCGTCGGCGGCCTGCGCGTCCCTGCCGCAAAGGTACGCGTCCCGCGCCCAGGCGGCGGCCGCTCCCCCGGCGAGCACGGCAGAGATCAGCAGCTCGTCCTCCCCCAGGGCGAGGCGGTGCGAGGCCGGGTTGAGCGGCGCGGAGTCCGGGCCGGTGCCGCGCAGGCGGATGCTCGCGATCCAGCCGCTCGTGCCGAGCGACGCGTGATCCTTGCCCGGAGCGGTCCCGGTGACGCCGAGGGCCGCGGCGCCCGCATCCCCCGGGGCGAGCACGATCGGCACGCCCTCCTCGAGTCCCAGCAGGTCACGGGCACGGGCATCGGTGCGGCCCACCACCTGGCCGTGCCCGCGCGTGAGGCGCGGCAGCAGTGCCGGATCCAGGCCCGCCGCCCGCGCCACGCCGGGATGCCACTCCCTCGTGGTCGCGTCGAGCAGGCCCGTAGTGGAGGCGGTCGTCAGGTCGCACCAGAAGCCCGCGCCGAGGCGGGCGGCGAGGTGGCCGGCGGGCCCGAAGGTCAGCCCGTGCGCGCGGGCGGCGGTCTCCGGTTCCGCGTGGGCGAGACGGCGGAACATGGCCGCGCAGCTGCTGGGGTCCTGACGATTCCCGGTGGCGGCGTCCCAGTCCGTGCCCTCATGGGCGAGGCTGGCGCGGAGCTGCTGGGCATCCGTGGCGGCGCGCTGGTCCGTGTAAAGCACCGCAGGGCGCAGGGCACCGTGGCCGCCCTCGAGGACGAGGTCCTGCATCTGGCCCGTGAGGCACAGTGCCGCGATCTCGATGCCTGCCGCGGCGACCTGCCCGATCGCGGTGCGGGCCGCACGGAGCCAGTCCTCCGGATCCTGCTCCGCACCGCTGCCGGGCAGGGCCGTGGTGGCGTAGGCGGCGCTGCCCACGGCGAGTGTGCGCCCGTCCAGGTCGATCAGCGCCGCCTTCGCCGAGGAGGTGCCGAGGTCGAGGCAGAGCAGGCCGATCATGAGGCCAGAGTAAGCAGGTCAGGCAACGGATCGGAGCGACGTCCCAGGGCCGGGGCCGCGGACGCGCCGGGCGCCGAACCTGCACACGGCTGTCCACATTCCCGTCGAGTCCGTGGCGCCGCGCGTGCCCGTCTGCTTGGGTGGGCGGAATCTGCTGCACGTCGAAAGGCCCCGCATGACCCGCCGCCTCCTCACCGCCTCCGCGGCCGCCGCGCTCGTCCTCGGGCTCGCCGCCTGCGGCGATGACACCGGCGGCACCATCACGGACCCGCCCTCCACCATCGCCACCGGCGCCAGCGACGACGGCGGCGCCTCCGACGGGGGCGGGGCCGGCGGCAGCACAGGCGGAGCCTCCGACGACGGCGGCAACACCGAGGCCGCGCCTGACATCCCCGCCCCAGACCCTGCTGACTACCCGGGGATGGACGAGGAGACTGACGAGGGAGCGGAGCAGGCGTTCAAGTATTATGTCGACGTCATGATCTGGGGGTTCCAAACCGGGAACACTGAAATCCTTGAAAAATCCACATCGGGTGACTGCGAGGGATGCAAGGAGATCATTGGAGACATCGAGGCACACAAGTCAGCCGGACGATATTGGTCAAGCGTCGAAACCGAACAGCTAAGGCTTGAGACGATTGATTTCGACGGTTACAACACCGCAGTGAACTATGGCCTTTCAGTTTCGGCCCACAGCGAACCCGACCTCGAGGCCGAAGGGTCCACTCAGCGAAACGAAACTCTCTACTCTTTTGCAGGTGGACTGAACTGGGCAAACGATCACTGGGAGCTGGCCGATGTCTCGGTCGAGAGTGACGAAATCTAGGCACGACAGGCGCGTCGCCGCCTTAATAATCGCTCTTCTGATGCTTCTTCTTGGCTCAAGCCTGCAGACAGAAATGGCGCGAGCCGACATAACAACCTCGAGCGATAAGAGCGGATTTCGCTCCGAAGCAAAGAGTGGCCTATCTACGATTAAGTATCTCGCTGGCCTCTTCTCGAACGAAGCTAGGGGCTCCAACCCCAAAGATCTACCGCCCTTCTACTTCACCTCAAAGGCTGTGGAAGGCGGCGGCGGATACAACTGCACCGACCTCGGTGGCGGGCAAAGCTGCTCCATCCCCTCAGGCCAGTGCCAGGGTGGAACGAACTACTCGACCGCGTCGGGCGATTTCGTCGCGGATCCTGCACGCGCGAACCAGGGCACTTCCGGTACCGACATGGTGACAGTCGCTCGCGAAAGAGTCGAGAGAGCCACGGGCAACCGCCAGTTCCTCGGCTACGGCTGCCAGGAGCGCAGCCAAGTCGGCTCGAACACAGCACAACCAGCCGCGGCCCCGATCGTCATCACGGTGACCCGCGAGGACTTCGCGAAGCTGCCGGTCAAGCCTGCCGTCGCTCACGCCGGCCCGAGCGACGGCTGGCTGCCCGCCGGCATGCCCAACGTGCTGCACGCGGAGTCCGAGCCCCAGGTCCTCGACACCACCCTCCTCGACACCCCGGTCTCGGTCCGCGCCACCGCGCAGAGCTATCACTGGGACCTCGGCGACGGGAACACGATCGACACCGAGAAGCCGGGCAAGCCATACCCCTCGGAGGAGATCAGCTCCACCTACGCCTACGAGGGCTGGTACGACGTCACCCTCACCACCACCTTCACCGGAGAGTTCTCCGTCAACGGAGGCGAGTGGCAGCCCATCGACGGCACGATCGAGGTCGAGTCCGAGCCGATCGCGATCTACTCCAAGTCCCTCGAGTCCCGACTCGTCGACGGCGACAAGGCGCCCGACGAGAATGAGGACCCGTGGAAGCCTGAGCGGTCCTCCGCGACCGACGGTCCGCAGGACCCCGAGGCCACGCACCGGAAACTCTGACGCCACGGCCCCGCAGGGTCAGGCCTTGGCGCTCCTGGACGGCAAGTCGTCCAAGCCACATAGGCTCGCCACAGCGGCACGCCCGATGACGAGCCCGCCAGCGACGAAGGAGCACGCGAGCATGAGCACCCCGGACCTCTGGCGCCACAGCCCGGCGATCTGGGCGGCCCCTGCCGCTGAGGGTGGCCCCGAGCCGGACTGGGCGTTCCTGCGCTGCGAGGTGCACGTTGACCGCCCGGTGGCGGAGGCGGCGCTGCACCTGGCCGCATCCTCCCCGGAGCCGGGCCGGCAGTTCGTGGCCCGGGCGAGCATGAACGGCGCTGAGCTGGGGCAGGGCCCCGTCCGCGCGATCGGGGACGAGCACCGGTACTCGAGCTGGGACGCGAAGCCGTTGCTCGTCGAGGGCGCCAACGCGATCGGCGTCGTGGCGTGGACGCCGGAGGACCGCCGGGTCCAGGTGGCGCTGCGGATCCGGTACCGGGACGGCTCGGAGGAGGTCGCGGCGCCGTCGGCCGTGTGGAGGGGTCTCGCCGGGGACCGGGCGTACCGGCCGTCGGGCAGCATCGGCACGCACTACTTCGTCGCGCCGCAGGAGCATCTGGTGGGCCGCGACTACCCGTGGGGTTTCGATCAGCCCGGTTTCGACGACAGGGCTTGGCCCGCGGCGACCACCAAGGAACCCTTCGCGAGGCTCGCGCCGCATCCCACGGCGACGGTCACGACCTGCGAGGCCGCACCGGTGGGCATCGCCGCCGTCGGCCCGGGGACGCTGCGCTTCGACTTCGGCGGGACGTATGTCGGCGGGCTGTCCCTGCCGGGCCTCGGCAGGCCCGCGCAGCTGACGCTCCGCTTCGGCGAGCTGCTCGACGAGCACGGCCGGGTGCGTGCGCACATGGCGACCGGCAACCATTACGAGGACCGCTGGGAGCTCGACGGGCACGAGCCGCACCTCCGCACCTGGGGACTGCGGGTGTTCCGGTACCTCGAGATCGACGGTCTCCCGCCCGAGGCGGCGGAGTCGGTGCGGGCGCTCGGGCACGTGTACCCGCTCGGCGAGCGCACCCGGTTCCGCACCGACGATCCGCTGCTGCGGCGGGTGCTGGACCTGTGCGAGCACACGATGGTGCAGACCAACGGCCCACTGCTCGTGGACTCCTGGAGCCGCGAGCGGGAGCCCTACGAGGCGGATGCCTACCTGCAGGCGAAGGCGAACGCGGCGCTCAGCGCGGAGCAGGAGCTCGCCGGCTTCTCACTGGACTACCTGCTGCAGCGGCGCACCTGGCCCACCGAGTGGCCGTTCTACCTGGTGCTCCTCGCCGCGGAGCACGCTGAGCGCGGCGGTGACCTCGACGCCCTCGCCGCACGACGCGATCAGCTCGCCGCCCTGCTGCCCACGGACTGGATCGACCCGGCGACGGGCCTGATCCGCAAGCTCCACGGCAGCGACGGGAGCAGCAGCGTGGTCGACCACGACATCGTGGACTGGCCGCCGTCGGAGCGGGACGGCTACCTGTTCGGCCCCGTGAACACAGTCGTCAACGCCGTCGCGCACGCCGCGTTCGCGGCGATGGCGCGGATCGACGAGCTGCTCGGCCACGCGGACGCGGCGGCGCACGCCGAGCATGCCCGCCGCCTGCGCGAGGCAATGAACGCGCTGCTCTGGAACGAGGAGGCCGGCACCTTCATCGACGGCCTCGACGCGGGCGGCGCCCCGCTCCCCCACGCCGCCGCGCACGCCGGCGCCTTCGCCTCGGCCCTCGGCGTCGCGGATGCCGACCGCGCGGCCCGGATCGCGGCGCACCTCGCGCCGCTCGGCATGCCCGTCAGCGTCTACGCGGCGCCGTTCCTGCTGCGGGCGCTGATGCGCGGCGGCCGGGCCGACGCTGCTTTCGACCTGCTCGTCGCGACCGGTGACCGCTCCTGGCTCGGCATGATCGAGGCGGGGGCGGGCGCGACGATGGAGGCCTGGAACGAGCAGGTGAAGCCCAACGTCTCCTGCGCGCACCCGTGGGGCGCCTCCCCGCTGTTCCTCGTCGTCGAGGACCTGCTGGGCCTGCGCCCGCTCGCGCCCGGCTACACCGAGTTCGCGGTGGCGCCGCAGGTCCCCGAGCAGATCGGGCACCTCGGAGCCTCGGTGCCGACGGTCGCCGGGCTCGTCGAGATCGACGTCAGCGGTGGGGCCGACGGCCGACGGGCGCTGCGTGTCGGCGTCCCCGCGGGGACCCGCTGCCGCGTGCTCTGGGACGGCGCGGACCGGTTGCTCAGGCCGGGCCGACACGAATTCGCGAGCTGAACGACAGACGGTTCGGAGTGGCAGGGCAGGACGCGCGGTTTGTCCCTGCGGCGAGGCATGATGACGACGAGGACGCACGACGACGTGTCCCTCTCGTCAACACCGATCGGGACGTCACTCGTCGGCTCGTGGAGAACAAGAGGATCCAGAAGATGAATGCAGCGGCACCCGGGTGGTACACGGACCCGGCCGGTCGTCACGAACTGCGGTGGTGGGACGGTGGCCAGTGGCGCGACGCCGTCCTTGACCGCGGAGTCCGCAGTGACGACCCGCTGATGCGTGTGGCGCCGGCGGAGGAGCAGCTCGCTACCGCTTCCGCTGCAGCGAGCGAGACGCGTGCGAAGGACCATCGGCCCGTCCCGGTGGTTGGGGCCGAGGAGTCCTCGGCCGCCACAGAGCGAACGTCCGCCGGCACTGCGAAGATCACCGTCTTCTCCGCCAAGAAGATCGCCGCCCAGCTGCAGGAGGAGAACGAAAGGCTGCATGCGCGTGTGACCGCGCTCGAGGATCTCGCACGCGATTTCGGAGGACTCGAGGCGGCGGACATCGCCGCGCGTGTCGAATCGCTCCGCGCGAACGAGTCCGCCCAGCGCCGTCACGCCGAGGAGCAGCGTCACGAGGAGTCGCGGGCGCTCGCCTCGGTTCAGGACCAGATCGCACGGGCGCGGAACGAGCTGACGACTGTCGAGCAGAGCATCATCGGAGCTCGCGACCAGATCGAGCTCGAGGCCCGAGGGCTCTTCGACTACGAGCACGTGGCCGAATCGTCCGCCGCGCTCGCCTCCGAGCTGGCGGACCTGCGGGCAGCGATCAAGGACAGCAACAGGTACGACCGTGCGATCCACGCGACCTCCAACTTCACCTTCAACAACTCCGCCGCGAAGGGGAAGACCTTCGTGAACCAGATGCGCCGCATCATGCTGCGCGCCTACAACGCCGAGGCGGAGAACGCCGTCAAGACCGTGAAGACGGGAAACCTCGGCCCCGCGCAGAAGCGACTCGAGCGTGCCAAGGAGCAGATCGAGAAGCAGGGCACGATGATCGACCTCGCCGTCGTCAGGAACTATCACTCCCTCCGGCTGAGAGAGATCGAACTCGCCGCACGTCACCACGAGGCGGTTGCCGCGGAGAAGGCGCTCGAGCGGGAGCGCAGGGAGGAGCTGCGAGAGCAGCGGAAGGCCGAGCAGGAGCTGCGTGCCGAGAAGGAACGCCTGGAGAAGGAGCGATCGCACTACCTCAACTCGATCCGCCGACTCCGAGATGCCGGGGACGACGCCGGTGCCGACGAGCTCCAGGCCCGGCTCTCGACGATCGATGACGAGATCGCGCAGGCGAACTACCGCGCGGCGAACATCCGGGCCGGATACGTCTACGTCATCTCCAACATCGGTGCCTTCGGGGAGGGCGTCGTGAAGATCGGGATGACGCGTCGGCTGGACCCGATGGATCGCGTCAAGGAGCTGGGGGATGCGTCCGTGCCTTTCACCTTCGACGTGCATGCCTTGTTCTTCTCCGAGGACGCCGTCGGGATCGAGGCGAGCCTGCACCGGACCTTCGCGGATCTTCGACTAAACCAGGTGAATACCCGGAAGGAGTTCTTCCGGGTCACGCCGGCCGAGGTGCTCGATGCCCTGACCAAGCAGCGGGTCTCCGTCCTCGAGTTCCGCACCGATGTCGATGCCGAGGAGTTCCGCACCAGCCAGGCCATCTCAGCGCAGAAGGCAGGTGCCGTCACTCGCTGACGGCTCGGCTCACCAGCGGATGCGAGGCGTCAAAGGGAGCGGGGACCCGTCCAGTCCCCACGGCGCCGGATGCAGTGTCCGCACGGCCTCGGGCGGGAACGGCCCGGGCCCGGGCTCGGCGCTGAAGGAGGTACGCAGGCTCGTGACCGTCGGCGTGGACAGCGACGGGCCCAGGACCGTGTCGGTGCCCGTCGTCCTGTACGGGTGGCGACACGAAGCGGGGGTGCTGCCGCGCACCCGCACCATCGTCGCGGCGACGCGGGTGGAGGTGCCGCCCGGCGGCACGGAGGCCTCCTTTCCATTGAGCCTGGACGAGCTGGGCTCGTGGGCGAGCGGCAGCCCGCGCGCGGTGCCCGTCGTGGTCGAGCTGTGGGCGCAGCCCGTGCTCGATCCGCCCCAGGACGCGGTGCGCCTGCGCGTCAAAGATCGAGAGAAATGCCCTCTCGGACCCCCCTCCGCGAAAAGGCGAGTTAGACACAGTCGGCAAAGATCGCAGGCGAATTGCTCGACACCCAAGGCCTAGACATCCATACAGCTTTCACGGCACGAGATTACTGCTTTTATTCAGCATTCAAGTTGGACTCACCGTTTCGCAATGATCCATTCAAGCGTCTGCGAGAGGGCCGTTCTTGCACGAACTTCTCAACATCTGCAAACTCGCACAGCAAGGCCTACGGCGATCACCGGCCGCCAAGGGCGTCCCAAATATGCTCCACAGGCCGGACTTGCGCCTCGCCGCGCCCCTGAGGACTCCATGACCACTACCTCCGAGCCGAGCGTGATCCGCCGAGCCGGCCACCGAGGGCCGAACCCTTGCGCTCCTGCGTCGACAGATCTACTCTGACCCTGCAGTACCGCCGAAAGGATGCAACACGACTTTTGTAAGAGATGCTTTGGGTGCGCCACATTACCCTTCTTTGCCATGAGCTTCATGTCGGAATTGGCGACCTCTAATAGATGTCCATCTAAAGCACCCCGGCAGGAGAATGACAATGAGGCTAGTCAGGTTTCGGCAAGGCGGCGGGCGCCCGACAGATGTTGCGCGAGAGAACCTCGACGAGTTGCTCATGCTCACGGAAGCGGCCCTGGAACTTACAAACGTGAATCGCTGGGCGCAAGACAGGGTCATGTCCGAATCTCTGCGCAAAAATGATACCCCTAACATAACTCCCGCAGACCTGCGGAAGAAGGCAAAAAAGTTCCAGTACGAAACTGAGGTTGTCGACGCCTTCCTCCAACTCGGGGCGCAAAGCTTCGCTCTCCACGGATCTGAGGCACTTTGGGAGCGCCCGATGAACACAGGGGCTCGAGGTCGACCCAAATCAATCGATGTGGCCCTCTTCAACGGAAATAAGGCCGAAGAGTCGCGTATCGAGTTTGGGGCATTCTCTTCAAAGAAGGTTCGCGACGACGCCACGAAGCTGCACGAATTCAACACCCCCCTATGGCGAGGCCAGGGAGTGGAAAAGGTCAGCAATTTTTTGATCCTTCGGAAAGAGGGCGGCGAACAGGTTTCACAGGGCGGAATCAGGGAATGGTTTAACACCTGCACGGCGACCGCTGCCGACGATAGCACTGCTGAGATGAGAATCGAGGTGAGAGTCGCCTCATGTCAGGATGCATTCTCGCCGAAACAGCGAACAAAGAAATCATTCAATCTTGCAATCTTCGAAGTCCTCACCGTCGAATAATGCTCGTAAGCGAACCTGCTAACCAGTGGCAGGCAGTCGCAATTCCTCCTTCCGGAAAATTTGACCATCGCATGAGCACGCCCACTCGCCTGTGCCGCCTCGTCGGCGAGGATGCTGTAGGCCTCTGACTTGTGCATCCTGGACTGAGGTCACGATCTGATCCATCCGTTGCTTCGCATTACCCGGAAACGCTTCGACTCGTAAAGTGCTGGCATGCCCTCTGCGTCCCACCCGTCGGCGGACTCCGCGCCCGTCGACTCCTCCGCCGCCACCCCGCCGATCGACGCCGTCATCCCGCACCGCCCCACCGAGGACGTGCTCGGCGTGCTCACCGGCACCTTCCTCGCCTCGCTGGGCCTGTACCTGCTGCAGACCGCGGGCGCGGTCACGGGCGGCACCGCGGGCCTCGCGCTGCTGCTCACGCATGCGCTGTCCACGCCGTTCTCGGTGCTGTTCGCGCTGGTGAACCTGCCGTTCTTCGTGCTCGCGCTGTGGAAGAAGGGCGGGGTGTTCACGGTGAAGACGGTGATCTGCGTGGGGCTGATCTCCGTGTTCAGCCTCATCCACCCGCGCTTCCTGCCGCTCGAGCAGGTGCCGCTGCTCTACGCGGTGATCGGCGGGAACCTGCTGGTGGGCGTGGGGCTGCTGATCATCTTCCGGCACGGTGCGAGCCTCGGCGGCTTCAACATCCTCGCGCTGATCCTGCAGGAGCGGGCCGGGCTGCGCGCCGGATACGTGCAGATGGCCCTCGACGTCGCCGTCATCCTGCTCTCGCTGCTGGTCCTCGACGTGCCTCGCGTGCTGCTCTCCGCCCTGGGCGGCGTGGTGCTCAACGTGGTGCTCGCGCTGAACCACCGGCCGGGACGGTACCGGGCGTGAGGGCGGCGCCTCCGCAGAGACACCGCCCGATCGACTGACTCAGCCGGCGATCTCCTTGGGCGGGACGGCGGCGGCGAGCGCCCCGCCCACGCTCTGACCCCACATGGCCGGGAAGGCCGTGGGGAAGATCCGCAGGTCGTCGGCCCCGCCGATCCGCGCGCTGGTCGCGACGATCGCGCCTCGGCCGGAGGGCACCCCGTCGACCTGGATGCTCGGCGTCTGCTCCCCGCGCTTGTCCTGCGCGAGGGCGAGGTGGAGCCGGTCAGAGAGGTAGGAGACGTCGGCCGGACCGAAGTGGGAGGCGAGAGGCCCCGCGTAGGACTGGATCGTCACCCCGGAGTGCGTGTCCATGTCGAAGCGCTGGGCCGTCTGGGTCACGAGCGCATGGATCCACTCGTGCACGGCGCCGTTGGACAGCGCGGTGACGCGGAGGGTGTCGGCGGAGCCGTCCCGGTCCACGGTCTCGAAGAGCGCGAACAGGGCGTCGCCCATGAGGTCGTGCCGGGTCGTCGAGTCCAGCGAGAGGTGGACGTCGGACATCCCGCGGATCGCCCCGGAGTGCACGGCCGCGCCGATGGAGGTGCGGTTGCCGGCGGCGTAGCCGATGCCGAACGACTGGCCGAACATGCTGAACTGGTGCATGAGCGTGCCCCGCGCCTCGCCCGCGGTCTTCTCGTCGAAGTGGCGCTCCACCTCGAGCACGCGTCGCGGGTCGAGCTCGATCACGGCCCCGGAGGAGTACGCGCTGGCGCGCGGCTGGGCGAGCAGCTGATCCGCATGGGCCGCGAGCGAGACTGCCGTCGCCCAGTCGTCGCGGTTGATGCGGCCTGCCTTGAGCTCACCGAGCACGCCGACGATCAGCAGCACCAGGCCGATGATCCACAGCCATGAGGTCGCGAAGACAACCATTCCCAGGCCGGTGAGCGCTCCGCTGGCGGTGTTCGCGAAGATGAGCGGCAGGGCGCAGAGGATGGCGGCGACGACGACGAAGATGATGCCGAGGGTGAGCGCGGTGCGGTGAAGCTGCCTGCGGGCCCGGCCACACATCGAGGGTGCTTTGCTCATGCACCCCACCCTACTGAGCGGTCCTCGTCGCCGTCATCGGATTGTGGACGCCTGTGTACGTCCCTGCGGCCCCTGGGACGGCATGGGTTCATGTGTTGAAGGACGGCCCCTTCCAGCGGCCCCCCACTTCCGGTTCGGCGCGAGCCCCGGCCACGGGGACGGGCTCAAGGGCGTCTACGTGTTGGACCGGCACGACAGCGCCGTATCTCTTGCCCCGCTTAACATCGCCTCATGACCGCCGGCCCCGACACCGTGAGCGACATCGTCCGGAAGCTGCTGCCCTCGATGTCGCGGAGCCTCGCCGAGCAGTTCAACGTGTTCCGGGTGATGCACCACGGCACGCACGAGAAGCAGCTCTCCAACGTCTTCGCCTGGCTCCTGGAACCTGACGCAAGTCATGAGCTCGGGGACACCTTCCAGAAGATCGTGCTCGAACACGTCAACGCGGGGCTGAACTCGGAGCGGCTCCTGCCGGCGAGCGGGTACCGAGTGGCACAGGAGGTCGCGACTCCGGGAGACGACGGGCTGCCGTCCCCGCTCGGCGACGACATCGCCGACGTCGTCCTCTCCCGACCGGACGGCGCTGTCGTGATCGAGAACTTCGGGACCTCCGACGGGCACGGTCACTCCTTCGCCCGATACCTCGCCCTCGGGATGAGCGGCGAACGGCCGGCGGCCGTGGTGCTGCTGTGCCAACGCCGCGAGACGCAGCTCCTGCGCGACGGCTGAGAGAACGCCGTCGTGCTCACCTACGGCGAGGTTCTGAGCGATCTGCAGGCGCACGTCGACCGGACGCCGGCCTGGCGCAGAGGGCACCCCGACCAAGACTTCTTCATCCGGCAGATGCTCGAGCACTTCGTGGAGGGACCGGCTGCAGTGAACACCGAGGACACGATCGCTTTCCTCACGACGATGTGCGAGACGGGCGAATCCGCCCGCTACGGCCACCGCCCTCGAGACCTCGCCTCACAGGAGTTCGCGGACCTCGTCGCCGAGCACGCGCGCCGCCAGCTCGAGGACAGTCGGAAGCTCCTCGCCGATGTGAAGGGGGCCTTGCGCAGTTACGCGCGCGCGGTGCTCATGGAACAGGTCAACGCCCGAATCGGCGAGGGCCCGGTGGAGCGTGTCGTCACACGTTTCGTGGGGAAGTGGGAATGGTGCGTCGAGCTTCAGCGGGCCGATCCCTACTCGACGATCAACCTGGCATTCGGGCCGACGGTCGTCGCAGAGCAGGAGATGGTGCCCGACCCTGTCGACCTGCCCGACTTCTCCAAGCTCTTCATCACCCGAGCGCCCGTTGATGGTTCGGGCCTCACGTTGATCACCCAGACCGACGTGAGCCTGGCAGAGATTCTGGCCGGACTTTCCCCTGAAGACCCGCGGCTGCGGGACGCTGTGCTGGCCGTGGCCGCGGAGTCATGACCGGGTAGGTCAGAGAAGCGGAGGGCTCTTCACCGGCCAATGCCGGCGTCGGCCAGTCAGCCCTCGAGGCGCGCGGCGAGCCACGCGATCTGGTCGAGGAGGGCGTGCGGCGGCTGGTCCAGGTCCAGCGTGTGGCAGTGGATCGCGACGTCCGCTCCCCGGATCTCGTGCACGACCTCGACCTCATTGCCCTTGGCGTAGACAAGGTGGCCTTCGCGCAGGCCCAGCACCGTGCAGTACGCGAGGAGCTGGTAGAGATCGGCCTGGGGGTAGCCGGCGGGCTTCTCGGACTTGTACTTGGCGTCGACGACGACCTGCTGTCCCTCGTGCGAGGTCCAGAGGAAGTCGGGCCGGAGGTCGACCTGCCGGGCGACGTCGAGGTGCATCCGATGTTGCAGTGAGGCGGACCCTTGCGGGGCCAGTGCTTCACGGAGGGCGACGCCGACGAAGTCCTCGTAGATCTTCCACATGTCGAGGACGAAGCCGCTCACGTGCAGCTCTCCTCGCCGCTGCTCGAAGGAGCCCCCGGCGAGGATGCGTTCGGCGAGACGGAGCGCCGGGACATACCGCGAGTTCAACCGCGAGGGGGTCCAGCGAGGGAGCACCTCCCCGCGGCGCAGTTCGGCAACTCCTGCGAGCTGGAGCCGGAGGCGCTGGAGCGGCGGTCGACGGCGAGCGTCCAGACCGGGGATGCGAAGGAGCTTTGTAGCGGCGGCGAGGAGGATCTGGTTCTCGGCGACGTCGACGGTGAAGTCGTCATAGGTGACCTCGAGCGGCAGCCCGGCGCCGTAGCGCCGACCGATCTGATCAGCGACACGGATGCGTCCTCGAAGCACCGGCACGGAGTCGTCCACGGTCCTGTAGCCCTGGAGCAGGCCTTGATCGGTCGCCCTCTGCGCGAGGCAGACGAACGCATGCGCGAGCGCCTCGGGGAGGCTTTCCTCGGGGTCGAGCTGGACCGAGTGCTCACGCCAGTAGGCCGGAGCAGTCGCGTAACCCATGAGGAAGATCAGACGCTCCACGGGGATCTTCGGGATGACGCTGATCTGGAGGTCGTCCACCTGGACGACACCGATCTTCCGGCCGGGAACGATCTGCCACCCGGACTCTCCCGGGGCGCGGTTCAGCTCGGCGATCTCGGAGAGGGCGACCGCCCGCGCTTCGGCCTCCGTGAGCTCGATGCCGTGCGCGGGGGCGCCCTCAGTCAGTTCCAGGCGACGCATCGACCGGCTCCGCCACCGCGTCCACCGCACCGGCGACTGCGGGGAGCCCGTAGCGGGCAGCGACGGACGCGGCGTCGAGCTCTCCGAAATGGTGCTCCTCGAGCAGGGGCAGGATCGAGGTCCGCCATGCCCTCTCGAGGCCGCCGTCCCGGTGGACGGCATCCCGCATGACGTAGGACGGTCCGATCTTGAAGTCGGGGTCCTCGATCCTGCGGTTCAGCTCGTCGAGGAGGTCTGCGACGCGCCCGGGCCTGCCCGTCGCGGCGAGCCAGGAGCGGAGGATCCCGCTGGTCGGCGTTTCGGACGGGTGCAGGGGCAGGAAGGAGAAGCGTCGCCTCATCGCAGCGTCCACGAGTGCGATGGAGCGATCGGCCGTGTTCATCGTTCCGATGATGAAGACGTTCTCCGGCAGGTTGAACTCCTCGTCGGCGTAGAGCAGCTCGACGTTCTCCGTGCGGTACTCGAGGAGGAAGTAGAGCTCCCCGAACACCTTCGCGAGGTTGCCGCGATTGATCTCGTCGATGATCAGCACGTACGGATCGTTCGGGTTCTCCTTGGCCTGGGAGACGATCTTGCGCAGCGGTCCCGGCTTGAGGGCGAATCCGCCGTCGGGCTGCGGCCGATACCCCTCGAAGAAGTCTTCGTAGGAGTACGCCGGGTGGAACTGCACGAGACGCACGTTGTCTCCGGCGAGATGCTTGCCGATGGCCTGCGCGAGGTAGGTCTTCCCCGTGCCGGGCGGCCCGTAGAAGATCAGTTGCGGCCTGTCCGAGAGCAGGTCGATGCATTCCTGGAGCCAGTCCTGCGGGACGTGCAGCGCGCGTGCGAGTTCCGGCGTGGCGTCCGGCAGCTCGAGCTGCGTGACCTCAGGGGCCGGGCGCTGTGACTCCTCGGCGTCGAGGAGCGCTTCGAGGGTCTCGAGCTGCTGCGTCAGATCGACGACGTCCCGCTGGATCTTGAGCCGGGTACGGAGCCCGGAAGGGATGTCACCGAGATCGACGCCGTCGGCGTCCGCCCAGGAGACACCCCGGGTCAGGACCGCACCGCCGGCGGCCGCCGGGTGCTGCTCCACGCGTTCGGTGAGCGTGCCGATGTAGAGCCGGTTGCTGTCGACGGCCACGACCAGGTGGCCCTCCTGCATGCGAGTGAGGAAGGCGTGGAAGTCATCGACCTTCTCCCCACGGAGGTCGTAGGAGGCGTGCGCATAGTCCTCATCCACGAACTGCTTCAACTGGTCCCGGCCGATACCGGGCGCCACTGCTCGGAGGCTGGTAGCGGCCAGGGTGATCGTGCCGCTCTCCAGCCACCCCGACACGAGGTCGCGACCGCTCCCGCTGCTGCCGCGCACCATCCATGCCCGGCGCGGCACCGTGGGGAGGAGTCCCCTCTGGTCCATCTCCTCACGCAGATCCTCGAGCCGGACCTGCTTCCGAGGATCGGGGAGACCATGGTCATCGAACCGCACGCCCTCGACCTCGAGCGCCTCGCGCAGGTCGTCGCGGTTCGGCGCGCGGCCGGCGGGCACGACACGATGGTGGCCCTCCAGCCCCAGTGCCTCCTGGTGGACGTACTCGCCGACGGCGGAGGGGTTCGATCCGGTGACCGTGGCGATATCGCTGTAAGTGACCCACTCCCCCTCGCCGATCAACTTCACGGCTTCGTCGATCAAGGGATACCGGTCAGTGGTGAATCGCCCCGTGCGGGCACGTTTGGCGGCACGAGCCTGCTGGTAAGCAGCTCGGGAGCGCTCCGAGAGGTCCACGGTGCTCGGCGTCTCCTCGAGGACCTGCCGCCCCGTGTCCGTCAGGCTCCAGCCGTCGGGCAGCTTCTCGAGCCACTCCGCCGCGACCATGTCGACGGATCCCCACACGATGGCGTTCTCATACCGACTCCGGCCGTTGCCCGTCGTCTTCAGCTCGGCACCGGTGAACTGGATCCGCTTCGGCACTTCCTCGAGGATCTCGCGTCGGCGCGTGACGCCCCGATCCCTGAGCACCTCGAGCACCGTTCTCTGCAGCAGGCCGTAGCGGACGAGCTCGGTGACTGTCGAAGCGTTGGCGCTGGCGTCCGGTGCTGCATCGGGAACCCCGAATTCCACGGCGTCCTGAAACTCGTGAGCATGGTTCGCGACCTGGAAGAGCGTCATGGCGGATCCGACCTCGTACAGCGCACCCTGCGAGAACACGGTGCGGGGCACATCGCGAAGCAGCCATTCGACGGGCCTGCGGTGACGGTGCGCCGGGGCATCTGCCAGGTAGGTGTACGGGCCCGCGACTCGTCCGATGTTGATGACCGGCGCCTGCTTGCTGGGCGCGATGACGAGGTCGCCCTCGGCCATCTCGAACGCGAACCTGCGCAGCACCCCCGCCCACACCGGGAGGGCTCCCGGCTTCGCTTCGGGGTGCGTCCGTGCGAGCACGTCCTTGAGCGCCGTCTGGTCATCACCGATCTCGCGCAGGTCCCCGACCTCCTCCCACGCGATGGAGACGAACCCGCCGGCGACGAGCTCCGCGGCCGGAATCCGGTCGTTGTGGATCCCCCAGGTGACGCCCATCAGATCTCCTCTTCCTGCACCGGGATCCCCGGGGCATCCGTCTGTGCTCGCGATCATCATTCTCGTCCGCCGTGGTTCCTCGCGATTGCACCACGTCGAGGCCTCGGCCCGCCCCAGATGCGGCGGGCCGAGGAGTGCCTCATGCTGAACGCAGGACCGCGTTCGCGATGAGATGGTCGAGCCGGCGGACGTCGATCTGCTTGCCCACGGAGATCTTGATCTTCCCAGCACGGGTCCACAGCTCGATCTCGGCGCTCATGTCCAGCGTCCCGGCGTTCTCCGAGGACCACATGTTGATCGCCGAGTACGGGAGGGAGTAGATCTCGACCTTCTTTCCGCGGATCCCCTGGGCATCGCGGACGATCAGTCGCTGCGTGGTGAAGATCGCCGAGTCGCGGAAGGTCTTGTAGGCCGCCACGGCCTGTTCCCCGGGCACGAGCAGCGCGGTGACGTCCTCCGGGATCGGGCACTCCGCGACGAAGTTCCATGACGTGATCGATGCGACCGACGCGTCCATCAACAAATCCTTCTCTCTCCTGCAGTTCTGCACGCCGGGACCGGCGCGTCCGAGCAGACTGTAACGGACAGAGGGGACAAACCATCCGCAGCAGCGAGGGGCGGCCGGCTGCGCGTCGACCGCCCCTCGCTGTCACGTCTGCGGCCAGCGGGTCAGAGACCTGCCTGATCCGCCGCGTAGTTCGCATGCTCGGTCGAGAACCCGGCCCACTCGAGCTGCTGGACGAGATCCGCGCGCGAGACGGCGGGGTCGTAGCTGAGCAGCTCGTGGGCGGCCCGCACAGCCTGTCGAGGCCAGTCGACCTCACCATGATCTTCGAGATAGCCGACGGCGTACTCGGCCTGGGCGTCGGTGAACTCGTCCTCGTCCGCGAGGGTCTCGAGCAGGCCGTCGCGCGACAGGCCGCTGTAGCTCAGGTAGTCGCGTGCGGCCTCGAGGGCCTGCTCGTTCCAGTCCAGTTCCCCGCGCTTCTCGAGGTAGGAGATGGCGTACTCGGCGTCGGCCTCGCTCACGCCGTCGTAGAGGAGGTCGTCGATCAGGTAGATCTCGGAGTAGGCCATCTCGTCGAGGAGCTCCCGCGCGAGGTCGATGGCCGCCTGCTGCGAGGCGTTGGGCCCGGCGACGGCCGCGCGACGCACGCCGAGCGTGTCCTTGCGGTCGCCGTTCCAGTCGCCGACGAGGGTGGTGTCGGTGGCGCGGCCGTAGGCCTGGACGATCGCGGCGGCGCCGCCGCTGAGGCGGTTGGAGATGTAGTAGACGTTGCCGCGGCGCACGGCGAGGGTGTCCTTGGCGTCGGCGTTCCAGTCACCCACGAGGACCTTGTCGCTCGCCTTGCCGTAGTTGATGACGGAGCTGGCCTTGCCGCCGGTGAGCGAGTTGGAGAAGTAGTACGTCTGCCCGCGGCGCACCGCGAGCGTGTCCTTCCCGTCGCCGTTCCAGTCGCCGACGAGCACCGTGTCGGTGGCCTTGCCGTAGTTGAGGACGGTGGTGGCCTTGCCGCCGGAGAGGCTGTTGGTGAAGTAGTACGTCTGCCCGCGGCGCACTGCGAGCGTGTCCTTCCCGTCGCCGTTCCAGTCGCCGACGAGCACCGTGTCGGTGGCCTTGCCGTAGTTCAGGACGGTCGAGGCGCTGCCGCCGAGGGAGTTGGAGAAGTAGTAGGTCTGCCCGCGGCGCACGGCGAGGGAGTCCTTGCCGTCGCCGTTCCAGTCGCCCGCGTAGACGCGATCACTCGCCTTGCCGTAGCTGAACTCGTGGTTCGCCTTTGCCGACCACGAGTCGTTGAGGAAGTACGCCGAGCCCGAGCCGCCCACCTCGCGGCCGTCCGCGAGCGCCGGCGCCTGCACCGCCATACCCGTGCCGACCACCGCTGCCGTGGCGAGCAGCGCACCCCACGCCCGCACCACTCCGCGCTTCACTGTGCCCACTGCTGACACTCCGATCTGGCCGCTATGTGTCGGCCCGCTCTTCACCGGCCCCACTGCCGGCTTTTCAGGCGAAGCGTAAGAGAAGGGGTGGGCCTGGCGAGTCCGGAATGGGCGATTGAAGGGCACGGTTCGGTAACGGCGATCTGCGGGCTGACCAGCAGATCCCTGGCGGATGACTTCCGGTCCGCCGATCGGCGCCGAGCGGGGACGACGGAGGCGGCCGGCGTCGAGCCGGCCGCCTCCCCCGAGTTCTCCAGCGAGACAGGTCAGAGGCCGACCTTGTCCGCCGCGTAGGTGGCGTGTGAAGTGGAGAAGCCCTCCCACTCGAGCTGATCGATCAGCCCGGAACGGGAGAACGGCATCGCCTCCAGGTACTCCTTGGCCATCCTGACAGCCTCATCCCGCCACCGCACTTCACCCTTGTTCTCGAGGTAGGTCACGGCGTACTCCGCGTTCGACGTGGAGAACCCTTCCCACTCAAGCTGCCCGATAAGGCCCTCGCGCGAGAACGCCATCGTGTCGAGGTAGTCTCGCGCCATCGCGATCGCCTGCTGCTGAGCGACCGTCGGCGCCGCCGCGACGACCTGGCGCCGCACGCCGAGCGTGTCCTTGCGGTCGCCGTTCCAGTCGCCCACGAGGGTCGTGTCCGAGGTGCGGCCGTAGGCCTGCACGATTGAGGCGGCGCCGGAGCTGAGCTTGTTGGAGATGTAGTAGACGTTGCCGCGGCGCACGGCGAGCGTGTCCTTGCGGTCGGCGTTCCAGTCGCCCACGAGCACCTTGTCCGAGGAGCGGCCGTAGTAAATGACAGTGCTGGCCTTGCCGCCGCTGAGCGAGTTGGAGAAGTAGTAGACGTTTCCGCGGCGCACCGCGAGGGTGTCCTTACCGTCACCGTTCCAGTCGCCCACGAGCACGGTGTCCCCGGCGCGGCCGTAGTTGAAGACGTTGCTGGCCTTGCCGCCGGAGAGGCTGTTGGTGACGTAGTAGGTCTGCCCGCGTCGCACGGCGAGCGTGTCCTTGCCGTCGCCGTTCCAGTCGCCGACGAGGACGGTGTCGCTCGCCTTGCCGTAGTTGACGACGGTGCTCGCGCTGCCGCCGAGCGAGTTGGAGAAGTAGTACGTCTGCCCGCGGCGCACGGCGAGGGAGTCCTTGCCGTCGCCATTCCAGTCGCCGGTGTAGACGCGGTCGCCGGTCTTGCCGTAGTTGAACTCGTGGTTGGCCTTCGAGGACCACGAGTCGTTGAGGAAGTACTGCGAGCCCGAGCCGCCCACCTCGCGGCCCTCGGCGAGGGCCGGGGCCTGCGCCGCCAAGCCCGCTCCGACGACCACGGTGATCGCGAGCATCGCTCCCCATGCCCGCATCGCTCCGCGCTTCACATTGCCCACGTCTGACGCTCCGATCTGGCCGGTCACCTGCCGGTCCACTCCGTGCCGGCATCCTCACCGGCGTTCAGGCGAACAGTACGAGATGGGGCAGACCTCTCAAGCCGGGATCAGGCGGGCGTAAAGAACGATTCGATAACGGTGGACCACGGCGCGATACCTCGGTCCCGTCACCCATCTGTTCCGACATCCTCGTCGCTCGTGCCGACTCAGCCCCTTTGGCCAGCTCCCACGGGACGATCCCCAGCACGTAAACCATGACGTCCGACCCCCGAGGCTCCTCCGCGAACGCCGCCTCGATCAGATGTCGAGTACTCACCGAGGACGATCCGACCGCGCGCCTGGCGAAGGCTTCAAGAGCAGGGCCTGGCATATATTCGGAGCCGCCGATCAGGATCTCAACGATCTCGGCGACCCGCGCGTCGCCATGCTCTCCGCACGCGATACGCGTAGCGAGCTCCCCAGGAGCAAGAGCTTCGGCATCGGTCCGGGAGCGGAGGACGGGTCCTGTGCGCGCGAGATCTTGGGCGATGCGTTGCGTTCGGTCGGCGAGGCCACGTTCTCGCACAGCATCCACCACGCGCTCGGCCGGGGCGACCTGCTGTTTCCGCCAGCGATAGTAGGACTGGCGGGAGAGCTTCAGGACCCGCAGGGACACCGCGACGGGGATCCCGTCAGCGGCGAGCTCGCTCACGCGCGGGTAGAGGATTTTCCCGGCAGGTTCGCCTGCGACAGATACGCAGCCGCGCGGCGGAGGACCTCGTTCTCCTGCTCGAGCAGTCGGTTCCGGCGGCAGAGGTCCCGCAGCTCGGAGGACTCCTCACGGGTCTTGCCGGGACGGGCACCGTCCTCGACATCGGCCTGGCGCATCCAGTTCGTCAGGCAGGACTCCGAGATCCCGAAGTCCTTCGCAATCACCGAGAGCTTCTGGCCAGGTTCACGGTTCCTGGCGACGCGCACGACGTCGTCACGGAACTCCTGGGGATAGGGAGCAGGCATGGTCCACGTCCTTCCCTGCAACGCTGCTCAGCGCCACAGATCATGTGACACCTACCCGCGCATCAGTCCCTGATCATCCGATGCACGGCAGAAGGCATCATCCGCAAGCTGTCGCCCTTCTCAATCCTGTGAACTAGTAACAGATCTGAAACATCATGAGTGTGACTCTGTAACACCCGTCCTCCAAGCTCGACGTACGGCCGGATCCCCGGCCGTCGAGCGTGACGAGAGGACGAGCGATGCAGGAACGGGTCGAGCGGACGTTGCTCCGCGGCGGGCTCCCCGTCGGCGCGGTTCTGGCGGCGTTGATCGTGGGCGGCGCCCTGGTCTCGGCGCTCGGGGTCTCCCCGTGGGACGCGGCGACGACAGTCGCGACGGCCGGATTCGCCTGCGACCCGCGGTACTGCAATCTCGGCGGGACCCTGGCCCTGGCCGCCCCGATCATGTTCTGCGCCCTCGGCGCTGTGGTGAACCTGCGCAGCGGTCTCTTCAGCATCGGCCAGGAGGGCCAGTACGCGCTCGGCGGCCTGGCCGCCGCCGTCGTCGGCTCCGCGGTCTCCGCGCCGACGGGCATCCACCCCGCACTTTGCCTCCTCGCCGCCGCGGCCGTGGGCGCCGCGTGGGGCGTGGTGCCCGCGATCCTCAAGCTGTTCCTCGGCGTGAACGAGCTGATCATCTCGATCATCCTCAACACGATGGCGGGCCTGCTGCTCAACTACCTGGTGAACTACCCGCTTCGCGCCGAAGCCTCGACGGTGGGTTACACGAGGACGATCGCGGACACCGCCAAGCTTCCCGTCTTCGACCCCTCCACCAAATTCGGCCTCGCCTTCGTCCTCGCGGTGATCGCCTGCATCGGCGTGTGGTTCTACCTGTCCCGCACGACGTTCGGCTACGAGCAGCGGATGAGTGGCGAGGCCACCGCCTTCGCCCGGTACGCAGGGATGTCAGCCACGTCGGCCGTCCTTCGCGCCGGTCTGATCGGCGGGGCGCTCGCCGGGCTCGGCGGGGGCGTGCAGGTGCTCGGTGCGAACTACCGCGTGATCGAGGGCTTCAGCGACGGCACCGGGCTCACCGGCCTGACCGCCGCGATCCTCGGCGGCACCACGGCGATCGGCGCCGGCGTCGTCGGCATCCTGTACGCCGGCATCACGGTGGGCGCGGTGAACGGCCTGCAGATCATGCTCGGGGTCCCGCGTGAGATCGGGTCGACCGTCCTCGCCCTGATGATCGTGCTCGTCGCGATCCAGGCTCCCCTGCAGAAGCGCATCGAACGGGCTCGCGAGCGGCGACGCACGAACCGGCGTCTCGACGCCGGGACCCGCCCCTCCACCGAGCAGGCGGAGGTGCACGCCTGATGAACGTCGTCGCCGACTTCCTCAACTCGGGGATCCGCATGACCACCCCGATCCTCTTCGCCGCGATCGCCTCGCTGATCTCGGCCCGCGCCGGGATCCTCAACCTCGCGATCGAGTCGAAGGTTCTGCTCGGCTCGTTCACCGGGATCCTCGTCGCCGCGTGGACTGGCAGCCCTCTCGCAGGGGTGCTCGCGGCGAGTCTCTCCGGGGCGCTGATCGGCGCGATCATGGCGCTCGCCCACCGCTTCGAGGTCGACCTGGTGGTCCTCGCGATCGGCCTGAACATCCTCGTCCTGCAGCTCACGGTGTTCCTCATGCGCTCGTTCCTCGGCGGTGTGGGCACCTACAAGCCCGACGTCTCCACGCTCACCCCGATCACCGTCCCGCTGCTCGGCGATCTCCCGTTCGTCGGGCACCTCCTGAACCGCTGGAACGTCCTCGTCTACGCCGCGTTCCTCCTCGTGGGGCTGCTCGCCCTCTGGTTCCGCACGCGGGCCGGTCGGCACCTGCTCGCCGTGGGCGAGGCCCCGGGGGCGGCGGCGAGCTCCGGTCTGCCCGTGGCCCGTACCCAAGTGCTCGCGCTCATCGTCGCCGGCGCCATCGCCGGCCTCGGCGGGTCGTTCCTCTCCGTCGGCGATCTCGGGATGTTCACCCGGAACATGAGCGCCGATCGCGGCTGGATCGGCATCACCGCGGCGCTCCTCGCCCTGAACCGACCCGGCCTCCTGATCCCCGCCGCAGGCGTGTTCGGCCTGGCGAGCGCCGCGAGCATCCGGCTCCAGCAGTTCGACGTGCCCGCGAGCCTGACCCAGTTCCTCCCCCAGGGCGCGGCCTTCGTGGCCCTCGTGCTGGTGGGTCTGCGCGCCCGCTCGCGCGGCCGGTTCCTCCAGCTGTGGAGGAGCAGCTCACGGATCCCTCTGAGCAGGCGCCGGGCGCCCGTCCCCGTCGACGAGGCCGTGTCGACCACCGAGGTCGAGCCCGCCTCGGCAGCGACCACCCGCACCGGCCCGCCCTGACCCCGACCGTCTCGCCCACCACCCCGTCGCCCGAACCGCACCACCGGAGGAAAGCCATGTCCCGTCCCCGCCTCGCCCGCGCCACCGGCGCCCTCGCACTCGTCGCCATGCTCTCCCTCGCCGGCTGCGGAGGGAGCCAGGAGGCCTCAGGGTCCTCGGACGACTCCTTCACCTATGCCCTCGTCACCCCCGGTGCCGCCGGCGACGGCGGCTTCATCGACTCCGCGATCGCCGGCACGAAGCGGGCGGAGAAGGAGCTCGGCGTCACCGGCCGCGTCGTCGAGGCGGAGTCCGTCTCCCAGCAGGAGAGCGTGCTGCGCTCGACCGTGGCGACGCACCCGGACATCATCTTGGCCCCGGGCCTGGACCCGGACTCGCTGCTCGCCGTCGCCACGGAGAACCCAGATCAGCTGTTCGGCGTCCCGAGCGACATCCTCACCGAGGATCTCCCGGACAATGTGCAGGCCTTCTCCATCGACATGCACGAGGCGAGCTTCCTCGGCGGATACATCGCCGGGTCGATGACCGAGACCCACAAGGTCGGGGCGGTGCTCGGCATCGACAACCCCGGGCTGAACCAGTTCTACTACGGCTTCAAGCAGGGCGTCCTGGAGGCCTGCCCCGAGTGCACCGTCACCCCGAGCTACCTCAACGGGGAGTTCTCCGACCCGGCCGTCGGCCAGGAGGCTGCACTCTCCCTGTACCAGGGAGGCGCCGACATCATCTACGGCGTCGCCGGCCTCTCCGGGCAGGGAGTTCTCACGGCGGCCAAGCAGCAGGGCGCCTACGCGATCGGCGTCGACTCGGACCAGGATGCCGACGCCCCGGGCACGGTCATCACCTCGGTGATGAAGCGGGTCGACACCTCGACCTTCAACCTCATCGAGTCCGCGAAGAAGGACGAGTTCAAATCCGGGTTCGTCGCAGCGGGGATGGCCGACGGCGTCAGCGGGCTCTCCTGGGACGACGGCTCCACCGTCTTCGCGGACGACGGCCCCGAGGCGATGACGGCGAAGCTGCCGGAGACCGAGAAGGACGTCGACGCCCTCAGGAAGAAGATCCTCGACGGCGACCTGGAGGTCTGCGACGCGCTCAACGACCCCTCCTCGGCGGCCTGCTCCGACCTCGGTCTGGCCGGCTGATCATGCGATCAGCACGGACCCCCGTCGACGCGCCGCCCCCGGACACTCCCCGGCTCGAGCTCCGCGGCCTGCGGAAGTACTTCGCCTCCACGGGCGTGCTCGCCGTCGCCGACGTCTCGTTCGCGGTGCAGCCCGGAGAGATCGTCGCGATCATCGGGGAGAACGGCACCGGGAAGAGCACTCTGATGAACCTGCTGTTCGGGATCCACGAGCCGGACGCGGGCGAGATCCTCGTGGACGGCTCCCCCCGCACGATCACCAACCCTCAGGATGCGATCGCGGCCGGGCTGGGCATGGTCCACCAGCACTTCGAGCTGGTGCCGAGCTTCACCGTGGCGCAGAACGTCCTGCTGGGGCGCGAGCCGGTGGGGCGCGGGCTCTACGACGACCGCGCCGCCCGCGCGTTCGTGGGTACGCTCGCGGCCCGCAGCGGGCTGTCGATCGACGTCTCCCGCCGTGCCGGAGACCTGCCGATCGGCGCCCAGCAGCGGGTGGAGATCCTCAAAGCCCTCGCCGCGGAGGCCCGCACCCTCATCTTCGACGAGCCGACGGCGGTGCTCACGCCACCCGAGGCGGAGGAGCTGCTCGTCCTGATCCACGACCTCGCCGCCACCGGGCGGAGCATCCTGTTCATCTCGCACAAGCTCCCGGAGGTGCAGGCGATCGCCGATCGGATCATCGTCATGCGCCGCGGCGAGATCGTCACGACGCTCCAGCGCGGAGAGGCCGACCAGGCGGAGCTCGCCCGCCTCATGGTGGGTCGGGAGGTGGAGCAGCCACGCATGAGCTCCGACGCCTCGCCGCAGGGCACGGTGCTCGACCTCGAGGGCGTCCGCCTTCCGGGGCATGGCGGGACGGGCGAGGCGAGCCTCTCGCTGCGGAAGGGCGAGGTGCTCGGGATCGCCGGCGTGAGCGGCAACGGGCAGGACGAGCTCATCGAGGCCATCGCCGGGCTCACCCCGGTCGAGGCGGGCACTGTACACCTCCAGGGGCGCGACATCACCGGCGCCACCCCCGCCGCGATCCGTCGGGCAGGGCTCGCCCACATCGCGGCGGACCGCATGGCCGTGGGTCTGAACCTGCAGGCGAGCCTCGAGGAGAACGCGGCGGCGACGGCTTTCCGCTCCTCCCGGTTCGCCCGGCGGGGAGTCGTCCGACGGCGCGAGCGGCGTGCCTTCGCCCGCCGGCTCATCGAGGACTACGAGGTGCGCGGCTCCGCCCCCACCCGCGCGGTCCGCACGCTCTCCGGAGGGAACCTGCAGAAGATCGTGATCGGCCGGGAGCTCGCCGGCGATCCGGCGGTGGTGCTGGCCAACCAGCCGACGCGCGGGCTGGACGTCGGCTCGATCGAGTTCGTGCACCGGACGCTGCTGCAGGCGTGCGAGGCAGGGGTGGGGGTCCTCCTCGTCTCGACCGAGCTCGACGAGGTGCTCGCCCTCTCGCATCGCATCGCCGTCATGTACCAGGGCCGGCTCATCGGCCCTTTCGCGCACGACCAGATCGACAGGGAACGGATCGGACGGCTGATGGCCGCCGGGGAGGAGGCCGCATGAGCGGGCTGGAGGGAACGCGGCTCGTGGTCGCGGACGTCGTCTGGACGGGGACCGGGGACGTTCACACCCCGGGCGTCGTCGAGATCGAGGACGGCAGGATCGCCGGTGCCGGGCCGCTCCACGGGGCCCGGCCGGCCGGACCCGACGTCGTGGACCTCGGTGCAGTCGTGGTCATGCCGGGGCTCGTCAACGCCCACGCCCACACGCCGATGTCGCTGATGCGCGGGATCGGCGAAGGGCACTCGCTGCTGACCATGGAGGGCTTCCTCGCGGTGCTGCGCCGGGCGGAGGCGCACCTGACCGAGGAGCTGGTCCCCGCCTCCACGTCCGTGAGCTGCGCCGACTTCATCCGGCACGGGATCACCACCTTTGCGGACCAGTACTTCTTCGCGGACCGGATCGCCCCCGCTGTGATCGCCTCCGGCCTGCGGGCGGCCCTCGCCTGGGGCATCGTCGAGCTCGGCGACGACGACGCCCGAGCCCGCGAGCTCTCCGCCGCCACGCGGTTCGCGGAATCGATGCAGGGCGAATCCGAGGTGGTCCGCGGCTGGCTGGGACCCCACGCCTACTTCGTGGACAACCAGCCGGAGGCGATGATCGCCGCCCGGGACACCGCCGCCCGGCTCGGGGTGGGCCTCCACGTCCACTACTCCACCTCCGGCGAGGAGGACGCCTACTGCGCCGAGCACCACGGCACCACGTCGATCCGGCAGCTCATCGCCATGGGCATGCTCGAGGTCCCCACGATCCTCGCCCACTGCACGACGGTGGATCCCGCGGAGCTGCCGCTCCTCGCGGGGACTCGCGCGGCCATGGCCGTGGTGCCGTCGGTCGCGATGCAGTCCGGGGTGCCCGCCGCGCCGGTGCGCGCCGCCCTCGACGCCGGGGTGAACGTCGCCCTCGGCACCGACAACCCCTGCAACAACACGAACGCCGATCTCTTCGAGGAGATGCGCACGCTCGGGAAGCTCGCCGCGTTCACCTCCCGCGTCCCGAACCAGGTGACCCCGCGGGAGATCCTCGCGATCGCGACCACCGGCGGGCATTGCGCCCTCGGCGGCGGCCCGGCGGACGGCACCCTCGCCCCCGGCGGCGTCGCGGACCTCATCGCGCTCCCGCTCGCGCAGCTGCCCCGGGGGCCCGTGGGTGCACAGAGCCTCGAGTCGGCACTGGTCTACGGTGCGAGCGGGGCGTCGGTCACCGACTCGATGGTCGCCGGCCGGTGGCTGATGCGCGGCGGCGAGCTGCTCACGGTCGATGCCGAGGCCGCCCGCGCCCAGCAACAGAGAGATTTCGACACTCTCACGGCCAGGATGGCCGCGGCAGAAGGAGGCTCACATGGACGTGAGTGATCGGCGCAGCGCTATCGAGGAGCGGGTGATCCGTGACGGCGAGGTGCAGTTCGCGACACTGGCCGAGGAGCTGCAGGTCAGCGCCATGACCATCCGGCGCGACATCGAGGCGCTGGAGCAGGCGGGCGTGGTCCGCAGGGTCACCGGCGGGGCGATCGCGGTGACCGGCGGAGCGGCGTTCGAGCCGTCCTACGGGGCGCGGGAGATCCGCGCCGCAGGCACGAAGCGGGACATCGGTGCCGCCATCGCCTCGATGCTGGCCCCCGGCGAGGTGGTCCTGCTCGACAGCGGCTCGACCGTCGCCTCGGTCGCCGAGGCCGTGCGCGGCCGCGGTCTGGGGCTGACAGTCGTGACGCCCTCCATCAAGGTCGCCACGATCCTGGCCGACGAGCCCGGCACCACCGTGGTCCTCGCCGGAGGCGTGGTGCGTCCGGAGGAGCTGAGCCTCATCGGGCCCGATGCCGAGAAGCTCGTCTCCCGGTACAACTGCGACACCTATGTGGCGGGAGTCGCCGGCGTGGACCCGCGCCGCGGACTCACCGAGTACCACCCAGAGGAGGCTGCGGTGAAGCGGGCCGCCGTCGAGGGGGCGCGCCGCGTGATCGTCGGCGCGGACTCCGCGAAGCTCGGCCGCGTCCATCTCGTCACCATCGCCCCACTCTCCGCGGTCGACGTCCTCGTCACCGACGCGCCGAGCGATCACGTGGTGGTCCTGGAAGCGCAGTCCGCCGGGACCGAGGTCGTCACCGTCCCCGGCACCACGCACTGACGCCGTACCCATCTCCCTCTCCCTCACCGAACTCAGGAGCACACATGACCTCCCTCTTCCGCGCCGTCTTCCCCACGGTCGACAAGCCCCTCATCGCCATGGCGCACGTGCCGGCGCTGCCCGGCACCCCGCTCTACGACGCTGCCGGCGGCGTGGACGCGCTCGTCGAGCACGTCCAGAAGGACGTGGACCTGCTGGTGGACGCCGGGTTCGACGCGGTGATGTTCTGCAACGAGAACGACCGCCCGTACCAGCTGCACGCCGGCCCGGAGGCCTCCGCGGTGATGGCGCGCGTCGTCACCGAGTGCCGGCCCACGTCGATCCCGTTCGGGGTGGACTACCTGTGGGACCCGCGGATCGCGCTCGCGACCGCCGTCGCGACCGGGGCGAGCTTCCTGCGGGAGGTCGTCACCGGGGTGTGGGAGTCCGACATGGGCCTGTGGAACACCGACGCGGCCGAGACGCTGCGGGAGCGACGGCGGCTGGACGCCGGTGACACGGCGATCCTCATGAACATCTCCCCCGAATTCGCCTCCCCGATCGGCACACGCAGCTTCGCGCAGATCGCGCGTTCGACCGTCGTCTCCTCCTTGCCTGACGGCATCCTCGTCTCGGGGCCGATGGCGGGGGCGGGACCGGATCCGGCGGTGTTGCGCGAGGTGCGCGAGGTGGTGCCGGAGGAGATCCCGGTGCTGCTGAACACGGGTGCTCGTGCGGAGACGATCGCGGAGATGCTCACCGTGGCGGACGGCTGCATCGTGGGCTCGTCGCTGAAGGTGGACGGCGGCACCTGGAACCCGGTGGACGCCGATCGTGCCCGTCGCTTCGTCGACGCCGCCAAGGGCTGATCGATGCGTGCGGAGGCACCCGGCCTGCTGATCGGAATCGACATCGGCACCACCGGGGTGAAGGCGATCCTGGTGGACCCGGAGCGCGGCATGATCGCGCAGACGAATCGCAGCAATCGACTGATTTCCCCGCAGCCGGGCTGGGCGGAGGCGGATCCGCGTCAGTGGGCCGAGAACGTCGACTCCGCGCTGTCCGAGCTCGCCGGGGCCGCCGGGAGCCGATCCATCGCCGGCATCGCGACCACCGGAATGGTGCCGGCAGTGCTCCTCGTCGACGCCGAAGGTTCTCCCTTGCGGCCGGCGATCCTGCAGAACGACGCCCGGGCCCATGCCGAGGTGCGCGAGCTCGCGGCGGGGATCGACCAGGAGGCGCTGCTCGCCGCGACCGGTTCGGTGCTCAGCCAGCAGTCCGTCGCGCCGAAGGCGCTGTGGCTCTCCCGGCGCGAGCCGGAGGCGTGGAGGCGCTCCGCGGCGATCCTTGGCTCCTACGACTGGCTGCTCACGCATCTCGGCGCCGCCGTGCACGTGGAGGGGAACTGGGCGCTCGAGTCCGGTCTGTTCACCGTCCGGGGCGAGGAGCACGCCACGGTCACCGAGGCGGTGCCCGGGCTCTCGGAGCGCCTCGTGCCGGTGCGGAGCTCGGGGACGATCGTCGGCGAGCTCGATGCCGCGGCGGCGGGTCGCACCGGCATCGCCGTCGGGACGCCGCTGGTCGTGGGCGGCGCCGACCACGTGCTCTCCGCGTACAGCGCAGGCCTCGGCGACCTCGGCGACTGGCTGGTGAAGCTGGGCGGCGCCGGGGACATCCTCGCCGTCTCCCAGGAGCCCGTGGCCGATGCGCGCTTCTTCCTCGACGAGCACCCGCTGCCCGGGCTGTGGCTGCCCAACGGGTGCATGGCGACCAGCGGGAGCCTCGTCCGATGGGTGCAATCCACGCTCCGCATCGAGGGCCTCGCACAGATGGACGAGGAGGCTTCACGTCGCACCGCCGCCGAGGTGCTGTGCCTCCCGTACTTCCTGGGCGAGAAGACACCGATCAACGACCCTGATTTGCGCGGCATCTTCGCCGGCATGCACCTGGGCCATGACGCGGTGGACCTCTACCGGGCGGCGCTCGAGGGCATCGCCTTCGGCTTCCGCCACAACGCGGAGGTGCTGCGGGAGCGGGGCGTACGGCTCGAGCACGCCACCGTCACCAACGGCGGCGCGACCTCGCTGCTGTGGAAGCAGATCCATGCCTCCGTGCTGGGCACTCCGCTCGACACGGTGGTGGACCATCCCGGGGCCTCGCTCGGCGCGGCCTTCGCGGCGGGCCAGGGGGCCGGCGTCTTCGAGGACTGGTCGGAGCCGCTCGCGCTGGTGCGCCGCGGGGATACCATCGACCCGGATCCGGGTCTGGTCCCTCGATACGACGAGGCCTACGGCCTGTGGCGCGAGCTCGCCGAGGTCTCCGGGGCGACGATGCGGGCGCTCGCGCGACGGTGAACGGACACCCTCGGGCTCATCGGTGTTCAGGACGACGACGTCAGGGCTTCCGACGTCTCATCGCGCCTAGCTCGCGGCATAGCTCGGTGCCGAAGGTCGATCGATCCCTTGATCCGACCATGCCTTCTTCGCAGCACGCTTCAGCCCGTCGTTGCACTCCGGCGAACACATCCACCGTTCCCGGAACATCCAGTAGACGTCCGGGCCGATCGTCCCCTCGCAGCGCAGACACTTGTCGCCGGCGCCCGGGTGTCCGGCCGGGTGACGCAGTGCCTGACGGAGCCACGTGGAGTAATTGAGATCTTCACCTGTGAGCGCCCTGGCTTGATCGACGACATGCAGGGGCAACCACCCCGTCCTGCCCACGGCACGCTGCTCACGCGTCGCCGCTTCCAGCGCTTCTTGGCCGATGTCGAGCCGGTCGATCAGATCCTGTTCGGTCAGGATCTCGAGCGGCTGCCCCTTCTCGGCGAGGTCCATCGCCTTCTGCAGCTTGCGGCTGAACTCGGCGCCGGGCCTGAAGGTGCGAGGGTCGAGATCTCCGCTGACCAAGATGGTGGTCGCCTTTGTCACGCTCTTCTGCCAGGTGCCACCGTAGTGCTCAACCAGTGCATGGGCCTCGGCACGGGTGTGAAGAGACAGGGTGCCAGTGAAGACGACGCTCTCCCCCGCCAGCACGTCCGTCGCCGCCAGCGAGGAGAAGTCCCCAGCAGCCCGTGAACCGTCGCCGACAGGACGTGAGAGCGATCCCGGCCTCGTCGGGACCGAATGGATGCCCAATGGGTTAGCGAGTTCCGCGATCGAGTCGACCCCCGACCGGCCGGCGAGGGTGAGGAGGATTCGGGCCGCTTGGACCGCGTCAGCCTCCGCCTCGTGATGGGTGAAGTCTTCGAGCCCCAGTGCGTTGGCGACGAAAGGCAAGGAGTACGAACCGAGCGTCAACAGTCGACGAGCGATCGGCAACGTGTCATACCAGACCGTGTCCGGGACCTCGAGGTCGAACGCGGCGCTCGCCTTCCGGAACACCGAGCGATCGAAGGACGCATTGTGCGCGACGAACGGATCACCGCCGGCGAAGCTCAGCACTTCGGGGAGAACCTTCGCCCAGGAAGGAGCACCGTGTACCTCCTTCGCGGTGATGCCGTGGATGGCCACGTTCCGAGGCGCGAAATGGTCCAGACCTTCAGGGGGCGCGATCAGCCACGAGGCGGTCTCAACGATGCTTCCATCGCGGATCTTCGCCAGCCCCACCGCGCAAGCGGATGCGTGAAACGAGTTCGCCGTCTCGAAGTCGATGGCGGTCGCGTTGAGGCCCTGCCCAGGGGAGATGCGCATGGCCGGACGATACCGCCCACATGCGACAATCTGTTCTCGCGAGGTCGTTGGTGGACGGCGAACGGCTCGAGCGATGGGCTTCGATCCTCAGCCCTGGCCATCCACACGATTGCTAGGTTGAAGCCATGACCGGCGAAGACCTGCTCGAGACCCTTCGATCCTTCATGGCCGAGCGCGACTGGGGTCAGTTCCACTCCCCCGAGAACCTCGCCAAGTCGGTCTCCATCGAGGCCGCCGAGCTGCTCGAGTGCTACCAGTGGAACGGCGACGCCGACCGCGACGAGGTGGCCGGGGAGCTCGCCGACGTGCTGACCTACGCACTCCTCCTCGCGGACAAGCTAGAGCTGGACCCGGAGCAGATCGTCCGTGCGAAGCTCGAACGCACCGGGCAGAAGTACCCCGTCGAGAAGGCGAAGGGACGGAGCACGAAGTATGACCGCCTTTGAGATCGAGGAGCTCCGCTTCACCCCGGAGTCGGTGGAGGAGACGAGGGGACGACTCCCCCGCTTCACCAATTGGCCCGTCGTCTACCTCATCGAGGACGGGCACGACATCTACGTGGGCGAGACCGGCAGTGCCGACCGCCGCATGCGCCAGCACCTCAAGTCGAAGCAGAAGGAGCACCTCAAGGAGGTCCGGATCGTCTTCGATGAGCGCTTCAACGGCTCCGCCTGCCTGGATCTCGAGTCACTGCTGATCCGCCTGCTCGGCGGCGACGGCAAGTTCGACGTCCTGAACCGCAACGAGGGCATCACCAACCAGGACTACTTCCAGCGCAGCGAGTACAACGACACCTTCAAGGAGATCTTCGAGGAGCTCCGCTCGCGAGGCTACTTCGAGCGGTCGATCCCCGAGATCGAGAACTCGGACCTCTTCAAGCTCTCCCCGTACAAGGCGCTCAACACGGAGCAGGGCGTCGCCGTCCTCGACATCATGGAGGGTCTCGTCGAGGACCTCCGCCATCCCGAGGTGCGCACGATCGCCGCGATCCAGGGCGACCCCGGCACCGGGAAGACGATCGTCGGCATCTACCTCATGAAGCTCATGCGGGACCTCGCCGTGTTCGACCCGACCGACGAGGTCGAGGGCGACTCGATGTTCTCCGACCTCTTCGTCGAGGGGAACCGCGAGCTGTTCCAGGGATTGCGGATCGGCCTCGTGGTCCCGCAGAAGTCCCTCCGCAAGTCCATCAGCAAGGTGTTCCGGAAGGTGCCCGCGCTGAGCTCCACCCAGGTGCTCACCCCGTACGACGTCGCCGACGCAGAAGAGGACTTCGACGTCGTCGTGGTCGACGAGGCGCACCGCCTCACCCAGCGCGGCGCCCAGGCTCACGGCACGCTCACCAAGCGGTACGGGGAGACGACGCGCAGGCTCTTCGGAGTGGATGACCTCTCGATCAACCAGCTCGACTGGATCCGTAAGCGCTCGCGCCACACGATCCTGCTGCTGGACACGGCTCAGAGCGTTCGCCCGATCGACATCGAGCCCGAGGTGTTCGAGCGAGTCCTCGCCGAGACCCGCGAGCAGAAGCGGCTCTATCCGCTGGACACCCAGATGCGGGTGAAGGGCGGGAAGGAGTATCTCGAGTTCGCGCGCGCTCTGATCTCCGACGACCCGCCCACCGTCATGCCTGACCTCGGCGATTACGAGTTCGAGGTGTTCGACGATCTCGGTGCGATGCACCAGCGGATCCGCGAGCGGGATGCCGAGCACGGTCTCGCCCGCCTCGTCGCCGGCTACGCCTGGAAGTGGCGCAGCAAGGGGAAGAGCGGCCTGCACGACATCGAGCTCGACGGCGTCGCCCTGGACTGGAACGTCTCCGACGTCGACTGGATCGCCTCGAAGACCTCCCTCGAGGAGGTCGGGTCGATCCACACTGTGCAGGGCTACGACCTCAACTACGCCGGCGTCATCATCGGCGGCGACCTCCGCATCGATCCCGACACTGGCAAGCTCGTCGCCGACCGCAGCAACTACTTCGACACCAAGGGCAAGGCCAACAACACCATGCGCGGCCGCACCACCTCCGACGAGGACCTGCTGCGCTACATCACCAACGTGTACCGGGTGCTGCTGACACGGGGGATGCGGGGAACTTATGTGTACGTCGTGGACCCATCACTGCAGGCTCGAATCCGTTCCATTCTGAGCACGACCAACCTTTTCAGCCAACGGCACCTTTGAAGAGTTGGACACTGATTCAGTAGTGCCCAAGTCGCGTTGCCCGCCTGTTGAGGAGCCCACTGTGAACGCCAGCCCCATCGTGCGCGTCGTCGGCGCCGTCATCGTCCGTGAGGATGCCGTCTTCGCGGCCCGCCGGAACCCCGAGCGGAGCGCTGGCGGGCTGTGGGAGTTCCCCGGCGGCAAGGTGGAGCCGGGCGAGACCCCGGAGCAGGCGCTCGCCCGCGAGCTTGAGGAGGAGCTGTCCGTGACGGTCGCTGTGGGCCCGCTTGTGGACCGCAGCCTCAGCACCGTCGGCGAGAAGAGAATTGAGCTCGCCTGCTACCTGGCTACGCTCATCGGAGCCGAGCCCTCCGCGAGCACGGACCATGACGCGATGCAATGGATTCCCCTCACGGAGCTGGACCGATGGGGCTGGGCGCCCGGCGACGTTCCGATCATTCCCGGGCTGCCACAGAGGATCCGCGAGCTCCGCGCTCACGAGAGTGGGGCGCAGTGATTCCCGCGGAGCGACTCGACCCGGGCCTGTACGAACTCCTCGTCACCACCGGTCTCGCTGACCTCATCACTAACGCCGAGGCTGACGGCTTTACCGCGCCCACGACGGACGTGGACGCTGCTGAGGTCACCCACGTCCTCACGCAGCACATCAGTACCGTCGTCGAACAAGCACTCCGCGAGGCTTCGCCGGAGCAACGCATTGACCTTGCCAACTCGGTGCTGAACGCGCTGCCACTCGCGGGGCAGCAAGGACAGGTCTCGCCCGGGCCGCGTCTGCTGACGGAAGTGTCCCGGCCCGGCGCAGTTCCGCTGGATCGGCCGGCGACACGTCTCAGCGACGTGGCGCTCATGACCAACGCCCGCAATGACCCGCAGCTCGGCTCGGAGCTGCGTCGGGAGATGGCAAGCGCCGATCGCATCGACTTGCTGTGCGCCTTTGTGCAGTGGAGCGGGATCCGGGTGCTCGAGGATTCCCTCAAGGCCGCTGCCGACCGCGGCGTGCCGATCCGGGTGCTCACCACAACCTACATCGGGGCAACGGACCGACGCGCACTGGACTACTTTGTGCGCGCGCTGGGTGCCGAGGTGCGGATCAACTACGACGCGCAGTCCACGCATCTCCACGCGAAGGCGTGGATGTTTCACCGCGACAGCGGGTACACCACGGCCTACGTCGGCAGTTCGAACATGAGCCGTGCCGCGCTCGTGGACGGCCTCGAGTGGAACGTGAAGCTCTCGCGCCAAGTGACCTCCACGCTGCTCGACAAGTTCGCGTCCACCTTTGACACCTATTGGGACAGTAGGGAGTTCGCCTCCTACGATCCCGACACGGACGCCGAGTACCTTGACGCGCTCCTCGCGAAGAACGGGGGCCGCGGCCGCAGCACGTTGTTCGGCATCAGCAGCCTCGATGTGCGCCCCTACCCGCATCAGCAGGAGATCCTCGACGATCTCCAGTCCGAGCGCGAGACTCGCGGTCGGCATAAGAACCTCGTCATCGCAGCGACGGGCACCGGTAAGACGGTCGTCGCCGCCCTGGACTACAAGCGGCTGCGCCCGTCCGCGCACCAGCAACCACGGCTCTTGTTCCTCGCGCACCGCAAGGAGATCCTCGAGCAGTCACTGCGCACCTACCGCGACGTCCTCAAGGAAGAGGCGTTCGGCGAGCTCATGGTGGACGGGCACCGCCCGTTGAAAGGGACGCACGTCTTCGCGTCAATCCAGTCGATGGCGCGTATGCAGGAGCCCGAGCGATGGGATCCGGCGCACTTCGACATCGTCGTGATCGACGAGTTCCACCATGCCGATGCGAACTCCTACCGGCGCGTGCTGGACCACTTCACCCCGACGGAGCTGCTCGGCCTCACGGCGACGCCCGAGCGGGCAGACGGCGTGAACGTCACCCAGGCGTTCTTTGACGGACGGGCCGCGAGCGAACTCCGACTCTGGGACGCCCTCGAAGCAGACCTTCTGGTGCCCTTCCACTACTTCGGCATCGGCGATGGCGTGGACCTCCGCTCCCTGCGCTTCTCACGCGGCCGCTATGACCCCGGCCAACTGGAGCAGGCCCTGACCGGCAATGACGCACGCGCCGCGAAGATCCTCGCCGCCGTCGAGGACAAGGTCACCGATCCCCGGAACATGCGGGCACTGGGGTTCTGCGTCAGCGTGGAGCACGCGCGCTACATGGCACGCGTCTTCAACGACGCGAGCCTCCCGGCCCTCGCCCTCTCCGGGGAGTCACACCCTGAGGAACGACGACGTGGTCTGGAAAGCCTGCGCAACGGCGACGTGACCTGCCTGTTCGCAGTCGACCTGTTCAACGAGGGCCTCGATATCCCGATGATCGAAACGGTCCTCATGCTGCGACCCACGCAGTCCTCCACGATCTTCCTGCAGCAGCTGGGCCGCGGCCTGCGCCGCGCGGAGGGCAAGTCCGTGCTCACCGTGCTCGACTTTGTGGGCCTACAGAACGAGGCCTTCCGTTTTGATCTGAAGTACCGCGCACTGACCGGACTCTCCCGGAATCAGCTCCAACGCAACATCGAAGAGGGCTTCCCGTTCCTTCCGCCCGGCTCCCAGATCGTCTTTGATGCGGTCGCCCAAGACATCGTGCTGAGCAACGTGAAGAAGCAGCTCAAGCTCTCCACCAAAGACCTCGTCGCGGATGTACGCCAGCATCTGCCCGAGGATGTCGCCCCGGAGGACTACAACCTCGGCACGTACCTCGAGACCGCCGAGCGTTCCCTCGCCGACGTCTACGCCCCGCCGACGCGTACGTTCGGCGGGAACCAGCGGGCATCGTCCTGGTCGGCGCTCGTGGACTGGGCCTTCCCCAACGCTGAGGTGCAGGGCGAACTGTCTGTCGAGGATGACGTCTTGCTCCGGCGCGTAAGGACGCTCACCCACGTGGACGACGCCGACCGGATCGCCGCCTACCGTTCGCTCCTCGACGCGCCCGAGCTTCCCGCTGACGTCGAGACGAACCTGTACGCCGCGATGCTCTACTTCTCGATCTGGTCGACCGGTACACAGGGAGTACGCGCCGGCTTGGAAGAGCTGCGCTCACGGCCGCTCGTTGTGCGGGAGCTACTGAACCTGCTGGAGTACAATGATCACGTCGGCCGCAAGCGCCCGGAGCCCCTCCGTGGTCGCGCCTCGGCGACGCCGCTGCGCTCCCACGCCACCTACTCGCGTGAAGAGCTGCTTGCCGGACTGGGCCTTGGAACGCACGATGCCGGGACGCCGGGCGCCATCCGCGAGGGCGTGAAGTGGCTCCCCACCCTCCAGGCCGACGCCCTCCTCGTCACGCTCAAGAAATCAGAGAGCGACTACTCCCCCACCACGATGTACCGCGACTACGCGATCAACCAAGACCACTTCCACTGGGAATCGCAGAGCACCACCGGCGCCCACAGCGCCACCGGTCAGCGCTACATCAACCACGCTTCCCGCGGCTCCGACGTCATCCTCTTTGTACGCCGCTCCAAGACCGGCGACCTCGGCACGGAGCCCTACACCTGCCTCGGCACCGTCCGGTTCCAGCAGGCCACCGGATCCAAGCCGATGCAGATCGTCTGGAAGCTCGATCGGGACATGCCCGTGGATCTGTTCTTGGAGGCGAAGGCGGCCGTCTAGGTTCCGTGCCCGTCGGCCGCTCTCAGCGCGACGGTGGACGTCAGTCCTCCTCGATCACGAACTCCCCCGAGGCGTCGGTGAACAGCGCCGTCTGCCCCGGCGTCGCACTCTCCAGGAAGGCGCCCACCCAGGGGCATCGGTCGAGGAAGACGTCGACGGAGAGCACCTCGTGGTTGCTGTTGTCGGCCATGTACTCGGGCGGCTCGAGGCCGGTGACCGAGGTGACCTCGCGGCCGGTGAAGGTGACCCAGCGCGGCGGTCGCTCGGCATGGAGCTTGATGAGGAAGACGGACATCGATGCGGTCACCTCTGCGCCCGCGACGGCGCTCCTCCGTGTCACGTCCAGCAGCGCGTCGGCGCTCCCGACGGCGGCCTGCAGCGCGTCCCATCCCTGCGCGGCGACCAGGCTCGCCTCCTCGTCAGTGAGGAGGCGGAGGGTGCGCACGTGTCCCAGGACCTCGCCGCTCTCGGAGCGGACCTCGTCGAAGGCGGCGCCCCAGCGGGAGGTGGTCGCGAGGATCGCGGAGATCTGCGTGCCGCGCAGGAACGGCTCGCTGTTGCGCCAGGGCGAGCCGACCGGCGGCACGCGGCGGTTGTTCGCGATGTCGTCGCAGACGATCCGCATCGCGACGAGCGCGGCACCCTGCTGACCGTCGAGGACCTCCACCGCGATCTCGACCCGCTCGCCGGAGTCGGTGGGGATCCGGGAGGCACCGGCGGTGATGAGGGTGATCGGCCCGCTCTCGGGATGCTTCTCGACGACCATGACGCTGCCGCCGATCCGCTCCTCCAGGACGAGGGGCTCGGTGCCCAGGGCGTCGAAGACGTGATTCGGGAACGCGTCGAGGTCTGCCATGCGCCGAGTCTGGCAGAGGGGCGCCGCCGCAGCGCGGGAACACGGGGACATCGGCCGCCCCAGGCCGCGCGAGTACGTTGGCCGTGGACGCGTGCACCGCGCATCACCCGAGAGAGGACGCCCCCATGTCAGAGTCTCCTGCTCCCGCCGCCGGCCCCCTGCCCCGCGGCATCCAGCACATCGGGGTGACGGTCCCCGATCTCGACGCCGCCACGACGTTCTTCGTCGAGGGGCTCGGCGCGAAGGTCGCTTACGACGGCCTCACTCCCGAGGACGAGCCGCGCGAGGGCGAGGAGGTGGAGCGTCAGCTGGGACTGCCCTCCGGCGCCGCCATCCATCGCCAGCGCATGATCGTCATCGGCGAGGGGCCGGGGCTGGAAGTGTTCGAGATCAGCGGGGAGCAGCGAGCGGCGTCGGGCCTCGCGGACCTCGGCCTGAACCACATCTCACTGTACTGCGACGACATCGAGGGCAGCCTCGCCCGGCTCGTCGCGGCCGGCGGCACGGCCCTGTCCGAGGTGCACGGCAACAGCCGCCACGAGGACTCGCCGGGCAACGGCAGCGTCTACGTGAAGGCCCCGTGGGGCATGCTCATCGAGCTGCAGACGATCCCCTCCGGCCACTACTACGACAAGGACTCGCAGGCCGAGGTGTGGATGCCCTCCCCGCGCTGACCCCGACCGCCCCTCTCCGCGCCCGGTCGTAGAGTGGCAGGACCCTCCGCATCCCCTCGCACCAGGAGCCCTCGCCCATGCCCTGCACCACCCTGCTCGTCGGACGCAACGCGAGCGCCGACGGGTCGCCGATCGTCGCCCGCAACGAGGACTCCGGCAACGGCACCTTCGACCCGAAGAAGGTCGTCGTGGTGCAGCCCGCCGATCAGCCGCGCACCTACACCTCGGTGATCGGCAAGCGCACGATCGAGCTGCCCGGCGATCCCCTGCGGTACACCGCGATCCCGAATGCCCTTCCGGACGAGGGAGTCTGGGCCTGCGCCGGGATCAACGCCGCGAACGTCGCCATGAGCGCCACGGAGACGATCACGAGCAACCCGCGGGTGCTCGGCGCGGATCCGCTCGTCGAGCACGATCCGGCGACGGGGACGCCGGGCGGGTTCGGCGAGGAGGACTTCGTGACCCTCGTGCTGCCCTACATCCGCTCCGCGCGGGAGGGCGTCGAGCGGCTGGGGGCGCTGCTCGCCGAGCACGGCACCTACGAGATGAACGGGATCGCGTTCAGCGACGAGCAGGACATCTGGTGGCTCGAGACGGTGGGCGGGCACCACTGGATCGCGCGGCGCGTGCCGGAGGACCACTACGTGACGATGCCGAACCAGCTGGGCATCGACTCCTTCGACCTCGACGACGCCGAGGGCGCCGGCCGCGATCACCTCGCGAGCGCGGACCTTCGGGCGTTCCTCGCGACCCATCACCTCGACCTCACGCAGCGCGACGCGGAGGAGGCGGCGCCGGCGGTGTTCAACCCGCGCGAGGCGTTCGGCTCCCACAGCGACTCCGACCACGTCTACAACACGCCCCGCGCCTGGTACATGCAGCGCACCCTGAACCCGGCGAGCGAGGACTGGGACGCGGGCCTGCCCGGCGCGAGCCCCGACTCGGACGACCTCCCGTGGAGCCGCCGGCCCGAGAGCCTGCTCACCGTGGAGGACGTGAAGGACGTGCTCAGCTCCCACTATCAGGGCACCGTGTTCGACCCGTACTCCTCCCGCGGCACCGACGCCGAGCGTCGCGCGTTCCGGCCCATCGGCATCAACCGCCACAACGCCCTCGCGATCCTGCAGATCCGCCCGGACCTGCCCGAGACGCATCGTGCGCTGCAGTGGGTCGCCTATGCCTCGAACCCCTTCAACACACTGATCCCGATGTTCACGAACGTCGACGAGGCGCCCACGTACCTCGGGACCACCGAGGCGAGGGTCAGCACGGACAGCTTCTACTGGGCCTCCCGCATGATCGCCGCCCTCGCCGACGCCCACTTCCACGAGGTCATCCCCGCGATCGAGCGCTACCAGCAGCGCACCCTCGCCCTCGGCCACGCGGCCGTGCACGCCGCGACGAAGGCCGCCGACGCGGCCGACGGGGCCGCCGTGCCCGGCCTGCTCGCCGAGGCGAACACCGCCATCGCCGAGCAGATCCGCACCGCGACCGATGCCCTGCTGGGCGACGTGCTGCTCACGGCGAGCAACCACATGACGAACCGGTTCTCGCGGTCGGACTCCTGATATCTTGGCGGCACACCTGACCGGCTCGGCCCCCGCGATCCCTTTCCAGCCGAAGAGGTGGGCCCACTACATTAGCGGTGACTCGCGCCGCCGCCCGCAGCCCCCGACGAAAATGCTTTCCGCGCCAGTTGAAAACGGAGCATGTCGGACACGGAATCCAAGAATCTAGCGAGCCCTCCTGAGGAGAGACTGATGAGCATCAGAGAAGCGATCAAGAAGATCGACTTCAGCGAGGCTGAAAAACTCGCCACCGAGTACTTCGCACCCTCCTCAAAGCATCCCGGTACATGCAACTACACCGGTGCGCACTTCGAGTCCTTCCAGGCGGGGCAGAACGTCCCAAATGTCATCACGCCGTCGGACCTACTCGCCGTGCAGAATCTCGGCGTCACCGTCCCTGCGCGGGCGTCCATGGGGATCCTGGGTGATTATGCAGCGGAGATCTCCGCCCTCCTGGCCGGAATCCCACAGAATCTCGACACCAAGAGCATCCAGAGCGAGGCGCAGTTCGAGGAGGTACTCGGCGAGGAGTCACCCGCGCATGAGCTCTGGGACCTACTGCGCCACAACAGCCCCGCGGCGTCGAAGTGGGGCATCGGCCCCACGACCGCCAGCAAGATCATGGCACGGAAGCGCCCGCGCCTCATCCCCATCGAGGACTCCGTCGTCGACCGCGTCATCTCCCGTGGCGGACAGAACTCATGGAGACTATGGTGGGAGGCGCTGACCGTCGACGATTTCCTAGCGGACTATGCGGCCAGAATCCGTGAGCGTGTGGGTCACCCCCAGCTCTCCACCTTGCGCACGCTTGACATCGTCCTCTGGAAGTGGGGAACGGCGAACCCACGAGGATGAGGCAAGCGATGCGGGTGCGTAATCCCCCCGTCGAGTCCGGGGAGTTGGACCAGCACATGCTCGACCTGGGCCACGCCGCCTGGGCACGCCCCACACTCGGGGCCGTCGACGACGCGTGAACCCTTCCGACCTCAGGGGCAATCGGACGCTTCATGTTTCGCTACAGTGCGGCCATGGCGAGCACAGCATGGGTGATCCGCTCCGGCCGCTACGGCGAGCGCGACGACTGGGCGATCAAGAACAATCTCTCCGGCGGCGGATGGGATGAGGTTCCGGACCTCACCGAGATGACAACACGCGAAGAGGTCCAGCTCGTCGTCGAGGACGTCTACGCGCAGGACACCCCGGGATCACGCACCACCTCCACCGCCCAGCTCTGGGCACTGCGGGGACGCATCGCCGTCGGCGACCTCATGGCGATGCCGATGAAGACCACCCGGGAAATCGCTCTGGGCCGCGTGATCTCGCCGTACTCCTTCCTGGCCGAGAACGGTCCAGGTTTCCAGCACGTGGTCGGCGTGGAATGGGAACGGCATGTGCCTCGATCCGCGATCAAGCAGGACTTGCTCTACACCTTGGGAAGCGCGCTGACCATCTTCTCCCCGAGCCGCAACAATGCGGCCGAGCGCCTTGAGGCAGTGCTCCGGGTCGGCGCAGACCCCGGTTCACTCGACGTCGCCGCGGCGCGTCCTTCGCACGCCGCGACATCGGTCGCGACGCGGCAGCCGGACGTGGTCGACGAGCCCGAGTCCCAGCCAGACATCGACGCGATCGCCCGTGACCAGATCACCACACGCATCGCCGAAGAGTTCTCCGGTCACTCCTTCGCCCACCTCGTCGCCGAGCTGCTCCGCGCTGAGGGCTTCGAGGCGGAGGAGGCCCCGCCCGGCGCTGACGGCGGAATCGACATCACCGCCGGCCGCGGACTGCTGGGCCTCGAATCCCCTAAGCTCATCGTCCAGGTGAAGACCCCTCAGATCGGCTCGGAGGTGGTCGCCCAGCTGAACGGGCTCGTCCATACGCATGGCGCGGATTACGGGCTCCTCGCCACCTGGGCCGGCCTGTCCAAGCCCGCCCGCGACGCGGTGAAGCATCAGCGGTTCCGGGTGAAGGTGTGGGATTCAGAGGACATCGTCTCCGCGGTGCTGCGCAACTACGAGAAGCTCCCCGAGGACATCACCGAGCGCCTGCCGCTGCGACGCGTCTGGATGCTCAAGGAATCCTGACGTCAGCGCCACTCCGGCGGTCTGTACCTGACGGCCGCGCCGGCAGCGATTCAACGGCCCGATCTGAGGTGCCGCCGGCGTGACCGACGTCCTGCGAGCGAGTCCACGCCGCACCGTACGCCCGGGACAGTCCCTTCAAGAAGCAGTCTTTGAAGTGCGCAGAGCGGTCCGGTACACCTCGTTCTTCGTCGCCACGACGAGCCCGAGACGCTTGGCGAGTACAGGGTGATCTTCCTGGAGCCGCTTGAAGATGCCGTTGGACCGCACCCGCGTGGCGAGCTCCTGCAGGAGCAGCATCTCGAAGGCGGCGGCATCGGTCCAGTCGACGTTCTTGCGGTAGCCGATGACGGCTCGCGCACCGGTCTTCCTGGCGAACTGCTGCAGTCGCCTCGGATCCTCCTTGAGCGTCGAGCAGGACGCGAAGTAGACAACCTTGCCTGCACAGGCGCCGGCGAGCATCGCCTCCAGCTCGTCCATGGTGAGAGAGCCTTCGAAGTCCGCGCTCATGCTGATCGCTGCCGAGTCACCGTGCATCGCCAACCAGAGCACGCTGAACTCCGCGTACTCCTCAGAAGTCCACTTCTCGATGTAGTACTCGAACTCAGAGCGAGTGGCTACGTCTCGGTGGATCCACTGGGCGACGCCGAGCTGCTCGAGGAGTTCGAGCACCGGACGCACGCTCAGCCGGCTGGTGAGATCACTGTCCCACTCCCCCTCGAGGCAGAAGATGCCGGACGTGTTCTCTCGCATGTGTCCACTTTCCTTCGTCGGGTGTTGGTGGTCACGCTAGCTGCACGACGTTCCCTTCGCCGGCCAACGTCATTGGATACCCGGAACATCATGCGGCCACTCGCCCTCCACCCGCAGTCCCCGAGATGTGCTCGGCATGTTCGCCATGACCGCGGTGGCGTACGCAGCTGTCAGCGACGTTCTCGGTCGTGGGCCGTGCCGTCGCTGGACTCGCGCGGAGCGCGAGGAGAATGACCCCACCAGCGGACGCGCGATCCGCCCACTGCCACCTCGTTCGCGCCAGGAGCTCGCATGACGATCAGGCGACGGGACATCTCCCTCACCCAGCTGAACTACTTCGTGGCGGCCGCGGAGCACGGGAGCATGACGGCCGCAGCGGAGGAGCTGTTCATCGCGCAGTCCGCGATCTCGACGGCGATCACGCACCTCGAGCAGCAGCTGGGGGTGCAGCTGTTGATCCGGCAGCGGGCCAAGGGGCTGCAGCTCACCGCCGCGGGCGAGGATTTCCTCCAGCGTGCCCGGCAGATCCTCGCGGAGCTCGACGATGCCGTCGCCTCCGTGCACTCCGAGTCCCTCAGTGGGCGGGTGAGCGTCGGCTGCTTCCGCACGCTCGCGCCGTTCTTCCTCCCCACGCTCGCGCGTGACCTGGGCGAGCGGGCGCCGGGGCTGCGCGTGGACGTCACCGAGCTGACGGCGGACGAGGTCGCCCCCGCCCTCGCCGCGCATCGGATCGAGGTGGCGCTGACGTACGACCTCGGCCTGGACGCGACGGTGCGTCTCGAGACTCTCGCCCAGGTGCCGCTGTACGCGGCGGTCGCCCAGGATCATCCGCTCGCGGGGCGGGAGTCGGTGAGCCTCGCCGAGCTCGCGAAGGAGCCGCTGGTGCTGCTGGACCTTCCGCTTAGCCGGGACTACTTCCTGCGCACGTTCACCGATCACGGCCTCCAGTCGACGGTCCGCTACCGCTTCGAGAGCTACGAGGCGGTGCGCGCGATGGTCGCCATGGGGCACGGCTTCACGCTCCTGAACCAGCAGCCGAAGATCGAATCCACATATTCCGGCGGGAGCCTGTACCACATTCCGATCCTCGAGCAGACCCGCCCTCTCGACATCGTCCTCGCGTGGAATGACGACGGCGCTCTCCCCACCCGTCGGGCCCGCGCCTTCGCGGACATCTGCCGGGCCGTGATCGGCGGCGCCGCCGCCACCACGGACGACACTTCGCAGGCCTGACCTGCACGAATACTCGCCACCATTCCGTCATCCCGCCATCCGACGCCGGCGCCGCCCGCCCGGGCGTCACTGCTGAGACGGAAAGTCACGCTTCGATCACGGCATTTGCCCACCCCTTTCATCTGCGAAACAGAAGAACTTCCCCGCATTCCACTATTTGCGTGATTCCTCGGAGGTCCCGATTCTGGTCGGACCCATCACCCCCGAGGAGGGGATTCACCATGACCGCCACCGCCGTCCCGGACCCCCGCAGCGCCCCACTGGACCGCCGCACCGTCCGCACCAGCACCATCGCCGGCTCCATCGGCGTGCTCGTCCACTGGTTCGACTGGGCGGTCTACGCCTACATGGCGACCACGATCTCCGCCGTCTTCTTCCCCGATGCGAGCAGGACCGCCGGCCTGCTCGCCACCTTCGGGGTCTTCGCGATCTCGTTCCTCGTCCGCCCGATCGGCGCGGTCATCTTCGGCCGCCTCGGCGACAAGCTCGGCCGCACCACGACCCTCACCGTCGTCATCCTCTCGATGGCCCTGTCCACCCTCGTGCTCGGCGTCCTCCCCGGCTACGCGACCATCGGGATCCTCGCGCCGATCCTGCTCATCGCCACCCGCGTGGTGCAGGGCCTCGCCGCCGGCGGCGAGTTCGGCAGCGCCGCCGCGTTCCTCGGCGAGTTCTCCCCGGCGAAGCGCCGCGGGTTCGGCTGCAGCTGGCTCGAGTTCGGCAGCCTGCTCGGCTTCCTGCTCGCCTCCTTCATCGTGCTCGTGCTCGAGACCGTGTTCACGAGCGACCAGATCACCGGCTGGGCCTGGCGCATCCCGTTCCTCATCACCGTCCCGCTCGGCCTCATCGGGTTCTACATCCGCCGCAGGATCGAGGACACCCCCGAGTTCCGCGCCCTGCAGGAGCTCGAGACCGTCTCCTCCTCCCCCGTGCGCGAGGTGTTCCGCTCCAACTGGCGCGAGTTCCTCAAGACCTGCGGCATGGAGATCTTCATGAACGTCACCTTCTACGTCGTGCTGGTCTACCTGCTGACGTATCAGGAGGTGAACCTCGGATTCGACGCCGGCCGCGCCGCCCTCCTGTCCACCCTCGGTTCCGCCCTCGCGCTCGTCGTCGTGCCGCTCGCCGGCGCCGCCTCGGACAAGGTGGGCCGCCGCCCGGTGCTGTTCACCGCCGCGATCGCGCTCACGGTCCTCTCGGTGCCGCTGTTCGCCCTCATGCGCGTGGGCACCACCTGGGCCGCGCTCGTCTCGACCATGGGCCTCGCGCTCATCCTCGCGATCATCCTGGGCACCCACGCGGTGACCGTCGTCGAGCTGTTCCCGACCCGCACCCGGCAGACGGGCCTGTCGATCGCCTACGCCCTGACCGCCGCGCTCTTCGCCGGCACCGCCCCGTACGTGCTGACCTGGCTGATCGACACGACCGGCAGCACGATGATGCCCGGCTACTTCCTCGCCGTGGTCGGAGTCGTCGGCATCATCACCGTCGCCACGATCCGCGAGTCCCGCGGCATCGACCTCATGAAGGACGAGGACCGGGGACCCGCCGCGCCCGCCCCCGCACCGGAGGCCGTGGCGATGGCCGCGGCCCCGCCCGCGGCGCCGCTCGTCTGAGTCCCGACGACCGGCCGCCCCCACCGCATTCCCCCACCAGGAAGGTCAGCACCATGCTCACCTCACCCCACCCCACCGAGACCACCGAGGTCGTGGTCGTCGGCGCCGGGCAGTCCGGCATCGCCGCGAGCGCCCACCTCACGCGCCCCGGCATCCCCCACCTCGTCCTCGAGAAGGCCGACGTCGCCGACCGCTGGCGCCACGGCCGCTGGGACTCCCTCGTCGCCAACGGCCCCGCCTGGCACGACCGCTTCCCCGACATGGAGATCCCCGGCGTCGGCCCCGACGAGTTCGCCACCAAGGACCAGATGGCCGACTACTTCGGCGCCTTCGCCCGCAGCTTCGACGCCCCGGTCCGCACCGGCGTCGAGGTGCTCTCGGTGACACGGAAGGAGGGCGCGCCCGGCTTCCTCGTCGAGACCAGCGAGGGCACTATCGCCGCGAACGGCGTGATCGCCGCGACCGGCCCGTTCCAGGTCCCCGTCGCGCCGCGCATCATCGGCGAGGACCTGGTCCCGCACCAGATCCACTCCGCCGAGTACCGCAACCCCGATCGGCTGCCGGGCGGCGGCGTGCTCGTGGTCGGCGCCGGCTCCTCCGGCGCGCAGATCGCCGAGGAGCTCCGCGCGAGCGGACGCCAGGTGCACCTGTCCGTCGGCCCCCACGACCGGCCCCCGCGCAGCTACCGCGGCCGCGACTTCGTGTGGTGGCTCGGCGTGCTCGGCAAGTGGGACGCCACCGCCCCCGACTCCGACCACGTCACCATCGCCGTGAGCGGCGCCCGCGGCGGCCACACCGTCGACTTCCGCGAGCTCGCCGCCGCCGGCATCACCCTGGTGGGCCGCACCGAGGCCGCGACCGACAGCACGATCCGCTTCGCCGACGACCTGGGCCGCAACATCGCCGCCGGCGACGCGAACCTCCTCGAGCTGCTCGCGGAGGCCGACGCCTACATCGCCGCGAACGGCCTGGACCTGCCCGAGGAGCCCGAGGCCCACGAGCTCGGCCCGCTGCCGGACTGCGTCACCGACCCCGTCCGCTCGCTCGACCCGCGCGCCGAGGGCATCACGTCGATCATCTGGGCGACCGGCTACAAGCAGGACTTCTCCTGGCTGCAGGTCGACGCCTTCGACGAGGCCGGCCGCCCCGCGCACCTGCGCGGCGTCTCCACCGAGCCCGGCATCTACTTCCTGGGCCTGCCGTGGCTGTCCCGCCGCGGCTCGAGCTTCATCTGGGGCACCTGGCACGACGCGATGCACGTCGTCGACCACATCACGACCCGCCGCCAGTACAGCCGGTACGCGCCCGCCGCGCCGACCCCGTCGGCCGCTCCCGACCCCATCACCCGCGCCCTGGAGGAGTTCACCCGATGACCACGCACACGCGCATCCGCCCCTTCAACACGAAGGACACCTACCCCGAGCAGAACCTCGACAACGACCTGTGCCAGGCCGTCGTCGCCGGCGGCGTCGTCTACCTGCGCGGCCAGATCGGCCAGGACCTCGACACCCGCGAGTCCGTCGGCATCGGCGACGTGGAGGCCCAGGCGGAGAAGGCCATGGCCAACATCGACATGCTGCTGCGGGAGTCCGGCAGTCGCCTGGCCGACGTCGTCAAGGTGACCGTGTACCTCACCGACATCCGCTTCCGCGAGACCGTGTACCGGGTGATGGGCCGCTGGCTGAAGGGCGTGCACCCCGTGTCGACGGGCCTCGTCGTCGACGCGCTCGCCCGCCCCGAGTGGCTCGTCGAGATCGACGCGACCGCCGTGATCAGCGACCCGGCCGACGACCACGAGGTGGAGAGCGCATGACCTTCTCTATCGTCGCCCGCGACGCCCGCACCGGCGCCCTGGGCATGGTGGTGAGCTCCTCCAGCCCCGCGGTCGCCTCCCGCTGCCTGCACCTGCGCGCAGGGGTCGGCGCCGTCGCCTCCCAGAACGTCACCAACCCCGCCCTGGGCCCGGCCGTCCTGGACCGTCTCGAGGCCGGGCTCCCGGCGAGCGCGGCGCTGGCCGCCGTGCTCGAGGACGAGCAGCACCCCGCCTACCGGCAGCTCACCGTCGTCGACGCCGAAGGCAGGACCGCCGAGCACTCCGGCGAGAACGCCCTGGGCACCCGCGCGAGCGCCACCGGCGACCAGTGCGTCGCCGCCGGCAACCTGCTGGCCGACGAGGCCGTGATCCCCGCGATGGTCGCCGCCTTCGAGGCGAGCGCCGGCGAGGAGCTCGAGCGTCGCCTGCTCGCCGCGTTCCGCGCCGCCGTCGAGGCGGGCGGCGAGGCCGGGCCGATCCGCTCCGCCGGTCTCGCCGTCGTCGACGACGTCCCCTGGCGGACCACGGACCTGCGCGTGGACGACGCCGAGGACCCCCTCGGCGAGATCGCCCGACTGCTCGAGCTGTGGCTGCCGCAGAAGGCGGACTACCGCGTGCGTGCGCTCGACCCGACCGCGGCCCCGTCCTACGGCGTGCCGGGGGACGAGTGATGACGGCGGCGCTGCTGCGCACGGTCGAGGCCCATGTCGATGCCCGGCGCGAGGAGCTCGTGGGGATCAGCCACCACCTCCATGCGCACCCGGAGACCGCGTGGACCGAGCACGCCTCCGTCGCCTTCCTCACCGAGCGCTTGGAGGCCTGGGGGTTCCGCGTGGATCGGGGCGCGGCGGGCCTGCCCACCGCCTTCGTCGCCGAGCACGGCACCGGCTCGCGGACCGTCGGGATCGTCGCCGAGTACGACGCCCTCCCGGGGCTCGGCCACGCGTGCGGCCACAACGTCATCGCCGCCGCCGCGCTCGGTGCCGCGCACGCCCTGCAGACCGTCGCGAGCGAGCTCGACCTGAGGATCCGCGTGATCGGCGCGCCCGCCGAGGAGGGCGGCGGCGGCAAGATCCCCCTGCTCGAGGCCGGAGTCTTCGACGGTCTCGAGGCCGCACTGATGATCCACCCCGGGCCGGCCGACGCCGTCCTCGCCCGGCCGCGCGCCGTGGCGCATTTCGACGTGGAGTACCAAGGCATGGCCTCCCACGCCGGTGCCTACCCGCACCTCGGCGTCAACGCCGCCGACGCCTTCACCGTCGCCCAGGTCGCAATCGGCCTGCTGCGCCAGCAGCTCCCCGACACGATCCGCGTCCACGGCATCGTCCAGGAGGCGGGCACCGCACCGAACGCGATCCCCGGCAGCGCCCGCGGCTCCTGGTACGTCCGCGCGGACACGCTGGACGAGCTCGACGTGGCCTTCGAGCGGGTGCGCGCCTGCTTCGAGGCCGGGGCGACCGCGACGGGCTGCACGTGGGAGCTCACGGAGACGAGCCCCCGCTACGCCGAGTTCCGCAACGACCTCGAGCTCGCCGGGATCTTCACCCGCCTCGCCGCCGCGCAGGGCCGGGACATGGACCTCGCCGAGGACGGCCCCCGCGGCATGGCGACCGCCTCGACGGACATGGGCAACGTGTCCCAGCACGTCCGCGCGATCCACCCCTACCTCGGCATCGACTCCCTGCCCGCAGTGAACCATCAGCCCGAGTTCGCCGACGCCGCCGCCACACCGGCTGCGGACCGGGCCGTGCGGGACGGGGCGGTGCTGCTCGCGCAGACCGTCGTCGAGCTGCTCTCCCGCTGACCCGTCCCCGCTATCCTCGCCCCCATGGGGGCGACGAGGACGCACACGGGGATCATCACGCTGCTGCTGGGCACGCTGCTGCTCAGCAGCTGCACGGAGCACGTGAAGGAACACTGCAGCGGGAAGGACGGGACCACCTCCTGCACCGTCACCTTCGAGACCTCCGACGGCCAGTGGTCCACCCAGCTCGAGGGCGACGACTGGGACGAGAACGCCCGGATCAGCGGCACGTTCACGATCGAGTCGGGCAGCGGAACGCTGCTCATCGAAGGAGCGGACTCCTCCCAGGAGTACCCCCTCACCCCGGAGGAGCCCGTGGTGGTCGAGGACCTGCCGCTGGAGCTCAAGCGGGACGATGAGGACACCTGGATCTACCTCAAGGTCACCTCCGATCCGCAGATCGACGGCTTCTCCGCGCAGTACGAGTTCACCCCCAGCTGAGGCGAGGGCCGCGCGCCGCGTCTCACTCCTCCCAGCGCACCTCGTTCGCCGCCTTGTCCTGCCGCCACCCGCGCCAGACGGGGTGGCGGAGGCGGCCGTCGGCCGTGCGCTCGGTGTGCTGGACCTCGGCCACGAGGTCCGCGCGCACCCACTCGGCGTCGCGCCGGTCCGCTGAGGGCACGTCACCGACCGGGGGCGTCTTCCGAGTGCGGGAGGAGAGCGTGGCGGCGATCTGCTCGAGGTCGCGATCGCTGAATCCGGTGCCCACGCGTCCGGCGTAGCGCAGCTCGCCGTCCGAGTCGGGGACGGCCAGCAGCAGGGAGCCGATGCCCCCGGCGCGGCCGCCCCTGCCGTGCCGCCAGCCGATGACGACCACCTCCTGGTGCCGGGCGTTCTTGATCTTGATCCAGGTGCGGCTGCGCTTGCCGGGCCGGTACACGCTCGTTTCCCTCTTCGCCATGACACCCTCGAGCTGCAGTTCCTTCGAGAGCGCGATCGCATGGTCGACGTCGCCGTGGTCCGCGTGCGGCAGCTGCACGTGCCCGCTCGGCTCGACCAGGTCGAACAGGGCGTCCCGGCGCTCGCGGTACGGGGTGCGCAGCAGCGAGTCCCCGCCGCGCACGAGCAGGTCGAAGAGCATCACATGGACCTCCACGTCCTGCCGGGCCCGCTCCACGTCCCGTGGACGGGTCAGGCCCAGGCGCTGCTGGAGGCGGGGGAAGGACGGCCGGTCGCGGGCGTCGAGTGCGACGACCTCCCCGTCGAGCACGGTCTCGCCGGCCGTGAGGACCTGCGGGTCGATCACGTCCTCCAGCTCGGCGAGCTCGGGGAAGGTCGCGGTCAGGTCCTTGCCGGTGCGGCTGGTGAGGCGCACGGCGCCCGCCGTGACGGTCGCGATGACGCGCACGCCGTCCCACTTCATCTCGAACGCCCAGTCGTCCCGGTCGCGGATGTCCTCGCGGCTGCCCAGGGTGGCGAGCATCGGGGAGATCGGCTCGCCCATCGTCCCCGCATCCGCCTGCTCGTCGGATGCCGCATGGGCGGGCGCGGCGCGGGCGGGTTCGGCACCGGGCTGGTCCTTCATGAGGTGCAGCAGCCACTGGGCGCGCGCCTTCTCCTTCGCCGCCCTGCTCGTCCCCTTCCCACCCATGCCGCCGGTGTGCACGAACGCGAAGCGGCGCGGCACCCCGCCGAGCCCGCCGTCCTCGCGGCCGTGGCAGACGGCGATGATCTCCTTCCCCTCGCGCCATTTCTCGATCTCGACGGTGCCGGTGTCCCAGATGGTGACATCGCCGCCCCCGTACTCGTCCTTCGGGATGCTGCCCTCGAAGGTGCCGTACTCGAGCGGATGGTCTTCCGTCTGCACGGCCAGGCGGTTCACGTCCACATCCAGCGGCGGCCCCTTGGGCACGGCCCAGGAGACCAGCACGCCGTCGTGCTCGAGGCGCACGTCCCAGTGCAGGCTCGAGGCGTGATGCTCCTGGATCACGAACATGGGCTCCTCCGCATCGAGCGCATGCTGCGCGGCCTCGGTGCCCGGCCCGTGCTCGGGGACGGGCTCGGGAGTCCGAGCGGCGTCGCGCTTGGAGCGGTAGACCTCTAGGCGGTCCCGCGTGCCACGATCCTCGTCGGCGTGCGAGCCGTCGCCGGCCAGTCCCAGGACGGAGATCGGATCGACGCCGTCCTCGACGCGCCGCAGGACCTCCTCGAGCTCCAGCTGCTCGAGCTCCGGGTCCTCGATCTCCTCCCAGGTGCGGGGCGCGGCGACCGTGGGCCGCAGACGCCCCCGGAGCGAGTACGGGCACACGGTGGTCTTGTGGCCGTTGTTCTGGGACCAGTCCACGAGCACCTTGCCCGCGCGCCGTGACCTCGTCATGTCGCTGATGACCTCGTCGGGGTGGTCCTCCTCGAGGGACCGGGCGAGCTCGTGGGCCACCCGGGCGACCTCCTCAGCCGCTGCGGAGCCGTCCAGGGGCGCATACAGGTGGATGCCCTTCGAGCCGGAGGTGACCGGGAAGGACGCCATCCCCATGCCGTCGAGGATCTCGCGGCACCAGTGGGCGACGCGGGCGCAGTCCGCCAACCCCGCGCCCTCGCCCGGGTCGAGGTCCAGCACGAGTCGGTCGGGGTCCGACGCCGCGAGATCCGCGTCGAAGCGCCACTGCGGGGTGTGGATCTCGAGGGCTGCCAGCTGCGCGAGCCATACGAGCACGGCCGGCTCGTCGACCAGGGGGTAGGTCGAGGTGCCGTCCCGGTGCTCGATGTCCGCGCGCGGCACCCAGTCCGGGGCGTGGTCCTCGAGGTCCTTGCGGAAGAAGACCTTCCCGGGATGCTCGGCGGTGCCCACGCCGTCGACCCAGCGCTTGCGGGTGGCGGGGCGGCGGGCGGCCTGCGGGATCATCACCCCGGCGACGCGCCGGTAGTAGTCCAGCACCTCGCCCTTGGTGGTGCCCGTGGAGGGGTAGTAGACCTTCTCGAGGTGCGAGACCCTCAGCGTGCGGCCGTCGACCTCGACCTTCTGCTCACCGGTAGCCATGGGGCCACTGTGCCCCTCCTCCCGCGATCCGTCACGGGCCCGCCACGTCCCGGGTCCGGGCACTGGCCAAGCGACGGCAGTCGTGATGCCATGGGGCATGCGCGCGATATGGAGCGGTGAGATCACGTTCGGCCTCGTCAACGTGCCGGTGAAGCTCTACGGGGCGACCCGCTCGCACGACCTCTCCTTCCATCAGGTCCACGACGAGGACCAGGGACGCATCCGGTACCAGCGCACCTGCGAGGTCTGCGGGCGCGAGATCGACTACGAGCACATCGACAAGGCCTATGACGACGGCGACAAGACCGTCGTGCTCACCGACGAGGAGCTCGCGGACCTGCCGGCGGAGGACGACGACGAGATCGACGTCGTCCAGTTCGTCCCCGGGGACCAGGTGGACCCGATCCTGCTGGGAACCTCCTACTTCCTCGAGCCCGTGGGCCGCTCCTCGAAGGCGTATGTGCTGCTGCGCCGCACCCTCGAGGACACCGAGCGCACGGCCGTGGTCACCTTCACCCTGCGCTCCAAGACCCGCCTGGGGGTGCTGCGGGTGCACGAGGACCTGCTCGCCCTGCAGACCCTGCGCTGGCCCACCGACCTCAAGGACGTCGACTTCGGCCCGTCCCGGACCACGATCAGCGCGAAGGAGCGGAAGATGGCCGCCGCACTGGTCGAGCAGTTCAGCGGCGACTTCGACCCGGAGCAGTTCACCGACGAGTACCAGGAGCAGCTGCGCGAGCTGGTCGACGCCAAGCTGGAGGAGGGGGACTCCGTCGACACCGAGGCGACGTTCGGCAAGCGCACCTCGAGCGACGCGGGCGAGGGCGGCGGGAAGGTCGTCAGCCTGATGGATGCCCTCGAGCGGAGCGTGCAGAAGCGGCGGGGGGCGACGGAGAAGAAGGATTCCGCGACGAAGAAGAGCTCGACGACGAAGAAGAGCTCGACGACGAAGAAGAGCTCGTCGAGGAAGAAGGGCTCGTCGACGACCTCCCGCTCCTCGAAGAGAACCGGTTAGGCCCCGCCGGAGAGACCCCCGCGGGAGATGCGGTACCGACCGGTCGGGCGCACCCCTGGCTCCCCCGAGTGATCCCCACTACGTTGGATATCCGCCTACCTGGAGGTATCACCCGTGAGAGCAGTGACATGGCAGAAGCCCGGCGACGTGAGCGTCGAGGACGTTCCTGATCCTGTGCTCCAGGCGCCGGGGGATGCGATCGTCAGGATCACGTCGACCGCGATCTGCGGTTCGGATCTGCACCTGTACGAGGTTCTCGGCCCCTACATGACGGCGGGCGACGTCCTCGGGCACGAGGCGATGGGGATCGTCGAGGAGGTCGGCCCGGGGGTGACGCGCGTGCGCCCTGGCGATCGCGTCGTCGTCCCGTTCACCATCTCGTGCGGGGAGTGCTGGATGTGCACCCGCGGGCTCCAGTCCCAGTGCGAGACCACTCAGGTCACCGACCAGGGATCGGGCGCAGCCCTGTTCGGGTTCTCGAAGCTCTACGGGCAGGTTCCCGGCGGCCAGGCCGAGTACCTGAGGGTTCCCCATGCGGATTACGGCCTGATCACCGTCGGCGCCGACCTCCCCGACGAGCGGTATCTCTTCCTCAGCGACATCCTGCCCACCGCCTGGCAGGGGGTGATGTACGCCGATGTGCCCGAGGGAGGGACGCTCGCCGTTCTCGGCCTCGGCCCCGTGGGACAGTTCGCCGCGCGGATCGGAGTGCACCGCGGGTACCGCGTGTTCGCCATCGACCCTGTCCCCGAACGCCGTGACATGGCGGCGCGGCACGGGGTGGAGGTCTTCGATGAAGGTCCGGAGGGGATCGAGGCCATCAAGGACGCCACCGCGGGACGAGGGCCGGACGCCGTGGTCGACGCCGTCGGGATGGAGGCCCATGGCAGCCCGATCGCACGTACCGCACACCAGATCGTGGGCCACCTGCCGAAGGCGGCGGGACGCAAGGCGATGGAGACCGTCGGGGTGGACCGTCTCGCGGCGCTGCATACGAGCATCGACCTGGTGCGCCGCGGCGGGACGGTGTCGCTCAGCGGCGTGTACGGGGGCACCGCGAGCCCGATGCCTCTGCTGTCGATGTTCGACAAGCAGATCCAGTTCCGGATGGGCCAGTGCAACGTCCGCTCGTGGACCGAGGACCTCCTCTCCCTCGTGGAGGACGCCGACGATCCGCTGGGAGTGACGGACCTCGTCACCCATCGCCTGCCGCTCGAGGAGGCATCTGCTGCGTACGCGCTGTTCCAGAAGAAGCACGACGGCTGCATCAAGGTCGTGCTGGACCCCGGACGTCGCTGACCACCGTTCGTGGCCTCACGGGAATCGTCGAAGAGAGGAATGACCATGGCATCAGACCAGCTGACCTTCCAGAATCCGGTCGAGCGCTTCCCGGAGATCACCCCTCCGGAGCAGGACCAGCCCGAGCCGGGCCTCGATGCGGCGCTCGTGCCCCAGACCGATCGCGGGGAGCACTCCTACCGCGGCACGGGACGTCTCGAGGGTCGGCGTGCGCTGATCACGGGGGCGGACTCCGGCATCGGGGCAGCGGTCGCCATCGCGTTCGCCCGCGAAGGTGCTGACGTCGCCCTGTCCTACCTGCCTGCGGAAGAGGAGGACGCGCAGTACATCAGTCGTGTCATCGAGGAGAGCGGCCGCACGGCTCTCCGGCTGCCCGGCGACCTCGCGGACCCCGAGTACTGCCGAGCGGTGGTCGACGAGGCGGCCGCCGGGCTCGGCGGCCTCGACGCACTCGTGAACAACGCGGGCCGACAGATCTCGGTCGAGCACGTCGAGGATCTCGACGACGAGCAGTGGACGTCGACCTTCGACGTGAACATCCGGGCGATCTACCGGGTCTCGAAGGCGGCGCTGCGACACCTGGAACCGGGATCGACGATCGTCAACACCACCTCGATCCAGGCCTACAACCCCTCACCTCATCTCCTCGACTACGCCTCGACCAAGGCGGCGATCAACAACTTCACCAAGGGCCTCGGGCAACAGCTCGCGCCACGGGGGATCCGGGTCAACGCCGTTGCCCCCGGCCCCATCTGGACCCCTCTGCAGGTCTCTGACGGTCAGCCCAAGGACGCACTTCCCGACTTCGGGAAGAGCACCCCGCTGGGCCGGGCCGGACAGCCCACCGAGCTCGCGCCCGCCTACGTCTTCCTCACCTCGCCGGAGTCCAGCTACGTCATCGGCGAGACTCTCCATGTGAACGGGGGAACCCCGAGCCCCTGAGCACGCCTGGCGAAACGGTTCTCGTCGAACGTCGAGGACGCAGACGGCCTCGCTCGCTGCGGATCCGACGGCGACGAGGGCTCACAGGTCCATGAAGAACCCACCACAGGAGGATCACCATGACCAGCACCCCCATGCATCACCCCGATGACGACACCCGCCCCGTCCCGGAGGACCAGGGCACAGCCCACCACGATGAGCACGGCACGGACGATCCGGTGGACGAGGAGACCAAGCGTCTCGCGGAGGCCGAAGCCGCCCAGCACGACGGGCCTGCCGAAGCACAAGGAGCCGATGCCGCCGAGAGCGGCGGCTACGGTCACTGAACCGGCCCCACGCCTCGCCGCATGGGGAACCGGACCTCCGCGCGGTCCAGCTCCCGGTTGCTGACCTTCCGGCGACGCGCCGGGCGCTCATGGCCGGCGCCGTCGGGAGGCGATGCGGTGCGCGACGGTCATGCGGTCTCCCGGATGCGGGACCGGAGAGGCGCTCGCAGTCGAGGGAGCGCGCCCGGGTAACCTCGCACGGTGCCTCCTTCCCCCCGTTCCAGCACCCGCCGCCGTTCCTCCCGTCGCGGCGGCGCGAGCACCTCGACCCGGCCGCTGCCCTTCGCGGGCCCGGGCGAGCGGCTGTGGGTGCTCGACGTCCCTTACGGCACGCAGGTCGAGGGCGCCACCTGGCATCCCGCGGTGAGGATGCACCTGCACGTGGGCCGAACCCTGCCCGCGCACCTCGCGCCCTACGCACCGGGCCCGCACACCCTGGGCCGCTTCCTCGAGAACCAGCTCAACCCCGACTCCCCCGCGCCGATCCCGGAGCCGGAGGAGGATTTCGAGCCGCGGCTGAACCAGTACGAGGCGGCCGATGCGATCGCGGAGCGCGCCGCGGCGGGCGGCCGGCAGTTCCTGCTGGCGGACGAGCCGGGCGTCGGCAAGACAATCTCCGCGGTGCTCGGCGCGAGCGCGGTCGGTGACCTGAGGGGCGCGGAGCGGGTGCTCGTGGTGGCGGACCGCCCGGCGGCGATCACCATCGGCCACTGGTGCCGCACGATCACGGCGCTCGGCGACAGCGGCCTGGCGTGGGTGGTGATCACCTGGGACCGCCTGGAGAAGGTCGCCGGATACGACTGGGACGTGATCATCGCCGACGAGGCGCACGCCCTGCGCCGCACCACGACGAAGCGCTGGAAGCTGTGGGCGAGGATCTCGGGGCACGGCGCCGCGCACGCGAAGGCGCCGTTCGTCATCGTCACGACGGCGACGCCCGGCCACACCCCGCTCGAGCTGCCTTACCTCGCCCCGGCGTACGCGCAGGTGCACGGGGAGTCCATGAAGGAGTGGACGTCGGTGAAGCAGCCGGCGGTCGACTTCGCCGATGCGCTCGAGCGCCACGGCATCGCGTTGGAGAAGGGCCGCTACGGGGCGACGTGGACGGCCGACGCGACCCGCCGCGCGGAGGACCTCGCCCGCGTGCGCGGCTGGCTCGCCGACGCCCGGCCGACGGCGATGCTGCATCGCGCGGCGCCCTGGGGGCCGGTGCCGATCTCGGGCATGCCGGTGACGCTCACGCCCACGGAGCGCGCCGCCTACGAGGCCGAGTGGGGCGAGTTCTGCCGCGAGATGGACGTGGCCCGGCGCGGTCGGAACACGGCGAAGGGGCGGGCGGCGCTGCTGCGGTTCCGGCAGAAGGCGGGCCTGATCCGCGTGGACTCGACGGTCGCATGGATCGGCCAGCAGGTCGAGGCGGGGCGGCAGGTGGCGTGCTCGGTCGAGTTCGTGACGACGGCCGCGGATCCGATCGCGGAGCGGCTGCGGGACGCGGGCCTCGAGGTCGCCTCGATCTACGGCCGGGACCGCTTCGACGTCGAGGCGGAGCGGCTGCGATTCCAGCGGGGCGAGGCGAGCGTCTGCGTGTTCACGACGGTCGCCTCGATCAGCCTGCACGCCGGGGAGACGCTGCCCGGCGGGGAGACGGCGAGCACCGATCCGCGCGTGGGCGTCTTCCATCAGGCGCGGTTCTCCGGCATCGCGGGCCGGCAGGTCACGGGCCGCACGCACCGCGACCACCAGGTCTCCCCCTGGCACATCGCCTACGCGCAGGGCACCGTCGAGGAGCAGGTCAGCAAGGTGATGGTGGAGCGGATCGCCGCGGCCTCGGACACCGTGGGCGGGGACACCGAGAGCCTCGAGGACGTCGCCCAGCTGCTCGGCGCGGACTGGCTTCCCTCCGCGAGCCTCACCGAGGGCGGCGCCTGATCAGCTGCCGCGCCGCCCCTGACAGCGCACCGGCGCCGAGGGCGCGGCCGGCCACGTCTCTGTGAGCTACGTGAACACCGAGACGGGCGACGAGCTCACCATCGGCGTCGACATCTCCGACGGCACGGGCCACGACCACCTCGTCGACACCGCCCGCTGACCCCGCTCGGGGGTTTCACCGGCCCCGTCCGCCGACCCCGCGACGGCGGAGCTCACCGGCGTCGCCCGCCGGGACCTCGACGGCCGAGCTCAGCGGCACGCCCCACCGGCCTCGGCCGGCCGAGCGCCTCGACATCCCCCGCCGCCCCTCCGTCGGCCGTGCCAGGGCCTCCCCCAAGAACGCCTCACATCATGTACATGATGACGCGCGTTTTCACGGGAGGCCCTCGCCGTCCCACGCTCACGACGCCGGAGCGGCGCACCCCACGAGGGCCGCGCTCCGGGCACAACCCTGACTCCGAGAAAACAACGATCCCGGGCACACCCCTGACGCCGAGCACACCCTTGCCCCCGGAGCACCCCTGCGCAGCCCACCCCGGGCCGTCCCCCGCATGACACCCCCTGGACGACGCCCCTCGGCGATCGCCCGTCAGGATCGCGGCCTCAGCGCGCGGGGCCGCCCCGCTGGGCGAGCTTGTCCTTGATACCGCGGATGGTCTTCCCGAGTCCCGTCGGCTCCGCCTCGTCCTCCGCGGGGAGCTCCACGTAGTCGACGATCGCGCGCATGGTCGCGACGTCGATGCTGGGCGTGCCGTTCGCGAGGAGGGTGCCGATCCGGGCGCCGACGAGCTTCTCGAAGGCGGTACCGGCGGCGTCGCCGCGCTCGTCGCGCACGGAGTCCAGGCGCTGCTGGAGAAGCCGTGCGGCGACCTCGGAGGCGGGCACGGGCTCGGGATGTCCGGCGACGGTGATCTGTTCCAACTTCAGTCCCCACGGGTCGAGATCGGGAGCGCGCCGCACGCCGGGCACGCCCGCCGGGCGGCTGCGACCGGCTCTTCCACAGTACCGGGAGCCGGCGGAGTCCGGCAGATCAACCGGCGGCGAGCATTCCCGCGACCACGACCATCGTCGCGGCGACGACCCCGTCGAGCACCCGCCACGAGCGCGGGCTCGAGAACAGCCGGCCCAGGCGCCGCGCGCCCACGCCGAGCGCCGTGAACCAGACGGTGCTGCCGGCCACGGCGCCGATCGCGAAGAGCCACGCCTGCCCGCCGTGGGTCGCGGCGATCGAGCCGAGCAGGAGCACGGTGTCGAGGTAGACGTGCGGGTTCAGCCAGGTCAGTGCGAGGGTCGTCGCGAGCACGGGGGCGAGGGCGCTGCTGCGGCCCTCGCCCGCCTCGATCTGCATCGACTCCCCGCCGCGGATCGCACGGCGGGCGGCGAGGGCCGCGTAGCCGAGCAGGAACACGACGCCGGCCCAGCGGGCCACGACGACGACCTCCGGTGCGGCGCGCACGAGGGCGCCGAGCCCACCCGCGCCGGCGCTGATGAGCACGGCGTCGGAGACGATGCAGACGAGCACCACGGCGAGCACGTGCTCGCGGCGGATGCCCTGGCGCAGCACGAAGACGTTCTGGGAGCCGATGGCGAGGATGAGGGAGAGGCCGGAGAGGAAGCCGTGGAGCGCGGGGGTCATCTGCTCGACGCTAGGGCCGCTCGGCATGAAGCATGAGCAAGGATTCCTCACCCTCCTGAAGCAGCGCTTTACCTAGGCTCGGTCCATGCCGATCGACCCGTCCCTCGCCCGGACCCTGCGGATCGTCGCGGAGGAGGGCACCTTCGAGGCCGCCGCCCGCCGCCAGCACATGACGCCGTCGGCCGTGAGCCAGCGGGTGAAGCAGCTCGAGCGGTCCGTGGGGCAGCGGCTGCTCGTGCGCGCGAAGCCCGTGCGGCTCACCGCGCCCGGCGAGGTGGTGGTGCGCCTCGCCCGCGCGCAGGCGCTCATAGAGGAGGAGGCCCTCGCGGAGCTGGGCCTCGACGCGCAGGGCGAGCACCCGCGCATCGGGATCGCGGTCAGCTCCGACTCGCTCGCCACGTGGTTCGTCCCCGCCCTCGCCGCCTTCACCCGCGAGCACGACGTGCAGCTCGAGCTGCAGCGCGAGGACCAGGACGTCACCGCGCGCCTGCTCACGAGCGGCGCGGCCCTCGCCGCCGTCACCTCCGCGCCCGTCGCGCCGCCCGGCTACCGCTCCCTGCCGCTCGGCAGCCTCGTCTACCGGGCCGTCGCCGCTCCCGTCTGGATCCGGCGCTGGGCCGGGGCCGACGGCGGCGGCGCCGTGACGCCCGAGGTGCTCGCCCGTGCCCCGCGCATCGACTACGACGCCTCCGACGATCTCCAGGCCGGCTGGATGCGCGCCCGCGGCGTGGATCCCGCCCTCGCCCCGCGGCACCTCGTGCCCTCGACCCATGAGCTCGCGGACGCCGTCGTCGAGGGCCTCGGCTGGGCGATGCTGCTGACCATGCAGGCCGAGCCCCTGCTCACGAGCGGCGACCTCGTGGACCTCGGTGGGGAGCCCGTCACCACTCCCCTGTTCTGGCAGGTCGCGAAGGCGCCCTCGGCCCTGCTCGACGCGCTCACCGAGGCGGTGCTGCGCACGGCGAAGGACGAGCTGCTGCAGGAGTGAGCCGGGCGGGCGGGAGTCGGTGAGATCCGGGAGTCGACCGGAGGCAGGACGCCCCCGTCGGCTCCGTCCAGATCGGGCCGTGCTCCGCGGCGCCGCCCTGCACCACCGGGCTACCGTCGGCCCCGTGAACCGTCGCACCGCCCTCCTGCTCACCGCCGCCGCGCTCCCCACTGTGCTCCTCGCCGGCTACGACGGCGCCCCGCCGATCGAGGCGAGCGTCGCGGACGGGGTCCTCCAGGGCGACGAGGCGTGGAGCAGGGTCGTCACCTTCTCCGGCAGCGCCGAGCAGATCGAGGCATGGGTCGAGGCGAGCTTCCCCGGCGGCATCGAGTCGAAGGCGCACAAGGACGACCTCGCCGTGGCGGTCGAGCGGCTCGGCGAGGGTGTGCAGAAGAAGGGTGATCGCCTGGCCGAGGGCGTCGAGGGCTCCACCGCCTTCGTCGTCGCGGTCGGCCAGGAGGACGAGCCCGTGGTCCACGCGGCCGTCCGCCGCACCGGTCGCTGACCAGCATCGCTTCCACACCCGCAGCGCCGGCGCGACCGGCGGCGCTCGCGGTCGCGGCCACTCCCGGGCCACGCCCTTCCTGACCGCCGCCTCTTGACACCCTCTTCGCAAACCGGTTTGATGTTGTCTCGTCAAACCGGTTTGTGCCCGTCGGTCGCTCCGGGAACACCCACGAGGAGGAGGTGCCGCGATGACGCAGCCCCGCAAGGCCACCATCGGCGACGTCGCCGAGCGCGCCGGCGTCACCAAGGCCACCGTCTCCCTCGCCTACTCCGGCAAGCGCCCCGTCTCCGAGGAGACCCGGCAGCGGATCTTCGCCGCCGCCGAGGAGCTGCAGTGGACCGCGAGCCACCGCGCCCGCGCCCTCGCCACATCCCGCACCGGCGCCATCGGCCTCGTCGTCGCCCGCGACCCGGAGGTCCTCGCGACGGACGCGTTCTTCTCGAAGTTCATCTCCGGCTGCGAGCGGGTGCTCGCCGAGCACGACATGGGCCTCATGCTCCATGCCGTCACCACCCGCGACGCCGAGCAGGCCGTCTACGAGCGGCTCGCCGCCGGTCGGGCCGACGGCGCCATCCTGCTCGACGTCCGCCAGGAGGACCCGCGCTTCGCCCTGGTCCGCCGCCTGGGCCTGCCCGCCGTGGTGCTCAGCGCGGAGGAGCCCGCCGACGGCGAGACCGGTGGACTGCCCACCGTCTACTCCGACGACTCCCCCGCGATCTCCGAGATCGTGCGGCTCATGGCCGAGGCCGGGCACACCCGGATCGCGCACGTCGCCGGACCTTCCCCCTACATCCACGCCCGGATCCGCCGCGAGGCGTTCACCGCCGCGGTGGCCGAGCACGGGCTGGACGGCTCGCTCGTGGTGGAGGGCGCCTTCACCGCGGCATCGGGCCGTGACGCGACCGCGCAGCTGCTCGACCTCGCCGATCCGCCCACCGCGATCGTCTACGCGAACGACACGATGGCGATCTCCGGGCTCTCCCTCGCGCACAGCCGCGGGATCCGTGTGCCGGAGGAGCTGTCGATCTCCGGCTACGACGACTCCGAGCTCTCCGCCCACCTCTCCCCCGGCCTCACCACGGTGAGCACCGGGGCCGTGCAGCGCGGCGAGATCGCCGTGCGCACCCTGCTCGCCGCGCTCGACGGCGAGGAGCCCGGCGCCGTCCTCGCCGACCACACCGTCGTCGTCCCCCGCGGGAGCATCGCCGCCCCGCAGGGGTGACCTCGGCCCACACCCACCACCCACCCCGACCGCTGCACCGCCGCAGCATCCGTTCAGCACCGCACCGTCGCACGTCTGGAGCCCACGATGACCCTCTCCCGCCGCACCTTCGCCACCGCCGCGCTCGCCACCCCGATCGCCGCCACCGCCCTCGCCGCCTGCGGCAACGGTGGCGGCGGGGGCGGGGCCGAGGCCCAGTCCTCCCGCGGCCCCGTGACGATCTGGCTGTCCAACAACGAGCAGGAGCTCGCCTGGGGCAAGGCCGCCGTCGAGGCCTGGAACAAGGACCACGCCGACGAGAAGGTCACCGCCCAGGAGATCCCCGCCGGGCAGAGCTCCGAGGAAGCCATCACCGCCGCGATCACCGCGGGCACCACCCCCGACCTCATCTTCAACATCTCCACCGCCGCCGCTCCCGCCTGGGTGCAGCAGGGCGGCCTCGTGGACCTCTCCACGTTCGAGGACGGCGCGAGCTACATCGAGGAGCGCACCGGAGCGGACGTCGCGAAGGGCTTCGCCGACGCGGACGGCAAGTACTACCTGCTGCCGTGGAAGTCGAACCCCGTCATGGTCATGTACAACAAGGACCTCTTCGAGAAGGCCGGCCTCGATCCGGAGAAGCCCGGCATGGACACCTTCGAGGGGTTCCTCGCCGGCTGCCGGAAGATCGTCGAGTCCGGCGCCGCGAAGTCCGCGATCTGGCCCGCCCCCACGAGCGAGTTCTTCCAGAGCTGGTTCGACTTCTACCCGCTGTACCTCGCCCAGACCGGCGGCACCCAGCTCGTCGAGGACGGCAAGGCCACCTTCGCCGACGAGGACGGCCTCGCCGTCGCGAACTTCTGGGCGCAGGTCTACTCCGAGGGCCTCGCCCCGAAGGAGGCCTCCACCGACGACGCCATGGCGAAGCAGGCCACGGCGATGCAGGCCGCGGGCCCCTGGGCGATCGCCTCCTACAAGGACTCCTTCACGCTCGGCCTGATGCCCGTCCCCACCGCGGAGGCGAAGGACCCCTCCGAGATCACGACCTATGCGGACTCCAAGAACGTCTCGATGTTCACCACCTCGAAGAACCAGGCGACCGCCTGGGACTTCCTGAAGTTCGCGACCTCCGAGGAGCAGGACGGCGCCTTCCTCGAGACGAGCGGGCAGATGCCGCTGCGCACCGACCTGGTGAGCACCTACGCGGACTACTTCAAGGAGCACCCGGAGTACGCGGACTTCGCCGACCAGGCCTCCCGGGTCGTGGACGTCCCCAACGTCCCCAACTCGATCGAGGTGTGGCAGACCTTCCGCGACCAGTACTCCTCCTCGGTCATCTTCGCGAAGTCCGACGTGGAGTCCTCCCTGCAGGCCGCGGCGGAGAAGATCGACCAGCTCGTCGCCGAATGAGCACCGCGACCACCCCCGCGCCGACCCGTCGGCCCGCCTCCCGCTCCCGCCTGCCGCTCGGCGGGAAGCTCGGCCCGCAGCCGCTGGGCCTGCTGCTCGCCGCGCCGTACGTGCTGTTCCTCGCCGCGGTGATGGCCTGGCCCCTGATGCAGGCCGTCTGGATCTCCTTCCACGACTACTTCTTCACCGCCCCCACGGAGGTCGTGGAGCACCCCTTCGTGGGGTTCGAGAACTACGTGACCGCGGTGACGGACCCGCAGGTGCGGCAGTCCTTCGTGAACATCGCCGTGTTCCTCGTGATCAACGTGCCGCTCACCGCGATCCTCTCGCTCGTGCTCGCGAGCGCCCTGAACCGCGTGGTGCGCTTCGCCTCGGTGTTCCGGGTCGCGTTCTACGTCCCTTACGTCACCGCGAGTGTCTCGCTGATCGGCGTGTGGATGCTGCTGTTCTCCTCCGACGGTCTCGTCAACACGATCCTGGGCCCCCTCGCCCCGGACCCGTCGTGGCTGGTCAACAGCAGCCTCGCCATGCCGTCGATCGCTCTGTACGTGACGTGGAAGCAGCTGGGCTTCTACATCCTGCTGTACCTCGCGGCCCTGCAGAACATCCCGAAGGAGCTCTACGAGTCCGCGTCGATGGACGGCGCCGGCGCCATCGCCCGGTTCCGCCACGTGACCGTGCCCGGGGTGCGCTCGGTGACCGCCCTGGTGCTGATCCTCGCGATCATCACCGGCGCGAACCTCTTCACCGAGCCGTACCTGCTCACCAACGGCGGCGGGCCCGACGGCGCCTCCACGAGCCCGGTGCTGCTGATCTACCAGAAGGGCATCCAGCAGACGAACCCCGATGTGGCCTCCGCGATCGGTGTGCTCCTCGTGATCGGGATCGGACTGCTCTCGATGCTCGCCGCCCGCGCCGGGAAGGAGGACTGACATGCCCGACCAGAAGACATCCGACGGTCCCGTCGACGCCAGGTCGGGAGCGGTGGCCGAGGTCGCCGAGCCGTCGGCCGCGCAGGCCCGCTCCGGCGCCCGCCGTTCGCGGATCGCCCTGTACGCGGTGCTCGCGCTCGTGGCCCTCGCCTTCGTGTTCCCGTTCTGGTTCATGGCCGTCGGCGCGTTCCAGGAGAACCCCACCACCTCGCCGGCGGACCTGTTCCCCACCGGCGGCTGGACCACGCAGAACTTCACCGAGATCAACTCCCGGGTGAGCCTGCTGCGGGCCCTGCTGAACTCGCTGATCTTCACCCTCGGTGTGCTCGCGGGGACGCTGACCTTCGGCCTGCTCGCCGGCTACGCCCTGTCCCGGCTGCGCTGGCGGGGCCGCGGCGCCCTCTTCGCGATCATGCTGGGCGTCCAGGCGATCCCCTTCCAGCTCCTCATGATCCCGCTGTACGTGCAGGTCACCCGCACCTACGGACTGGGTGACACCTATCTGGGGATGATCCTGCCGTTCCTCATCAACACGACGGCCGTGTTCATCTTCCGCCAGTTCTTCCTGTCCCTGCCGGAGTCGCTGTTCGAGGCGGCGCGGATCGACGGCGCCTCCGAGCTGCGGATCCTGTTCTCGATCGCCGTGCCGCTCGTGAAGCCCGCGATCGCGACGGTCGCCCTGATCACCTTCATCGGCCCCTGGAACGAGTTCCTCTGGCCCTTCCTCATCACGAAGCAGGCGACGATGCAGCCGCTCGCCGTGGCGCTCGCGAACTACATCTCCAACGTCGCCCAGACGGCCGCGAACCCCAACGGCGCGATCCTCGCCGGGGCAGCGACCCTCGCCTTCCCCGTGGTGCTGCTGTTCGTCGTCTTCCAGCGGTTCTTCCGCGCCTCCGACGTCAGCTCCGGCATCAAGGGCTGACGCCCCCTACCCACCTGCACCTTCGTCTCGACCTCGACGCCCTACCCCTAGGAGAACCATGTCCACCGTGTCCCTCTTCGGCGGCGCCAGCTTCCCCCTCGGCCCGTTCGTCCCCCACGAGAGCAACCCGATCCTGCGCCCCAAGGGCGATTCGTGGGAGTCCGCGAACCTCTACAACCCCGCCGCGCTCGTCGTCGACGACCGGGTGGTGCTCCTCTACCGCGCCCATGCGGAGGACATCGTGTCCCACATCGGCATCGCGTTCTCCGACGACGGCGTCACCTTCGAGCGGGAGGACGCCCCGATCCTCTCCCCCGAGCACGACTACGAGCGGTTCGGCTGCGAGGACCCGCGGATCGCGTACATCGAGGGCACCTACTACCTCACCTACACCGGCTGGGACCGCACGAGCGCCCAGCTGTGCCTCGCCACCTCGACCGACCTGCGCTCCTGGACCAAGCACGGCCCGCTCTTCGAGGACTTCGACACCTTCGCGACCACGACGAACCCGCGCGGGCGCACCTGGTCCAAGGCCGGCGTCATCGTCCCCCGGCAGATCCAGGGGAAGTGGTGGATGTACTTCGGTGAGGGCTCGATCTACTGGGCGACCAGCGACGACCTGATCCACTGGACGCCCGGCACGAGCGACCGCGAGCCGATGTACTCGCCCACGCCCGGCACCTTCGACGAGGCGCTCGTGGAGATCGGCACCTCCCCCGTGCTCACGGACAGCGGGCTGCTCGTCATGCTCACCAACGGCGCGACCCGCACCGTCCACGAGGACGGCACCGTCGAGGTCGACTACCGCTGCGGCCAGATCGCGATCGACCCCGCCGAGCCCACCAAGGTCCTCGCCCGCCTACAGGACCCGTGGCTGCGCCCGCAGACCTACGAGGACACCCACGGCCTGGTCTCCAACGTCACCTTCGTCGAGGGGCTCGTGAAGTTCCGCGGCAGGTGGTTCGCCTACTACGGGCAGTCGGACACGACCCTCGCCGTCGCCATCGCGGATCCCGCGGTGCCCTTCGGCACGGGGCTGCAGGCCGACGGCTGACCGGATCTCGGTGAAGAGTCCTGGGGTGTCCTCGCCCGTCAGTACGGCCCGCGTTTTGACGACGAGGAGACTCCCGAGGGCCGGCAGTGCCGAGGGACAACAACCTGATGGCTTCTCCTTCCTGGAGAAGCTCAGGGAGTCACGTGCCAGCACCTCCGCAGGTTTCCCGCCTCCGGCGAAAGGCATCGTCGTCCAGGAGCACACGAGGTACGGGGCCAGAGGATTCAACGACCAGCGGATGAGGTTGCGCCTGTTGTGACCGCCCTCTGATTCATCGGAGGGCGGCGCCAGCCGTTCTTACGCTCGCCAGGGCACGAATCCGTCGAGCGACTCAATGGCGATCGCCTGATCGCCGACGTTCTCCGGGTCGACCATCCAACGCCCGTCTCTCCACTGCAGCGCAACCTTGATATATACGATCGCGGACTGTCCGTCCACGACCACCTCGGTGGCGATGTCCGCGCTCGCGGAATCTTCCGAGTAGCTCTGATAGCGGTACCCGACAAGAGTCGCATCCATTTCGGCAAGGGTTGAGCCCTGCGATTTCTGCTCCTCCCCGACGACACCATCATGGAACTCGCCCTCGGGGATCCAGACATCGGCGAAGCCGTCGACGTTTCCGGTCGCAGCGAACTCGTACGCCATGGCGAAGAGCGCTCCCTCGGCCGAGTGCTCGTAACAGGACCAGAGGTCGTCCTCCTGAACGAATGGTCCCACCGCCGTGGAGGTGGGAACAGAGACGCCCGCGACCATCGTCCAGCCGTCGACCTGAGGGGTGGAGCTGGGGATCGTCGAGCTCCCCTCCTTCACCTCGCACTCCCCCGGCTCGACATCCGCGCTCCCGGCCGCGGAATCTGCCGCCTCGGTGTTCGTCGCCTCCGACGCACCTGCATCAGAAGTCCCTCCGTCCGAGGCGCTGGTCGCCGCCTCGGCGGTCTCGCCCGAGGACGATGCCGATCCGCTGCCGCATCCGGCGAGACCTATCAGGAGAAGTGCCGCAGCGGCGGCGGTGGCGGAGCGGCTGAGGAGCGAGGAGCGCATGGGGGGCTGCTTTCACGGAGGAGGTCTTCTGGGGATAGAAGATCATGGCGACCCCGCCTTCGGCACCGACTCTCCAGACGTTGTGGACGGCGGCCTCACCACATCCCCGCCTCGACCTCCGCGATCGCGGCGCGCAGCACGAGCGGCGCCCGGTAGCGGGTGGCGATGCCGGCGCGCACGGAGCGGTCGATCTCGGGGTCGCCGCCCTCCGCGCTGAGCACGCCCCAGCGCACGAGGTCCTCGAGGACCGCGCCGAGGTGCGCGAGCTCCCGCAGCGCGGTGGGGTGGGGGTGCCCGGTGTACGGATCCAAGGGCACGGAGCGGATGGCGGGGTGCTGGAGCAGGCCGGCGAGGTACTCACACACCTGGCGGCAGTGGTCGAGGTCGCCGTCCATCGGCGCCCACGGCAGCAGCAGCCCCTCGGGGCGGGTGGCCAGGAGCAGCGCCTCGGTGAGGGGCTCGCGCGGGGAGGCCTCGGCGCGCAGCCACAGGTCGTGGCCCTGACGTTGCAGGCGCTGGGCGATGATCGCGGCGAGACCGTCCCGCATCGCCTGGAGCATGGCCGTCCCGGCCGCGTCGCGGAGCGCCTCCCGGTCGGGGCAGAGGGCTGTGGGCTGCAGGACGTGGTCGACGATCTCCACCCAGCCCAGCCCCCGCAGCGTCCGGGCCCGCTCGTCGAGGCCTGGGGCGGGGTCCCAGGTGCTCCAGCGGTCGCGGCGACGGGCCGAGGACCCGCTCCCGCGGCGGTAGGCGCGGACGTCCGCGACGTAGAAGGTGCCGGTGCGGGTGACGCGGCGTCCCTCCCCCACGAAGTCGAGCAGGTCCTGCAGGTGGCCGGGCCAGTCGAAGGCGGGCAGCTGGCTGCGCAGGAGCGCCCGCCCCTCGGGGTCGTCGGGGTCGACGGCCTCGGGGACGGGCACATCGCCCAGGAACCAGGGGCGCGGGACGGGACGGGGTGCGTCAGCGACGGGGGCGTCGTCCGTGTGGTCGATGAGAGTCATGCCCAGACCCTCGTCCCGCCCGCACCGACGGGCCAGCGAGCGCCGCGGAATGTGGACCCCACCGCGCTGGGGAGGAACGACCGCGGGGCCCGGGGCCCCGGGGCTCCGTCGGCCCCGCCCCGGCTCAGCCCTCCCGGCGACCCGTCACGAACGCCCTGATCACGGCCGGGTCGAGCTTCGGGTTGCGGTCGGCGTCGGCGAGCCCGTTCGCCTCCTGCAGGGTGTCGGTGAGCTGGGTGTAGCAGAACCCGGTGACGACCTCGCTCGCGTGGAGCGCGTCGAAGAGGGAGGCGACCTTCTCCTCGTACTCCTCCGGCGACGAGACCGTCGCGTAGCCCCAGGTCCCTTGGGCGGCGTAGGCGATGCCGCCGAACTCGGTGACCATGACCGGGGCGCCCTCGTGGAGGTCCACGGCGGCGTCGTCGATCGGTCGGCGGCGCTGCGGGCCGCGCCCGGCGATCAGCGCGGCGGCGGAGTCCTCGCTCGCCCAGGAGCGGCGCAGGGCGTCGGCATCGGTCGTGTAGTCGTGCAGGGCGATGACGTCCCCGCCCATGAGCTCGTAGCCGTCGTTGGAGACGACGGGCCGGCTCGGGTCCAGGGCCTTCGTGAGCGCGGTCAGGGCGAGAGTGAGCTGGCGCTGCGGGAGCGAGTCGGCGAGGTCGCGCACACCCCAGGACTCGTTGACGGGCACCCAGGTGACGACGCTCGGATGGGGCCGGCACTGCTCCACGATCTCCGTCCACTCGGCGGTGATCAGGGCCGCGGCGCGCGGGCTGTAGGCGTAGGCGTTCGCGGTCTCGCCCCAGATCAGCAGGCCCAGCTCGTCCGCCCAGCGCAGGAAGCGCGGGTCCTCGACCTTCTGGTGAACGCGGGCGGCGTTGAAGCCGAGCTCCTTGATGAGCTCCACCTCGCGGCGCCGGGCGTCCTCGCTGGGAGCGGTGAGATGGGAGGTGGGCCAGTAGCCCTGCTCGAGCACGGAGCGCACGTAGTAGGGCTCGCCGTTGAGCAGGAAGTGCCCGCGGTCGATCCCCGTGGTGCGCAGCCCCAGGTAGCTCGCGGCCTCGTCGCGCACCTCGCCGCCCTCGAGCACCTGCAGGTCCACGTCCACGAGCGCGGGATGCTCGGGGCTCCACAGCAGGCGGTCGCGGTCCTGCGTGTTGCGCACGGCGGGCACGTCGACCACGAGCTCGACGCGGGTCTCGTGCGCGCTCACCTCGACGCTCCCGAGCGCCTCCTCCCCCGCGCGCAGGGACGCCCGCACGGTCGTGCCCGGGGCGGGGCGGCGGGCGAGGCGCACGCTCAGCTCGACGCGGGCGCGCGGCATGTCGAAGGTGCTGTGCACGGCGGTGACGTGCTGCTCGGCGACCTCCTCGAGCCACACGGAGCGCCAGATGCCGGTGGAGCGGTGGTACCAGATGCCGTGCGGCTCCTCGCGCCAGTCCTGCTTGCCGCGCGGCTGCTCGGGATCGAGCGGGTCGTCGAGCGCGCGCACCACGAGCACGTGCTCCTCCCCCGCATCGAGCAGGTCGGTGAGGTCGAGGGTGAAGGACGTCTGCCCGCCGACGTGGCGGCCCACGTGGTGGCCGTCGACCCAGACGTCCGCCTCGTGGTCGACCGCGCCGAGGTGGAGGAGGGTGCGGTGCCCGGGCCGCGGGGCGGCGGTGATCGTGCGGCGGTACCAGAGCACGGGGTGGAAGGCCGTGTCGTGGATGCCGGAGGCCTCGCTCTCCGGCACGAAGGGCACGGTGATCTCGCGGTCGAAGCGGCCTGCGGCCTCGGGGGCGTACCAGCGCTCGGCGAGGCCGCGGTCCTCGTCGTCATGGGCGAAGCCCCACGCGCCGTCAAGGTCCGTCCAGGCCTCGCGGCGCAGGGTGGGGCGGGGATGGGCGGCGGCGGGCGTCGTCATGGCGGAGCATCCTTAGCACGTGGGAATCGACGGTCGCCCCAGCGTAGCGGTCACACCTCCGAAGCGCTGGACGGGACCTGCACGGCGGGCGGCGGATCCGCCCGGGAGCGACGGGACCACATCCGGCCCCCAGCGACGGCCCGGCCCGCGACCGGATCACGACCGGACCGCTCGACCCGGGACCCGCGGGCGCCGGGTCAGGTACGGTGCCCTAGCCCGACCCGTGCCCCTCCCCCGTGCGGCTCCTCAGCGAAAGGCGATGCCCGGCGTGCCCGAGAGCAAGTCCCCGACCGTCTACGACGTCGCGCGCCAGGCCGAGGTCTCGATCGCGACGGTCTCCCGCGTGCTGCGGCGGCCGGACAAGGTCGCCGCCGCGACCCGCGAGCGCGTGATGGCCGCGGTGCAGCAGCTCGGCTACGTCCCCAATGCGAGCGCGCGCGGTCTCGCGGGTCGCCGCACCGGCGTGCTCGGCCTGCTCATCCCGGGCCACGACCTGCCCACCACGAGCGACCGGGAGGACGCCCGCTCCGCCACCGGCGAGGTCGCCTTCATCGACGACCGGGACGGCTCGGCCGCGGATCCGTTCCGCAACCGCTACTTCGAGCAGCTCGTGCGCGGGGCCGAGGCCGCCGCCTGGCGCGAGGGCTACGCGCTCATGGTCGCTGCCGGCCGGGACATGGGCCGCGAGGTGGTCATGCACGACCTCGCAGGGCGGGTCGACGGACTCGCCGCCGTCTCCCGCACCGTGCCGGACGAGCTGCTGCGCACGAGCATCGGCCGCACGCCGCTCGTGCTGGTGGCGGGGCACAGCACGGCCGACGGCGACGGGGCCGACGGCGACGGCGACGGCGACGGCGAGGGAGCAGACAGCGCCGAGGGGGCCGACGTAACCGACGGGGCCGTGGACGGCGTGGGGCCCCGGGGCGCCGTCGGCACCACGGCCGACGCCGTGAGGGTGGACAACCGCGGCGGCATGCGCGCGCTCGTGGAGCACGTGCTGGCCGTGAAGCCGCCGGGGCCGGTGCTCTACCTCGCCGGCCCGCCCGACTCCCCCGACGCCGCCGGCCGCGCCGCGGGGTTCCGGGACGCGATCGGCGGGGACGGTGCCGGCAGCGACGGCGGCACCGGCCGGGACGGCACCGCCTGGACCGAGCTCCTCGGCGACTTCACCTGGCAGGGCGGACATGACGCCGTCGCCGCTCACCTCGAGCAGGACACCCCCGCCGCGGTGATCGCCGCGAACGACCAGAGCGCCCTGGGCGCGCTCGCCGCGCTGCGCGCGGGCGGCGTGGACGTGCCCGGAACCTGCGTGGTGACGGGCTTCGACGGCATCGACGAGTCGCGGTGGAGCACGCCCGCGCTCACCACGGTGCGCCAGCCGATGCTCGACCTGGGCGTGCGGGCGGTGGAGCTGCTGCTGCGCCGCATCGCCGATCCGGGAGCGCCGGCGACGGAGCTCCTGCTGCCGGTGGACGTGCTGCTGCGCCACAGCTGCGGCCCGCACCGCTGAGCCCAGCAGCGCCGGACCTCACACCGGCGAGCCCTGCCCGTCCGGGAGGATCCGCAGGCCCGTCGCGTGAACGCTCCCCCGGCGCGCGACCTCGTCATCGATACGTCTCGTCCACGCCTCGGTTCCCTGAGTTGCGCTCTCGATGTAAGCGCATACACTCGTCGGGCGCCGTCCGCCGGACCCCGTTCCCGGGAGCCCGCGACGCCGGCGCCTCGGCCGCCGACCGGCGGCATGTTCGTACGACGGCGTGAGGACGTGACACCCCGTGGCTTCCACACCACCACCCCGGCCGGGCCTGCCGGGACCCCTCGACCACGCGGCACCGCTGCGCCGCCGCACCCTCCTGGGCGGCACCGCGCTCGCGGCCGGGCTCCTCGCGAGCGGCTGCAGCCTGCAGATCACCAGCAAGCCCGATCCCACGATCGGTGACGACACCCTGCTGATCGCCGGGGACAAGGGCACGCCCACGTTCACCGCGAACTTCAACCCCTTCAACGCGAACGCCCGCAAGGCCGCCGCGATCGTCTACGAGCCCCTGATCTGGATCAACCCCCTGGACGGCACGCTCGTGCCGTGGCTCGCCGAGAGCTGGGAGCAGCCGGACCCGCAGAAGATCGTGCTGACGCTGCGCAGCGGCGCCACCTGGCACGACGGCACCCCGCTCACCACCGGGGACGTGGGCTACACCTTCCGGATGCTCAAGGAGCACCCCGCCAACGACACCGGCGGCGTCTGGAGCCGCGTCGACACCGTCGAGACGACGGACTCCACCGTCGAGATCACGCTGCTCGCCCCGGACTCCCCCGCCCTGCCCGTCATCGGCGCGATGCTCATCGTCCCCGAGCACATCTGGGCCGACGTCGAGGAACCCTCGACCTGGCGCAACGAGGAGCCCGTCGGCTCCGGCCCGTTCCAGCTCGGCAACTTCACCTCCCTCCAGTACACGCTGGACCGCTACGCGGGCTACTGGCAGGCGGACCAGATCGACGTCGAGCACCTCGTCTACCCCGCCGCGAGCGAGGAGATGGACCTGGTCACGAAGGGCTACGACTGGGCGTACGCCTACATGAGCGACGTCGAGAACACCTGGATGGCCGCGAACCCGCACAACAAGTACTGGTTCCCGCCGGGCGGCATCATCGGCCTCCACCTCAACCACGACGTCGCCCCCTTCGACGACCTCGACGTGCGCCGCGGCCTGTCCCTCGCGCTCGACGGCAAGCAGGTGGGCGAGGTCGCCGCGGAGGGCTACATGGACGAGGCCAGCCAGTCCGGCCTGCTCCTGCCCAACCAGGAGGACCTCCTGAACCCGGAGATCCCGGACCGCGGCATCATCGCCCAGGACGTCGACGCCGCGATCGCGGCCTTCGAGAAGGCCGGCTTCCGGCACGACGGCACGACCCTGCGCACGGCCGACGGCGAGCCCTTCACCTTCGCCATCACGACCGCGAACGGCTACACCGACTGGCTGCGCGCGGCCCAGGAGGTCCAGCGCCAGCTGCGCGGCGTGGGCATCGAGGCGACCATCGAGACGCCGCAGCCCGCGGCCTACGAGGCGAACCTGACCAGCGGCGACTTCGCCGTCGCGATGGGCTCCTCCAACGGGTCCGACGCCTTCCAGGGCTACTCCAACCTCCTGTGGGGCGAGTACTACGCGCCCGTCGGCGAGGCGAGCCAGAACAACCGGATCCGCTACCGCAACGACGAGGTCGACCAGCTCATCGGCGACTACCGCGCGAGCGTCGACGAGGACGAGCAGGGCCGCCTCCTGCAGCAGCTCGAGAAGATCTTCTACGACGACCTCCCCGTCATCGCCCTCTACTACGGCGGCCTCTGGGGCCTGTACAACGACGGCCGCTTCACCGGCTGGCCCAGCGCGGAGGACCCCTACGCGCCCCTGCAGACCTACCAGTCCTCTCCGCTGCGCGTCCTCACCCGGGTGCGCCGCGTCCGGAACGGAGGCGCCTCATGAGGTACATGCTCCAGCGCGCGGGGTGGTTCCTGCTGACCCTCTGGGCGGCGATCACCCTGAACTTCCTGCTGCCGCGCATGATGCCCGGCTCCCCGGCGGACGCCGCCCTCGCGAAGCTCGCGCAGAACGGCCCCGTCACCGAACAGACCCGCAAGGCCGTCGAGGCGCAGCTCGGCGTGCCCGACGGCAACCTGCTCCAGCAGTACCTCGACTACCTCCACCAGGTCGTCACGCTCGACTTCGGCGTCTCCTACGCCTTCTACCCCGAGCCCGTGACGGGCCTGGTCCTCCAGGCCCTGCCCTACACGCTCATCCTCGTGGGGCTCGTGACGATCGCGGCGTTCGTGATCGGCACCCTGCTGGGCGTGCTCGCCGCCTGGAAGCGGGGCACCTGGATGGACGCCCTGCCCGCCGTGGGCGGCAGCTTCCTGGGGACCTTCCCCTACTTCTGGACCGCCCTGCTGCTGCTGTTCTTCCTCGGCTACGTCGGCCACCTGTTCCCCACCTTCGGCGCCTACTCGGCGACCACGGTCCCCGGGCTCAGCTGGGCCTTCCTCGAGGACGCGCTCTACCACGCGGCGCTCCCCGCGACGACGATGCTGGTCACCTCCCTCGGCGGCTGGATCATCGGCATGCGCAACGCGATGATCACGACCCTCGGCGAGGACCACGTGACCTTCGCGGAGGCCAACGGCATCCCCGGTCGCACCGTCGCCCTGAAGTACGCGGCCCGCAACGCGATCCTCCCGAACCTCACGGGCTTCGGCATGGCGCTCGGCGGCGTGGTCGGCGGCTCCGTGCTCGTCGAGCAGGTCTTCGGCTACCCGGGCATCGGCTTCCTGCTGTTCAACGCCGTCACCGGCCAGGACTACCCGCTGATGCAGGCGATCTTCCTGATGATCACCGTGAGCGTCCTGGTCGCGAACCTGCTCGTGGACATCATGTACGGCATTCTCGACCCGAGGACGAGGCGATGAGCGCGATGAGCACTGCCCTGACCACCACCTTCACCGCCTCGATCCGCACCGTCTGGGGCAACCGCAAGGCACGGATCGGCCTGATCATCCTCGGGCTGTTCGTCGTGCTCGCGGTGCTCGCCCCGCTCGTCGCGCCCTACGGCCCCGAGGACAACGGCTTCGAGCGCAACCAGGGCGCCTCCGCCGCGCACTGGCTGGGCACCACCGCCGCCGGCGAGGACGTGCTGAGCCAGCTGATCTTCGGCTCCCGCATTTCCCTGCTCGTGGGCTTCGGCGCCGGCGGCATCGCCACTGTGATCTCCGTGCTCGTGGGCCTCAGCTGGGGCTACGTGCGCGGTTGGCTCGGCGACGTCATCAACTTTGTCGTCAACATGTTCCTGGTGATCCCGGGCCTGCCGCTGATGATCGTGGTCGCCACGTACCTCAGCAACGGCGGCATCTCCGTGATCGTCGCGGTCATCGCGATCACCGGCTGGGCCTGGGGCGCGCGTGTGCTGCGCAGCCAGACCCGGACCCTGCGCGGGCGCGACTTCGTGGAGGCCGCGCGGTTCTCCGGCGAGCGCGCGCCGCGGATCGTCTTCCGCGAGATCCTGCCGAACATGACCTCGCTCATCGCGGGCGGGTTCTTCGGCTCGGCGACCGCCGCGATCCTCGCCGAGGCGGGCCTGGAGTACCTGGGCCTCGGCGACTCCACCGTCATCAGCTGGGGGACGATGATCTATTGGGCGCAGAACTCCAACGCGCTCCTCACCGGCCAGTGGGCGCTGCTGTTCGCGCCCGGCCTGTGCATCGCCCTGCTCGCCACCTCGCTGACCCTCATCAACTTCGGCATCGACGGGATCAGCAATCCCCGTCTGCGGGAAGGGAGCACCGGCCGATGAGCACCGCCACGCACCGCACCACCCCGTCCACCCTCGGGGCGGAGGAGCCGCTGCTGCGGGTCCAGGACCTCTCCGTCGTCTACGAGCCGGTCGGGGCTCCCGCCACCCGGGCCGTCCGCGAGGTCTCCTTCGAGGTGGGCCGCGGCGAGTTCGTGGGCCTCGTGGGCGAGTCCGGCTCCGGGAAGTCCACGCTCGGGTTCGCGCTCACCGCGCTCTCGAAGCCTCCGGCCCGCATCGAGTCCGGCAGCATCCTGTTCGGCGACGTCGACATCGCCTCGATGAGCGCGGAGGAGCTGCGCACCCAGCGCCAGGGCGGCTTCGCCATGGTGCTGCAGGCGGGCATGAACACGCTCAGCCCCGTGCGCACGATCCGGAAGCACTTCCACGACATCTTCGCCGCCCACCGGCACGTCGCCCCGGCTGATCGGGACGACCGCGCCGCGGAGCTCGTGGGCCGCGTGTCCCTGGGCCCGGAGGTCCTGGACCGCTATCCCTTCGAGCTCTCCGGCGGCATGCGCCAGCGCGTGACGATCGCGCTCGCGCTCTCCCTCGAGCCGCAGCTGATGGTGTTCGACGAGCCCACCACCGCGCTCGACGTCCTCGTCCAGCACGCGGTGATGGACACGATCCGCGAGCTGCAGGCGCAGGAGGGCTTCACGGCGATCCTCATCAGCCATGACCTGGGCGTGGTGCTCGAGTCCGCGCACCGCGTGATGGTGATGCACGACGGCCGGGTCGTCGAGGACGCCCCGAGCGAGGACATCCTGCGCCGCCCGCAGCACGAGTACACCCGCATGCTGCTGAGCCACTTCGCGGACCCGCGTGCGGAGCACGTCGCGCTCCCCGGCCTCGAGGCACCGGTCCCCGGCGCCCGGATGCCGGACGGGTCGGCCGCGCCGACGGGGGCGGAGTCCTCGGAGGCGCCGACGACCCCGGGGACGCCGGCCCCGTCGGCCGCCTCCTCCCCCTCCGCAGGCCGCGGGCTCGAGCTGCGGGTCCAGGGCGTCAGCAAGTCCTTCGGCGCACCGCGTCGCGGGGCGCAGCCCGTGCTCGCCGTCGACGACGTCAGCTTCACCCTCGCCGCCGGCGGGGCGACCGCGCTCGTCGGCCAGTCCGGCAGCGGGAAGTCCACGCTTGCGAAGCTCATCACGGGCGTCGAGAAGCCCACCGCCGGCACGATCCACGTCGGCGACGCGGAGGTGGGGAGCCTGCGCCGCAAGGAGCTGCGGGACCTGCGCCGGAGCGTGCAGATGGTCTTCCAGGACCCGTACGCGGCGCTCAACCCGCTCAGCACCGTCGAGTACACGCTCACCCGGGCGCTGACGAACCTCACGGACCTGCGGGGCACCGCCCTGCGGAAGCGCCTGCACGAGCTGCTCGAGACCGTGGGCCTCAGCCCCGCCGCGCAGTTCGCCGCGAAGCTGCCCCACCAGCTCTCCGGCGGGCAGCGGCAGCGCGTGGTCATCGCGCGGGCGCTCGCCGCGGATCCGCAGGTGATCATCGCCGACGAGCCCGTCTCGATGCTCGACGTGTCCCTGCGCGCCGGGGTGCTGGCCCTGCTGCGCGACCTGCGCGAGCGCACCGGCATGTCCCTGCTCTACATCACGCACGACCTGCTCAGCGCCCGGCTGATCACCGACGACATCCTCGTCCTGCACGACGGCCGCGTCGTCGAGTCCGGCCCCACCGCCGAGGTCATGCGGCATCCGCAGGACGAATACACGATCCGACTGCTCGACGCGATCCCCGACCCGGCGCGTGTGCACGGCGCCCGACCCGACCGAGGAGACCTCCCGTGACCACAGCATCCACCGCGACCGCACTGACCTTCCCCGACGGTTTCCTGTGGGGCGCCGCGACCGCCGCCCACCAGATCGAGGGCAACAACGTGAACGCGAACTGGTGGGAGATGGAGCACCGCCCCGACTCCCCCGTCGTCGAGCCGAGCGGCGACGCCGCGGACAGCTACCACCGCTTCGAGGAGGACATCCGGATCCTCGCGGAGCTCGGGCTGAACACCTACCGCTTCAGCATCGAGTGGGCGCGCATCGAGCCCGAGCGCGGGTTCGTCTCCCGCGCCGAGCTCGCGCACTACCGGCGCATGATCGAGGCGTGCCTCGCGCACGACGTCGAGCCCGTCGTCACGCTCATGCACTTCACGGTGCCGCGCTGGTTCGAGCGGGACGGCTTCTGGCGCGCCGACGACGCCCCCGCGCTCTTCGCCCGCTACACGGAGACCGTGCTGCCGATCCTCGACGGCGTGCGCTACGTGTGCACGATCAACGAGCCCAACATCGCCGCGATGCTCGCGGGCGGCGAGAAGGCGGAGAACCTCGTCGCCCACGGCCTGCCCGCCCCGGACCTGCAGGTCGCCGATCAGCTCCTCGCCGCGCACCGGGCGTCCCGGGCCGTGCTCGCGCGCCGGCCCGAGATCCTCTCCGGCTGGACGATCGCCACCCAGGCCTTCCACGCGACCGGCGAGCCGGGCAGCGAGGAGATGCTCCAGGAGTACGGCTACCCGCGGGACTTCTGGTACCTCGAGAACGCGCGGGGCGACGACTTCCTCGGCGTCCAGGCGTACACCCGCACCTTCATCGGGCCCGAGGGCCCGCTGCCCGTCGAGGAGGGCGTGGAGACCACGCTGACCGGCTGGGAGTTCTTCCCCGAGGCCGCGGAGCTCGGGCTGCGCAGCGCCTGGGAGCTCAGCGGCCACGTGCCGCTCATGGTCACCGAGAACGGCATCGCCACCGGGGACGACACCCGCCGCCGCGCCTACGTCCAGGGCTCCCTCGAGGGCATCCACCGCGCGATCGCCGACGGCATCGACGTGCGCGGCTTCCAGTACTGGTCGCTGCTGGACAACTACGAGTGGGCGAGCGGCTACCGGCCCACCTTCGGGCTCGTCAGCTGGGACCCCGAGACCTTCGAACGGACGGTGAAGCCGAGCGCCCGCTGGTACGGCGGCATCGCCCGCGACAACGCGCTCCCCCTCGAGGGCGGGAACCGCCCGGACGCCCGCTGAGGGGCTTCGTTACGCCTTCGTGACCCCCACCGGGACGTTTCCTCGGATCCAGGCCTCTGACCTGCGCCGACGACCGCTTCCCGGTGGGGGTCGCTTTCCCCTCGACCGGGCTGACAGGCCCGCGACCAGCACCGTCGGCTTGCCCTCTCCCGGTCTCCCGCCTAGCGTCGACGCAGCCAGGGGCCCGACGGGAGATCGCCGGAACTGCTCCACGAGCGAGCACACGACCATCACCCGCGACCATGTCTGAGGCGATTCAGTGAACATCGGCGACTTCGTCCGATCGCGATCCGGCGAGATCCTCTTCGCCTCCTTCCAGCACCTGAGCCTGGTGGTCCAATCGGTCGTCCTCGCCACGGTCCTCGCCGTGCTCATCGCCGCCCTCGTGCACCGCAGCCCCGCCGCCCGCGGCGCCGCGAACTCCGTCAGCGCGATCGGCCTGACGATCCCCTCCTTCGCCCTCATCGGGCTCATGGTCGCCCCGTTCGGCTTCGGCGTGCTCCCCTCGGTGATCGTCGTCGTGTTCTTCGCGACGCTCCCGATCCTGCGCAACGCGATCGTCGGCCTCGGCGGCGTCGACCCGGCCCTCGTCGAGTCCGCCCGCGGCATCGGCATGAGCCGCCTCGGCACCTTCCTGCGCGTCGAGCTGCCGCTCGCCTGGCCCGTGATCCTCTCGGGGGTCCGGGTCTCCGCCCAGATGGTCATGGGCGTCGCCGCCGTCGCGGCCTTCGTGCTCGGCCCCGGCCTCGGCGGGTTCATCTTCCAGGGCCTCTCACGGCTCGGAGGGGCCGGCGCGCTCGAGTCGGTCATCACCGGCACCGTCGGCGTCATCCTCCTCGCATTCGTCCTCGACCTCGTCCTGCTCGGCATCGGCCGGCTCACCACCTCGAAGGGCATCCGTGTCTGACATCGCCCACACCACCGCCCCCGCCGTCGACCCCGCGCCGGAGGACCGCCCGATCACCGGACGCTCCATCCGCCTCGACGCCGTCACCAAGCGCTACGCCGGGCAGGAGAGGCCCGCCGTGGACGGCGTGACCCTCGAGATCCCCGAGGGCCAGGTCGTCATGCTCGTGGGCCCCTCGGGCTGCGGCAAGACGACCACGCTCAAGATGATCAACCGCCTGATCGAGCCCACCGAGGGCCGGATCCTGCTGGGCGAGGAGGACGTCACCGGCATCGACGGCGACGAGCTGCGCCGCCGGATCGGCTACGTCATCCAGGCCGGCGGGCTGTTCCCGCACATGAGCGTCGCCCAGAACATCGCGATCGTCCCCAAGATGCTCAAGTGGGACAAGGAACGGATCAGCGCCCGCATCGACGAGCTGCTGGACCTCGTGGGCCTCGAGCCCGCGGTGTACCGCGACCGCTACCCCAAGGAGCTCTCCGGCGGCCAGCAGCAGCGTGTGGGCGTGGCCCGGGCGCTCGCCGCGGATCCGCCGGTGCTGCTCATGGACGAGCCCTTCGGCGCCGTGGACCCGATCACCCGACAGCGCCTGCAGGACGAGCTGATCCGCATCCAGCAGGAGGTGCGCAAGACGATGGTCATCGTCACGCACGACTTCGACGAGGCGGTGAAGCTCGGCGACTGGATCGTCGTCTTCCGGGAGGGCGCGCAGATCGTCCAGTACGACACGCCCGAGCGGATCCTCGCCGAGCCGGCGGACGAGTTCGTCGAGAACTTCATCGGCTCCGGCGCCGCCCTCAAGCAGCTCGCCCTGCGGCGTGTGCGCGAGGTCCAGGTGGCCGACGCCGTCGTCGCCGACGCCGGCGGGGACGCCGCCGCGGCCCTGCGGCGCGCGGAGGAGGCCGGGCACGGCCACGTCGTGGTCACCGACTTCCGCGGCCGACCCATCGCCTGGCCCCACCGCCGCGCGCTCTCCCGGATGACGACGCTGCCCACCGAGCTCGACCCGGCGCTGCCCGTGGTGGGCTCCGGCGCCACGCTCAACGACGCCCTGGACACGATGCTCGTCTCGAGCGCGGGCGCGACCCTGGTCACCGGGCGCGGCGGCGTCTTCGAGGGCGTCGTCGACGTCGAGACGGTGATGGCCGCGATCTCCGCGGCCCGCGACGCCGCGGCCGAGCGTCCCAGCGATGCGCCCGTCGGCACCAACACCGGGGCCGTCGAGGCCGTGCCGGACGACGAGGCGGACGAGAGCCGCGAGGCGGCCTCCGATGTCTGAGACCTCTACGAGCACGGCACCCCCTTCCTCGCCCCCGGAGTCGGCGACCCCCGCCGCCACCGGGACCTCCGCCGCCGCAGAGGAGACCCGGCGCGGATGGCGCGCCCTCGGCGTGCAGATCGCGGTGCTGCTCGCGATCCTCGCGGGCTTCGCCGTCTGGCTCGCCGTCGCCCCGCTGAGCGACACCGAGCGCAACACCCTGAACCCGGCGACGCTGCTGAACCTCACCGGCCAGCACCTCGCCCTCACCCTCGTCTCGACCGTGCTGGTGCTGGTCATCGCGATCCCGCTCGGGGTCCTGCTCACCCGCAAGCCGTTCCGGCGGGTCGCCGAGCCGATCCTGGCGGTCGTGAACTTCGGGCAGGCGGCACCGGCCGTGGGCCTCATCGTGCTGATCGCCGCGCTCGTGCCGGACGGGTTCCGGGCCGCGGTGATCGCGCTCGTGCTCTACGCCGTCCTCCCCGTGCTGCGCAACACCATGATCGGGATCCGCGGCGTGGACCAGCGGCTCGTCGAGGCCGGCCGCGGGATGGGGATGACGGCGCTGTCCGTGCTGCTCCGCGTGGAGCTCCCGCTCGCCGTACCCGTCATGCTCTCCGGCGTGCGCACCGCCCTCGTGCTGCTGGTCGGCACCGCGTCCCTCGCCGCCTTCGTGAACGGCGGCGGCCTGGGCCTGCTCATCACCACGGGCGTGAACCTCTACCTGTTCACGGTGCTCATCGCGGGCGCCCTGCTCATCGCCCTGCTCGCCCTGATCGTGGACTGGGTGGGCCGGGTCGTCGAGCACATCGCCCGGCCGAAGGGACTGTGACCATGCCCCGCACCTCCTCCTCCCCCGCGACCTCCTCCGCGGAGCGATCCGGCGGCATCTCCCGCCGGCACCTCGGCGCCCTCGCCGGCCTCGCCCTGCTGCCCCTCGCCGGCTGCGGCCTGCGCCCCGCGACCGCCTACACACCGGACGTCGCCCCCGGCTCGATCACCCCCATCGAGGGCCTCCCCGCCGACGCCTCGCTCACAGTCACCGGCAAGAACTTCACCGAGCAGCTCATCCTCGGCAAGATCGGCGTGATCGCCGCCCGGGCCGCCGGGTTCCAGGTGGACGACCTCACCAACGTCCCCGGCTCCGTCCCCGTGCGCGAGCTCATGACCTCCGGCGACGCCGACATGACCTGGGAGTACACGGGCACCGCCTGGCTCACCTACATGGGCGAGACCGAGGGCATCCCGGACAAGCAGGAGCAGTGGGAGGCCGTGCGCGATGCCGACGTGGCCAACGGGCTCACCTGGCTGCCGCCCGCGCCGCTGAACAACACCTACGCCCTCGCCGTGCGCTCCGACGCCGTCGAGGAGCTGGGCGGCATCAGCTCCCTGAGCGAGATCGCTGACCTCCCCGTCGAGGACCGCACGATCTGCGTGGAGCCCGAGTTCAACTCCCGCGCGGACGGCTTGATCCCGCTGCTGAAGGAGTACGGCATCCCCCGCGACGCCGCCGACGGCGTCCCCGAGGAGAACATCTCGATCTACGACACGGGCGCCGTCTACACCGCGACCGCCCGCGGCTCCTGCAACTTCGGCGAGGTCTTCACGACCGACGGCCGCATCGAGAGCCTGGACCTGACGATCCTCGAGGACGACAAGGGGTACTTCCCCGCCTACAACGTCGCCCCGGTGCTCAGCACCGCGACGCTGGAGAAGCACCCCGAGCTCGCGGACGTCTTCGACCAGATCTCCCCCGCCATCACGGACGACGCCCTTCGCGCGATGAACCTGCGGGTGGACGAGGGCGGCGAGCTCCCGGCGGACGTCGCCTTCGACTTCATGGTCGAGCAGGGGTTCGTCACGCGCCCCTGAGCGGCCCCCTCCGGCAGGTCACCGCCGCACGGCCCCCGGCAGCCACCGCGACCCGAGCGCCGCGAGCCACGCCGCCGCGATCCCGATCACCGCGGCGAGCACGAGCTCGACGCCCCACAGCACGGGGCTCGGGATGCCGTGGTACATGACCGCCCACTGCGCGGGGAGGATCAGCAGGAAGCCCAGCACCAGCAGGTAGGTGAGCGGGCTGCGTCCGCGCACGATCAGCCAGCCCAGCAGCCCCACGGCCGGGCCGAGGATCGAGAGGTCCAGCATCCGCGGGAAGGGCTGCGGCAGGTCCAGGTCGCCCCGGAGGTACGGGATCACGAGGACCGTCCCGAGCAGGACGGGCACGACGACGACCGCCGCGGCGAGCGCCGCCCGCCACAGGGCGGTGGGCGCGAGGGCGAGACCTCCGGCGAGCACGAGCAGGCCGATCCCGAGCTGGAGGATGCCCTGGAGCCTCAGCAGCGAGTCGTCGTAGCCGACGAACCCGACCGGGGACCACTGCGAGAGCAGGTAGGAGCCGATCACGGTGGCGACGAGGGCCATGCCGTAGCGGGCTCCGTCCCGCCGTTCGCGACGGTCCGGAGCGCACACGGGCGCGCCGAACTGCGGCCCGTGGAAGCCGGGCCGGGGCTCGGGGAGGCCGGGCTGGGGCTGGGGCTTCGTCGCTCCTGGCGGTCCCTCCGACGGACGGCGCCGCCGGCCTTCCCGCTCCTGGGGTACGGTGCTCGCCGATCCCTCGGGTGCCCGTCGCAACGGGCTGAGATCGGACTGTCGCGGTCCGAGTACCGACCGAACCTGCCCGGGTCATGCCGGCGAAGGAAGAAGGAGAGCGACTGCATGTCCGCACGCCCTGAGAACTACCCCACCCACACCCTCGACCACCTCGAGGATCCCGAGCACGGCATCCGTGTGCCCGTCACCCGGATCACCCAGGACCCCGCCCCGAGCGGCGCGGAGAACCCGCCCGTGACCGTCTATCGCACCGCGGGCCCCGGCTGTGAGCCGGAGGAGGGCCTCGCGCCGCTGCGCGAGGACTGGATCCGCGGCCGCGGCGACGTGGAGGGCTACACGGGTCGCGGTCGGAGCCTCGAGGACGACGGCCGCAGCGCCGTGCGCCGCGGGGAGGCCAGCGCGGAGTGGCGGGGTGCGCGGCGGGAGCCGCTGCGCGGCCTCGAGGGCCGACGGGTCACCCAGATGCACTACGCCCGCCGCGGGGAGATCACCGCGGAGATGCGGTACGTGGCGCTGCGCGAGGGCTGCGACGTGGAGCTCGTGCGCAGCGAGCTCGCCGCGGGCCGCGCGATCATCCCCGCGAACGTGAACCATCCGGAGGCGGAGCCGATGATCATCGGCCGCGCGTTCCTCGTGAAGGTCAACGCGAACATCGGGAACTCGGCGGTGACCTCGTCGATCGCGGAGGAGGTCGCGAAGCTCGAGTGGGCGACCCGCTGGGGTGCGGACACCGTCATGGACCTCTCCACCGGGGAGGACATCCACACCACCCGCGAGTGGATCCTGCGCAACTCCCCCGTGCCGATCGGCACGGTCCCCATCTACCAGGCGCTTGAGAAGGTGGGCGGGGACGCGAACGCCCTGACCTGGGAGATCTTCCGGGACACGGTGATCGAGCAGTGCGAGCAGGGCGTGGACTACATGACGATCCACGCGGGCGTGCTGCTGCGCCACGTGCCGCTGACCGCGGACCGCGTGACCGGGATCGTCTCGCGCGGCGGTTCGATCCTCGCCGGCTGGTGCCTCGCCCACCATCGCGAGAACTTCCTCTACGAGCACTTCGACGAGCTCTGCGCGATCTTCGCCCGCTACGACGTCTCCTTCTCCCTGGGCGACGGACTGCGCCCGGGCTCCCTCGCGGACGCGAACGACGCCGCCCAGTTCGCGGAGCTCGACACGCTCGCGGAGCTCACGGCCCGCGCCTGGGAGCACGACGTGCAGGTCATGGTCGAGGGCCCGGGGCACGTGCCGCTGCACCTCGTGCGGGAGAACGTGGAGCGCCAGCAGGAGCTGTGCCACGGCGCCCCGTTCTACACGCTGGGCCCGCTCGTCACGGACATCGCCCCCGCGTACGACCACATCACCTCCGCGATCGGCGCCACCGAGATCGCCCAGTACGGCACGGCGATGCTCTGCTATGTCACGCCCAAGGAGCACCTGGGCCTCCCGGACCGCGACGACGTGAAGACCGGCGTGATCACGTACAAGATCGCCGCCCATGCGGCGGACGTCGCCAAGGGCCACGCCGGCGCCCGGGACCGGGACGACGCGCTCTCGAAGGCCCGTTTCGAGTTCCGCTGGCGGGACCAGTTCGGCCTGTCCCTGGACCCGCAGCTCGCGGAGGCGTACCACGACGAGACGCTCCCGGCGGAGCCCGCGAAGACGGCGCACTTCTGCTCGATGTGCGGGCCGAAGTTCTGCTCGATGCGGATCTCGCAGGACATCCGCGACACCTACGGGGACATGCCCGCCCAGGAGCGGATCGCGCTCGAGGGCATGGAGGCGAAGTCCCGGGAGTTCCGCGAGCAGGGCGGCACGGTGTACCTGCCCTCCCCATCGGTGCCCGCCCGCCCGTAGGATCGAGGGGTCCCCACCGGTGCCAGCGTCGGCAGCGATGCCCTGAACCACCCCGCGCTGGAGTCCCCGTTGAGCACCTCGACCCCCACCCTGCCGCCTGCGGCCCCCGCTCCCCTGCCCCCGGGCCGGCTGCGGCTGGTCATCCTCGCGATGGCGCTCGGCGCCTTCGCGATCGGCACCACCGAGTTCGCGTCGATGGGCCTGCTGCCGCAGATCGCCCGCTCGCTCGAGGTGAGCGTGCCGCAGGCGGGCATGCTCATCACGCTCTACGCGCTGGGCGTGGTGATCGGGGCGCCGCTCGTGACGATCGCCGCGGTGCGTGTGCCCCGGGCGAGGCTGCTGGTGGTGCTCATCGCGCTGATCGGCCTCGGGAACCTGGCCTCGGCGATCGCCCCGAGCTTCACCGTGCTCGCCCTCGCCCGCTTCGTGGCGGGGCTGCCGCACGGCGCGTTCTTCGGGGTCTCGGCGCTCGTCGCCTCGCGCCTGTCCCCGCCGGGGCGGCGCGCCCGCTCGGTGTCCCTCGTGATGCTGGGCCTGACGATCGCGACGATGCTCGGCGTGCCGGCGTCGACGGCGCTCGGGCAGTCGGTGGGCTGGCGCTCGGCGTACGTGATCGTGGTGGTGCTCGCGGCGGCGTCGACCCTCGCGATCTGGCGCCTGGTGCCGGAGCCGGAGGGCTCCACGGGCACCGGCTCGATCCGCGGGGAGCTGGGGGCGCTGCGCCGCGGCCGGGTGTGGTTCGGGCTCGGGATCGGCGCGATCGGTTTCGGCGGCATGTTCGCGGTGTACAGCTACGTGGGCGAGATCGTGCCGGGTGTGATGGGCCTCGGCGAGCGCGCCGTGCCGGTCGCGCTGTTCGTGTTCGGCGTGGGCATGACGGTGGGCAACGTGATCGCGGGCCGGCTCGCGGATCGCAGCATCTACGGGACGATCCTCCTGGGCCTCGTGGGCATGGCGATCACGCTCGCGATCTTCGCCCTGGTCGCCCAGCACGCGATCGCGGGGATGGCGCTGCTGTTCGCGATCGCGGTGACCTCGCAGCTCATGGGCCCGTCGCTGCAGCTGTTCCTGCTCGACGCCTCCCCGGACGCCCCCTCGCTCGCCGCGGCCCTGCACCACTCCGCGCTGAACATCGGCAACTCGCTCGGGGCGGCGCTCGGCGCGGCGGTGCTCGCGGCGGGCTGGGGCCTGCTAGCGCCGGCCTGGACCGGGGTGCTCCTCGCGGTGGCGGGCCTCGGGATCGCGGGCGCGTCGCTGCTGGTGCACCGGCGTTCGGTCGCGGCGACCGCGGTGGAGGACGCCCCGGTTCCGGCGGCCTGCTGAGTCAGTCCCGCGGGGGGTGCCGCCCGATATCTCGGGACAGGCTCGACAGGAGACCTCGCTCACCGCACAGGCGGTCGGTGCGCGTCAGCTCACCAGGCGCTGACCTGCACATTCGCCCCGACAGCCCTTGACTCACACTGTGCACCGCCCCGGGAGTCCTCGCCCGGGGCGGTGCTGCTGTGCGCGCCCCTGCGGTCACCGGGTCCCCTGGTCGTCTTTCGGTGTCGCATGCACGGGCCCTTCTCCCGACCACGTCCCCGACGGAGACGAGCCCCCGACGGGTGCAGCCCGAGCATCCGCTGGGAGGTCGCGACCGCCGTGACCCCGACCCGCTTCTCGACGACCTCCGGGTACACGCGCACGCCGATCTCCTGCGGCACGGGCATCTGGTCCAGCGTCGCGAAGGACTTCACCTCCGCGCACGACGGCATCTTCTGACGCTCCCGCTCACCCCAGCGCCGCCGCCTGCAGCCGCTCGGCGGCACGCCGGTGGGCGGTGAGGACCTCCGCGAGGGCGGGGGCGACGGGCTCCCCGTCCCGCACGAGCACCCGTCCCGCGACGAGCGTGTGCCAGGCACGGGCGGGGCCCGTGCGCAGCCACCCCTCGACCGGATCGGTGAGCGCCCCGGCGAGCGCGACCGGGTGCGTCTCCCACACGACGAGGTCGGCGCAGGCCCCGGGCCGCAGGTGGCCGATCTCGTCCTCCCAGCCCAGGCAGGCGGCGCTGCCGCGGGTCGCGAGGTCCAGGGCGTCGCGGGCCCGCATCGAGGCCGGGCCGTTGCGCAGCCGCCCCAGCAGCAGCGCGTTGCGGGTCTCCATCCACATCGAGGCGCTGTCCGTGGAGGCGGAGCCGTCGCAGCCGATCCCCACCGTCAGCCCGAGCTCCCGCCAGCGCAGCGCGTCCATCGTGCCGTGGCCGATCATCATGTTCGAGCTCGGGCACTGGGTGGCGCCCACCCCGGCACGGCCCAGCCGGGCGACCTCCTCCTCGGAGGGGTAGATGAAGTGCGCGAGCCAGGTGCGCTCCCCCGCCCAGCCCACCCGCTCGAGGTACTCGACCGGGCGGCAGCCGTAGACCTCGGCGCAGTAGTCGTCCTCGTCGTGGTCCTCCGCGAGGTGCGTGTGCAGGCGCACGCCGGTGCGCTCGGAGAGCTCCGCGGAGGAGACCATGATCCGCTCGGAGACGGAGAACGGGGAGCAGGGGGCGAGGGCGACGCGCGTCATGGCGCCGGGCGAGGGGTCGTGGTGCGCGGCGATCGCGGCCTCGGCGTCCGCCATGATCATGTCGTGGTCCTGGACGACGGAGGCCGGGGGCAGACCGCCGTCCTCGACGGAGCGGGTCATGGAGCCGCGGGTCGCGACGAAGCGGAAGCCGAGCGTGCGCGCCGCCCGCACCTGCGCGTCGAGGAAGCCGGGGCGGGGGTGGACGTACAGGTGGTCGGAGCTCGTGGTGCAGCCGCCCATGAGCAGCTCGACGATCGCGACGTAGGTGGAGACCTCGACGTCGTCCACGTCCAGCAGCGCCCAGACCGGGTACAGCGCGGTGAGCCAGTCGAAGAGGCTTCCGTTGATCGCGGGTGCGTAGGCGCGCGTGAGGTTCTGGTACATGTGGTGGTGCGTGTTGATCAGCCCCGGCGTGACGAGCCGGCCGCCCGCGTCGATGCGCGCGGCGGCGGCCGGAGGCGGGTCCGCGGGCCCGCCCACCGCCGCGACCCGGCCTTCCCGCAGGGCGATCCAGCCGCCGGGGACCTCGAGATCGCGGTCGACGACGAGGTGCGCGCCGTGCACGAGGGTGTCGCAGGGGGCGGGGACGGGGGTCGTGCTCATAGCGATCCTCCTGGGACGGGGTGGTGGAGTCGCCGGGGACGGGGCGCGCGATGCGCGCGGCACACGGGCCGACGGCTCAGCGCAGGTGACCGCCGGGCCCCTCGAGCGGGTGCCGGGCCTCCCGCGGCGGGGCGGGCGGTGCGGAGAGCTCCGCGGTGATCTCGCGGGCGAGCAGCAGGGTCATGCCGTGGCGCCAGGCGGGATGGCCGTGCACGTCGTCGTGGTACAGCCCCGGGGGGACCGCGGCCTCGACGAGCGCCTCGACCTGCTCCCCGCCCGCGCCGAGCGGCACCGTGAGCTGCACGGGACGCACGGTCGCGGCGGTGACCGTGAGCCTCAGGGACCCGTCCCCGAGGTCGCGGCCGATCAGCAGCACGCCCGAGCGGCCCAGGTTCGACAGCGACAGCCGCCGGAAGGCGATGCGGGAGGCGAGCGACGCGGCCGGGACGTGGAAGGAGCGGATCAGCTCGCCGGGCGCGAGCGCGGTGCGGCCGTCCCCCACCACGAGCGCGGCGACGGGCAGCGTGCGCCGGGCGCCGCCGCGGCCCCACAGCGTCGCCGTCGCGTCGAGCCCCGTCAGCAGCGAGGTCATGGGCCCCGCCGGGAGCGCGGTCGCCACGTTCCCGCCGACGGTGGACGTGTTCCAGATCTTGAAGGAGGCGACGAAGGCGTCGCAGCAGGGGCGGATCAGCGCCGTCGCTGGCCAGCGCTCCGCGGAGGGGAAGCCGGGGCGCCGCGGCTGGTGCGCGGTGCCGGGCCGCAGCAGCGCGTAGGGCGCCTCGCTCCCCGGCAGCGCGTACAGCTCGGCGATCGTGCAGGTCGCGGCGATCTCGAGGCCGTCCTCCCGCACCGTCCAGGGCTCCCAGCCGGACCGGCTCAGGTCCAGGAGCCGGCGCAGGGTCGAGCTGCCGTAGGAGAACAGGACGGTGCCGCCCGCGAGCCAGGCGTCGCGGTCGGTGAACTCGTCCGGGTCCGTGGTCGCGAGGACCTGCTCGACGGTGCCGAGGTCCATCGCGCTCAGGCCGCCGTGCCCATGCGGCGCAGCACGAGCCGCTCGAGGGCGGAGACGATCCCGTACAGCAGCAGCGACGCGAGGGTCACGACCACCACGGACGCCCACACGGACTCGTAGCGGGCGCGGGAGACGTCGGAGACGATCTGGTAGCCGATGCCCTGCCCGGTCGCGAGCCACTCCGCGAGCAGGGCTCCGGTCAGGGCTCCGGGGATCGAGATCCGCAGCGCTGTGAAGAAGGCCGGCAGCGACGCGGGCAGCGCCACCTTCCGGAAGGCCGCGAGGCGGCTGCCGCCGAACACGCCCACCACGTCGAGCATCGCCGGGGAGGCGGAGCGCAGACCCAGCACGAGCGTGACCAGCGCCGGGAAGAGCACGACGATCCCGCCCATGGCGCCCACGGTCGCGGTGCCGCGGCCGAACACCAGGATGAGGATCGGCGCCATCGCGACCAGCGGCACCGAGCGCAGCAGCATGGCCAGCGGCATGAGCGCGTCCTCGACCCCGCGCACGAGGGTGAACAGGGCGGCGACGACGAGCGCCACGGCGAGGCCGCACACGAAGCCGAGAGCGGCGTCGGCGAGGGTGTGCTGGAGGTTGCCGAGAGCGGCGGCGCGGTGCTCGGCGGCGTCCTCGTCGAGCGCGAGGTACGCCCACACGTCCAGCGGTCCCTTGCCGATGAAGCTCGAGACGTCCAGCACGCGCAGACCGGCCGCCCAGACGGCGACGACGACGGCGAGCGAGACGAGGACCCCGAGCGTGGAGCGGGAGACGTCCTTGAGGGCCTGGACGGTCATGACCGTCCTCCTTCCGTGCCGGTGGACCAGGGGGTGGCGACGCGCGCCACGAGCGCGAGCAGGGCGAAGGCGGCGCCGGCGAGGAGACCGCAGACGATCGCCACGCCCCACACCCGCTCGATCTCGAGGGACTGCTGGGCGTTGACCATCGCCGGGCCGAGGCCCCGGTCCACGCCGCCCACGTACTCGCCGAGCACCGCTCCCAGCAGCGCGCCGGGCGCCGCGATCCGCAGCGAGGTGAGCACGCCGGGCAGCGCGGCGACGATCTGCACCTTCCGCAGCTGGGTGAGGCGGGTGCCGCCGTAGACGGTGACGACGTCGAGGGCGGAGCGGTCCGCCGCGCGCAGGCCCATGATCGAGCCGACGAGGGTCGTGAAGAAGACCGACAGCCCCGCGAGCACCACGGCGGTCCCCGAGGGGGCGCCGCTCTCCGGCGGGCCCAGCACGATGAAGACGATCGGGCCGATCGCGACGAGCGGCAGGCAGTAGCTGACGACGCCCAGCTGCGTGATGACCCGCTCGAGGGCGGGCACCACCATGACGAGCCCGGCGAGCAGCAGCGCGAGCGCGTTCCCGCCGAGGTAGCCGAGCCCGGCCTCGGCGAGGGTGACCGAGGCGTTGCGGGCGTAGTAGACCGGGCCGTCGGCGACGAGCTGGGCGAGGATCGCCCCGGGCGTGGGGATCGCGCCGCCTCCGGCCGTGCCCACCCCGGAGAGCAGGGTCGCCGCGAGGATCCACCACACGGCGAGGGTCGCGAGGACGCCGATCGCGCCGATCGCCCAGCGCGGCAGGGGCCTGCGGTCGGCGGTGCGGCCCGCGCGGCGGGAGCGGCGGGCCTCGGCGGGGCCGGCGGGCGACGCGGGCGGGGCCGGCGTCGCGGGGGTCGTGGTCGTCATGGGGTCCGTGTCCTTCCGTCGTCCGTCCTCCGTCGGGCCGGCGCTCAGGCGGCCGCCGGGGCGCCGAAGAGGACCTCGGAGGCGTGGTCGCACAGGGCGTGGAACTCCGGGGTCCGCATCATCTCCGGGGTGCGGGGCCGCGGCAGGTCCACGTCGAGGACCTCGACGATCCGCCCGGGCCGGGCGCTCATCACGGCGACCTGGTCGGAGAGGAACACGGCCTCGGAGATGCCGTGGGTGACCATGAGGGTGGTCGCCGGCTTCTCCGTCCAGATCCGCAGCAGCTCGAGGTTCAGGCGCTGCCGGGTCATGTCGTCGAGGGCGCCGAACGGCTCGTCCAGCAGCAGCACCTCGGGCCGGACGACGAGCGCCCGCGCGATCGAGACCCGCTGGCGCATGCCGCCGGAGAGCTGACCGGGCTTCGCGCGCTCGAAGCCGCGCAGGCCCACGAGGTCGATGAGGTCGTCGATGTAGGGCTCGTTCTCGAGCTTCCCCGCGACCTCGAGGGCGAGGCGGATGTTCGCGCGGACGCTGCGCCAGGGCAGCAGCGCGGAGTCCTGGAAGGCGATCCCGAGGCGGGCGCTCGCCCGCAGCTGCTCGGGGCTCAGGCCGTCGACCATGGCGGTGCCGGCCGTCGGCGTCTCGAGCCCCGCGAGGATCCGCAGGATCGTGGACTTCCCGCAGCCCGAGGGGCCCAGCAGGGAGAGGAAGGAGCCGCGCTCGGTCGCGAGCTCGGTGTCCTGGAAGGCGGTGACCGCGCGGCGGCCGGAGCCGTAGGTCTTGCTCAGCCCGGAGAGGTCGATGCCGGTCGCGCCGGGGCGGGGCGCGGTCGTGCCGGCGGTGGGACGGGTGTCGATCGGCGTGCTCATGGTGGGCCTTCCGGGGAGTGCGGTGTCAGGCGGACGCGAGATCGGGCTGCGCCTCGAAGACGTCCTGCAGGAGGGTGGGGTCGAAGAAGGTGGAGGCGTCGACCTCGTGCCCGGCGAGCGCGAGCAGCTCGACGTTCTTCTGCGCGAGCTCGTCGGAGATCGTGAGCAGGCCGGAGGCGGCGGTCTCGTCGCTGACGACGAGCTCGTTCTGCGCCCTCGCCTGTCGCGTCTCCTTCTCCGGGTCCAGGCCCTGGTCCTTGCCGTAGACCTCGTAGGCGAGGCGGGCGGACTCCTCGGGGTCGGCGAGGGCGTCCTTCCAGCCGCGGACCTCCGCGGTGAGGAAGGCGAGGAGCTCCGCGCGGTGCTCCTCGATGTTCTCCCGGGTCGTCACGAACGCCCCGGAGACGAAGGGCAGGCCGTTCTCGGCGAAGGGGAGGTTCACGACGTCGATCCCGGCGAGGGCCACGGTGACGGCCTCGTTGGTGAGGGTGCCGATCTGGCCGTCGACCTCGCCGTTCATGAGGGGCTGCGGGTCGAACTGCACGGTGACCTTCTCGACGTCGGCCGGGTCGATGCCGTGCACCTGCAGGAGCGAGGAAAAGAGCACCTCGTTGGTGCCGGTCGCGACGCCGATCCGCTTCCCCACGAGATCCGCCGGGGAGGAGATCGGGTTCTGCGCGGTGGAGTAGATGGTGAAGGGGTTGCGCTGGAACTTCGCGCCGATGAGCACGAGCGGCGCCTCCTCCTCCGCGACCATGGAGCCCGCGGCGAGCGGCGTCGTCATGCCGACGAGGGCGGAGTCGGAGAGCACCATCGCCTCGGAGGAGGTGCCGCTGGGCCCGCCGGGTACGAGGGTGACGTCGGAGAAGCCGGCCTCGGCGTAGTAGCCGCGGGAGTCCGCGAAGTACTCGCCGGCGAACTCGGTGGTGCGGATCCAGTTCTGGTTGACCGTGAGGGCGCCGAGGTCCTCGCCGGCGGCAGCGGCGGTCCCGCGGGAGCAGCCGGCGAGGGCGAGCGCGGAGGCGGCGACGGAACCGGCCAGGAGGGTGCGACGCCCCGTGAGGAGTCGGCCCGTGGCGCGGCCGGCGGCGGCGTGGGTCGGGGTGCTGAGCGGGTGCATCGGGGCCCTTTCGTCGAGGGGCCGGGCGGCCGAAGGGCGGTCGGGGTGACCGCCGTCGAGGAGGGTCGTCCGGCGCGGCCCACGCTATGGAACGGCTGTTTCGCCAGGGGTGCGCTCCTGTTTCCGCCGCGTAAACCCCTGCCGGGCCCCCGCCGCGGGAAACGTCCCGGACATCTCCCGCCCCTAGCCTGGTCGCGCCCGGGAGGCTCCCCCGGGGACGTGTCGAGACCGCCGGGAGGCAGAGCCGTGGAACGACAGGATCATCAGGACCCGCAGCACCGGACCGCGCGCGCCGTCTCCTTCGGCGTGCAGCTCCCCGACTGGGTCGAGGAGGAGGTCGCCGCGCTCGGTGCGGCGCCCGCCGGAGACGGACCGGAGGCGCGGGTGACGCTCATGCGCCTGCTGAACCGCCTCGCCTCGCGGAACATGCACGAGGGCGGCGGCGGGCCGTTCTCCGCGCTCGTGCGGGACCCCGCGAGCGGGGAGATCGTCGCGGCCGGGGTGAACCGGGTGCTCGGATCGGGGCTCTCCTCGATGCATGCCGAGGTCACGACCCTGTCCCTCGCGCAGGAGCGGCGGGGCGGCTGGGACCTGGGGGCGGAGGGCTCCCCCGCGCTCGAGCTGTGGGTCAACTGGCGCCCGTGCGTCATGTGCTACGGCGCGACGATGTGGTCCGGCGTGCGGCGCCTGGTGATCGCGGGCGAGGGCCCGGAGGTCGAGGAGCTCACGGGCTTCGACGAGGGCCCCATGCCCGAGGACTGGGCGGGCCGCTTCCGCGAGCGCGGCATCGGGGTCGAGGTGGACGTGCTGCGCGACGAGGCGATCGCGGTGTTCCGCGAGTACCGCGACCTCGTCTCCCGCGGCGGCGCCACGGTCTACAACGCCCGCGGCACCGGCCTCAACGCGGGCTGAGCACCCCCGCCTCGCGCATGGCGAGGTAGAGGCGGTCGCGGCCCAGCGGCAGCGTCGTCATGCGCACGCCGATCGCGTCCCGCACCGCGTTGGCGAGGGCGGGCGCGACGGCCGTGTACGGGCTCTCGCTCATGGACTTCGCGCCGAGCGGTCCCAGGCGGTCGCTCGTGCTCGCGAAGAGCACCTCGGTGGGTGGGACGTCCGCGAGGGTGGGCACGTGGTACTGCCGCAGGATGTCGGTGCGCACACGGCCGGCGTCGTCGACGACGACCTCCTCGTACAGCGCCGCCCCGAGCGCCTGCGCGGCCCCGCCCTGCACCTGGCCGCGGCACTGCAGGGGGTTGACGACGAAGCCGGCGTCCGCCGCCTGCACGCTGCGCAGGATCCGCAGCTCGCCGGTGGCCCGGTGCACCGCGACGCGCACGCCGTGCACGTTGAAGGCGACCGAGCGGGGCGAGCCGTCCCAGTGCGCCTCCGCCTCGAGCGTGCGGCCCGCGGCGCCCGCGGAGGCGGCGAGCTCCGCCCAGGTGACGAACCGGCCGCTCGGCCGATGGCGCAGCCCCGCGGACTCCCCCGCCCAGTCGCCCGTCGCGGGGTCCGGGCCCGCCGCGCCGCCCGCCACGGGCTCCGGGCACGCGGTCCCGCCCGTCGCGCCCTCGCCGGCGAGCACGGCGTCCGCCTCGGCGGCGAGCACCCGCAGCAGGGCCTGCGCCGCGTGCAGCGTCGCCTTCCCCGCCACGACCGTGCCGGCGGAGCCGTAGGCGCCGGTGTCGTGGCCGACGATCGCCGTGTCCGACTGCCGGATCCGGATCCGCTCCGGCGCGCAGCCGAGCGCGGCGGCCGCGAGCTGCACGTGCACCGTCGTGGTGCCGTTGCCGAACTCGGCCGTGCCCACGCGCACCTCGAGGGTGCCGTCGCGGTCGAGCAGGACCCGGCTGTGGGAGAAGTGCCCGCGCGGGGGCACCGTGTCCAGCATCGACAGCGCCACACCGGTGCCGCACGCCCACTCCGGGCCCGGCTCGTCCGCGCCCCCGTCGGCCGTGCCGGCTCTGTCGACAGGGGAGGCGAGCGCCTCCTCGACGAGGTCCAGGCACTGGTCCAGGCCGTAGCTGCCGTACTCGACGTCGGCCGCGGGGTCCGGGGAGGTCGAGATCATCGGGTCCCCCTCGCGGATCACGTTGAGGCGCCGGAACGCGATCGGGTCGAGGTCCAGGGCGCGGGCGAGCTCGTCCATCGCGGACTCCACCGCGAAGGCCGTCTGGCTGAGGCCGTAGCCGCGGAACGCGCCCGAGGGCACCGTGTTCGTGTAGACCACCTCGGCGTCCACCGCCTTCGCGGGGCAGCGGTAGACGGCCAGGCACTCCCCCGTGCCGTGGTACATCGTGCCGGGTCCGTGGTTGCCGTAGGCGCCCGTGTCCGAGAGCAGGCTCAGGTGCAGGGCCGTGAGGCGGCCGTCGGCGTCCGCGCCGGCCCGCACCCGGATCCGCATGGGGTGGCGCACCGAGGTCGAGGTGAACTGCTCGCTGCGCGTGTGCTCGAGCTGCACGGGGCGTCCCGTGCGCAGGGTCGCGAGGGCGACGAGGTCCTCGGTGAACACCTCCTGCTTGCCGCCGAACCCGCCGCCCACGCGCGGGGCGATCACCCGCACCCGCTCCTCGGGCAGGTCCAGCAGCCGCTGCAGGGTGCGCTTGGCGAGATAGGGCACCTGGGTGCTGCTGCGCACCACGAGCGTGCCGTCCTCGTCGATGGAGGCGATCGCGGCGTGCGTCTCGAGGCTCACGTGCTGGACCCGCTGGGTGCGGTACACCCGGTCGGTGACGACGGCGGCGCGGGCGAGGCCCTCCTCGAGGTCGCCCACGCGCGAGTGCAGCTCCGCGACGAGGTTCGTGGCGGGGTCGGCGATGCCGGAGCCCTCCCCCTTCTCCCCGTGGAGGGCGGGGCCGGTGCGGGCCAGCTCCGGGTCGGTCACCGCGGGCAGCGGCGCGTAGTCCACGACGAGGGCGCGCACGCCCGCCTCCGCGGCGGCGACCGAGTCCGCGAGCACCGCGGCGACGCGCTGTCCGACGAAGCGGACGGTGTCGTCGAGGATCCGCGTGTCCAGGGGATCGTCGGCGAGGTGCTCGTGCTGCCCGGTCGAGAAGAGGGTGCGCGGCGCGTCCTCGTGGGTGAGCACCGTGTGCACCCCGGGCACGGCGAGCGCGGCGGTGGTGTCGATCGAGCGGATCCGGGCGTGGGCGTGCGGGGAGCGCAGGAGCTTCATGTGCAGCAGCCCGGGGAGGGAGCCGGGTTCGACGTCGAGCGTGTAGGGCTCGGTGCCGGTGACGACCCGGCGGGCGGCGGGGGCGCCCAGGCTGCCGCCGGCCGCGGCGCCCTCCTCGACCCGGGTGACGCCCGCGAGGGCCTCGCGGATCGAGCCGTAGCCCGTGCAGCGGCAGAGGTTGCCCTTGAGCGAGCGGGGGAGGTCCGCCCGGTCGCCCTCGGTGAGCGCGGCGGCGGTCATGATCATGCCGGAGGTGCAGAACCCGCACTGGAAGCCCTGCGCACAGCGGAACGCCGTCTGCACCGGGTGCTCGACGGGCGCCTCGGTCCCGGGCGTCGCCCGATCATCGGCGGCGGTCGCCGCGAGGCCGTTGATCGTCGTGACCTCGCGGCCCGCGGCGCGCACCGCGGGGACGACGCAGCTGTGCACGGGGCGGCCGTCCAGGTGCACGGTGCACGCGCCGCAGTCCCCGCCGTCGCAGCCCTTCTTCACCCCGAGCCGGCCCAGGTCCCGCAGGTAGGTGCGCAGGCACTGCCCGGGACGGGGCGGGGTCGGGGCGGGTGCGCCGTCCACGACGGTCGGGTCGGGGACGACGGGGTGGCTGGTCATGCGGGGATCCTCCCGTGGAGCGGGCCGGTGGTGGAGCGGAGGGGCTGCGGGGCGGCGCGGCCGCCGCGCACGGCGACCACCTCCGCCATGACGGAGAGCGCGAACTCCGCGGGGGTCGAGCCGCCGAGGTCGAGGCCGATCGGCGAGTGCAGGCGGTCGAGGTCGGCGGGGGTCGTGCCCCGCTCGGCGAGGCGTCGCATCCGCTCCGCGTGGGTGCGGCGGGAGCCCATGGCGCCCACGTAGGCGAGGGGCAGCGTGAGGGAGAGCGCGAGCAGCGGGTCGTCGATCTTCGGGTCGTGGCCGAGGCTGCAGACCACGCCCCGGTGGTCCAGGCGGCCGGCGGCGTGCTCCGCGGCGAGGTAGCGGTGGGGCCACTGCACCTCGATGCGGTGCGCGGCGGGGAAGCGCTCGGGGGTGAGGAAGGTGGCGCGGGGGTCGCAGACGGTCGTGTCGTAGCCCAGCAGCCGCCCCTGCTCGACGAGCGCCGCGGCGTGGTCGGTGGTGCCGGCGACGATCAGCCGCGGGGCGGGACGGTGCACGGAGAGGAACAGCTCGGGCAGCCCCGTCGCGCAGAGCTCGTCGCCCCCGAGCAGACCGGTGCGTCCGGCGGCGACGCCCTCGGCGACCCGGGCGGCGAGCCGGCGCAGGGGGATCCCGTCGGCCCCGGACGCTCCCCCGCTCCCCGTGCCCGGCTCCTCCGCGAGCAGCGCGGCGAGCGGGGCGCGCCAGGCGACGGGGTCGTCCGCGGCGGGCAGCGGGAGGGCCGCCCTCCGCCCGGGGACGTCGGTGCGCCACAGCACGGCCGCGGGAGCCTCGTCGAGCAGGGCGGCGAGCCCCGCGGCCTCGGCCCGGTCGCGGACGGGCTGGACGAGCACCTCGATGCTGCCGCCGCACATGAGGCCCACCTCCCAGGCGGTGTGGTCGGAGTAGCCGTAGCGACGGCGGTGCGGCCGTCCCTCCGCGATCACCTCGAGCGCCGTCCCGACGACGTCCGCCTCGACGCAGCCCCCGGAGAGGGAGCCGCGCACGATCCCGCCCTCGGCGACGAGCATCGAGGTGCCCACGGGCCGCGGGGCGGAGCCCTCGGCGGCGATCAGGGTCGCGAGCGCGAAGGGGCGGCCGGCGGAGAGCCACTCCTCCCCCGCGGCGGCGAGGCCCGGTCCGGCGCTCATGCCGCGGCCCCGCCCCGCCCGGTGAGGAAGCGCCCCTGCGGGGCGGCGACCCGCCCGCCCTGCGCGATCACGTCGCCGCGCAGGATCGTGGTCGTGACCTCGCCGCGCAGGGCCATGCCGTCGTAGGCGGAGATCGGGTTGCGGTGGGCGAGCTCGGCGGCGCGCAGCGTGCGCGCGGGGCGAGGGTCGTGGAGCACGAGGTCGGCGTCAGCGCCCTCGGCGATCCGGCCCTTCGCGGGCAGGCCCACGAGGTCCGCGGTGGCGGTCGCCATCCAGCGGCTCACCTGCGCGATGCCCACGCCCCGCTCCTGCGCGTGCGCGGCGACCGCGGTGAAGCCGGCCTGCAGGCCGGAGATCCCTCCCCAGGCCTGCTGGAGGTCCGGGGCGCCGCGGTGCTTCTCCTCCGCGGTGGAGGGCGAGTGGTCGGTGACGACCGTGTCGATGAGGCCCTCCTGCAGGCCCTGCCAGAGGGCGTCGCGGTTGCCGCTGTCGCGGATCGGCGGGCAGCACTTGAACTCCGGGGCGGCGTCCGGGACGGACGCCGCGTCGAAGCACAGGTAGTGCGGGCAGGTCTCCACCGTGAGCGGCAGGCCCTCCGCGCGGGCGGAGGCGATGAGGTCCAGCGCGCGGGCGCTCGAGAGGTGCAGCAGGTGCGTGCGGGCGCCCGTCTCCCGGATCGCCTCGATCAGCCCGGCGATCGCGGTGACCTCCGCGGCGTCGGGACGGGAGGCCACGAAGTCGGTGTAGGAGGCGGAGGGGACGGCGGGGGCCTGCGCGATCGTGCGGGCGTCCTCCGCGTGCACGATGACCAGCCCGTCGAAGCGGGCGACCTCACGCATGGCCTCCCGGAGCTGCCGTGCGTCCACGGGCGGGAACTCGTCCACGCCGGAGGGCAGCAGGAAGCACTTGAAGCCCCGCACCCCGGCGTCCCACAGGCCCTCGAGAGCGCCGGTGTTCCCGGGGACGATGCCTCCCCAAAAGCCCAGGTCCACGCGCAGCGCGTCCCGCGCGGCGGCCTGCTTCACGCGCAGCGCGGGCAGGTCCACCGTGGGCGGGACGCTGTTCAGCGGCATGTCCACGAGGGTGGTCACGCCGCCGAGGGCCGCGGCGGTCGTGGCGGTCGCGAAGCCCTCCCACTCGGTGCGGCCGGGCTCGTTGATGTGCACGTGGGTGTCGACGTTCCCGGGGAGCACCCGGACCCCGTCGGGGACGCGCAGCTCCTCGCCGGGCGGGGCCGACGGGCCGACGGCCCCGCCGGTCGCGACGGTCGCGTCGGCGCCGTCGAGACGCTCGATGCGGCGGATCCGCCCGCCGTCGAGGTGCAGCACGGCGGGGACGAGCTCCCCCTCGAGCAGCACCTCCGCCGCGCGGACCGTGCGGATCGTGCGCGGGAGGGCCGGGGGCGCCGCGGGGCCCGGGAGCGCGCGGTCGGGCATCGCCGGGGCCCTCAGCAGAACCCGCCGAGCCACTCCCAGGCGGCCGGCGCCTCGGGCTCCCCGTCACGGACCACCGCCGCCTGCATGAGGCCGTAGGGGCGGTCCCCGGCGACGAACACCTCGTTGTCGTTGCCGAGCTCGAACGGGGAGAGGTCCACGAGGTAGTGGTGCTTGTTGGGCATGACCATGCGGATCTCGGCGAGCTCGGGGCGGGCGCCGAGCACGGCCTCACCGATCGCGAAGAGGCTCTGCTGGAGGGACAGCGAGTGGGTGGTCGCGAAGGTCTCGAGCAGCAGGGCGCGCACCGCCGCGAAGGTCGCGTCGGGGTCCGCCTCCGGGTCCCGGAAGCGCCAGCGGGCCGTGACCTCGGTGGCGAGGATGCGATCCGTGGTCTCCGGGAGGGTCGTGTAGGCGTCGCGCGGGAAGCCGTGGAACTCGCTGCCGGTGGACTTCAGCACCACGAGGTCCTTGATCCCGCCCACCACGTGCCGCTCGCCGTCCTGGACGGTCACCGCCGCGGTGCGCACCTCGGGGCCCGTGCGGACGAAGGCGTGGTCGTGCCCGGCGCCGTCCACCTCGATGCGCTCCCAGCCGTGCGCCTCCGCCTCCCAGCGGCCGCCGGTGAGCCAGCTGCCCTGGCCCATGAAGTGGTCCGCGAGCAGTCCCAGGAACTTCTCGGGCCCGGCCACGCCGTGCTTCTTGGCGAAGGCGTAGACGGTGTTCTTCTGGGTGTCCGTCGCGATCACGCGGGCGTTGTCCCCGGTGCGGTAGCAGTCCTCGAAGTCGCCGCGGAGCATCGAGGTCACGGTGAGATCGGTGAGGACGTGGCGCGGCGTGGAGCGGTCCACGTGGACCAGGCGCACACCGGCCTTCCCGTACTGGTTGGCGCCCAGGGAGATGCCGGTCGCGGCGGGGGCGGTGGTCGTGGCGGGGGCGGTGGTCTCGGTCATCTCAGCTGCCTCGGTAGGTGGAGTAGGCGAAGGGGCTCAGGAGCAGCGGCACGTGCAGGTGCCCCTGCTCCTCGTCGATGCGGAAGGCGACCACGACCTCCGGGTAGAAGGTCTCCTGGCCGCGGGCGGCGAAGTAGGCGCCGGTGTCGAAGCGGAGGGAGGCGGTGCCCGCGGGGAGGCGGTCGGGGCCCAGGTCCCCGATCCGGCCGTCGGCGTCGGTCGCGGCGGAGGCGATCTCGCCGCCGTCCGGGCCCCGCAGGGAGACGGCCACGCCGGCGGCGGGCCGTCCGGTGCCGGAGTCCAGCACGTGGGTGGTGACGTGGCTGATGACGACCTCCTGGATCCGACGGCAGCGACGGGGCGCGGGCCCTGCGGGCCCGGTCCGCGTCCGGTCCTCCCACGCTAGGAAGCGGGTGCGGCACCACGGTTTCCCCCGTGTAAAACGTGTGTTTCAGGGGCTCCCCCTGCAGATGTAACCGCGGCGAAACAGGCCGCGGCCCCTCTTGAAACACACGATCCCTAACCTCGGGCCCCACACCCGCCCGCGGCCCCGCGGCCCACCCACGCGAAGAAGGCGATCCTCATGGAGACCACTCCCGCCCCTGTCCCTCGCCCCTCCCGGCGCACCGCCCTCGGCGCCGCCGCCGCGTCGATCGGCGCGCTCGCCCTCGCCGCCTGCGGCAGCTCCTCGGACGCCGCCTCCGGCGCCTCCGACGGCGGCTCCGGGGACTACGGCTCCCTGGACCTGAACCTCTCGTGGATCAAGAACGCCGAGTTCGCCGGCGAGTACCTCGCGGTGGACCGCGGGTACTTCGAGAAGGCCGGGTTCTCCTCGGTGAACCTCATCGCCGGCGGCCCCAGCGGCACCTCCACCGAGACGATGGTGCTCTCCGGCTCCGCCCTCATCGGCACGTCCTCCCCGCTCGGCGTCGCCCCGCTGATCAAGGACGACGAGGCGCCGCTGAAGATCATCGGCACCACCTACCAGAAGAACCCCTTCACGATCATCTCGCTCGGCGACGCGACCCCGATCACGACCCCCGCGGACCTCGCCGGGAAGCGGATCGGCGTGCAGGCCGGCGTCAACGAGACGCTCTTCGACGGCTTCCTCGCCGCGAACGGCATCGAGGCCTCCGCCCTCGAGATCGTGCCTGTGCAGTACGACCCGCAGCCCCTCGTCAACGGCGAGGTCGACGGCTTCTTCGGCTACCTCACCAATGAGGCGATCACCCTCGAGCTGGACGGGAAGGACGTCGTGAACCTGCCGCTCGCGGACAACGGGCTGCCGTTCATGGCCGAGAGCCTCGTCGTGACCCAGGAGAGCATCGAGACGAAGCGGGAGGAGCTCAAGGCCGTGCTGGTCGCCCTGATCCGCGGCTGGTCCGACGCCGTCGAGGACCCCGAGGAGGGCGCGCGGCTCGCCGTCGAGGACTTCGGCAAGGACCTGGGCCTGGACATGGAGAAGGAGACACGCCAGGCGAAGGCCCAGGTGGACCTCGTCAGCACCGACGAGACCGATGCGAACGGGCTGCTGACCATGTCCCAGGACCTCATGCAGAAGAACGTCGACGCGCTCGTCACCGCCGGATTCGACCTCACCCTCGAGGACTACTTCGACACCTCGCTGCTCGAGGAGGTCTACGAGGAGAACCCCGACCTGCGCTGAGCGGTCGGCGCCCGAGGGACGACGGGCGGGGAGGGTCGACGCCCTCCCCGCCCGTCGCGGTTCCCCCACCCGTCCTCGGCGGGCTCCTCAGCGCTGCTCGAGCTCCCCGAGCTCGTCGTAGGCGGCGGTGATCCCGCGGATGCGGCGCGCGCCGTCGCTCCCCAGGAGGTTGAGCATGCCGTCGGCGAGCAGCGCGACGAGGGACATGGCCGTCGAGTAGCTGTCGAAGGCGCCGTCGGAGTCGATCGGGCACTCGATCCAGCAGTCCGCTCCGACAGCGTAGGGCCGGGCGGTGCCGTCGCCGATGAGCAGGCAGCGCGCCGGCGAGCGCTCGATCGCCGCGGCGAGGGCCGGGAACACGGCCGGCCGACGGCGGAACCCGATGAGCACGACGACGTCCTCCTCCCCGATCCCGGCGATCTCCTCTCCCACCGCCTGCCCGGGCTGCGGCGCGAGGCGCACCCCGTCCCGCGCCTGGATCAGCTGCTGGTGCAGGTGCAGGGCGACGGGGTAGCTGTTGCGCAGGCCCACGACGAGCACCCGGCGGGCGCCGGCGAGCAGCTCCGTGCCCGTCCCGAGCGCTCCCCCGCCGAGCACGGTGAGCAGCCGGTCGTGGTTCAGCCGCTCCGTGCGGACGTGGCCCTCGATGCCCGGGCGCAGTCCCCCCGCGCTCGCGCGGGACGGCGCGGCGAGCGGGGTGCCCGACTGCCGCATGGCCCGCGTGTGCTCCTTGACCTCGCGGAAGTCCGCGAAGTCGAGCTTGCGGAACAGGCGGCTCACGGTGGCCTTGGAGACGCCGGTCTCGCGGCTGATGTCCGCGGCGCTGAACACGGCGAGGTCGCCCAGGTGCTCGAGGAGGAAGTCGGAGATCCGCCTCTCCTGCGGCGTGAGCTCGCCGTACCGCGCGTCGATGCGGGCGTCGATCCGGGGCCCGGTCAGGACGGGGGTCCCGGTCCCCCCGCTCATCGCCGGTCCCCTCCCTCGGGTGCGCCGGCTCCGGACCGCGCGACCTCGAGCACCGCCGCCTCGAGCGCCTCGAGCGCGAGGGCGACGTCCTCCGTCGTGACGGACTCGTCGGGATGGTGGCTGATGCCGTCGGCGCAGCGCACGAACAGCATGCCCACGTCGGTGATCGCGGCGAGGGCCATCGCGTCGTGCCCGGCGCGCGAGAACAGATCCGGCGGCTCCGGGTCCCCGGTCGCCCGGATCCCCGTGCGCACCGCGTCCATGAGCCGCGGGGCGCAGCGCACGGCGGGCGCCGCATGGATCTGCTCGACCGTGAGCTCGAGACGGCGCCCCGCGCAGAAGCCGCGGATCCTCTCGAGGACGAGGTCGAGCACCTCGTCGCGCAGCGCGTCGGTCTCCGCCCGCAGGTCCAGGGACATCTCCACGCGGCCGGGGACGACGTTGACGCCGCCGGGGAAGGTCTCCAGGCGGCCCACCGTCGCGATCGCCCCGTGCTCACGGGCGATCTCCTCGATGTCGAGCACCGCCCGGCTCGCCCCGATCAGCGCGTCGCGGCGGCGCTCGTAGGGGGTGCCGCCCGCGTGGCGGGCCTCGCCGGTGACGGTGAGGGCGAAGCGGCGGGCGCCCGCGATCGACGTGACCACGCCGAGCGCCCGATCCGCCTGCTCGAGGTACGGGCCCTGCTCGATGTGCACCTCGAGATACCCGGCGAGGTCCTCGGGGCGCAGGGCCGCCTCGCCCACCCGCCCGGGGTCGAGGCCGAAGTCCCGGAAGGCCTGCTCCATCGTGGTGCCCTCGGCGTCGGCCAGGGCGAGCCATCCCGGTTCCCAGGTACCGGCGAGCGCGCGGGACCCCAGGAGCGTCGCCCCGAAGCGGGTGCCCTCCTCGTCCGCGAAGGCTGCGACCTCGAGCGCGAAGGGCAGCTCGTGAGCGCGGTCGCGGAGCCGGGAGACGGCCTCCACGGCGAGCAGCACGCCGAGGATGCCGTCGTAGCGGCCGGCGTCGGGCACCGTGTCGAGGTGGGAGCCGAGCAGCAGGGCGGGCAGCCCGGGGCGGCTCCCCTCGAGCCGGCCCCGCCGGTTGCCGGCGACGTCCTGCCAGGTGCGCATGCCCGCCGTGGTGACGAGCTCGGCGGCGAGCGCGTCGTGGCGGGCGTGCTCGGGGGTGAGGTACGTGCGCTCGATGCCGTCCTCGCGGGCGGAGATCGCGGCGATCCGGTCGCAGTCCGCCATGATCCGGCGGGCCGCCTCGAGCGCCTCGGCGGAGGGGGCGAGGCGGGTCATCGGGCGGCCTCCGTCCCGGCGACGGCGCTCGCGACCGGGCCCGCGGGAGAGGCGGCGCGGGCCTCGTCCGCGTAGACCTCCTGCGCGGCACCCACGCCCCCGCCGCCGGTGACCGGCACGCCGCCGGCGCGCAGCACCTGCTCGAGCGCGGCGAGGGTGAGCAGCACCGCGTCCTTCCGGGCGTTGTAGCCCATGGTCCCGATGCGCCAGACGTTCCCGTGCAGGGGGCCGAAGCTCGTGCCGATCTCGATGCCGTAGTCCTCGAGCAGGGCGGTGCGGGCGGCGTCGCCGTCGACCCCCTCGGGGATGTGCACGGCGAGGACGTTGTTCATCCGGTGCTCCTGGTCGCCGAACAGCCGCAGCCCCAGCCCCTGCGCGCCCGCGGCCATGGCCCGCCCGTGCAGGCGGTGCCGGGCGACGGCGGCGTCCATGCCCTCCTCGACGAGCAGCCGGGCGCACTCGTGGGCCGCGTAGAGCATGCTCGTGGCCTCGGTGTGGTGGTTCAGCCGCGCCTCGCCCCAGTAGTCGAGGATCATCGCGAGGTCGAAGTAGTTCGAGCGGATGCGCGTGCCGCGGCCGGCGGTGCCGTCCGCGATGCCGGCCTCGACGTGGCGGCGCGAGAGCACGACCTCGCGGGCACGCGGGGAGAGCGAGAGGGGGGCGCTGCCCGACGGGCCCGCGAGGCACTTCTGCAGGCCCGCGGTGGCGGCGTCCACGCCCCATTCGTCCATCGCGAAGGCGTTGCCGCCCAGGGACGCGGTGACGTCGACGTACAGCAGCGCGTCGTGGCGGGCGCAGATCTCGCCGAGGCCCTCGAGCGGCTGGTTCATGGTGGTGGAGGTGTCGCCCTGCACGAGGGCCACGAGTCGGGGACGGACGCGGCCGACGGCCTCCTCGATCTGCTCGGGGGTGAACACGGTGCCCCAGTCGGTGGTGATCGTGTGGACCTCGGCCCCGCAGCGCTCGGCGATCTCCACGAGGAGGTGCCCGAAGCGGCCCATGATCGGCACGAGCACCCGGTCCCCGGGCTCGAGCAGGGAGACCAGGGCGGCCTCGATACCGGCCCGGGAGGTGCCGTCGACGAGGAGGGTCGCCTCGTTGCGGGTGCGCAGCACCTCGCGGTACAGCTCCATGGTCTGCGTCATCCAGGTGGTCATCGCGGGATCGAACTGGCCCACGAGGCCGGCGGACATCGCCCGCAGGACGCGGGGGTCCGCGCTGATCGGGCCGGGCCCCATCAGGAGCCGCTGGGGCGGGGTGATCGCAGGGATGCTCATCGGGGTTCCGTTCTGCGGTGGTGCCGGTGCTCCGCCCCAGTCAACGAAACAGACGTTTCACGCGTGTTTCGTCCACGGTTCCGTCCCGCGAAGATTGCCCTGCGCAGGCGTGACGCGCCGGTTCCGGCCGCGGGACGCGGGCGGAATGACCGTTCCAGCCCCGCCGCTCAGGCGGGGACGAGGGCCTCGAGGCGCAGCAGGGCGATCTGCCGCAGCTGCTCCGCGCGCTCGCTCCGCTCCTGCTCCTCGTCGAGCGCCAGGCGCCGCTCGAGCTCCGCGAGCATCTCCGCCTGCGAGCGGCCCGCGGCGCGGATGAGGAACACGGTGCCGAAGCGCTCCTCGTAGCGGGCGTTCGCGGCGACCCAGGCGCCGGGGTCCTCGACCCCGGCCTGCTCGGCGCGCGAGTGCGCGGCCTCCACCGCCGCGAGCCCCTGCGCCCGCTCCCCGATCCGCGGATGGTGCGCGAGCGCGCCGTGGACCTCCGCGGCGGTCCACTCCCCGGCGAGCGCGGAGGCCGTGCCCCGCAGCTGCTCGACGTCCGCGTAGGGGCGCCCTGCGAGGATCGCCCCGGTCCAGCGGTCGATCGGGGCGCAGCCGCGCAGCGGATCCTCGAGGTCCGCCGCGGGCGCCGTGTTGAACTGCGCGAGGGTGAGGCTGCTCGGGCTCATGAGGTCTCCTCGAGGGCGGCGGCGAGGTGGATCAGCTCCACGTCGGAGCCGGCGGGCCCCACCAGGGTGACACCGGTGGGCAGGCCCGCGGCGGTGCGCAGCGGGACGGTGACGGCGGGCAGGCCGGCGAGGCCCGCGAGGCAGGTCAGGCGCAGAGTCCGCTCGCGCTGGGCCTCGATGAGGGGGCCGCCGGCCGCGGAGTCCCGCAGCAGCGGCGCCACCGAGGAGGCCGCCGGCACCACGAGCACGCCGCCGCCGAGCCGCCCGCGCACCTCCTCCGCGGCGACGGCGCGCACCTCGCGGGCACGGCGCTCCTGCTCCGCGGTGACGGTGCGGGCGGTGCGGAAGCGGGCGGCGACGTCCGGGCCGAGGTCGCCCTCATGGACGCGGACCCAGTCGCCGTGCGCCTGCCACGCCTCGCGCGCCTGGATCGTCCGGAAGGCGCCCAGCCATGCGGTGTGGGCCGCCTCGTCGATCGCGGCGGCGCGCTCCATGCGCCGGCTCCCGGCCCAGCGGCGCAGTGCCGCGTCGATCGCCTCGGCGACGTCGCCCTCGGCGAGCTCCACGAGACCGGGCACGGTGCGCAGGGCGGCGCCGGCGAGCATTCCGGCCCTCCCCGTCCCGGCCGCGGCGCCGTCGGCGTCGTGCAGCAGCACGGCGGCGGCACGGGCGAGCGGCCCGGGGGTGCGCGCGAGCAGGCCCACGGTGTCGAAGCTCTGCGCGAGCGGCAGCAGCCCGTCGCGGGGGACGGCGCCGTGGGTGGTGCGGATCCCCCACAGCCCCTGGTAGGCGGCGGGGACGCGGATCGAGCCGCCCGTGTCCGTGCCGAGGCCCAGGCTCGCGTGCCCGAGGGAGACGGCGCTCGCGGAGCCGGAGGACGAGCCGCCGCTGATGCGGTGCGGGGCGCGGGGGTTCGGCGGGGTGCCGTAGTGCGTGCTGGTGCCGGCGAGGCTGTAGGCGAGCTCGTCGGTCGCGGCGATCCCGGTGACGGCGGCGCCCGCGCCCAGCAGCGCCTCGACCGCGGCGGCGTGGCGGGGCTCCGGGGAGGCCTCCGCGAGCCGGGCGGGGTTCCCGGCGCCGATCCGCTGGCCGGCGACGGCGAACAGGTCCTTGACCGCGACGGACTCCCCCGTGAGCGGGCCGTCCTCCGTGGTGGCCGGAACGAGCGGGGTGCCCACCACCCGCCAGATCCGACGGTCCAGCGCCGGCGCCGCGACCGCCACGTGCGCGACGGCGACCTTCCAGCCGCCCTCGCCGCGCTCCCACACCTGGGTCTGCTGGCCGCGGCCCCCGCGCAGCAGCTCCGTGATCGCGACGACGACGGCGTGCCGCTCGCCGAGCGCGCGCACATCGACGCGGACGATGCGCCGGGCCGGGGCGCCGCCGCGCCCGCCGCGGAAGGAGCTGATCGCCTCGTGCCCCACGAGCAGACCCGCCGCGTCGCCGCGGAGGGTGTCCGGGCCGGGGGCGAAGAGCGCGTCGAGGGTCGGGAGGTCGTCGGCCATGAGGGCCGTCTCGTAGGCCCAGAAGGCGTCCATGAGCCCGGGGACCTCCGGGCCGTGGGGCACCGGCCGGGCCTCCTCGGCGACCGGTCCCGTGCCGCCGTCGGCGCTCATCGGCCCACCCCCGCGAGGTCCTCGATCCGGATGCGGGCGTGGACGCCCTTGACCACGTCCACCACCTGCGAGATGTCGAAGTCGGTGGCGGCGCTGAGGTAGGCGTAGGCGTGCTCGGGATCGAGTCCCCAGCGGGCCCCGAGCAGGGCGATCGCCGCCCGCACGCACTCCTGGACGGCCACGTCGAGGTCCTCGTCCATGCCGGTGGGCACCAGGTACCGGGAGGTCTCGGCGAGCGGGCCGGCGAGCTCCCCGAACCGCTCGAGCGCGTCCTCCCGGGCGATGACCTCGAAGCGCAGGCGGCTGCGCAGGCTCGCCTCCATCGCCGTCAGCGCGACCTCCCCGTCCCCCTGCGCGAAGTGCGGGTCGCCCACGTAGGCGAGGGCACCCACGACCTGCACCGGCAGGTAGAGGGAGGAGCCGGCGGTGAGCAGGTTGATGTCGATGTTGCCGCCGTGGCGTCCGGGCGGCACCGAGTGCGGCCGCTCCACCTCCGCGACGGCGACGCCCATGATCCCGAGGAAGGGGCGCAGCGGGAAGCGGATCGTGCGCTCGGCCCCCTCGCGCGGGGCCATGGTGCCGAGCAGGGCGCCGTCGGCCCCCTCCTCGACCCCGGCGAAGACGCTCACCGCACCCGTGCCTCGCGGGTACTCCCCCGGCAGCGCGCCGCGACCGTGGCGGTTGGAGACCACGCCGTAGGGGACGCGCAGCGCATGGTCCACCACGGTGATCCGCAGCAGGTCGCCGGGGAGGGCGCCGTCCACGTGGATCGGCCCGGTGACCACGTGCGGGCCGTCGCGGCCGGGGTCGCGGTCCGGGTGCCCGGCGGCGATCGCGACCGCATCCGGGAGCACCTGCTCGGCGTCGACGCCGTGCGCGGCGAAGAAGCGGCGCGGGTCCCGGCCCTGGTCCTCGAGGATGCCCTCGTGGCTCACCGTGTCCAGGACCGCCTCGTCCCCGCTGCGCAGGCGCAGCACCGGGGAGTCCGCGGCGCAGGGCAGCCGGCCCCACAGGCTCGTGGCCTCCTCCGCGGGGAGATAGGCGATGCCGTCCGGCAGGTCCTCGCCGGGGCGCAGGATGGGTGTCCGCATGGGTCCTCCTCGGGTCGACGCTCACCCTAGGGACGTGCTTTTACGTGCTTGTTACACGCCCGTGCCGCCCGGGTTTCGCGAGGTCGATAGCGTCCGGGGCATGACCGAGACCTCCACCGCCGCCGTCTCCCCCGCCCGGGACACGGGGCCCGCCCTCCTGCGCCTCATGCTCGCGCTCACCTTCACCACCGGGATCGTCGACGCGATCGGCTACCTGGGCCTGGACCGGGTGTTCACCGCGAACATGACCGGCAACGTGGTGATCCTCGGGATGGCCCTCACCGGGGCGGACGACCTCCCCGTGGCGGGGCCGCTGATCGCGCTCGGCGGCTTCGTGCTCGGGGCGGTGCTCGCGGGGCGCGCGCTCGGCGGCCGCACGGGCGCCTGGAGCGCGGTGACGACCGCCCTGCTCGGCGGGGTCGCCGGGGTCGTCGTCGCCATCGGCGCGGTGCTGCTGCTGTGGGACGGGGCGCCGGAGCCCGCGCTGCTGGTGATCACCGGTGTGCTGGGCCTCGCGATGGGTGCGCAGGCCGCGACGGCCCGCGCGATCGGGGTCAAGGACGTGACGACCGTGGTCATCACCTCGACGATCACGGGCCTCGCCATGGACTCCCCGCTCGCCGGCGGCAGCGGCGCGCTGTGGCCGCGGCGCCTGCTCGCCGTGCTGCTCATGCTCGCGGGAGCGGCCGTGGGCGCCGCCCTGCTGCGCGTGCACGCCGGGGCGGGGCTGCTCGTGGCCGGGCTGATCTGCGCGGCGGTCGCCGCGATCGGCCACGCCCGCTGCCGGGGCTGAGCCGCCTCAGGCGGTCTGCAGCGCGGGCTCCACGACGTCGAAGCGGTAGCCGACGTTGCGCACCGTGTGGATCGCGGAGTCGAGGCTCTCACCGAGCTTCGCCCGCAGCCGGCGCACATGCACGTCCACGGTGCGGGTACCGCCGAAGTAGTCGTAGCCCCACACCTCCTGCAGCAGCTGGGCGCGGGTGAACACCCGGCCCGGGTGCGCGACGAGGTACTTCAGCAGCTCGAACTCCTTGAACGTCAGCTCGAGGGGCATGCCGTGCACGGAGGCGGTGAAGCTCGACTCGTCGATCAGCAGGCCGCCCGCGGAGAGCAGCGCGGGGGCCGGCTCCTCCACCGGGGCGGAGCGCAGCGCGAGCCGCAGCCGGGCGTCGACCTCGGCGGGTCCCGCGGTGGGCAGCAGGTAGTCCGCGGCGCCCCAGTCCTGGTTCGCGGCCGCGAGACCGGACTCGGCCATCACGAGGACCATCGGCAGCGCGAGCCCCGCCGCCTCGAGCCGCATCGCCATGTGCGGCGCCCAGGTGAGGTCCGCGGTCGAGTCGAAGACGACGACGTCGCACTCGGGGGCGCGGCGGAGGTCCGGGAGGTCCATTCCGCAGTAGTGCACCGTGTGCGGGAGCATCGCGAGGGCTCCGAGAGCCGGTCGCCGCAGCGCCGGGCGGGCGGGCGAGATGTGCAGGACGCGCAGTGCGGAGGACATGGGACGGCTCACCGGGAGACCCCTTTCGCTGGGGGAGGGAGGGGCGCGCCGTCGGGCCCCGAGATGGCGCCCACTTCACTGCAACGATCGTGCCAAGGACATGTCCGGGAGGTGTCGAGACCTTTTCGTGACCGTCGTGCTCACGGCGCGAGAGGAGGACGGGGGCGGCCATCCCGGCGTCGTCGAGCACGAGCGCGGCATCGCCCCGCACGAGCTGCGGCGGCACGGAGAAGGTCAGGCCGGCCACCACGATCACGAGGGTTGCGGAGACATGGTTCGTGAGCGTCATCCGCCCGAGCGGCGCGAGGACCGCCGCGAGCACCGGTCGCAGCGGCGTGCGCAGCGGGGCGGCGACCGCGCCCGCGACGACGGTGAGCGCGAGCCCCGGCCGGGCCGAGCGCTCGAACCGTCGCGGCAGGTCGAGGGAAGCGGCGGTGAAGCCGAGCAGGAACATGCCGGGCACGAGCATCAGGCCGCCGAACGTGGCGCCGACGGCGGTGAGCGCCGCTCCCCCGATCCCGGCGACCACGGTGCGCGCCCGCTCCGGGAGGAAGGCCAGCGGGAGGAGGAACAGCGTCCCGACGATCGCGCAGGGCAGCAGCGCCTCCCCCGCCTGCAACAGCTGGTGCAGGGCACCGAGCAGACCGAGCGCGAGCAGGCGGCGCAGCAGCACCGCGCGCGGCCGCGCGGCGCGTCGAGAGGCGGAGTCCCACAGCATGCCGGAGCCCACGCCGAAGAGCAGCGAGAAGATCGGGAAGAACCGCTGCTGGACGAGCAGCTGCTCGAGCACGGTGGTGAGCGGCGGGGCGCCACCTGCCCCGGGCACGCTCACCCCGAGCAGCGGCCCGTCGGGCAGGAAGGCGATCCGCCTCCGGGCGGAGCACCCCGTCCCCCTGCGGGTGGGGGCGTGCACGCCCGACTCCGACCGTGACCGAGCCGTGATGCGGAAACGGACATGGCGCCCGTCACACGCCCCTAAGATGACAACGTTGTCGGCCACCCCGGCCGCACTCGACGACGAGTGGGAGGGAAGCATCCATGAGCGATCCGCACGCGATCCTGGAGATGCGCAACATCACCAAGCTGTTCCCGGGGGTCCGGGCGCTGGACGACGTCACCATGACCGTGCGCCGCGGTGACATCCACGCGATCTGCGGCGAGAACGGCGCCGGGAAGTCGACCCTCATGAAGGTCCTCTCCGGCGTGCACCCGCACGGCAGCTACGGCGGGCAGATCCTGTTCCAGGGCGAGGAGATGGCGTTCAAGGACATCAAGTCCTCCGAGGCCGTCGGCATCGTCATCATCCACCAGGAGCTCGCGCTCATCCCCGAGCTCTCCGTCGCGGACAACATCTTCCTGGGCAACGAGATCGTCGCCGGCGGGCTCATCGACCGCCGCGAGCTGCGCCGCCGCAGCCTCGACCTGCTCGCCCGCGTGGGCCTCGAGGTGGATCCGGCGCTGCCCGTGAAGACCCTCGGCGTGGGCCAGCAGCAGCTCGTCGAGATCGCCAAAGCGCTCGCGAAGGACGTCAAGCTCCTGATCCTCGACGAGCCCACCTCCGCCCTCAACGAGGACGACTCCGCGAACCTGCTCACCCTCATGAAGGGGCTGAAGAGCAAGGGCATCACCTCGATCATGATCTCCCACAAGCTGGGCGAGATCGCCGAGGTCTCCGACGCCGTGACCGTCATCCGGGACGGGCGCACCGTGGAGACCTACGCGGTCGAGGCGGGCCACGTCGACGAGGACCGCATCATCCGCGCGATGGTGGGCCGCTCCCTCGACAACCGCTACCCCGACCACGAGCCGAACCTCGACGGCGAGGTCATCCTCGAGGTCGAGGGCTGGACCGTCGAGCACCCCACCGTGCCGGGCAAGCTCGTCTGCCGCGACGAGTCCTTCGTGGCCCGCCGCGGCGAGATCCTCGGCTTCGCGGGGCTCATGGGCGCCGGCCGCACCGAGCTCGCCCGCTCCCTGTTCGGCCGCTCCTACGGCAACTTCCTCGGCGGGCGGCTCCGGCTGCGCGGCGAGGAGGTCGAGCTGCGCACCGTGCGCCAGGCGATCCGCCACGGCCTCGCCTACGTCTCCGAGGACCGCAAGCAGCTCGGGCTGAACCTCCTGGACAGCATCAAGGACACGATCGTCTCCGCGAACCTGCCGGCCGTCGTGCGGCGCGGCCTGATCGACGACACCGAGGAGCGCAGGGTCGCCGAGCGCTACCGCCGCTCCCTGCGCATCAAGACCCCCGGGATCGACGTGGGCGTCGCGACCCTCTCCGGCGGGAACCAGCAGAAGGTCGTCCTCGCGAAGTGGCTCTTCCCCGAGCCGGACGTCCTCATCCTCGACGAGCCCACGCGCGGCATCGACGTGGGCGCGAAGTTCGAGATCTACCGGCTCATCCAGCAGCTCGCGGACCAGGGGAAGGCCGTCATCGTCATCTCCTCCGAGCTGCCCGAGGTGCTCGGCATCTGCGACCGCATCTACACCCTCTGCGAAGGGCGCATCACCGGGGAGGTGCCTCGCTCCGAGGCGGACCAGGAGACGCTCATGCGCATGATGACCACCACCGTCGGATCCGCCGCCTGACCGGCGCCGCAACGAGAGAACAGACCCATGAACGTCGTCAAGCAGATCTTCGGGACGGACTTCCGTCAGTTCACGATGGTGTTCGCCCTCGTGGCGCTCCTCCTCGGCTTCCACATCGCCTCGGGCGGCAGCATGCTCACCCCGGGCAACATGCAGAACCTCATCTCCGGCAACGCCTACGTGCTGATCCTCGCGATCGGCATGGTGATGGTCATCGTCATCGGCCACATCGATCTCTCGGTGGGCTCCGTCGCGGGCTTCGTGGGCATGTGCGTCGCGCTCTCCGCTCGCGACCTGCACTTCCCGTGGTGGGCGGCCCTGCTCGCCGGCCTCGTGATCGGCGCGCTGATCGGCTGCTGGCACGGGTTCTGGCTCGCGAAGGTCGGCATCCCCGGCTTCATCACGACCCTCGCCGGGATGATGCTCTTCCGCGGCGGCGTGATCTGGCTGAGCGGATCGGTGAGCGTCCCGGTCCCGCCGGAGCTGAACGTCCTGGGTGCCGGCTACCTGCCCGAGTGGGGCCCCGCGTGGACCTCCCTCAACAACTCGACCCTGCTGCTGGGCCTGATCGCGATCGCCCTCTACGCCTGGAGCCAGATCAGCACCTACCGCCGCCGCGTGGCCGACGGCGAGACGGAGCTGCAGCTCAGCGCCGTCATCATCCGCGTGGTGCTCGTGGGCGCCGTGCTCGCCTACGTCACCTACCTCTTCGGCAGCGGCCGCCCGGGCACCTCGTTCCCGATCCCCGGCGTGATCCTCGTGGCGCTCGTGATCATCTACCACGTCATCACCCAGCGCACGACCTTCGGCCGGCACATCTACGCGGTGGGCGGCAACAAGCAGGCCGCCGCGCTCTCCGGCGTGAGCGTGAGCCGGGTGTACTTCCTGGTGATGGCGAACATGTCCTTCCTCGCGGCCCTCGCCGGGATCCTCTTCGTCGCCCGCGCGACCTCCGCGGGACCGTCGGACGGCAACACCTGGGAGCTCGACGCGATCGCCGCCGTGTTCATCGGCGGGGCCGCGGTCTCCGGCGGCATCGGCACGGTCACCGCGACCATGATCGGCGGCCTCGTGATGGCGACCCTGAACTCCGGCCTCTTCCTCATGGGGGTCGGCCAGGACAAGACCCAGGTGATCAAGGGCTTCGTGCTCCTCGCCGCCGTCGCCTTCGACGTCTACAACAAGCAGCAGGGCCGACCCTCGATCACCGGACGCCTGTTCGGCGACCGCACGAAGGCGGAGCCGACGAACGAGCCGGTCGCGATCGCCCCGTCCCCCGGCTCCCCCGCTTCCCCCGACTCGACCTCCACCCCCTCCAGCTGATCCACGATCCGCTCCCTCCCCACCCCGAGGTCCGATGGCGGGCCCCGACCACACAAGGAGTTCTCATGAAGCGCAGGACCTTCACCATCGGCGGCCTCGCCGCCGCCGGCACCCTCCTCCTCGCCGCGTGCGGCGGGGGCCGCACGGGCACCACCACCGACAGCGGCGACGGCGGCGGGGGCAGCGGCTTCGACGCCGATGCGACCGTCGGCGTCGCCCTCCCCTGGCTCGGCACCCAGAACTGGGCCGAGGCGCAGGACCTGTTCACCGCCCAGCTGAAGGAGGCCGGCTTCACGCCCCTCGTGCAGGCGGCGGACAACAAGGTCTCCCAGCAGCAGCAGCAGATCGAGGCGATGGTCCAGAAGGGCGCGAAGGCGATCGTCGTGGGCCCCATCGACGGCACCCAGCTGGGCAGCGCGCTGAAGTCCGCGAAGGACGCCGGCATCCGGATCATCGGCTACGACCGCCTCATCGAGAACACCGACGCGGTGGATGCCGTGGTCCAGTTCGGCAGCGTCCGCACCGGCGAGCTGCAGGGCCAGTCGCTCCTGGACGGCCTCGCCGAGCGCAAGGGCGAGGGCCCGTACAACATCGAGCTCTTCGGCGGCGGCCCCGCCGATCCCAACGCGCCGAACTTCTTCACCGGCGCGATGTCCGTCCTCCAGCCCAAGATCGACGACGGCACCCTCGTCGTCGTCTCCGGTCAGGTGGACTTCCAGCAGGTCGCCACGCAGGACTGGGACAACGGCAAGGCGCAGTCCCGCATGGACTCCCTGCTCGCCTCGAACTACTCCGACAAGGAGATCCACGGGGTGCTCTCCCCCAACGACGGCATCGCCCGCGCGATCATCACCGCGTGCAAGGCCGCCGGCCAGGAGGTGCCCGTCGTCGACGGTCTCGACGCGGAGACCGAGTCGATCACCTCGATCTGGAACGGCGAGCAGTACTCCACGGTCCACAAGCCCACCAAGGACCTCGTCGCGAAGACCATCGAGCTCATCACCGCGTACCAGAAGGGTGAGGACCCGGAGGCGCCGACCGAGACCGAGAACAACGGCACGATCGACGTGCCCGTCTACGCCCTGGACCCGGTGGTCGTGACGAAGGAGAACGCCGAGGAGGTCTTCCAGGACGACCCGGACCGCCTCGCGCTGCTGAAGGGCTGACCTGCTGGCGGGATCGGCCGGCCCCGTGCTCCCGGACGACCGGGAGCACGGGGCCCTCACCCCGGGGCGGAGGAGCTGATGGTGGGCAGACGACCCACGATGAAGGACGTCGCCTCGCGCGCCGGCGTCGCCTTCAAGACGGTCTCCCGCGTGATCAACGGCGAGCCCGGCGTCTCCGAGGAGACGGCGCGGCGCGTGCGGCGCGCGGCCGCGGAGCTCCACTACCGCCGTGACGCGACCGCCGGCAGCCTGCGCCGCTCCACGCGCGGCACGGACAGCGTCGGCCTGCTCCTGGCGAGCGTGGACAACGACTTCGACGCGGCGATCCACCGCGGGGTCGAGGACGCCGCCCAGCGCCACGGCCTCAGCGTCTACGCGGCGAGCACCGACGAGGATCCCGCCCGGGAGCGCCAGCTCGCCCGCGGTCTGCTCGAGCGGCGCGTGGACGGCCTGATCCTCATGCCCTCTCCCGCGGACCTCACGTTCCTGGCCCCCGAGCTGCGCCTCGGCACCCCGGTCGTCGCCGTGGACCGGCCGCCGCACGGCATCGAGGTGGACACGGTGGCCTCGGACAACGTGAGCGGCGCGCGCGAGGGCGTCGCCCACCTGATCGGGCACGGGCACCGCAGGATCGCCGTGCTCACCCATCTCGCGAGCCTGCACACCGCGGCGCAGCGGATCGCGGGCGCCCGGGAGGCGTGGGACGCGGCGGGGCTGCGGCCATCGGACCTGGTCGTGGTCGACGACCTCTCCTCGCAGGAGGAGGTCGTGACCGCGGTGGACGCCCTGCTGGACGCCGACGCGCCGCCCACGGCCCTGTTCACCGCTCGGAACCTCGTCACGATGGGCGCGGTGCGGGCGCTGCAGCGTCGCGGCATGCAGCGGGAGGTCGCCGTGGTCGGCTTCGACGACGTCGACCTCGCGGATCTGCTGGACCCGCCGGTGACGTCCGTGCGCCAGCACCCGGCGCGGCTGGGCGCCCTCGCCCTCGAGCGCCTCGTCGTCCGCCGCCGGGATCCCGCGGCGCCGATCGAGCGTGTGGTGATCCCGCCGGAGCTGATCCTCCGCCGCTCCTGCGGCTGCGGTGGCTGAGTCTGCCGGGACGGAGCCCTACTCGTCCTGCTCCCAGGCCCCGGTCTCGACGGGCTTGCCGATGCACAGCGCGGCGACGACGCCCACGAGGGAGAGCAGCACGGGCAGCAGCAGGGAGTCGGCCATCGCCTGCGCGAAGGGGGCGTGGAGGAACTCGGGCAGGGAGCCCGTCTGCGCGCCCTCGGCCGTGGCCCCCGCGCCGCCCTGGCCGCCGGCGCCGCCGGTGACCTCGCCGATCCGGTCGGCGATGCGGGTGCTCATGAGGGTCGCGATCGCGGCGGATCCCAGCACGGAGCCGATCTGCCGCGTCTCGTTGTAGACGCCGGAGCCGGCGCCCGCGAGCGAGGGCGGCAGGTTGCGGGTCGCGGTCATCGACAGCGGGCCCCAGATGAGGGCATTGCCGAGGCCCACGAGCACGAAGGGCAGCAGGAGCAGCCAGATCGCCGTGCCGGGCTCCATGATCAGGGCGAGCCAGCCGAGGCCCGCGGCGAGCGAGGCGAAGCCGCCCACGGCGAGCCAGCGCGGGTTCACTCGGTTCATCCAGCGGCCCACGAAAGGCGCGAGCGCGCCGGAGACGAGCGCCATCGGCACGGTCATGAGGGCGGCCTGCGTGGGGTCCATGCCGAGCACCTGCTGGAAGTACAGGGTGATCGGGATGGAGAGGGTGAGCACGGTCGCGCCCATCATCGCGATCGCGATGTTGGCGACGGAGAAGTTGCGGTCGCGGAACAGGCGCAGCGGCACGAGCGGCTCGCGGCGGTTCACGGCCTGCCAGACGACGAAGGCGACCATGACGACGGCGCCCGCGATGATCAGCCCGGGCACGGAGATCGGCAGGTGGGTGTCGACGCCCGCGATGACGAGCGAGTCGGTGATGGTGCCCCAGTCGTAGGTGTCCCCCTCCTGGATGCCGAAGACGAGCATGAACAGGCCTGCGGCGGAGAGCACCACGCCGAGCCAGTCGAAGGAGTGGGCGCGGCGGGAGAAGCGGGGCACGTTGCGGGCGGCGAGCAGCAGGCCGATGATCCCGACGGGCACGTTGACGAAGAAGATCCACTCCCAGCCGGGGCCGTCGACGAGCAGGCCTCCCGCGAGCGGGCCCACGAGGGTCGCGACGCCCGCGGTGGCGCCCCACAGCGCCATCGCCTGGGGGCGGTCCTTGGGGGCGAACATGCGGGTGATCATGGACATCGTCTGCGGGGTCATCATGCCGGCGCCGAGGCCCTGCACGACGCGGGCGAGGATGAGCATCTCGACGCTGCCGGCGAGGCCGCACCACAGGCTCGAGAGGGTGAAGACGGCGAGGCCGGCCATGTACATGGTCTTCATGCCGAGCCGGTCGCCGAGACGGCCGGTGATGAGCAGCGGCACGGCGTAGGCGAGCAGGTAGGCGCTCGTGACCCACAGCAGGCTCGAGAGCTCGGTGTCGAGGTCCTCCTGCATGCGCGGGATCGCGACGGTGACGATCGTGGTGTCCACGAGGATCATGAAGAACCCCAGGACGATCGACCACAGGGCGGGCCAGGGCCGGTCCAGGCGCGGGTCGCGCTCCGCCTGACCGGACTCGGCGACGGACGGGGCGGCTTCGGCCATGGGGACCTCCGGGGGACGTGCTGGGGGCGCCCGGCGCGGGTGCCTCCGAGAATGTACGCCCGCTCCCGGACGCTCGACCACGGGGATGGCCCCCGGACGTGGCGAGCATCCCTTCCCCTCGACGCCCGGACGTGAGCGTGGGCACCGGAGCACCTGTGAGAGCGTGGACGGCCACGCCACGATCGGGAGGGGAATCATGCGTGAGTACGTGTCCGGACTGGGGCTGGGCTTCGCCGCCTGCGCCCTGTTCGCCTCGGTGCTGATGGCCTGGGAGGACGGCGGCACCGCGTGGATCGCGCTGGGCGGTCTCGTGATCCTGCTCGTCGGGATCGTGCTCCAGGGGCGCCAGTTCCGCCGCTCAGAGCGCGACGGGGCCGACCCCGCCGACGAACCCCGCCCCTGAGCGCAGCCGTCGGTCCAGCAGGACCAGCCCGACCATCGCGACGAGGCCGAGCGCCCCGGGCACGAGGAACACGTGCGGCAGGCCCAGCACACCGGTGCCGATCCCGCCGAGCGCCCCGCCGAGGGCGGAGCTGACCGCGGTGCTCGAGAGGAAGATCGCGGAGGCGGTCGCGACGGCGCCGGGCAGCAGCCGCTGGGCGACGATGATGCCGAGCACCGCGAAGATGCCCCACACGCCGCCCATGAGCACCTGGCCCGCGAAGAGGCCGGCGGCGCCGGGCGAGAGCGCGAAGAGCAGGTTCGCGCCGACGCCGAACCCGGCACCCACGACCATGAGCCGCAGCATGCCGAGGCGCCGTCCCGCGATGACGGCGAGCGGCATGAGGGCGAGCTCGACGAGCGGCTGCACGCCGATGATCGCGCCGCTCACGGCGGCGGGGAGGTGGAGCGTCCCGCTCATGTGCAGGGGCAGGTAGGCGTACTTGACGGACTCCCCCGCGTACACGCACACGTAGAGGCCCGTGAAGAGAAGCAGCGGGGCCATCGCGGCGAGCCCCGGTCGCGGGGTGTGCGCCGCGTGCAACTCCGTGGCCTCCTCGGCGGCGACCCGGCGGGCGGGGGCGCTGTCCCGGCGCAGGCCCAGCGGGGCGATCTGCAGGAGCGTCGCCGCGGCGGTGGCCAGCAGCATCGCCCGGGATCCGGCCTGCGCGGCCAGCACCGTGCCGAGCACGGGCCCCACCACCCAGCCGGCGGTGAGCGCCATCCGCACGATCGCGATGACCCCGTCGTTGCCGGGTGCGGGGCGGGCGGTGAGCTCGTCGTGCAGCGCGGCGAAGAGCTGGGAGGTGGCGGCGCCGGCGACGGCGAGCGCGAGGGCGCTCAGCACGAAGGGCATCCAGAGCTGGGTGGACAGGGCGATGCCGGCCCAGCCGAGCGCGCCGATCAGGGCGCACAGGCGGAACAGGCCGAGGCGGTTGCCGGTGCGGTCGCTGCGCGCGCCGATGAGGTAGCCGGCGACGGGCGCGGTGAGGTTGGTGAGGTAGTAGAGCCCGGCGGTGGCGAGGGAGGCGTCGAGCTCGCGCACCAGGAAGGTCGCGATCTGCGGGGCGGCGGCGGAGAACCCGAGCCCGGAGAGGAACAGGGCCGCGGTCGCGCCGCGGTAGAAGGGCACGGTCGCCACGAGGTGCAGGGCGCCGCCGCGCGCCGGGCGGGGCGCGGCGTCGGTGGCGCCGGCCTGCGGATCGGGCACGCTCATGGGACGAGCTCCTTCGGTCGTCGAGGCCGACGGGACCTGCCCCGGCAGCAAAACCCACCAGTGGTGAGTTTATTGTGGACGATCGTACCCCGCGACGGACGGAACTGCCCACTCCTCCCTCGCGCCCGTCGGACCGCCCGGTCGCGGGACGTCACGAACCCTGCCCTTCCCCGGCTCCCGTGCCTAGACTCGCAGCACCGCCGGACCCGGCGGTGGACCACGTCGAGGAGGCAGTCATGAGCACCGAGGACAAGTTCGAGAACGCGGGCGAGAAGCTGGGCGGGCAGGCCAAGGAGGGCCTGGGCAAGCTCACCGGCGACAAGGAGCTCGAGACCGAGGGCCAGGTCGACCAGTCCAAGGCCGGGCTGAAGGACAAGGTCCAGGACGCCAAGGACGCCGTGACCGGTGCCCTCAAGGGCGTGAAGAAGGACTGATCAGCTGACGCACCGGCCACCACCGTGGCCGGGCGAGCACGAGGGCGGTCCCGCACGGCGTGGCCGCCCTCGCGGCGTCTGTGCCCGCCGGTGACCGGCGGCACGACCCGGGCGCGCGGTCAGCAGGTCAGCGCCGGCCGCGCGGCGCGGGGGTCAGGGGCTCGGGGACGGACTGCTCGTCGATCTGCTCGGTGAGGGCGTCGAGGAACTCCGCGACCGCGCGACGGGAGTTTGGGGGAACCTGCTGCGCCGCCTCGAGCATGCGATCGTGCATGGTGGCGAGGCGGTCGCGGACCTCCTCGTGGGCATGGTCCGTCGCGAGCACGACGAGGGCGCGGCGGTCGGTGGGATGAGGGGTGCGGCGAAGGTGCCCGGAGCGGGTGAGCCGGTCCAGCAGCTTGCTGGTGGAGGCCCCGGAGATGCCGAGGAGCCGTGCGAGGCGCAGCAGGGTGAGCGGGTCCTCGGCGGCCTCGTGGGCGATCACGTGGCGCAGCGCCTCGAGGTCCGTGGTGTTCATGTCCATGCCTGCGCTGATGCGTCGGCGCAGGTCGTGATCGGCCTGGCGGAGGCGGCGGACCGCGGCGAGCATCGTGATCGCCGAGTCGTCCTCCTCCTCGTCGTACCAGTAGCCGCGGCGCTGGGGGTCGCCGGCGGTCGTGCGCGCATCCATGGTGCTCGATGCTACGCTGTGATCACATAGCCAGGCTATCAAAATTACTCTGTGTAAAGTTCTGCCGTGTCCGCCAGAGCGGATCGCCGCACGCCGGCCACCCGAGGGCACGGTGACGCTCCGCCGGACCGCGGTCGGCGCCGAGGGGACAGGAGAGCCCATGACCGTCACCTCAACCCAGGACCACGTCGTCCTGGTCGATGCGGACGGGCGACCCACCGGGGAGCTCGCCCTCCGCGCGGAGGTGCACTCGACCAGCACCCCGCGCCACCTCGGCTTCTCCTGCTACGTGATCCGCGAGGACGGCCGGGTGCTGCTGACGCGACGGGCCCTGGACAAGCGCACCTGGCCGGGCGTGTGGACGAACTCCCTCTGCGGCCATCCCCGTCTCGGCGAGTCGCTCCCCGACGCCATCGCCCGACGGGCCGAGGACGAGCTCGGCATGGTGCTGCGCTCGCCGAGGACGGCCCTCCCCGACTTCCACTACGTCGCCACCGATGCCTCCGGCATCGTCGAGAACGAGTTCTGCCCGGTCGCCGTCGCACGCTGTGCGACCGCACCCGACCCCCGCCCCGAGGAGGTGATGGACCTGCGCTGGGTCACCCCGGGCGAGCTCCACCAGCTCGTGCGGACCGCGCCCTGGACTCTCAGCCCCTGGTGCGCCGCCCAGGTCCCGCTGCTCGGTGCGCACCTCTCCGCCTCCGGGACCGATCGATGAGCACGGACGCGCAGTCGCAGCGACCCTCTCTCGACGCCACCATCGCCGAGACCCTCGCCGCCACGGCCCGGCGCGCCGCCCCCGGATCCGACCACGAGCACGTCGAGCTCATGGCTGCTCTGTCCCACGCGTGCAGCGGCGGCGGCCGGCTCCGCCCGCAGCTCCTGCTGGACACCTGCCGAGCCCTCGGCGGCGATCCCGCCGGCCCCGCCCTCCGCGTCGCCGCCGCGATCGAGATCCTCCACGCCGCCTTCGTCCTCCAGGACGACGTCATCGACGCCGATCCCGTGCGCCGCGGGGCTCCCACGGCGCACGCCGCGCTGACGACCGCCGCTCTCGCCGAGGGCGCTCCCCTGCGCGGCGCCCGGCGCTACGGCGACGCCGGAGGGACCCTCGCCGGGGACCTCGGGCTGATCACCGCGCTCACGGCCGTCCTGCGCTGCGGCGCTCCCGCGACGACGGTCGACCGTCTCGTCGATCTCCTGGAGAGCGCGGTGCACGCGAGCGCCGCGGGCGAGCTCGCCGACGTCGCGCCGACGGCCGTCGCGCCTGCCGGCGGGCCCTCGCCCACACCGGTCACCGCATCCTTGCGGGTCGCCGCCCTCAAGACCTCCGCCTACACGACCGAGCTGCCGCTGCGCGCCGGAGCCGTGCTCGCCGGAGCCGACGAGCAGGTCGACGAGGCGCTCGCCGCCGTCGGCCGCCCGCTCGGCATCGGCTTCCAGCTGCTCGACGACCTCGTCGGCGTCTTCGGTGACGAGTCCCGCACCGGCAAGAGCGCGCTCTCCGACCTCCGGGACGGGGCGCGCACGGGTCTGATCGCCCATGCGGAGTCGACGGACGCGTGGCCTCTCCTCCTGCCCCTCATCGGGGACCCCGATGCGGACGAGAGCTCCCTGCAGGAGGCGCGCCGACTGCTCGAGGACTGCGGGGCCCGCGCGCGCACCGAGGCTCTCGCCGAGGAGCAGCTGGATCTCGCCGTCGAGCTCGCCGTCTCCAGCGGCGTGCCGGACGGGCTGGTCGTCGTGCTGGATGCGACGCGCCGCCGGATGCTCGAGACGGCGCACGCACAGCTCGTGGGTGTGCGGGAGGTCGGCGCATGATCCCGCACGATCGCCACCCCCGTCCCCTCTTCCTCGCGGAGGACCGCTCATGACCACGTCCACGGCGCCACGCGCTCCCCGCCCGTACGGGGTCCTCCCCCGCCTCGCCACCACCGCGGCGCTCGCCATCACGGTCGTCGGCACCGCCGTGGGTGTCGGCGCGTTCGGCGGCACGCCGGTCCAGGGCGCCGGAGGCGGGCTGCTCTCGGCCGACGCGACCCCGCTCGCGCCCGCCGGCGGCGCCTTCTCCATCTGGTCGCTGATCTACCTGGGCCTCGCCGCCTACACGATCGTCCAGTGGTGGGACCCGAGGGACCGGCACCGGATCCGGGTCGCGGCGATCCTCTCGATGCTGCTGAACGCCCTGTGGATCCTCGTCGTGCAGGCGGGCATGCTCTCCCTGTCCGTCCTCGTCATCGTCGTGCTGCTCACGGTCCTCGCGGTGATCGTCCGGCGCCTCACCGCGAGTGCGCCCCGCGGGCCGGTCGAGGCGGTCGCCCTGCACGGCACCTTCGGCCTCTACCTCGGATGGGTGTGCGTGGCGACCTGTGCGAACATCGCCGCGGCCCTGCTCGGAGCGGGCTTCCGCGGCTTCTCCACGACGGGTGCAGGATCACCCGGCCCGCTCGCCGTCGGCGTGGTGATCGTCGCCGCCGTCGTGGGCACGGGCCTGGCCCTCTCCGGCCGCCGCTCCGCCGGCGCGGTCGCCCCGCTCGCCGCCGTCCTGGCGGTGGGGTGGGGGCTCGCGTGGATCGCCGTGGGGCGCCTGGCCGGTGAACCCGCCTCCGCTCTCGTCGGAGGGGCGGCAGCCGTCGCCGCCGTCGGGGTGGTCATCGCCGGGATCACCACGGCGCAGGAGCGGATCCGCGCGATCCGGAACGCGTCATGAGCGCATGCGATGCCGCACCCGGCGCGCTCTACGACCGGGTCGCACGCGACAGCGCGTCCCGCGTCATCGCGGGCTACTCCACGAGCTTCGGCTGGGCGAGTCGCCTGCTCGACGAGCCCGTCCGCACCGACGTGCGCAGCATCTACGCCCTCGTGCGGCTCGCGGACGAGATCGTGGACGACCCGGATCCACGGCTCCGGCCGGAGGACCGCTCCCGACTCCTCGCGGAGCTCGAGCAGCAGACCGGTGCCGCTCTCGCCGGGGAGCGCAGCACCAACCTCGTGGTGCACGCCTTCGCCCTCGCGGCCCGGGAGCACGGCATCGATGCGGGACTCGTGGACCCGTTCTTCCGCTCGATGCGGGCCGACCTCACCGTGACCGCGCACGATGCGGCGAGCCTGGACACCTACATCCACGGCTCCGCGGAGGTCGTGGGGCTCATGTGCCTGCGCGTCTTCGTGGGCGGCGACGAGAGCTCCTTCACCCGGCTCCGGGACCCGGCGGTGCATCTGGCCGCCGCCTTCCAGAAGGTCAACTTCCTGCGCGACCTCGCCGAGGACCATTCCCACCTGGGCCGCACGTACGGGCCCGAGCTGGACCTCGACGTGTTCGACGACGCCCGACGCGACGCGGCCCTCGACCAGATCGACGCCGACCTCCGATCCGCCGCGCAGGGGATCCCGAAGCTCCCCCCGAGCAGCCGCCGTGCCGTCGCCGCCGCGCACGGCCTGTATCGCGAGCTGGCGCTCCGACTGCGACGCACGCCCTCCGCGCAGATCCGGGTGCGTCGCGTGCGCGTCCCGGGCCCCGTCAAGGCCCGCGTGCTCGCCTCCGCGCTCCTGGGAGGTGGACGATGAGCGCGCGGGGCGGACTGCCCGGCGCGCGCCGCGTGGTCGTCATCGGCGGGGGCGTCTCGGGTCTCGCCGCGGCGACGCTGCTCGCGCGGGACGGGCACCGGGTGACCCTGCTCGAGGCCCGCGAGGAGCTGGGCGGGCGCGCGGGCACCTGGGAGCAGGGCGGGTTCCGGTTCGACACCGGCCCCTCCTGGTATCTCATGCCCGAGGTGTTCGACCACTACTTCCGCCTGCTGGGCACCTCCGCCGCCGAGCAGCTGGAGCTCCGCCATCCCGAGCCCGCCTTCCGCGTGCGCTTCGAGGACGAGGAGGAGCCGTTGGACGTGAGCCGCTCCGCTGCGCGCAATGCCGAGGCGTTCGAGCGGAGGGAGGCGGGAGCGGGACGTGCCCTCGACCGCCACCTCACCTCGGCCCGGCGCACCTACGACATGGCCCTGCGACGGTTCCTCTACACCTCGTTCGACTCCCCCGCCTCCCTCGCCCACCCGGAGGTGCTGCGGCATGCGCCGACCCTGGCGCGTCTGCTCGTGGAGCCGCTGGACTCGCTGGTCGGGCGGCGGTTCCAGGACCGACGCCTCCGTCAGGTGCTGGGATATCCCGCCGTCTTCCTGGGGACCTCCCCGGATCGTGCGCCCAGCATGTACCACCTCATGAGCGCCCTCGACCTCACTGGCGGGGTCCAGTACCCCCTCGGCGGCTTCGCCCGCGTCATCGAGGCGATGACCGCGCTCGCTCGCAGGGAAGGAGTGGACCTGCGCACGGGTGCCCGCGCGCAGCAGATCCTCGTCGACACCAGGACGCGGCGACGACCGCGCGTGACCGGTGTGCGCGTGGGTGCCGAGGGCGGCGCCGAGGAGATCCCCGCGGATCTCGTCGTGGCCGCCGCTGACCTCCACCACGTGGAGACCGCCCTCCTGCCCCCGTCGCTGCGCACCTATCCCGAGCGCTGGTGGCGTCGCCGCACACCGGGGCCGGGCGCCGTGCTCGTCATGCTCGGCGTCCGCGGCGCGCTCCCCCAGCTCGCCCACCACAGCCTCTTCTTCACCCGCGACTGGGCGGAGAACTTCGGGGCGATCGCGCAGGGGCGTGTCCCCGATCCCGCCTCGAGCTACGTGTGCCGTCCGTCGGCCACCGATCCCGGGGTCGCGCCCGCGGGCCACGAGAACCTGTTCGTGCTGGTCCCCGTGCCCGCCGATGCCGAGCTGGGACGCGGCGGGAGCGACGGCGGGGGTGATCCGCGCATCGAGGCGATCGCGGACCGCGCGATCGCCCAGGTCTCCGCGTGGGCAGGCATCCCGGACCTGGCCTCACGGGTGGTGGTGCGACGCACGGTGGGACCGGGGGACCACGCCGCGGACCTCTCCGCCTGGCGGGGCAGCATGCTGGGCCCCGCGCACACTCTCCGCCAGAGCGCCATGTTCCGGGCACGCAACGCCTCGGGGAAGGTCGACGGGCTGCTGTACGCGGGGTCCTCGACCATCCCCGGGATCGGAGTGCCGATGTGCCTCATCAGCGGGGAGCTCGTGGCCAAACGGGTGCGGGGCGACCGTTCGTCCTCGCCGCTGCCCGAACCTCTCCCCCGGCCGACCACCGCGGGAGCGGCCGCGGCACGGACGGGGGAACGATGATCGGCGGGCTGTACCTGCTGTGCCTGTGCGTGCCGCTGCTCGGCATGGGCGCGCTCGACGCGCGGTACCGCCTCGTGCTGGGGCGCGCGGTGAGGCCCGCCCTCGCCGTCCTCGCCATCGGCGCCGTGTACTTCCTCGGCTGGGACCTCGCGGCCATCGCCGCGGGCCATTACGGGCTGGGGCGCAGCCCGGCCCTGAGCGGGCTGATGCTCGCACCTCACCTGCCCGTGGAGGAGCTCGTCTTCATCGTCGTCCTCGCCTACACCACGCTGGTCCTGCACGCCCTCGTCGCGCGCGCCCTCGCCCGTCGGCGCGTAGCGGATCCCGCGCGATGACCTACGCCGCCCTCGCCGGCTGCTTCCTGCTGCCGCCGCTGCTCGTGCTCGCCCTCGCCGTGCACCGACGTCGTCCCGGTGCGTCGTGGTGGATCGCGACCTCGGCGACGATCCTGGGCCTGCTCGTGCTCACCACGGTGTTCGACAACCTCATGATCGCGGCCGATCTGTTCCGCTTCGAGCCCTCGCTGCTGCTGGGGGTCCGGATCGGTCTCATGCCCCTCGAGGACCTCGCCTGGCCGATCGCCGCCGGCCTGCTCCTGCCCGCCCTGCACCTGCTGCTCGCCCCTGCGGAGGATTCATGACGACCGCCCTCGCCCCCGGTGCCGTGCTTCGCCTGCTGGCCTCGTCCCGCCCTCTGAGCTGGGTCAACACCGCCTACCCCTTCGCTCTCGGCTACCTGGCCGGGGGTGGCGGGGTCGATGCGGTGCTCGCCGTCGGCACCCTGTTCTTCCTGTTCCCCTACAACCTGCTGATGTACGGGGTCAACGACGTCTTCGACCACGAGTCGGACCTCCGCAACCCGCGCAAGGGCGGCGTCGAGGGGATCGTCCTGGATCCCGGGCTGCACCGCACGATGCTCTGGGCCGCCGGCCTCGTCTGCGTCCCTTTCGTCCTCGCTCTCCTCGCGCTCGGGAACCCGTGGTCGTCCCTCGCCCTCGTCGTCGTGCTCGCGGCGGTGGTCGGGTACTCGGCGCCGCGGGTGCGCCTGAAGGAGCGGCCGGTCCTCGACTCGCTCACCTCGTCGGTGCACTTCGTGGGACCCGCGCTCGTGGGCCTGCTGATGACGGGCGGCGGCATCGACCGGACGGCGCTCGTCGTGCTCGCCGCGTTCCTCGCCTGGGGCATGGCCTCCCACGCCCTCGGCGCGGTCCAGGACGTCCTCGCCGATCGGTCGGCGGGGATCGGATCGGTCGCGACCGCCCTCGGCGCACGCCGGACGGTCCGCGGCGTGATCGCGCTGTACCTCGTGGCCGGAGCGCTGCTCGTGACCCTGCCCGGACCGCTCCGGCTCACCGCGCTGCTGGTGCTCCCCTACGCGCTGAGCGCCTGGCCGCTCCGCTCGCTGCCCGATGCGGAGAGCCCGCGCGCCCACGCCGCCTGGCGCCGCTTCCTCGTGCTCAACCTGCTGTCCGGGGCCGCGCTCACGATCGGCCTGCTGATCGCCGCGCTGCCCGGCTCCGGCCGGTAGGTCGTCGGCGGAGACGACCGCCTCAGTCCGCCGAGGCCGCGGACACCGCCGCGGCCTGCGCCTCGGCCATGACGAGGTCGCCGTTCACGTGCGCGCCGGCGAGCGCGCCGCCCGCGGCGGAGGCGCCCACCTGCGCCATCGGCTCCGCGACGTTGCCGGCGGCCCAGACGCCCGGCACCGCGGTCACGCCGGCCATGGCGGTCGGGACCTTCTCGCCGAACCCGCCGGGCATCTCCTCGATCCCGAGGCCGAGGCCCTCGAGACCGTCGAGTCGGGGGTGCACGCGGCTCGCGACGGCGAGCACCTCGCGCGCGAGCGTCTCCCCGCTGGCGAGGCGCACCCCGGCGACGCGGGAGCCGGTGACGGGGTCGGCCTCCTCCGCGGCGAGCACCTCGACCACGTCCTCCTCGATGATCCGCACGCCGCGCGCGGCGAGCAGGGCGCGGCCGTCCTCGGGCAGCTCGGTGCCGCGCACGAGGTAGATGACGTCCTCGCTGAGCTGGCGGAACATGAGCGCCTGGTGCACGGACCCGGGGCCCACGGCGACGATGCCGATCGCGCGGTCGCGCACCTCGTAGCCGTGGCAGTAGGGGCAGTGGACGAGGCCGTGGCCCCAGTGCTCGGCGAGGCCAGGGAGCTCCGGGAGCTCGTCGCGCACGCCGGTCGCGACGATGATCCGGCGGGCCGTGAGGCGGGCGCCGGAGGCGAGGTCGAGGTCGAAGCGGAGGTCGCCGTCGACGGGATCGGCGGGGCGGGCGGCGAGCACGGCGTCCTCGAGGATCACGCCGCCGTAGGAGCGCACCTCCTCGCGGCCGCGGGCGAGCAGCTCGAGGGGCGGCGTGCCCTCGTGGCCGAGGAGTCCGTGCACGCCTTCGGCGGGGGCGTTGCGCGGGGTGCCGGCGTCGAGGACGACGACGCTGCGCAGCGAGCGGCCCAGCTGGAGGGCGGCGTTGAGGCCGGCGGCGCCGCCGCCGATCACGGCGACGTCGACGAGCTCGGGGAGAGCGGGAGCGGTGGTGGGGACGGGTGCGGTCATGGTGGCCTCCTGGGGCGACGGGCGGATGCTCCGACGCTAGCCCCGCTTTGCGCCAAAGGACTACGCTATTGCGCATGACGCAAGAGACGTCGGTCGTCGACGACCTCGTGCGCAAACGCCTGCGGGCGCTGCGCCTCGCCCGCGGCCTGAGCCTCGGCGACCTCGCCGAGCGCACGCACCTCTCCCCCGCGACCCTCTCCCGTCTCGAGACGGGCTCCCGGCGCCTGGCCCTGGACCAGCTGGTGCTGCTCTCCCGCGCCCTGGACACGAGCCTGGACCAGCTCGTCGCGACCGAGGCGGAGGACGTCGTCATCGCCCCCGTGCGCGACCACGGCCAGGACGGCGGGCTGCGCTGGACGCTCCGCGACAGCCCGGACACGACGGTGCTGCGTCGTCGCTTCACCGCCCCGCCCGGCACCCTCGCGGGAGCGACGAGCGCAGCTGCCACGACGACCTCCGCCCAGCGCGCCCACCCCGGCCGGGAGTGGCTGCTCGTCCTCTCCGGCACGGCGCTGCTGCACCTGGGCACCCGCAGCGTGCGGGTCGAGCGGGACCACGTGGCCGAGTTCCCGACGATGCTCCCGCACGCCCTGGGCGCCGCGGACTCCCGCCCCTGCGAGGTGGTGATGGTCTTCGACCGCGAGGCGCGCCGCGCCCATCCGGGCTGACGCGCCTCGCGAGTCGGCGTCACCCCAACCCGCTTCACTCGCTCAGACGCGGGCGCCGCGCTCCCCGAGCCAGGGGGCGAGCACGTCCTCCCGGTCCATCCAGGGCGCGAGACCGCGCGCCCACTCCTCCGGGGTGACGAGGCTGCGCACGAAGGCGCGGTGCACCCGGTCGGCATCTGCCGCGACCACTCCGGTGACGACGAGCCGCGTGGTGGGCAGGTCGCGGCCGGAGTCCGCATGGGCGCCCACGGAGACCTGGCCGCCGGCGCCGTCCCAGCGGGCGATGGTGCCGGGACGGTCCGGCACCCAGAAGCGCCCGCGGCTGCGCAGCGCTCCGCCGCCGAGGGCCTCGATGTGCTCGAGCAGCCGCTCGGGGTGGAAGGGGCGCTCGGAGGAGAGGTCGAGGGTCCAGGTGCCGTGCGCGGTGGGCCCGCCGTGGGACTCGACACTGCGGGGATCACGACGGCGCAGCCCCGCGGCATGGTCGAGCAGCCCGCCGAGCAGCAGGGCGGGGTCCACCGCGTAGGGGTCGGTGACGAGCAGCTGATCGGCGGCGCGGAGGTGCTCGACGAGCTCGAGCCCGGCCTCCGCCTCGGCGCTCGGGGCGAGGTCCGCGACGACGAGCGGGGAGTACTCGAGCTGGGCGGCGAGCGCCTCCCCCACGCTGCGATGGTCCTCGAGCGCCCAGGTCACGCCGCGCTCGGCGAGGGTCTCGTCGCCGAGGAGGTCCTCGCGGGCGCTCGCGGCGGCGAGCACGACGGCGGCGCCGGAAAGGTGCCAGCGGCGCTGGTCGGCGAGGAGCGTCCCGACCACGATCTCCGGCTCGGCGCTCAGCGGCGGCGAGAGCAGCACCGCCTGGATCCGCGGATCCCCGGCGAGGCGGTCGAGCGCGGGGACGGCGTCCTCCCGCATGGCACAGGAGACGCACGGGTGGTCCAGCTCGACCTCCTGCTCCTCGATCACGCCGGCCGCCGAGACGGTCAGGCGGCGCAGCGAGCCGGCCTCGGTGTCCACGGTGTAGCGCAGCTCGACGGCGCCGGGCACGTCCAGCAGCAGGCTCGCGACGAGCCCGCCGCGCAGCACGGGGTCGATCGCCGTGACGACGGCGACAGGCAGGGTGGGTGCGGCGCCGTCCCGGGAATGCGCGGGGCCCGCGGACCGTTGTGGGATCTCGCGACCCGATGTCCCGACCTCGCGACGCGCCTCGGCCCGCTCCCCGTCAGTCCGTCCCCCTTCGTTCGGGCCCGTCCCGGCCCGGCTCCCGTCGGCCCGATGTCCGTCCTTCTGGCTCCCGGTCATCCGAGCACCTCCTCGCTTGACGATAATCATTCTCATTACTAGTATCTGGGGTCATGTCCACGCGCTGTCAAGTCACGGGAGCGGTCCCCTCCTTCGGCCGGTCCGTCTCCCACTCGAACCGCCGCAGCCCGCGGCGCTTCGACCTCAACATCCAGTCCAAGCGGTTCTTCGTCCCCTCGCTGGGCCGCACCGTGCGCCTGCAGGTCTCCGCCAAGGGCCTGCGCACCATCGACCGCCACGGCATCGAGGCGGTCGTCGCCCGGATCCGCGCCCGCGGCGAGAAGATCTGACACCCGCCCCACCCCCTGAACGGAGGCCCCCATGGCCAGGAAGAACGACGTGCGCACCACCGTGAAGCTGCGCTCCACGGCCGGCACCGGATTCACCTACATGACCAGCAAGAACCGCCGGAACACGCCGGACCGGCTCACCATGCGCAAGTTCGATCCGCGGGTGCGGGCCGTCGTCGAGTTCCGCGAGGAGCGCTGAGATGGCGAAGACCTCGAAGATCGCGGCGAACGAGCGCCGCCGCGCGACCGTCGGCCGGCACGCCGAGCAGCGCGACGCCCTCAAGCGCACGATCAAGGACCCCGCCGTCCCCCTCGCGGAGAAGCTCCTCGCCCAACGGGCGCTGCAGCGGCTCCCGCGGGACGCGAGCCCCACCCGGGTGCGCAACCGCGACGCGGTCGACGGCCGCCCCCGCGGCCACCTGCGCACCTTCGGCCTCTCCCGCGTGCGCTTCCGGGAGCTCGCCCACCGCGGCGAGCTGCCCGGCATCACGAAGTCCAGCTGGTGAGCCCCGCTCACCCCACCCTCACAGGAGGACACCCCATGCAGCAGTCCATCCACCCCGACTACCGGCCCGTCGTCTACCGCGACGCGAGCGCCGACTTCGCCTTCCTCACCCGTTCCACCGCGACCTCGGAGCGCACGATCACCTGGGAGGACGGCAACGTCTACCCCGTGATCGACGTCGAGGTCTCCTCGGCCTCGCACCCGTTCTACACGGGCCAGGCGAAGGTGCTCGACACCGCCGGCCGCGTGGAGCGGTTCCGCCGCCGCTACGGGCAGAGCGCCCGATGAAGGTCCGCAGCTCCCTGCGCTCCCTGGCCGCACGCCCGGGAGCGCAGGTGGTGCGACGCCGCGGCCGCCTCTACGTCATCAACAAGCAGGAGCCCCGCTTCAAGGGCCGCCAGAAGGGCTGACGCCCTGCTGACGTGGGGCCCGGCCCTCGCGCCGGGCCCCACGACCCGGGGCCGACGTCGGCCCGCCCCGGGTCTACCGTGGACGCATCATCCGCTCCACCCGAGACGAGGCCCCGATGACGCGCACCGCGGACGCCCTTCCCGCCGAGGTCGACGTGCTCGTCGCGGGCGCCGGCCCCACCGGCCTCATGGCCGGGCTCGTCGCGCACCGCCGCGGCCTGCGGGTGCTCGTGGTGGATCCGAAGCCGGGCCCCACTCGGGAGTCCCGCGCGATCGTGGTGCAGGCGCGCAGCGTCGAGATCCTCGACCAGCTGGGGCTCGCGGGCCCCGTGCTCGAGAGCGCGCAGCTCGCCGGCCGCATCCGCATCAAGGGCGGGGACCGCCCCGTCGAGGCGGACTTCGCCCGCGCGCAGGAGCGGGACACCCTGTTCCCGGGCGCCCGCATCTTCGAGCAGTCCCGTACCGAGGCCCTGCTCTCGGAGGCGCTCGCCTCGGAGGGCTGCCCGGTGCGGTACGGCATGGAGCTCGAGTCCTTCACGGCCGACGGCCCTGCGGAGGAGGGTCTCGAGGCGCGGCTGGCCTCCTCCCCCACCGATGCCGCCGGCACCGCGACGCGCGTGCACGCCCGCTGGCTGATCGGCGCGGACGGCGCGAGCTCGCCCGTGCGCCACCGCATGGGGCTCTCCTTCGACGGCGACACCGACGAGGCGACCTTCTGCGTCGCGGATCTCCACGACGTGGAGGGCGCCCCGGACGACGCCCTCGCCGCGTACGTCGGTGAGCAGCGCTTCGCGATCCTGTTCCCGCTGGGCCCGGGCGGTCACGCGCGCCTGATCTGGCTGCACGACGGCACCGATCCGGACCAGGAGGAGGCCCTCGCCGGGGCCCGCGACGACCTGGGGATCCGCTACGGGCGGGTGGACTGGTTCTCCTCCTACCGGGTGCACCACCGCCTCGCGAGCCGCTTCCGCGTGGGGCCGGTGCTCCTCGCCGGGGACGCCGCGCACGTGCACTCCCCGGTGGGCGGGCAGGGGATGAACACGGGCCTGCAGGACGCCCACCATCTCGCGCACCTGCTCGCGGATGTCTCCTCCGGCCTGCGGGATCCCGCGCAGCTCGCGCGCTACGAGCAGGAGCGCCGGCCGGTCGCGCTCTCCCTCATCACGGCCGTGGACCGCGCATTCGGCCTCATCGCACGGCCCGGCAGGGGCCCCGGGTTCCTGCGCCGGCGCGCGCGGGACGTGATCGCCGTGCTCGCCCCGCGGGTGCTGCGCTCGGCGGCGGGGCCATGGCTGGGCGGGCTGCTGGGCCAGTACCGGATCCACTACCACCCGGTGCCGCGCGGGGCGGTGCTGCCGCAGTGGGCCTCGGATCCCGCGGTGGGGCGCCGACTGCCGGTGCTCGCGGTGAACCGGGAGGCGCTGCGCTCGGGCCGCTGGCAGCTGCACACCTACGGCGGCGCGATCGCCGAGCGCCCAGCCGTGCCGGAGGCCGTGGACGGCCCGTTCGCCTTCCCGGCGGATCCGCGGGGCCGGCTCCGCTCCTACCAGCTGTACCTCGTGCGGCCGGACGGCTACGTCGCGGCGGCCTGGCCGCTGCACGCGGGCGCAGCCGCGACCTCCGACGTCACCGCCGCGCTCACGGCCCACGGCTTCCGGGGCTGACGCCGGGTCCCCCGTGGCGCCGTCGCGGGTACGGCGGGCGCCCGGCATAGGGTCCGGGGATGGACCTCCACGAGATCACCGCCCGCATCGAGAAGCTCTCCACCCAGTACGCGGCGGTCCACGGCGTGGACCGCTCGGCCGAGTGGGCGCTGCTCAAGCTCACCGAGGAGGTGGGCGAGCTCGCCCAGGCGCACCTGAATGCCTCCGGTCAGAGCCGTGAGCGCGGGCTCGACGACGCGGCGAAGCAGCAGGCGCTGCGGGACGAGGTGGGCGACGTGCTCGGCATGTGCCTCGTCTACGCGGGGCAGATGGGCATCGACCCCGTCGAGGCGGTCACCGGCAAGTGGTTCCGGTACGAGAAGGCGGCCGACGGCGCCGCGGCAGGCGTCTGAGCTCAGGCGAGCGGCGCCAGCAGGACCTCGTCGAGGGGGCGCCGGGCGCGCGGGGCGGCGTCCCGCTCGCGGATCTTCTCGGGGACGTCCTCGGCGGTGGTGTGCTCGCCGATCGCGATGACCGTCAGCGGGAGCTGGGCCGGGTCGAGGTCCAGCAGGGTCGCGATCGCATCCTTGTCGAAGCCGGCGGCCTGGTGGGCCCAGAGGCCCAGGTGGGCGGCCTGCACGCTCAGGTGTGCCGCGGCCTGACCGGCGTCGTAGAGGGCGTAGGGGACCGTCTCGCCGTCCCGCTCGGTCTCCGTCACGAGGACGATGAGCGCGGAGACCCGCCGCATCCACAGCTGGTTGAACTCGGCGAGGGTGTCGACGATGTCGTCGAACAGCGCGGTGCCGCGGCGGGCGGCCGCGAGGCGCCAGGGCTGCTGGTTGAAGTAGGAGGGCGTCCAGCGGGCGGCCTCGACGAGGCTCGTGAGCTCCTCGTCGCTCAGCTCGTGACCGGTCGCGAACCCGCGGGGGCTCCAGCGCTCGGCGAGCAGCGGGGCGAGGGGGACGCTGGTGGCGTTGCGGGGCTCGGTGTCGAGTGCGGTCACGGGGTGGGTCCTTCCGGGTGCGGTCACGGCGGGGCGGCGGGAGCGCCGTCGCCGACCTCCCGGTCGCCCGAAGCGCACGTTAGCACTCCCCCAAGCCCACCTTGAAGGCAGGGTGACGCACCCCGTCATCCGGGCACGTCAGCGGCCCTCGCCGCCTGACCGACGGCTCACGCCTGCCCGCCGTCGAAGTAGGCTCGGAGCTCCTCCGGCACGGGCGGCACCTCGAGCGGCACACCGCCGCTGCGGATCGACTCCGCGCCGCGGATCCCGGTCGCGACGGCCTCGCGCGCCGCGAGGGCCGAGACGTCGGTCGCGCCGCCGCTGCGGGCGAAGCGCAGGAACTCGGCGACCAGCCGCGGATCCGCGCCGCCGTGGCCGCCGTCGGTGTCCTCCGCCCGCGCGACGACCTCGACCGCGTCCGGCCGGCCGGGCCCCGAGCGGCGGGACTCCCAGAGGTGGATCTGGTCGCCGCTGCCGTCCCCCATGTTCTCGATCCGCCCGGCGTCCCCGATCACCGTGTAGTTCCGCCAGTAGTCCGGGGTGAAGTGGCACTGCTGATACGAGGCGAGCACCCCGTTGTCCAGGGTCATCTGCAGCATGGAGATGTCCTCGACGTCGACCACGGGGTTCAGCTCCTTCTGCGCGGTGGGCGGCCAGATGTCCTCGTCGTACCAGTCCCACATCCGGCGGTCGGTGTTGTCGCGACGGTCCTCGATGTCGCCGTAGACGGCGAGGTCGCCGATGCCGGAGACGCGGCGGGTGTAGCCGCCCGCGATCCAGTGGATGACGTCGATGTCGTGCGCGCCCTTCTGCAGCAGCAGGCTCGTCGCCTTCGCCCGCTCGGCGTGCCAGTCCTTGAAGTAGAAGTCGCCGCCGGTCCCCACGAAGTGGCGGCACCAGATCGCGCGCACCCGGCCGATCCGCCCCGAGTCCACGATCGCCTTCATCTGCCGCACCACGGGCATGTGCCGCATGTTGTGGCCGATGTACAGCCGGGCCCGCTTCTCCGCGGCGAGCGCGAGCATCGCGTCCGCGTCCTCGAGCCGGATCGCGAGCGGCTTCTCGCAGAAGGTGGGCAGGCCCGCGCCGAGGGTCGCGAGGGCGACCTCGGCGTGCGCGAAGTCCGGGGTGAGGATCATGACCGCGTCGACCTCGTGCTCGGCGAGCAGCTGCTCGACGCTCCCGACGGTCGCGACCTCGGCGCCGATCTCCTCCCGCGCGGTCTCGCGGCCGCGCTCGCTGGGATCGGCGACCACGGTGATCCGTGACCCCTCCCCGGGCCGATGGGCGTGGAGCGCGACGGAGTGGCGCATGCCGAATCCGATGACGCCGATGCGCAGGTCCTCGGTGGGCTCGGCTGGGGTGGCGGGGTCGAGCGGGGTCATGGCGAGGTCCTTCTCTGCGTCCGACGGCGGATCGCACCGGCTGGCGCACAACCTTTCACGCGACGCTATCGGCGCTCCCGGGGGCGGTCAAGGGATCCGGCCGGGATCCTCCCGAGGCTCGCGGGCCCACTCGATCCGGCCGGGACCCTCCGCCGCGCCGTCGGCCCCACCGCCCGAGGTCCCGGAGTGGTCACGGTCCCCCGGGCGCCCGCACCCCGCCGGGCCGTCGGTCGTAGTGTCGACGGGTCAGTGCCGTCGCTCCGGAGAGGTCCTCACCCCCGATGTCATCCAGCCCGCTCACCGCTCTGCTCGATGCCGCCCGCCTGGGCGCGCTGCTCACCACCCGGGGCGGGAGGGTCGTCGCGAAGGTCTCCCGGCCCGACGCCAAGGGCACCGCCTATCGCACGGGGCTCGTCGAGATCACCGACGCCGGCCTGCTCACCCTCACGCGCGGCGACGCCTCCGTCGGCTCCGTCGCCCTCGCGGAGGACGGCACCACCTTCTTCACCGCGAAGCGCACCGGCGAGGACGGCTCCGAGGCGGAGGACGCCCAGCTGTGGGCGCTGCCGCCGCGCGGCGAGGCCCGCGAGCTCGCCTCCCGGCCCGGCGGCTTCGGCGACCTGCACCTGGGCAAGGACGCGCTCGTCGCCCAGCTCTCCGTGCACTCCCAGGCCACGACCGAGGCCGAGCACCGCGAGCTGTCGAGCCGGCGCGAGGACGCGAAGGTCACCGCCGTGCTGCACGACGGCTTCCCCACCCGCTACTGGAGCGACGACCTGGGGCCGGCGCGCGAGGTGCTCGCCGTCGCCGAGCTCCCCCGCGACCTCTGGACCGCCGCCGCGGTCGCGGAGGACGGCGACACGGACGCCGAGAGCTCCGACGCGAAGGACACCTCCCGCTCGGTGCTGCGCTTCCGGCACGTGGCCCTGCCCCCGGGTCGCCTCGTCGACTGGGTCGCGGACGACGCCGGCACCCGCGCCCTCGTCGCGATGCAGGACTCCGTGGGCGAGCTGGTGGGCGTGCCGCACCTGCACCTCGTGGACCTCACCGGCGCCGAGGCGCCGCGCCTGATCCTCCCCGGCACCGCCGAGGTCGAGCACTCCCCCGTCTCCTTCAGCCCGGACGGCCGCCGCGCCGTCGTCTCCCGCGAGCAGACCTGGAGCGGGAGCGCCTCCCTCGACGTGCGTCCCCTGCTGCTGGACCTCCGCACCGGGGACCTCACGGAGCTCTGGCCGGAGCTGGACCGCTGGGTGCAGCCGATCTGGCTGGACGACGCGACCCTCGTCTCGGAGAGCGACGACACCGGACGCGGCTCGCTGTGGATCGGTGGCCTCGAGGACGCCGCCCCGCGCCTGCTCGCCTTCGGCCCCGAGCAGGAGCTCAGCCCCGCAGGGATCTCCGTGGCGGGCGGCGCGATCATCGCCTCCGTCTCCGGCGTCGCCTCCCCGCCGCGCCCCGTGCGGGTGGATCCCACGAGCGGCACGGTCACGGACCTCCCCCACCCCGCCGGCGCCTCCTCCCCGCAGCCCGTCTCCCCGGGCACGCTCACCGAGGTCACCGCGACCGGGGTGGACGGCACGGGCGTGCGCGCCTGGCTGCGGCTCCCCGAGGGCGAGGGCCCGCACCCGCTCGTCGTCTTCGCGCACGGCGGCCCTTGGGGGTCGTGGAACGCGTGGACCTGGCGCTGGAACCCGGACCCGTTCGTCGCTGCCGGCTACGCGGTGCTGCTGCCGGACCCGGCGATCTCCACCGGCTACGGGCAGTCGATGATCGAGCGCGGCCAGCACGAGCTGGGCGGCGCCCCGTTCACGGACGTCATGGCGCTCACCGACGCCGTGATCGCCCGGGAGGACGTCGACGCCGAGCGCACCGCCTTCGCGGGCGGCAGCTACGGCGGCTACATGGCGAACTGGGTCGCCGGGCACACGGGTGACCGCTTCCGCTGCATCGTCACCCACGCGTCCCTGTGGGACACGCGCGTCATGGGCCGCACCACGGACAACGCGGGCTGGGAGCCGCCGATGCGCACCCAGAACGACCGCTTCGACCCGAGCGCGAGCGTCGCCGACATCGAGGTGCCGATGCTCGTCATCCACGGCGACAAGGACTACCGGGTGCCGATCTCCCAGGGCCACGCCCTCTGGTACGACCTGCTCACCTTCTCCGCGACGCCCAAGGACGAGCACGGCCGTACCCGCCACCGCTTCCTGTACTTCCCCGACGAGGGCCACTGGGTGCTGGGCCGCGGCAACGCGCAGGTCTGGTACGAGACGTTCCTGGCCTTCCTCGACGAGCACGTGCGCGGCGAGCACACGGAGCGCCCCGCGACGCTCGGCTGATCCGCGACCTCGGCGATCGGCCGACGGGCCCCCGCTCCCCCGGGGCCCCGTCGGCCGATGACGCTCAGCAGGTGGGGCTCACGTCCTTGCTCGCGGGGCCGTCCTGGTCGAGGGCGTCGAGCACGATCTGGTGCACCACGGGGTCGTTGGGGCTCTGGTCGTGCGCGAAGGGGTCGCGCGGGCAGAGGTCCTGGAGGACGAGGTTGGTGACCTGCTCCTCGGGGCCGTCGAGCGCCTGCGAGGTGTAGGGCGTGACGATCTCGTCGTGCTCGGTGGAGATGACGGTGTAGTCGACGCCGGGGACCGTGTCAGGGATCGAGGCGAGCTCCTGCATGAAGGCGCTTCCGGCCTGCTGGTCGATGCAGGCGGCGCAGGTCCTGTAGGCGATGCCCTGGTCGGCGTGGGCGAGCGCGCTGCCCTCGCCGTCGTCGTCGCGGACGATCAGGCCCTGTGTGCCGTGGCTCGAGGGGGCGATGCCGACGAGGTCGTCGACCTTCGCGGCGCCGCCCTGGAAGCCGATGTACCAGCGGGGCATCATGCCGCCCTGGCTGTGGCCCACGAGGTCCACCTCCTGCGCGTCGGTCGCCTCGAGCACGCGGTCCACGAAGTCGCCGAGCTCGGTCGCGGAGTCGCGCACGGGACCGGTCGCGGGGACGACGTGGGTGACGCCGTAGTCGAAGGCGTAGACGCAGTAGCCGGCGTCGGCGAGGACGGGCGCGAGGGTCCACCAGTTCTTCGCCATCGTCTCGAAGGTGCCGTTGACGAGGACCACGGGCTCGGGGTGCTCGGCGGAGGGAACGCAGTCCCAGTCGTTCGCGCCGGGCGGGCTGATGCCGAGGGCGTCGGCGCGCGCCGTCGGCGCGGCGGCGAGGGCGAGGACGGCGATGATCGCGGCGATGAGGGCGAGCAGCGGGCGCGAGGGACGCCGTCGCAGCAGCGGTCGGGGCAGGGTCAGGGACGGGTCGGTCATGATGATCTCCTGGTCCGCCGGGAGCATCCGAGAGCCACGTTACTCATCGGTCACCGGCTTGCTGCGGGACCGTAGCAGGCTGCCCCAACGTCCGGAAGGGACATCCGCACATCGACACGGGACAGACCATCGACGCAGGTCAAAGCCCTGCGCTCGACTCAGGCGGCCGATGATCTGCGCGAGCGTGCCGGCGCCCTCCCATGTGCCGGAGCGGATCAGCGCGGTCCGCTGCGAGGAGAGGGGGACCGCGTTCCGGGGGACCGCGGCGCTTAGCGCGTCGCGCGGGGGTCCCCGACCCGGCCCGCGACGAGCGGCGCACCGGTCGAGGTCTCGAAGGCGACGAGCACGTAGGGCGCGTCGATCACGAGCTCCTTCGGCTCGGCGGGCGCGGAGGTCGCGCCGACGCTCACGGCCGTCGCCGCGGCCGCCTCCATGCCCTCCTCGTCGACGGTGATCACGGCCTTCTGCACCACACCGGTGATCCGGAGCTGCTCCTCCGACGTGATGCCGGTGAAGTCCGCGTCGTCGGTGAACGGCGCGTCCATCCCGAGCTCCTGCAGCACCGGGACGAGGTCCCCGTCCCAGCCGAGGTCGATCTTCGGGACGGTGAGGGCGACCGTGTCCGAGGAGTCGCGGATCCCGGCGAGCACCGCGCCGAGCCCCTCGGCGGTGGGATCCGCGGCGCCGTCGGCCGTCTCCGCCCAGGCGTCGAGCAGCTCCTGCGCGGTGCCGGCGGGTCGCACGAGCGCGAGACCGAGGTCGTCGCCCTCGGTGGGCAGGGCGGTCGCGGTGCACAGCTCGTCCTCGTACCAGCCGTGCGCGTCGCCGTGGAGCATCGGCGTCGTCACCTCCTCCCCGCCGTCGAGGGTGAACGGACCGTCCTCGAGGGTGAGCGGTCTGGGCCAGGCGGCCTTGAGGTGCAGGGTGTTCACGAGCACGAGCCGCGTGGCCTCGGTGAGCATGCCCTGCGGCACGAGCTCCTCGATGAGGCCCGCGGTCTCCTCCTCCACCCAGTCGTTGATGCGGGTGCGGGCCTTCTCGCGGGGGCCGTCGGCGGTGAAGTCCGCGGTCCAGACGCCGCTGCCGAACCAGCGAGCGAGCGCGTCGAGGTAGTCCTGCCCGGCGTCGAAGCCCTCCTGCGCCCAGGTGGCGCAGGCGAGGGAGGCCACGGCGGGCTCCGCCGCGTCCGGATCGTCCTCCTCGCGCTCCACCTCCCCCACGACGGCGAGCACCTGGTCGAGGGTGTTCGCGGCGGCGGCGATGGTCTCGGCGTCCCCGCCGAGCACCTGCTCCATCTGCTCCCGGGTGCTGCCCGCGGCGCCGAGCGCGGCCATGGTGAGCGCGATCTGCGCGGAGAGCGGGGAGCACACGAGGTTCACGGTCTCGCGGTCCGCCGCGGCGAGCAGCCGGGCGGTGAAGGGGAGGACGGCGGCCGCGACCTCCTCCGCGGGGCCCGCCGGCTCGCGGTCCACCTCGGCGCGCAGGTCCGGCTGGGCGGCGGAGCCCTCGTCGCCGCAGGCCGCGAGGCCCAGCGCGAGCGTGGGGAGCACGAGCCCGGCGCCCAGCACGCTGCGCCGTCGGGCCGTCGCGAGCGGTGATCGCGAGGAGCGGGTGGAGGGCAGCGGTGCGGCGTCCATGACCCCATCCTGCCCGCCCCGCCCCTCCCGCGACACAGGACGGCCCCTGCCCGGCGGCTCGTGGGAGTCGCAGGGCAGGGGCCGTGCCGGGCCCGTCGGGGCGTCAGCCCTTGACGGAGCCCTCCGTGAGGCCGCCGCGCCAGAAGCGCTGCAGCACCAGGATGAGGATCGCCAGCGGGATCACCGAGAGCAGCGCGCCGCCCACGGTGAGCTGGTAGAACTCGGGCAGGCGGTCCGTCTGCGCGCGCCAGTTGTCCAGGCCCAGGGTGATCGGGTACAGCTTCTCGTCCGCGAGCATGACCAGCGGCAGGAAGTAGTTGTTCCAGATGCCCACGAACTGGAAGAGCAGCACGGTGACGATCGCCGGCACCAGCTGCGGCAGGGCGATCCGGTGGAACAGCGCGATCTCGCCCACGCCGTCGATCCGCCCGGCCTCGAGCACCTCGTCCGGCACCGCAGCATTCGCGTAGATGGAGGAGAGGAAGAGTCCGAAGGGGCTCACGAGCGAGGGGATGAGCACCGACCAGTAGGAGTTGGTCAGGCCCACGGAGCTGAACAGGAAGAACAGCGGCAGCGCGGTGGCCGTGCCGGGCACGAGCACACCGCCCAGCACCATCGCGTAGACGAGCTTCTTGCCCCGGAAGTCGTACTTCGCGAGCGCGTAGCCGGCGGCGATCGCGAAGTAGGTCGCGAGCACGGAGCCGAGGCCGGAGTAGATCAGCGAGTTCAGCGCCCAGCGGGGGAAGATCCCGCCGTTGGCGGTGAGCACGTTGCCGAGGTTCTCGAACAGCTGGAAGCCGCCGCCGAACCAGAAGCCGTTCGTGCCGAAGAGGGCATCGGTGGACTTCGTGGCGTTGACGACCACCCAGTACACGGGCACGAGGAAGTAGATCGCGGCGATCGCGAGGATCGCCGTGACGATGATCGTGACGGCCGGGCTGCGGCCCGCGGAGCGGCTGCCGGAGCGGCCGTCCTCGACGGGGGTGCGGCGCTTGGCCGGCTTCTGCGCGGGACGGGGGCTGGTCGTGGTGCTCATCGGCGCTTCTCCATCCACTGCGAGATCCCCAGGGCGACCGCCGAGAGGACGAAGGCGGAGACGGCGATGATCACGGCCTGCGCGGCCGCCATGCCGATCTCGTTGTACTGGAACGCGTAGGCGTAGGCCGACATGTTCGGCGTGTACTCGGAGGTGATGCCCGCACTCATGGTCTGCAGCAGGCGGGGCTCCGCGAACAGCTGCAGGGTGCCGATGATCGAGAAGATGATCGTCAGCATGAGGGCCGGGCGGATCAGCGGCAGCTGGATGTCCTTGACCACCCGGAACGTGCCGGCGCCGTCGATGTGGGCCGCCTCGTAGAGCTCACCGGGGATCGCCTTCAGCTGCGCGATGATGATGAGCATGTTGTAGCCCGTGTAGGTCCAGGTCACGATGTTCGCGATGGACCACAGCACCACGCCCGGGGCGAGGAAGTCGACGTCGATCCCGATGATCCCGAGGGTGTCCACGATGGGGCTGAGGCCCGGGATGTAGAGGAAGGACCACAGGATCGTCGCGATGACGCCCGGGATGCCGTAGGGCAGGAAGTAGGTCGAGCGGAAGAAGCCCGGCCACTTCGCGCTCGCGCTCTCCAGCAGCAGCGCGAGCACGGTCGCGGCGACGATCATGACGGTCACCTGCACCACGCCGAACAGGATCATGCGCCCGATCGAGGCGATGAAGTTCGCGTTGGACAGCGCCGCGGCGTAGTTCTCGAAGCCGGCGAAGACGCTGGTGACGCCGTCCTCGCCCAGCAGTCCGCTGCGCTCCACCGTGGTGAAGCTGTAGCCGACGGCCATGATGATCGGCACCACGACGGTGCCGATGAAGAGCACCATGAACGGTGCCATGAGGATCCAGGGTGCGGTCTTCGACCTCATCGTGCCTCCTCCGCGTCCAGGCCCATGCCCTGCATGATCTCCACGATCTCCTTCTGCGCGGCGGGCAGCATGTCCACGAGCGGCACCGCGCCGCTGACAGCGTTCGTCATGCCGTCGCCGATGATCGCCATGGCGCGCTGCATGAGCGGCGCCCACGTCCATTCGAGGTTCTGGCCCGCGGCCATGGGGACGATGACGTCCTCGTTGTAGTTCTGGCCGGAGAAGAACTCGGAGGGCTCCTGGCGGGTCTTGCCGATGTAGTCCTTCGCGGGCGACCAGCCGATGCCGGAGTACTTGATCATCGCGTCGATCCCGGCGGGGTCGGTGCACATCCAGGTGAGGAACTCGAGGGCCTCGGCGGGGTGCTTCGAGTTCGAGAGCACCGCGGCGGAGGAGCCGCCGTGCGCACCGGAGGCGTAGCCGTCCTCCCAGGTGGGCATCGGGGCGACGGCCCACTTGCCGGAGCCGCCGGGGACGGTCTCGACGAGGGCGTCGGACCAGGAGCCGGAGATCGTGGCGAGGACCTTGCCGTCGCCGGCCGCCGCGTACCAGGGCGCGGTCATGGCGCCGTAGCCGGTGCCGACAAGCTTGTCCTTGAGGATCCCGTCCCAGAACTCGGCGACGCGCATCGACGCGTCGTCGACCATGTTCACGATCCAGCCGTCACCCTCGGGCTTGTACCAGACGGCGCCGGACTGCATGGCCCAGGCGACGGGATGGGAGCCGTCGGAGGGGTCGAGCGTGATGAGCGTCTTCCCGGCCTCCTGGACGGCGCCCGCGGTCTCGCGGAACTCGTCCCAGGTGGAGGGCGCCTTCAGGCCCAGCTCGCCCTCGAGGACCTCACGGTTGTAGAAGGTCGCGACGGGGCCGGTGTCCTGCGGGACGCCCCAGACGTTCTCGCCGACCTTGGCCTGGCTGATCGCGCCAGGGTCGAAGGCGGAGAGCTTGTCGTCGAAGCCGTAGCGGGAGAGGTTCACGAGGGCGCCGGCGAGCGCGAACTCGGGCACCGAGCGCAGCTCGACCTGGGCGATGTCGGGGCCGCCGCCCGCGGAGACGGCGGAGAGGATCTTCGCGTAGCCGCCGGAGTTGCCGCCGGGGATCCACGTCGTCTCGACGCGGATGCGGTCCTGGCTCGCGTTGTAGACGTCCGCGACCTTCTGGAGGTCCTTCAGCCACGCCCAGTAGGTGATGGTGACGGGTCCGTCGGTCGCAGGGATGGTGGCTTCGGCGTTGACGTCGCCGGGGTTGGGCGGCGCGCAGGCGGCCAGGGCGGCCGTCAGGGCCGCTCCTGTTCCCACCAGCGCGGAGCGCCGGGTCAGACGGGGCTTCATCGCTCTCCTTCTCTTCCTCGTCCTCGAGGTCGGGGCAACCCTACTCACGAATCCGTGTCGACGCAGTATCCGCGAGACCGTTCCCAGGTCACGTTTCGGGAACGTTCACGAATTGGTCCCGACGAACCCCGCCGCCGCACCCGGGGGGGGGACGGTCCGTCGTAGGCTCGAGCCGCACCAACCCGCGCGAAGGAGCCCTGTGAACATCGAGCCCGCCACCCCCTCCCCCGCCGAGGGCGACTCCCCCGCCGCCGCCTCTCGCGACGCCGCCTCCCGCGACGCCGCTGCGCCCTACACAGCCGCATCGGCCTCCGCGGGCCCGTCGACGGAACCGTCGGCCGCGGCAGGGAGCGCCGATCGCCGCACGCCGGCCGACCGCCTCGTCACCACCGAGCACAGCATCGACCTCCCCGGCGGCCCTCTCCGCTATCGCGCCGTGACCGGCACCGTCGTGCTGCGCGAGGAGCCCGAGGGCGGCGAGTACGGCCGCGCGAGCGCCTATGCCGAGATGTTCTCCGTCAGCTACCTCGCCCGGCCGGCCGACGGCGCCGATGGCCCCGCCGCCGCCCGGCCCGTCGTCTTCGCCTTCAACGGCGGCCCGGGCGCCTCCACCGTGTGGCTGCATCTGGGCGTGCTGGGCCCGCGACGCGTGGTCGCCGGGGACGCCGGCTCTCCCGTCGGCCCGCCCTGGGGTCTGGTCGACAACCCCGAGACGCTGCTGCGCGACGCGGACCTCGTCATGGTCGACGCGATGACGACGGGCTACTCCCGCCCCGTCCCCGGCGCGAAGCACGATCGCCACCACGGGCTCGCCGCGGACCGCGACCTCATCGCGTCCTTCGTCGTGGACTGGCTGACCCGCCACGACCGCTGGAGCTCCCCGGTGCACCTGGCCGGCGAGTCCTACGGGACCACGCGCGCCGCCGCGGTCGCCGCCCGACTGCTCGAGCGGTACTGGGTCGCGGTCGCCGGCATCGCGCTGATCTCCCCAGTGCTGGACTTCGGGACGCTCGAGTTCACGGCCGGCAACGACCGCCCCTTCGTGCACTACCTGCCCACCTACGCCGCGATCGCGCACGCGCACGGCAAGCACGAGGGGCGCCTCCTGCAGGACGTGGTCGACGAGGCGGAGGCCTTCGCGGAGCAGGAGTACCCGGCGCTGCTCGCGGCGGGCCTGCGCCTGGGGCCCGAGCAGGTCGCCGAGGCCGCCGCCCGGATCGGCGCGCTGATCGGCGTGGACCCGGACTGGGTGGAGCGGGCGGATCTGCGCGTCGAGCACATGGCCTTCCTCGCCGAGCTGCTGCGGGACCAGGGCCTGGTCACGGGCCGGATCGACGGTCGCTTCACCGCCCCCGCCGGGGACCGCAATGCCGCCCAGATGGAGACGGACCCCTCGATCGACCAGCTCGCCCCGGCCTACACGGGCGCGCTGAACCAGTACCTCGCGACCGAGCTCGGCTACCGCGACGACGTGGTCTACGAGATCATGGCCGGCCGCGTGCACCCGTGGAGCTACCAGGACTTCGAAGGCCGCTCCGTCGAGGTCGCGACGGACCTCTCCCGACTGCTGCGCCGCAGCCCGCACACCCGGGTGCTCGTCTCCCACGGCTACCACGACGCCGCGACGCCGTTCCATGCGAGCGAGCACGTGCTCGCGCACCTGCAGATCCCGCGCGAGGTCGCCGAGCAGCGGATCCGCGTCGAGTACTACGAGGCCGGGCACATGATGTACTGCCACGAGCCGAGCCGCCTCGCGCTCTCTGAGCACCTCGCGGACCTGGTCCGCGGGGCCGTCGGCGCCTGGTCCGAGCGGTCCGACGGCGTCTGAGCTGAGCAGGCCGACCGGCCGACGGGCCGACGGGCCGACGGGCCGACGGCGGATCCTGCCGCCGCGCCGGCTCAGCCCGCGGCGGTCCCGGAGCTGCTGCCGGAGCCGGTCGCCGCCCCACCCTGGGTGCTGCCGCTGCTCGAGCTGCCGGAGGAGCTGGATCCGCTCGAGGAGCTCGACCCGCTGCTGCTCGAGCCGGAGCGGCTGGAACCGCTGTCGGTCGAGCTCGACGAGCCGGAGTCCCCGGAGCTCGAGCCGCTGTCCGTGCTCGAGCTGTCGGTGCTCGAGGAGTCGGAGCTCGAGTCGCCCGTACCGGAACCGTCCGTGCTCGTGGAGCCCGAGCTCGAGCCGTCCGTGTCGGTGTCGCCCGTGCTCGAGGAGCCCGAGCTCGAGCCGTCGGTCGAGGAACCCGAGCCCGAGCCGTCGGTGCCCGTGCCGTCCGTGGTGGACGTGTCCGTGCTCGTGGAGTCCTCACCGGTCCCGTCGGTGCTCGTCCCGTCGGTGGTCGTGCTGTCGTCATCGGTGCCGCTCGAGTCGTCCGTGCCGCCGGAGTCGTCGCTGCTCGTGCGGGACTGCACGGCGTCACTCCCGGTCACCGAGCGCTGGATCTCGCCGGTCCCCGGGGAGAGCTCGACACCGATCGCCCGCTGCACGCCGAAGACGGCGGCGAGACCGATCAGCCCCATGGCGAGGGTGGTCGCGGCGATCGTCGTCCAGCGCCGGCGCGGCGATCGGGCCGCGGCGCGGCCGTCACCCTCGAGGGGGCGACCGTCAGCGTCGAGCGCGGCGAGCCCGTCCTCGGCGCTGCGCACGGCGAGCCCGTCCTCGGTGCCGTCCGCCACGACGGTCGCACCACCGTCGGCCGCCGCCTGTGCATCCGCCCCGCGCTTCCGCCGCCGCCCCCGCAGGGTCGTCACCCGCTGGACGGTCTTCAGCGCGGCGGCGCTGCGCTTGACGAAGTCCGTGTAGATCGCGACGGCCCCGGCGGAGATCACGGAGGTGAGCGCGGCGCCGATGACGGTGCCGGCCACGCCGAGGTGCCCGCCGATCACGGAGGCGGTGGCCGCGGCAGCACCGCCCGCGAGCAGGCTCGTCGGCGAGAGGCTCCGCAGCGCCGAGTCGCGCTCCTTGCCGTCGCCGCCGTCGGGCGCGGGTGTCCCGCCCGTCCCGTTCCCGGGAGGCGGGCCGCTCGGCCACGCACCGGTGGCGTGGTCGGTCCCGGCCCGTGCCGCGTCCCCTTGCCCGACGACCACCACGGCGGGCGGCCGGGCGGACTCGGAACTCGCGGCGGGCGACGTCTGGTGATGCACGGAAGAGGACATGGCACCACCGTGGAACGCTTCCGTCAGCGTTCCCCAGAGCCTTCCTCAGAGAACCCTGAAAGCCTCACGATCAGCTCCTTGACCTGCGCCGATGCAGACGACGAGCACCGTCACAGGCGGAACGTCCACACGGTCCGCGCCGGCTCCGCACGAGCGCTCCACCTCCCACGCACGGCACCTCCGCGGCGCCTCCGCATCGGCACCCGTCGACCCGTCCACGACGGTCCGACTCAAGGGGCGGCACAGGGGCCGGAGGGGGCGCCGACCGGGCCGACCCACTCGCTGCGCCCGGCCACCCCACCGACAACGGGACCTCTTCGTACGGGTCGGCCCCTCAGGGCGGGGACCCGTACGAAGAGGTCCCGTAAGCCGAGAGCCCCGGCCGCCTCAGAGGCCACGGGACGTCCTCGCGCAGAGGTGCCCCTCAGGGCGGGGACCTGCGCGATGACGTCCCGTGCCTTCAGCGGCCCCGCCGCGCCCCGCCGCCCACCGGCTGCGGCCCGGCCCCACGCCGCGCCGCTCAGCAGCAGCGGGCGCCGGGGTTCGCGTCCTGCTCGGCGTACTTCGCGCGCCAGAACGCGCGCTCGGAGAGCGGCGGGTGGGTGCAGCCGGTGATGCGGTGGTGGTGGAGGTATCGGTCGTAGGCGTCGGAGCCGAGGACCCCGCGGGCGAACCGTCGGACCTCCCGCAGCGCCGCGACCAGCCCGGCGCCCCGGGACGGGGCGGCATCCGTCGGCCCGGGTGCGCCCGGCACGGTCGACCCGGCTCCCGCCGCGCCCCCGGCCCCGCTCATCAGTGGCCTCCGCCGGCGAGGTCCTTCTCCGGGTGCTCGGCGAGGTACGCCTTCCACTGCCCGCCGAGCTCCTTCTCCGCGGGCGTCGGCACCATGCCGGAGGGGGCGAAGTACTCGGACTCCACGTACGGCGCCTCCGTGTCCAGCAGGTTCACTCCGCGCAGGGCCTGGAGGGTGCGCCACAGGGACACGATCAGCACGATGATCGTGCACACCACGAACAGGATCGAGAGGGAGCCCTGCACGGCGGTGTTGAAGACGACGGCCTGCATGTCCTCGGCCGTCTTGGCGAGGCCCAGCTCGGTCTTCCCGGCTGCGAGGGCGTCGCGGTAGGCCATGTGGTTCGCCCAGTAGCCGACCTTCGGATCGGCGGAGAAGATCTTCTGGAACGAGCCGGTGATCGTGACGACCGCGGTGAACAGCAGCGGCACGGCGATCACGAGCAGGGAGCGGCGCCGGCCCTTGCGGGCGAAGACGACGAGGCAGATCGACAGGGCGATCGCGGCGAGCAGCTGGTTGGCGATGCCGAACAGCGGGAACAGCGTGTTGATGCCGCCCAGCGGGTCGAGCACACCCATCATCAGGATCGATCCCCAGCCGGCGACCATGATCGCCGTGGTGAGCCAGGCGCCGAGCCGCCACGAGTGGTCGCGGAAGCGCTTGTTGATGCCGCCCAGGGCGTCGGAGAGCATGAAGCGGGCGACGCGGGTGCCGGCGTCGACGCTGGTGAGGATGAACAGCGCCTCGAACATGATGGCGAAGTGGTACCAGAACGCCATCATGCCGGGGCCGCCGATCAGGCGGTGCATGATCCCGGCGAGGCCCACGGCGAGGGTGGGGGCGCCGCCGGTGCGGGAGACGATCGACTCCTCCCCCACCTGCTTCGCGGTCTCCTCGAGGGTCGCGGGGTCGAGGTTCACGCCCATGAGGCCCAGGGAGTTGACGAACTGGGCGGCGCCCTCGACGGTGCCGCCGGTCGCGGCCGCGGAGGAGTTCATCGCGAAGTAGATGCCGCGGTCGATGGAGACGGCGGCGACGAGCGCCATGATCGCGACGAAGGACTCCATGAGCATGCCGCCGTACCCGATCATCCGGGTCTGCGACTCCTTCTCCACGAGCTTCGGGGTGGTGCCGGAGGCGATCATCGCGTGGAAGCCGGAGAGGGCGCCGCAGGCGATGGTGACGAAGAGGAAGGGGAACAGGGCGCCGGTGAAGACGGGGCCGTCAGTGCGGGAGGCGAACTCGGAGATCGCGGGGGTGTCGATCTGCGGGCGCACCAGGACGATCGCCGCGGCGAGCATGACGATCGTGCCGATCTTCATGAAGGTGGAGAGGTAGTCGCGGGGCGCGAGCAGCACCCACACGGGCAGCACGGCGGCGAGGAAGCCGTAGACGATGATCGCCGCGGCGAGCACCGGGCGGTCCAGGTGGAAGATGGCCTGGCCCCAGTCGCTCTCGGCGACCCAGCGGCCGGAGACGATCGCGGCGAGCAGCAGCACGACGCCGATCATGGAGACCTCGAAGACCTTGCCGGGCCGGAGGTAGCGCAGGTAGATGCCCATGAACACGGCGATCGGGATGGTGAGGCCCACGGAGTAGACGCCCCAGGCGCTCTCGCCCAGGGAGTTCACGACCACCATCGCGAGGATCGCGACGATGATCAGCATGATCGTGAGGGTCGCGATGAACGCGGCGATGCCGCCGACGATCCCCAGCTCGTCCCGGGCCATCTGGCCCAGCGAGCGTCCGTGGCGGCGCATGGAGATGACGAGGACGAGGAAGTCCTGGACGGCGCCCGCAAGGATGACGCCGACGATGATCCAGATGGTGCCGGGGAGGTAGCCCATCTGGGCGGCGAGCACGGGTCCCACGAGGGGGCCGGCGCCGGCGATCGCGGCGAAGTGGTGGCCGAAGAGGATCCGGCGGTCGGTGGGGACGTAGTCCTTGCCGTCGTACGAGGTCTCGGCGGGTGTGGCGCGGGTGTCGTCGGGCCGCACGAGCTTGTCCTGGATGAACTTCGCATAGAAGCGGTAGGCCACGAGGTAGGTGGCGACGGCGGCGAAGACGAACCAGATGGCGTTGACGGCCTCGCCGCGGGCGAGGGCGAGCATGAGCCAGCCGAGTGCGCCGGCGAGGGAGATGGCGACCCACAGGGCGATCTTCGGCGGGGTCCAGCGGCGCTCCTCGCGGCGCGCGGCGGGGTCCACGGCGGCGGGCGGCGGGGTGGCGGTGGCCGTGGCGCCCGGGGAGGGTGCGGCGTCCGGCGGCGGGCCGGCGTGCGAGGAGGGGCCGGGGGAAGCGGGGGACAAGGGGGACCTCCTGGGGTCGTCGTCGACCGGCCGCCGGGGATCGCGGCCGCCCACAGGCTAACCCGCGCAGGTCGTCCGACGCCGCTCTACCACCCCGACCCCGTCCGTGTCTCCCGTTCGCCGCCGGCGCCTCTCCCCTGTGGGCGAACACGGTGGTAGCGTGGCCGCCCGGCGGTCCCCACCGCCGCCCCGCGGCCGACGCAACAGCGCGTCCCGAGCCCGGGGCACTCCCCCATTCCTTCCCTCGAAAGCAGTCCCCATGGTCGACGTCCGCCTGGACGCGCAGTGGATCGATTACGCGATCATCGCGCTCTACTTCGTCTTCGTCCTCGGTGTGGGATGGTTCGCCAAGCGCGGCGTCTCCAACTCCATCGAGTTCTTCCTCTCCGGCCGCTCGCTGCCCGCCTGGGTCACCGGCCTCGCCTTCATCTCCGCGAACCTCGGTGCGGTGGAGATCATGGGCATGTCCGCGACGGGCGCCCAGTACGGCCTGCCCACCATGCACTACTTCTGGGTCGGCGCGATCCCGGCGATGCTGTTCCTGGGCGTCGTGATGATGCCGTTCTACTACGGCTCCAAGGTGCGCTCGGTCCCCGAGTTCATGCGCATGCGCTTCGGCACCGGCGCCCACCTCGTGAACTCGATCAGCTTCGCCGTGGCGCAGCTGCTCATCGCGGGCGTGAACCTGTCGCTGCTCGCGACGATCGTGAACCGCCTGCTGGGCTGGCCGATGTGGGTGGGGCTCATCCTCGCCGCGGCCTTCGTGCTCTTCTACATCACCGTCGGCGGGCTCTCCGCCGCGATCTACAACGAGGTGCTGCAGTTCTTCGTGATCGTCGCGGCGCTGCTGCCGCTGACCCTGATCGGCCTGCACCGCGTGGGCGGCTGGAAGGGCCTGACGGAGAAGGTCGCCGGCAATGGCATGCTCGGCTCCTCGGAGCTGCACACCTGGCCGGGCGAGCAGCTCTCCGGCTTCGACAGTCCGATCCTCTCGGTCGTCGGCATCGTGTTCGGCCTGGGCTTCGTGCTCTCCTTCGGGTACTGGACGACGAACTTCGTCGAGGTCCAGCGCGCGATGGCCAGCAAGTCGATCACCGCCGCGCGGATGACGCCGATCCTCGGCGCGTTCCCGAAGATGTTCATCCCCTTCATCGTCATCATCCCGGGCATGATCGCCGGCGTGCTGGTCACGGACCTCGCGCAGTTCAAGCAGATGGACTACGCGAAGGACGCCGCGGGCGCCGCCGCCACGGGCGTCACCTACAACGACGCGCTCCTGCTGCTCATGCGGGACGTGCTCCCCAACGGTCTGCTGGGCGTCGCGATCGCGGGCCTGCTCGCCGCGTTCATGGCCGGCATGGCCGCGAACATCTCGGCGTTCAACACGGTGGTCAGCTACGACCTCTACCAGCAGTACGTGAAGAAGGACGCGCCGGACGCCCACTACATCAAGGTGGGCCGTGTCGCGACGCTGGTGGCCTGCATCGTCGCGATCTTCACGGCGCTCATCGCCGGGCAGTTCTCGAACCTCATGGACTACCTGCAGACCCTCTTCGGGTTCTTCAACGCGCCGCTCTTCGCGACGTTCATCCTCGGCATGTTCTGGAAGCGGATGACGCCGACGGCCGGTTGGGCGGGCCTCGTGGCGGGCACGCTCTCCGCGATCGTGCTGTGGTCGAGCTCGACCTTCTTCGAGGTCTTCACGCTGCCCGGCCAGGGCCTCGCGTTCCTCTCCGCGGCGACCGCCTTCGTGGTGGACATCGTGGTCTCGGTGATCGTCACCCAGTTCACGACGCCGAAGCCGGCGCACGAGCTCAAGGGCCTCGTCTACTCCGAGACCCCGCGCGCCGACCTCGTGGACCCGGACGAGAAGGCGCTGCCGTTCTTCCGCCGTCCGGTGCCGATGGCCGGGATCGCCCTGGTGCTCGTCATCGCCCTCAACGTCGTCTTCGCGTGACCGCGGACCAAGGAGAACCTGACATGAACTCGCACAAGGACACGAGCCCCGCGGCCGACGCCGCCGCGGCCGACGGCTCGACGGCCGACGTCCCCGGCGACGCGACGGTCCAGACCGCCGGCGCCTTCGACATCCGCAACTTCATCGGCTCCCTCGTGGGCATCTTCGGTGTGGTGCTGGTGCTCATGGGGCTGTTCGCCTTCGATCCCGCGGAGTCCGCGAAGACCGACGGCATGAACGCCAACCTCTGGGCCGGGATCGGCATGGCCGTCGTCGGCGCCGCCTTCCTGCTGTGGGCGAAGCTCGAGCCGATCCGGATCGTGGTCCGGGAGAACGAGCCGGGCGCCGAGGACAAGAAGGACATCGCGGCCCTCTGACGCTCGCCCCACCGCGACACCCGTCCCACCGCCGCGCGGCCCCGCTCCCCTCTCCGGGAGCGGGGCCGCGCTCGTCGGGCCCGGTGCGGGCCTTCCCCACGGTCCACCGCGCGGGCCGTCGCGGGTGCAGGATGGAGGCGTCCGCCCGATCCCGTCCCGGAGGAGAGCACCGTGACCACCGCCGTCAGCCCCGCCCGCATCGCCGAGCTCCTCGAGCGCACGCCGCGCAGCTCCTTCGTGGACGGCGCGTTCCTGGGCGGCACGCCCGCGCTGGACGTCATCGACCCCGCGACCGGCCGCCCCCTCACCCAGGTCGTCGACGCCGACGCCCCCACGGTGGGCCTGCGCGCCCTCGACGCCGCGGCCGCCGCCCAGGAGGAGTGGGCCGCGACCACGTCCCGCGAGCGCGCCGAGATCCTGCAGCGCGCCTACACGCTGTGCCACGAGCGGGCGGAGGACCTCGCCCTGCTCATGACCCTCGAGATGGGCAAGCCGCTCGCGGAGGCCCGCGGCGAGGTCGTCTACGGGGCGGAGTTCCTGCGCTGGTTCGCGGAGGAGGCCGTGCGAGCGGGCGGTGAGTTCCGCCGGGCGCCCGCCGCGGACCACGCGATCCTCACGACCGTCCGGCCCGTCGGCCCCGTCCTCGCGATCACGCCGTGGAACTTCCCGCTCTCGATGGGCACCCGCAAGATCGCCCCGGCCCTCGCGGCCGGGTGCACCGTCGTGCTCAAGCCCGCCTCGCTCACACCGCTCACGAGCCTTGCGCTGATCCAGATCCTCGCCGACGCCGGCGTGCCCCGCGGTGTCGTGAACGCCGTGGTCACCTCGGACTCGACGGGCCTCTCGAGCACGCTCATGGCGGATCCGCGCCTGCGCAAGGTCTCCTTCACGGGCTCCACGGGCGTGGGCCGCACCCTGCTGGGCCAGGCGGCGGAGCACGTGCTGAAGGCGTCGATGGAGCTGGGTGGGAACGCCCCCTTCCTCGTGCTGCCCTCCGCGGATCCCGCGGCGGCGCTCGAGGCGGCTGTGCCCGCGAAGTTCCGCAACAACGGCGAGGCCTGCACGGCCGCGAACCGCTTCTACGTGCACGCCTCGGTGGCGGAGGAGTTCACCGCGGGCCTCGCCGAGCGGACGAAGGCCCTGCAGGTGGGGCCGGGGATCGCGGAGGGCACGACGATGGGCCCGATGATCGAGGAGAAGGCGCTCGAGAAGATCGAGGAGCTCGTCGCCGACGCCGTGGACCGCGGCGCGAAGGTCCTCGCGGGCGGCCGACGCCCCACCCCGGAGGAGCTGCCGGAGGGCTGCGAGGGCGGCTACTACTATCTGCCGACCGTCCTCGCGGACGTCCCGCTCGAGGCGCGCGTGCACCGCGAGGAGATCTTCGGTCCGGTCGCCCCGATCACCGTGATGGACGACGTCGACGAGATGGTCCGTGCCGCGAACCGCACCGAGTTCGGGCTCATGAGCTACGTCGCCGGCTCCGACCTCGCCGAGGTCACCTCGGTCGCGGGCCGCATCGAGTCCGGCATGGTCGCCGTGAACCTCGGCGTCGCCTCCGATGCCGCCGCCCCCTTCGGCGGGGTGAAGGAGTCGGGGCTGGGCCGCGAGGGCTCCCACGAGGGGCTCGACGAGTACCTCGAGAAGACCTACGTGCGCCTGCCCCTGTGACGCCGGCGGACGCGCCCGTCAGGCTCCGCCGCTGCTCCCCCGCCGACGTGCCTCGCCTCGCCGCGATGCGTCGTGCACGGGAGCGGTGGATGGAGCGTCGGGGCGTGGTGCAGTGGGCGGTCGGCTCGCTCGACGACGCCACGATCCATGCCGAGGTGGGCCGCGCCGAGTGGCACGCCCTCGACGCCGGTGGGCCGACGGGGCCCGGCGCGTTCGAGGCCGCGGTGCGCCTGGTCGACGCGGACCCGCTGTTCTGGGGCGAGCACGAGCGCGCCGCGGACCCCGCGCTCTACGCGCACGGGCTCATGACCGATCCGGCCGCCTCCGGCCGCGGCCTGGGCGCACTGGTGCTCGACCTCGCCGAGGCGGAGGCCGAGCGTCGGTCCCGACGACTGCTGCGCCTGGACTGCGCGCCGCATCTCCTCCCCTACTACCTGCCGCTCGGCTTCACCGAGGTGGGCGCGAAGGACTTCCCGACCTTCCGCACCGTCCTGCTGGAGCGCCCCGCCGGCGCGATCCGCGCCGGTTGACGTGCCAGGACCCCCGGGCACGGTCGAGCATCGGTGCCGGTGCCGGTGCCGGTGCCCGTGCCCGTGCCCGTGCCTGTGCCTGTGCCTGTGCCGGGACGCTCCAGAGATGGCTTGAAAATGAGCCAAGGGCCCGGGGCCAGGGCTATGGCTCAAAAATCGACCACGCCTGGAGCGCCACGACCACACACCTGCCGACCCCGGGCGACCCGGTGATCCGCAGGCGCGCCGACACCGAGCGCTCGGCTCCCGACCTGCATAGACTCGCGGGATGGGGACCACGATCTATCTGACCGGCGAGGCCAAGGCGCCGAGCAACAATCCGATCACGACGCAGTGGGGTTTGTTCTTCGTGGGCCTCGTCGTCGATACTGAGACCCACGTCATACGAGCTGCGGACTGCTCCGCCACCCTCCCGCTGACGATCGAGTTCGTGCGGGAGCTCCTGGTGGGGCGCTCCCTCCTCGACGACGACGCCCTGGTGGGAACCATCACCGACAGGTACCACGGCTCCTCGCAGCGGGCGCTCGCCGCCTCCGTGCGCAGCGCAGCAGCGAAGTACCGCGACTTGGCGGCCGGCTCCTCCGCCTGACCACAACCGCATATCCGCTCCGTCCGCCCGGGACCTCACCGAACCGGAACCCGTCGGAAGCATCCGCAGCGCGCCCTCGCGGCGCCCTGAGCGATGCTTCCGATTTTTTTGTCCCCGGAACCGGTCGGAGCCCTTCCCCCTCTGAGGAGTCCCCGTGATCACCGACGGCCTGCTCATGCTCGGCGTCCTGCTCGGACTGTCGTGCGTGCTCATCGTCCTGGAACGCACCACCGGCTGGAAGCTGTTCAAGTACGTCCCCGGCATGGTGCTGATGTACCTGCTGTGCGCGACCCTCAATTCGATCGGCGTGTTCGGTCAGGACGAGGCGACCCGCGCCCCCATCACCGAGGTCAAGAACGTCCTGCTGCCGGCGATGATCTTCCTGTTCCTCTTCGGCTGCGACCTGCGCAAGATCATCAAGCTGGGCCCCAAGCTCCTGCTGACGATGTTCGTCGCCTCCGCGTCCCTGTTCATCGGCATGGTGCTCGTGTACGCCCTGTTCCAGGGCGCGCTGCACCCCGAGGCGTGGAAGGTGCTCGGCGCGCTGCTGGCCTCCTGGACCGGCGGCAGCGCCAACATGGTCGCCGTGCAGGACATCCTGCAGGCGCCCGAGAACATCTTCGGCTACGCCCTGATCACCGACACGATCATGTACTCGGTGTGGCTCATGCTCATGTTCGCCTCGGTCGCGATCTCGCCGCGCTTCAACCGCTGGACGAAGGCGAACACCGCCTACCTCGACGTGCACGCGGGCGCCGCGGAGGAGGAGAAGAAGCCGATCACCGGCACCTCCCTCGCGATCGTCGCCTTCGGCGCCATCTTCGTCTCGACGCTCTCGATCTGGATCGGCGGCCTGCTGCCGGAGTTCGGTGCGGTCGTCAACGGCACCACCTGGTCGATCCTCATCGTCTCCGTGCTGGGCCTCGTCGTGGCGCTCACCCCGCTCGGCACCACGGCCGGCGCGAGCGAGATCGCGAGCCTCATGCTGTTCGTGGTGATCGGCCAGATCGCCTCGGGCTCGGACTTCTCCGCGATCACCGAGGCGCCGCTGTACCTCCTCATGGGCGCCCTCGTGCTCGTCGTGCACATCGTGATCATGCTGGCCTACGCGAAGATCGCGAAGGTCGAGCTGTTCTCCCTCGCCGTCGCCTCGACGGCGAACATCGGCGGCATCGCCTCCGCGCCGGTCGTGGCGAGCGCCTTCAACCGGCAGCTGGTGCCCGTGGGCGTGCTGTTCGCGCTGATCGGCTCGTTCATCGGCACCTTCGTGGGGCTCATCGCGGCGCAGGTGATGTCCGCGCTGTGAGCATCGACGACCGCTCCCCCGCCGCTCCCCTGCACGTGGTGGCGGTGCGCGCGCACCGCCACCGCTCCCCGCTGCTGCGCCCCTTCGTCACCGCCGCCCGCCGCACCGACTCGGTCGCCTTCGTCGTCGCGGAGGTGGAGCTCGACGGCGGCGTCGTCGGCCAGGGCTCCGCGGCGGAGACCGTCGCGGTCACGGGCGAGTCCGCCGCCACGATCCACGAGGCGCTCACGGGCCCGCTCGGCGCAGCCCTCACCGGGGCCCGCGGCACCCTGCCGGAGCTCGCCGCGCGGATCGCCGGCGCCCTCCCCGGGGCCACGAGCGCGAAGGCCGCGCTCGACGTCGCCCTGCACGACGCGGCCGCCCGTGCCGCCGAGGTCCCGCTCGTAAAGCTGCTGGGCGGCTCCACGGGGGGCGAGCTGCTCAACGACATGACCGTCTCCCTCGAGGAGCCGGAGGTCATGGCGCGGCGCGCCCGCGAGGCCGTGGACAGCGGCGAGCAGATCCTCAAGATCAAGCTGGGCCGCGACCCGGAGGAGGACCGTCGGCGGCTCGACGCGGTCCTCGAGGCGGCTCCCGGGGTGCGCCTGCGCCTGGACGCGAACCAGGGCTGGAGCCCCGAGGAGGCGATCCGCATCCTCACCGGGCTCGAGGCGGACGCCCTGCCGATCGACCTCGTCGAGCAGCCGGTCCCGGCCGCCGACGTCGACGGCCTCGCCCGGGTGCGGGCCGCGGTGGGTCTGCCGATCATGGCCGACGAGGCCGTGTGGACCGCGGCCGACGCGCGCCGTCTCGTCGACGCGGGCGCCGCGGACCTCCTCAACATCAAGCTCGCGAAGACGGGCGGGGTCCGGGAGGCGCTCGCCATCGCCGACGTCGCCCAGGAAGCGGGCCTGACCTGCATGATCGGCGCGATGATGGAGCCGCGGATCTCGATCACAGCGGCCGCGCACCTCGCCGTCGCGCATCCGGCGATCACGCTCATCGACCTCGACCCGCCCGCCTGGTTCGCCTCGCCCCTGCCCGCGGGCGGCTACGTCCAGGACGGTGCTCGTCTCCGCCTGCTGGGCGGCCCCGGGCTGGGCCTCGACCTCCTGGACCCGTCGAGCGATCCTGACAGGGGTGAGCACTGACCTCCTCCCCGCAGGACCTGGAACCCGGACCTCATCCCGATCCCCGTCGCGGCGGACCCCCGCCGCGGCCCCACCGGAAGGACCTCTCATGTCCCGGAACGACAGCACTCCCCGCAGCATCCGTCCCCTGACCGGCGCCGACGCCGGCTTCTCCCGCCGTGCCGGTCTGCGCGCCGCCGCGCTCGGCGCCGCGGGCCTCGGCGCGGCCGGCCTCGCGACCGCCGCCGGTGCCTCGAGCGCCCTCGCGGCCCCGTCGGCCGTCGCAGGCCCGTCGGCCGCCCCCACCCGCGCTCCCCGCGCCGGGGAGGAGGCCGTCGTCGCGGTCTCCGCGACCACGCTCTGGGTCGAGCCGCGCACGAACCGGCCCGGCATCGACGACCCGTCGCTCACGAACCCCGTGGATCTCGACGCGTGGAACGCGAACATGCAGGACACGGAGACGCGGCGCTGGCTCACCGGCGAGCTCGAGTCCCAGGCGGTGCTCGGCAGCCGCGTGATCGTCGACGAGGTCGACGGCGACTGGGCGCACGTGGTCGTCAGCGCGCAGCCCACCCCGCGCGACGAGCGCGGCTACCCCGGCTGGGTGCCGCTCGCGCAGCTCGTCTCCGATGACGGTTTCCTCGAGCGGGCGGCGACCGCGCCGACGGCGACCGTGACCGCGCTGACCAGCCGCCTCACCGGCACCCCGTCGGGCAACCACCCGGGGATCCCCGTCTCCTTCGACACGGTCCTGCCGGTGCTGAGGCGCACCGCGAAGGCCGTGCAGGTCGCCGTCCCCGGCGGCGAGCCCGCCTACCTCCCCGCGGCCGACGTCGTGGTCCGTGAGCCGGGCGAGACGCCGCCGCTGCCCACGGCCGACGAGGTCATCGCGACCGGTGAGCGGTTCCTGGGCCTGCGCTACCTGTGGGCGGGCGTGAGCGCGTGGGGCTTCGACTGCTCCGGGTTCACGTACACGCTCTTCCACCACCACGGCATCACCCTGAACCGCGATGCCGGCCCGCAGATGAAGGACTCGGGCCTCGAGGAGGTCGCCCGCGAGGATCTTCAGCGCGGTGACCTGGTCTTCTTCCTGACGGAGCCGGGGGCGACCTCGATCCGCCACGTCGCCATGTACGTGGGCGACGGGATGATCATGCAGGCGCCGAACGCGTCCCGCAGCGTCGAGATCATGTCCCTCGAGGAGTACGACACGGACGGCGAGTACGCGGGCGCGCGACGCGTCCCGCTCGCCGGCTGACCCGGGGCAGGGACGCACGGGGCCCGCGGCCGGTCATCGACCGTCCGCGGGCCCCGTCGCCGTTCAGGCCGGCGCGAGCACGGCGGGCGGCAGCAGCTCCCGCGCCGCCGCGACGATCCGTGCATCGGCCTCGTCCTGCGGCAGCCCGGCGGTGAGCACGGCGAGCACGCGCCGCTCGGGCGAGCCCGCCTCGCCGATCACGGCGACGTCGTGGCGGTAGCCCTCCACCCATCCGGTCTTCGAGCCGGCGTCCACGCCGTCCCGCAGCACGGTGGTGATCACGCGGATCCGCTGGGCGCGCAGGGCGTCGAGAGCGAGCGTGCGCGCGGCGTCCCCGAGCAGGTCGGGGTCCCCGGCGAGGGCGTGCACGGTGCGGGCGAGGTCCCGGGCGGAGGTCTCGTTCGTGGCGCCCGCCGTGATCGCGGATGCGTCCCCGATGAGCCGCTCCACGAGGGTCGCCGTGAGGCCCAGGCGAGCGATGGTGCCGGCGACCGCGGCGAGGCCCTGTTCCGGGGGTGCGCCGACGCCGCCGCCGAGCAGGGCCACGGTGTGGTCCGTCGCCTCGTTGCTCGAGCGGTCGATCATCCGCACGAGCAGCTCGCGCACCGCGATCGGCGCCCCCTCGGCCGGGTGCGTGGGGTCGAGGTGGTCGCCGCCCAGGGTGAAGGGGCGGCCGTCGGCGCCGACGAAACTGCGCGTCGCGGGGACCTCGGCGTCGAGGTCGAGTGCGCCGCCCTGCGCCGCCTGCAGCGCGGCGAGCAGGACGTGCAGCTTGATCGTGCTCGCCGCGTAGAAGGGACGATCCGCGTCCTGCTCGTGCAGCACACGGCCCGCCCCGTCCAGCAGGCACACGGCCACATGCTCCTCGGTGCTCGCGGCGGCGGTGGGCAGGGGCTCGGCGCTCATGCCTCGACCCTACGGCCGACGGCATCGCGCCCGCTCACGGCGCCGAGAGCTGCACGGTCCGGGTCGTGCCGTCCTCGAGCGTGAGCGTGGCCTCCGGGGTCGGGTGGGGGTCGCCGTCATCGGTGATCGGCCACCAGGACAGGAACAGCCCGTCGTCGATGCTGGCCTCGACCGGCCCGGCCGAGGTCTCCAGGACCATGCTCTCCACCTGGTCGCCCACGTGGCCGGCGACGGCGGTGTGCCCGGAGGGCTGCCATCCGTTCTGCGCCTCGGCGGAGGAGAAGGCGGTGTCCACGAAGACGGCGATCGCCCCGTCGCCCGGCACCTCCGCCGCCGCGGGCGGCTCGACGGCCGAAGTTGTCCCTCCGACGGGCTCCTGTCCCGGCACGAGCGTGGCCAGGCAGAGCAGCTCGTTCCCGTCGCCGTCCTCGCCGATCGCGAGCGTGGTGTCGCCTCGCTGCTCCTGCGCCCGCAGTCGCGGCTCGACCGGACCGGTCTCGGGGTTCGGCGTGCCCCACCAGGTGAGGCACTGCTGGGCGCCGGCGCTGTCCGGGGCGGCCGGTGACCCGGCGGCGGTCCAGGAGGCGGCGGCGGTGGTGGGTCGCAGCACCCCCAGCCCGGCGGCGGCGCCGACGCCGAAGACGCCCGCGACGACGGCGGCGAGGGCGAACCGGCGCACGCGCCTCCCCCCACGTGGCGGCACGGCGGCAAGGACGCGCCGGGGCGTCGTCCGGGGCGTGGCGAGGATGCTCTCGAGGTCCGCCCGGGCACGCTGCGGTCGAGCGGCGGGTGGGGCGGGATCGAGGCTGCGGGCGGCGGCGTCGAGATCGGCGGTCTTCATGAGGCGGGCTCCTGGGCGGCAGGACGACGGGCGGCGACGGGGAGCGAGTCCCTCCTAGGCGGTGACGGGGCGGGGCGCGCCTCCATCGAGGCGCGGAGCCGGCGGCGCGCGCGGGACAGGCGCAGCCGGAACGCGACCGCGCTGATCCCGAGGACCTCGGCGGCCTGGGCCGAGGTGAGGCCGTCGAGCACCGCGAGGGAGAGGACCTCCTGCTCGGCGGGGGCGAGGGAGTTCCATGCCGTTGCGAGGTCGATCCGCAGCACGGCGGAGTCGTCCTCGTCGTCGACGATCCCTCGCGCGGAGCCGCTGTCCACGAGTCGCACCGCGAGCGCGTCTCGGCGGCTCCCGGCGCGACGCGAGTTCGCCATGATCCCGCGCGCGATGCCGAACACCCAGGCACGTGCGTCGCCGTGGTCGGCGGGCAGGTCATCGAGCCGGCGCCAGGCGACGAGGAACGCCTCGGCCGTGACGTCCTCCGCACCGTCCTCGAGGCGACGGCGGACGAATCGCAGCACCTCGTCGTACGCGTCCTCGAAGAGCGCGACGAATCGCTGCTGGTCCTCGGAGCCCTGTGGTGTCGTCACGTCCCGTTCCTGTCCGGCATCCCGCCGGGTGTGTCACCGAGCCGATCGGCAGGCTTCACCGCTCACCATCGGAAGCGCGCACCGGCGAAGAGATGGCACCCCAGGGAGCATGCCGGTCGGGTCATGCTCCCTGGGGTGCCATCGGTATGGCCGAGGGCCGCTCAGCGCTCGCGGCGCAGCGGGTCGTCCTCGGTGAAGGGCTCGTCCTCGAAGGCGTCGACGTCCTCGTCGTCGCCGTCGAGCTCGGCGACCTCGCGGGGGTCCTCGCCCTCGGCGACCATCTCGTCGCCGTCGCGATTGCCCTGCTCCGCGGCGGCGACGTCCTCCTCGCCGAGCTCGACGGGGAAGTCCGCGGCGGAGTCGGTGCGCTCCTCGGCGTCCCGCTCGCGCTCGAGCTCGAGGATCGCGTCGGCGTCCTGGACCCCGTCGGGGCCGGTGAAGTCGCGGTCGACCTCGGGGCGGTCCTCGCCGCCGTCGGTGGTGACCTCGTCGTACGGGTTCTCGCTCATCTGATCCTCCTGGTTCTCGGTGCTGCGGATGCTGCGGGCGGTGGCCTCGGCTCAGGCGCCCTGGTGGCCGCCGAACTCGCTCGGGTTCGGGCCCTGGCGGCCGTCCTCGCCCTTGTGCAGGGCGCTGATCTGCGCGATCTCGTCCTCGGTGAGCTCCACGTCGAGGGAGGCGAGGTTCTGGGCGATGCGCTCCGGGGTGACGGACTTCGGGATGACGACGTTCCCGAGCGCGAGGTTCCAGGCGAGGATCACCTGGGCGGGGCTCACCTCGCGCGCCTGGGCGATCGCGCCGATCACCGGGTCCTCGAGCTCGCCGCCGCCCTGACCGAGCGGCGACCAGGACTCGGTGACGATGCCCTTGCTCCTGTGCAGCTCACGCAGCTCGGGCTGGGTGAAGTAGGGGTGCAGCTCGATCTGGTTGAGGACGGGCAGCACGCCGGTCTCCGCCTCGAGCTTCTCGAGGTCCTCGGCGCGGAAGTTGGAGACGCCGATCGAGCGGATGCGGCCCTGCTCGTGGAGCTCGACGAAGGCCTTCCAGGTCTCCACGGCGAGGCCCTTGCCGGGCGCGGGCCAATGGATGAGGTAGAGGTCCAGCTCGTCGAGGCCCAGATCCGCCATGGTCGCGTCGAAGGAGCGCAGGGTCGCGTCGCGGCCCTGGTCCTGGTTGGGGCACTTCGAGGTCACGAAGATGTCGTCGCGCGCCAGCGAGGAGGCGGCGAGGGCGCGGCCCACGCCCTGCTCGTTGTTGTAGCCGCGGGCGGTGTCGATGTGGCGGAACCCGGTCTCGAGGGCGATGCCCACCACCTCGGCGGCCTCGTCGTTCCCCACCTGCCACACGCCGAAGCCGAGCTGCGGGATGGAGCGGCCGTCGTGGAAGTCGATGCGCGGCGTCGTGGTCATGGGGGTGTCCTCCGTGAACGTCGATGGTGATCAGCAGGTACGGGATCCACCCTAGCCACGCCGGAGGGAACGCTCCCAGGAATCTCCGACCGTCCGGTCCTCAGGGGGCGGTGGGTCCGATGCCGACGGGCCGGCTGCTGGGATCGTCCTGCAGCCAGGCCCCCAGCTCCCGGGGGCGCACGTCGAACTCGTGGAGCCGGTCGATCGGCAGCCACACCGAGCCCACCTGGCCGGGATCGGGATCGGTGCCCAGCCCCGGCTCCTCCCCCTCCGCGAGGCCGCACCAGTAGGCGACGTTGACCTGGTGGAACGGCGGGATCGGGGCGCCGTCGACGAGTCGCCGGCCCAGCTGCACCTCGTACACACAGGCCACCTGGAAGACGTCGACGTCGGCGCCGATCTCCTCGCGGCACTCGCGCCGCAGCGCCTGCTCCTGGGTCTCGCCGTGCTCCTGGCCGCCGCCGGGCGGCCCGTACAGCTCCTCGCCGTCGGTGGTGAGGACCTGGTTCATGAGGACGTGGCCGTCGCGGACCACGAGCGCCTTCACGCCCAGGCGCGGTGAGCTCATGCGTCCTCCTCCCCGGCGAGCAGGCGCGAGGCGCGCCCGGCGAGGTCGGTGTCGTCGGCCGCGTCGAGCAGCCGGGTCACCTGCGCCTCGTCCCGCAGCACCGCCATGAGGTGCTGGAGGGCGCGCAGGTGGGCGCGGGCGTCGGTGAGCAGCGGCATGGCGATCAGCCGCACCGGCAGGCGGCGCACCTGCCCGTCCTCGCCCGTGCCGCCGCCCATCTCGCCGAAGCCGACGGGCTCGGCGAGGGTCGCGATCGCGAGGCCGGGGCGGTGCACGTACTCCGGGTCGGCGTGCGGGATGGCGGTGGGCAGCGGGGTGGGCAGGCCCGTGGGGTAGCTGCGCTCCCGCTCGAGCAGCGCGGCGGGGAAGCCCTCGGCGACGGAGCCCTCGTCCAGCAGGTGCGCGGCGAGGGTGCGCAGGGCGTCCTCGGCGTCCGCGGCGCGCAGGCCGCTGAGGGCGAGGACGATGTCGAGCTCCCCCTCGAGCACGGGGGGTTCCGGTCGCGGTTCGGTGGGCGGCATCGCTCTCCCTCGTCTGGCCTCGGGCGGTGCCCTGATTCTGGCACCATCGGCGCCGCGACGGGGAGCCCTGCGTACTCTGGGCCCGTCCCCGCCGCGCCGATCCCCTGGAGCCCCGATGCCCGCGCCCCGTGACACCGCCGTCGTCGTCCGGGCGGCGCGCCTCTACTACGAGCTGGGCCGCTCGCAGACGGAGGTCGCGGAGGAGCTGGGGCTGTCCCGCTCGAACGTCTCCCGCATCCTCACGCAGGCCCGGGACCGCGGGATCGTCGAGATCACGATCCACGACCCGGACGGCCCGCCCCGCCGTGACGAGACGCTCGAGGCGGCGCTGCGCTCCGCGTTCTCCCTGCGAGAGGTGCACGTGGTCTCCGCACCCCGCACCCCGGGGATCGACGCGGTGGCCCGCGAGGGCGCGGCGCTGCTCTCCCTGCGGGCGCCGCAGGTGGGGAGCATCGGCGTCTCCTGGGGGCAGACGGTCCAGAGCGTCGTCGCGGCGCTCGAGTCGCTGCACCTGCGGCCGGCCCCGCGGGTGCTGCCGCTCGTGGGCGGGCACAGCGCCCTGGACCAGCTCGACGCGGGCGAGTCGGTGCTGCGCACGCTCGCCTCGCGGCTCGGCGCCCGCGCGGAGACGCTCTACGCCCCGGCGGTGCTCGAATCCGCGACGGCGGTCGCGACGCTGCGCGGGGAGTCGAGCATCGGCTCGGTGCTCGAGGCGGCCGCGCAGGTGGAGCTCGCCCTCGTGGGCATCGGCTCCTCGGGCGTGCACTCCTCCCCGCACATCGTGGAGCTCATGCGCCTGGACGCCGCGGAGCGCGAGCGCTTCCTCGCCCAGCACCCCGCGGGGGACGTGTGCGGGCGCTTCGTGGACGGCGACGGGGTGCCTCTCGGCGCGCCCACGGACCAGCGGGTGCTCGCGGTGACCTTCTCCGAGCTGCTGCGGGTCCCCGAGGTGCTCGGGGTCGCGGCGGGCGCGGAGAAGGCCCCGGGCGTCATCGGTGTGCTGCGCTCCGGCGCGATCCACACGCTCGTGGTGGACACGGACCTCGCCCGGGCGATGCTCGAGCGGGCCTGACCTCCTCCTCTTCGGCGCTCAGGCGCGGCCGGCGATCGCGTCGCCGAGGCGGGCGGTGAGCGCGGCGTCCACGGGCAGGTCCACCCCGTCGAGCTGCCGGATCGGCGCGGCCAGACGGCCCGAGGAGAGCAGCCAGGCGGCATCGGCCTCCCGCACCTGCTCGATGGTCAGCAGCTCCTCGCCGCACTGGGCACCCTCGGCCCGCAGCAGGGCGAACACGCTGGCCACGCTCGTACCGGGCAGCACACCCGCGTCCACGGGGGTCGTCACCCAGCGGTCACCGAGTCGCACGAGCAGGGTCGACGTCGGCCCCTCGAGGGCGTAGCCCTCGGAGGAGACGAAGAGGACCTCCTCCGCGCCGCGCCGCTGGGCCTCGCGCAGCACGGCCATGTTCACCGCGTAGCTGAGGGTCTTGGCGCCCGCGAGCAGCCAGGGGCTCGACGCCGGCGCGGTGGTGGGCAGTCCGCGGTCCAGGGAGACGACGCTCAGCCCGGCGCGGGCGGAAGCGTAGTCGTCCGCGACGCGGGCGTGGATCCAGCAGCTGGGCACGCCGCTGCCCTCGACGCCGCGGGTGAGCGAGAGGCGCACGGTCAGCTCGGGCACCGGCGGGTGGGCGGCGACGGCCGCCTCGAGCGCGGCGCGGAGCACGTCGTGGTCGGGGCCCGCCAGGTCGATCATGGCGGCGCTGCGGGTGAGGCGGTCCAGGTGGGGGCCGACGTTCGCGAGCGTGCCGTCGAAGGCGCCGAGGGTCTCGAAGACCCCGTCGCCGCGGGTCGCGACGAAGTCGGTGACGAGGAGCTGCGCAGCCGACGGGTCCGCCTCGCGGAAGTCCGGTGCGCCGCCTGCGGCGGGACCGTAGGCGCCCTCGACGAGGATCAGCACCGGGGCGGGTGCGGCGCCCTCGGGGCGGGCCTGGTCGGTGCCGGGCTGGGCGGCGGTCGTGGACGTCATCGGTTCCTCCTGTCGGCGCGGCCGCGGGGGTGCGCGCGGCCGGGTCCAGGGTAGACCCGGCCCGGCAGGCTCAGGAGCGGCCGATCTCCGCCCCGGCACCGCCGGCCCGGGAGCTGCCCGGCCCCATGGCCTCGCCCATCATCTGCAGGATCCGCTCGAGCAGGCTCATGCCGCCCTCCTCGGTCCGGACTCCGACGTGGGAGGCGACGCTGCCGCCGCTCTGGCCGGCGCCCTCGGCGGTCCCGCCGCCGGTGCCGCCCGATGCGCCACCGCCGGACCCGCTGCCCGAGCCGCCACCATCGGCACCGCTGTCGCCCGCGCCTCCGGAGCCGGAGCCGCCACCGGACCCGCCGCCGCCGCCCGAGCCGGAGCCCCCACCGGAACCGCCGGAGGAGCCGGAGCCCCCGCCCGAGGCGCCGGATCCCTCGGACCCCGCACCCTCCTGCGAGGGCGAACCGGCGGACCCCTCCGCCGCGCCACCGCCCGCGGAGCCCGTGCCGCCGCCGGCGCCGAGCTCGTCGCCGATGCCCAGGGCGTCCCCGACCCCGAGCCCGGCCCCGAGGTCACTGCCGAGCCCGCCGCCCGCACCGGAGAGGAGCTGCGCGAGCCCCATGCCGGCGCCCACGCCCGCGAGGAAGCTCTCGAGGTCCAGGCCCTCACCGCCCGCGCCGCCCATGCCCCCGCCGAGCATGTCGCTCAGTGCGGAGCCGATGAGCCCGCCGAGCAGCCCCGCGAGCAGGCCTGACTGCCCCTCCGGGGTGTCCAGGAGTTCGCCGAGCGCCTGCTGGAGCGGGCTGCCGCGGTCGCCGAGCAGCGCGTCGAGGATCGCCGCGGGGTCGCCCGAGGCGAGGGCCTCGGAGAACGTGGCGAGCGCGTCGCCGTCGGCCCCGGAGCCCCCACCGGATCCGCCGGACGCGCCGCCGTCACCGGAGCCGGCTCCCGCGCCGCCACCGGCACCGGAACCCCCGCCGGCACCCGATCCCGCACCGCCGCCGCCCGACCCGGAGCCCCCGCCCGGGGCGTCCGGCGCCGAGGTGGCATCCTGCTCCTCCGCGTGGTGCAGCAGGCGACGGGCGTGCAGGCGCAGCTCGACCGCGCTGTCCTCGAGGCCCGCGCGCACGCTCCCGCTCCAGCGCGCGCGGAAGCGGTCCGCGTCCTCGCCCGTCCACTCGGTCCCGTCGATCGCGGAGCGCAGCTGCGCGTACAGGCCGTCCATCTCGTCGGCCCGGCGCGAGACCGTCGCACCGAAGGCGCGCAGCGCCTCCGTGTCCGCCCCGATGAAGGTGCTCATCCGTTCTCTTCCCCTGCCTCGGCCCTGGTCGTCCCCCGGTCCCGCTCACCGTAGCGGCGGTCCCCCGCCCCCGGCGATGGGGAGCACTCCCCATCGACGGGGCGCGCTGAGCACCGGCACGGCCACCCCCTCCCGGGGCATACAGTGGTCGGTCGTGACCTCCCCCAGCACGCCATGGACGCCGTGATGACGACAGAGCCACCCGCCGCCGAACGGCCCGCATCCCACCACCACGTGCCTCGATGGGCCCTGCCCGCCGCCGTCGCCGGCGGTGTGCTCGGCGCGATCCAGTCCCGGGTGAACGCGGATCTCGCCGCCGCCCTCGACGACGGCTTCGTCGCGGCGGCGATCTCCTTCGGCTCGGGGCTCGTGCTGATCCTCGTGCTGCTCGTGTTCCTGCCGCGCGTGCGCAGCCTCGCGCGGTCCTTCGTGGGGGACCTGCGCAGCGGCGCCTTCCCCTGGTACCTCGCGCTCGGCGGGCTGGGCGGAGCGACCTTCGTGCTGGGCCAGGGCCTCACGGTGGGTCTCGTGGGCGTGGCCCTGTTCATCGTGTGCGTCGTCGCGGGGCAGACGGTCACCGGGCTCGTCGTGGACCGCACGGGCCTGGGCCCCGGCGGGGTGCGGCACCTGACGCCCACCCGGCTCGTGGGCGCCCTGCTCATGGTCGCCTCGGTGGCCCTGGCGATGTCCGGCGGGATCGCGACCGACGCGACCTGGTACCTGCTCGCCCTGCCGATGGTCGCGGGCGTCGCGGTGGGCCTCCAGCAGGGGGTCAACGGCCGGGTGTCCCAGCACAGCGGCCACTTCATGGTCGCGACGCTCGGCAACTTCGTCGTCGGCACCACGGCGCTGGTCATCGCCGCGCTCGTGCACGTGGCGGTCGTGGGGGCGCCGCAGCCGCCGCCCGCGAACCCGCTGCTCTACATCGGCGGGGCGCTGGGCGTCGCCTTCATCGCCCTCGCGGCGCATCTCGCGGGTCCGCTCGGCGTGCTGACCCTCGCGATGTCCACGATCGCGGGGCAGATCATCGGCTCCGTCGTGATCGACGCGATCGCCGCGCCGGGCCATCTGACGCCGTTCACGATCGCGGGCACGGTGCTCACGCTCGTCGCCGCCGGGGTCACGGCCTCGCGGCCCCGGCGGGTCTGACGGGCGCCTCCCGGCCGACCGTCCTGCTCAGTCGGGGACGACGGCGAGCACGCGACCGCCCGCACGCCAGGCGACGTGCCAGTCCAGCGGGTCCCCGGGCAGCTCCGCGTCGATGACGGCGACGCGAGCTCCGAGCGGGGCGCCGCGCAGGTCCGCGACGGCAGTCGCGCCCTGGGGCAGCGTGGGCAGGGGGCCGGCGCCGGCGTCGGCGGCCGCGACGATCGGCAGCTCGCGGGCGGCGAGCGCGGCCTCCCGCTCCGGGTCGTCCTCCGCGCCGAGGCCGAGGACGTCGGCGAGCAGGTGCTGCTCGAGCAGCTCGCCGAGCACCTCCGCGCGCAGGGTGTCCTTGGCGGCGGCGTCCTCCCCGTGCAGCTCCACCACGCGCGCGTCGAGCTGCGCGAGGGCGGCCTCGAGCGCGTCGGCCACCTGGGTCATCCAGCCGGCGAGGTCCTCCGCGGCGAGGGTCAGGGCGAGGTCCTCGCCGATCCCGTGCACCGCACCGGGGGTCCCGGCGTCGTCGAGGGTGAGCACCACGGCCACGTCCTCCCCCTCGTACAGGGGGTAGTAGGTGGTGTGCTCGCCGAGCAGCGTGTACGGGCCCACGTCCACGCGCTCCTCGACGAGGAGGTCGAGCACACGCAACCCGCCGGCCTCGATGCCGCCGATCTCGTCGACGATCTGCTCGAGCGCGGGCGGCGGATCCGCGGCGACCTCCTCCTCGCCGGTCGCGAGGCCCGGCAGGAGGGTGACGTCCTGCGCGTGGGAGGTCGCGATCGAGCTGAGGCGGTCCACGATCGGGCGCAGGTCCCTGATGGGCAGGACGGCGGCGGGGGCGGGCCAGGACAGGTGCGAGGGGACGGGCGCGGTCATGCGCTCATCGTGGCACAGCCGCCCCCGCGATCACCCTGCCGGGAGGGCCTGTCCGCGCAGGGCTCACTCCTCGGGGTCGAGGCGGTGCGCGCCGGGCCCGGGCCGGGTGACGAGCGTCGTGGCGCGGGCACCGGCCTCGGGGAACTCCTCGCGGTACGCGGCGAGCCACCGCCGCGCGAACTGGTCTGCGAACTCCTCAGCGGATTCCTCCGCCTGCGCGCCGTCCGCCCCGTCGGCTCCGTCGGCCCCGGCGGCCCCGTCGGGCGCCTCCGGACGGCCGACGAGGGCCCACACGCTGCCGCCGAAGCCGGCGCCGAAGGCGCTCGCGGCGTGCGCGCCGAGCTCCCGGGCGAGCCGCTGCAGGCGCACCGTCTCGGGGATCTGGTTGCCGAGCCCCGTCTCCGCACCCGCCTGGGACTCGTCCACGAGCGAGCCGAGCTCCGCGAGGTCACCCTCCTCGAGGGCGAGCGCGGCGGCGGGCACGATCCGCTCCGACTCGGCGACGAACTGCTCGAGCCGGCCGGTGAGCGGGCTGTCCTCCCCCACGAGCTCCCGCAGCCGGGAGAGCGCCGCAGGGCCGGTCGCGAGGGCGTCCGCGAGGGTGGCCTCGGTGCGGCCGGTCGCCTGCTGCCAGCGGGTGACGATCTCGCGGGCGGCGAGGGAGATGCGGTTGTAGTCCGCGAGGGCGGCGCCCGTCTTCTCCGCGTCCACGCCGCTCACGGCGACCACGAGGGACAGCCCCGCGGGGAGCGCCACCTCCCGCTCGCGCCGCACGGGGCAGAAGGAGTACTGCACGAGCGCCCCCTCGACGCCGCACAGGATCGCCGTGTGGTCCTCGCTGCCGCCGAAGGTGCCCACGCCGCGGTCCCCGGCGAGCGAGCCGAAGCTCTGCCCGTTCTCCACGCAGCCCAGGTACTCGCCGAGCTGCTCGTCGGTCGTGATCTCGGTGGTGAAGGGCGGCTCGTCGGCGACGCCGGCGAGGTCGAGCAGGGCGAGGGTGAGACCCACCACGAGCGCGGAGGAGCTGGACATGCCCGCGGCGAGCGGGAGCGTCGAGGTCACGTGCACCTCGGCGCCGCGCAGGCGGCCCGGGAAGTTGGTCTCGAGCCGCTCGACGACGGTGCGCACGTAGCCGCCCCAGTGCCCGGGCGGGAAGGGGTGGCGGGCGGGGGCGTCGAGATCCACGACGACGGGATCGCCCGCGAGCGCGCTGGTCACGTGCAGCTCGCGGTCGGTGCGCTCGACGGCGCGCACGGTGTGGCCGAGGTCGACGGCGGCGAGCAGGGAGCGGCCACCCGCGTAGTCGGTGTGCTTGCCGAGCACCTCGATGCGCCCGGGCACGAACCAGGTCGCGGTGCGGGGGCTGGACCAGTCCGCGTGGGTGGGCTCCTCCGCCTCGCGGCGCAGCTGCTCGAGGACCGTCGTGCTCACAGGGACACCTCCACGCCCTCGAGCGCGCGGGCCACGGCGGCGACGTCGGCCCGGGAGGAGAGGTCGAGCACCCCGGCCTCGACGGGGACGACGGTGAACGGCTCCCCCTCGCTGATGAGCAGGCGCACGGCGTCGATGATCTCGAGCTCGCCGCGCACGGAGGGCTCGATGCGGGTGCAGGCCTCGAAGATCGAGGCGGTGAACAGCCACGCGTTCATCGAGATCGGGCAGTCCCGGCCGAGGTTCTCGAGGGTCTCCTCGTCCGGCTTCTCGATGATGTTGCGCAGCAGGTGGTGCTCGTCGACGGCGGCGACGGCGAAGGCGCTGATCCTGTCCTCGGCGATGTTGGAGCCGCCGACGAGGGCGTCCCGGTCGAAGCCGACGAGCGCGGCGCCCTGCACGGCGACGAGCGCCTCGAGCGCCTCGTGCGGGTAGAAGTTGTCCGAGTTCAGCACGACGATCCGCTCGTCTCCCGCGAAGTCCGCGGCCGCGGCGACGGCGTCGGCCGTGCCGCGCGGCTCCTCCTGAACGGCGGTGGTGACGGTGAGCCGGCCGCCGCTGCGGGAGGCCGCGTACTCGCGCAGCACGTCGTGCTCGGGACCGATCACGAGGCACACCTCGGTGATGCCGACGTCGGCGAGGGTGGAGAGCACGTAGTCCAGGAACGGCCGGCCCACGTCGATCAGGGCCTTCACCCCGCTCGCGGCGACGCTCGCCTGCGCCTCGTCGAGATCGGCGTCCGCGTCCTCGCGGCGCATGCGGGTGCCGAGCCCCCGCGCGAGGATCACGGCGCGGCGGACGGTGTCGTTGTCTTCGGTGTCGTGGCTCACCCTGCCGAGTCTACGGAGCGCCCCGGCCGCGGGAGAGCTCCCGCCACCCCGCCGGCAGCGCCACCGGGACCCGCGCCGTCCGGAGGACACCTAGGCTCGGGGGCGACCGGAAGCAGCAGACCCCAGGAGGGCAGGAATGGGCACGGAGCAGGCGTCGACGAGCACTCGCCGCTGGATCGGGCAGGCGGTCTCCTCGCTGCTCCTCGCGGGAGGCGTGCTCATGCCGTACGCGCCGTGGCTGATCCCGAACGGCCTGGCGCGCGTGATCGTCATGGTGGCGCTGCTCGCGGCGGGGCTGCTGGTCTACGGGATCGCGATCCGGCGGGCAGATCTGCCGCGGGCGGGCGCCGCCCCCACGCCCGTCGCCTCGCGACTGATCATCGTGGGGGTCATCGGGCTGGCGGTGCTCTCCGCGCTCGTGATCGAGAGCATCCATGCGCCGCTGTGGTTCCCGCTGCTGATCGTCGTGGCGGCGCTGCTGCTCCTCGCCTTCCGGCTCGACGCCCGCCCGCGCGAGCCCTCCCGGCGGTGAGCCCGGGCGCTCACGCCGCGGGGGCCTCCACGGGCCGCGGCTCGCGGGCGCAGAGCGCGGTGACCACGGCGGCGGCGACGGCGAGCGCGCCGTAGCCGATGACGATCTGCTCCACCCCGTACCAGCGGGTGAGCTGGCCCGAGACCAGGCTCGCGGCCATCGCGCCGCTGTAGGAGAGCAGGTAGACGGCGGCCATGGTGGGGGCGGTCTCCGCGGGGGTCGCGGTGGAGAGCACGGAGCGCACGCTCGCGCTCATCGCCATGCCCTGGCCGGCGCCGGCGACGACGCTCGCCGCGATGAACAGGACCACGCTGTCGAGGGCGAGCGCGGTGAGCACGCCGAGCACGCCGATCGCGAAGACGGCCATGCCGGTGCGCTGCGCGGTCCGGATGCGCATCCGCCCGCCGATCGGCGCGCCGAGCACGCTCGGCAGCATGTAGGCGGAGAACACGACCGCGAAGACGACGGCGTCGTCGGTGCCGAGGCCGTCGGCGACGACCGACGGACCGAAGGCCTGGTAGAAGGAGCCCATCGCCCAGGTGGAGACGACGACCGCGGCGAGCGCCGGCAGCAGCGGGCGGGCGGCGGCGGGCACGGCGACCCGGGGTCGGAGGGAGGCGAGGGCGCCGCGCAGGCGCGGGCCGGTCTCCGGGGCGATCGCGAGCGCGATCAGGCACAGCGTCATCGCGCCGGCGCCCACGAGGAACACGGTCGTGGTGGGGCGCGGGCCGTGCTCGACGATCAGCCCGGAGCCGAGCGCCCCGAGGGTGAGCCCGACCATCGGGGACTGCGAGGTGATCATCGTGGCGAGCCAGGCGGGGCGGCGGGGCGCGGCGTCGACCACATAGCTCATGACGGCGCTGCTCGCGATCCCGCAGCCGAGGCCGGAGAGGAAGCGGCCCAGGGCGAGCGGGGCGAGGGAGTCCACGCGGAGCATGACCAGCGCCCCGGCGAGCAGCAGCGCGGCGGCGGCGAGGGCGAGGGGGCGGCGGCCCAGGTGGGTGGAGAGCCGGCCCAGCACGAGCAGCGCGAGGATCGTCCCGGCGAAGTAGGCGACCGTGGCGAGGGAGAAGTCCCCGTCGGTGAGGCCGTCGGCCCGGCGGTAGGTCGTGAACAGCGGCACCGGCGAGGAGGACACCGCGAAGGCGAGCACGAGGGTGAGCGTCGCGGCGACGAGGGCGCGCGGGGAGGCGCGGTGCTCCGTCCCGGGGACGGTGGCGGTGACGGGCTGCGCGGGGGCGGCGGGCATGGGGCTCCAGGGGGGTCGAGCAGGGTGGGTTCTCGCGGTGACGCGGGCCGGGCGGGGCCGACGGGCGTCGTCCTCCTCCAGGATCCTCCGTCACCACGGCGCGAGGGAGTGCCCGCCGGTACCCCTCAGCGGTCCCTGCTCGCGGGCTCAGCCGCCCGGGGCGATCCGCTCCCGCAGCGCGGCGACGTCGGCCACGTCGACCTTCCCGTCGCGGGAGTCCGCGATCAGCTCGCGTGCGGCGGGCACGGAGTCCCAGGTGTTCCACAGGAGCACGCCGACGATCCGGCCGTCCTCGACATGGTGGACGACGGCCGCGCCGCCCTCCTCGTCCCACAGCTCGACGTTCTCGCCGCGGCCGTCGAGGCGGCCCACGGCCTCGTAGCCGTCGTCGAAGAGGTCGGAGTAGAACAGCGGCGTGTACGCGTACTCGGCGTCCCCGCCCGCCATGACCGTCCCGGCGACGGTCCCGGAGGCCTCGGCGTGGTCGATGTGCTCGACGTGCCGGGCGCCCAGCAGCGGGTCCTCGAAGCGGATGACGTCCCCGGCGGCGTGGACGTGCGGGACGGAGGTGCGCAGGTGGGTGTCGACGACGATCGCGCCCTGCTCGTCGAGCTCGAGGCCGGCGTCCCGGGCGAGCCCGGTGCGCAGGCGGGCGCCGAGGGCGAGCACGGCGACCTCCGCGGTGAGGGTGCGGCCGTCCTCGCCGCTCAGCGTGAGGCGCTCCCCCGCCTCGAGGCGGGCGAGGCGGAAGCCCTTCTCGAGCCGCACGCCGTGGCCGCCGTACACGCGCCCGAGGTGCGCGGTGATCGAGGGCGGGAAGAGGGTCTCGCCGATCGCCTGCCCGGAGATCGCGAGGGTGACGGAGGCGCCGGCGACGCTGAGCCCGGCGGCGATCTCGGTGCCGAGGTAGCCGCCGCCCACGACGACCACCTCGGTGCCCTCGCCCACGAGCTCGCGCAGGCGGCGGTAGTCGGCGACCTCGCGGAGGGTCACGATCTGGGGGTCCTCCGGGGCGCCGTCGAGGGTCCGCGCGGCGGATCCGGTCGCGAGCAGCAGCTCCCCGTAGCCGACGCTCTCCCCTGTGCTCAGGGTGACGGTGCGCGCCTGCGGGTCGATCGCGGTGACCTCGGTGCCGGTGAGCAGGGTCGCGCCGGTGTCATCGGCGGTGCCGAGGTCCTGCGAGGCGGGGTCCGGGTCCTCTCCCGTCCAGAGGTCCTTGGTGAGGGCGGGCCGGTACACGGGGCCGTCCTCCGCGGCGGAGACGAGCAGGATGCTCGCCCCCTCCTGCTGCTCGCGGATCGCGCGGGCGGCCTTGTCCGCGGCGATGCCGCCTCCGACGACGACGTGGTCGTAGCTGCTCTGCAGGGCGGGAGATGACGAGGTCATGGTGGCTCCTTCGCGAGGCGGACGCCGCCACCCTAGCCCTCGCCCAGCACCGCCGCGAGGGCACCGACCGCCTGCTCCGCCTGCGCGGCGGAGAGGTCCTCGGGGAGGGTGAGCCGCACGGCGGTCTGCGCGGCCTCCCGGTCGATGCCGAGGGCGGTGAGCACGTGCGAGGGCTCGTCGCTGCCGGCGGCGCACGCGGAGCCGGAGGAGGCGACGACGCCGCGCCGCTCGAGATCCAGCAGCACGGACTCGCCGCTGCGGCCGGGGACCAGGAAGGAGGCGTGACCCGGCAGGCGCGCCTCCCGGGGCCCCGTGAGCACCGCCCCCGCGCACTCCGCGGTCTCGAGCAGCAGGTCCCGCAGCGGCGCGATCCGCGCGGCCTTCTCCTCCCGCTCGGCCTCCGCGAGCTCGAGGGCGACGGCGAGCGCCACCGCGAAGGCGACGTTCTCCGTGCCGGAGCGGCGCCCGCCCTCCTGCCCGCCGCCGTGGACGAGCGGCTCGAGCGGCAGACAGCCGCGGATCATCGCGAGCCCGGTCCCCTTGGGGGCGCCGATCTTGTGGCCCGCGAGGGTGAGGGCGTCCGCGCCGAGCCCGCGCAGGTCCGTCCACCCGGCGGCCTGCACCGCGTCGGTGTGGAACAGGGCGCCCGCCTCGTGGGCGACCGCGGCCAGCGCCGCGACGTCGGAGACGGCGCCGATCTCGTTGTTCGCGGCGGCGAGGGAGACGAGCGTCGTGTCCTCCCGCAGCGCGGCCCCGAGCGCGGCGGGGGTGATGACGCCGTCGGTCCCGGGATCCACGACGGTCACCGCGAAGCCGTGCACGCGCCGCAGGAAGTCGACCGACTCGAGCACCGCCTCGTGCTCGAGGGGGGAGGTGACCAGGTGCTTCCCGCGCGGGGAGGCCAGCGCCAGGCCCTTGATCGCGAGGTTCGCGGCCTCGGTCCCGCCCGCGGTGAACACGATGTCGCTGCGGCGCGCGCCGAGCACGGCCGCGGCCCGGCGGCGGGCGTCCTCGAGTCCCGCGGCGGCGGCCTCCCCCACCGCGTGGTGGCTCGAGGGGTTGCCGAAGGTGCCGGTCAGGTACGGCCAGGCGGCCTCGAGGGCCTCCCGCCGCACGGGCACCGTCGCGGCGGCGTCGAGGTAGATCACGCGCGCCCCTCGCTCATGCGGAGACGGCCATATCGAGCCCCAGGTCGAGGCTGCGCACGGAGTGGGTGAGCGCGCCGGAGGAGATCATGTCGACGCCCGTGCGGGCGACCTCCGCGACGGTCTCCTCGGTGATCGTGCCGCTCGCCTCGACGACCGCGCGCCCGGCGACCTGCTCGACGCCGCGGCGCAGGTCCTCGAGGGAGAAGTTGTCGAGCATGATGACGTCCACGCCGCCCGCGAGCACCGGCTCGATCTGGTCGATGCGGTCCACCTCGACCTCGATCCGGGTCATGTGGCCCAGCTGCTCGCGCGCCCGGAGGATCGCGGCGGTGAGGTCGATGCCCTGCTCGCGGAGCACAGCGAGGTGGTTGTCCTTCGCCATGACCCCGTCGGAGAGGGAGAAGCGGTGGTTGACGCCGCCGCCGCAGCGCACGGCGTGACGCTCGAGGGCGCGCAGGCCGGGCGTGGTCTTCCGGGTGTCGGTGATGCGGGCGCCCGTGCCCGCGACGGCGTCCACGAGCACGCGGGTGCGGGTCGCGATCCCGGAGAGCCGCTGGACGAGGTTCAGCGCGACCCGCTCCGCCTGCACGACGGCCCGGGCGGGGCCGGTGATCTCGGCGAGCACCGTGCCGGCCGTGAAGCGGTCGCCGTCGGCCGCCCGCGGCGTGACCTGCACGGTTCCGTCGGTGAGGCGGAAGGCGGCCTCGAGCACGTCGATCCCGGCGAGCACGCCGTCCTCGCGCGCCACGAGCTGCGCGGCGGCTCTCGCGCCGGCGGGCAGGAACACCTGGCCGGTGAGGTCGCCCCAGGGGGCGTCCTCGGCGAGGGCGGCGGTGACGACGGGGTCGATCTGGGCGCGGGTGAGCATCAGCGGGTCTCCAGGGGGTGCAGGGAGGCGGGAGCGGCGGACGTGCCGGCGGGGCCGACGGTCGCGGCCTCGCCGGGGTCGTCGAGGCGGTGATGGGCGCCCACGGAGCGCGGCCGGGCGAGCGCCGCGGCGACGAGCAGGCGGCCCAGTTCGAGGAGGTTGCGGTCCTCGAGCACGTTGATCGTGCGGGGCGCGGGGGCCTGCCAGCCCTCGAGCACCGCGGCGGCCTCCCGGAGCTGCTCGCCGCTGCGCAGCAGGCCCGCACGGGACCACATCAGCTGCTGGAGATCGGCACGGGTCCAGGTCACGGGGCCCCCGGCACCAGCGGCAGCGGCAGCGGGGTCCGACCCGGCCCCGTCGTCCCCGGCCTCCGCCGCGGCGGCGGCGTCCTCCGCGGCGGCGACCCCGGCGCGCGCGCCGAGCACGGCCCCCTCGAGCAGGGAGTTGGAGGCGAGGCGGTTCGCCCCGTGCACGCCGGTGCGGGCGCACTCCCCCGCGGCGAGCAGCCCCGGCAGGCTCGTGCGGCCGTCGAGGTCCGTGCGGATCCCACCCATCCAGTAGTGGGCGGCGGGGGTGACGGGGATCGGCGAGCGCCCCCAGTCCAGACCCGCGGCGCGCACGGCGGCGTCGATCGTCGGGAACCGCTCGCGCAGCCGGTCCCCGCCGATCCCCGTCGCGTCGAGCCGCACGGGCAGCCCGCCCTGGGCGGCCATGGTGCGCGCGATCGCGCGGGCGACGACGTCCCGCGGGGCGAGCTCGGCGCGCGGATCGACGGCGGGCAGGAAACGTCGACCGTCGGCGTCGCGCAGCACCGCGCCCTCCCCGCGCACGGCCTCGGAGACGAGGAAGCCGCCGGGCACGGCGAGCGAGGTGGGATGGAACTGGTAGAGCTCGAGATCCGCGAGGGCCGCGCCCGCGCGGGCCGCCGCGGCGACCCCGTCACCGGTCGCGACCTGCGGGTTCGTGGTGTGGGCGAAGAGCTGGCCGGCGCCGCCGGTCGCGAGCAGCACCGCTCCGGCGCGCACCGGTACCGAGAGTCCGTCGGCCCCGAGGAGCCGCGCCCCGCGCACGCGCCCGTCGTGGACGACCAGGTCCGCCAGCGCGGTGCGCTCGAGCACGCGGATCCCGCGCTCGCGCACAGCGGCGACGAGCGCGAGCTCGATCGCGCGGCCGGTCGCGTCGCCCCCGGCGTGGAGGATCCGCGGGCGGCCGTGGGCGCCCTCGAGACCGAGCGCGGGGGCGCCGTCCTCGTCCCGGTCGAAGGCGACGCCGCGCTCCACGAGGCGGGCGATCGCGGCGGGCCCCTCCTCGCAGAGCAGGTGCACGGCCGCCTCCTCGGCGAGGCCGGCCCCGGCGGCGAGCGTGTCCCGGGCGTGGTCGGCGGCGGTGTCCCCGGGGCCGACGGCCGCGGCGATCCCGCCCTGGGCGTGGAGGGTCGCGCCCGCGGCGAGCGCGCCCTTGGTCACGAGCAGCACGTCCGCGTCCCCGCCGATCTCGAGGGCAGCGGTGAGCGCGGCGATCCCGGAGCCGACGACCAGCACGTCGGCGTGCAGCGCCCCGGGGGTCGTCACCGAGCGCTCCCGGCGAGCGGCGCGGGCTTCGCGGCGAGCATCCGCTCGAGGGCCACGCGGGCGGGCTCGGCGACGTCCGGGGAGACGCTCACCTGGTTGACGACCTCGCCGCGCAGCAGCGCCTCGAGCGTCCAGGCGAGGTAGCCGGGGTGGATGCGGTACATCGTCGAGCACGGGCACACCACGGGGTCCAGGCAGAAGATCTCGTGCTGCGGGTGCTGGGCGGCGAGCCGCTGGACGAGGTTGATCTCGGTGCCGATCGCGAAGGTCGTCGGCTCCGTCGCGCCCTCGATCGCGCGGCGGATGACGTCCGTCGAGCCGGCCTCGTCGGCCGCGTCGACGACCTCCATCGGGCACTCGGGGTGGACGATGACGCGCACGTCCGGGTGCTCGGCGCGGGCCTTGTCGATCTGGGCCACGGTGAAGCGCTTGTGGACCGAGCAGAAGCCGTGCCAGAGCAGCACCCGCGCATCGCGCACGGTCTGCTCGTCGTTGCCGCCGAGCGGGCGGCGCGGGTTCCACATGGCCATCTCGTCGAGACCGATCCCCATGGCCTTCGCGGTGTTGCGGCCCAGGTGCTGGTCCGGGAGGAAGAGCACGCGGCGGCCCCGCTCGAAGGCCCAGGCGAGCACCGTGGAGGCGTTCGAAGAGGTGCAGACGATGCCGCCGTGGCGGCCCACGAAGCCCTTGATCGCGGCGGAGGAGTTCATGTACGTCACCGGGATGACGGGAGCCAGAGCGTCGCCGTCGGCGCCCTCGTCCTCGAGCACCTCCATGAGCTGCTCCCAGCACTCCTCGACCTGGTCGATGTCCGCCATGTCCGCCATCGAGCAGCCGGCGGCGAGGTTCGGGAGGATCACGGCCTGCTCGGGGGTGGAGAGGAGGTCCGCGGTCTCCGCCATGAAGTGCACGCCGCAGAAGATGATCGCCTCCGCCTCGGTGCGGGCCTTCGCCGCGGTCGCGAGCTGGAAGGAGTCGCCCACGTAGTCGGCGTACTGCACGACCTCGTCGCGCTGGTAGAAGTGGCCGAGCACGACGACGCGGTCGCCGAGCTCCGCCTTCGCCGCGCGGATCCGACGGTCGAGCTCCTCGGCGCTCGCCTCGCGGTAATCGGCGGGGATCTCACCCTGACGCGGTGCGACGGCGGGGATCGCATCGGCCATCGAGGCGCCGGGACCGTAGCCGGGGTCCTCGCGGTCCACGTCCCAGGGGGCGTCGAGCAGGCGGGTGGAGCAGGAGCTGCCGGCGGCGGCGCCGGCGGAGATGTCGCGCAGCGTGAGCTCGACCGAGGCGGTGGTGGTCATCGGTGGCCTCCGTGGTTCAGGGATGGTGGTGGGACGGCGAGTCAGGCCCGGGTGAGCGGGCCGTTGTCGGCGAGGTGGATGGACTCGTCGTGGCGGAACAGCCGGGCGGGGCGGTGCCGCCCGCCGGTGCGGAACTCGTCGGTCGGGACGAGCCGGCCCGACGCCTCCATCTGGCGCCGGAAGTTCGCGGGGTCGAGCGGTCGCTGCAGCACGGCCTCGTGGACGCCGCGCAGCTCCGCGAGGGTGAAGGTCTCCCCGAGGAAGGCGGCGGCGATGCGGGAGTACTCGAGCTTGTTGCGCAGGCGCCACAGGGCGTACTCGACGATGAGGTTGTGGTCGAAGGCGAGCTCGGGCAGCTCGTCGGCGAGGAACCACTGGACGTTGACCCCGGCCACGCCGGCGTCGGCCTCCTCCGGTCGCACCATCGCCCAGTAGACGATCGAGACGGTGCGCTCAGCGGCGCTCGGGGCGCGGTCCGGGCCGCCGAAGGCGTAGAGCTGCTCGAGGTAGCGCGGGCGCAGCCGGGTGGTCTCGCCGAGGGTGCGGCTCGCGGCGGCGCCGAGCCCTTCGCTGGCCCCGAGCGGGCCGCCGGGGAGCGCCCATCGCCCCTGGTGAGGGGCGCGGATGCGGCGCACGAGCGGGAGGTGCACGGCGAGGCGGCGCGTGGTGGGGTGCGGGCGCAGCGCGAAGATGACCGTGGAGACGGCGAGCGCGACGCGCTGCTGCTCCTCCGGGGTCGCGGGCTCGCCCATGGCCGTCCACCTCCTGTTAAAGTCACCGGCACCTTTACGTGTGGCGAGGAGCTTAGGCTCAGGCGGACCAGAAGCCGGAGGGATGACCCAGGTCTCGTGATCCGGATCACAGATCCGATGACTCGAACTCCCCGGACCGACGGCGCGCCGACCCGCCCGCTCCCCTCGCCGCCCGCGGCGTGTGAGGCCCGTCGCCTCGCACCCCATCCGCGCCCTGACCTGCCTAGGCTCGGTGGGGCCGTCCGCCCCGGGGCCCGAAGGCCCGCGCACGGCAGAAGGCGAGGACCATGACCACCACCGCCCCCGCGCGCCCCGCTCCCGGCAGCCGCAGGCCCGGCCGGATCGCAGCCGCCTCGATGATCGGCACCGCCCTCGAGCAGTTCGACTTCTACCTCTACGCCTACTTCGCGGCGTTCTTCGTGGGGCCGCTGTTCTTCGACCCGCTGGGACCGGCCGGATCCACACTCGCCTCCTTCAGCACGATCGCCGTCTCCTTCGTCATCCGCCCCGTGGGCGCGATCCTCTTCGGCCACATGGGCGACCGCCTGGGCCGGCGCGCCACGCTGCTGTGGACCGTGTCGATCATGGGCGTCGCGACCGGCCTGATCGGCCTCCTGCCCACCTATGCGCAGGCCGGCTGGCTCGGCGCGATCGGGCTCGTGGTGCTGCGCCTCGCGCAGGGCATGTCGCTCGGCGGGGAATGGGGCGGCTCCGTGCTGCTCGCGACCGAGCACGCGCACCCCGTGCGCCGCGCCTTCGCCGCCGCGATCCCCCAGCTGGGCTCACCGATCGGCTCGATCCTCTCCGCGGCGCTGTTCCTCGTGCTGCCCACGCTCCTCACCGAACAGGCGATGGCGGACTGGGGCTGGCGCGTGCCCTTCCTCATCGCCTTCCCGCTGCTGCTCATCTCGCTGTACCTGCGCCGCTCGATCGAGGAGACCCCCGAGTTCGCGCGGCTCTCCCGCGAGAAGCGTCGCGAGCGCATGCCCGTCTCCGAGCTGCTGCGCTCGCGGCCGCTGGCCCTCGTGCTCGCGATCGGCGCCGCCCAGCTGGGAATCGGCTCCTACGCGCTCATGAACACGTACACGATGAACTACGGCGCGGCCGTGCTCGGCTTCCCCTACACCGAGCTGCTCACGGCCGCGACGATCGGCGCCCTGCTGCAGCTGGTCACCGTGCCCCTGTTCGGTGCGCTCGCGGCCCGCACGAGCTCCTGGCTGGTCGTCGCGATCGGCGCCGCGGGCACGGCGCTCATCGCCCTGCCGATGTACGCGCTGCTGGGCTCGGCGACCTTCGGCATGCTCGTCGCGATGATGGTGATCGGCGGGATCCTGCCCACCATGTCGTGGGCGGCACTCGGCGGGCTCATGGCCGATCTGTTCCCCGGTCGATTCCGGGCCTCCGCGCTCTCCCTCGCCTATGCGGTCGCGGCGACCGTGAGCGGCTTCGTCCCGCTGCTGACCGGCGCGCTCGGCGGCCTCACCGGGCAGGCCTGGTGGCACCCGGCGCTCGTGCTGATCGCCCTCTCCGTCGTGACCCTCGCCGCCGCGATCGGCGCCGGACGGATGCGCAGGCAGGACGCCTGACCCCGTAGGGTCTTCTGCGGCGTCGCAGGGGGCGGCGCCGCCGATGAAGGGCCACCATGCCTCACGACCTCGACCTCACGCCGCTCCGCCGACGAGTCCCCGTGGCGTCGTGGTGGCGGGCTCTCGCGAGCGACCCCCAGCTCCTCATGGGCGTCACCTGCGGCGCCCTCATGGTGCTCGCCCCGACGATCGCACTTCCCGCCGCGCTCGGGATGCACGCGCAGGCAGGCGTGCTCTGGTTCCTCACGATCCTGCTCGCCCTCGGCCTCGGGGTGCTCGGCATCCTCGCCGTCCCCGTGAGGGCGTCCGCCCGCCTGGACGCCTTCGCCCGGGCGAACGGGATGGTCGTGAGCCGCTCCGTGACGGCGCGGCACTACGCCGCGGCGCCCTTCCGGGAGGGCCGGCGGTTCATCCGGGAGTCCGTGCGCACGGGCGACGAGCTCTTCGTCGAGGTGGGCAACTCCCTCCTCACCGACGTCGTGGGGCTGTCCGTCTCACCGTCGGGGATCCGCCCGCGACAGAACGCCACCCCCGAGGTGTTCCTCCGCGCCCGGCTCCCCGCCTCCGTCGGCCACACCGACGCCTCCGGCCCCACCCGCGCCGCACCCGGCCCCGAGGGCGCGATGGGCCTCCTCACCGCCGACCTCGACCGGGAGCTGCGCGACCTCGCCGGGCACTACACGATCGGCGTCACCGGCCGGGACCTGACCGTGCTCGGGACGGGGTGGCTGAAGGTCGGCTCGACGGATCAGCTCGCCCGGGCCTTCACGCTCATCGACGTCCTCGCCGCCCGGGCGACCGCCATGGCCGGTGCCACCTCGGTGGCCCCGTCCGCGCCAGCCCCCGCCCGGGCCACCGCGGTGACCGCGCCGGCTCCCGACCCCGACCTCACGGCCCCGCGCCGGAAGGTGCACCCCCTCGTCGCCATCCCCGTGACACTCGGCCTGCTGATCATCCTCCCGGTGCTCTTCGGCCTCGTGATGTCCCGGATCGACGGCCACCTCCGCGGCAACGAGGTCGGGACCATGCTCGTCATCGGGATCTTCCTCGCCGTGTGCGTCGGTGCGCTTCGGCTCGCCCTGTGGCTGCTGACCGCGCGCCGCGACCCCGACCACGAGTGACCCGTCCACAGCGGGCCCGCGGCACTTGCCCTCCACCCCTCCGAGGTCTAGGTTCTCCCCTCAGGTGACACGTTTCACCATCCCCCGGTCACCCCCGGACACAGGAGTTCGCATGGCCGTCGGCCCCGCTCGTCCCGCTCGTTCCGCCCACCCCACGGGTTCGCGCCGCTCGGTGCTCGCCGCCGCGGCCGTCGCCGCGCCGCTGGGCCTCGTCGCGACCGCCGGCGCCCCCGTCGCGCGGGCGACCGGCCCCACCGGGCGCTCCACGACCTTCGACCTGCACTGCGAGGTCCTCGACAGCGGCGAGCAGGTCACCTCCCTCGTCATCGACGCCACCCGTCGCGGCCGGCTGCTCGCCGGCGACGCCCTCCCCTCGACCTTCTCCGTCAGCGTGCGCGGCACGAACCCCGTCTCCGGCGCGGTCGTCGTGGACACCGAGCGCACCGTCACCGCCGTCGCCGTGGACCGCGCGGGCACGGTGACGATCGCGCTCGAGCACGGTTACGGGGTCGAGGGCGCGAACACGCTCGACTACCTGGTCGACGAGGGCCGCAACGTCCAGCTCGACCTCGAGTACACGGTCCTGCAGCACTCCCCGCTGCCCGCGAACGGCAAGGGCGCCGGCTCCGCCTGGCTCGGCGAGCTCACCCAGGGCGACCTCGTCTCCCCCGAGGTGGACGCCTTCACCTCCCACGTCACCGACTCGGGGATGAACTACCGCCTCTTCTCCCCCGCGACCCGCGGGCGGTCCCGCGCGCTCCCGCTCGTCATCTGGCTCCACGGCGGCGGCGAGGGCGGCATCGGGGAGGGCGGTGCGGTGCGCTACGACAACGAGGTCCACCTGCGCGCGAACCGCGGCGCCCTGGGCCCCGCGACCGCCGAGGCGCAGGAGATCCTGGGCGGCGCGCACGTCGTCGCCCCGCAGTGCACCTCCGCCTGGATGCTCGACGGCCCCGCCTTCGCGCCGCTGGTCTCCGAGGTCATCGCCGAGGTGCAGCGCACCCGCCGGGTGGACCCGGACCGCATCCACGTCATGGGCTGCTCCAACGGCGGCTACATGACGCTCAAGATGGTGGTCGAGAACGGCGGCGAGTTCGCCTCCGCCGTCCCGATCTGCGGCGTCGTCGACACCTTCTACGGCTCGACCGACCCTCTGGTCAGCGACGCCGAGCTCGTCGCCATCCGCACCCCCACCTGGCTGATCGCCGCCGCGGACGACACCACGGTCGACCCTCGGGCGAACACCGTCCACGCGCACGAGCTCATCGAGGACTCCCTGCTGAGCCTGTACGAGGACGTCACCTACGACGGCGTCTCCTATCCCGGACACTGGTCCTGGATCTACGCCGCCCGCAACGACCCCCGCGCCGAGGGCGAGAGCCTCTGGGAGTGGATGGCCGCCCAGCACCGGTGACCGCCCGCGGGCGCGGGGCGCGACCGGCCCGCCCGGCGTGCCAGGATTGGCCAGCGCATCCACGCACCGCCGGGAGGTCACCATGGGACGCGAGATCGGCTCGACCGAGTACACGCGCGGCCAGCGCACGCGCTACCGCCACGAGCTGCGGAGGAATCTCGACCTCTTCGAGACCTTCCTCGACACCGCCGAGTTCGTCGACGAGGGCACGATCGGGGTCGAGCTCGAGCTGAACCTCGCCGACGCCGAGACCATGGCGCCCTCGCTCACCGCGGACGACGTCCTCGCGACCCTCGCCGAGCGCGCCGGGGCCGACGCCGACGACGGCGACTACACGCACGAGATCGGCCGCTACAACGTCGAGGCGAACCTCCCCGTCTCCGCCCCGCACGGCCGCGGCCTCGCCGATCTCGAGCGGTCCCTCGGCGAGCGCATGCAGCGCGCGGACTCCGCGGCACAGGAGCACGGGGCGCGCGTCGTCCCCGTCGGCCACCTCCCCACGATCTCCGCCGAGCTCTACGAGGGTGAGGACTGGCGCGCACCCGGCCACCGCTACGCGGCGCTCGAGGCGAGCGTGCTGGAGGCGCGCGGAGAGGAGATCGCGCTGCGCATCAACGGCGAGGGCAAGGGCCTGGACGCGACCTTCGACTCGATCGCCCCGGAGTCCGCGTGCACCTCGCTGCAGCTGCACCTGCAGGTCCCGCCCGAGCAGTTCGCGGCCGCCTGGAACGCGGCGCAGGCGATCGCCGGGCCGCAGGTCGCCCTCGCCGCGAACTCCCCGTTCCTGCTGGGCAAGCGGCTGTGGCACGAGACCCGCATCCCCGCCTTCGTGCAGGCCCTCGACACCCGGCCACCCGAGTACGCGGCCCAGGGCGTGCGGCCGCGCGTCTGGTTCGGCGAGCGCTGGATCACCTCGATGTTCGACCTCTTCGAGGAGAACGTGCGCTTGTTCCCGGCGCTCATCCCCGAGTCGCGGCAGATGGCGGAGGAGCCGCTGCTCACCGAGGGCGCCTCGCCGCGCCTGCACGAGCTCATGCTCCACAACGGCACCGTCTGGCGCTGGAACCGGCCGATCTACGATCCCGGCACGGACGTCCCCCACCTGCGGCTGGAGAACCGTCTCCTGCCGGCAGGGCCGACGGCCGCGGACATGGCCGCGAACGCCGCGTTCTTCTACGGGATCGTCCACGCGCTCGTCTTCGAGCGGCGGCCGCTGTGGTCCCGCATGAGCTTCGAGCAGGCGGACGACGCCTTCCAGCAGTGCGCCCGCTGGGGCCTCGAGGCGCGGATCCGCTGGCCGCGGGTCACGGGCCGCGTGCGCGTCGCCGATCTGCTGCTCGACCAGCTGATCCCGCAGGCCATGGCCGGCCTGCGGGAGCTCGGCGCGGATTCCGCGGTGGTGGACCGCTACGAGTCGATCCTCACCGCGCGCGCCCGCTCGGGCCGCAACGGCGCCCGCTGGCAGATCGACACGGTCACCTCGCTCGAGCTGCGCGGCATGGACCGTCCCGCGGCGCTCGCGGAGATGACCCGCCGCTACCGCGCTGGCGTCGACTCCGGGGACCCCGTGCACGAGTGGCCCGTCCCCGCCCGCACCCCGCGGGTCTGAGCCGTCCGGCCCGGACTCGCAGGGCGAGGCCCTGACCGCCCGGCGGCTCAGTCCCGCCAGCGCCGCATGACGACGAACTTCGTGACCGTCGCGATGACGGTCGCGGCGAAGAGCGCGACGGTCTGCACGCCGGTGGGCGCGGCGGGCCACACGCCGCCCAGCACGGCGAGCGATCCGGCGGTGAGCGCCCAGGTCAGCAGGAGGATCGCGAATCCCTGCAGCTGGTGCAGCAGCGCCCCCTCCTTCGAGCGGACCCCGAAGGTCCAGCGCCGGTTCAGCGCGGTGTTCACGACGGTCGCGATCGCGAGGGCCGTGAGGTTCGCGCCCTGGGAGCCCAGCAGTCCCAGCGCGTGCAGCAGCGCGAAACCGCCCAGGTGCAGGACCGTCGTGAGACCGCCGACGAGCGCGAAGCGGATCACCTGCCCGCCGGTCTGGTGCGAGGGCCGTGTGCGCCCCATGCGGGCGCGGATGTCCTCCACGGGGAGGCGGCCGGAGGCGAGGGAGCGCCGCACGCGGGCCACCCCGCGCAGGTCGTCGCGGGCGGTGCCGACGACGTCGACCCGGGAGTCGGGGTCGTCGTACCAGTCCACCGGCACCTCGTGAATACGCAGCCCGCAGCGCTCGGCGAGCACGAGCAGCTCGGTGTCGAAGAACCAGGCGTCGTCCTCGACGAGCGGCAGCAGCTCGGCGGCGACGTCCGCCCGGATCGCCTTGAACCCGCACTGGGCGTCGGTGAACCCGGCGCCCAGCAGCACGGAGAGCAGGGCGTTGTAGCACCGGGAGACGAACTCGCGCTTCGTGCCGCGCACCACCCTCGAGGAGCGGTGCAGGCGCGTGCCGATCGCGAGGTCGCTGTGCCCGGAGAGCAGCGGCGCGACGAGCGGCCACAGCGCGTCGAGGTCCGTGGAGAGGTCCACGTCCATGTACGCGAGCACGAGCGCGTCGGAGTCGGCCCAGGTGCGGCGCAGCGCCCGCCCCCGGCCCCGCTCGGTGAGCTCGACGACGGCGACCTCGGGGTGGGTCGCGGCGAGATCGCGGGCGATCTCCGCGGTGCCGTCGTCGGAGCCGTTGTCCGCGATCGTCACCCGGTAGGGGTACGGGAACGTCGCCTCGAGGTGCCCCAGGAGCCGCTGCACGCAGGCGCCGACGGTGTGGGCCTCGTTCAGCACCGGCACGACGACGTCCAGGACGGTCGTGCCGACGGGCGGCTCGGCGACCACCTGCGGCCGGGGGTCGGTCACGGCGCCCGCGCTCACGAGGCCGTCCCGGTGGCGTCGGCCCCGGAGAGCGGCTGGGTGAGGTCGTAGAACTGCGTGTCGCCGATGGTGACGGTCTCGTAGTTCTCCGCGGCCCACTCCTGGATCTCGGAGCCCGTGTCCGCGCCGCCGTTCTGCTGGCCGCCGAAGCCGCTGCTGGTGGCGAGGTAGTGGATCTCGCCGTCGGCCACGTACTGCTGGAACTCGGCGAGGGTGGGGCTCGGGTCGCTGCCGTTGAAGCCGCCGATCGCCATGACGGGCTGCTCGGTGGCGAGCTGCAGCGCCGCGGCGTTCTGCGAGCCGATGGTCGCGGCGACCCAGGTGTACTGGTCCGCGTCCTCGAGCAGCGCGTCGACGACCTCCTGGGAGGGGGTCTCGCCGTCGAGCAGGCCGCTCATGCCGCCGCCTCCGCCGGCGCCGCCCGCGGCCGTCCCGTCGGTCCCGGACTGCCCACCGGGAGCGGAGGGCATCTGGCCGGTCTGGCCCTGGCCCTGCGTCTGGCCGGTCTGACCGCCGGGTGCGGCGGGCATCTGGCCCTGCCCCTGGCCCGTCCGGCTGGGCGGCTGGCCGCCGCCCTGACCGCCCATGCCGCCGCCGGGGCCCCCGCCCTGGCCGCCACCACCGGGCATGCCGCCCCCGGGACCGCCGCCCATGCCGCCCTGGGAGGCGGGGCCGGCGGTGACGATCGAGCCGGTCTTCGCGGTGCTCACCGTGTTCGCGGCGAAGGCCGCCTGCCCCGCGAAGGCGGAGACGAGGGCGAGCGCCGCGACGCCGATGAGCATGCTGCGCCGCAGCCGCGGCGCGAGCACGATGCCGATCGCGGCGAGCACGCCGGTGACGCCGACGACGATCGGCAGCGCGACCGGGTACGCGCCGGTCCGCTCGAGGAGCACGCAGCCCCAGGCGGCGGTCACGAGCATGACGAGCGCGAGGATCGCGCGCACCCACCAGCGGCCGCGGCGCTCCCACAGCTCCCCGGCGCCGATGCCCACGAGGGCGGCGATCGCGGGGGCGAGGGCCACCGTGTAGTAGTCGTGGAAGATGCCGGCCATGAAGCTGAACACGAGCATCGTGACGATCAGCCAGCCGCCCCACACCATGAGCGCGGCGCGGCGCAGGTCGGTGCGCGGGGCGCGGAAGCGCAGAGCCGCGGCGGCGACGAGCAGCAGCAGCGCGGCGGGCAGCAGCCAGGAGATCTGGCCGCCGCTGGAGTCGCCGAACATGCGCAGCAAGCCCGTGCTCCCCCAGCCGCCGCTGTTGCCGCCACCGCCGCCGCCCACGGAGCCGGTCTCGTCGCCGGTGAGGCGGCCGAACCCGTTGTAGCCGAAGGTCAGCTCGAGGAAGGAGTTCGTCTGGCTGCCGCCCACGTAGGGCCGCCAGCTCTCCGGCACGAGCTCGACGATCGCGACCCACCAGCCGCCGCCCACCACGAGCGCGGCGACGGCCGCGAGCAGCCCGAGGATGCGGCGGCGCAGGGTGGTCGCCGCGAAGAGCGTCCAGGCGAGGCCGAAGAACGGCACCACGAGGAAGGCCTGCAGGGTCTTGGTGAGGAAGGCGAACCCGATGAGCGCGCCCACGACCGCCATCCAGCGGATCGAGCCCTTCTCGATCGCACGCAGGGTCGCCGCGGCCGCGAGGGTCATGAGCAGCACGAGCAGCGCGTCGGGGTTGTCGAAGCGGAACATGAGCACCGCGACAGGGGTGAGCGCCATGGCGAGCCCGGCGAGCAGGCCGGCGCCGATCCCCGAGTGGCGGCGCACGGTGCGGGCGACGACGGCGACCGTCGCGATGCCCATGAGCACCTGCGGGAGCAGGATCGCGAAGGAGCTCAGCCCCAGGATCCGCACGGAGATCGCCATGAACCACAGGGAGGCCGGCGGCTTGTCCACGGTGATCGCGTTGCCCGCGTCGAGGGAGCCGTAGAAGAAGGCCGTCCAGCTCTCGGAGCCGGCCTGCGCGGCGGCGGCGTAGAACTCGTTGGCGTAGCCGTTGACGGTGAGGTTCCAGAAGTACAGGACGGCGGTGCCCAGGAGCAGCGCGGCGAAGGCCGCGACCGCCCACCAGGGGTCGGTGGGGCGCAGGCGGTCGCGGAGCCCGGCGCGGTGCGCGCGGCCCGGCGGCGCGGGAGGTGCGGCGTCGGTCGAGGGCGGGGTCGCCGGGGCCGACGAGGGCTCGACGGACGGAGGTGTGGTCGTCATGTCCACGAGGGTCGGCGCGGACCCTATGCATCTGCTGTGCGGCGCCCATGGTGGTGTTGAGAGACCATCGGCGCAGGTGGCACGGTGACCGCGCTCACCACGCCCACAGGCGCGGGTCTCCGTGCACACGCCCGGCCCGTGCCCCGCACAGCGGATCGACAGCTCGGGGTCGCACCGTCGTGCCATGACCTTCTCCACCGTGCGCACCGCTCCCGCCCCGACCGTCGGCGTCCACCCCGCTGTCGACCCCGTCGACCCCGAGGACATCGCCGACGGCGCCCCCGTCGGCCCTGCCGCCGACGGCGCACCGGCCGCCGCGGCGCCCGCGTCGGCCCCGGCGCTCTCGCCGGTGGAGTGGGCGGGCCGCAAGCCGGCCGTCCCCGCACGCCTCGCGCGCAGCGTGCGCCGCCACCGCGGCTGAGGCGCCGCCCGCCGCGGCGCACCGCGCCGGACACCCGCCCAGGATCCGAGATCTCGTCTCGGATCCTGGGCGGGCGCCCTATCGTGAGCGGGTGACCGCGAACTCCCCCTCCCCCTCCTCGACCCCATCCGGCTCCTCCCCCGCCGCCGACCGCGCGAAGGAGGACCGCTCCGCGCGCATCGCCGTGACGGTGTTCCCGCTGCTCGTCCTCGCGGCCGCCGCGGCCGGCTTCCTGCTGCCGGACACCACGAAGCAGCTGGTCCCCTACGTGAACCTGCTGCTCGGCATCATCATGTTCGGCATGGGGCTCACGCTGACGATCCCCGACTTCGCCCTCGTGGTGCGGCGCCCGCTGCCCGTCCTCATCGGCGTCGTCGCCCAGTACCTGATCATGCCGCTGCTGGGCCTCGGCGTGACCGTGCTGCTGCAGCTCCCGCCGGAGCTCGCCGCGGGCGTGATCCTCGTGGGCTGCGCCCCGGGCGGCACCTCCTCGAACGTCATCAGCTACCTCTCCAAGGCGGACACGGCGCTCTCGGTCACGATGACCTCGATCTCGACGCTCCTCGCCCCGATCCTCACGCCGCTGCTGACCCTGTGGCTCGCCGGCCAGTACATGCCGGTGAACGGCGGCGAGATGGCGCTGTCGATCGTGAAGATCGTGCTCGTGCCGGTCGTGCTGGGCCTCGTGGTGCGCCTGCTGCTCTCGCGCCTCGTGGACCGGATCCTGCCGGTGCTGCCCTGGCTCTCCACGATCGCCATCGCGATGGTCGTGCTCGCCGTGGTCGGCAACAGCGCGGACAAGGTCCTCGAGGCCGGCGCGGTCGTGCTGCTCGCCGTCATCCTCCACAACGTGCTCGGCTACCTGCTCGGCTACGGCTTCGCCCGCGTGCTCAAGCAGCCCGTGCGCGCCGCCCGCACCGTCTCGATCGAGGTGGGCATGCAGAACTCGGGCCTCGCCGCAGGCCTCGCCGCCCAGTACTTCTCGCCCGCCGCGGCACTGCCGGGCGCGGTCTTCTCGATCTGGCACAACCTCTCCGGCGCGGTGCTCGCGATGATCTACCGCCGCTTCGGCACGGACGACGACGCCGTGACGCCGGCGCGCGAGGGGACCCCCTCCACCGACGCCTGATCCACGCCGATCCCACCCGATTCAGGCCCGGTGCGCTGGGTCACATTCCGCCGGATCCGCCGTTCACGCATGAGCCGCTGACCTGCAGTGATGCCGCGATGACCAGCGCCTGCCCAGCTGGGGGCACCCGCTCTCAGGTTCTTGGCAGGGGTGCTCCAGCGAACCTTCCGGGAGCCCGTGTGTAGTAATCCCATCGCGTCACGGAGGACCTGCTGACTGAGGAGGAGGCAGAGTCCACGGTTCCGGGACGCGGGGGAAAGGGATGGCCCCGGCTCGTGGGGACGAGCCGGGGCACCTTTTTGTGCGGACACATCCTGTCACCCCTCTCGGCGCACACTGGCCCGATGACGACACCGGATCCCACCCCGCCGCGCGACGACGCCAAGGACACCCTGCACCGCTACCTCCGCGAGGCGAGCACGGCCCTCGTGAGCAAGGTCGAGGGCCTCCCCGAGCGGGAGCTGCGCCTGCCCCGCACCCCCACCGGCACCACGCTGCTGGGCCTCGTGAAGCACGTGGCGAACGTCGAGGCCGGCTACTTCGGCGAGACCTTCGGCCGCGCCTACCCGGCACCCGAGGAGCTCGTGCCGGAGGAGGCGGTCGACGCCGATCCGCAGGCGGACTGGGTCGTCGGCCCCGAGGAGAGCGCCGTGCAGGTGCTCGGGACGTACGCGCGGGTGCGCGCCTTCGCCGACGAGACCATCGCCCTCCTGCCCCTCGACGCGACCGGGCACGTGCCCTGGTGGGGCGAGCGCGGCGAGGTCACCCTGCACCGGATCCTCGTGCACGTGGCCACGGAGATCGCCCGCCACGCCGGGCACGCGGACATCCTCCGGGAGCAGGTGGACGGCGCCGCCGGGCTGCGCGGCGCCGGGGACAACCTGCCCGGCGCGGACTACGACCTCGCCGCGTACCGGGCCCGGCTGCAGGCGATCGCCGACTCCTTCTGAGCCGCCGCTCCCCCGCCCGTCAGGCGAGGGCCGCGTCGAGCGCCCGCCGGAGCCGCTCGAGACCGGCCTCGAGCACGGGGGTGGGGGTCGCGATGTTGAAGCGCTCGAAGCCCGCCCCCTCGGGCCCGAACACGGTGCCCTCGTCGAGGAACAGGGCGGCCTCCCCCGCGGTGAGACGGGCGAGGCGCTCGGCGTCCAGGCCCAGCGGCCGCAGGTCCACCCAGCTCAGGAAGGTGCCCTCGAGCGGTGCGACACGTGCGCTCGGCATGTGCTCGGCGAAGAACGCCGTGAGCACGGCCTGGTTGCGGCCCACGAGCGCGATGAGCTCGTCGAGCCAGCCCTCGGCGCGCGTGTACGCGGCCTGGACGGCGACCGCGCCGAGCACGTCGGGGTTGTCGAAGCCGAGGTCGTCGCGCGCCCGCGTGAAGCGGTCCCGCAGCCCCGGGTCCGGGATGACCGCGTTCGCGATGCCGAGGCCGGCGATGTTGAAGGACTTGCTCGTCGAGGTGAGCACGAGGGTCCGCTCCGCGAGCGCGGGGTCCACCTCGGTGACGACGGTGTGCCGGTGCCCGGGCTGGACGAGGTCGTGGTGGATCTCGTCGCTGATGAGCAGCAGGTCGTGCTCGACGACGATCCGGGCGACGGCCTCGAGCTCCTCCCGCTCCCAGACCCGGCCGGTGGGGTTGTGGGGGCTCGCGAAGAGCAGGGCGGTGGTGCGCGGGTCCCGGGCCTGCTCCTCGAGCAGGTCGAGGTCGATCCGGAAGCGGCCCTCGCGCTCCACGAGCGGGTTGCGCACCACGCGCCGGCCGCTCGACTCGATCGAGGGGAACATCGGGTAGTAGGCGGGCGTGTTCACGATGACGCCGTCGCCGGGCGCGGTGAACTCGCGGATCGCGAGGGTGAAGGCGGGGATCACGCCGGGCGTCACGCGCACCCACTCCGGCTCCACGTGCCAGTCGTGGCGCCGCGCGAACCAGCCGGTCACCGCGTCGAGGTAGGCCTCCGTCGGGACCGTGTAGCCGAGCACGAGCCCGCCGGCGAGCGCCTCCTGCAGGGCCTCGATGATCTCGGGCGCGTTGGGCAGGTCGAGGTCCGCGACGGACAGCGGGGCGATCGGCCCGTCGTGGCCGGTGAGGTCCGTGCCGTGCGCGGCGGCCGCGCGATGCATCGCCGCCCACTTGGAGGAGCCCATGGCGGTGCGGTCCACGAGGGTCTCGAAGTCGTAGCGGGTCATGCTGGCGGTTCCTCCTGGGGCGCGGGCGGGCGGTCCCAGGCTAGGAGCTGCGGCGCCGACGCCCGCCGCCTGTCACGGACTGTGAACGGCGCGTGGTGCCGTCGGGGGTGCTCAGCGGCGCAGGTCGATGCCGAACACGCGCCGGATCTGCGCGACCGCGTGCCGGGTGAAGCGGCGGTCCGACGGGGTCGAGGCGAAGGGGACGAAGAGTCCCGGATGGTCGGGGTGGGTGACGCGGCCGTGGCCGGATCCCGGGGTCACCACGAACCCGGCCTCCTGCATGCGCACGAGCAGCTCGCGCCGGGAGGTGGGGTGGCGGGTGCCGGTGCCGCCGCGGGCGCTGCGACCGGCGGCGAGATCGGCGAGGTCGAGCGCGGGCTCGTACTCCTCGGGCCGCACGGACAGCGCGTAGGGCGTCGAGAACAGGCCGATCACGGCGTTGTCCGCGCGCCGCACCTGCACCACGATCCCGCCGCGGCGGAAATGGTCGCTCGTGCCGGCGTCCGCGGTCCAGGCGTCCTCGGGGTCCGCGACGGCGAGCACGATCTGCTCGCTGTCCACCTCGTCCACGCCGACGGTGCGCACGAGCCCCTCGTCGATCCGCAGCGGCCTCGGCAGAGGACGGGGGTCGTCGGCGCGGAGCGAGTGCACGGCCTCGGCGGGCGGCGCCGGCTCGGGGCGCGGCAGCTCGACGGTGCGGGCGCGGCGGCGGGGCAGCGGGGCCGACGGACTGCGGGAGGGATCAGCGGCCTCGGCGACATCCCCGCCGTCGGCACCTTCCTGCGACCCGCCGCCGGGCCGCGCGCTCCAGTCGACAGGCCGCACGCGCTGCGCGGGCGGGGTGCTCCCGGCGAGCGCCGCCGGCGTCGGTCGCGGGCTCCTGACCATGCGGTCCCCTCCTCGTCACGTTCGCCGTGTTCGCGGCGTTCCTCCGCGTTCCGGCAGGTCCTGCCGCTCCCCCGATGGTGCCACGGACGGGACCCGGGGATAAGGTCGGCCCGTCGCGGTGTCCCGCCGCGGCCCCTGACCCCGGAGGACTCCCCGCGTGACCCGCACCGCCGCCCGTCGCCCCTTCCACCGCTCCGGCCTGGGCGTCCTCACGTCCGTGCTCGCCGTGGGCCTGATCGCGGCCGGCTGCACGAGCGGCGTCGAGGACCCGGTCGCGGACCCGACCGCCTCCTCCTCCGCCTCCGAGGCGGGCGGCGCGAGCGGCGCCTCCGACGGCGGCGACGGCACCGTCGTCCTCGCGCCCTCCGACGGCGGCGGCACCGGGCAGGCCACCGTCGAGGTCGCGAGCGACCCGTATCCGGTCACCCCGGCGCCCGAGGGCTTCGAGCCGCCCGCCGCGTGCACCGGCGAGGGCGCCTATCTCACCGAGGTGGGCTCGCCGTCCACACCGGACCTCCCCGAGCGCGGCGGCGAGTCGCTGAGCATCGAGGCCACCTCCATCGACGGGGACAGGGCGGTGCTCAGCGCCACCGTCGACGGCAGCTCCCGCGCGATCGAGCCGGCGGCGATCGGCGAGACCGTCTCGATCGAGGACCAGTGGACGATCTCCGTGACGAGCATCTGCGGGGACACGGACCAGGTCGAGTTCGACCTCATCGACTGACCCCGTGCCGGCGCGGACCGCTCGGCTAGCCTTCCACGGTGACCGCGCCGCATCGCTTCGACCTCGACCGGATCGGCGAGGGCCTGCCCGTCGCCGCCGCCCGCGCGGAGCTCGAGGCGGCCGCCGCGACGGGCGCGCTCGTCGTCACCGCGCCGCCCGGCACCGGCAAGACGACCCTGCTGCCGCCGCTGATCGCGAACCTCCTCGCCGAGCGGTCCCCGACGCCCGCCGCATCGACCCTGGTCACGCAGCCGCGGCGGGTGGCGGTGCGCGCCGCCGCGCGCCGGATCGCCCAGCTCGACGGCAGCCGCCCGGGCGGCCCCGTCGGCTTCACCGTTCGCGGCCAGCGGGAGGTCGGGGCGTCCACGCGCCTGGAGATGCTCACCCCGGGTGTGCTGCTGCGGCGCCTGCTCGCGGATCCCGAGCTGCCCGGCGTGGGCGCGGTGCTGCTCGACGAGGTGCACGAGCGCTCCCTCGAGACGGACCTGCTGCTCGGCATGCTCGCCGAGGTGCGCCTGCTGCGGGAGGACCTGCTGGTCGGGGCGATGTCCGCGACGCTCGACGCCACTGCGGTCGCCGATCTGCTGGGCGGCGCCGCGATCGTCGAGGTGCCGAGCGCCCTGCACCCGCTGCGCCTGGACCTCGCGCCGCCGCCCACCCCGCGGCTCGACGCCCGGGGCGTGACCCGCGAGTACCTCGACCACCTCGCCCGCACCGCCGCCCGCACCCGGGCGGAGGAGGACTGCGACGCGCTCGTCTTCATGCCCGGGGCGCGGGAGGTCGAAGAGACGGTCTCCCGCCTGCGCGGCCTCGTCGGCGACGGGGTCGAGGTGGTGCCCCTGCACGGCCGCCTCGACGCCGCCGCACAGGATCGCGCGACGGGCGGCCGGCGCCCGGGCGAGCCGCCGCGGATCGTGGTCTCGACGGCGATCGCGGAGAGCTCGCTGACCGTGCCGGGCGTGCACCTCGTGGTCGACGCGGGCCTGTCCCGCGAGGTGCGCCGCGACCGCGGCCGGGACATGACGGGCCTGGTCACGGTGAGCGCCTCGCGGGCCGCGATCGAGCAGCGCGCGGGCCGCGCCGCCCGCACCGGCCCCGGCCGCGCGGTGCGGGTGCTCTCCCCCGCGGACCTCGCCGGCATGCCCGCGCACTCCGCCCCGGAGATCACCGCGGCGGACCTCACCGACGCCGCGTTGCAGCTCGCCTGCTGGGGCACGCCCCGCGGCGAGGGGCTCGCCCTGCTCACGCCGCCGCCGGAGCGGGAGATCCGCGCCGCCGAGGAGACCCTGCGGGCGATGGGCCTCGTCGACGAGGACGGCCGGGCGACCCCCGCGGGCGAGCGGGCCTCTCGCTGGCCCGTCGGGGTGCGCGAGGCGCGCGCCCTCGCGGACGGCGCCCTCGCCCTCGGCGCCCCGCGCCCCGCGGCGGAGGCCGTCGCCGCGCTCTCCGGCGACCACCGGCCCGTCGGCGCGGACCTCCCGCGCCTGCTGCGGGACCTGCGTGCGGGGCGGGCGCCGTCCTCGGCCGCCTGGCGCCGGGAGGTCGAGCGGCTCGAGCGGCTCGTGCGCGGCGAGCGTCGGGACGCGCCCCCGTCGGCCCCGCCGTCGCTCACCGCGGGCGGCGAGGAGGAGCGCGTGGGCGCCGTCCTCGCGCTCGGCCGGCCTGAGCGGATCGCCCGCCGGGTCGACGACGGCCCCCGCGGCGAGCACCGCAGCTACCTGCTCGCCTCCGGCACCCGCGCGGCGCTGCCCGCGGAGTCGACCCTGCGCGGCGCCCCGTGGCTCGCCGTGTGGGAGGTGCAGCGGGCGGAGGGACGCGCGGCCGACGGCACCGGCGCCGTCATCCGCGCCGCCGCACCGCTCACCGAGGCCGATGCCCTGACGATCGGCGCCGGCCTGCTGGTGCGTGACCGGGACGCCCGCCTCGAGGACGGCGCGGTGCGCGTGCGGGAACGGCGGCGCCTCGGCGCGATCGAGCTGTCCTCCACCCCGGTCGCCGCGACCGCCGAGGATGCCGCCCCCGCTGTGCTCGCCGCCGTGCGGGCCGAGGGGCTCGGGGCCCTGCGTCTCCCGGAGACGGCCCGTGACGTGCGCGCCCGCCTCGCGCTCGTGCACCGCGAGCTCGGCGATCCGTGGCCCGCGATGGACGAGGCGTCCCTGCTGGACACGCTCGACGTCTGGCTGGCGCCGCAGCTCTCCGGCCGACGGGGCCGCGCCGCGACCCGCCTCGACACGATCGACGTGACCGCCGCACTCCGCACCCTGCTGCCCTGGCCGGAGGCCGCCGCGCTCGACGAGCTGGTGCCGCCGCGGCTCGCGGTCCCCTCCGGCAGCAGCGCCCGCATCGACTACCCGGATCCCGACGACCCGGGCGCCCGCCCCGTGGTCGCCGTGAAGCTGCAGGAGCTGTTCGGCCTCGCCGAGACCCCGCGGCTCGTGCAGGGCCGGGTGCCGGTGCTCTTCCACCTGCTCTCCCCGGCCCGCCGCCCGCTCGCCGTCACCGACGACCTGCGCTCCTTCTGGGACGGGCCCTATCAGGACGTGCGCAAGGAGATGCGCGGCCGCTACCCGAAGCACCCCTGGCCGGAGGACCCGTGGACCGCGCCGGCGACGGCCCGCACCACGCGGCGCTCCTGACCCTCAGCTCTGGGCCATCGTCCCGCTCGTGCTCGTGGACAGCGCAACGTTCATCGCGGTGATCATGTCGCGCAGCGCCCTCGCGGCGGGCACGTCGACCCCCAGCTCGCGGACCCTCCGCTCCATCGCACGGTGCGAGAGCCCGCCGGACTCCGCCCGGAGGATCCGGTGCGCGTTCCTCAGGGCGAGCAGGATCTCGAGGACCACCGCGTCCTGCAGGCTCGCCCGCTGATGCCCCTGGAGCACCTGCGCCAGCCGCGCCCGCAGCGTCTCCTCGGTGCGGGGCCCGCCGTCGCCGCGGGACGGCACCGCGGGCCAGGACGTCGTGAACCAGCCCTTCACCCGCTCCACCTCCCCCGCCGCGACGAAGGCGTCCCCCACGATCCGCGTCACGTCCAGCCCGGACTCCCGCAGCAGGTTCACGGCCCGGGGTCGTCGACGGTCCTCGAGGCCCGCGAGCACGTGATCGAGCTCCGGCACCCCGGTCGGCGCCGGGTCCTGCACCTCGACGCGGGGTCCGCGCCCCGGGGTCAGCGCGATGCGCTCGCGCAGCACGAGCTCGGACAGCGCACCGGCGATGAGCGCCTGGCGCCGGTAGGTGGTCGACCGCTGCCGTCCGGCCTCGTCGGTCAGGAGCAGGAACAGCTCTCCGGGGATCGTGGTCATCCGCCCAGTGTCGCCTCCGGCACCGCAGGAGGGAACCCCGGGCCCGAAGTCCCGGTGAACCTCCAGCCGTGCCTGGCAGGATCGGCCGGACGCCCTCCCGCCCCGACCCGAGGACCCCATGCGCTCTGCCTTCTCCCCCGCCCGCCTCTACGGCGCCCTCGCTCTCGCGGAGGCCGTGACCTGGGCCCTCCTGCTGATCGGCATGTTCCTCAAGTACGGACCGCAGGTCACCGAGCTCGGCGTGCGGATCGGCGGTGGCCTGCACGGCTTCGTGTTCCTCGCCTTCGTCGTGGCGACCGTCGTCGTCGCGATCGACCAGCGCTGGCGGGCCGGCGAGCTGCTGCTGGGCCTCGCCTCCGCGATCGTGCCCTTCGCGACGATCCCCGCGGAGCGCTGGCTGCTGCGCCGCGGGAAGGTCGGCGAGCAGTGGCGTCTGCGGGAGGAGCCCGCGCGCACCGCGCCGGAGAAGCTCGTCTCGCTCGCCGTGCGCCGCCCGGTCCCGTCGGCCGTGATCGCCGTGGTGCTGGTCGCCGTGGTGTTCTCCGCGATGCTCGTGGTGGGCCCTCCCGGGAGCTGATCGCCCTCCGCGACCGCCCGTAGACTTCCCCGGTGCAGTGCCACCACTTCGACGCCGGGGAATGCCGCTCCTGCACCCTGCTGCCCCTCCCGCGCACCCGCCAGGTGCAGGAGGCCGGCGCACGGATCCGGGAGCTGCTCTCCCCCTTCGTCGACCCCGCCGCCGGCGCCGCGACCGGTGACGTGTGGGGGCCGCCGGTCCTGGGCGCCGAGTCCGGCTTCCGGGCGCGCGGCAAGATGGCCGTCTCCGGCACCGCACAGGAGCCGGTGCTGGGCCTGCCCGGTCAGGCCGAGGGTGCGGACCTCTGCGACTGCCCCCTCTACCCCGCGGGCGTCGAGGCCGTGCTCGAGGGCGTGAAGGCCCTCGTGCGCCGCGCGCAGGTGCCGCCCTACAGCGTCGCCCGACGTCGCGGCGAGCTCAAGAACGTCCTGGTCACCGCCTCGCCCGACGGGGAGCACGTGGTGCGCCTGGTGCTCCGCACGGACGCCGCGCTGGGGCGGATCCGCGAGCACCTGCCGCGGCTGCTGGAGGAGCACCCCTCGATCGTCGCGGTCTCCGCGAACCTCCATCCCGAGCACACCACGCGGGTGGAGGGCGAGGAGGAGGTGCCGCTGTGGGGTGCCGCCTCGATCGGCGTGCGCACCGGGGACGTGGTGCTGCGGGCGCGACCGCGGTCCTTCCTGCAGACCCACACGGAGGTCGCCGGGCAGCTGTACCGCCAGGGCGCCGCCTGGATAGCCGAGGCGCTCGCGGACGCCGGCACCTCTCCCGAACCCACCGCGCCCGGGCCCCGCGTCTGGGACCTGTACTGCGGCCTCGGCGGCTTCGCCCTGCACACCGCCCTCGCCGCGCCCACCGCCCGCATCACCGGGGTCGAGGCCACGCCCGAGGCGATCGACGGCGCCCGCGAGGCGGCCGCGGCGCACGGGCTCCCGGTCACCTTCCTCGCCGACGACGCGACCGCCTGGGCGCGCCGCGAGGCGGAGGGTCCGGAGGGTCCGCCGGATGCCGCGATCGTCAACCCGCCGCGGCGCGGGATCGGCCCCGAGCTCGCCGGCTGGCTCGAGGGCTCCGGCGTCGCCGACGTCGTCTACTCCAGCTGCAACCCGGCCACGCTCGCCGCGGATCTCGCCGCCATGCCCTCGCTGCGGATCGTCGCCGCCCGCTACGTCGACATGTTCCCGCACACGGAGCACGCCGAGGTGATCGTGCGACTGCGCCGCACCCCGACCGCCGTCCCCTCCCCGAAGGATCCCCGATGACCACCGCCCCGGCCGCCGAGGTCGCCCGCGTCCAGCTGCTGTCCCTGGGCGGCACGATCTTCATGCACCAGGACGCGGACGGCCAGGGTGCCGTGCCCTCCGACGATGCGGGCGCCCGCCTCGCCGCGGGGCTCCGGGGCGCGGGCGGCTCCGGCGGGATCGAGCTCGTGCACGAGGAGATCGCGAACGTCTCCTCCGCCTCGGTGCGGACCTCCCACCTGCGCACGGTCCTGCAGCGGGCGCGCGCCGCTGTGGACGCGGGCGCCCTCGGCGTGGTCCTCACCCACGGGACGGACACGCTCGAGGAGACGGCGTTCCTGCTGAACCGGTTCTGGGACCGGGACGCGCCGCTCGTGGTCACCGGCGCGATGCGCCCCGCGAACGCCGCGGGGGCCGACGGGCCCGCGAACCTGCAGGACGCGGTGCATGCGGCGGCGTCGCCGCTCGCCCGGGGGCTCGGCGTGCTCGTCGCCTTCGACGCCGCGCTGCATCTCGCGGACCGGGTCACGAAGGCATCCTCGCGGTCGGTCTCGGCCTTCGCCTCGGAGCCGTCGGGCCCCCTCGCGCTCGTCGACGGGCCGCTGCTGCGCCCCCTGTTCCCGGCGCCGATGCGGCCGGCGCTCGTGGGCGGCGACCTGCCGGAGGAGCTGCCGACGGTGGCGACGGTGATGAGCGGCCTCGGCGACGACCTCACGCTGCTCGATGCCTTGGCGAGCAACGGGTCGGCGGCGGGACTGCGGGGCATCGTCGTCGCGGGCGCCGGCATGGGCCACGTCGCGGCGGGCGCCGTCCCGCGGCTCACGGCCCTGCTCGAGGCCGGGGTGCCGGTGGTCGTCGCGACGCGGGTGGCGAGCGGCGGCACCTCGGAGACCCACTATGCCTACCCCGGCGCGGGGGCGGATCTGGTGGCGCGCGGCATCGTCATGGCGGGTCTGCTGTCCCCGCAGAAGGCGCGTCTCCTACTGCAGGCGCTGCTGGCCACCGGCGCCGATGCCGCGGCGATCCGGGAGTCGTTCGCCGGCTTCGGCTCCTGAGGGGTCGGCGCTAGACCGCGGCGTCCCGCAGCGACGGGGCGAGCGAGGTGTACTCGTGGCCCGTGGGGGTCGTGATGCGCAGGACCTTCCCCGACGCCACGGCGGCGTCACCGGCATCGGCATCGGCACTACCGGGCACGATGGCGGCGCTGGGCACGAGGGTGGCACCGGGCACGAGGCCGGGCTCGAGGCGCGAGTCCCAGCCGGGCATCTCCCGCACGTGGTTGAAGCGCTCGCAGTGGCCGACGCCGTTGCTGAGGTCGGTGGCGCCGCCGTCGGCCGCGCGGTGCACGTGGTCGATGTCCCGGATCGGCGCATCGCACCAGGGCGTGCGGCAGTGCTGATCGCGCAGGCTGATGAAGCGGCGCACGGAGCCGGTGAAGAAGCGACGGCGGGTGTCCATGCCGTTCAGCTCCCCGGTGGCGGGATCCGTGTACAGCCGCCGGATCCAGCGCGAGGCCTCCTCCGGCGGGGCGATCGGCAGGGTGGTGCCCTGACGGTCCGACGGCGATGACTGCGATGGGTGCGGCGATGTTGCCTGCGACGGCGGTGGCGGAGGTGGAGGCGGCGAGATGACGCCGCGCGGCGGCGGTGCGCCGCCGGGTGGCAGTGGTCCAGTGCTGGGCGGAAGCAATCCGGTGCCGGGTGGCACCGATGTGCGATGCGGGGTGCGGAGCGCCGCGGTCGCCCCGAGCGCGAGGCCGCGGGCGACGCCGCCGGGGAGGGGCATGCCGTCGAGGGTGGCGGTCTCCTCCGCGCCGGCGAGCAGCGTGCGGTCCGTCATGAGCAGCTGGATCTCGATGGGCATTCCGACCATGGGGGACCGACCTGTCACGCGCTCCACGAGGAGATCCGCCATGACGGCCCCCGCGGGCAGCGAGCCGCTCTCCCCCTTGGCCCGGGCGGTCGCCGCCGCGGAGCGGAGCGCGGCGATCATGGCCACGCCGTCCTCGACGGGGACGAGGGCGTGGAGATGGCTCATGCCGTCCGGGGCCGGCCGCAGGCCCACACGCCGGGAGGCGACCGCGAGGGAGCGGCGGCGGACGGCGGCCTCCGGATCCAGGGACTGCGCGAGGGCGAGGGCCCGGCGGCCGGCGGCTCCGGCCGTCAGGGACGGGAGGACCGGGGCGAGGGCCTCGTCGACCCGGTCGCGGTCCTCCTCGTCCAGGAGCAGGACGTTCCGCGCCACCTGGCTCGCGCCCCAGTCGCTGATCCGGCCGCCCTCGAGGAGGCGCAGGGTGCGGGGAAGGCTCTCGACCAGCACACGATGGAAGGTGAGCTGGTCCGAGGCCTGCTTGGGGGTGATCCGGCGGGCGAGGGCGAGCTGATCCGCGATCCCCCTGCCCAGGTCCTTGCGGGGCACGCCGAGCCTGCGCTGCTCCTCCAGCTGCGCGTCGCGGAAGGCGACCTCCGCCCGCGCCTGGACCGCGCTCAGCGAGGCCTTCGCCGACTCGAGCGCGGCGATGAGGTCGATCTGGACGGCACCGGGGATCGCGGAGAGCTGCTCCGACGAGGGCGCACCGGCGAGCAGATCCGCCATGTCACGCATCCATTCTTCGACCATCATTCCCCCTCCCCCAAGCGTCAGATCAATTATCCACGTCGACACACACCCATCGATCTGACCTGCGTCGTTCAGTGGATATATTCTCCCGGAACACCCGTTCGACAACAACGCCTACTCGCCAGTAACATGAAATTGTGGATAACCACAGAGTGGGGAGGAACGATTCATCGCTCCTCCCCTGGCCGGCTCCTCGGCTATGGGGAGGAACGGCGGGATCGGGGGCCGATCGAGCCGCGGAGCCGCGGAGCCGCGACGCTCAGCGCACGGGGGCGGGGTCAGGACCCGCTGCCGCCCCGGAGCGAAGACGTCGCGTCCGTCCCACGGCGCGGACGGAAGGCGGCGAGGGTGCTGCGCCAGGTCTCGTGGAGGGTGCGCCCGTGGCGCCATTCGCGCCAGGTCAGCAGGATGATCGCGAGGTCCAGCACGGTGAGCAGCGCCATGCCCCACGTCGGCCCCACCACGAGGGCATAGACCTGGTAGACGAGGAACACGCCGAGCACCCCGATCGCCCAGGGGTAGACCCGGCGGGACCCCAGGAGGAGGGCGGCGACGATCGCGACCTTCACGACGCCGTGGAGGAGCACGTAGGCGGCGAGGAAGGTCGTGGTCCCCGTGTCGAGGTGGGCGAGGGAGTGCAGGAGCGCGCGGGCGATCGCGTCGTCGGGGTCCTCGCGCAGCTCACCGGCGGTGAGCAGACGGGCGAGGTGCTGCAGCTGCGCGGGGGTCGTGACGAGGAGCAGCACCCCGCCGATCAGCTCGAGCAGGCCGTCGATGCCCTTCCCCACCACGCCGACGAGGAAGACGAGGTCCAGGACCGGGCGGGAGCGATGGGCGTGCGGACTCGTGGCGACCATGCCGACTCCCCTCCCCCGGCGCAGGGTGCGACCGATGCGGCGAAGCGTAGCGCCGGGGGCCGGGAGGGCTCTCGGCGTCAGACGACGGAGTGCCGCACGAGGCAGAAGGGATGCCCGGCCGGGTCGAGGTAGACCTTGAACGACCCCGAGGCGGAGGGCTGGTGCTCGTGGACCGTCGCGCCGAGGGAGAGGACGCGCGGCTCGGCCTCCTCGACGTCGCTCACGGAGAAGTCGAGGTGGAACTGCTGGGGGTGGGTGCCCGTCGGCCAGGTCGGGGCGACGTAGTCGTCGATCCGCTGGAAGGCCAGGGTCGCCTCGCCCTCGAGGTTCTCCGGGGTGATGCCGCCGCGCGGCGGGGTGAGGGTCGTCCAATCGCGGTCGGAGCCCTCCTCGATGCGCCAGGTCAGCAGCTTCGCGTAGAAGGTCCCGAGCTCGAGCGCGTCCGGGCAGTCGAGGACGACGAGGTCGAGGCGGGGGATGACGGGGTCCTGGTCCAGGTTCTCCATGACGACACGGTAGGGCGCGAGGAGTGCTCCGGGAAGGCACTTCGCAGGTTCCGGCCCGCGGCGTCGCCCGCCGGACGCCCCGGGGACGCACGCTGTTCACACGAGCACCCCGCGGCACCATCGTCGCCTCCCGGGTGACAGACTGGTGGGGTCCGCATCGCCGGCGCGCGAGCGGCCCCGGACGGCGCCCCCGCGCCGCCCGCCCCGGCCCTCACGCCGCGCCGCATCGAAGGAGGCCCCATGCCCATCGCCCTCGACCCGAGTCCCGCACTGCAGGAGTTCGCGCATCCCGAGAAGCTCGTGACGACCGAGTGGCTCGCCGAGCGGATCGCCGCCGGCGAGGCCGACGGCCCCGAGCTCGTCGTCGTCGAGTCCGACGAGGACGTGCTGCTCTACGAGACCGGGCACATCCCCGGCGCCGTGAAGATCGACTGGCACCTCGACCTCAACGACACGGTCACCCGCGACTACGTGGACGGCGAGGCCTTCGCGGCGCTCATGGACCGCCACGGCATCACGCGCGGGACCACCGTCGTGCTCTACGGCGACAAGTCGAACTGGTGGGCCGCCTACGCCCTGTGGGTGTTCGAGCTGTTCGGCCACGCGGACGTGCGTCTGCTCGACGGCGGCCGTGCCGCCTGGCAGGCCGAGGGGCGCGAGCTGACCACCGCGGAGCCCACGCGCGCCGCGAGCAGCGGGTATCCCGTGATCGAGCGCCAGGACGCGCCGATCCGCGCCTTCCGCGACGACGTGCTCGGCTTCCTCGGCGGGCAGCTGATCGACGTCCGCTCCCCCGCCGAGTACACCGGCGAGCGGACCCACATGGCGGACTACCCGCAGGAGGGCACCGTGCGCGGCGGGCACATCCCCACCGCGCGCTCCGTGCCGTGGGCCCGCGCCGCCGCGGAGGACGGCCGCTTCAAGCCGCGCGCCGAGCTCGAGGCGATCTACCTGCAGGAGCTCGGCTACGACGCCGCGCAGCCGACGATCGCGTACTGCCGGATCGGGGAGCGCTCCTCCCACACCTGGTTCGTGCTGCGCTACCTGCTGGGCTTCGAGGACGTCCGCAACTACGACGGCTCGTGGACCGAGTGGGGCAACGGCGTGCGACTGCCCGTCGCGGTGGGCACCGAGCCGGGCGAGGCGCCGGCCCGATGAGCCCGATCGACCACACCGTGCCCGACGCCCAGGACGCCCTGCCGGAGGCCTTCCAGGAGATCGCCGACGACTTCCACGCCCTGGGCCCGAAGGACCGCCTGCAGCTGCTGCTGGAGTTCTCGCAGTCGCTGCCGGAGCTGCCCGAGCGCTACGCGGAGCACCCCGAGCTGCTCGAGCCGGTCCCCGAGTGCCAGTCCCCGATCTTCCAGGTCACGGAGGTGGAGGGCAGCGGTCGCGAGGCGATCGCACGGCTGTTCTTCTCCGCCCCGCAGGAGGCGCCGACGACCCGCGGCTTCGCCTCGATCCTCGCGGAGGCGCTCGACGGGCGCACCGTGGGCGAGGTGCTCGACACCCCGGAGGGCGTGACCCGGGGGCTGGGCCTCGCGGAGGTCGTGAGCCCGCTGCGGCTGAACGGCATGGCGGGCATGCTCGCCCGCATCAAGCGTCAGCTGGTGGAGAAGGCCGGGGCCTGAGCCCGCGCCGGGCGAGCCCGGGTCAGCTGCGGTCGCCGCGGCGGTCGTAGGCCTTCCGCAGCTTCCCGGCACCGTCCTTCGCGGCGTGGAACACCTTCTGACCCGCCTCGGAGCGGTAGAAGTCGTTCGCGGCGCCGAAGGCCCGGCGGCCGGTCTCCGAGTTCGCGAAGCGCCAGGCCGCGTCGAGCGGCACCTTCGCGCCCTGCGCGCCGGCGGTGCCGCGGCCGCCGTCCGCGTCGGTGGTGCCGGCCGACGGCGACGTCCCCGACGGCTCGCCCCGACCCGGGCGCCCCTCGCGCTCCGCCGCGGGGGCGGGGTCGCAGCGGCCGGCCTCGATCTCCTCGTGGCGACGTCGGGCGATCTGCAGCTCGAGCGGCGTGCGCACGAGCCGCACGAGCGCCTCGCGCACCTCCTCGCGGATCGTCGCGGCCTCCTTCGCCACGAACTCCTCCTCGCTGCGCGGGGTGCCCTCGGGCAGCAGGGTCGCCTCGCCGCGGGAGTCTCGGTAGGCGAGCTCTGCCTGCTGCAGCGCCCAGGCGCGGTCCAGCAGGTAGGAGACCAGATCGGCGGCGGCCTCGGGTCCCAGGCCGTAGCCGTCCCGAGCGGTCGCGGAGCGCAGCAGGGCGCGGGCGTCGTCCGCCTCGAGGGTGCTCGGGGCGATGTCGAGGGCGCCGATGACGTCCTGCGTGAACAGCTGGAACTCGGCGTCGCCGGGGATGTCGGCGCGGCGCAGCTCGGCGCGGCCGAAGTCCGGGGGCAGGGTCACGTGGCGCACGCCGTCGCGCGCGAACTCGTCCTGCGCGGCGCGGCGGGCGAGCCGACGGGCGGAGCGGACCACGGCGGCCGCGTCGGCGGAGCGCGGCAGGTCGGGGTCGATCGCGCGCGCCTCGGCGAGCAGGCGCGAGCGCTCACGGGCGGCGGCGCCGAGCGGCAGTGACGGGAGCGTGCGGGGCAGCGGGAGACGTCGCGGGGACATCGGGTCACCTCCGGGATCGGCCTGGACCCCCATCGTAGGGCGGCCCGCTCCCGTGACGCCGGGTGACCTGGCTGTGGGCCGCGCAGTGCGGGGGGCGCTACCGTGGCGGGAGCACGTCCGAACCCGCCGGCCAGCACCTCCAGGAGCCCCCTCCATGCCCATCGCCGATCCCACCGCCGCCGAGCTCGAGCAGCTGCAGGACGAGGCGGTGCGGCTCACCCAGGAGCTCATCCGCATCGACACCTCGAACTTCGGCGGGAACGATCCGGAGACCTGGGGCAAGGGCGAGACGGAGGCCGCCGACCACGTGGTCGCGCAGCTGCGCGAGGTGGGGCTCGAGCCGGAGGTGTACGAGTCCGCGCCGGGCCGGCCGACGGTGGTCGTCACCCTCCCCGGTGAGGACCGCGAGCGGGGCGGGCTCATCATCCACGGCCACCTCGACGTGGTCCCCGCGCGGGCGGAGGACTGGAGCGTGGACCCGTTCGGCGGGGAGATCCGCGACGGGATGCTCTACGGCCGCGGCGCCGTGGACATGAAGGACATGGTCGGGATGATGCTCGCGCTCGTCCGTCACATCGCCCGCACGGGCGCCACTCCCCCGCGGGACCTGCGCCTGATCTTCTTCGCGGACGAGGAGAACGGCAGCGTGTGGGGCGCGAAGTGGCTGGTCGCGGAGCATCCCGAGCTGTTCGAGGGGTACACCGAGGCGATCAGCGAGGTGGGCGGCTACTCGATCACCCTGCCGGAGCAGGCGACCGGCGAGGACGTGCGCGCCTATCTCGTGCAGACGGCGGAGAAGGGCTACGCGTGGGGCCGGCTGCGGGCCACGGGCCGGGCCGGCCACGGCTCCGTGCCCAACGACGAGAACGCGATCGTGCGCCTTGCGCGGGCGATCACCGCGATCGACGAGCACGAGTTCCCGATCGAGTACGTGGCGAGCGTGCGGGCCCTGTTCGACGGGGTCACCGAGATCACCGGCACCGCCTGGGACGAGGAGGACGTCGACGCGTTCCTGCCGCTGCTGGGCGGGGCGCGGCAGTTCGTCACGGGGACCCTGCGGGACTCCGCGAACATCACCCAGCTCGACGCGGGATACAAGGTCAACGTTATCCCGCAGACGGCGGAGGCGGGCTTCGACGTGCGCTACCTGCCCGGGCACCTCGACGAGGTGCTCGACCTGCTGCGCGAGCTCGCGGGGGAGCACGTCGAGGTCGTGATCGACAACCTCGGCATCGACACCGACGCCCCGCGCGAGGGCGCGCTGTACGACGCGATGTCGGCGGCCCTGCAGGCGGAGGACCCGGGCTCGAAGGTGCTGCCGTACTGCCTGAGCGCGGGCACCGACAACAAGCCGCTGACCCAGCTGGGCATCGCCGGCTACGGCTTCACGCCGCTGCAGCTGCCCGCGGATCTCGACTTCGCGCCGCTGTTCCACGGCATCGACGAGCGGGTGCCGGTGGACGCGATCCGCTTCGGCGCGAGGGTGCTGCTGCGCCTCGTGCAGAGCTGCTGAGGCGCGGGGGCGGGCCGATCAGGGCGTCGGCGCCGCCGTCGTCCCCGGCTCGTCGTCGACGCGCACGGGGACCTCGGGAATCGGGTCCTCGGGGCCGACGCCCGTGAACCAGGGCGGCAGGACGCGCAGCAGGATCGTGAGCAGCTCCTGCGGGTCGAGCTCCTCCCCGGCGAGGGCCTTCTCCTCGGTGTCCAGCAGCCACGCGGCGATGACGTGGATGTAGCCGCCCGCGAGGAAGCGGGACAGCTCCCGCTGCGGGAGGTGCGCGGGCACGGCGTCCCCGAGCCGCTGGAAGGCGTACTCGAAGAGCTCGGCGTAGATCCGCACGAGCCCCATGTAGGGGCGCTGGGTGAACTTCCAGTCGATCGCACCGCGCAGGAAGGCATGGTGCTCGACCACGTAGGCGGAGGTCGCCGCGGCGGAGTACTGGACGATCTCCTGCACGCTGCGGCCCTGGTGGAACAGGGCGACCGTCTCGACGTGGATCCCGTCGAGCAGCTCGTGGACCATCGCGCCGATGAGGTCGTCGAGGCCTCCGAAGTGGCTGTAGAAGGCGGCACGGCTGACGCCCGCCCGCTTGGCCAGCGCGTTGACGGTGACCTCGCCGTCCGCGGCGCTCAGCTCGCGGGCGGCGGCGTAGATCGCTGCGCGGGTACGGGCCGGACGGGGGTCCGGGGCGCGCTCATCGGATGCCATCCGCACATCGTAAGGCCGCACTCGGGCGAACCGGGACACGGCGCGACGGCGGTACCCTTGCCCCCGACCGCCGCAGCACAGAGAGGCACTGCCGATGGCACAGCGCACCGTGAGGATCGCGAGCACGAGCGGGCTCCACGCCCGCCCCGCCGCGATCTTCTCCCAGGCCGCGACGGAGCAGTCCGTCGAGGTCACCGTCCAGAAGCAGGGGGGCGACGCCGTCCCCGCGCGGAGCATCCTCATGCTCCTGACGATCGGCGCCGACCACGGTGACGAGGTCACGCTGCGGGCCGAGGGCGAGGGCGCCGAGGAGGCCGTCGACGCGCTCGCGGCGCTGCTCGAGAAGAACCTCGACGAGGAGTACTGAGCCCTCCCTCCCGAGCGGTCAGGCGGTGCGCGGACGCACCCGGATCGCCGCGAAGCCGACGACCGCGACGAGCGCGGAGCCCGCGCCGAGCAGCATGGCCGTGTCCGGGCCGCGCGCGTCGACGATCGCACCGCCCACGACCGCGCCGATCATGATCGCGATCTGGAAGGCCGTGACCTGCAGCGCCACGGCGGACTCGACGCGCGTGGGCTCCGCCGTGGCGACCCACAGCTGGGTGAGCACGGGGACCATGTTGAAGCTGACGCCCCAGGCGACGACCGCGAGGGCGAGGACGGCCGTGTGCTCGGTGAGCGCCATGCCCACGAGGGCGAGGGCGAGCAGGGAGAGCGCCGCGACGAGGGCGGGGCGCAGGCGGCGGCTGCCCCAGCCGCCCAGCAGGTTCCCGGCGAGACCGCCGAGGCCCCAGGCGAGCAGCAGCACGGCGACCGCGGAGGCGTCGACCGCCTCGATCGCGACACGGATGTACGGGTAGGCGGCGAAGTTCGCGAAGGCGGCCACCATGATGACCGCGACGCCCGCGACGAGGCGGCGGTTCGCGAGGGCCGCGCGCATCATGGCGAGGCCCGCGCCGGGAGAGGCCGGGACCCGCGGCAGCAGCAGCGCGAGGATCACGCCCGCGAGCGCGGTGACCACGGCGACGAGCACGAACACGGCGCGCCAGCCGATCACGTCGCCGAGCACCGAGGAGACGGGCACGCCGACGATCGTCGCGGTGCTCGTGCCGAGGGCGACGGTCGTCGAGACGAGCGGGCCGCGACCGGTGACCTGCACACCGACGGGGAGCGCGAAGGACCAGAAGCCGGCGATCGCGGCGCCCAGCAGCACGCGGGCCGCGAGGACCACGGCGAGGCTCGGCGCGATCGCGACGACGAGGTTGGAGACGACGGCGAGGCCCAGCAGGGCCAGGAGCACGGTGCGGCGGTCCGCGCGCGGCACGATCGAGGCGATCGTGGGGGCGGTAAGAGCACCGGCGAGGGCGGTCGCCCCGACGGTGAGGCCGGCGCGGCCCTCGGTGACGGAGAGGTCCGTGGCCATGCCGGGCAGCACGCCGGCGGGGATGAACTCGGCGCTGACCAGCGCGGCGGTCCCGGCGGAGAGCGCGAGGGCGATGACCACGGGGTGGTGGGTGCGGCCCTGTTCGGGAGTGACGGGCACGGTGGGTTCTGCGGCGTCCTCGAGGGCTCCGGGCATGATCACGGGGACCTCGAGGGTCGTGGTGGGGACGGCGGGAGCGGGGGTGCCCGTCTCGCAGGAGGAGGGGGACGATGCCATGGGGAAATCCTCCACCCGGAGGTTCCGCGCTGGCGAGACCCCCGGACCGCTCTGGTGACGGGCACCACGACCACGCTCCGGGACGCGCTTGTCCGCCCCACGAGACCGTCGCGGGGCCCGGACACGACGAAGGCCCCCACCGTGCGGTGGGGGCCTTCGCGGACCGGGAAGACATCCCTGGTCACGAGCGGTAGCGGCGGGATTTGAACCCGCGGTACGGGGTTACCGTACACATCATTTCGAGTGATGCACCTTCGGCCGCTCGGACACGCTACCGCCGATCACCTTACCGGCCCGCCCGCCCGCCGTTCAATCCGTCCTCCCCACCTGCGAGCGGGCTCACAGCGCCCCGCCGCCCGCGCGCCGCGGATAGGCTCGCCGTCATGACCTCGAGCTCCACCGCCCCGGGCGCCGCCACCGGCCCCGACGCCCCGCGTCCCGCCCACCGCGAGACCCTCCGCACGCACCACGGGGACACTGTCACCGATCCCTACGAATGGCTCCGCGACAAGGAGGATCCACAGGTCATCGCGCACCTCGAGGCGGAGAACGCCTATGCGGACGCCCGCACCGCGCACCTCGCGGGCCTCCGTGAGGAGCTCGTGCAGGAGTTCGTGGGCCACACCCAGGAGACCGACCTCTCCGTGCCCGTGCGCCGCGGCGACTGGTGGTACATCACCCGCACCACCGCCGGGGACGACTACCCCGCCTTCACGCGCGTCGCCGAGTCGCCGGACCTGCCCTGCGGCGCGGGCGGCGTGCCCGCGATCGAGCCCGGGGAGCCGCTGCCCGGCGAGCAGATGCTGCTCGACGCCCAGGCCGCCGCGAAGGACGCCGAGTTCTTCTCCCTCGGCGGCCTCGCCCCCTCCCCCGAGCACGACCTGCTCGCCCACGCCGTGGACCTCGCGGGCGACGAGCGCTTCACGATCGTCGTCACCGACCTGGCGACCGGGACCGTGATCGACGAGTCCGTCACCGGCACCGGCTACGGCCTCGCGTTCTCCGCCGATCAGCAGTGGATCTTCTACGCCCGCGTGGACGACGCGTGGCGCCAGCACCAGATCTGGCGGCACCGGATCGGCGGCGACCCGTCGGCCGACGAGCTCGTGCTCGAGGAGGCCGACGAGCGGTTCTCCGTCTGGTTCGAGCGCTCCCGCGACGGGAAGGCCCTCGTGCTGCAGTCGAGCTCGACGACGACGGCGGAGGCCTGGATCCTCGACCTCGCCGATCCGACGGCCGCCCCGCGTCCCGCGGGCGGGCGCCGCGACGGCGTCGACTACACCGTCGAATGGGCCGGCGACCGCCTCCTCGTCGTGCACAACGACGGGGTGGAGGGCTTCGCCCTGGCCGAGGCCCCGCTCGACGCCGCGGACTCCTCCGCCTGGACGCCGCTGCTGAGCGCCGGGGAGGGCGAGCGACTGCTGGGCGTCGAGTCCTTCGCCGGCTGCGTCGCCCTCGAGCTGCGCGCGGGCGGCCTCGCCGCGGTGCGGGTCATCCCCCGCCGGGCCGACGGCTCCCTCGACGTCGAGGCCGCCTGGGACCTCACCCACGGCGGGGAGCTCGACGTGGTCGAGCTCGACACGAACCCCGCCTGGGACTCCCCCGCCCTGCGCTACCAGCTCACGAGCCTGCTCACCCCCGCGACGGTCGCCCAGGTCGACGTCGCCTCCGGCGAGCGCACCGTGCTGCGCCGCACCCCCGTGCCCGGCTACGACCCCGAGCTGTACCGCGAGCAGCGGCTCTGGGCGCAGGCGGAGGACGGCACCGCCGTGCCGATCTCCCTCGTGGCCCGCAAGGACGTGCCCGCGGACGGCACCGCCCCCGGCTACCTCTACGGCTACGGCTCCTACGAGGTGAGCATCGACCCGTCCTTCGTGCCCACGCGCCTGTCCCTCCTGGACCGCGGACTCGTCGTCGCGATCGCGCACGTGCGCGGCGGCGGCGAGATGGGCCGCGACTGGTACGAGCAGGGGAAGATCCTCGCGAAGAAGAACTCCTTCTCCGACTTCGTCGCCGCGGCCGCGCACCTCGTGGACCAGGGCCTCGTGGCTCCGGACCGGCTCTCCGCGGAGGGGCGCAGCGCCGGTGGCCTGCTCATGGGCGGCGTCGCGAACCTCGCGCCGGAGCGCTTCCGGGCGATCATCGCCGGCGTGCCCTTCGTCGACGCGCTCACCACGATCCTCGACCCGAGCCTGCCGCTCACGGTCGGCGAGTGGGAGGAGTGGGGCAACCCGCTGCAGAGCGAGGAGGTCTACCGGTACATGAAGGAGTACACGCCCTACGAGAACGTGCGCGCCGTCGAGTACCCGGCGATCTTCGCCTCGACCTCCCTCAACGACACCCGGGTGTTCTTCGTCGAGCCGGCGAAGTGGGTCGCACGGCTGCGGGAGACGGTCACCTCGGACCAGACCGAGCGGCCGATCCTCTTCCGCTGCGAGATGGTCGCCGGGCACGGCGGCCGCTCGGGCCGCTACCGCAAGTGGGAGCAGCGGGCGGACGAGCTCGCCTGGCTGCTCGACCAGCTGGGGGCGACGGCGCGGGTCTGAGCGGATCGGCCGCGGCGGCGTCCGTCTAGCTCAGCAGGACGAGGACGTAGCCGACGACGGGCACGAGGAGCAGGCCGCCGACGACGAGCGACGACAGGACGAACGCCCGATCCCACCGTTCGGGCCGCGGCCACGGACGCGCCGAGGCCAGCCGGGGCACGCCCTGCAGCGCCGGCTCCAGCAGCTGATGGAGCCGGCTGCGCCCGCGCCGGGAGAGCAGGCGCCCGGGGACGAAGAGCCTCTCCCCCTCGCGGTCGAACAGGATCAGGTCGCCCCAGGGGGTCTCCTCGACGGCGAGCAGGCGGTCGAGCCCGACGACGTCGTGGTCCTCCTCGGGGTCGTACTCGTACGGCGAGCCGCCGCGTCCGAAGCCCATGCCGTCGACCTGGATCCGGTCCTCTGTCACCAGCACCCGCAGGCCCCGCCGGGCGGTGCCGCCCACGACGGCCCGGAGCGAGGGCCGGAGGACCTCCGCCCCGGCCGGCACGTCGTCCCCGTGGGCCCGGATCAGCGGCACCGTGCGGACCACGGGGAGCGCGGAGAGCTCCGGATGCGCGCGGGGGTCCAGCCGCTCCGGGTCCACCGCCGCGTGGAGGGTGCGCACCGCCGCGTCGAGGGCCGCGCGCACACCGGCCGCCGTGGGCGCCGTCGCGGGCGGGAGGCCATGCACGGCGCGGTCCCGCTCGCGCCGGCGGTCGGGGGCCCAGCCCTGCGCGGCGGCGGCCAGGTCGGCCTCGGAGACCGCCCGGAGGCGGCGGAGCAGGCCGGTCACGAGGTCGGGGCGACCTCGCTCCGGGACGAGCGGAACGGCGGACAGCACGAGGTGCACGTGCTCCCTCAAGGGAGTGGACTCCACTCGGATCACAGGGCCGTCCTCGGGGCGGCGATACGGCGCGATATCCGCGGCGAGGACCTCCTCCGCGAGGAGGTCGTGCAGGATCCCCGCGGCGACCTCGCCCTCGGCGCTGCGCGGCAGCAGCACCGAGGACAGCACACTGCTCTCGACGTCGACGGGTCCCACCACGGCCCGGTCCTCCGGGAGCGGGGCCGCGGCGCGCCGGGACACGGGCTCGACCTCGAAGGTTTCGCCGATCAGCGACTCCTGATCCGTGCAGAACACGCGGGGCACCTCGCCGTGCACGGGGTCGAGCGCGCGCAGCAGTCGCCGCACCTCCTCCGTCGCGCCCTCGGCGTCCCTGGCGACCGGCTGCAGGACGGCCGCGGTGTCGCCCGTGCGCAGCAGCAGGTCGTGGTGCCACGCCGGGCCGGGCTCCTGCTCGGGGACGCGCCCGTCGAGATCGATGTCGCGCGCGAACAGGAAGGGCAGGCGGTGCCAGAGCGCGGTGACGTCGGCGAGGGAGCCGCGCAGGCTCAGGCTGCTCGCGTCGGTGCCGATCTCGAAGTGGATCAGCACCACCTCGGGGCCGTGCAGCGCACGGCGCAGGGCGGCGAGCGCGAGGCGCAGGGCCCCCGTGTGCTCGACCTTCTCGTCGAGGGTCCCGCGGGCCCAGAGCACGCCGATCTCCGCGGAGTGCGCCCACGGCTCCGGCGCGTGGTCGACGAGGTGCCAGGTGGTGCCGGGCCCGGCGCTCAGCGCCGGGCCCGGGGTCCCCTCGATGATCTCCGGCTCAGAACGCCGGGATGACCGAGCCGTCCTTGTAGGTGTCCGTGATGAAGGTCTTGACGTCCTCCGAGTGGAGGAGGTCGTCGAGCTTCTTCAGGGCCGCGTTGTCCTTGTCCTCGGTGCGCACGGCGAGGAAGTTGGCGTAGGGGTTGCCCTCGCCGGCCTCGAGCACGAGCGCGTCCTCGGAGGGGACGAGGTCCGCCTCGATCGCGTAGTTGCCGTTGACGACGGCCGCGTCGTAGTCCGCGAGCGTGCGGCCGATGAGCGCGGCGTCGACCTCGGAGAAGGTGAGGTTCTTGGGGTTCTCGGCGACGTCGTCCGGGGTGGCCTCGGTGGGCTCGATGCCGTCGGTGAGGGTGATGACGTCGTTGTCGGCGAGCAGGGCGAGGGCGCGGCCGCGGTTGGTCGGGTCGTTCGGGATCGCGATCTCGCCGCCGTCGGGCAGCTCGTCGATGCTCTTCAGCGCGTCGGAGTACAGGCCCAGCGGCTCGATGTGCACGCCCTCGAAGGCCGTGATCTCGTAGCCGTTCTCCTTGATCTCGGTGTCGAGGTACGGCTTGTGCTGGAAGTAGTTCGCGTCCACCTCGCCGTCGGAGAGCAGGCGGTTGGGGACCTTGTAGTCGGACTGCTCCTGCAGGTCGAGCTTCAGCCCGGCGCCCTCGGCGAGGTTGTCGGAGACGAACTGGAGGATCTCCAGGTGCGGCTTCGGGGTCGCGGCGACGCGGATCGTGGTGACGCCGCCGTCGGAGGCGAGGGAATCACCGTCGGAGGAGCCCCCGCCGCAGGCGGCGAGGCCGGCGGCCGCGAGGCCGACACCGGAGACGGCGAACAGGGAGCGACGGTTCAGGATGCTCATGAGGGATGGTCCTTCCGAGGAGGGGTGGGGAGGCGGGGGCTCAGGCGGTGCGGGCGCGGTGGTCGACGGCGCGCGCGAGGCGCGAGCCGATCCACTGCACGGCGATGACGATGAGGACCAGCAGGATCACCGTCGCGACGATGATCTCCGTCTGGTAGCCGGTGTAGCCGCGGTTGTAGGCGAGCTGGCCGAGGCCGCCGCTGTTCACGGAGCCGGCCATCGCGGTGTAGCCGATGACGGCGATCGTGGTGGTCGTGATCGAGCCGATGATGCCGGGCAGCGCCTCGGGGATCAGCACCTGGCGGATCACCTGCCAGCGGGTCGCGCCCATCATCTGCACCGCCTCGATCTTCCCGGCGGGGATCTCGCGCAGGTTCAGCTCGAACAGCCGCGCCGCGAAGGGCACGGAGGCGATGACCAGGGCGAGCATCGCCGCGTTGGGGCCGGTCGAGCGGCCCAGCAGCAGCTGGCTGAGCGGGATCAGCGCGATGATGAGGATGAAGAAGGGGAACGAGCGCAGCACGTTCACGACGAAGCCCACGACCCGGTTCGCGGCGCGCACGGCGGGGCGCGGCGAGGACTCGGTCTCGAAGAGCGCGACGCCGAGCGGCAGGCCGAGCAGCACGGTCAGCACCATGGTGCCGGCCGTCATGTAGAGCGTGACGAGGATCGACCACCAGAGGCTGCCGGTGCCGGACCACTCGGTGAAGGCGCGGTTCTGCGCCCACTCCTGCAGGGTCTCGATCATGCGGCCACCTCCCGGGCGACGACGCCGGCCTCGGTGAGCTCGGCGGTGAGGGCGGCGAGGAGCTCGGGCCCCGCGGGGCGGCCGTCGGCCCCGCGCAGCGCGAGCTGCACACGGCCCACCTGGCGGCCGCCGATGGTCTCGATGGTGCCGGCGACGATCTGCGCCTGGGCGCCGTGGCGCTCGGCGGCACGCACGAGGTCCTCACTCGTGCGGAGCGTGCCGGAGTCGCCGTAGTCGCAGGTGAGGATCGTGCCGACCACGCCCGTGGGCACGGGCGGCAGCGGGATCAGCTCGCCGGAGAGCGGGCCGTGGGGATCCGCGGCGACGTCGACGAGGTCGCCGGTCTGGGTGACGCGGCCGTCCTGCAGCAGGGTCACGGTGTCACAGACCTCGCGGACCACCGCCATCTCGTGCGTGATGATGACGACCGTGATGCCGAGGCGCTCGCGGAGGTCCGCGAGCAGCCGCAGGATCTGGCGGGTGGTGCCGCCGTCCAGGGCGCTCGTGGGCTCGTCGCACAGCAGCACCTTGGGCTCCGCGGCGAGGCCGCGGGCGATGCCGACGCGCTGGACCTGGCCGCCGGAGAGCTGGGCGGGGTGGTTGTGCTCGCGGCCGGAGAGGCCCACGAGCTCCACGAGCTCGGCGACGCGCGCCTCGCGCTGGGCGCGGGGCACGCCGGCGATCTCGAGCGGGTGGGCGATGTTCTGGGCCGCGGTGCGGGAGTCCAGCAGGTTCGCGTGCTGGAACACCATGCCGAGGTTCCGCCGCGCGCCGCGCAGGGCGGCGCCGTCGAGGGCGGCCACGTCCGTGCCGTCGATCTCGACGCGGCCCGAGGTGGGCTTCTCGAGGCCGGTCAGGCAGCGGATGAGCGTGGACTTGCCCGCGCCGGAGCGGCCGACGATGCCGTGGATGCGGCCGGCGTCCAGGTGGAGGTCGATGCCGTCGAGCGCGACGACGGGGTCTCCGCCGCCGGGGGCGGGGAAGACCTTGCGCAGTCCGTCGAGAGTGATCACGTCAGGCAGTGAAGCATCCAAGCGCCCCTTTCCGGCACCCCTGTTCATACGGAGAAACGAAGTTCACAGGACTACCCTCGGCCCATGAGCGACCACCTGCCCCGCTTCGGCGACGCCCCCGCCGGCCCCTCCTCGACCCTCGGTCCGGACGGTCGTCTGGCGATCCGTCGCCTGCTCCCCGGCACCGTCGAGGACGCCTGGAGCGCCCTCACCGACCCGGCGCAGACCGCGACCTGGTTCGGCACCTGGCGCGGCGACCCCGCCACGGGGATCGAGGTGCAGATGGACGCCGAGGAGGGCCGGCCGTGGATGGAGGCGAGGGTCCTCGTGTGCGACGGCCCGCGGCGGCTCGAGCTCGAGACCGGGGAGGCGGGCGACCCGTGGGTCCTCGAGCTCACGGTCGAGGAGGCGGGCCCCGGGTGGACGGCGGTGACGCTGCGCCAGCGGGTCGCGGAGGCGGAGGCCGCGGCGATGATCGGCCCCGGCTGGGAGTTCTACCTCGACCGCCTGGTCGCCTCGCGCACGCGCGGGGACGTGACGGCCATCAGCTTCGAGCCGGACTACGTGCCCGGCCGCTGCGACCACTTCCGGGCGCTGTACCCCGCGACCTGAGGAATGTCATGACCGGGGCGTGAGGATCGCACCGGAGCCGATGACCGGGCGCCCTGCCGCCCCGCCGCCCGCGGCGGAAGGCTGGTCCCCATGACGAACAGCACCGCAGACCCCGTCCTCTCCGCCAGGGGGCTCACCCGCCGCTACGGCCGCGGCGCCTCCGCCTACACCGCCGTCGACGGCATCGACCTCGAGGTCCGCCGCGGCGAGCTCTTCGCGCTGCTCGGCACCAACGGCGCCGGGAAGACCTCGACCCTCGAGGTGCTCGAGGGCCTCGCCCCGGCGAGCGCCGGCACCGTGAGCGTCCTCGGCATGGATCCCGTGGCGGACCGCCGCGCGGTGCGCCCCCGCCAGGGCCTCATGCTCCAGAGCGGCGGCTTCCCCGCGGACCTCACGGCCGCGGAGGCGCTGCGCATGTGGACCTCGACGCTCTCGGCCCCGCGCCCCGTCGGCGAGCTGCTGGCCGCCGTCGACCTCACCCACCGCGCCGGGACCCGCATCTCCTCCCTCTCCGGCGGCGAGGTGCGACGCCTCGACCTGGCCTGCGCGATCGCCGGGGACCCCGAGCTGCTCTTCCTCGACGAGCCCACGACGGGCCTGGACCCCGAGTCCCGCTCCCGCGCCTGGGAGCTCGTGCGGGGCCTCAAGGAGCAGGGCACCACGATCGTGCTCACCACCCACTACCTCGACGAGGCGGAGTCCCTCGCGGACCGGCTCGCGATCATGCACCAGGGCCGGATCGTCCGCGAGGGCACGGTCGACGAGGTCGTCGCCGGGCATCCCTCCCGGATCCGCGCCGACCTCCCCGAGGACGCCCCGCTCCCCCCGCCGCTGCACGGGGAGGCCGTGCTGCGCGGCGGCCGGCTCGAGGTCTCCACCGAGGCCCTCGCCGAGGACCTCCACACGCTGCTCACCTGGTCCCGCGCGGAGCAGGTCCCGCTGCGCGGCCTCGACGCGCGCGCCGCGAGCCTCGAGTCCGTGTTCCTCGCCCTCGCCTCCTGACACCCCGCCCCACCCACGGAAGGACCTCCCATGCCTGCCATCGTCGGCCTCTCCCGCGCCGAGCTCACCCTCCTGGTGCGCAACCGCACCCAGCTCTTCCTCGCCCTCGCGTTCCCGCCCGCTATCACGGTCTTCTTCGCCGCGCTGCTGAAGGACCAGCAGCTCGCGCCCGCCCAGCTGATCCCCCTGCTGGGCGCCCAGTTCGTCATCGCGCTCGTGTTCATCGTCTACTACAACCTGCTCTCCACCTATGTCGCGCGGCGCCAGGAGCTCGTGCTGAAGCGCCTGCGCACCGGCGAGGCCTCGGACGCGACCGTGCTCGCCGCGGCCGCCGTGCCCGCGCTCGCGATCGCCGCCGTCATGACCGTGCTCATGACCGTGCTCGCGATCGTGCTCATGGACCTGCCGCTGCCCGAGCGGCCGGTGCTCGTCATCGCCGGGATCGCCGCGGGCGCGCTCGTCATGGTCCCGCTCGCCCTGCTCACCGCGAACCGCACCCGCACCGTCGAGGCGGCGGGCGTGACCTCCCTGCCCGTGATCGCCCTGCTCGTGATCGGCGCCGGCGCGATCCCCACGGACGGCCTGCCCGAGGTCGCGCAGCGGGCGATCTCCCTCATCCCCTCGGCCGCGATGGACGACCTGCTCCAGCTCGGCTGGCTCGCGGAGGATCCGTGGTCCGCGGCGCTGAAGCCCCTCGGCGTGCTCGTCGCCTGGCTCGTGCTCGGCCTGTGGGCGGTGCGGCGGGAGATGCGCTGGGAGCCGCGCGGCTGATCCGGCCCGGAACACCTGCGGACCGCCTGACCTGAGAGGATGACCATCATGACGCGGACGATCGAGGGGAAGGCGCCGGGCGTCGGCCGGCCGTGGGAGGTGTTCCGCGACTACACCATCTGGTCCGTCGCGCTCCTCGTCGGCTCCATCCCGGCGCTCGCCGCGCTCTTCCTCCGCGCGGCCGGCGAGGGCGTCCCGGGGACCGTCACGACCGTCGCCCTGGTGGGGGTCTCGACCGTGCTCTGCAGCGTGGCCGGGTGGCAGGTGACGGCCGCCTGGGCCCGGCGCCCCGCCGCTCCCGGCCCGGCCGGCTCCCTCCCCCGCGTGGGCTGGATGCGCGGCCCGCTGCACACCCTGGTCCTGCCCGTGCTCCCCGCCATCGCCTCGCTCGTGGTGCTCGCCCTCGGTGCGACGACGGTGAACGTCGCGGTGGGGTGCGTGATCGGCGGGGTCTCGACGCTCGCCCTGCGCGTCCCGTGGACCTGGGCGGGCGGCGCGATCACCGTGGCGGCCCTGCTCATGGTGCCGCTGGGCCTCTCGCTGTTCGCCGCGGTGATCCTCGCAGTCGTGCTCACGAGCCTCGTGGGCGCGTGCCGCAGCTCCCTGTGGCTCGCCGCCCTGGTGCGCGAGCTGGACCTCGCCCGGGTCGCTCAGTCGCGGCTCGCGGTCGCCGAGGAGCGGCTGCGCTTCGCCCGCGACCTGCACGACGTCACCGGCCGGGACCTCTCCGCGATCGCCGTGACCGGGGAGCTCGTCGCCCAGCTGGTCGAGCGGGGCGATCCGCGGGCGGCCGAGCACAGCCGGGAGGTGGCCCGGATCGCCCGCGGCTCCCTCGCCGAGACGCGGGCGCTCGTGCGCGGGTACCGCGAGGTGGACCTCGCCGCCGAGCTGCGGGGCACGGTGTCGCTGCTCCGCTCGGCCGGGGCGTCGGTGACGGTGCTCGGCGGGGCGGAGGACGTCCCGGCCGCGCTCGCGGAGCCCGCCGCCTGGGTGCTGCGCGAGGGCGGCACGAACGTGCTGCGCCATGCGGACGCCCGGTCGGTGCGGATCCGCCTGGGCGCCGAGGGCGTCGAGGTCGACAACGACGGGCTGCGCCCGCAGCCGGGGCGGGCCGGGCAGGAGGAGCACGTGGAGGGCAGCGGGATCACGGGCCTGCGGGAGCGCTTCGGCGAGCGCGCGAGCATCACCGCGGGCCGGGAGGGCGAGCGCTTCGTCCTCCGCGCCGCGTTCACGGGGACCACGGAGACGAGGGAGCGATGACGGAAGGGATCGAGAGGACCACGGTGATCCTGGTCGACGACGAGCACCTGATCCGCTCGGCGCTCGCCACGATGCTCTCGCTCGAGGAGGACCTAGACGTGGTCGGCGAGGCGTCGAGCTGCGCCGAGGGCGAGGCGCTCGCGCGGCGCCTGCAGCCGCAGGTCGCGCTGCTGGACCTGCAGATGCCCGACGGCGACGGCCTCGAGCTCGCGCGGCGGGTCGCGGCGGTCTCCCCCGCCACGCGGGTGCTGGTCGTGACCTCGCACGCGCGGCCCGGCTACCTCAAGCGCGCCCTCGCCGAGGGGGTGCTGGGCTTCCTGCCCAAGACCGCGGCCGCCGGGGAGCTCGCCGCCGCGGTGCGGACCGTCGCCGCGGGCCGCCGGGCGATCGACCCCGAGCTCGCCGCGGAGACGATCTCCTCGGGCGACTCCCCGCTCACCCCCCGCGAGGCCGACGTCCTCGAGTACGCGGCCGACGGCGCCCCGGTCGACCAGATCGCCCGCCGCGCGCACCTCGCCGAGGGGACGGTGCGCAACTACCTCTCGAGCGCGCAGGCGAAGCTGCAGGCCGCGAACCGGCACGAGGCCGCCGCGATCGCCCGCCGCCACGGCTGGATCTGAGGGCGGCGGCGCTACAGCCGCCCGAGCGCCTCGATGTCCTCGAAGAAGTCGGAGACGACCTCCGCGCTCACGGTCGGGCGGAGGCCGGAGAGCGCCTCGAGGTAGTCCGCGGTCGACGGCCCGGACCCCTGCTCACCGTCGGACGGCGCCGCGACGGCCCGCTCGAAGGCACGCTGGGCGGCACGGCGGGCGCCGTGCTCGATGTCCGCGGGGGTGAGGCCCTCGCTCGCCGCGACGAGCGCCTCGGGGTCCACCTCGGCGGCGACCGCGGGCGGCACGTAGCGGCCCCAGATCGCGTGGCGGGCGGCGGCGTCGGGCAGGCCGATGGGCAGCACGTAGTCGAAGCGGCCGTGGCGCAGCAGGGCGCTGTCCAGGGAGCGGATGAAGTTCGTGGCGCAGATCAGCAGGCGGTCGTCCTGGTCGCGCACGGCGGGGATGATCTTCAGCAGCTCGTTGGTCACGCCCTGCGTGGGCGAGGGCGGGTCGCCCTTGCGGTGGGAGGCGATCTCCTCGACCTCGTCGATGAAGACGACGGCCTTCTCGAGCTCGGAGATCCGCGAGAAGGTCTCGCGCAGGGCGGAGGCGAGCCCGGCCGGGTCGCCGCCGAGCCGCGAGGGGAACACCTCGACGAAGGGCCATTGCAGGCGGGAGGCGACGGCCTTCGCGAAGGTGGTCTTGCCGGTCCCCGGCGGGCCGAAGAGCACCACGGCCCGCGGCGGCACCACGCCGAAGCGCTCGGCGACCTCGGGCTGCGAGAGCGGCATGACGAGCCGGCGCTCGAGCAGCTCCTTCTCCGCGGTCATGCCGCCCACGGCGTCCCAGGCGCCGCGGGGCAGGATCCGGCCGCCGAGCTCGCGCAGCAGGGCGAGGTCCCGGGCCTGGACGGGGATGCGGCGCTCGGCGTAGCGCAGCTCGTGCTCGAGCGTGAAGCCGGCGCCCGCGAGCACGTCCCGCGCGAGCGGGTCGTCCGCGGGGACGAGGCTGCACAGGGTCGCGATGCCGCTCAGGGCGAGGCGCCGTTCGAGGGCGTCCAGGAGCGTGCGGCCCAGGTCGCCGTCCCGGTGGTCCGGGTGGACGCCGAGGTAGACGATCCAGCCCTGCTCGTGGGCGGCGCGGCCGACGGCGGCGCCGAGCAGCGGGCCGTCCTCGTCGGCGAGGGCGACGACGGCGACGTCGGCCTGCGCGGAGGCGAGGACCTCGGAGAGGCCGTAGACGGGTTCCCGCTCGCTGACGTCCGCGGCGCGGGTCGCGTCCCAGAGGGCGACCAGGCGGCCCAGGTCGTCGGAGCGGATCTCGCGGATGATCGGTGCGGCCACGGCGGGTCCCCTGTCCTCGGCGGCGGGGCCTCGAGCCCGCCGGTGAGCTGGATCACAGGCCAGGATCGTACGACACGGACGGCGGGCGGCCCGGCGGCGTCCCGCGGGCGGGACCTCAGCGCCGGCGGCGCGCGCGGAAGAACTCCCGCAGCAGGTCCCCGCACTCCTGCCCGCGCACGCCGGTGGTGAGCTCGACCCGATGGTTCAGCCGCGGCTCCCGCACCAGGTCGTAGAGCGATCCGGCGGCGCCGGCCTTGGGGTCCATCGCCCCCACGACGACCCGCTCCACGCGCGAGAGCACGATCGCCCCGGCGCACATGGTGCACGGCTCGAGGGTGACGACGAGCGTGCAGCCGGCGAGGTTCCAGCGGCCCTGCACGCGGGCGGCCTCGCGCAGGGCGAGCACCTCGGCGTGGGCCGTCGGGTCCTCGTCGGCCTCGCGGCGGTTGCCGGCCACGGCGAGCACCTCGCCGCCGGGGCCGACGACGACGGCGCCGATGGGGACGTCCGCCGGGTCGCGGTCCGCGGCGGCGCGCGCCTGGTCCAGGGCGAGGCCCATCAGCTCGTCGTCGGTCATGGGGCCATCCTCCCCCGGCTCAGGCGCGCTCCCCCACCACCCGGTACCGCGCCTCGAGGACGCCGGCGTCCGCGGGCTCTCGCACGAGGTCGCTGAGCAGAAGCGGTAGCGGGCCATGGTGACGAGTATCCGGTCGATGCCCGACGTCCGGGAGCCTCCGGTAGATTCGCCCCCATGCGCACGCTCGAGATCGACCACCCCCTCGTCGCCCACAAGCTCACGGTGCTGAGGAACAAGGAGACCCACTCCTCGGTGTTCCGCCAGCTGGCCGACGAGCTCGTGACGCTCCTGGCCTACGAGGCGACCCGCAACGTCGCCGTCGCCCCTGTCGAGCTCGAGACCCCGGTGACCCCGATGACCGGCACGAAGCTCGCGAACCCCAAGCCGATGGTGGTGCCGATCCTGCGTGCCGGCCTCGGCATGCTCGACGGCCTCACCCGCCTGCTGCCCACTGCGGAGGTCGGCTTCCTCGGCATGGTCCGCAACGACGAGACCCTCGAGGTCACGACCTACGCGAACCGCCTCCCCGACGACCTCTTCGGCCGCCAGTGCTTCGTGCTGGACCCGATGCTCGCGACCGGCCACACGCTCATCGCGGCCGTCGACTACCTCCACGAGCGCGGCGCCCGGGACATCACCTGCGTGACGCTGCTCGCGGCGCCCGAGGGCCTCGCCGCGATGGAGGCGCAGATCGATCCGGCGATCGACCTGACGATCGTCACCGCCTCGATCGACGAGAAGCTCAACGAGAAGGGCTACATCGTCCCGGGCCTCGGCGACGCGGGCGACCGCCTCTTCGGCGTCGTCGACTGATGACGCACCGCTCCCCGCACCCGGACCGCTCCCCGCTCGAGCACTGGGAGGAGCGCTACGGCTCCGCCCCGATCTGGTCGGGGAAGGTCAACGCGACCCTGGCCGACGTCGCCGCCGCGTGGACCCCGGGGCGCTCGATCGACCTGGGCTGCGGGGAGGGCGGGGACGTGCTCTGGCTCGCCGAGCACGGCTGGGACGCCCTGGGCCTGGACCTCTCCCCCACGGCGATCGGCCGCGCACGCGAGGAGGCCGCCCGCCGGGGCGCCGCGATCACCGGTCGCGCCCGCTTCGAGGCGCAGGACCTCTCCGCCTGGGAGCCGGCGGCGGGGAGCGCGGATCTCGTGACGGCGTCCTTCCTGCACTCCGACGTCGCGCTGGACCGGACGGGCATCCTGCGCCGCGCGGGCAGCGCCGTCACCGCCGGCGGGCGCCTGGCAATCCTGTCCCATGCGGCGCCGCCGCCGTGGTCCGCCGCCCTGCACGAGGGCCACGGCCCGCGGATGCTCGGCGCGGCCGAGGAGCTCGAGCTGCTCGCCCCCGCGGAGGAGGACTGGGAGGTCGAGGTCGCGGAGGACCGCTCGCGCCCGGTGACCGCACCCGACGGCTCCCCCGCGGCGCTGCTCGATGCGCTGATCGTCCTGCGCCGGCGCTGAGCTCTGCGGCTACCTGCACGGATTCCCGCACGATCGATCTTTTCAAAAAGGTCCCTGTTTTCTATTCGGCGGATGTTCTCGAATAGACGCAGGCAATGCATTCCTTGGTAGAATTCTCGGCGAAATCGGTCCACACTGGCGCCAGCGCCCCCGGCGCGATCCGCAGCACCGCCGCCCCCAGGAGGACCCATGACCGCCGTCGACATGCCACGCGTCTCCGAGTGCACCGTCTCGGGATGCTCCTACAACCACGAGCACGCGTGCGGCGCCTTCGCCGTGACCGTCGGCCAGGACACCTCCTGCGCGACCTTCATCCCGCTGGACGTCAAGGGCGGCCTCAGCAAGGTCGTCACCCAGGTGGGCGCCTGCCAGAAGGCGGACTGCATCCATAACCAGGACCTCGAATGCACGGCGGAGTCCGTGCGCGTGGGTGCCGGCGCCGACGCCGCGGACTGCCTCTCCTACGAGAAGCGCTGAGCGAGACCTCCGACCCCCTGCCGCGACCCCCGCGCCTCTCCCCGCACGCCCGCCGTCCCCACCCCGGGGACGGCGGGCGCTGTGCGTCCGGGCCTGCTTGACACATCAGGCTCCACGGAACGCCCAGGTCAGAAGGACCTCGACCCCCTCGCGGTCCCGGAATGTGAACAGCCCCTTGCTCCCGGGGCGGCTTCCCGGCATGCTTCCTGGCATGTCATCGATCAGCACGCGCACCACAGTGCGCACCGCGCCGGCCGCCCTCCGGGCTGCCCGCGCCATGATGTGCTCGATGATGATGATGTGCATGATGATGCGCATGATGCGCATGATGCGCATGATGCGCCGTCAGCCGAGCCTCTGATCGCTCGAGACACCCACGGGGTCGGCTGACAGGAGCCGGCCGGAAGGCGCGGGCTCCAGGTGCCCCCGGGAGTACAGCCCCTTCGATCCGCCACCGGCAGGATCACGCAGGGATCCCGGATCCACCACCCGCCGCGAACCGCGCCGCACCCTGGAGATCCGCATCATGACCATCGCCCTCGATCGCCCCACGACCTTCGACCGCACGCCTGCCCGCCCGGTCACCGGCCGTCCGCTGCAGCGGGCCGCCGCCCCCGTGGAGGACGGCGTCACCATCACCCTGACCCTCACCCTCCCCGCCGGCACCGGCGACGTGGAGGCGGCGCTCATCGCCGACGAGCTCCGCAGCCACGCGCAGCGCCAGACCGCGACCCGCCAGGGCCGCACGTCGGTCTCGGTGAACAGCCCGCACACGTTCCGCGCCACCGGCGCCGTGCGCTCGCTCCCGCCGCGCCGCACCGGCGAGGCGGCGATCAGCCCGCTGCGTCCCCGCCGCGGCGGGGTCGTCTCCCCCAACTCCCCGGCCCGCCGGGACGCGGAGGCCGCGCGCCGCCGGGCCCGGCAGGCCACGGCCGTGAGCCCGTCGAGCGCCTCCTCCGCCCCGGACGACTCGCTCGTCGCGGACCTCTACGGCCGCCGCGTGCGGATCGACGGCACGGACGTCGACCTCACCTACAAGGAGTTCGAGCTGCTGGCCCACCTCGCGCGCAACGCGCGACGCACCGTCTCCCGCGAAGAGCTCATGGAGACGGTCTGGGCCGGTGCGCCCGAGGAGACCGGCGAGCGCACGGTGGACGTGCACGTGCGTCGTGTGCGCACCAAGCTCGGCCGCTACCGCAAGCTCATCTCGACGGTGCGCGGGGCGGGCTACCGCCTGGATCCCGGCAGCGACGTGAGCATCCTCGGCGCCTGAGCGCAGGACGACGGCGGCCGTCCCGGGACCAGGTCCCGGGACGGCCGCCGTCGCGGCTCGCGCGCGTGCGCGAAGGGGTGGAGAGGAAAGAGATGAGCGGCCCGGAGCGCTCAACCGCACGAGGCGGGGGCTCACGGACCGCTCATCAGGCCTGTCGTCCGTCAGGGGTGGGTGCGGGCGAACAGGCAGGACGGGCAGCCAAAGGTGGGGGAACCTGGCACAGAGCCCGTCCGGCCGCTCCCCATGAGGGGGGTCCTGAGAAGCGGCACATCTATGAAGTTATCACCGGGGGCACCGCGGAGGAGCCCCCTCGAGCAGCTCGTCCCGGATCCTCCGGGGCCTTCCCCGAAGACCCCTCCGGGCCGTCCGCTCGAGATCGAGTCTATGCCCCTCCGCGCCTCGTGACAACGCATGACGCCGGCGTGTTTTCGCAGGTAGCACCCAGTAACTGAGAAAACGTTGAAAAAGTGAGCAGCGGCCCGGGCTCGTGGGCAGTCGTCAGAAACGACGCCCGGCCTGGACTCCTCCCGCTCTGTCGAGCCCTCGGCGGGGCCGGTCGCCTGCCGCCGCCCGGGACGCCCGCGGGCTCGGCGTGCCCTTCGCCACAGAGGACGCGCCCGGCGGGCCGTGGGCGCTCAGGCCTCGTCGAGTCCCTCGAGCACCAGGAGCGTCGCGTCGTCGTGGATCTTCCACTGGCGGCGCGCCGGATCGAGCGCGAGCTCCGCCTCGCGGATCCGGTCGAGCAGAGCCTCGGGATCGGTGCGCAGCGCGGCGGCGAGGCCGCCGTCGTCCACGAGCCCCAGCAGGTCCACCGCGCGCGTGACCCCGTCGGAGACGAGGTGCACACGGCGCAGGTCCGCGAGCGGGACGGCGCCCACGAGCGCCTCCGCCGCCGCCTCCACCTCGTGCCGCGCAACCCAGAAGCCGCCCGGGGCGTTGCGCAGCGACTCGACCACCTCCGGGTCCCGGTGCGCACGGACCGTCTCCTCGACCCGCTCGTCGCTGATCCGCTCGATCGTGCCGTCGGCGTGCTCGAGCAGCACGGAGGAGTCCGCGAGGACGAGGTGCTCGAGGAGTCCCGCGCGCACGCGCACGGCGAGCACCGTCGCGGAGGGGCCGCCGCGATCCAGATCGCACGTGCCCGCGTGCAGCGCGGCGACCTCGCCGATCGCACGGGCGAGGCCGACGCGCAGGTCCGCGCCCTCGTCCTGGAGGGCGAGCAGGAGGCGGGCGGTCAGGGTGCGGGCGTACCAGGCCACCGAGTGGGAGCAGCCGGCGCGGAACCGGGCCGGCATCCCGGCCCCGTCGATCAGCACGGCCGCCGCGCCGAGCACCCCGGCCACGTCCTCGTTCGGACGCTCCGGGTCCTCGGGGGCGGCGGCTCGGGTCAGGAGGCGGGCGCGCATGGCGTCACGCTAGCCGACGGCCGCGGGAGTGGCGCCGTCCACCATCGGCGCCCCGGGCGGGCGCGCGGGGGCCGAGCGCCCGTACAGTGGTGCGGTACGCGTGTCGCGCCGTCCGGGCGCCGGCCGTCCGGACCTGGGAAGGGACCATCGATGATCGCGCAGGCGCGGATCACCTCCGACACCTCTGCCACCGTGCATCTCCCCACGGGGACGGTCGAGCTCGAGGGCGAGGACCTGGTGGAGATCCGGTCACGGGTCAAGCAGGTCTTCATCACCGCCGCCCAGGAGGCCGACGCCCCCGTCGACGTCGTCATCGTCGAGCCGGACGTGCACCACCACCTGCGGGTCGAGCCCTCGGGCCGGATCACCGGCCGCGAGGCGGACGACCGCCCCTTCTACGGCCCCTCCGCGGACACCCCGCTCGAGGCCCCCTCCGCCGCGGAGACCACGGGCCAGCACGCCGCGATCGGCTCCCCCGCGACCGACGAGCACCCCGCCCTGGACGAGGACGGGAGCGTGCGCCCCAGCCGCGCCCACCGTCGCCGCGCCGCCGCGCTGCCGCCCGCGGGGGACCAGCACGGCGAGCACACCACCGCCTCCGCGGCCGACGCCCCCTCGCCGTGGGCGCCCGCCGCGGCGCGCTCGGCAGGGTCGGCAGGGTCGGCAGGGACAGCGGGATCCGCGGCGTCGGCCCGTTCGGCTGCGTCGGCGAGCTCCGCGGCACCCGCGCCGTCGGCCGCCTCGGCGCACCCGGCCGCACCGGCCGGCGCCCCTGCTCCCGCCGCGCGCCCGCTCCCCTCCGTGACGGCCGCCGCCTCGCGACCCACGCTGCAGGACCTCCAGTCCTCGACCGCGAAGGGCGTGCACGTCAAGGCCGCGCAGGGATGGCAGGGCACGCTCACCAAGCTCACGGGCGGCCGGATCTCCCCGCGCCCGGGTCGCAAGGAGCGCCTCGAGCACGAGCGCCTCGAGCGCATCCGCCGCCCCCTCGAGGGCCCCCGCAACATCGCCGTGGTGAACCTCAAGGGCGGCGCCCACAAGACCACCTCCTCGCTCATGATCGCGGCGACGCTCGGCGTGACGCGCGGCGGCAATGTGCTGGCCTGGGACAACAACGAGACCCGCGGGACGCTCGGCTGGCGCGGCGTGCCCACGGACCACCACCGCACGGTCGTCGACCTGCTCCACGACATCGAGAGGATGCAGGGCCCCCACGCGAGCGCGGCGGATCTCGACCCCTACGTGCGCCCCCAGGGCGGCATGCGCTTCGACATCCTCGCCTCGGACGAGGACCCGGGGTCGATGGCCTCGATCGACGCGGAGGCGTTCAGCGAGCTCAACGACTCGCTCTCCCGCTTCTACCGGATCAAGGTCATCGACACCGGCAACAATGTGCGCGCCTCGAACTGGCTCGCCGCCGTCGAGAACGCGGACCAGCTGGTCATCGTCTCGACCGTCCGCGAGGACACCTTCAACGCGGCCGCCTGGATGATCGACGAGCTGCGCGCCACGGGGCTCGCCGGCCAGGTCGACCACGCCGTGACGATCCTGTCCCACGGCTCCGCCGGGAAGTTCGACCCGACCCTGCGCAAGCGCCTGCTCGCGCACTTCGGCGCGCACACCCGCGCGGTCGTCGAGGTGCCCTTCGAGAAGCAGTTCGTGGACGGCTCGCACCTGGACTGGTCGCGGATCCACCCGCGCACCAAGGACGCCTGGCTCGACGCGACCGCCCTCATCATCGACGGTCTCTGAGCCCGTCCGTCGGACCCGACGGCCACACTGCCGAGATGCCCTCCCGTCACCTGCACCTCGTCGTCGACGACGACCTGGGCCCCGCCCTGTGGGTGCGGGAGCAGACGGCGCCGGGCCGCGCCCGCGCCGCCGAGGACCTCACCGCGCTGCAGGAGACGGCCCCGGAGCCGCTCGCCTCGGCGCTCGCGGTGCTGCCCGATCGTCTGCGCCACCGGGTGCGGCTGCACGGCCGTGCAGGGGCACCGGACCGCCGTGTGCCGGCCGCCGCGCTCACCGGCCCCGAGCTCATGGGGCTCGTGGAGGCGGTGCGCGCCCTGCTCGAGGCGCGGTTCGGCGAGGAAGCCCTCGAGAGGGTGAGCGCCCTCATCGCGCAGGGCACACCGGTGCTGCTCGGCGAGGACGTCGCCGCCATGCCCGATCTCCAGGCGGCGACCGTGCTCGACGTCGAGGCCGCCCGTCTCGTGGCCCGCCGCGACCTGCGGATCCTCGGCACGGAGCGGCACGGCCTGGCGGGGCTCGTCTGGCGGGGACCGGCCCCGGACCGGCCCCCGCTGCTCGACGCGCTCGTCGACGCCCGCGCCCGCGCCGCCTTCGCCGCGCATGTCGGGAGCGTAGGCGCCGAGGACAGGGACGGGGACGAGAAGGACCCGCTCGGCGTGCTGCCCGCGCTCACGGCCGACGGCGAGCTCGGCGGGGACCTGCCGGCGCAGCGGGCCGTCGCGGCCGCGCTCGAGGCGTTCCGCGACTCGGGCCGCGCCGTCGTGCTCGCCTCGACGGACGACGAGCTCGTGGTGCGCCTGTTCGAGCCGGAGCCCGGCAGCACCGACTGGCTGCTGCAGACCTGCCTGCGCCAGGAGGACGGCACCGTGCACCCGGTGGATGCCCTGCGCGCCGTCGGCGACCTCACCGCCGCGGGCGCCGCGGAGGCGGCCGCCGCGATCATGCAGCGCTCCCCCGTGGTGCGGGGCGCCCGCGTGGACACGACGGGGCTGGACTGGGTCCTCACGACCCCCGAGGTCTCCACCCTGCTCGCGGAGGACGCCGCCGCCCTCGAGCGGGCCGCCGTGACCGTGCTCCTCCCCCGCGGCTGGACCGCCCAGCGCACGACCGTGCGCGCCGAGCAGGCGGACGAGCCCGAGGACGCCCGGAAGAAGGGCTCCGGCGTGGGGATCGGGGCGATGGCGAGCTTCCGCTGGCGGGTCGCCGTCGGGGACACGGAGCTCACCGAGGAAGAGATGGAGGAGATCCGCGAGGCGCAGTCGGAGATCGTCCACCTGCGCGGGCAGTGGGTGCGGCTGGACACGACGACCCTGCGCGCCGCGGAGCGCTTCCTCGACGCCTTCGCCGCCCGCACGGGACAGCCGCGCCGGCCGCGCACACCCGAGGAGCAGGCCGCCGCGGAGCGTCGCCGTGAGCAATGGCGGCGCGCGCAGGATGCCCGACGGCAGGGCGAGGCCGGAGGACCCGGGGCCCCCGAGCCGGAGCCGGAGCCGCGGCTCACCCCGGCGGAGTTCACGGGCGACACGACCTGGGCGGAGATCTTCTCCCTGCTGCTCTCCCCCGACGCCGCGGACATGGGCTTCGGCTACGACGCGATGACGTCGACGGGCGGCGAGGGCCTCGCGCGGCTCCTCCCCGGCGGCCGCGGGCCCGAGACGCTGCCCTCCCCCGCGACCCTGCAGGCGACGCTGCGGCCGTACCAGCAGGACGGCCTGGACTGGATGTGGGCGCTGGACCGCCTGGGCCTCGGCGGGATCCTCGCCGACGACATGGGCCTCGGCAAGACGATGCAGGTGCTCTCCCTGCTGTGCCGCGAGCGCGAGCAGGGTGATGACTCACCGGCACCCGGCCCGACGCTGCTCGTGTGCCCCATGTCCGTCGTCGGCGCCTGGCAGCGGGAGGCCGCGCGCTTCGCCCCGCAGCTGCGGGTGCACGTCCACCACGGGGGCGCGCGGCTGCGCGACGCCGGCTTCGCGCAGCTCGCGAGGCGGCACGACGTGGTCCTCACGACCTACTCGCTGCTCGCCCGGGACCTCGAGCTGCTGCGCTCCGTGCCCTGGCACCGGATCGTGCTCGACGAGGCGCAGCACGTGAAGAACCCGGGCACGCAGGTCACGCGCGCCGCCCGCAGCCTGCAGGCCCCGCACCGGCTCGCGATGACGGGCACCCCGGTCGAGAACCGCCTCGGGGACCTGCACTCGCTCATGGAGGTCGTGAACCCGCGCCTGCTGGGCAGCGCCGCGCAGTTCGCCGAGCGCATCGCCGACCCGATCGAGGAGGAGGGGGACGAGGGGGCGCTCGCGCGGCTGAAGTTCGTCACCTCGCCCTTCGTGCTGCGACGGGTCAAGACGGACCGCTCGATCATCAAGGACCTCCCGGAGAAGACCGAGCTCACCCGGGTCGTGAACCTGACCCCCGAGCAGGCCGGGCTCTACGAGGCGATCGTCGAAGAGCTCATGGCCTCGGTCGACGGCGCCGCCGAGAACCAGCGCCGCGCGCTCGTGGTCTCGACGCTCACCCGCCTCAAGCAGGTCTGCAACCATCCTGCGCACTACCTCGGCGACGGCTCCGCGCTCGTGCGGGGCGGTGCGCACCGCTCGGGGAAGCTCGAGCTCGTCGACGACCTGCTCGAGAACGCCTTCGCGGACGGGGAGAAGGTCCTGCTGTTCACGCAGTTCACGCAGTTCGGGCACCTGCTCGCCCCGTACTGGGAGGAGCGCTTCGCGGGCTACGGGATCGACGTGCCCTTCCTCCACGGCGGCGTCGCCAAACCGGACCGGGACGCGATGGTGGCGCGGTTCCAGGAGCGCACGGACGAGCCGGGGCTCATGCTGCTGAGCCTGCGCGCGGGCGGCACGGGGCTCACCCTCACGGCCGCGAACCACGTCGTGCACCTGGACCGCTGGTGGAACCCGGCGGTCGAGAACCAGGCGACGGACCGCGCCTTCCGGATCGGGCAGCGCCGCGACGTCACGGTGCACAAGCTCGTCTCCGCGGGGACCGTCGAGGAGCGGATCGACGGGGTCCTCGCGGACAAGCAGCAGCTCGCGGATCTCACGATCGCCCCCGGGGAGGACTGGATCGCCTCCCTCGACGACGCGGCCCTGCGCGACCTGCTGAGCCTCGACGCGGCCGACTCCTGGGAGGGCGACGGATGAGCATCCCGCTGCGATCACGGCGCGGCGCGATCGGGAAGGGCTGGCACGCCGTCGCCCTCCGCACCGCCGCGGAGCTGCTGCTGGGCCCGGGCCGGGCGAGCGGCGGCCGGGCCGACGCCCGCGCGGGCCGCGTGCAGTGGCTGGACCTGTCCCCCGGCCGGGCCCGCGGCGCGGTGCTCGGCGCCGACGGCGAGGTCCACGAGGCGCAGCTCGACCTCGCGCCGCTGGTCGGGGCGGACCGCGCGGTGGTGCTGCGCCTCGCCCGCGCGCACCCGGAGCTGCCGGCGCGGCTCGCGAGCGGCACGTACCCCGAGGAGATCGAGCGGGAGCTCGCGCGCGAGGAGGTCTCGCTGCTGCCGCGCGGCGCCTCCGAGCTCTCCCACGACTGCTCGTGCCTCGACTGGCCGGGCCCGTGCCGGCACGTCGCGGCGCTCGTCTACGTGCTGGTCGAGTCCGTGGACGAGGATCCGACGGGCCTGCTGACCCTGCGCGGCCTGTCCCTCGGCGACCTGATCGCGCCGCGGGACGAGGCTCCGGCGGGCGGCGTCCCCTCCGGCGCGGGGGCCGACGACCCGGAGGATGCGTCGGAGGCGGAGCCGGGCGCCCCGGGTGCCGGGGGCGAGGGCACTCCGGGGCAGGGCGCCGTGGATCCGCGGCGCCTGGACCCGGCGCCGCTCGCCGCCGTGATCGGCGAGCGCCCGGCGGCGCTGCTCGCGAGCTTCTTCGCGGCCGCCGAGCTCGAGGACGACGACCCCGAGGGCACCCCTCCGGTTCCCCCTACAGTGGAGCCATGACCTCCCCGAACGTCGCCCCCGACCCCTCCGCCGCAGGAAGCACCGTCCCCGAGGAGGCGCTCCGCGAGATCACCGCGCTCTTCGAGGAGGCCGTCGCGACGCACCGCACGGCGGGGATCACGTGGGCCGTGATCGGCGGCCACGCGCACGCTGAGCCCGTCCTCGCCCACGGGGCCGCAGGGCACCGGGCGCTCGAGGGAGGCCTCCCCGCCGCGGGCTCCTCCCCGATGGACCGGTCGACGGTCTCCCGCATCGCCTCGATGACGAAGTCCTTCACCGCGGCGACGGTGCTCGCCCTGCGCGACGAGGGCCGCCTGCGCCTGGACGACCCGGTCTCTGTGCACGTCCCCGAGGCGGCGGGCGCCTTCGAGCAGGAGCCGGGCGACCCGGAGGTCACCCTGCGCCACCTGCTCACGATGAGCGCGGGCCTGGTCACGGACAACCCCTGGGGCGACCGGCAGGAGGCGATGACCCGGGAGCGCTTCGCGGAGGTGCTGGGCGGGGGCCTCGGCCACGTGCACGCGGCGGGCACCGGCTTCGAGTACTCCAACACCGGGTACGCCCTGCTGGGCCGCGTGATCGACGAGGTCACCGGGACCCCCTACGCCGAGGAGATCCGGCGCCGCTTCCTCGGGCCGCTCGGCCTCGACGCGACGGGGTGGTCCGCCGCGGAGGTCGACGCCGACCGCCTCGCCACCGGGCACCGTCTCGCCGATCGCACCGACGCCACCCGCTTCGAGCAGGTGCCGCTCGACTCCCCCGGCGTGTACGGCGCGATGGCCGGCCTGTTCTCCACGGTGGACGACGTCGCCGCCTGGGCACGCTTCCTCGCCGCGGCCGACGCCCCCGCCGCGGCCCCCGCGGCGGGCGAGCACGCGGGACTGCTCTCGATCGCCTCCCGCCGGGAGATGCAGCAGGGCCACCGGCTCCAGCCGTGGGCCGCCCTGCCCGCCGGGGAGGACGGCCGCTCCCCCGGCTTCGACCGGGTGCGCGCCTACGGCATGGGCCTCGTCGTCGAGACCTTCCCGGACCTCGGCGACGTCGTCTCCCATTCGGGCGGCTACCCCGGCTACGGCTCGTTCATGGTGTGGCACCGCGACAGCGGCGTCGGCATGGTGGCCCTCGCGAACAGCAAGTACGCCCCCGCGACCCCGCTGTCGATGGAGGCGCTGCGGATCCTGCGCCGCCACCGCCCCGCCCTGCTCGCACGCCGCGCCCCGCAGGCCTCCCCGCGCGCCCTCGAGGCGGCGGCCGGCGCCCTGGCGTGGCTGCGCACCGACGACCCGGCCCTCGTGGAGGCGTGGTTCGCGGACTCGATGCTGCTGGACGTGCCGCTCGTCGAGCGCCGTCGTCGCCTCGACGCCGCCCTCGCCGCGGCCGGGCTCACAGCCGCGGACCTCGAGACGCTGACCCCGGGTTCGGCGCGGGCTCTGAGCCGCGCCCACCTGCGCTGGCGCCTCGCGGGCCGCGGGGAGGGCGCCTCGGGGACGGCCCCCGTGGACGTGCAGGTGGACCTGCTGCTGGACCCGCGGCGGGAGGCGCTGCTGCAGGCGCTCGACGTCACCGCCGTCGCCCGCTGAGGGGCGTCGGACGGCAGGGTTCAGAAGACAGGGTTCAGAACACCGACAGCAGCACCGCGGCGACGATCGCGCCGAGCACGAGGGCGGAGCCGCCGCCGATCCCGATCGCCATGTAGGTGCCGGTGCGGTCCACGGGCTGCTGGCCGGTCCCCGTGCCGGTGGCGCCCGTCCCCGTGTAGCCGGTGCCGGCCCACTGCTGGCCGGTCTGCGGGGAGCCGACCCCCGGCGACGGCACCCCAGGGGAGTGCTGGGCCCGGCCCTGCGGAGCGGGAGCGGCGGAGGCCGTCGTCGGCACGTACCCCTGCTGCACCCGGCCCGCGCGGATCGCCTCGAGGGACGGCGCGGCGGCGGACTGCGCGGGCCGCTCGGGGCGAGCGACGCCGGGGGCGTTCTCCGGCATCGGCGCGAGGGTGTCGTCGAAGCGCAGCGGGGTGCCGTCGGCCAGGGTGAGCGGGTAGCCCGAGGGCACGCGCGGCAGGTCGCGGCGCACGGCCTCGGCGTCCTGGTAGCGCTGGTCCGGCTGCGCGGCGAGCAGACCGCGGATCACGGCGGAGAGCTTGGGGGTCACACCGCGCAGGTGCTGGTCGAGCTCCTCCGGGCGGAAGGCGCCGTCGTGCAGCTTGAGCGGCCCGTTGAGCGCGACGAGAGCGACCACCCCCGCCGCGTAGAGGTCGTGGGAGGGGGTGGGCTCGGCCATCGAGAACAGCTCGGGCGCCATGTAGCCGGGGGTGCCGTTGACCATGCCGACGTGCGTGAAGCGGACGTCGGACTCGTGCACGGCGATGCCGAAGTCCGCGAGCCGGGCATGGGGCCTCGCGGCGCCGCGGGCCTCGAACATGATGTTCGCAGGCTTCACGTCGCGGTGGATCCAGCCCTCGCGGTGCACGTGCGCGAGGCCGTCGAGGAGCTGGTCGAGGATGACGACGACGGCGGGCTCGGAGAGCTTCCCGCGGCGCTTGACGACCGATTCGAGGGTCCCGCCGCTCACGAGCGGCATGGCGATGACGACGTGCTCGTCCTCCGCGCCCCAGCCGTAGGGGGTGAGCAGGTGCGGGTGGTCGAAGCTGACGCCCTTCTCGCGCACGAAGCGCATGAGGTCCGCCGAGTCGCGCTGGCGCAGCACCTTCGCCGCGCACACCGCCTGCGCCTTGGCGTCCCAGGCGCGCCAGACCGACCCGGAACCGCCGGTGGCGATCAGGTCGATGAGCGCGAACCGCCCCACGATCACGTCTGCCATAAGGGGGCCAGCATATCGGCGGCGTCGCCCCGGCGTTATCCTGGCCGCTCCGGTGTGGACGCAGGAGGAGGGGATCCGATGGGCGGCGACGGCCTCGCAGGCTTCCTGGACCCCGTGGCCTTCTCCTGGATGATCCTGCTGCTCCTGCTGCTGGGGACCCTCCTGCTCACGATCGGCTCCGCGGTCTGGATGCTGCTGCAGCCCGACGAGCCCGAGCTCGACACGACCCCGCTCGTGGACGACGCCGTGCGCCGGGACCGGGAGGCCGCCGCGCTGCTGCGCCGCCGCCTCGACGCGGACGCCGGCCGCACCGACACCACGGCGCCCGAGCTGCGCTGAGGCCCGTCGCCCGACGCCCGGGGTGAGGGCATCCGCCCGCTCCGCACCTCGTGTTCACCCCCGCGCCCCTCCCTGCTCATCCGGTCCTCGCACCGCGGAAATCCCCGCTCCCTAGCGTGCTCCGCACAGGCGCCGGCGGACGGGGGAGGGATGGCGATGAGGTCAGGACGCACCCTCCTCCTCGCGGTGGACGGTCTCGCCCCGGAGGACGCCGCGCCGCTGCGCGAGGCCGCCCGCGTGCCGGCCACGGCCGGGGAGCTGACCGTCCGCCCCGGCGGACCCTCCGAGCCGGCCCCCGCGCTCGCCTCCGTGCTCACGGGGACGACGGTCGCCCGCACCCACGTCGCCTCGGAGATGCCCTTCCTCCCGGGCGCCCCGGGAGTCGTCTCCGCCTGGTACGCCTCCGCGCTCACGGCCCCCACCCTGCTCGACGCCGCCGAGGGCGAGGGCGCCGTGACCGCCGCCCTGCAGTGGCCCGCGACGGCCGGCGCCGGCGTGTCCCTCTGCCTCCCGCTCGTGGAGGACGTGCGCCATTACCGCAACCGCTGGGAGATGGCGGAGTCCACGAGCTCGCCGCGCATGGTCGCCGAGCACCTCGCCCCGCGCCGCGAGGCCGGGGTGCAGCTCTCGCAGGTCCCGCCGGACGCCCTCGTCGCCGAGATCGCGGCGGAGGTGCTCACCCGCTCCCCCGTCGGCCTCGCGGCCGTGCGGCTCACGGGACTCGCCCGCGCGCGCCGGGAGGACGGGGTCGGCTCCCCCGCCGTGCGCCGCGCCCTCGCGGACCTGCTCGACGCGGTCGCCCAGATCGCCGCGGCCTTCGGGGCGGGGCCCGACGATCGCACCGTCCTGGTCCCGGGGCGCCCGCTCGTGCCGACGGTGCTGCTCGTGCACCCGAACACGGCGCTCGCCGCGCGCGGCCTGATCCGCACCGACGGGCCGCGGCTCGCGTCCTTCCGCGCCCTCGTCTGGCCCGACGGCCCGCGCGGGGCGCTGCACGTGCGGCGCGAGGAGGGGGAGGCGGTGCGCCGCCTGGCCCTCGACGTGCTCGGCGAGCTCGCCGAGCACCATCACCTCACGCTGCGCGAGGTCGACGACGGCGTGGGCGCCACGGGGCAGACCGACGTCATCGCGGTGCTCGAGGGGGCGCCGGGGACCGTCGTCGGCCTGTCCCCCACGAACCGGCCGCTCGTGGACGGGGACGACCCGTACTACGCGGGGCCGCGCGCGGTCACGGACCCCTCCGCGGTCTCGACGGCGCTGCTCGTGGGGCCGGGCCTGCCCGCCTCGCCCGTCGAGGGGAGCTGGGCGGATCTCGGGGCGACCCTCGCCGCGGCGCTCGACCTCCCGCTGCCCGCCGCCACGGGCCGGGCGCTGCGCTCCCCCGCGCCGGCCTGAGGGCTCAGCGCTCGCGCAGCCGCGCCCAGAGGCGGGCGAGCAGGCCGGGCTCCGGGGGACGCAGACGGTCGCGGAGCTCGTCGAGGGCGGGCGCGTCGTAGGCGATGTGGTGGGCGCCGTCGTGCACCGCGGGATGCGGCGGGAAGGCGTCGGCCTCCTGCGGCGTGACCTCGATGCCGAGGCCCAGCGCCACGTGCCGCTCACCGTCGGCGTCGAGGACGACCTCGAGGGAGTCCGCCCCTGCGCCGCCGGGCAGGTGGAGCTCCGCGTCGACGTCGGCCTGCAGGCGATCCATCGCCGCGGCGAGGCGCTCGGCGAGGTCGGGCTGGGCGTGCACGCGCTCGCGCAGCGGGATGACCACGAGGTTGCCGCCGACGTCGGTGATCGCGTCCGCGACGTGGTGGGTGCCGCGGCGCTCCCCGTGCTCGTGCAGCGCGAGGCGCTGGATCACGAGGCGGAGCGTGCCCTGCGGCGCCACGGTCCCGAGGAGCGCGGCGAGCGCGGCCGTCGCCGGGGAGCTGCCGTCCCAGGGGACGGTGGTGCCGATCTCGAAGGGATCGACGGTCGCCTCCGGTGCGGAGGCCTCGTCCGGAGCGTCGATCTCATCCGGATCAGGTGGGAAGGTGCTGGCCACGGCCCCATCCTACCGAGCGGTCGGGACGTTCTCAGTGCGCGTCCGCGGTCGCGGTACGGGCACCCACGGCGGCGCGCACGGCCGCGATCTGGGACCGCCAGGCGCGCTGCGCGGCGACGCCCGGCCGCACGATCGGGAAGCCGGCGCCGTGGCCGGGCTCCTCGTGGAGCACGGCCTCGCCGCCCGCGGCGCCGATCCGCTCGACGAGCGCGCGGGAGTCCGGGGCGAGCAGGTCGTCCCCGCCCACGGCGAGGTGCACGGGCGGGAGGCCCTCGAGGTCACCGCGCAGCGGGCTGATCCGCGGGTCCTCGCGGTCCGCGCCGTCGGCGTACATCCGCGCGGCCTGCCGGTGCTCGCCGTCGAGGCGGTGCTCCGCGGTGAGGTCCGCCCAGGGGGCGGAGAGCAGCAGCAGGGACGGCTCGGTCACGCCGAGCGTGGCGAGCTGGGCCTGCACGCCGAGGGCGAGGCCGGCGCCGGCCTCGTCGCCGGAGAGCACCCAGCGCCCGGCGGGGAGCAGCGCGGCGCGGTCCAGGGCGTGGAGGGCGTGGAGCACGTCCTCGTCCGCCCGCGGGAAGGGGTGCCGCGGGGCGAGCGAGTAGTGGATCATCGCGGCGGCGACGTCGGCCCGCCGGGCGACCTCCTCGAGCCAGGTCCAGTGCTCTGTGCGCTCGCCGCGCAGGTAGCTCCCGCCGTGCAGGTGCACGATCACGCCGCGCGCGGCCTTCTGCTCGTCGATCCAGGTCACGGGGACGTGCCCGTGGCGGCGCCGGCGCACGCGGTCGCGGCTCGCGACCGATCGCGGGGGCGTGGTCGGGGACTGGGTGGCGAGGATCCTCAGGGCGCCAAGCGTGCCGATGCTCATGGGAGGAATCCTCGCACGAGAGCCTCCCGGAGGGCAGGGACCTGCGTCAGGCGCCGTCGGCCGGAGTCGCGCGGAGGGCGAGGTCGTCATCCACGGTGCCCGGACGCGCGGCCACGAAGCCTGCCACGCCGAGCACCACGCCGGTCAGCGCGAGGAAGGAGAGCACCGCGGGGATCGACCCGGTCGCGTCGAGCAGGCCGCCGGCGATCAGCGGGCCGACGGCCGCGAGGACGTAGCCGAGAGGCTGCGCGATCCCCGAGAGCCGGGCGGTGACGGCCACGGCGCGGGTGCGGGCGGGGATGAGCGCGATCGCGGTCGGGAAGGCGAGACCGGCGATGCCGAGCACCGTCGCCCAGACGAAGGGGCTCACCTGCGGGAGGAGCATGAGCCCCACGTAGCCGGCGGCGGTGAGCACGCCGTAGCCCGCGCAGATCCAGGGCAGGCGGCGGGAGCGGGAGACGAGGGTCGGGACGATCAGACCGCCGACGATGCCGAAGGCGCTCAGCACGCCGACGACGACCCCGGCGGTCGCGGCCGAGGTGCCCTCCGAGGTGAGGATCTGCGGGAGCATGCCGAACTGGCAGTAGGCGTTGAGCGACTGCATGCCGAACATGACGGTGAGCGCGACCGCGCGCGGCGAGCGCAGGATGCGGCCATGCACCCGCCCCTCGGGCGGGGGCGGCGGGAAGTCGTGGCCGGTGCGCGTGAGCACGACGGCCCAGACGAGCACGGGCGCGACCCCGATGAGCCCCCACAGCGGGAGGGAGTGGCGCCAGCCGTCGGCCTCACCGCCCGCGAGGGGCACGGCGAGCATCGCGGCGGCGGTGGCACCGCCGGCGAGGACGACGGAGTAGAGGGTCATGAGGCCCACCACGCGGGTGCCGCCGTGCTGCTTGATCCAGGCGGGCAGCAGCACGTTGCCGAGGGCGGGGCCCAGCAGGGCGACCACGGAGAGCAGCACGAACAGGCCGAAGCCGTCGACGGTGGGCCGCAGCAGCAGGCCGAGGGCGACGAGCACGAAGGAGGCGAGCACGGTGCCGGTGAGGCCGAGCACCCGCGCGACCGGCACGGCGAGCGAGCCGACGATGCCGAAGGTGAGGCACGGGAGGGCGGTGAGCAGGCCGGAGGCGACGGCGCCCTGGCCGTAGTCCGCGACGATCTCCGACATGAGAGGGCCCACGGAGGTCGCCCCGGGGCGGAGGTTCAGGGCGAGGAGCCCGACGGCGATCACGGCCAGGAGGGGGCCGACGTCACGGCGGGAGGAGGGGGTCACCCGTCCCTTCTACACCCCGCGGGCGCGCCGCGCCGCCGACGTCCGGTTCGCGGGGGTGCGTCCGGTCCTCGCTGTGATCCACGCCGCGCCGTGCGGGCGACCCCCCGGAATTGGTTGCCTTTTCATCTATCGTGGCCGCTCCGCATTCCCCCTCCGGAAGGACGACCATGTCTTCGCACGCCGCCCGTTCCACGACCTCCCACCTGGGTCTCCTGATCGCCCGCCTCGTGCTGGGCGTCATCTTCCTGCTCCACGGCTACCAGAAGGTGGTCCAGTGGGGCTTCCCCGCCGTCACCGATGCCTTCGCCGGCATGGGCGCGCCGATGCCGGGGATCACCGGCCCCATCGTCGCCGTGCTCGAGCTCGTGGGCGGCGCCCTGCTGATCCTGGGCCTGCTCACGCGGGTGGCCGGCGTGCTGCTCGCGATCGACATGGTGGGCGCCGTCGTGCTCGTCCATGCGCAGAACGGCGTGTTCGTCGACGCGGGCGGCTGGGAGCTCGTGGGCGCGCTCGGCGCCGGGGCGCTCGCCCTCGCCGCCGCCGGCCCGGGCCGCTTTGCCCTCGACGCGCTGGGCGGCGGCTCCCGCCGCCGGCGCTCCGCGGCCCGCTCCTCCGCGACCGCGGAGGCCTGAGCGGTCACCGCGGCGGCCCGCGCAGCCGGACCGCAGTGGACCGTCGGCCCCGCCCCTCCTCGGGGACGGGGCCGACGTCGTCCTGCGGACGGCGGGAGGGACGCTCAGTGGTCGACGGCGGCCTTCTCGGAGCCCGCGCCGGTGAGCGAGCGGACCTCCATCTCCGCCTGCTTCAGCTCGTCGCCCGGCCCGGAGGTGATCGAGCCGAGCCAGCCGAGGAGGAAGCCGAGCGGGACCGAGACGATCGCCGGGTTCGTCAGCGGGAACCAGGCGAAGTCCACGCCCGGGAACATGGCCTTCTCGCCGCCGGAGACCACCGGGGAGAAGAGGATCAGCACGACCGCGCTGATGAGACCGCCGTAGATGCTCCACAGCGAGCCGCGGGTCGAGAACCGCTTCCAGTACAGGGAGTACAGGATCGAGGGCAGGTTCGCACTCGCCGCGACCGCGAAGGCGAGGGAGACGAGGAAGGCGACGTTCTGCTCCGCGGCGAGCACGCCGCCCACGATCGAGATCGCCGCGATGACGACCGCCGCCGTGCGGGCGACCCTCACCTCGCGCGCCGGATCCGCCTCGCCGCGCTTGAGCACGCCGTTGTAGATGTCGTGCGCGAAGGAGGCGGAGGCGGTGATCGTGAGGCCCGCGACCACCGCGAGGATCGTCGCGAAGGCGACCGCGGAGATGATCGCGAGCAGCACCGAGCCGCCGAGGGCGTAGGCGAGGGCGGGGGCCGCCGAGTTCGAGCCGCCGGGCAGCGAGCCGATGACGTCCACGCCCACCATCGAGGCGGCCGCGAAGCCGAGCACGAGGGTGCACAGGTAGAAGAAGCCGATGAGGGCGATCGCCCAGGTCACCGAGCGGCGCGCCTCCCTCGCGGTGGGCACCGTGTAGAAGCGCATGAGCACGTGCGGGAGCCCGGCGGCGCCGAACACGAGCGCGATCGCGAGGGAGACGAAGCCGAGCTTGCTCGATCCGGTCTCGCCGTACTGGAGCATCGGGTCGAGGATCTTCGTGCCGTCCGGGTGCGCCTCGACGGCCCGCTCGAGCACGGTCGAGAAGTTGAAGCCGTTCAGCGCGAGGATCCAGACGGTCGTCACGCCCACCGCGCAGATGAGCAGGACGGCCTTGATGATCTGCACCCAGGTGGTGCCCTTCATCCCGCCGATCAGCACGTAGGCGATCATCACGATGCCCACGACGACGATCACGGCGCTCTGCCCCACCCGGCCGTCGATGCCGAGCAGGAGCGAGACGAGCGCGCCCGCGCCGGCCATCTGCGCGAGCAGGTAGAAGAAGGTCACGGCGAGGGTCGAGCTCGCGGCGGCGGTGCGCACGGGCCGCTGGCGCATGCGGAAGGACAGGACGTCGGCCATCGTGAACTTGCCGGTGTTGCGCAGCGGCTCGGCGACGAGCAGCAGCGCGACGAGCCAGGCGACGAGGAAGCCGACGGAGTAGAGCAGGCCGTCGTAGCCGTAGAGCGCGACGGAGCCGACGATCCCGAGGAAGGACGCGGCGGAGAGGTAGTCGCCGGCGATGGCGATGCCGTTCTGGCGTCCGGAGAAGCTGCGGCCGCCGTGGTAGAAGTCCGCGGCGCTCGTGTTCTGCCGGGAGACCCGGATGACGACCGCGAGGGTGACCACGACGAAGGCGAGGAAGATCGCGATGTTGAGGACGGGGTTGCCGACGTCCATGTCAGTCCTCCCCCTCGATCTCGACGCGCAGCCGCTCCGCGAGCGGGTCGAGCTTCCGGTTGGCGTGGCGGATGTACAGCCAGGTGATGAGGAAGGTCATGACGAACTGGCTGATGCCGAGCAGGATGCCGAGGTTCACGTGGCCGATCACGGGGATCGCCATGAGCCCCTCCGCGTACGTGGACAGCAGCACGTAGGCGAGGTACCAGACCAGGAAGGCGGCGGTCATGGGGAAGGCGAAGCTGCGGAAGGAGGTGCGCAGCTCGCGGAAGTCCGCGGAGTCCTGCACCTCCCGGTAGCGCTCGGGGGAGGGTTCGGGGGCCGGGCCGGGGGGCGGCACGGGCGTCGATGACGTCATCGCGGGCACAACTCCTTCGTTCTGCGCGGGTCCGAGGTGGGGAGTCCTCGGACGGCACCGAACCTAGCAGGCGTGACGCCGGTCACGCGGGAGGGTGTGGACCGCGGCGGCGCCCGGGGACGCCCGCGGGCTAGCCTGCTCCTCTCCCCGTTCCCGAAGGACCCCTCCATGACCAGCACCGACCCCGGCACGGCCGCCGCCCCGCGCCCCCGGATCCGCGCCGCGCGCGCGGAGGACCTCGCGGGCGTCGGGGCGATCCGCGAGCACGCGATCCGCACCTCGACCGGGCTCTGGACGGACGAGCTGCCCACCCCCGGCCAGCTGGAGGAATGGTTCCGCGAGCACCTCGAGCGCGGGGCGATGCTCGTCGCGGTCGATCCCGCCCTCGAGGGACCGGAGGCCGTGCTCGGCTACGCCTCCTACGGTCCGCTCGTGCCGAAGAACGGCTACCGCTTCACCGCGGAGAACTCCGTGTACCTGCGGCCCGAGGCCCAGGGCCGCGGGCTGGGCACGGCCCTGCTCGGGGCGCTGCTGGACCTGTGCCGCGAGCACGGCATGCACTCCGTGGTCGCGCTCGTCGAGGCGGGGAACACCGCCTCGATCCGGCTCCACGAGCGCTTCGGCTTCGTCGAGGCGGGGCGCCTCGTCGAGGCGGGCTGGAAGTACGACCGCTGGTGGGACCTGGTGCACCTGCAGCTGCGGCTCTGAGCTCGCCCACCACGACCGACTCACGGGAGCGGACTCGGGCCTGCCCCTCGCCTGAGCAGCGCGTCCTCCGCGGCGTTGCCCGGGCAGCGCAGCGCCTCCTGCGTCGCGGCGGCGGACTCCTCCTCGCGCCCCGCCACCCGCAGCAGCTCGGCGCGGGCCACGTGGAAGGGGCGGTAGTCGGCGAGGTCCTCCGCGACCCCGTCGAGCTCCGCGAGGAGCAGGGTGAGATCGTCGCCGCGGCGGGCGCGGGCGACGGTGCGGTTCAGCTGCACCATCGGCCCCGGCCAGTGCCGCAGCAGGTGGTCGTAGAGCTCGACGACCTCGTCCCCGTCGACGTCCTCGGCGCGCTCGGGCACGCAGCGGGCGGCCGCGATCGCGCCCTGCAGCAGGTAGGGGCCGCGGTGCCCGCCGCGCAGGGCGTCGAGGACGAGCTCGTCCGCCCGGTCCACGGCAGAGCGGTCCCAGCGCGTGCGGTCCTGCGCGTCGAGCGGGACCGGCAGCCCCTCCGCGTCGGTGCGGGTCCCGGCGCGGGCCTGCACGAGCAGCGCCTGGGCGAGGAGGCCGTGCACCTCGCCCTGCCCGGGCAGGAGGTGCTTCAGCAGCTCGAGCAGCCGCACCGCCTCCCCCACGAGGTCCGGGCGGTCGTGCCGCTCCCCGGCGGGGGCGGTGTGGCCGGCGGCGAGCACGAGGGAGATCGCGTCGAGGACCGCGGTGAGGCGGCCGGGGAGCTCCTCCGGCTCGGGGATGCGGCAGGGGATGCCGCTGAGCGCGATGCGCCGCTTCGCCCGGGTGAGGCGGGCGCCCATCGTCGGCACGGGCACGAGGAACGCCGCCGCGATCTCCTCGGTGCTCAGGCCCAGCACGAGACGCAGCACGAGCGCCACGCGGGACTCGGGGGCGAGGGCGGGGTGCGCGCACAGGAACAGCAGGCGCAGCCGCTCGTCGCGGACCACGACCTCGGACTCGTCGATCACGCGGGGGTCGCCGTCGGACGTGCCCCCGTCGGCCGCGCCGCCGTCGGCCCCTCCCCCGGTGTCCCAGAGCAGCAGCGGGAGCTTGCGCCGGAGGGTCTGCTCGCGGCGGCGGGCGTCGAGCGCGCGGCGCCGGGCGGTGACGGTGAGCCAGGCGCCGGGCCGCTCGGGCACCCCGTCCCGCGCCCACTGCTCGAGGGCCTGGGCGAAGGCCTCCGCGGTGGCGTCCTCGGCGAGGTCGAGGTCCCGCACGGCGCCGGCCGTCGCCGCGAGCACCGCGGCCCAGTGGTCGCGGTGCGCCGCGGCGACGGCACGATCGACGGCGGCCCGATCGGCGGGCGCGCCCGTCGGCCCCCTCATGCGGTCATGGGCCGCACCTCGACGCCGCCGCCCTGGTGGAGGATCGGGTTGCGGCGCGCCACGGCGATCGCCGCGTCGAGGTCCGGGACGTCGAGCACGTAGAAGCCGACGACCGTCTCCTTCGCCTCGAGGTAGGGGCCGTCGACGAGGCCGCCGGCGCGGATGGAGGTGGTCGCGGTGTGCTCCGCGAGCGGGCTGCCGAAGGTCATGACGCCCTCGGCGACCATCTCCTGGGCGTAGGAGTCGTGCTCGGCGAGCTCGGCGGCGAGCTGCGCCTCGTCCGTGGTGCGCCGATCCTCCGGGTGGTACATGAAGACGGTGTAGCGGGGCATGGCGGGATCCTTCCCTCGGTCCGGCGCCTCTCGCCGGCTCTCACCCTGTCGTCGCACAGCCTCCCCCGGATCGACAGCCCTGTCAGGCCGGATCAGCCGCTGAAGCCGCCCCCGCCACCGGGCATGTCCTTGAAGCGCGAGTAGTGGCCCTCGAAGGCGACCGGGATGGTGGCGGTCGCGCCGTTGCGGTGCTTGGCGACGATGAGGTCCGCCTCGCCGGCGCGGGAGGACTCCTTCTCGTAGTAGTCCTCGCGGTGGATGAGGAGGATGAGGTCGGCGTCCTGCTCGATCGAGCCGGACTCGCGCAGGTCGCTCATCATCGGCTTCTTGTCCTGTCGCTGCTCGCTGCCACGGTTCAGCTGCGAGATCGCGATGACGGGGACCTCGATCTCCTTCGCGAGCAGCTTGAGCGCACGGGAGAACTCCGAGACCTCCTGCTGGCGGGACTCGACCTTCTTGCCCGAGCTCATGAGCTGCAGGTAGTCGATGACGACGAGGGAGAGGTCGTGCTTCTGCTTCAGGCGCCGGCACTTCGCGCGGATCTCCATGAGCGACATGTTCGCGGAGTCGTCCATGAACAGCGGGGCGTCGGCGATGCGGCTCATGGCGCGGGCCATGGCCTGCCAGTCGCGGTCGTCCATGGAGCCGTCGCGCATGCGGTTCATCGGCACCTGCGCCTCGGCGGAGAGCAGACGCATCGTGATCTCGGTCTTGTCCATCTCGAGGGAGAAGATGACGCTGGACTTGCCGTTGTGGATCGAGGCGGAGCGCAGCACGTCCATGCCGAGCGTCGTCTTGCCCATCGCGGGGCGGCCGGCGAAGATGATCAGCTGGCCGCCGTGGAGGCCCTGGGTGAGGTCGTCGAACTCGGCGAAGCCGGTGGGCACGCCGGTGACCTGGCCGCCGCGGTTCTGGGTCGCCTCGATCTGGTTGAGGGTCTCGTCGATGACCTCGCCGAGCGGCACGAAGTCCTCGCTCTGGCCGCGCTCGGTGACGGCGTAGACCTGCGCCTGCGCCTCGTTGATGACCTCCTCGACCTCGCCGCCGTCGGTCGCGTAGCCGAGCTGGACGATGCGGGTGCCGGCCTCGACGAGGCGGCGCAGGGTGGCCCGCTCGACGACGATCTCGGCGTAGTAGCCGGCGTTCGCCGCGGTGGGGACCATGTCGATGAGGTCCGCGAGGTAGGCGCCGCCGCCCACGCGCTGCAGCTCGCCGCGCTTGGAGAGCTCGTCGGAGACGGTGACGAGGTCCGCCGGTTCGCCGCGGCCGTAGAGGTCGATGATCGCCTCGAAGATCAGCTCGTGCGCGGGGCGGTAGAAGTCGTTGCCGCGCACCGTCTCGACGACGTCGGCGATCGCGTCCTTGGACAGCATCATGCCGCCCAGCACGCCGCGCTCGGCGTTGAGGTCCTGGGGCGGGGTGCGCTCCAGGCCGCGATCGGGACCGGCTTCGAAGGCTTCTGCTGTCGTCACCGGACCAGTGTAGGAACCCGGGCGGATCCTCGGGCCCCAGGGGGCGGCCGATGGGGGTGATGTGCGTCTGGGGAGGAAGGACCACGGTCGACGATGCCCGCGCCACCCCTTGACGTCGGGCGGTGCACCGGAGGTACAGTGCTGACACGCATTGCACCACTGGTACACATCCCATGCACCGGATCGGAGACGACCATGAGCTCGGACGCGACCACGACCACGCGGGCCCACGCGAGCCTGCTGCCCTTCGCCCTCGCCCTGATCGCCGCGAACGCGGCGGTGCACGTGATCCTCGTGCTCGCGGGCAACCGGATCACCGTCCTCACCACGCTCCCCCTCCTCGCCGTCGCGATCGGCATGGCGATCTACCTGCTCACGAGCGGCCGCGCGCTGGGCCGGGTGCGCTACGGGCGCTTCGTCGCGCACGCGCTCTGCTACGCGACCGTCAACGTCGGCTACCTCCTGCACGCCTACCTGCTGATCGGCCTCGGCTCCCCCGCGATCGCCGGGAGCGGCAGCGGCACGGCGATCGATCCGACGTGGCTCGGCGCCTCCCTCGGCATGGCCGGCCTCTGGGGCCTGGGCCTGATCCTCCACGGCGTCGGTGCCGTGCTGGACCGCGGCTTCGAGGCGCCGCGCCGATGACCGGCGCGGCGGGCCTCGGCCCCGAGGACGCCGAATGGGCGGGAGAGCTCGCGCGCTCCTGGGTCGAGGTCTACAAGAAGTCGGCGACCACGCTCGCGCTGCTGCGCCTGATCGACGCGCACGGCCCGCTCCCCGCGGCGGGCCTCGCCCCGCTCTTCGAGGAGACGACGGGCTGGACCCTCACCGAGCGCGGGCTCTACCGCACGCTGCGGCGGCTCGCGGAGTCCGGGGTGCTCGCCATGGAGCGGGTCGACGTGGCCCGCACGGGTGCGAAGCGGCAGGACTTCTCGCTCACCGCCGTCGGCCGCGACTACCTCGAGCGGATCGAGCGCGAGCTCGTCTGAGGCGCCCTCACCCGTGCTCCCGCCGCCGGAACACGATCAGCTTCTGGACCACATAGCTGAGCACGAACAGCAGCAGGTCGGAGGTGATCTTCGCGGCCACGAGCGGCATGCCGAGCGCGGTGAGGGCGCCGACGATCGCGACGCCGCCCGCGAGCACGACCGCGGCGAGCGCGACGTAGCCACTCAGCGCGCGGCGCAGCGGGGAGCGGCGGCCGGAGCGGAACACGAGGTGGCGGTTGATCGCGAAGTTCGCGCCGCCGCTGACCACCCGGGCGAGGGTCATGCCGAGCCAGACGGGCGCCCCGAGCGCGACGGCGCCGAGAAGCAGCCCCGTGTCGATCGCGAAGGCGGCGAGGCCGCTGCCCGCGAAGGTGAGGACGGGGGCGAGCACGCGCAGGGAGTCCCGCAGCGGGCGGAAGTGGCTCGTCGCGTTCTCGTCGACGTACACGGTCGCGATCGGCAGCTGCCGCAGGGTGATCCCCTGCCGGGCGGCGGCGACGAGCATCGTGTACTCGTACTCGTAGCGGTCCCCGGGCACGGTCCCGGCCCAGTCGAGCAGGGTCGCGGGGATGCCGCGCAGGCCCGTCTGGGTGTCGCCCAGGCGCACCCCGGAGACGGCCTCGAACAGGCGGGCGCTCACGGCGTTGCCGAACCACGAGCGCAGCGGCACCTCACCGCGGGCGAAGGAGCGCACGCCGAGCACGATCTCCCCGGGGCCGGAGGCCGCGCGCGGGCCGTCGAGCGCCTCGATCACGCGGAGCACGTCGGCCAGGGTGTGCTGGCCGTCGGCGTCGGCCGTGACCACGCCGCGGCCGGGCAGCTCGGACTGCACGAGGGTGAAGGCGGCGCGGAGGGCCGCCCCCTTGCCGCGGTTCACGGGCAGGTGCAGCACGCGGGCGCCGAGCACCTCGCACACGTCGAAGGTGACGGCGTGCTCGGGGCCGGAGCCGTCGTCGACCACGACCGACTCGACGCCGTGAGCGGCGAGCGCGGCGACGAGCTCGACGAGCTCCGGGCCGGGCTCGAGCGCCGGGATGACGACGACCGCGGAGGGCGTCGTCGGCGCGTCGGGGCGGAACGGGGCCGGTGCGGGGGCCGTGCGGGAGGTCCCGGTGGGTCGCTTCTGGAACTGGATGGTCATGTCGTCACCCCGCCACGTAGAGGATGTCGCTGGTGGCGCGCTCGCCACCGTTGCTGGGCTGGTTGACGATCTCGCCGTCGAAGATCATGACGCACGAGCCGCCTCCGTCGAGGTTGTAGCCGGTGGTGCAGCCGAGGTCGGCGAGGATCTCGCCGAGCTCCGGCAGACCCACGCCGCGCGAGTAGCCCTCGCTGCGACCGTCGACCACGAGGAACACCAGGTGGTTGTCGCCGATCACGCCGATCGCGGTGCGCGGCTGCTCGCCCTGGATCGAGTGGTTGCCGACGTTGGTGTCCACCTCGACGTCCTCGACGCCGTCCGGCACGGCGCCGTCGACGAGGACGGCGGGGCCGAAGCTGAGGGTCTGCCAGACGCCGGCGTCGAGCAGCTCCTGGGCGCTCGTCGCGGTCTCGTCGTAGACCTCGACGTGACCGTCGGCGTAGAAGGCGAGACCGTCACGGGCGGGCTCGTCGCGGTAGATCACGCCGTTGCGGATCTCGATGCCGGTGTCGCGGAAGCCGTAGTAGTCGCCGTTGATCGCGAGCACGGCGTCGTGGTCGGAGGCCATGGTGCTGGGCTCGGCGGTGATGTTCTCGCCGAACTCGTCCTGGGCGAAGGCGGAGCGGATGATGCTCGCGTCGCTCACCTCGATCTCCGCCGCGTACCAGGCGAGGGCCTCGGAGCCGGAGCCGGTCGCGGTGGAGGTCAGCGTGATCGTGGTGGTCGAGGAGGTGTAGCCGGTCTCGGTGAAGGCGCCGTCGGTCGCGAGGGCGGCCGTGGTGGCGGAGGTGCCGGCGGCCTCCTCGGCGGCGGAGACGCTCGAGACCTGGACCTTCTCCCGCAGGAAGCGGTCGTAGGCCCAGGCGGCGGAGCCGCCGGTGCCGGCGAGGACCGCCACGCCGCCGCCCAGCAGGGCGCGGCGGGTGACGGTGCGACGGCGGGTGCGTGGGGTCGTGGGGGCGGGGCCCGGTGGTGTGCTCATGCCGAGAAGAGTCCGGCGGCGGGCTGTGCCGGGAGCCGCGGCACGGCTGTGGGGGTGCTGTGCGCCTGTCGGGCCCGCCTCCTACGGTGGCCCCATGACCGCCCCCATCGCTCCCCTCGCCTCCGTCTCGATCGACTGCCCGGACCCGGGCGCACTCGCCCCGTTCTACAGCGCCCTGCTGGGGCTCTCCGAGGCCTTCGCCGCCCCGGACGGCTCCGTGGTCGCCCTCTCCGGCGCCGGTCCGATGATCACGCTCATGCGGGCCGACGACTACGTGGCCCCGCAGTGGCCGGATGGCCCGCAGCACCAGCAGATGCACCTCGACCTCGCGGCCGAGGACCTCGACGCCGCGGCGGGGGCGGTGCTCGCGATCGGCGGCACTGAGGCGGGGACGCAGCCCGATCCGGAGCGCTGGCGGGTCATGCTCGACCCCGTGGGCCACCCCTTCTGCCTGAGCGCGGTGCGCCCGGACTGACCCCTTCAGGTGAGGTCAGGTGCTCCCTGCCGGGCAACGGTCGATCACCGATCTCCTGCACGTCTATTCCGAGCCCCCGGGACGCCATCGAGCGAGCTCACGAGCCTGAGTCGCGGCACCGACCAGGGCGACGCCGCATGCGGCCAGCAGAGGCAGTGCGATCGTCGCTACGAAGTAGTCGGCGGGGAGTCGTGCGTCGAGCGGCGGGAGCGTGAGGGGGTAGGTGAGGACCATCGTGGTGAGGCCTCCGCTCACGACGGCGACGATCAGGGGGAGGAGAACTCGGCCGATGACGATCAGAGCCGCACTGCCTCTCCCAGCACCCCACATGGACAGCACACCAGCTCGACGTGATGCCGCACCAGTGTCCCCAAGCACCGCGGCGGCGAGGGCGAGACCCAGCAGGACGGTCGCCGCGCCAGCCCCGACGGTGTTCCACCGCGCCTTGTCTCTCGATTGGGCGAGCCCGGCGATCCAAGAGTCCCCCACGGCGGAGACCTCAGGGGCGGGAAGCACCTTCTGTGCGAGTTCACGCTTGATCCCGTCGACGGGCAGATCCGTGCCGCCGCGGCTCACGGCATAGAGCTCCCCCTCAGATGCCGTGAACGGATCCGCGACGCGGATCGACGCTCGATCGGGGTCGCCCGGCCCTGCGAGCAGGCGCACCCGAGGGTCGAGGTCGGCCCCGTCGAGTTCCACCTCTCCATCGACGCAGGTCAGGGAGAGGTCCTCGAGCGCCGCACAGTCTCCGGTGATGACCGTGGGCAACGCCGTGCGGTCATCGAAGACGAGAGAACGGGCGAGGACTGCACCGCCTTCTGCTCCCAGCGCTTCACGCAATGCCGACTGCTGAGCGGGGGTCTCGACGAAGCCCGCGATCTCCAGGACGCTCGTGCCGTACTCCTCCTGGATGGACTGGGCCTCGCGCACTTTCGAGTTGTTGAGCGTCGACAGCACGAGCGACACCGCGACGAGAACCACCAGCAAGGCCGTCCCCGTCGCCAGACGGCGCACCGCCTTCGGGTCCCCGAGAAGTTGACGGCCGGCGATGATGAGGGCCGCCGCACCAGTGCGTCGACCGAGCGCGATGACGCCCCTCGCGACGAGGGCGGTCGATGCCCCGATGAAGGGGCCGATCGCCAACGCGACGAGGGCGACGGAGCCGTAGACGAGCCAGATGCGGGGAGTGTTGTCCTCCCATCCGGCGGTGCCCACGAGTGTGATCACGGCGAGCAGGCAGACCGCGGGGAGCCCGAGGATCTTCCAGGCCCTCTCCGGCCGATCTGCCACGTGCACCCTCGTCCCTCGAGATCTGCGAGGGACGTTCATGAGCATCGCGATCATGAGGCACAGCAGCCACCCGACGATGAGCCCACCAGCCATCAGGGGAGACGAGGCGCGCGCGTCCCGCGCCAGCAGGGTGTACCCGGACCCCGGTACCGGGAAGTCCACGACCAGCAGCAGTGCGGAGAGTGCCACTGCGGCGGCGCCACCGATGACCAGAGGGACCCCGAGCGACCCTCTCAGAACGGCGAGCCGCACTCGGGGCCCGGCCCCCAGGACTCGGAGGACCAGGAGCCGTCGATCCCGTCTCCGCGAGCCGGCTCGGGCAGCAGCCGCCATGAGCACCACGCCCGGAGCGAAGAAGGTCAACCCGAACTCGGTCAGCGCCATCGGCAGCGTGGGTTGGTAGGCGGCGCCCCCGATCAGTCCCACCTGGTCCACGCCCGCATCGAACGGGACGCCGAGCTCGCCGAACGGGAGACCCGTGACCTGGGGGAGGACGTCGTCCGTCGGCCGAACATAGGCGATCCTCTCTGTCCGTGACACCACGCCATCCATCCCGATGGTGTGCCCGGCGCCGTGGCCGTACCGGTCGGTGATCTCCTCCCCAGCACGGGTTCCCGCTAGAGCGGGGGAGAGGACGACCTCACCGGGTTCGGGCCACACGCTCAGCCCGGGAGGCAGCTCCGCCCCCTGGCCGGGTACGAGCACGATCACGTGCACCCATCGTCCCTCGGCGGTGTCGGCGATGATGCGCCATCGCGGTCCGGAGTCCACCCGATCGACACCCGTCGCCCAGGAGACCGGGATGCGGGAGAAGTCCCTCTCCACCCGATTGTGGTACGTGCCGACGAGCAGACCGGCGAGCATCATCACCAGTGTCAGCGCGGTCGTCGCGACGATGAGCATGGCTGCGCTGACCCTACGCTCAGGTGTCCCTGCATCCATCTGCGCTCCGAGCGCAGCCCACGTCCCGAGTCGGTCCGCGCCGTCACGGTTCATCCGACGTGCCCTAGTGTCGCGACGCCGTCCGGCCTCGAACGGAGCTCGTGGACGGACTGAGCTCGCCGCGCCAGCGTCTCGTCATGGGTGACGAGCAGGAGGGCGCTCCCCCATCGGTCGGGGATCGACAGGATCGCGTCTCCGACGACGTCCCGGAACTCTGCGTCGAGAGAGCCTGTGGGCTCATCGGCGAGCACCAGTCGGGGACGCGTCACCAGCGCGCGGGCGACGGCGACGCGCTGCCGCTCGCCGCCGGACAGCACACCTGTCGTGCTACCACCGGTGGGGACCTCCAGTTGTTCGAGCAGTGACTCGGACCGTTCGAATGCCTCCGCACGCGGCACTCCTGCCAGAAGCGCCGCGACGGCGACGTTCTCGACCGGGGCGAGCTCGTCGATCAGCTCTCCGTGCTGAAACACCATCGAGACCGTGTCCCGGAGATAGTGACGGCGTTCCCGCGCCGAGAGCACCCCCACCTGCTTCCCATCCACGACGATCTCCCCGGAGGAGACCTTCACCATCCCGAGGATCGCCGAGAGGATCGACGACTTCCCCGAGCCGGATCGACCGATGATCGCCGAGGACTCACCCTCGTGGACACGGAGAGACACGTCATCCACGACGGTTCTACGGCCATATCTGATGGCGACATCGTCGATGTCGAGCAGCGCAGCGTTTTTATCCATGACCCCTCACCACGACGGGCGATCGCCCCTCTCCATCGAGGGGCGATCGCCGTTGACACACCTGATGACCGAGAACTCGTGTCAGATGTACTTCCTGGTCGCGCAGGTATCACCCGACACCGGATGATCATTGCAGGCCTGGAACGACGCGACACGCGTACTTCCACTCATCGTCGCACTCTGGGTCTCCCTGTAGGCGTTCGTCACCAACTGGTACCTGCTGGAGGAGTTGTTCCGCCAGTAGTTCGCATAGGCCCTGTTCCCGTCTGCGGCTCCATCACGGACGGTGATCTGCGTCCGCGCGTCATTGACGGAGGCGACGGAGGCGCCACTCTCGGCCGACGACGTCCACCCCTGCGTTCGCGGCCGCCGCGCCTCCGAAGATCACCATCGCCGCGCACGCACCGACGACCCCGGCCTTGACAGACTTCTTCCCCATCATCAGATCCTCCTTGATCCTGTGGGCCACTTCTGGACCCCTGTCCGGAAGATTATGCAGGGGGGGAGTTACCGTCAAGAGCCGCCTCGAAACTGGTCGAAACCCCCTCCCGGTGGTACGTCGCGAGTCCACCTCGGTGAAGACGGGAGCGCGGCTCGCAGGCCGTCCACCCACAGCGAGGGCCTCCGACACCCATGGCATCGGGCGCGCCGCTCAGGTGAGGTCGTCGTGTTTCCCGCCGGCCCAGGCGGCGTGCCGCTCGGCGGAGAACAGGACCGCCGCGCGGGCATCGCGGAGGACGGAGCCCGCGAAGTTGCCGTGGATCCGTTCGAAGGGCTCGGCCGCGGCGGCCCGCGCGACGCGCAGGGCGACCGCGCCGGAGAGCGGCACGCGGTTGGGGTAGGAGCGCATGAACGCGACGGTGCGGCCGTCGGGGTTCGGGGCGATCGTGTCGCCGCTGAGCAGCACGCCGGCGCCGTCGGCCCCCGTCCAGCGGACCACGGCGCTGCCGGGGAAGTGCCCGCCCAGCTGCACGGCCCGCACGCCCGGCAGGATCTCCTCCTCCCCCTCCCAGAGGTGGAGGCGGGCGGGCTCGAGGGCGAGCCAGCCGGCGTCGGCCCGGTTCACCCACACGGGGGCGTCGTCGATGGCGGCGGACCACGCGGACTGCAGGCCGAACATGTGCGGGTGGCTGGGGACGATCGCGCGCAGCGGGCCGAGGGCGCGGACGGCGGCGACGGCCTCGTCGGTGATCGCGGGCGGCACCTCGACCATGACCGTGCCGTGCGGCGTGGTCAGCACCTTCGCCTCCTGGCCGATGCCGACCCCGCCGTCGACGCGCAGCGCGTGCAGGCCGGGCTCCCGCTCGACGACCTCGATCGGGGCTGGATCTACAGGATCGGCAGGGTCGTGCCAGCGCTGCACGCCGTCGGACGGGAGGTACTGGCGCTCGTCCGCGCAGATGGCGCAGACCTCGGGCAGGTGGGCGGGGTCGTGCTCGACGCCGCAGGTGGCGCACTGGATCATGAGGGCTCCTCGGTGGTCGGTGCCCCCAGCATGGAACCTCGAGCGCACTTGAGGTCAAGAGCTCGCGCGAGGAGACTTCGCGCATGCTCGAGGACCGTCTGACCATCGGCGAGGTCGCCGCCCGCGCGGGCGTGGCCCCCTCCGCGATCCGCCACTACGAGACGCTCGGCCTGCTCACGAGCGAGCGGACGAGCGGGAACCAGCGGCGCTACGCCCGCACCGTGCTGCGACGCATCGCCGTGATCCGCGCGGCCCAGCACGTGGGCCTCTCGCTCGCCGAGATCGCGGAAGCGTTCTCCCGCTTCCCGCCGGACCACGCGCCCACCAAGCGGGACTGGGCGCGGCTGGCGCGGGAGTGGCGGCCGCGGCTCGACGCCCGGATCCGTGAGCTCGAGCAGGTGCGGGACGGGCTGTCGATGTGCGTGGGCTGCGGCTGCCTCTCCATGCGGCAGTGCGCGATCTACAACCCGGACGACGAGCTCGGGGCGGACGGGCCGGGCGCCCGTCGGCAGTTCCCCCACCCTGCTCCCTGACCGCATCCACCTGCTGTTCACCTCACATACATCTGCGACAGGGCGGCCATAGGGGATCCATAGGCACGGGACGGAGGGTTGCTCCCATCGACACCCCCGAATCCCGAGGAGCACCCCATGTCCGCCTACCTGCTGTACGCCCTGGACCTCGTGGCCGTGCTGACGCTGACCTTCGGCGTCTACTGGCCGCGCCACCGCCGCCGTGACCTCGTCGTCGCCTTCCTCGGCATCAACGTGGGCGTGCTCGCCGTCGCCGCGCTGCTCGCCGGCTCCGCGGTCACCGCGGGGCTCGGCCTGGGCCTGTTCGGCGTCCTCTCGATCATCCGCCTCCGCTCCGACGAGCTCGCCCAGCACGAGATCGCCTACTACTTCGCGGTGCTCGCCCTGGGCCTCGTGGCCGGGCTGTCCGTGACGCCCACGGTCCTCTCGGTCGTGTTCATGGTGCTCATCGTGGCGACCATGACGATCGTCGACCATCCCGCCCTCCTCGGCGCGCACCGCCGGCAGCTGGTGACGGTGGACCGGGCGATCGCCGACGAGGCCACCCTGCGGGCCCACCTCGAGGAGATGCTCGGGGCCGACGTCACCGCGCTGACGGTTCAGCGCCTGGACACCGTCGCCGACACGACCCTCGTGGACGTGCGGTACCGGCTGCGGGCGGGCCGCCGCTCCGCCGGCCACCTCACGGCGCCGGCCGACCCGTCCACCGGGCGGGCGACCACCCCGACCGAAGAGCCCGCGCTCGCCGCCCGCACCACCGAGTCGCCGGTGATGGCCCGATGAGCGCCGTCGACACGCTCCCGCCCGTCGCTCTCGAGGAGATCGCCGAGCGCGCCGCCCTCATGACCCGCGTGGACCGCAAGTACCTCGTCCCCCGTGAGGACGTGGAGGCGCTGATCGCCGGCTCCCCCGCCGAGCTGCGGGCCCTCGAGATCGACGGCAGCCGCCATCAGGCCTACCTCTCCGTCTACTACGACACGGAGGACCTCTCCTCCTACCGGGCGGCCGCCACCGGGCGCCGTCGGCGGTGGAAGGTGCGACGCCGGATCTACGTCGACTCGGGCGCCTCGTTCCTCGAGGTGAAGACCCGCACCGGCCGCGGCGAGTCCGCGAAGCTCCGGATCGCCCTCCCGGCCGACTCCCCCACCGTCCTCACCGACCCGCTCACCGGCACGGCGCTCGAGTTCGTGCACACGGTCCTCGAGGAGGCCGGCTGCGAGCTCCCCGCGGGCGAGCTGCGCCCCGTGCTCACCACCACCTACGACCGCTCCACCGTGCTGCTCGGCGCGGAGGACGCCCGCCTCACCCTCGACGAGGCGCTGGTCTGGACCGATCCCACGGGCGAGGCCCGTCGGCTCCGGGACCAGGTGGTCGTGGAGACCAAGGCCGGCACCCGCCCCAGCAGCGTCGACCGGGCGCTGTGGCGGGCGGGGCACCGGCCCCAGCGCCTGTCGAAGTACGCGACCGGCCTGGCCCTGCTCGACCCCGAACTGCCCGCGAACCGCTGGCACCGCACCACCTCCCGCCTCGACACCGCCGCCTGAGACCGCACCCCGAAAGGACCCGTCATGACCTCCACGACCCCTCGCCGCCGCGGCCTGCGCCACCTCACCGCCACCATCGCCGCGGGCGCCGCGACCCTCGCCCTCGCCGCGTGCGGCGCCGCGACCGCCACGAGCACCACCACCAGCACGAGCACCAGCACCAGTTCCGCAGCTGTCGCGACCGCGGCCTCGGACGAGGGCCGCACCAACGACCTGCTCTCCAGCCTCGACCTCACCACCCTCGACACCCACTACGACGATGACGACCTGACCTGGGACTCCTCCGAGGAGCAGACGGTCACGCTCTCCGACTCGGGTTCCAGCTCCGACTCCGACGGCGTCACCGTGGACGGCTCGACCGTCACCATCACCGAGGGCGGCGTGTACCGGGTCTCCGGGACGCTCTCCGACGGGCAGCTGGTCATCGCCGCCCCCGACGACGAGACCGTCACGATCATCATGGACGGCGCCTCGATCACGAACAGCTCGGGCACCGGCATCGCCGTGACCAGCGCCGACGAGGTCACCCTGTACCTCGAGGAGGGCACCGAGAACTCCGTCGAGGACGGCTCCGGCTACGAGGTCTCCGACGACTCCACCCCCGTCGCGGCGATCGCCTCCGCCTCCGACCTCACGATCGCGGGCAGCGGCTCGCTCACCGTCACCGGCAACACCAACGACGGCATCTCCACCAAGGACGGCCTCGTCATCGCGAGCGGCACCGTCACCGTGAACGCCGCCGACGACGCCGTGCGCGGCAAGGACTACGTCTCGATCCTCGACGGCACCCTCGACCTCACCAGCGGCGGCGACGCCATCAAGTCCGACAACTACGAGGACGAGGACCGCGGCTGGGTGCTCATCAGCGCCGGCGACATCACGATCGACTCCGGCGACGACGGCATCGACGCGGAGCAGGCGGTCGAGGTCCTCGACGGCACGCTCACCATCGAGCAGTCGGTCGAGGGCATCGAGGCGCAGGACGTGATGCTCGTGGGCGGCACCACCTCGATCACCGCCTCCGACGACGGCGTGAACGCAACCGCCGCGAACACCGCCGACTCGACCGACGACACCACCGCGGACTCCGGCGAGACCGGCGGCCCCGGCGGCGGTGGCGGCGGCGAGGAGGACGACGGCTCGTGGCTGTCGGTCTCCGGCGGCACCCTCACGATCGACGCGGACTTCGACGGCCTCGACTCCAACGGCTCGATCTCGCTGACCGGCGGCACGCTCGACATCACGAGCGCCGACAACGGCGGCGACTCCCCCGTCGACGCGAACGGCGACATCACCTTCGACGGCGCGACCCTCACCGCGAACGGCACACAGATCACCTCCGCGGAAGATCTCAGCTCCGGCGGCATGGGCGGCGGGGGCGGCATGGGCGGCGGCCCGCAGGGCTGATCCGCCGGATCCCGTCGCAGCTCCGGCATGACGACACAGGGCGGGCCGTCCCCTCGGGGGCGGCCCGCCCTCCTGTCAGCCCTGCTGAGCGCGGGAGAGGTCGATGATCTGCAGCGATCCGCCCTGCGGGTCCGCGATGGTCGCCACGCGGCCGAAGGGACTGTCCATCGGGCCGTCGAGCACGCTCCCACCCAGGGCCGCGACCTGCTCGGCGGCCCGGTCGCAGTCCTCGACGGCGATGTAGGGGCGCCAGTAGCTGGGCACCTGCTCGGGGAGCCACGGCGAGGCGTCGCAGAGTCCGGCGCTCGCGCCCTCGCCACCGCGGTCCGTCGCGTAGCGGAAGGAGTCGTCGTCCGAGGGCATGCGCACCGCGTCCCAGCCGAAGACGCCGCGGTAGAAGGGCTCGGCGGCGTCGAAGTCCTTGGTCATGAGCTCGAACCAGGCGGGCGTGCCGGGGGTGCCGGGCTGGTCGAAGCCGGCGAAGGGGGCCGCCTGCCAGAAGCCGACGGCGGCGCCGGAGGGATCCTGCGCGACGGACATGTGGCCGAGGCCCGGCACCTCCATCGGCGGGAACAGCACGGTGCCGCCCACGGCGGGGATCGCCTCCGCGGTCGCGGCGGCGTCGTCGGTCGCGAGGTAGACGGTCCAGGCGGTGGGCTGCTCGGCGGGGTCGGGGACACTGCCGTCGGGGTTCATCGCAGCCATGAGCCCGCCGACGGGGTGCCCGTCGCGCGTCGCCATCGTGTAGTGCCCGAACTCCTCGCCGGTATCCGTGAGGTCCCAGCCGAAGAGCTCGCCGTAGAAGCTCTTCGCTCCCTCGATGTCATGGGTGAACAGGTCGATCCAGCAGGGGGTGCCGGCGCGCGGCGCGGGGCGGGAGTCGGTGGCGGCGGGGTTCTGCGCGGTCGTGGAGTTCTGCGCGGTCGTGGGGTCCTGCGGCGTCGTCGGGCTCTGCTCGGACATGACTGCTCCTCGATGGGTCAGCTGCGCCCCGGTGGGCGCGGGTCGTCGCCGCGAACGCTACTCGCGGCCCGTCGGGCGGGGAAGAGGACCGTCCGCGCGGAAGCGAGCCGGCGGCGGGACGGTCTCAGCCGCGGTCGGTGGTGCCGAGCACGTAGGCGGCCTGGCCGAGGTGCTGGGCGGCGTCGTCGATGATGCTGACCAGGCGCACCGCCCGGGTGATGGGTTCGCCGTCGTACTCCCCGATGGCCTCGTCGAGGTCGGCGTCGGTGAGAGTGCCGAGGTGGTCGTGGAGGGCGTCGGCGGCGGCGAGCACGTAGTCGACGAGGGCGTCGCCGTCCTCGACGACGATCGCGCGGGCCTCCCCCTCGCTGTGCCCGTAGCCGACGGCGCGGCCGGCCTCCCCGAGGCCGAGCCTCTCGCCGAAGCCCTGGGCGGTCCAGACCTCAGGCTGTCCCGAGAGGTGGGCGAGCTGCACGTCGATCTCGCGGCCGGTGTGCCAGAGCAGCCAGGCGAGGGAGTTCGGGTGGCCGGCGGGGTGGGCGTTGAGCACGGCGGGGTCGAGCTGCCCGCGCAGCGCCTCGGCGGCGTCGCGGGGGCGGGAGGCGAGGTCGAGCAGGATGCGGCGGGCGAGGGTTCCGGAGCTGCGCGTCATGGTGACGACGCTACTCCTCGGGTGGGACCGTCGGCGGTCGGGGTCCGGGTCAGTCGGGGGCGATGACGCCGGCGGACTCCTCGGGGTGGCGCTGGAGCCAGCTCTCGATGAAGGGGCACACGATGATGATCCGGAGGCCGGCGGCGCGGGATTCGCGGAGGGCGGTGCGGGCGAGCACGGAGGCCACTCCCCCGCCGCGCTGGGCGGGGTCGGTGACGGTGTGGAGCAGTTCGATGCGGCCGCGCCGGCGCTCGTAGGTGGTGATGCCGACGACCTCGCCGTCGCGCACCGCCTCGAAGCGGCGTGCCCGGGTGTTGTCCCGCACCTGCACGCGACCGGGTGGGCCGGGCGGCGGGCGCTCGGTGGTGGGCCGGTTGTCGGGGTCGTAGGAGGTGTCTGCCTCGGCGGTCATGGCCGTCTCCTCGGGCCGGGCTCCCTACGCTACGGCAGTTCGGCGCGCCATGGCAGGGCTCCGCCGGGTCAGAACGGCGGCGGGACGTCGAACGGATCGGGTGGCGGAGGCGGGAGCGGAGGAAGCGGCGGCGGGGGCGGCGGGTCGATCCCGGCGGGCCCCTGCCAGTCCTCGTAGTACTCGACGAGCTGGGCGCTGCGACGGAGCAGGTACTCCTCGTGGAGCTCGTCCTCCACGGAGCGGGCGAAGAACCCGGCCGCCTCGAGCTCCCGCTCGAGGGCGGCGTCCCGCTTCGCCCGGAGCCCCGCCTGGTAGCGGTCCCAGGCCGTGCGGAAGTCCGCGGCGAGGACCTGTGTCACGAGGTCACGCTGCGCCTCGACCTCCGTGGAGGTCAGCTCTCCCACCGTCCACCTCGTGCTGCCGGTGTCGGTGCGTTCCGGGTCGAGAGCCCTGCTGGTCTTCATCCGATGGTGGGTGCGGCACAGCCGGTGCAGGTTCTCCGGGCTCGTGGCACCGCCCCTGCCCGGATGGAGATGGTCGAATTCCTGGATATGGTCCGATTCCCCGATATCCACGACCTGCCGCGAACAGCCGGGCACGGCACATATCGGGTCGACGACCTTGAGATATTCCACCATCGCCGTGGACGGTCGGTACGTCGTCGCCGCGACGGGGAGGAATTCCCCGGTGACCGGATCCGTCAGAACCCGGTGCCAGGCGGTCGCGTTCGCCGCGAGGTCACGGGCCATGGCCGGAGGGATCGGCACCGTCCCGTCCAGCATCCCCGGCGCATCCGTCACGCCGAGGAGGGACAGGACGGGGACGACGAGGTTCATCCGCACCGCGGCGGCGGGGACAGGGACGCCGTCGGTCCCGATCTCGGAGCGGGTCAGGAGGACGTAGCGGATCGCACCGAGCGACATCGGAGCCCCGGTGCGAGCGGCGTCACCGTGGACGTCCCAGGGGATCGCCACCCCCGCTTCGCCGGCGCCGATGCGGGCGAGCGCGTGGCGCTGCGCATCCTGGACGGCATGCGCGGCGCGGTCGAGGCGCTTGGCGAGGTCAAGGATCTCCGGGGCGGGGCCGGTCACGGTGAGCTGCGCGGTGCCGTCGTCCTCGCTGGGGAGGACGAGCTCGACGTCCCGCTTGGACTCGGCGGTGCCGCCCGCCGCGGCGGCTGTGTCGACCCAGGCGACGAGCTGCCGCAGCAGGGTCCAGAACCTGTCCGCCGGGAGCGTCTCGAGCTGCCAGGACGAGACCTGCTCGTCGACGAAAGCACGCTGAGCAGCGGTGAGACCGCGGACGGAGCGGAGCAGGTGATCGCACCATTCCGGAGGCAGGGCGCCGGACCCGACCTGGGCGAGACATCGCGGGAGATCGGTGACGGCCATGCGCGCATCACGGAGGCGGCCGGCGGCGCGTCCGAGCTTGGCGCGCAGCACCACGCCGACCGCGACGGCGTTCAGGTCACCGTCGTCCCCCGCGTCCTCCACCCAGAGCTCCGCGAGGTCCGTCAGCTCCGCGACGTAGGCGGCCGCCTGCACCTCGCGGCGCCGGCGCAGGATCCGCTGCAGCGCCGCCGACTCGGGCGAGCCCTCCTCGACCTCCGCGCGGGCATCGAGGTTCTCCTCCGTGACCCCGCTGCGCCCTCGCACGGCGCCCCGCAGACGGCGCGGGAGGGAGCGAGCGTCCAGGGCGACGGGAGGGGCGGCGGCGCCCGAGGAAGCCTGCGGGGCAGACGCCGAGGAGTCGGGCGGGACGGGCACCGAAGGGACCGCGAGGACGGACGCCAGGGGGTGCTGGGAAGCAGGGGCCTGCCCGGAGACAGCCTGGACCGGAGCCGACATCCCCACACCTCCTCGTGCTCATCGCGGCCGGTGATCCCCATGAATCCCCGCCGTTCCGCTCCACTTATTTTAGAACGTCTGATCGACGAAAGCGAGCACATCGAGAGAACCCATCGAAAATGTGGATAACGTCGAGTGGGGAGGAAAGGCGGCGGGATTCAGGCCTCCGCGGAGAGCCGGCCGACGAGGGCGTCGATCCGCTCGAGGTCGTCGGCCTCGGCGTCCTGGTTGCGCCACTGCGCCTGGGCCTGCAGCGCGGCGGCGAGCGCCGCCTCCCGCTCCCCACGGCGCTCGAGCAGCAGCGCATGCTGCTCGTCGAGGTAGGCGCGCCAGTACAGGGCACGCTCCTCGTGACCGCCCGGGGCGAGGCCGATCACCTCGCGGGCGCCGTCGAGCAGCTGAGGCAGCTCCTCGGCGTCGGGCTCCGCGGCGGCGACCGCCACGAGCTCCCCCACCCGCGCATCGACCCGGTGGTCCCACAGCAGGGCCGAGGGCAGCAGGAGGCGTCCGCCGTCGGGCCGGGTGCGGCGCTCGATCGCGCGGGCGGCGGCGCGCGCGGTCGGCGTCTCGCCGAGGTCCATCGCACGGCGCAGCACGAGCGCGAGCGCCTCGAGCTCGATCCGCAGGAACGGCCCGCGCCGCGGGGCGGGGGTCGCGAGGTCGTCGCTCAGCCAGCGGGCGTCCGCCGCCACCCGACGCAGCTGGAGCAGGGAACCGCGCAGGTCACCCTCGCGCTCATACAGCGTCGCGAGCAGACGCGCGGCCTCGAGATCGGTCGACCGGTCGCGGTGGTCGCGCGCGATCCGACGCACCTCCTCGAGCGCCTCGCGGGCCTCGTCGGCCCGCCCCACCCGGATCCGCTGGCCGGCGACCGCGAGCAGCGGTCCCGTGCGCAGCTCGTCCCGCCGCAGTGAGCGCTGGAGGGAGGCGAGGCGGCCCGCCGCGAAGGAGGCGTCCCGCTCGAGGCCCGCCGCGGTGAGCGCCTCGAGCAGGTCCGTCACGAGGCCCACGCGCAGCGGCGCGTCCTCGACGCGGCGCATGACGCCGAGCGCATCGAGGGCGTGGCGCACCGCGGCGAGCGGGTGCGAGGCGCGCAGGGTGCGGGCAAGGACGGCGTGGGCGGCGATGCGCACCCGGTGCGGATCGGCCCGGCGCGAGGCCTCCGCCTCGGGGTCGGCGTCCACCTCCTCGAGCAGCTCGAGGGCGTCGAGCGCCGCCGTCGTCGCGGAGTCCGTGAGACCGGCGGCCTCGAGCGCCTGGGCGAGCCGCAGGCGCAGCAGCGGCTCAGGCGCGCCGAGCAGGTCCGCGCGCGCCGCGGGCAGGGCGTCGAGGGCCGCGCGCAGGACGCGGATCCGCCGACGGGGGTCCGTCGCGGTCGCGGCGGGATCTGCGGGGCCGACGGGGGCGGAACCGAGGGGCGCCGGGCCGATGGCGCCGCGGGCACGACGGTGCGGGACGTCGAGCTCGCGGACCACGGCGAGCAGCTCGGGGGTGACCGTCACGGCGGCGGCGCGGCGCCGACCGGCGCGGGAGGCATCGACCCCGGAGCCGCCGTCGGCCGGCTCCCGGAGCACTCCCCGCTCGAGGAGGACCTGCGCGGTCGCCGCCGCCTGGGCCGCGTATCCCGCACGGCGCTGCGCGCGCAGCAGGTCGCCGGCGGCGGCGGCGACCTCCTCGTCGGTGCCCACGCGCGCGAGCGCCGCGAGGCGGGCGGAGGCGAGCACGGCGAGGTCCGCGGCGACAGGAGAGGGAACAGGGGCATGGCCGACGACGGAGCCGCCCTCAGGGAGCGGCATGGCGGCGAGGGCCACCGCCTCGCGATAGCGCTCCGCGTGCGTGAGATCGCTCACACGCTGGGCGAGCTCGAGCGGCGTGCGCGGGGCGGGCAGCGGGAGCTCCGGTGGCCGCAGCGCGACCCGCAGCTCCTCGGGATCGGGGAGGCCGACCTGGTCGTCGCGGCCGCCGGTCTCCGGGAGGGAGGAGGCACCGGGGACGATCACGCGACGAACCTACCAACGAACCCTTCGCGCATCTTGGGGAGACGGGGACCACCCGAGAACGCCCCTCACCGGGCGCGACGCCGAACCTCCGGAGCCGTAGGATGGACGCGGTGCCCAGGGCCCCCGGGGCTCGTCCGGGCACCGTCGGCAGGCATGGTGAGGAGCCCCTTTCGTGACGATCAGCGCGGGCGCGACGATCCGACCTGTCACGGACCCCGCACGCGGGCTCCACGACGGGCACCTCCACCTCGACGACAGCATCGACCGCGTGGTCGTGACCGACGTCGACCTCGACGGCTACCTCGAGACGCCCCACCGTCGGCTCCCCGTGGACACGGCCGCCGTGGCCGCCCAGCCCCTCGACCCGGCCGTCGCGCGCACGCTCGGCGTGATCCAGCGGCTCGAGGGATCCGCGCTCGCGGAGTCCCGCGCCATGCTCGCCACCTGGACCGGCAACGAGGCGCGCGTGACCGCGTTCCTCGCGACCTGGCTCGTGGAGCGCTACTGGCAGGCCCGCGCCCTGCGCGACGTGCTCACCCTCGACGACCCCGTCGAGCGCCCCCGCCCGCTCGCCGCCGCCGGCCCGGCGACGACGCTGCGCCGGATCCACGTGGCCCGCGTGCAGCCCCTGCTCTCCCCGCTGTGGACCGTGCTCGCCGGCGAGGCCGTCACCGCCGGCCACATGATGCGCCTCGCGATCCAGGAGACCTGGCTGCGCGAGGCCCTCACCCTCCTCGCGGGACGGCTCGACGGGGAGGCCCGACGAGTCGCCCTCGAGGTCGCCGGCCGCCACGACGACGCGATCGCGTTCCTCCGCGCGGAGGCGACCGCCCGCGTCACCCGCTCGCGCCGCGAGGCGATCGCCGCGCGGCTCGTGCTCACCCTCGACGACCCCCTGCACGGCGGCGGCGTCCCCGACCCGGACCTGCCCGCCGCCCTCGCCGAGCTCGGCGCCGACCCCGCCGATCTCGCCGCCCTCGACCGCGCGCGCCACGACCTGGTGCGCCTCCTGCCCGGGGCGGACCTCCCCCTGGGCCCCTCCTCCCGCGTGAGCGCGCGCACCCGCGCCGCCCTCCCCTCGCTCACCGCTCGCGACTCCGGAACAGGAGCCTGAGATGGCCTTCGACCTCGACAAGTTCACGACGACCTCCGAGCCGCTCCAGTACGACGACCTCGACTTCTCCCTCTTCGAGAGCCAGCCGCTGGACGAGGCGACGCTGCGGGACCTGCGCTACATGTGCGACGTCGAGTTCCACACCAGCTGCTACCTGCGGGACATGCTCGTCACCCCCTCCCATCACGAGGAGGACGCCGGCGGCTTCATGACCATGTGGAACCGCGAGGAGTTCTGGCACGGCAAGGCCCTCGCGGACGTCCTCGCCCGCCACGGCATCCTCGTGGACTACGACGAGGTCAAGGCCAAGCGCGTGAAGCTCGGCTGGTACAACGCGCTCGCGGCGTTCAAGCAGTCCGCGCTGACGAACCTCGCGGGCACCGACTTCGTCGCCGTCCACATGACCTGGGGCGCCGCGAACGAGCTCTCCGCCGTCGCCGCCTACCGCCGCCTCGCCGCGATGGTCGAGCACCCCGTGCTCTCCCCCCTCCTGCAGCGCATCGCCCAGCAGGAGACCCGGCACGTCGCCTTCTACACGACGCAGGGCCGCGAGCGCCTCGAGGCCTCCACGACCGCGCAGAAGCTCACCCGCATGATCCTCGCGAAGGTGTGGCGGCCCGTCGGCTCCGGCGTCATGGACGACTCCGAGGTCAAGCACGTCATGGGGCACCTCTTCGAGGGGCACTTCGACGAGCTCGACAAGCTCGACAAGCGCGTCCAGAAGATGCCCGGCCTCGACGGGCTGACGATCTTCCGCGGCGCCTTCGCCCGCCTCGGTCTGGCGGCCTGAGCGGGGCTCCCCCGACCGCCCCGGAGCGATCCGGCCGCCGTGCGACGATGCACCGATGAGCCGACGACGGAGCGCCTCGGAACCCCCGCGATCCCTGCGGATCGATCCCGCGCGCTCGCACCAGGGCCACCAGCCCTTCGTGCACGACAGGCTGCTCGTGCTCCGCGCGCCGCTGCAGATGTGGTCCGCCCCGGACGGCGAGCTGCGCGGCGAGGGCGCCGACGGAGTGTACGAGGGCGACACCCGTGTGGTCTCCGACCTCCGCCTGGAGCCGCACGCCCCGGAGGCCTCCGCACCCCCGACGCTCGCCCGCGGTCTGCTGCGCGCTGCGGAGGGGTTCGGAGACCGCCTGCCCGAGCTCTTCGGCGGGCACGCGGCCACCGAGGTCGAGCCGCCGCTCCCCTACCCCGCCTCCTGCCGCCCCCAGGCGTGGGCGGCCGCGAGCGCGGTGCCGGTCGCTCAGGCGCTCGGCGTGGTCCCGATCCAGTAGCGCCGCAGGGTGCGGCCGTCGTCGTCCTGCACCGCGTCCTCGAAGCGGCCACCGCAGCGCTCGATCACCGCGCGCGAGGCGGGGTTCTGCTCGTCGCAGATCACGAGCACCTCGTCGACGCCGCGGCGGCGGGCGAAGGGGAGGATCCCCCGCAGGGCCTGCGTCGCGAGGCCGCGGCCGCGGGCCGACGGTCGCACGCCGTAGCCGACGTGCCCGCCGAACCGTGCGAGGAAGTCGTTCAGCTCGTGCCGCAGGGCCACGCTGCCGAGGTACTCGCCGTCCTCGACCAGCCAGCGGTAGGTGCAGGTGACGAAGCCCGGCCCGGCGGGCTCCGCCTCCTCGGCGAGCAGCTGCGCCACCCAGGTCTCGAAGCCGTCCCGCTCGAGCAGCGAGGCCATGTCACGGATGCCCGCGCCGTCCTGGTGGGCGCCGTCCCATTCGCGCATCGAGGCGCGGAAGGACGGGAACAGGGCGGGGTCCGGGGCGACGAGGTCCATCGCGCGAACCTACCAAGCCGGAGAGGGCGTCAGCCCTTCTCGAGGGAGCCGTCGTAGGCGCAGATCGCGTCGACCTTCTCGGCGGAGGAGGAGGTGGGGTCGAACTCGAGGTCCAGCCACACCTTCACGAGCTCCTTCGCGAGCTCGAGGCCGATCACGCGCTCGCCCATGCAGAGGACCTGCGCGTTGTTCGAGAGGACGGAGCGCTGCACCGAGTAGAGGTCGTGGGCGGTGACGGCGCGGATGCCGCTCACCTTGTTGGCGGCGATGGCGACGCCGAGGCCGGTGCCGCAGATGAGCAGGGCGCGGTCCGCCTCGCCGGCGGCGACCTTCTCCGCGGCGGCGACGGCGACGTTGGGGTAGAGCTCGCCGTCCTCGCGGCCTCCGACGCCGACGTCGGTCACGGAGGCGACGCGGGGGTCGTTCTCGAGCAGCTCCTTCAGGGCGGACTTGTGGCCGTAGCCGGCGTTGTCGGATCCGGTGATGATGCGCAGGGCCATGGGGTTCTCCTCAGTGGTGGTGGTGCAGGTCAGGACAGGTGCTCGCCGAGCAGCGTGACAATGCGGGAGAAGGAGATCGCGCCCGGGTCCGGGGTGCCCACCGACTTCTCGCCGTGGGTGCGGGCGCGGCCCTTCGTGGCGACGATGTCCGCGGTGGCGTCCGCCGCGGCGGTCGCCTTCCGGGCGGCCTCGACGATCGCGGGGCCGGCCGCGCTGCTCGCCGCGGCGAGGGACTCGCGGAAGGGGACGGCCGCGTCGACCATCGTCTTGTCCCCCACCTGGGCGCCGCCGAGGCGCTCGATCGCCTCGACCGCCTTGATCAGCCCCGTGAGCAGGGCGTCGCTCGTGACGGCGGCGTCGTCGGCGAGCGCCCGGCCGAGGCTCGTGAGCGCGACGCCCCAGAGCGCACCGGAGGTGCCGCCCGCCTCCGCGGACCACGCCGCTCCGGCCTGCACGAGGACCGTGCGGGCGCCCGCGCCGCCCTCGACGCTGTGCTGCGCGGCCGCGCGCGCGGCACGGATGCCGAGCAGCATGCCCTGCCCGTGGTCGCCGTCCCCGGCGACCTGGTCCATGCGCCCGAGCTCCGGCTCGAGCCCCGTGAGCAGCTCCTCCACCGCGCCGAGCACCTCGAGCACGCGCGCGGCGCCCTCCTGCGACTCCGCCGTGGCCTCCGGGATCGGGTCCTCGCCCGGGGCGTAGACCTCCCCGCGCTCCTCGCCGAGCGGACCCTCCACGACGGCGCCGCGGCGGAAGGCCGGGGCGTCCGCCGGGGCGAGCCACAGCCGCTCGAGCTCCTCGTCCAGGCGCATCACCGTGAGCGAGAGGCCCGCCATGTCCAGGCTCGTCACGTGCTCCCCCACCTCGGGGCGCACCACGGTGAGGCCGCGCTCCGCGAGGAGGCCCGCGACGTGCTTCCACACCACGAACATCTCCTCGTGCTTCACGGTGCCGAGGCCGTTGAGGACCACCGCGACGCGGTCCGAGTCGAGCTCGGGGGTCTCCTCGAGCACGCCGTCCACGAGCACGCGGGCGAGCTCCGCCGCGCTCGGCATGTCCACCTCGTCGATGCCCGGCTCGCCGTGGATGCCCAGGCCGATCGCCATCCGCCCCTCGGGGACGTGGAAGAGGGCGTCCTCCGCACCCGGCAGGGTGCAGCCGTCAAAGGCGACGCCGAGCGAGCGGGTCGCGTCGTTCGCCTTCCACGCGAGGCGCTCCGCCTCGTCGAGGTCCGCGCCCTCCTGGATCGCGGCGCCCGCGACCTTGAAGACGGTGAGGTCGCCGGCGATGCCGCGCCGGTCGCGGTGGTCCCCGCCCTGCCCCGAGGCGATGTCGTCGCTCACGGCGACGATGCGCACGTCGATCCCCTCGGCGCGCAGCTTCTCCGCCGCGACGCCGAAGTGCAGCACGTCCCCGGCGTAATGGCCGAAGCCGAGGATCACACCGCCGCCGTTCTCCGCGTTCCGCGCGACCGCGTGGACCTGGTCCGAGGACGGCGAGGAGAACACGTTCCCGCAGGGCGCGCCGTGCGCGAAGCCCGGCCCCACCCAGCCGGCGAAGGCCGGGTAGTGCCCCGAGCCGCCGCCCACCACGAGGGCGGGCTGCCCCGCGGGGGTGGCCGCGGCGCGGACCACGCCGCCGTGCACGCGCAGCAGCTCCTCGGGGTGCGCGGCGACGAGGCCCTCGACGGCGTCGGAGGGGAAGGACAGGGGATCGTCGAACAGGTACGTCATGGGAGCGTCTCCAGGTCAGGGGTGCGGGGAACGGGGCCGGAGCTCAGGCGGCCGTGTAGCCGCCGTCGATCGAGAGGACCGAACCGGTGACGAAGGAGCTCGCGTCGGAGGCGAGGTACACGGCGGCGCCCGCGAGCTCGTGCGGCTCCCCCGGGCGCTTCATCGGCGTCATGAGGTTCCACTGGTCGATCTGCGGGCCGCCGGCCTCGTAGAAGCCGCGGGTCAGCTCGGTGCGCATGTACCCCGGGGCGATCGCGTTCACGCGCACGCCGCGCTCGGCCCACTCGAGGGCCGCGGAGCGGGTGAGGTTGTGGACCGCGGCCTTCGAGGCGTTGTAGGACGCCTGGGTCTGCGGGACGTTCGCGATGATGCCGCTCATCGAGCCGGTGTTGATGATGCTGCCGTGGCCGCGCTCGAGCATCCTCCGGCCGACGGCGGAGAGCACGTGGTACACGCCGTCGAGGTTGAGGGTCATCACCGCGCGCCACTTCTCGACGTCGCCGTCCTCGAGCGGGTGGTGGATCGTGCGGCCAGCGTTGTTCAGCAGGATCTCGATGCCGCCCACCTCGTCGTCGATCGCGGCGACGGTCTGCTCGACCTCCGCCTGGTCGGTGACATCGAGGTGGCGGTAGTCCACGCGCACGCCGGTCTCGGCGGCGAGGTCGCGGGCGGCCTGCCCGCCGGTTGCGTCGTCGATGTCGGCGAGGACGATCGGGGCGCCGTGCTGGGCGAGGCCGCGGGCCATGGCGAGGCCCAGGCCCTTCGCGCCGCCGGTGACGAGGGCGGTGCGGCCGGTGAGGTCGAACAGCGGGGACGGGGTGGGGGTGGTGCTCATGGGGTGCTCCTTCGTGAGGTGCTGCGGAGAGGGGGTGCCGGGTGGGGTCAGGCGGCCTCGTCGGCCGACTCGAGGACGGGGCCGTGCAGCCGCGGCTGGTGGACCTTGAGGAAGTAGGTCATGGCGAAGGCGCACGCGTAGAGGGCCACGAACGCCCAGACCACGGCCACGTTCCCGCCGAGCGGGCGGACGATCGCGACGACGGCGCTGCCCAGGAAGGTCGCCCCGCCCGCGGCGGTCGTGTACATGGCCATCGCGGCGCCGGTGTGCTCCGGGGCGATCGCCGGCATGATCGCGCCGAGCGGCACGAAGCCGGCGAGCATGATGCCGAAGACGGTGCCTGCGGCGACCGAGACGGCGAAGCCCCAGTCGGAGCCGGCCGTGACCATGTGCGGCACGTACCACCACAGCAGCAGGCCGATCGCGGAGCCGAGGATGCCGAACCAGCGCACGGTCGTCACCCAGCCGACCCGGTCGCCGAGGGCGCCGAAGGCGGCGTTGAACAGGATGTTGCCGGCGTAGACGATCGACGTCATGACGAGCCACTGGGACTGGCTCCAGCCCAGTCCGCCGTCGGCCACGGAGCCCGCGATGACGTTGGGCAGGATGATGAACATGCCGAACTCGGGAGCGGTGTTGATGAGGCGGGTCAGGAAGCCCATCGCGATGCGCTTGTTCGTGAAGGTGAGGCGCACGCCCGCGGTGATCACCTGGCTCGCGGTCTCGCCCGCGGGGGCGAGGCGGCGCGAGCCGTGCCCCTCGCGGACGCCGAACCAGGCGACGAGGAAGCCGGCGATCACGAGGACGCTCGAGCCGAGCATGGCGGCGGACTCGCCGGCGAAGCCGCCGCCGAGGCGCGGGATGAGGAACGCCGCGACGAGGGAGCCGAGGGTGGGCAGACCGCCCGTGAACATGACGTAGAACCAGCCGACGCCCGCGCCGTTGCGCTCCTTGTCCACGACGTGGTTGATCCACACGAGGAACGCGAAGGCGAACAGCGGGAAGCCGAAGCCGCGCAGGAAGTAGCTCAGCGCCACCAGCGGCACCGACTCGATCGCGAGGGATCCGAGGAAGGCGAGCTCGAAGACGACCCACACCCCGACGCCGAGCGCCATCACGCGGCGCGGCCCGAAGAGGTCCGAGAGGGCGCCGGCGAGGTAGGAGCCCACGAGCACCGCGAGCGAGTAGGCCGCGATGATCTTCGCGGCGAGGTCGATCTTGTCGTCGCCGCCGCCGAAGGCCTCGGCAATGTGCGTGGAGACGAAGTTCGACTCCACGCCGTTGCCCGTCATGAACAGCAGCACGCCGAGGAAGCCCCAGCGCAGGACGTGGGGGATGCCGAGGCGGTCCAGGAAGGTCTCGCGCCCGGCCCCGGGGGCGGTGCCCGCCGAGGACGAGGTGGTCGAGGGGAACGTCATGTCTACACTCCTTCGTGCACGGGGGAAGGGGGAGGGGCGGATCAGAGGCCGGGGACGATCGAGACCTTCACGGAGGCGCCGGAGGAGTCGCCGACGGTGTCGAGGGCCTTCTGGACGTCGCCGAGGCCGAACTGGTGGGTGCAGATCTCGTCCATGGGCAGCACGCCGGACTCGATGATCCCGATCGCGGCGGGCCAGCAGTTCGGGCCCAGGTGGGCGCCGAGGACGTCGAGCTCCTTGTCGTCGGAGATGATCGACCAGTCGACGGTGACGTCGTCCTTGAAGACCGAGTACTCGACGAAGCGGCCGAGCTTGCGCAGCAGATTCAGGCCCTGGGAGACGGCGCTCGGGTGGCCCGTGCACTCGATGTAGACGTCCGCGCCGTAGCCGCCGGTGAGCGCCTTGATCTCGGCGACGACATCGACCTTCGAGGGGTTCAGGGTGAGGTCCGCGCCGCACTTCGCGGCGAGGGCGAGCTTGTCGTCGTCGAAGTCGAGGGCGATGACCTGCTTGGGGGTCTTGTGGCTCGCGCCGATGATCGCGCCGAGGCCGATCGGGCCGCAGCCGGCGACCACGACGACGTCGTCGAAGGTGAGCTGCGCGCGCTCGACGGCGTGCAGCGAGCAGGAGAGCGGCTCGGAGAACGCCGCGTGGTGGGGCGGGAGGTCCTTGCTGACCTGGTGGGCGCGGGCGAGGGAGGGGACGATCATGTACTCCGCCATGGCGCCGCTGTAGTGCTTGAAGCCGAACATGTCGTGGGGGCCGCACATCCAGTACCAGCCGCGCCGGCAGTACATGCACTCGCCGCAGGGGACGATCTGCTCGCAGGCGATGCGGTCGCCGATCTGCACGCCGTGGTGGGCGAGGGCCTCCTCCGAGCCGGCGACGACCTCGCCGACGAGCTCGTGGCCGGGGGTGATGCCGGGCTCGACCCAGCGGTCGCGGTTCTCGTCGCCCCAGAACTTCGCGGCGCCGTGGTAGCACTTCAGGTCGCTCGCGCAGACGCCCACGGCCTCCACGCGCAGCAGGAGCTCGTCCGCGGCGGGGCGCGGGACGTCGATCTCCTCGAGGCGGTAGTCCTCCGGCGCGTGCATGACGACGGCCTGCATCGTGCTGGGGATCTGGGGGGACTGGCTCATGGGGGACACATCTCCTTCGATACGTTCCGGCCCGGCGGCGCGGACGTGTCGAGACTAGGCAAACCTACGAACATTCGTCAAGCACAAATGTTCCGATTGAGGGCGCCGCAGGTCAGAGGAGGAATCAGGAGGCTCAGACCGCGGGGTCGGGATGCGCGAGCACCGCGAGCGCCGTCGGCTCGTCGGTGATCAGCGTCGAGAACAGCCCCGCCCGGGCGCCCGCGAGGATCGACGGTGCCTTGCGGACGTCCGCCGCGAGCGCGATCGCGTCCGGGATGTCCCGCATCAGCTCCCGCGAGGGCCGCACCAGGCGGTCCGAGCCCGGGAAGGCGACCGCCTCGCCCGCGGCGTCGTAGAAGTGGAGGTTGATGTCCCCCACCGCCGGCTCGAGCAGCGGCTCGTCCCGTGGCACGACGGAGGTCAGCGACTCACGGCCGCGGTACGGCTCGCCGACGCCCACCACCACCGCGCGCGCCCGCCGCCACAGGTCCGTGATCGCGAGGAAGCTCGGATCCGCCTGCAGCGAGTCCCACAGGCTCGGCGAGGGCTGCGCCGGAGCGAACATGAACCGCGGCTCCGCATGCGTGCGATCCGCGAAGCGCCGCACGATCTCGTTCGTCTGGAACGACGGATCGGGCTCCTGCTGCCCGCCCACCGTGGGCGCCACGATCACGCCCGGCAGCTCCGGCAGCCCCGCCATGCCGCTCACCGCATAGGTCGTCTTCCCCGAGGACAGCAGCAGCACGTCCCCGCGCCGCAGGCCCAGCCCCCGCAGCTCCTCCCCCAGCAGGTCGCCGATCCCCCGGAAGCCCCGCTGCACCTGGTCGCCCGCCGCGATCCGCACCCGGGCGACGCCCAGGCGCTCCCGCAGCCGCAGCTCGAGGTCCGCGAGATCCCCCGTGCTCGGGTCGAGCACCTCGAAGCGCACCATGCCGATGCGCCGCGCCTCCGCGATGAGCTTGGAGACCGTGGGCCGCGAGACGTGCAGCAGCTCCGCGATCTCCGCCTGGCGCAGATCGTCGAGGTAGTACGCCGAGGCGGCGCGGTGCAGCAGCTGCACGTCCATCGTCGTCTCGAGCACGGGCTCTCCTCCGCAGCGGGGTCACGGGGCGGCACCCCGACGGTGACAGGATAGGGGCGGCGTCGAGGCCGTCCTGCCCGATGCCGTCCCGAGACGGAGGACAGGGCATGCGAGCAGGCGTGACGCGGGCACCGCGCACGGACGCACCGCGCGGGGTCACCCCCGCCGTGCTGGGGGTCGACGTCGGCACCTCCGCGAGCAAGGCGATCCTCGTGACGCTCGACGGCACCGTCCTCGCGACCGCCGTGCGCGAGCACACCGTGGAGCGGCCCCGCCCCGGGCACGTCGAGATGGACGGCGGGATCTGGTGGGACGAGCTCGTCTCCATGGCCGCCGAGCTGCTCACCGGCCCCGCCGGCGACGGCGTCGAGGTCACCGGGATCGGGCTCTCCGGCATGGGACCGTGCGTGCTCCTCGCCGGGGCCGACGGCACCCCCGTGCGTCCCGCGATCCTCTATGGCGTGGACACCCGCTCCGGCATGCAGATCGACCGCCTGCGCGCCGAGCTCGGCGACGACGCGATCCTCGAGCGCTGCGGCTGCGTGCTCACCGCCCAGGCCGCCGGACCCAAGATCGCCTGGGTCGCCGAGGAGGAGCCCGAGGTCTACGCTCGCGCCCGTCGGCTCTTCATGACCGCGAGCCACCTCGCCTTCCGCCTCACCGGGCAGTACGTGCTCGACCACGCCTCCGCGAGCCAGGCCGCACCCCTCTACGACCTGCGGTCCGGGCGCTGGGACGAGGAATGGGCCGCGCGCGTCGCCCCCGGCATCGAGCTGCCCGAGCTGCGCTGGGCCGGCGAGGCCGCCGGGACCGTCACCGCGCAGGCCGCCGCGGCGCTCCCCGGGATCGCCGCGGGCATCCCCGTCATCACCGGGACCATCGACGCCTGGGCCGAGGCCCGCGGCGCCGGCACCGAGCACCCCGGCGACATGATGCTCATGTACGGCACCACGACCTTCCTCGTCGCCCGCACCGCGGAGCTGCTCCCCGGCCGCGAGCTCTGGGCGACCGCCGGCACCGCGCCCGGCGGCTGGACCCTCTCCGGCGGCATGGCGGCCTCCGGCGCGATCACCGGCTGGCTGCGCGAGCTCACCGGCGGGGACGACTACGGCGACCTCGTGGGCGAGGCCGCCGCGAGCGGGCCCGGCGCGCGCGGCCTGCTCATGCTCCCCTACGTCGCCGGGGAGCGCTCCCCGCTGCACGACCCCGACGCCCGCGGCGTGATCGCCGGGCTCACCCTCTCCCACACCCGCGGCGACCTCTACCGCGCCGCTCTCGAGGCCGCCGCCCTCGGCGTGCGCCACCACCTCGAGGCGATGGCCGCCGCCGGCGCCCGCATCGACCGGGTCGTCGCCGTGGGCGGCGGCGCCCGCACGGACCTGTGGCCGCAGATCGTCTCCGACGTCACCGGGCTCCCCCAGCGCATCCCCCGCTGCACGATCGGCGCCTGCTACGGCGGGGCGATGCTCGCCGCGGAGCTCGCCCACGGCATCGACACCGGCCCCTGGCAGGGCACGGACCACGAGGTGCGCCCCGACCCCGCCCTGCGGGAGACGTACGACGAGCTCTACGGCCTGTATCGGGACCTCTATCCCGCGACCCGGGACGTCGCCCACGCCCTCGCCCGGCGGCAGCGGGAGGCCTGAGGCGGGCACGACGAGGGCCGGCGGTCACCTCCCTCGGGAGGTGACCGCCGGCCCCTGGCGTCGGACGCGGTCGATCAGCAGATCAATGAATCAGCCGTTCAGAGCCTCGACGTCGTCGTCCACCCAGTCGAAGGTGCGCTCCACGGCCTTCTTCCAGAGGCGGAGGCTGCGCTCGCGGGTCTCCGGATCCATGTCCGGCTCCCAGCGCTTGTCCTCGTCCCAGTTGTCGATGACGTCCTGCTCGCCGGACCAGAAGCCCACCGCGATGCCGGCCGCGTAGGCGGCGCCGAGGGCGGTGGTCTCGATGACCTTCGGACGCACCACGGGCACGCCGAGGATGTCGGCCTGGAACTGCATGAGCGTCTCGTTCATGACCATGCCGCCGTCGACCTTGAGCTCGGTGAGGTCCACGCCGGAGTCCGCGTTCATCGCCTCGAGCAGCTCGGCGGACTGGTAGGCGGTCGCCTCCAGGGTGGCCCGCGCGATGTGGTTCTTGGTGATGTAGCGGGTCAGGCCCACGATCGCGCCGCGCGCGTCGGCCTTCCAGTAGGGCGCGAAGAGGCCCGAGAAGGCCGGGACCACGTAGCAGCCGCCGTTGTCGTCGACCTGCTTGGCGAGGTCCTCGATCTCCGGGGCGGTCCTGATCAGGCCGAGGTTGTCGCGCACCCACTGCACGAGCGAGCCGGTCACGGCGACCGATCCCTCGAGCGCGTAGATCGGCTTGCTGTCGCCGATCTTGTAGGCGACGGTCGTGAGCAGGCCGTTCTCGCTGCGCACCAGCTCCTCGCCGGTGTTGATGAGCATGAAGTTGCCGGTGCCGTAGGTGTTCTTGGCCTGGCCCACCTCGAAGCAGGCCTGGCCGAAGGTCGCGGCCTGCTGGTCGCCGAGGATGCCGGCGATCGGGGTGTCGATGAGCAGGTCGTTCTTGCGACCCTTGCCGTACACCTCGGAGGAGGACCGGATCTCAGGGAGCATGGACAGCGGGATGCCCATGTCCTTCGCGATGTCCTCGTTCCAGTCGAGGGTGTCGATGTTCATGAGCATCGTGCGCGAGGCGTTGGTGACGTCGGTGACGTGCACGCCGCCGTTGACGCCGCCGGTCATGTTCCACACGAGCCACGAGTCGGTGTTGCCGAAGAGCAGGTCGCCCTTCTCCGCCTTCTCGCGGGCGCCGTCGACGTTGTCGAGGATCCACTTCACCTTGGGGCCGGAGAAGTAGGTGGCGAGCGGGAGGCCCACGCGCTCCTTGTACTTGTCCGCGCCCTCGTCGCCGCCCAGCTCGTCGCAGATGCGCTGCGTGCGGGTGTCCTGCCAGACGATCGCGTTGTAGACGGCCTCGCCCGTGGTCCTGTCCCACACCACCGCGGTCTCGCGCTGGTTGGTGATGCCGACGGCGGCGAGCTGGTGACGGTTGATGTCGGCGTTGACGAGCGCCTGGCCCACGACGTCGCGGGCGTTCTTCCAGATCTCGGCGGGATCGTGCTCGACCCAGCCGGCCTTGGGGAAGATCTGCTCGTGCTCCTTCTGACCGGAGGCGACGATCTGGCCGCCGTGGTCGAAGACGATCGCACGGGTCGAGGTGGTGCCCTGGTCGATCGCGAGGATGTACTGCGGTGCGTCGGACATGGTGACTCCTTCGTCGGATGGTTTCACGGTACGGGGTGGGAGCGGCGGCGGGGACGGATCGGGCGGATCGCCCCCGCCGCGCGGCTCACGGGGTGGGGCTCAGGTGCTGCGGATCAGAAGAACAGGATCGAGGCGACGCCGGCGAGCACGCCGCCGATCAGCGGGCCGACGACCGGCACCCACGAGTAGCCCCAGTCCGAGGAGCCCTTGTCCTTGATCGGCAGCAGCGCGTGCGCGATGCGGGGGCCGAGGTCACGGGCGGGGTTGATGGCGTACCCGGTGGGGCCGCCGAGGGACGCGCCGATCGCGACGACCAGCAGGGCCACGGCGAGCGGGCCGAGCTCGTGCGGGGTGTTGCCGAACTGGATGATCACGAAGACGAGCACGAAGGTCGCGATGATCTCGGTGACCAGGTTCCAGCCGTAGGAGCGGATGCCGGGGGCGGTGGAGAAGGTGCCGAGCTTGGTGGGGCCGTCGGGCGTCGCGTCGTAGTGCTGCTTGTAGGCGAGGTACGCGAGGACCGCGCCGAGGATCGCGCCGATCAGCTCCGCCACGAAGTAGGTGATCGTGGTCCCGAAGGTGACCGGGATGCCGGGGCCGTACTCGGAGGCGCCGCTGACCAGCAGGCCCACGGTGACGGCAGGGTTGAGGTGGGCGCCGGTCTTGTAGGCGACCCAGACGCCGGCGAACACACCGAGGCCCCAGCCCCAGTGGATCATGAGCGGGCCGCCGTTGTGGCCGCCCGTCTTGTTCAGGGCGTGGTTCGCGACCACGCCGATGCCCAGCAGCATGAGCATCGCGGTGCCCGCGATCTCCGAGAGCAGGATCGTTCCGATGATTCCCATAGGTTCTCCTCGTCGAGAGCCGTCCCGCAGGTGGCGGGCCGGGGGCCCCGGTGGTGCCGGGGCGGGGTGCGCACGCTGGCGCGGGGGCGGTGCGAGGGCGGGCTCCGTGCCCGCCCTCGGGGCGCCGGGGAGGGTGAGCCCCGGCGCCGACCGGATCAGGCCCTGACGGGCACCTCCGGGACCGCGGCGATCGCCGCGGCGACCTCCGCGTCGGTATGGGTCGCCTCGCCGGCGAGGCGGGCGTCGATGTAGGCGCGGTAGGTCTCGACCTCGCGCTGGGCGGTGGCATCGTCCCAGCCGAGCTCGGGGGCGATGAGGGCGGCGATCTCCTCGGCCGCCGCGACGCCGCGGTCCCGGGTCTCGTAGTCCAGGCGGGTGCGGCGCTGGAGGACGTCGGCCAGGTGGCGGGCGCCCTCGGCGCGCACCGCGTAGACGGCCTCGGCGCGCACGTAGCGGGGGGCGTGCTCGAGCGGGGTCGCGAGCGAGGGGTCCTCGTCGATCAGCGTGAGGACGTCCCGCAGCAGGGTGCCGTAGCGGAAGATCAGGCGGTCGATCCGGATCTCCTCCCAGCCGTGCTGCACGGCGATCGCGCCCTTGTCCCGCTTCAGCTCGGCGAGGCCCTGCGCGCCGATCACGGGGACCGTGCGGGTGAGGCTCGGGCGGCCCGGGAAGCTCGAGCGGATCGCGAAGTCGACGACGTCCTCCGCCATGACGCGGTAGGTGGTGTACTTGCCGCCCGCGATCGCGGTGAGGCCCGGCTCCACCTCCATGACGGTGTGCTCGCGGGAGACCTTCGTGGACGTCGAGCTGTCCGAGCCCTTCTTCACCGGCTGCAGCAGCGGGCGCAGGCCCGTGTAGACGCCGATGACGTCCTCGCGGGTGAGGTCGTGGGAGAGCACGGCGTTCGCATGCTCGAGCACGTAGTCGATGTCGTCGGAGGTCGCGCCGACGGCCGTCGGGTCCTCCTTCCACGGGGTGTCCGTGGTGCCGATGACCCAGTACTCGTCCCACGGGATGATGAAGAGGACGGACTTCTCGGTCTGCGTGATGATGCCGGTGTCCGGCACGGCGCGGATGGCGTCGCGGGCGACGGTGATGTGGATGCCCTTGGAGGCGAGGACCTCGAGGCCGGCGTCGGCCCCGGCGAGCTCCTGCTGGTCCTGGGTCCAGACGCCGCCGGCGAGGATGACCTCGCGGGCGTGGACGTCGAACTCCTCCCCGGTCTCCTCGTCGCGCACGCGCACGCCGACGACGCGCTCGCCCTCGTGGAGGTAGGAGACGACGGAGGTGTAGTTCGCGACCGCGGCGTCGTGCTGGGCGGCGGAGCGCACGAGCATCATGACGAAGCGGGCGTCGTCCACCTGCGCGTCGAAGTACTCGAGGGCGCCGACGATCTTCTCGCCGTCCAGGCCCGGGAACACCTCGAGCATCTTCTCGTGCATGAGGTGGCGGTGGAAGGGCACCGCGCGCTTGCGGCCCACGGACTGCATGGCGTCGTAGAGGGTCACGCCGGCACCGATGTACGTGCGGTCGATCACCTTGCGGAAGAACGGGAAGACGAACTTGATGGGCCGCACCAGGTGGGGGGCCGTCGTCTCGAGCAGCAGGTCGCGCTCGCGCAGGGCCTCGGCGACGAGCTTGAAGTCGAGCATCTGCAGGTAGCGCAGGCCGCCGTGCATGAGCTTCGAGGAGCGGGACGAGGTGCCCGAGGCCCAGTCGTGGCGCTCGACGAGGCCGACGGAGAGTCCGCGGGTCGAGGCGTCGAACGCGGCGCCGGCGCCGTTGACCCCGCCGCCCACGACGAGCACGTCCAGCGGCGACTCGGAGGTGGCGGCGCGGAGCCGGGACAGGTGCTCGGCACGATTCTCGGGGGTGAGGGCGGACCGCTTCGATGCGGACATTCGAGGAGCTCCTTCGCTGAGGCCGTGTTCGCCGACCATCGTGGAACTGCTGTGCATCGTTGGCAAGCCAGGTGCACGAACGTGCAAGACTGGGGTCATGAACCCCGGGAACCGCCTCGATCACGCCTTCGAGGCTGCACGGATGTACTACGACGAGGGCCACACGATGGAGACCATCGCGAGCACCCTCAGCGTCTCGCGATCCACCGTCTCCCGCCTCCTGCGCGATGCCCGGGATGCCGGGCTCGTCACCATCAGCCTCCACCCGCCCGGCGCCTACCGGGCCGACGACCTCCGCCGCCGCATCACCGAGCGCTTCGGCGTGCAGGCCCACGTGGTCGCCGCGCCCGAGCCCGGAGAGCGCGAGCGCCTGCAGGCCGTCGCCCAGGCCGGCGCCGACCTCCTCGCCGAGGCGATCGAGCCGGACATGACCATCGGCCTCGCCTGGGGCACTACGATCTCCGCGCTCGTGGGGAAGCTGCACCCCACCCCCACCCCGGGACTGCGGATCGTGCAGCTCAACGGCGCCATCAACACCGAGGGCTCCGGCATGACCTACGTGTCCGCCGTTCTCGCCAAGGCCGCGGGGCTGTGGGACGCGACCGTCCACCACTTCCCCGTGCCGGCCTTCTTCGACCACGCCTCCACCAAGGAGGCCATGTGGCAGGAGCGCTCCGTGCAGCGGGTCCTGCACGTACAGCGCCAGTGCACGCTCGCCGTGTTCAGCGTGGGCGCCTTCGACGCCGAGGTCCCCAGCCACGTCTACACCAACAACTACCTCACCGCCGAGGACCGCCGCTCCCTGCGGGCCGACGGCGCCGTGGGCGACGTGTGCACCGTCTTCCTCCGGGCCGACGGCACCTGGCAGGGCGTGGGCATGAACAGCCGCGGCACCGGACCGACCCCCGCCCAGCTCGCCCGCATCCCCCGCCGCCTGCTCCTCGCCGCCGGCAGCCGGAAGGCCGTGCCGCTGCGCGCCGCCCTCCGCGCGGGCGTCGCCACCGACCTCGTCGTCGACGAGGTCACCGCCCAGAGCCTGCTCGCCCTGGGGTGAGCGGGCGGAGCCGGTGCGGCCCGGCAGTCCTTCGCATCGCCGGCCCGCCCTCGCACCCCGGGCCCCGCCGCTCCTCCGTCGATGGTCCGATTCCGTTCCATCCGGGGCGCCGATCTGGAACGGAATCGGACCATCCGTGAGCCGGACGGGGAGCGATCAGGCCGTGAGCCCGGCGAGCAGCGCCGGATAGGCAGCGTGCGCGAGCCGTGACGAGACCGGGGTCAGCTCTCCGGACGTGCGGGATGCACGACGCGGAAGCGCTCGCAGACCACGGGCATGTCCGGCGCGAACCCGGCGGCCCGGTAGTCGTGCCAGAAGCGCTCGTGGATCTCGCGCCAGGCAGCAAGGCTGCGGTCCCCCTCCCCCTCGGCGTGCGCGTGCTCGGCCGTCACCTCGTCGAAGGGCACCACGTCGACGCCGGTCACCTCGAGCACCGCGCGCGGCGTTCCCGCACCGTCGAGGATCACGGAGAGGAGGCCGACGACGGGCATCGGCTCGCTGTCCGGCTCGTCGTAGTCCGCGAGGGAGCTCGCGGTGGCGGTCTTCGTCCCGTCGAGCACGAGGGCCAGCAGGCCGTCGGCGTGCTCGGGCGTCGCGCCGAAGGCCCAGGCCTCGGGCGGATCGGCCGGAAGCTCGGGGTGGGCGGCGCGCGCCTCGGCCCAGAAGCTGCGGACGGCGGCGTCCGATGCGACGGGGACGGCACCGGCGTCGGCGCCAGCCGCGGCAGGAGCGGCAGGAGCGGAGTCGGAGGCGGAGGCGGGAGCAGCGTCGTCGGAGGTCACGACACGATCCTAGGGAGCTCCCGCGAAGGTCCGATTCCGTTCCGTTGCGGGCTCTGATCTGGAACGGAATCGGACCATCGGCCGCGAGAGGCGGGTCGCTCCCCGGGGCGCGCGCACCGGAGCAGCAGCCGGGCCACGCTGCCGTCACCGATCCATACGTGCCGAGGGGTGCGTCGCGACGACCGTGGCGAGCCGGCGTCGGATCCGTGCGGCGTCGGGCACCACCGCGCCGTGACGCGCCAGGGCGTCCCGGACCCGCAGCAGGATCCGCAGCGGCCGCCGGAGGTCATCGCCGTTCGCGCGCACGAGCGTCCACCCCATCCCCGCCAGCTGGTCCCGCCGCTCCTCGTCGCGGCGCCACTGCCCCTTCGTGGTCCGATGCCCGTCGCCGTCGTACTCGAGCCCGAGCCGGACCTCCTCCCATGCCAGGTCGATGTAGCGCACGCTCCGGTCGCGGGGATCGGTGACACGCAGGTTCGGCACCGGCCGAGGGAGCCCGACGGCCGCGATCACCAGGCGCATCACCGTCTCGCCCGGGGAGCGGACCTCCGGCAGCGCCATCCCGAGCGCACGGCGCGCCGCTGGCGTCCCTGCTCGACCGGGTGTCGACGCGAGCACGGCCCGCAGCGCCTCGACGCTCTGCCCCGGGAAGCGGGCCTGCGGTCCGATCATCGCCTCGACCACGGCGACGAGGTCCCACGGGCGCAGCGTGGTCCCGAGCTGCCGGAGCACCTCGCCCTGGGCCGGGAGGCGAAGCTTGCCCACCTGGGACGTCGCCACCGGGCCGCCCCGATGGACCACCGCCCCGCGCCCGATCCGGGTGCGCCCGCCCCGAGGGAGGAGGCAGTGCAGCACGGGCGGCGCCGCGCCGTCGCCGAGCGCGGTGCCGGGTGGCACGGCGGGGACCACGAGGGTCCCGTCGCCCAGCTGCTCCGTGACCGGGAGCAGCCCGATCCCGCCCTCGATCCGGGCCGGCAGCGGCAGCCCCCACAGCAGCGCGGCCGTCGTGTGGCTCGGCACGCTCCCCGGCATCGCCCTGTTCTGCAGCACCCAGGCCATCGCGTTCAGCGAGCACGGGAACGCGGTGGGCGTGAGGTAGCCGGGGAAGACGGTCGTGAAGGAGTCCGAGGCGAGATCGCGCGGGTGCATGCCGAGCGAGATCCAGACGGAGCGGTGCTCCAGGACGCCGGCGAAGCGGGGCAGGGCAGGGGGCATGGGCCGACGCTACGAGCGGACCAGGGCTCCGCGCCGGCGGGGGCTGCGGCTGTGGAGAAGGGCGCGGTGGGGAGGAGAGGCGCGCCGGACGCCACACCCACGATGGTCCGATTTCGTTCCAGTTAGACGCCAGAAGTGGAACGGAATCCGACCATCCGGCGGCGGGGGGAAAAAAAAGGGGTGCGCTCAGCCCTCGACGGCGGAGAGGTCGAGGCGGTCCTCGCCGGTGTAGACGTTGAGGCGGCCATCGCCGTCGTCGGCCGCGCGGGTGAAGCCGAGGAGCGTCATGCCGAAGGCCTCGGCGGTGTCCACGGCGAGGGAGCTCGCGGCGGAGACGCAGGCCAGCAGCGGCACCCCGGCGAGCGCGGCCTTCTGCGCGATCTCGAAACTCGCACGGGAGGAGACGAGCAGGAAGCAGTCGGCGAGCGGCAGGCGGTCCTCGAGCAGCGCCCAGCCGATGACCTTGTCCACCGCGTTGTGACGGCCCACGTCCTCCCGGACCACGAGGATCTCGCCGTCGAGGCCCACGAGCGCGGCCGCGTGGACGCCGCCGGTGCGGGCGAAGACGGGCTGGCGCTCCCCCAGCTCACGCGCCGCCTGCAGCACGACGCGCGGGTCGATCCGCCAGTCGGCCCCGAGGGTGAAGCGGCCGCGCCGTCGGACCGCCTCGATGCTCTCCGCCCCGCACACGCCGCACGCGGAGGAGGTGGTGAAGGCGCGGGAGGCGACGGGCAGCAGCTGCGGCCGCGTGGTCGTGAACTCCATGACGTTGTAGGTGTTGCGGGGCAGGCCGGTCTCGTCCTCGACGACGGCGCCGTCGCAGTAGCGGGCCTCGGCGACGTCCTCGCGGCGCTCGATGAGCCCCTCGCCGTGGAGGAAGCCGTGGATCAGCTCGACGTCGTGACCCGGGGTGCGCATCGTGAGCGAGAGCCGCTGCCCGTTCAGGCGGATGTCCAGCGGCTCCTCGACGGCGACGTGGTCGCCCTTGCGGCCCGCGTACAGCTTCCCGTCGCGGACGCGGACGGTGCGCACGCGCGCGGTGTCGGTGACCCTGCCCATCCCTCGAGGATAGTCGCGGCGGGCACGTCAGGGGGACGTCGGCCCCGGCCCCTCGGACTGCTCCGCGGCCGCCTTGAGCCCGGCGAGGCGGCCCTCCCAGCCGACGGCGACGAAACCCAGGAGGTCGGAGACCTCGCGCACCCGCTCCGGGGTCACGGCGTGCACGCGCCGACGAGCGCTGCGCTCGGCGCGCACGAGCCCGGCCTGCTCGAGGACCGTGAGGTGCTTGGCGACGCCCTGGCGGGTGAGCTCGAGGTCCCGGGCGACGGCGCCGGCGTCGTCCGGCCGCTCGGCGAGGCGCACGAGGATCCGGCGGCGGGTGCGGTCCGCGAGGGCGGGCAGCAGGAGGTCCGCCGCGGGGTCGAGGAGCGCGAGCGCGGCCGACGGGGCGCTCACTCCGCCGCCTCGCACACGGTGCGGGCGACGTCCAGCTCCTCGAGGGCGGTGGGGTCGGGGGCGGCGGTGCCGGCGGTGGATCCGCTCATGAGGGGCTCCTCGGTCGGGCGGGGCCTGTCCCGCGTGACCTCAGCGTGGCATGACGGAGCCCGTAGTGCAACCCTTTAGTTGCACTACGGGCGTCCTCGGCGGCTCAGGCCTCGCTGACGGCGGCCGCGAGCAGGTTCAGCGACTGCTCGAGCTCGGCCTCCGTGATGAGCGGGAAGCCCACCTTCTCGAGCACCTTCTTGTCCGTCACCTTGTCCCACGAGTAGGTGAGCACGACCTCGGTGGTGGAGGCGTCCTGGGCGCGCAGCTCGTAGAGCCACTCCCAGCCCTTCGGGGCGTCCGGGGCGTCGTCGTTCGCGGGCTGCCAGCCCACCATCTTGTTCTCGTCGAAGGCGGTGACGTGGTTGTGGATGCGGTAGTCGCCGCCCTGGTCCTCGCGGTGCATGTTCATCACGAACTTCTCGCCGGACTTCGTGATGCGCTCCGTGTCCTCAGAGGACCGGACGCTGCCGGAGCCGTCGAAGGACGGGTGCTTCGCCGGCAGCGTGAGCAGCGCGAAGATGTCCTTCGCGGGGGCGTCGATGATGCGGGAGACGGTCACGTGCGTGTCGGAGGTCGTCATGCCCCCACCTTGCCGCAGTCCCCGGCCGCTGTCACACGATTCCCGACCACCAGGTCGTTCCTGCTGGTCAGCGGCGGGTCATCGCCTCAGTCCCGGACGACGTCCTCGAGGCGCAGCGGCTCGCGGCCCAGCACCTCCGTCACGTGCCCGCTCACCGCGGCGAGCGCGCCGGAGGCGATCGCGGTGTACGTGCTGATCCAGGCATCGACCTCCCAGTCCGGCGCCCCGTAGGGCGCGCGGGACGCGCGGGCCTCCTCCATCGTCTCGTCGACGTAGCGGTGCTCGAGGCCCGTCGCGGCCGTGAGCCGCTGCGCGATCTCCCCCAGCGTGGGCGCCTCGGCGCCCGTGAGCTCGAGGACCCTCCCCGCGAAGGCCGACGGGGCCGCGAGGATCCGCGCGGCGACCTGGGCGACGTCCTCCCGCGCGACGAAGGCGCAGCGCCCCTCGCCGGCGGGGCCGCGCAGGGTGCGGTCCTCCCCCGCCCAGGGCTGCAGCACGTCGAGGTAGAAGCAGTCCCGCAGCAGGGTCCAGCGCATGCCGGAGGCCTCCGCCGCTTCGCGGATCGCGTCCTCGGTGGCGCCGTGGTCCCGGGCGAGGGTGAACTCGGCGTCCGAGGCCGCCCCCGTGAACGAGGTGTAGACGAGGTGGCGCACGCCGGCCGCCGCGGCGGCCGTGACCGCCGTGCGGTGCTGGTCGACCCTGTCCGCGCTCTCCCCGGCGGAGACGAGCAGCAGCGTCTCCACCCCGGCGAAGGCGGCGGTGCAGGCCTCGAGGTCCCCGTAGGTCGCGACGGCGACCTCGGCCCCGTCGATCCGCGGGGCGCGCTCGATGGAGCGGACCACGAGCCGCAGGTCGGCGCCCAGCCCGGCCTGCGCGAGGAGCGCCGCGACCCGGCCGCCGAGCTGACCGCTCGCGCCGGTGACGGCGATCCGCGCGTGCACCGGCGCCGCCGCCCCAGCGGTGCCCGGCGTGCTCATGAGCCCAGCAGACCCTTCTCGGTGAGCCAGGCCTTCGCGATCGTCGCGGAGTCCTGCTTGTCGGTGACGCTCTTGGTGTTGAGCGCGATGAGCTCCTCGGTGGTGAGGGCGTCGGTGACCTTCTTGATCGCGGCGGCGGCGTCCTCGTCGATCCGCTCGGAGACGAGCGGGGCGACGTTCTGCGGGAGGATCATCGACTCCGGGTCCTCAAGGGTGACCAGGTCGTTCGCGGCGATGGACGGGTCCGCGGTGTAGATGTCCGCGAGCTGCGTGGTGCCGTCGAGCAGCGCCTGCAGGGTGAGGGGGCCGCCGGAGTCGGAGACGGGGACGACGGTCACGTCGGCGTCGTAGACGCTCTTCGCGCCCTGGGGGCCGTAGGGGCGCTCCTCGAACTCGGGGTTCGCGGCGATCTTGAGGTCCTCCACCCCGGCGAGGTCGCCGATCGCGGCGAGCTGGTTCTGGGAGGCGAAGTCCTTGGTCGTCGTGTAGGAGTCCTGGTCGGTGGCCTCCGCGTGGGGCAGCACGCGCAGGCCGTCCGGGAGGGCCTCGCCGAGGGCTGTCGCGAGATCGTCCGCGGTGCCGGTCGCGGCGGACTCGTCGAGGTACTGCAGGAGGTTCCCGAGGTACTCGGGGAGCAGGTCGATCGCCCCGGACTCGAGCTCCGGCATGTACACGTCCCGCTGACCGATCTGGTACTGCCGCTCGACGCTCGCGCCGGAGTCCTCGAGGACCTGCGCGAACAGCTCGGCGATGATCTCGTTGGAGTAGTACTGCTGCGAGCCGATGACGAGGGCGCCGGTCGCGGGGCCACCGCCGTCGGACGACCCGCCGGAGGAGGAGCCGGACTCCTTCGCGAGGGGGTCCTCGTTCGAGCAGGCCGCGGCGCCGGCGGCGACGAGGCCGGTGCCCGCGAGCGCGGCGAAGGAGCGTCGGCCCAGGGCGGGGCCGCGCGAGGGACGGGGGGTACGGGATGCGGTCATGGTGTCCTCCTGGACGCGGGCGGGGCGGATCGGGTGAGGGGCGGGTGGAGCCGGGTCAGGTGCGGGCGGCGCCGCGCGGCGCGGTGAGCCGCTCCACGAGGCGCAGGGCGAGGTCGATGACGAGCGCGAGGGCGACCACGAGGATCGACCCGCCGAGCATCTGCGGGTAGTCGGAGAGGTTCAGGCCCAGGAAGATGAAGCGCCCCAGGCCGCCGTTGCCGATGTAGCTCGCGAGCATGACCGTCGCGACGACCTGCACGGCCGCGAGCCGCACCCCGCCGATCAGGAGCGGGAGGCCGAGCGGCACCTCGACCCGGGTGAGGATCTGCCACTCGGTCATGCCCTGGGCGCGGGCGGCGTCCACGGTGCGCGGGTCCACGGCCTCGCATGCGGAGTAGGCGCCGGCGAGCAGCGAGGGGATCGCGAGGATCACGAAGGCGAGCACGGGCGCGGTGAGCCCGATCCCGAGCCACAGCCCGAAGAGGGTCACGAGGCCCAGGGTGGGCAGGGCGCGGGCGGCGCCGCTGAGCGCGACGACGGGGCCGCGGCCGCGGCGGGTGTGGCCGACGAGCAGTCCCACCGGGATCGCGACGAGGGCGGCGATGCCGACGCCCAGGAGCGTGTACCAGAGGTGCTCGAGCAGGCGCACGGGGATCGAGCCGGGGCCGGACCAGCGGGTGGGGTCGGCGATCCAGGCGAGGGCCTCGAGGAGCTGGGTCATGCTCGTGCCCCCTTCCGGCGCGGGGTGCGCGCCCAGGGCAGGGCGATCCGGGCGCCGAGGACGATCATCAGGTCCAGGAGCAGGGCGAGGGCCACGGTGAGCACGATCCCGGAGAGGATCTCCTCGAGGATGCCCCGCTGGAAGCCGTCGATGAAGAGCATGCCGAGGCTCGGCACGCCGAGCACGCCGCCCACGGTCACGAGGGACACGGTGGAGACGGCGAGGACGCGCAGCCCGGCGACGAGGGCGGGACCGGCGAGCGGCAGCTCGACCTGCCAGAACCGCTGGAGGGGGGCGTAGCCCTGGGCGGTCGCGGCGCGCAGGGTGTCCCCGCTGACGGCGCGCAGGGCCTCCGAGGCGCTCGGCACCATGAGGGCGAGGCCGTAGATCGTGAGCGCGACGACGATGTTCAGGGGGCTGCGGATCGAGGTGCCGAGGAACAGCGGCAGCACGATGAACAGGGGCAGCGAGGGGATCGCGTAGAGCAGCCCGGCGCCCGCGGTGAGGGAGGTGCGCAGCCAGCCGCGCACGGCGATGAGCTTCGCGATCGGCAGCGAGAGCACGAAGGCGAGCAGGATCGGCGGGAGCGCCTGCACGAGGTGGGCGAGCAGGCGGGAACCGAGCAGGTCGAGGTTCTCGAGGACCCAGGTCATGGGCGGCCCGCCCCGCCGGCGGGGGCCTCGAGGACGCCCGCGGCGCGGCCGTCGGCGTCGACGACGACGCGGCGGCCGTCGACCTCCTCGACGTGGAGGGTGCGGGTGCCGCGGTCCGCGCCGACGAAGCTGCGCACGAAGTCGTCCGCCGGGGCGGCGAGGATCTCCTGCGGGGTGCCCTGCTGGGCGACGACGCCGCCGGGGCGCAGCAGCACGACGCGGTCCCCGAGCAGGAAGGCCTCGTCGATGTCGTGGGTGACGAAGACGATCGTCTTGTGCAGCTCCTTCTGGATCCGCAGCATCTCCTGCTGGAGGTCCGCGCGGACGATGGGGTCCACCGCGCCGAAGGGCTCGTCCATGAGCAGGATGTTCGGATCCGCGGCGAGGGCGCGGGCGACGCCCACGCGCTGCTGCTGGCCGCCGGAGAGCTGAGAGGGGTAGCGGCGGGCGAGGGCCGGGTCCAGGCCCACGGTCTCGAGCAGCTCGAGGGCGCGGGAGCGGGCCTCGCGCCGGGAGGTGCCGCGCAGCACGGGCACGGTGGTGACGTTGTCCAGCACGCTGCGGTGCGGGAGCAGCCCGGAGGCCTGCATCACGTAGCCGATCGAGCGGCGCAGGCGCACGGGGTCGAGGGCGGCGACGTCCTCGCCGTCGATCGCGACGCGGCCGCTGCTGGGATCGACCATGCGGTTGATCATGCGCAGCAGGGTGGTCTTGCCGGAGCCGGAGGTGCCCACGAGCACGACGGCCTCGTGCGAGGCGATCTCGAGGCTGAAGTCCTCGACGGCGGTGGTCCCGTCGGGATAGGTCTTGCCGACGTTCTCGAAGGCGATCAACGGGGCCTCCCGTGCGGGGTGCGGTTCAGGGCGTCGTACAGGTGTTCGAGGGACGTGCACGGCCGACACTACTGCATCGTCGCCCTCGTGGCAGGACATGCCCGGCGGCTCTCCCCGACGTCGAGGCGGACATGCCGAGACGAGGCACCTCGCAACCGCGCTGCGCCGTGCCGCGGGGACGGGCTCAGAGCGGCGGGTGCTCGGTGACGGCGAGCGTGGTGCGGCCGATGCTCAGCGCCCCGCCCTGCGGCAGGGTCACGAAGTCCGCCTGCTCGTAGCCGGTGGAGCTCACGAGCACCCGCTCGGTGTCCTGGCGCCAGCGCAGGTCGTACACCTCGCGGGGCTGGTCCGCGGGGGCCTGCGCCGGATCGTGCTGGGCGAAGGCGATGAGCGCGTCCGGCGTCGTGAGCAAGCAGTTCAGGGACTCCGGCGGCCGTCCCGCGATCTCCTCGAGCCAGGCGGTGAGCTCCGCCGCGGCGCGCTGCACGGCGAGCGCCCAGTCCTGCGGGGACGGGCCCGCAGCGGCAGCGCCGTCGGCCGCCTCCCGCGCATGCGCGGTGATCAGCGAGAGGAACAGCTCCGAGTCCGTGGTGCCCTCGGGGCGGCGCCCGCCGCGCGCGAGGATCCGCTCCCGCAGCTCCGGTGAGAGGTCGAACTGACCGTTGTGGCTGAAGGTCACCTCCCCCTCGACGAAGGGGTGCGTGTTCGTGAGCTCGAGGGCGAGGCCCACGCTCGCCCGGCGCAGGTGCACCGCGATCACCTCGCCGTGGGCCTCCGCGACCGCGTCCCCGTAGGCGTTCGAGGCGAGCGCCGTGTCCGTTCCCTTGCGCACCTCCGGCGTGCGGGAGCGGTGCGGATCCGGGTACCAGGCCACGCCCCAGCCGTCCTTGTGCCGCTCGGAGAGCGCGGTGAACAGGGGCAGCTCCGCCGGCACGATCCGCTCGAGCGGGCGCGGGGTGGAGCTGACGACGCCGAGGAGTCGGCACATGGGGAGGTCCTTCCGTCAGGCCGGGTCAGCCCGTCGCGGCACGGCGCCGCATACGGGCGTCGAGCAGGTGCGCTGCGCGCGTGAGCAGGATGTTCAGCACGATGTAGATCCCGGAGACCACAAGATACGTCTGCACGAGATAGCGGGTGATCGAGACCATCGTCTTGCCCTGGAACTGCAGCTCGTTCACGCTCACCACGTACCCGAGCGTCGAGTCCTTCAGCAGGCTCACGAGCGCGAGCACGAGGCTCGGCAGCACGAGCCGCACCGCCTGCGGCAGGATCACCGCGCTCATGGTCTGCCCCGAGGTCAGGCCGATCGCCGCGCCCGCCTCGTGCTGGCCTCGGTCCACGGCCCGGATCCCCGCCCGGAACACCTCCGCCGTCGTCGCGGAGCTCACGAGGATCATCGGGATCACGAGCATCCAGAAGCGCGGGAAGGTCACCCCGTAGGCGGGCAGGGCCAGCAGGAACGCGTAGACCACGAGCAGCATCGGGATGCCGCGGAAGAACTCGATCCACGCCGCGGCCACCCCGCTCAGCACCCGCAGCCGGGACAGCCGGCCGAGCGCGAGCAGCAGACCGAAGGGGAAGGCGACCACGGCCGCGACGACCGTCGCCCGCAGGGTGCCCAGCAGACCCTCGCCGAGGAAGGCGAGATAGTCGCGGCGCAGGTACGGCAGCCACTTGTCTGCCGCGAGCTGGCCGTTGCGGCCGAACTGCCACAGCCCCAGCCCGAGCACGGCGGCGATGGCCAGCACCGAGAGGACGGAGAGGACGCGGATCCGCGCCCGGCCGCGGGGGCCGGGCGCGTCGAAGAGCACCTGGGTGGCGCTCGCGCTGCGGGTGCTCATGCCTGCGCCGCCCCCTGGAGCCGCACGGACGGTCGCAGCCGGCCCGAGCCGCCCGGCGCGAGGCGCGCCTCGAGGCGGCGCCCGCCGTAGGCCGCGAGCAGCGACAGCGCGAGGTAGACGACGCCCGCCACGAGGAACAGCAGCACCGCCTCCGCGGAGCGGATGTTCAGCTGCTGCGTGACGTACGTGGTCTCGCCGACGGAGATCGCCGCGCACAGCGAGGAGCCGATCAGCGTGCCGATGAAGACGTTCACGAGCGGCTGGACCATCGTGCGGAACGCCTGCGGGAGCACCACGTAGCGCAGCACCCCGAAGAAGCCCAGCCCGATCGAGCGGGCCGCCTCCGCATGGCCCACGGGCACCGTGTTGATGCCCGAGCGGATGTTCTCCCCCACGAAGGCGGCGCTCGAGAGGGTCAGGCCCAGCACGCCGCACCAGAAGTACGGCAGCACGAGGCCCGCGTCCGGCAGCCCGAAGGCGAGCAGGATCAGCAGACTCAGCAGCGGGATGTTCCGGAAGATCTCGACGTACACCGTCCCCGCCCAGCGCAGCGGCGGGATCGGGCTGACCCGGCACACCGCGACCACGGTGCCCAGGACCAGCGCGAAGGCGTAGCCGAGCAGCGTCAGGGCGATCGTGGTGCCGATGCCCTGCAGCAGCAGGGGCCAGTTCTCGACGAGGATCTGCATCCGGGTCGCCTCAGGCGGGGAGGTCGCCGACGGTGGGCGGCTCGGGGGCGTCGCCCTCGATGACCTGGCCGATCGTCGCCTCGTAGAGCTTCTTCCAGGTGCCGTCGGACTCGATCGCCTCGAGGAAGGCGTTGACGAGCTCGAGGGCGTCCGCGTGCTCCTTGTTCAGCCCGATCCCGTAGGGGTCCTCGGTGAAGGGCTCCCCCACCACGGTGACCTCGGGATCGGCCTTCGAGTTCCCCAGCAGCACGCCCTGGTCCAGCACGTACGCGTCCACGCGCTTCTGCTTGAGCGCGGCGACGCAGGACTCGTTGTCCGCGAGGGTCTCGACGTCTCCCGGGTCCTTCACGTTGTCCTCGATCGCCTGGATGCCGGTCGAGTTGGACTGGGTGACGAGCTTCTTGCCGGTGAGGTCCGCGGGGCCGGTGATCGAGTCCTTGTCCTCGGTGCGCACCTGGATGGAGGTGCCGGAGAGGTAGTACGGGCCGGCGAAGTCGATCTTCTCGAGGCGCTCAGGGGTGATCGAGTAGGTCGCGATCACGCAGTCCACGGTGTCGTTCTGGACCATCGTCTCGCGGGTCTCGACGGTCGTGTCGATGTACTCGACCTTCTCCTCACCGCCCTCGCCGAGGATGTAGCGCGCGAGCAGCTGGGTGATGCCCGCGTCGAAGCCGGTGACCTTGTCGGTCGCCGGGTCGATGATCGAGAAGACCTGGTTGGCGGTGGTGCCGCCGCGCACGAGCTTGCCCTTCTCCTTGATCGCGGTCGCCCAGGCGCTGCCGGAGATCGCGGAGTCCTCCGCGACGGGGCCGCCGGCGATGACGGCGTCGTACTCGCCGCTCGCCGCGCCGCCGTCGCTCGCCCCCGAGCCGTCGAGGGACGGGGCGTCGGTCGAGTCGGAGGAGCAGGCGGCGAGGGCGGCGACCGCGGGCACGGCGGCCGCGGCGGCGAGCAGGGAACGGCGGCCGGGACGGATCTGGCGGGTCATGAGGGGCTCCTGGGGTCGTGGGATCGGGTGGGGTCAGTGCGGGAGGATCGTGGAGAGGAAGTCCCGGGCCCGCTGCGTGCGCGGGGCGGTGAAGAACTGCTCGGGCTCGCCCTCCTCGACGATCTCGCCGCGGTCCATGAACACGACGCGGTCGCACACGTGGCGGGCGAAGCCCATCTCGTGCGTGACCACGAGCATCGTCATGCCGCGCTCGGCGAGGGAGCCCATGACGTCGAGGACCTCGTTGATCACCTCGGGGTCCAGGGCCGACGTCGGCTCGTCGAAGAGCAGCGCCTTGGGGTCCATGGCGAGCGCCCGGGCGATCGCGACGCGCTGCTGCTGCCCGCCGGAGAGCTCGGCGGGGAGGCTGTGCGCCTTGTCCGCGAGGCCCACCCGCTCGAGCAGCTCGCGCGCCCGCTGCTCGGCGTCGGCCTTCGAGGCGCCGCGCACCTTGCGCGGGCCGAGCGTGATGTTGTCGATCGCGCGCAGGTGCGGGAAGAGGTTGAAGGACTGGAACACCATGCCGACGTCGGAGCGGAGCCGGGTGAGCTCGCGGCCCTCCTCCGGCAGCAGCTCGCCGTCGATGCGGATCTCGCCGGAGGTGATGGTCTCCAGGCGGTTGATGCAGCGGCACAGGGTCGACTTGCCCGAGCCCGAGGCGCCGATCACCGCGACGACCTCGCCGCGGCGCACGTCGAGGTCCACGTCGTTCAGCGCGACGAAGTCCCCGAAGTGCTTGCTCACGCCGCGCACGGAGATCAGCGGCGGCGCAGGGTCCGGGCCCGCGCCCTGGGCGGCGGGATCGGCGTCGGGGAGGCTGTGATCCATGTCCCGATCCTGGGCAGTTCGAGGGCGCTTGTCCACTTGTGTGACCGGATGGCCGGGATCCGGGACGCTTCCGTGACCTCGGCGGGCCGGCGCGGGGGCGGGCAGGGGCGGGCAGAGGGAATACGGGACCTCTTCGTACGGGTCACCCCCGGAATCGAGGGGACCCGTACGAGGACGTCCCGCGGCCCCGACGGCCGGGTGGGCGGGAGCGCGGGGAAAGCCGGGCTGGGCCGCGGGCGGGCATGACGGGTTCCCGACGTGACGACGGGACGTCTTCGCGCAGATGTCCCCGAGATCGAGGGAACCTGCGCGAAGACGTCCCGTGGCCTGGCGCCGGGCCGGCGGGCCGGTTCGGGCCGGCGGGCCGCGCCGGGCCGTGGCGGGTCAGGCCCGGTAGGCGCCCTGGTAGACGGCCTCGAAGGGGGCGTGGCCGCCCTGGCGGTTCTCGATCGAGCTCGTGACCACGGCCTTCGCGGTGCGCGCGGCCTCGAGCTCGCTCGCACCCTTGGCGAGCTCCGCGGTGACGGCGGCGGCGAGGGTGCAGCCGGCGCCGGAGACCCGCTCCTCGCCGATCTTGGGGCTGGACAGCTGGACGATCTGCTCGCCGTCGTAGAACACGTCCACCGCGTCGACGCCGGGGAGGACCACGCCGCCCTTGGCGAGGACGGTGACGTCGTACGTGTCGTGGATGCGCTTCGCGGCCTCGGTGAGGTCCTCGACGGTCTCGATCGACTCCATGCCGGAGAGGGAGAGCGTCTCGAAGTGGTTCGGGGTGACGAACGTGGCGAGCGGCAGGATCTTCTCCTTGAGCGCGTTGTCCGTGTCCAGCGCGGCGCCGGGCTCCTGGCCCTTGCAGATGAGCACCGGGTCCAGGACGACGTTCGTGAAGTCGCGCTCCGCGAGGGAGGCGGCGACCGCGTCGATCGTGGCGGGCGTGCCGAGCATGCCGATCTTCACCGTGTCGATGTCGTGCACCGCGGTGGTCGCCTCGATCTGGTCGCGGATGACCTGCGGCTCGACGGGGACGAAGCGGTGGCCCCAGTCGTTCTTCGGGTCGAAGGAGACGATGCAGGTGAGCGCCGCGGTGCCGAAGGTGCCGAGCTGGTGGAACGTCTTGAGGTCCGTCTGCGCGCCGGCGCCTCCAGTGGCCTCGGATCCGGCGATGGCGAGGGCGACGTGGGTCATGGTGGCCTTCCGTGAAGAGGTGGTCCCCGGCCTCCGGGGCCCGTGGCGGGCCCCTGGTCCGGGTGTCCGCGCGCTCCCAGGTAGCCGCGTCGCCGCCGGGCGCGCGGTCATGACCGGCGCCGGCAGGACGGGTCCCGTCGCTGCGGATCTGCCGCGCGCTCCCAGGGACGTCCGTTCCGGTCCCGTCGCAGCGGCAGGACTCCCAGGGTAGCGCCCGCCCTCCGGTACAGTGCCGTGCGTGTCGAAGCCCGGGACCCGCCAGAGCGCGCCGGCCGGGAACAGCCAGAGCGCTCCGGCCGCGGCCCCGTCGGCCCCGGTCCCGCCCGCCTCCCGCTCCGCACGGCTCCGGGCGTTCCTGCTCTCGCACCTGCGGCCGTCCCTCGCCTTCCTCACCGTGGGCGGGATCGTCTTCCTGCTCGACGCCGCGATGTACAACCTGCTCGTGTTCTGGACGCCCGGCGGCGGCTGGGGCGAGGGCGTGCTGCACGCGCACCCGATCCCCGCGAAGATCCTCACGATCGCCGTCGCCTCGTGCTTCACGTACCTCGGCAACCGGCTGTGGACCTTCGGCGACCGGCCCGCGCCGCACACGACCCGCTCGATCCTCGCCTTCGTGATCGTCAACGTGATCGCCGCGGGCCTGCAGCTCGCGTGCCTCGGCTTCTCCCGCTACGTGCTGGGCCTCGACTCCCCGCTCGCGGACAACATCTCCGGCACGCTCATCGGCCAGGTCGTCTCGACGTCGTTCCGCTACGTCACCTACGGCCGGTTCGTCTTCCCCCGCGAGCGCTGAGGCCCGCCGCGCGACGGCTCTGCGACACTGCCGGGCATGGACGTGAACGGACCCTGGACCCGGGCCTCGCAGGCCGCCGGACTGCTCGTGGACGGGCAGGCCCGCCCCACCGTCTTCGCGCGGATGTCCGCGCTCGCCGCCCGCACGGGCGCCGCGAACCTCGGCCAGGGCTTCCCGGACACGGACCCGCCGGAGGTCGTCGCGGAGGCCGCGGTCGCCGCGATCCGGGCCGGCCGCAACCAGTACCCGCCGGGGGCGGGCGAGGCGGTGCTGCGGGAGGCCGTCGCCGAGCACCAGCAGCGCTTCCACGGACTCGTCTGGGATCCCGCGAGCGAGGTGCTCGTGACGACGGGGGCCACCGAGGCGCTCGCCGCGACCCTGCTCGCGCTGGTCCGGCCCGGCGACGAGGTCGTGACGCTCGAGCCGTTCTACGACCAGTACGCGGCGGTGATCGCGCTCGCGGGCGGCGTGCACCGCACGATCCCCGTCTCCTCCCGCGTGGACGAGCGCGGGGACCTCGTGCTCGAGGTCGAGGAGTCCGCGGTCGCCGCCGCGTTCTCCGCGCGCACCCGGCTCGTGCTCGTGAACACCCCGCACAACCCGACGGGGCTCATGCTCCCCACCCCCGTGCTGCAGCGGCTCGTGGACGAGGCCGCGGCGGTCGACGCGGTGCTCGTGACCGACGAGGTCTACGAGCACCTCACCTACGACGGCGCCGTGCACACCCCGCTCGCCGCGCTGCCGGGCGCGCAGGACCGCACCGTCTCGATCTCCTCCGCCGGCAAGACCTTCTCGGTGACCGGCTGGAAGATCGGCTGGGTGACGGCGCGGCCGGAGCTGCTCACGGCGATCACGGGCGTGAAGCAGTGGCTCACGTACACCTCCGGGGCGCCCTTCCAGGGGGCGGTCGCGGAGGGCCTGCGCCTGCCCGACGAGGCCTTCACCGCGATCGCGGAGGACCTCCGTGCGCGCCGTGACCTGCTCGTGGGAGGCCTGCGCGAGATCGGCTTCCGCGTCGCCGTCCCGGCCTCGGGCTACTTCGTCGTCGCCGACGCCGCCCCGCTCGGCGAGGCCGACGCCGCGGCCCTCGCGGAGCGGCTCCCGGCAGAGGCCGGGGTGGTGGGGATCCCGCTCAGTGCCTTCTACCGTGAGGGCGCAGCGGCGCAGGCGCCCGGCGGAGACGCCCGCGCGTACCTGCGGCTCGCCTTCTGCAAGGACGTGCCGACGATCGAGCAGGCCCTCGAGCGGCTCGACGCCTGGGCGGCCCCGCGCCGCTGAGCTCGGGCGCCGGACGCACGACGGCCCGCCGTCCCCGAGGGGAGGGCGGGCCGCGGCGGTGTTCGGGCGGTGCCGATCAGGCGGCCTTCACCCAGACCTTCTCGCCGGTGAAGTCCAGGAGCGAGGTGAAGGTGAAGGAGCCCTTCTTCGCCTGGTCGGCGGGGATGATGATGCCTTCCTCCCACTCGCCGGTGCCGCCGTCGTAGAGCGTGCCCACGTCGATCGAGGAGTGCGGGGTGACCGTGCCGGCGTCGGAGTAGGAGTTGCCTTCCGGGGTCACGTACTCCCCGGACACCGAGAGGAACGGCTCGAGCGAGTCCGAGCCGTGGTAGGTCACCGTGATCGGCACCAGGATGTAAGTGCTGCCGTCCTCGGGGTCCTCGTTGAAGCTGTTGGCCTTCTTGACCTCGTCGGTCGCCTCCCAGTTGATCTCACCGACGGTGACGTCGATCGTCCCGCCGTTGCCGTCCTCGAGCGTGAAGGTCTCGCCGATCGAGTACGGGTTGTCCTTCGTCCCCTTGTCGCCGGCGGCCTGGGTGGTCGGCTCCTCCGTGGTGGGATCCGTGGTCTCGGGCTCGGTGGTCGGGTCCGTGGTCTCCGGCTCGGAGGTGGTGGTGCTGGGCGGATCCGTCGGATCGTCGCCGCCGCTGTTCGAGAACAGGAAGATGCCGCCGCCCACGACCACGAGGAGCACTGCGAGCACGGCGCAGCCGATGCACACGAACAGTGCGATCTTCCCGCCGTTGCCCCTCTTGGGCGGCTCGCCGCCCTGGGGCGCGCCGCCGAAGGCCGGGGTGAAGGAGGGGTTCTGCGGGTCGCCGAAGCCGGGCGCCGGGGTGCCCTGCCCGAAGGAGGGCTGGCCGGCCCCGTTCGCCGAGGGCTGGCCGTAGCCGTTCGCGGACGGCTGGCCGTACCCGCCCGCCTGGCCGTACTGGCCGGCGGCGTCGTACTGCCCCGGGGAGTCGTACTGGCCGGGCTGCTGGGCGAAGTCCCCCTGACCGGCGGCCGGATCCTGCTGCCAGCTGCCCTGCTGGCCTGCGGGGTCCTGCCCGCCGAGGCCGTCGTCCGACGGCGGCTGCCCCCAAGGGTTCTGCGGTGGCTGCGACATGCTCCTGCCGGCGCCGATGCCACGGCGCCGTCCCCTTCCTCGTGTCATGCCTGGACGTCGGGCCGCGGCCCGATCGCCACATCGTAAGGGGCGGGAGACCTCCCTCACCCCGTCGGGCCGCGCCCGCACGGTCACGACATGACAACGGCCGCCGGGTCCCGCGGGCCCCGGCGGCCGTGCCGCTCCTGCTCCGGGGACTCAGGAGCGGGCGAAGCGGTCCCCGTGGAAGCGGCGGCCGGCGGCGCGCTCGGAGGCGCCCACCTGGTCGAGGTACGGCGTGATGCCGCCGCGATGGCGGGGGAAACCGGCGCCGAGGATCATCCCGAGGTCGATCTGGTCGGGGCTCTCGACGACGTGCTCGTCGAGCATGAGGCCGATCTCCTCGGCGAGGCCGTCCTGGACCGCCTCGAGCAGGGCGTCGCCCACGGGCGCGCTGCCGCTCGCCCCGCCGGCGCCGAAGACCTCGCCGATGGCCGCGGAGACCGGTGCGTGCACGGCGCCCTTGACCCGGTCGGTGAAGCGGCCGCCGCGCTCGGCCATCTCGTGCAGGCCCGGGGAGGCGTGGAACCGCTCGCCGAGCTCGCCGCGCAGCACCTCCCCCACGTGGTCGGCGACCTTGAGGCCCACGAGGTCGAGCAGGGTGAAGGGCCGCATGGGCAGGCCCAGCGGGTCCAGGGAGGCGTCGACCTCGGCGGGATCGGCGCCTGCGTCGAGGGAGGCGAGCACGGCGCCGAGCACGCGGAACAGGAGCCGGTTGACGATGAACCCGGGGGCGTCGGCGCTGCGCACGCCGAACTTCCGCAGGCGGCGCACCACCTCGAGGCCGGTGGCGAGGGTCGCGTCGTCCGTCTGCTCGGTGTGGATCACCTCGACGAGCGGCATCTTCGCGACCGGGTTGAAGAAGTGCAGGCCGACCACGCGCTCGGGGTGCGCGAGGCCCTCCGCCATGGCGGCGACGGAGAGGGAGGAGGTGTTGGAGACGAGCAGCGCCTCCGGGGAGAGCACGCCTTCGAGCTCCTGGAACACGGAGCGCTTGATCGCGAGCACCTCGGGGACGGCCTCGAGGACGAGGTCGCAGCCGGCGAGGTCGGCGACGTCGGTCGTGACGGAGAGCCCGGCGGCGACGGCGCTCGCGGCGCTCTCGTCGAGCAGGCCGCGGGAGGCGGCCTCGGCGACGACCTCGCGGGCGTGCGCGAGGCCCTTCTCCGCGATGGCGGCGTCGAGGTCGCGCATGATGACGGGGACCTGCAGGCCCAGGGCGAGCTGCGCGGCGATCTGGGAGGCCATGAGGCCCGCGCCGGCGACGCCCACGGAGCGGATCTCGCGCGCGCCCTCGACGGGCCGGCGGCCGGGCTTGCCGTGACGCAGGAGCTCCGCGGCGTGGATCGCCCCGGCGGCGGCGGGGGTCGCGGCGAGCTCCGTGAGGGCGGTCGCCTCGCGGGCGAGGGCGTCCTCGAGGGTCGAGCCGGGCAGCTGCTGGAGCAGGTCGAGGGCGCGGGAGACGGACGGCGCGCCCTGGCTCTCGAGGCGGGCGGCCCACTCGCGGCGGGTCTCCGTGGAGGTGTGCGGGGCGTCGAGGGCGTCGGCGAGCTCCTCCGCCTCGGGGCTGCCGGCGGCGGGCAGCGGGGCGGTGCGGCCGGCCCAGGCGGTCGTGCTCCCGGCGCCGTCCTCGGCCTCCTCGTCGTCGTGGGCGGCGACGATCGCGGCGAAGGCGTCGAGCGCGGCGGGGAGGTCCTCGGCGAGCTCGTCGACGAGCCCGATCTCGAGGGCCTGCGCGGCGGAGAGCTGCTTGTCGCGGGCGGGGTCCTCGAGCACCATCCGCACGGCGGTCTCGGGGCCGACGACGCTCTGGAGGAGGGTGGTGCCGCCCCAGCCGGGGAGGATGCCGAGGCCGGTCTCCGGGAGGCCGATGCCGCGGGCGCCGGGGACGGCGGTGCGGACGTCGGCCATGAGGGCGACCTCGAGGCCGCCGCCGAGGGCGGCACCGTTGAGGTGGGCGAGCACGGGGACGGGGCTCGTGCGCACGCGGACCTGGAGGGCGTGCGCGCGCTCGGTCATGGCGGGGACGCTGCCGGCGGCCTGCGCGTCGGCGAACATCGAGAGGTCGGCGCCGGCGAGGAAGACGCGGCCGGTGCCGGTGAGGGCGATCGCGCCGATCTCCCCGGCCTCCGCCCGGTCGAGCGCCGTGTCGATCGCGCCGGTCACGGCCTCGATGGACTGCGGGCCGAGGGTCGCGGGGCGACGCTCCTCGCCCTCCGGCGGGGCGAGCGTGAGGACGGCGACGGTGCCGAGGGCGGGGTGGTCGAGGTCCTCCGTCAGGACGCGGGTGACGTGCTCGGTGTAGCTGCTCATCAGGGGGGTGCCTTTCGCGGACTCGTCGTCGAGGTCGTGCGCCACGGATGTGTAGTACCGCGGGTTTCACATAGATCATGCCGCGCGGCCGGGCCGCTTGTCCACCGCGGCCGTGGCTCAGCCCCTCCGTGGCCTCAGGGCAGCTCCCAGGAGAAGTCCCCCTCGCCGCTCGACGCATCGATGATCACGCCGTCCTCCTCGCCCGCCGGGACGACGAACAGGGCGGTGAAGGCGACCGTCCCGCCGTCCTCGAGCGGCGGCAGCTCGCCGAGCGAGCCCGGCACCACCCCGGGGGACATGTCGTCCACGTAGACGAGATCGGTCTCGGCGCCCAGCCAGAGCTCGTCGGTGAGCACGAGGCTGCCGGGACCCTCGTAGGCCACCGTCCCCTCGACGCTCACGAGCGTGAAGCCGGGGCGCGGCAGGTCCTCGTGGCCGGGGATCGTGCCGCCGACCTCCGCGCTGTCGATGCCCACGCTCATGGTGCCGCCGTCCCAGGTGCCCCAGGCGACCGTGTGCTCGCCGACGGTCCCGGGGTGGTCGTAGCCGCCCGTGCCGTCGTCGACCACGGTGCCCGAGGAGTCGGTGACGACACCGTCCACCTCGTCGCTCCCGGAGTACGTGTCCAGGGCGAGGTCGTCGCCCTGGCTCAGCCGCAGCGCGACGAGCACGGTGCCGGCGACGATGCCGAGGGCGAGCAGCAGCCCCACGACGACGGTCGCGGTGATCACCGGGAGCACCCATCCGGGCCGGGCGCCGCGGGGCGCCGACGGCGGGGCGACGGCTCCGGGGGCCGACGGCACGGCGGGCGCGAGGGGCGGGGCGCTCTCGTGCGGGGCACGGAAGGACGGCAGGCTCATGATCCGGATGCTAGGGGTGCGCACACCCGTCCACAAGTCACGGTTCGGTCACCGTGCGCGCAGGTCAGACGGGGTTCTGCGAGGGGCGGGCCGGATCAGCCCAGCGCATAGTGCAGCGGCTCCCCGTCGTAGGGCTGGAGCACGATCCGCGCGCCGTCCATCTGGGTGGAGACGAGCACGAAGGCGCAGCGGGCGCTCGCGTGCTGGCCGTCCCGGATCGCGCCGACGGTGTCGATCGCGTCCGGCGCCATGCCGGGCAGGACGTCCGTCGCGTAGCCGAGGTCGGTCTGCGCGGAGAACCACATCTCGGAGAGCGGCTGGAACTGCCCGGGCCCCTCGTAGGAGATCTCGAGGGTGACGAGCACGAGCTGGTGGCCGTCCTCGACGACATCGGTGCCCGGTGCGTGGGGGAGCTCGGCGTCCGGGTCCACCTCGGTGGCCCGCACGTGCACGGTGCCGCCGTCCCAGGTGGGCCAGCTGAGGGTGTCCTCGCCGACGGTCGCGGGATCGGAGAAGCTGCCGTCGGGGGCGGCGCCGCCGCCCGCCCGGTCGACGCTGCCGGGACGCAGCGACGGGTCGCCGGTCGCGGGCGTCGAGCGCGGGCCGGGATCCGTGGGGGTCGTGGCCGTGGTGGGTGCCGTGCGGAGGCGCTCGGCGGTGTCGAGCGCGCCGGCGACGATCACGAGGCCGGCGAGCAGCCCGATCACCAGGAGGGCGACGACGCTGACGATCGCCCAGGGCGGGAAGGGTCGGTCCCCCGCCTCCGCCTCGTCGCGCTCCGGGCCGGGTGCCGCCGCGGGTGCGGCGTGCGCGTCGCGTGCCGCGTAGTCGGGCAGCGCCGTCCCGTCCTGCCCTGCGGGCTCGTCCGACGGCGACGGGTCCCCGAGGGGATCGGCGTCGGTCGGCGCGGGACGCTCGGACATGGCCTCGATCCTAGGCCCGGACGCACGGCCGGCGCCGACTCGTCGTCGGCGCCGGCCGGGGCCGGATCCCGCGGTCCCCCGACCGCGCCCCCTGATCCGTCCCCTTCCGCTCCCGTCCCGCACCCGGTACGGACGGAGCCCGCTCCGCCGGCCCGTGGGCCAGCGGCCGTGTCAGTCCTCCGGCAGCGCCGTGAAGACGTAGGTGAGGTCCTCGTTGACCTGCGAGGTGGCGTAGTAGGTGCCGTCCGCGCCGTCGGTCCCGTCGAGGGTGCACACCGCGTGGTGGCCCTCGTCGAGCACGGTGCAGTCGCTCGTGATGCCCGCGGGAAGGTCGCCGTCCGCGGCCTGGCCGAGCATCACCGCGTTGATCGAGGCCTCCTCGAGGTCCTCCGCGGTGGCCTCCGAGGCGGAGGGCGCGTCGGCCCAGGAGACCGAGATCTCGGCGCCCTTCGCGACCGGGAGCTTCTGCGCCGCGTCCGGGTCCTCGAGGACGAGCAGCGCCCGGCCGAAGGGGGTCCGCACGAGGCGCACGGTGGACTTGTCCTTCTCCCCCGTGTCCGGGTTCGTGGACGTGCAGTGGGAGGCGCGGCCGTCGAGCACGGCCTTCCCGGTGCAGACGGCGTCGTAGCCGCCGAAGTACTCACCGCCGGCGATGGACGTCGCGCTGACCGAGGTCACGGCGCGATCCTGGTAGAGGTGCTCGAGGCCGACGCCGCCGCCCTCGTTCCCCACCCGGCTCGTGGAGACGGTGCCCGCCCAGCTCGAGGGGAGCGTGACGCCGGAGCCGTCCGCGTCGAGCGCGGTGACCACGTAACCCGGCCCGCCGTCGATCGCGGTCTGCTGGGTGAGGTAGTAGGTGCCGTCGCCGCCACCGGAGCCGGTGATCGTGCAGGTGCCGTGGGCGCCGCGATCCAGGACGGTGCAGCCTGCGGCGAGGTCCTCCGGGAGGTCGCCGTCGGAGCGGGCTCCCATCATCACCGCGCTGATGACGGTGTGCTCGAGGTCGGAGGCCGTGACCTTCGCGGGCGAGGGGGCGTCGGCGCCCCAGTACCCGATCTGCGCACCCTCGGGCACCGTCGCCCGAGGGGCGTCCTGGTCATCGGCGGCGACGATCAGGGCACGGCCGGCGAAGGGCGTCGCCACGAGACGGACGGTCGCCCGGAGCTGTTCGCCCGAGTCGTCGTCGGTGAAGGTGCAGCGGGAGGCACGGCCGTCGAGCACGGCCTTCCCGGAGCACACGGCGTCGGGGCCGGCGAAGAACTCCTGGCCGGCGATCGTCGCGGCGCTCATCGAGCTCGCCCCACGGCTCGCGCCGTAGAGGTAGTCCACGGCGACGTAGGAGGAGGAGCTGCCGATCTCGCTCGCGGAGATCGTGCCGTCCCACGAGTCGGGGACGTCCACGACGGGGGCGGCGGCGTCGCCCGTGCCCCCGGCGACGTCCCCCGTCCCGGCGGCGACGTCGGCGGGAGCGGCGGCGGCGCCGACCCCGCCGGCGAGCCCGGCGGCCGTCCCGCCGCCCGCGGCGAGGATGCCGACGGCGGCGAGGGCGAGGATCCTGGTGCGGCGGCCGCCTGCTCTGCGGCTGATGGTGTGATGCATGACTGTTCCCCCTGGATCGGGATCCGTGGCCGACGGCCGGGACCCGCGGTGCGCCCACCGAGCGGCGGGCGCGAAAGAACTTTACGAAGTCTTGAACATCTTTGCCAGTCTCTTTACAAGATCGTCACATCTCTGACGCGCGTCCATCAGCGCAGGCCACAGGGCATTTCTTCCGACGCCGTCCGCCTCGCACGGTGCTACCGACCCGTCACCGAACAGATCCCCGCCGGTCGAGGAGCCGCAGCGCCGAGGCCGTGCTCGACCCCCGAGCGGCTCCCCGCGGGCGATGACCCGGCGCCCCCCGCGGTCAGCGTTCGTCACATACCGTCCCGCGCGCGTGACCGCGTGCGCGGGACGGACCTACGGTGAGCTCCTCGCACCACCGCGCAGAGAGGGCGATCCGTGGCCACGATCGAGAACGTCGCGCAGCCGAAGCAGCCGCAGCAGGATCCGTCGCCGAGCGACGCCCCGTACGCCGAGGAGAGTGTGCTGGACCGCCCCGCCTGGTCCGCGCTCACCGGAGCCCATGCGCACCTCGCGATCGGCAACGAAGTCGTCAAGCACTACCCCGCGGACGTCTCCCCCTTCGTCGGGGTCCGCGACTGGGAGGACCCGGGCGTCTGGGGCGCGATCCTCGAGGTCTTCGGGCACGACGCCGTCGTCGGCGTCTCCCATGCCGATCCCGTCATCCCCGACGGCTGGACCTGGGAGTACCGCGTGCCCGGCGTGCAGCTCGTCCAGACCGACGCCCTCGCCCCGCGTCCCTTTGCCGAGGCGGAGGAGCTGGGCCTCGCGGACGCCGAGGAGATGATCGCCCTCGTCGAGCGCACCAAGCCCGGCCCCTTCCTCCCCCGCACCGTGGAGATGGGCCGCTACGTGGGCGTGCGCCGCGAGGGCCGCCTCGTCGCCATGGCCGGCGAGCGCCTCCACCCCGACGGCTGGACCGAGATCAGCGCCGTGTGCGTGGACCCCTCCCAGCGCCGCCAGGGCCTCGCCTCCGCGCTCGTGCTCGACGTCGCCCACGCCGTGCAGCAGCGCGGCGACCGGGCGCTGCTCCACGCGAGCGCCGCGAACACCGGCGCGATCGCGGCCTACGAGAAGCTCGGCTTCGCGCTGCGGCGCACGCTCGTCTTCGGCGGCGTGCGCACGCCCTGAGCCCCGCCGCTGCCCCGCTCTCCGCTCAGGGCAGGCGCAGCTCCCAGGCCTGCTCGACCTCGCCGCGGAAGCGCACCGCGTCCCCGCCCTCGGGGTAGAGGCGCACGGTCGACGGGGTGCCGGAGGTGGGCAGCAGCTCGAGGATGCCCGCGTCGAGCAGGAGCGTCGCGGGGCCGCCCGCGTGCGCGAGCAGAGTCTCCTCGGCGCCGCCCGCCCGGTGCAGCGTGACGGTGACGGGGCCGGCCGTGCGGACCTCCGCCCGCAGCGGCGCGGTGACCTCGAGCGTGCCCTCCTGGACGGTCAGCTCCTCCCCGCGCAGGGCGGTGAGCTCGGCGGGCGCGGAGGAGACGAGCAGGTCGCCCTCGAGGCGCAGCTCGCGCGGGAAGGTGAGACAGCCGGCCCATCCCTGGGCGTCGGTCTGCTCCTGCGTGCGGCCGGCGTGCTCCCAGGACCAGCCCCACAGCAGCACCCGCTCGCCCTCCGCATCGACGACGGCCTGCGGCGCGTAGAAGTCCGGGCCCGTGTCCACGGAGCCGCCGGTGCGGGGCGCGAAGCGGGGCAGGCCGTCCTCGCCCGTGGTCAGCGAGCCGAGCAGGTAGGCCGACTCGGTGATCGAGCCGGGGACGCGCTCGGAGCGGTACCAGAGCGAGACGAGCAGGGCCCACTCCTCGCCGAGACGCACGAGCTGCGGGCACTCCCAGATCTCCGCCGGGACGTGCTGGGCTGCGACGGGATCGTGCCCGGTGAGCAGGGTGCCGCGGTACTCCCAGCGCTCGAGGTCCGTCGCGTCGTAGAGCAGGATCGCGGGGACCACGTCCTCGCCCTCGCGGATCCCGGCGCCCTGGATCGCCCAGCGGTGGCCGTCGAGCGTGAGCACGAACGGGTCCCGTACGCCCTCGAGGTCGAGCTCCTCGGGCACGGGGGCGGCGACGACGGAGCGGGTGACGCCCTGCAGCTGCGCGTCGGTGCGGGCGACGACGACCTGGGAGAGGTCGTTGCGCACGCCGTCCACGCCCGAGTAGACGAGGGTGGGCAGCGCCGTGCCGTCCTCCGCGGTGTCCACGAGGCCCACGCCGCTCCAGCAGCCGCCGCGGTCCGCCTCGCCGGGACGGGGCACGGGGCCGTGGGGCTCCTCGCGCCAGCGCACGAGGTCCGGGGAGGACATGTGGCCCCAGAGGATGTCGCGGTGGCGGGGCTCCTCGGGGTGGTGCTGGAAGTAGACGTGCCAGCGCCCGTCGTGGTGGAGGATCCCGTTGGGGTCGTTGAGCCAGCCGCGGGGGTGGACGCGGTGCAGGGACGGGAAGTGCAGGGCGGTCATGGGGGTCTCGTCTCTCTCGCGGGGCGGATGGGGATCGGCGTGGGCAGAGGTCATTTCGAGGCGCCGGCGGTGAGGCCCTCGCGGAGGTAGCGCTGGCCGAAGAGGAACACGACGACCGCGGGGACCATCGACAGCACCACCCCGGCGAGGACCACGGAGATCGACCCCGTGCCCAGGTTGCCCTGGAGCGTGACCAGACCCAGGGGCAGCGTGTAGTTCTGCTCGGAGATCATGAAGATCAGCGGGCGGAAGAACTCGTTCCAGTGGAAGTTGAAGGCGAGCACCCCCACGATCGCCATGCCCGGCAGGGCCAGCGGCGCGTAGATCGAGGAGAAGGTGCGCCAGGGGCTCGCCCCGTCGATCGCGGCGGCCTCGCCGAGCTCGAGCGGCAGGCCCAGGAAGTACTGGCGCATGAGGAAGGTGCCGAAGGCCGTGGGGATCGCGGGGAGGATCAGCGCGAGCAGCGTGTCGGAGAGGCCCATGCCGCGGATCAGCATGAACACGGGCACGATCGTGACTTGCGCGGGCACCATCATCGTGGAGAGCACGATCGCGAAGAGGGCGTTCTTGCCGCGGAACTCCATGCGGGCGAAGACGTAGCCGGCCATCGCGGCGGTGATCATCTGGCCCACGGCGATGACCCCGGTGACCAGGGCGCTGTTGAGCACGAGCAGCGGCACGCCGATCTGCTCGAACACCGCCGCGTAGCTCGAGAAGTCGGGGCTCAGCGGGAAGAAGCTCGGAGGCAGGGAGAAGGACTCCGCGGCGGGCCGCAGCGAGGTCGTGAAGGTCCACCAGACGGGGCCCAGGGTGAGCACCGCGGCGACGGCGAGCGCGGCGTAGCGGGCGAGGGAGGGGAGCTTGCGGGTCATCGGACGCCTCCGGACGGAGAGGGGTGAGGGGTCATGGGAGGGACGCTCCTCACTGGTAGAAGACGAAGCGGCGGGCGAGGCGGAACTGGGCGGCGGTGACCAGCATGATCAGCACCATGAGCACGAGGCCGATCGCGCTCGCGCGGCCGAACTCGAGCTCCCGGAAGGCGCTCTCGTAGATGACCATGACGACCGTGCGGGTCGAGTCGCCGGGGCCGCCGCGGGTGAGCACGTAGGGCTGGTCGAAGACCTGCAGCGCGGAGATGATCGCCATCACCGAGGCGACGAGCACCGTGGGGCTCACGAGCGGCAGCGTGAGGTGCCGGAAGCGCCGCCACCCGGTCGCGCCGTCGATCGCTCCGGCCTCGTAGACCTCCTGCGGCACCGCGGCGAGGCCGCCGATGAACAGCAGGAACGAGAAGCCGAAGTTCTGCCAGACGTACACCGCGATGACGACGACCATCGCCCACTGCGGGCTGGTCAGCCAGGGCACGGCGGGGATCCCGACGAGCGACAGCGCCCAGTTGATGACGCCGTAGCTCTCGTTGAAGAGGTACTTCATGAGGATCGAGACGCTCGCCGCGGAGAGCACGAGCGGGAAGAAGAAGGTGGAGCGGAAGAACACCCGCAGCCAGGCCGGCATCCGCGACTGCACGAGCACCGCGAGCAGCATGGCGATCGCGAGCTGCGCGGCGACCGCGACGACCACGAACACGGCGGTGTTGAGGAAGGAGACGGCGACGGTGGAGTCCGCGGCGAGGTCGGTGAAGTTGTCCAGTCCCACGAACCGCGGCGAGGTGATGATGTCCCAGCGGAAGAAGGCGAGGACGAGGGAGCCGACGATCGGCACGAGGACGAACAGGCCCACCCCGAGCATCGTGGGGGCCAGGAAGATCCAGCGCAGCAGGGTGCTGCGGGAGTCGGTGGTCATGCGTCCTCCTCGGTGAAGACGGCGCGCAGGTCGCGGTCCAGCGCGGCGAGGGAGCGGGCCACGCCGTCGGCCCCGCCGGAGAGCGCGGTGGAGATGTTGCGGATGAGGGCGGTCTCGACGGCGGCCTGCTGGGGCGGCGCGGGGATCGGGCCGGAGGTCGGGAAGCGGTCGAGGGTGTCGTAGAAGCGGGACCAGTGCTCGGGGCCGATGCCCGTGTAGAGCGAGTCGGTGACCATGGAGCGCCGGGTGGGCGTGGTCGACGGTGTCGGGAAGGCGAGCTGCATGGCCTGCTTGGAGGCGGTGAACTTGATCCACTCCCAGGCCTGGTCGGCCTTCTCCGTCGTCTTCATGACCGCGTAGCCGGCGGCGCCGAACTGGTGGCGCTGGGTGCGCCAGCGGGGGAAGAACTGCACGTCGTACTGCTCGGGGGTCATGCCGCCCTCGGCGAGCCCCTGGACCCAGTAGCCGCCGGCGGGGGTGGAGCCGATGCGGCCGGAGGCGAAGAGCCCCACGAGGGTGTTGCCGCCGCCCTCCTCGGGGCGCACGGCGAGGCCGTCCTGGACGAGGGTGCGGAGGTACTCGACGCTCTCGTGGACCCGCTCGTGGGTCGCGTTGGAGCCGGTCCAGAGGTAGCCGCCGGAGCGCTCCTCGCCGGGATAGAAGGTGGACCACAGCTGCTCGCCGCCCTGCGCCCTCTCCTCGGTGAGGAAAGAGGTGTCGTTGACGTAGAGCCAGGGGACGATCCCGCCGAAGAGGCGGTTGGTCCAGTAGTAGGGGGTCGCGTCGCCCTGCATGCCGCGCAGCAGCTCGGTGAAGTCGTCGCGGGTCCAGTCCTCGCCCGGCATCCCGAGCCCGTTGCGCTCGAGGACGTCGAGGTTGAGGTACATGTTCGCGGCGTTGAAGTCGAGGGGCAGCTGGTAGAGCGAGCCCTGGTACATGAACGCCTCGATGAGGCTGGGGTGGACGTCCTCGAAGTAGTCGCGCACCGCGTCGGCGTCGCGCAGCAGGTAGTCGTCCAGCGGCAGGGCGAGGCGTTCGGCGAAGAGCTGGGCGCCCTCGGTGGCGGTGTAGACGACGTCCGGCTGGGTGCCGGAGGCGACCATGGTGAGGATCTTCGCGAAGAAGTCGCCCCAGTCGGTGGCCTGCACGGACTGGATGCGCACGGGGATGTCCGGGTGCTCCTCCATGAAGGCGTCGGCGATCTGCTGGCGGCCGGCGGCGTCCTGGGCGGTGCCGAGGATGAGCACGGTGAGGGCGTCGTCGCCGCGGCCGGGGATGTCGCTCCCGGTGAGCCGGGGCCACGCGGCGGCGGTGCCGGCGACGCCGACGAGACCGGCGGCGCCGAGCAGCGCGCGGCGGGTGAGGGGTGATCGGGTGGCCATGCGGTCCTCTTCGTCGAGCAGCGGCACAGGGGGGTGATCCGAGACCTCACTTCTTCACGTGTCGAAGCGAGGTGGGATGAGTATGCGGCGCAGCTTTCACACGTGTCAAGGCCGGCCGACGGATCCCTGTCCGGACCGCGCTGGAGGGGCCGGGGCGCGGGGCTCAGCCGGCCGGAGGGCGCGCCACCGAGGAGCGCTCGACGAGCGGGCACGCGACGACGACCGTCCCGGCCGCAGCGGCCGCATCGGCCCCGTCGGCCCCGTCGACAGCACCGGCCTCGGAGTCCCCGTCGACCTGCTCCTCCGCGCCCGCGTCGACGAGGTCGAGCAGGGCGGTCATCGCGGTGCGGCCCATCTCCGCGTGCGGCAGGGCGATCGTCGTGAGCGGCGGGGTGAGCACCTCGGCGAAGAAGTCCTCGTCGTCGAAGCCGATCACCGAGAGCTCCCGCGGCACCGCGACCCCGGCGACGGCCGCCGCATGGATCGCGCCGGCGGCCACCCGGTCGCGGATGCAGAACAGCGCGGTGGGCGGTACCGGCTCGGCGAGCAGCTCCGCGGCGGCGCGGAAGCCGTCGTCCATCTGCCAGCCCGTGCGCACGATCCGCGGGGCGAGCCCGGCCGCCTCGAGCACCTCGGTGAAGCCCTGCTGCCGCTCGCGCGTGGCGACCGAGTCGTCGTCCCCGGAGAGCATGACGATCCGCCGGTGCCCCACCTCGAGCAGGCGCCGTGCCGCGCGGCGCGCGCCCTGGAGATCGTCCGGGACCACCGCGACGGGGGCCGCCGCCTCCTCCTGGGGCAGGGCGTCGCAGTTCAGCAGCACGAGCGGGATGCCCGGCGGCGGGGTGGGCGCCGTGATGCGGGTGCGGCCCATCGCCGCGTAGACCAGGCCGTCGACCTGGCGCTCCGCGAGCATCCGCACGGCGCCCTCCACGGTCGCCTCGCGCAGGGAGAGATCCGCGGTGAGCACCATGTACCCGCGCTCGGCCGCGGCCATCGAGGCCTCGCGGACCATCCGGCCCGCCCACGGTGACGTCGCGATCTCGTCGCTGATCAGGCCGATCGTGCGGGTGCGCCGCTCGCGCAGGGACATGGCGACCGCGGATCGCGTGTACCCGAGCTCCGCGGCGGCCGCGAGCACCTTCTCCTGGTTCACCGTCGAGACGGTGCCCTCGGTGCGGCCGTTCAGGACCATCGAGACCGTCGCCCGGGAGACGCCGGCACGCTCGGCGACATCGGCGGAGGTGGGACGGCGAGCGGCGGGGGTCACCGTGCCAGCCTACGGCGACGCGGCCGGGTCCCGTGCCCGATAAGACGGAATACCGCAGGCCGCGAGGCGTTGGGGGGACAGGAAGGCACCGCGCCGTCACACCGCGGTCGCCACGCACCACGACCAGAAGGAGCCCCCATGGCCCGCATCCCCCGCACAGATATCGACGTCCTGCCCCTCGTCCTCGGCGGCAACACCTTCGGCTGGACCTCCGACGAGCAGGCCTCCTTCGCCGTGCTCGACGCCTTCGTCGCCGCGGGCGGCACCGCGATCGACACGGCCGACGGCTACTCCGCGTGGGTCCCCGGCAACTCCGGCGGCGAGTCCGAGACGATCCTCGGCGCCTGGATGGAGGCTCGCGGCAACCGCGACCAGGTGGTCCTCGCGACCAAGGTCGCCTCGAAGCCGGACCGCCAGGGCCTCGCCCGCGAGAACGTGCTCGCCGCGCTCGACGAGTCGCTGCAGCGCCTGCGCACCGACCACGTCGACCTGTACTACTTCCACTTCGACGACGAGAACGTCTCGATCGAGGACCAGGTCGCGACCGCGCGCGAGGTGCTCGACTCCGGGAAGGCGCGTCACCTGGCGCTGTCGAACTACTCCCCCGAGCGCCTGCGCGCCTTCCTCGAGACCGCCCGCGAGCAGGGCGTGACGCTGCCCGTCGCCCACCAGCCGCAGTACAACCTGCTGCACCGCGCGGAGTTCGAGCAGGAGTTCGCACCGATCGCCGCGGAGTTCGAGCTCGCGACCTTCCCCTACTACGCCCTCGCCTCCGGTGTGCTCACGGGCAAGTACCGCACGGCGGCGGACGCCGAGGGCGCCCCGCGCGGCGGCGCCGCGACGGAGCTGCTGGGCCGGCCCGGGACCCCCGCGGTGCTCGAGGCGCTGCACGCGGTCGCCGAGGCGCACGGCGTCGAGGTGACCTCGGTGTCCCTCGCGTGGCTGCGGGCGAAGGGCGTCACCGCCCCGATCGCCTCCGCCTCCCGCCCGGAGCAGGTCGCCGCGCTGATCGCCGGCGCGACGCTCGAGCTGGACGCCGCGGAGGTCGCCGCGCTGGACGAGGCCTCGCAGCCCTTCGCCTGATCCCCGTCGGCCCCGGAACCCGGAGGTCCCCTGCGCTCAGGGGACCTCCGGGGCCCGATCCATCGTCATCCGCGCGACGTGCAGGGCGAGGTAGGCGACCTCGTCCGGGGTGAGGCGGTCGCCGAGGCGCAGCTGGACGATCGTCGCGAGCTGCTCCGCCGTGCGCACGGCCTCCGGGTAGCTCTCCCGGATCGAGCGGCCGATGGTCGACTCCTGGCCGTCGAGCTGCCGGTGCTGGTGGATGCGCACGAACATGTAGCGCACGTGCGTGATGAAGCGGGCGGCGGTCATCGAGCTGCGGGAGACATCCACGCCGTAGCGCTCGCCGATCACCGCGAGCAGCTGCTGGATGGCGCCCGTCATCGTGTACGTGAAGGAGAGGTCCCGGAGGCGAAGCCCGCGTTGACCAGGTGCAGCGTGAGCGCCGTGGCCTCCCCCGCGGCGAGCGGCGGGTCCACGTGGAGGTTGATCTCCTCGAGCAGCCGCTCCGCCTGCGCGTACTCGGTGCCGTAGAGGGTCTGCACCTCCGCGCGCAGCGGGTACTCGATCTCCTGCCCCTTCCGGGCCCGCTCGAGGGCGCCCGCGACATGGTCCGCGACGGCGATCGCGAGGGTGGGTCGCGTGGACTCTCGTCCCTCGATCCCGGCAGCGCGCAGGGCGAGGACGACACCGCGCAGCACGTCCTGGTCGATCATCGCGAAGACCTCGGCGAGGTGATCGGGGTCGCGGCCGTCGGAGGGGACGAACACCCGCACGATCAGCTCCGGGTCCACCTCCTGGCCGGGGCGGGCGCGGAAGCCGATCCCGCGGCCGGTGAGGATGACCTCCTGGCCCTGGCCGTCACGGGAGATGACGACGTTGTTGTTGAGGACCCTCAGCACCTTCATGTCCGCTCACCTCCTTCGCGCTCGGGACACATCCTCCCAGCACGGGCGCGGGCGCGCACCGGCCCCCGAGGGGAGCGGTGCGCGCCCGGCCCGATCGCTCAGCGGCGGACGGCCACCACCGGGGCGCCCGCGGCGACCTGCTCGCCCACGGCGAGCGGGCGCACCTCGGTGAGGCTCGCGGTGTTGATGACGGTGACCAGCGTGAGGGCGGGGTGCCCGGCCGCACGGATCGCCGCGAGGTCCACCTCGGCGAGGAGGTCCCCGGCGCGCACCTGCTGGCCGGCCTCGACGCGCACGTCGAAGCCCTCGCCGTTCATCTGCACGGTGTCGATGCCGACGTGCACGAGCACCTCGACGCCGCCCGCGCCGCGGATCCCGAAGGCGTGCCCGGTGCCGGCGACGGTGATGAGCTCGCCGTCGAGCGGCGCGAGGACGGTGCCGTCGGCCGGCTCGACGCCCACGCCCTCGCCGAGGGCGCGGGAGGCGAAGACCGGGTCGCCGGCGTCGTCGAGGTCCAGCACGCGACCCGCGACCGGGGAGACGATCTCGAGATCGGCCTCGGCGAGCAGGGTCGCGGTGGGGGCCGCACCGCCCGCGGTCCCGGCGGCGGCGTCGGCGCCGTCGGTCGTGGCGGTGGCGGCGCCGGCGACCGGGGCGGTCGTCGTCGCGGAGGTCGTGCTCGTCGCGGAACCGGAGGACTCCGGCGCGGCGGTCGCCGCGGCGCGCTCGTCGGCCTCGCGGAGGTCCCGCGCGGCGTTCGCCGCCGCACGCTGCTCGCGCGGCATGTAGTCGGAGAAGTAGACGAGCACCATCGCGGTGACGAAGGCCGCCGCGATCGCGATGACGTACACGGGGATCGGATCGAAGACGGGGATCGTCAGCAGCGAGGTGAACGCGAAGGCGCTCGTGTCCACGCCGCCCAGCAGGCCCACGATCAGGCCGCCCACGAGGCAGCCTACGAGCATGCGCGGGTAGATCCGCTTGAAGCGCAGGTGGATGCCGTAGAGGGAGGGCTCGGAGATGCCGCCGAACAGGCCCGCGGCGAGTGCACCCGTGGCGGTCTGGCGCATCTCCGGCTCGCGGTGGCGCAGGGACAGCAGGAGCACGCCGGCGGTCGCGCCGAAGCAGGCGAAGTTCCAGGCGCCCATGGGGCCCTGGATGAAGTCGTAGCCCAGGGCGTTGATGTTCTGCAGCATGAGCGCGTTCAGCGGCCAGTGCAGGCCCAGCGGCACCAGGAACGGGTAGAGCAGCGGGATGAGGATCGCGAAGACGATCGGGGCGTTGCCGTTGAGCCAGGCGAGGCCCGCGCCGATCCCGTTGCCGGCCCAGATGCCGAGGGGGCCGATGAGGAAGGCTGTCCCGCGTCAAGTAGTTGGCAGGATTTCCTTGGTTTTGAATGTCGGGGTGGTGGGGTCGGCCAGGCCCAGGTGCACCTCCTTGGGCCGGTTCCATGAGATGGCCTCGTGGGGCCGGAGCTCGTTGTACTCGATCCGGTAGTCCACGGCCCGCTCGGCGAGCACGATCGCGTCGTCGATCTCGTCCAGGTAGAGCCGTTCGTACTTCAGCGTGCCGAAGCCGCGTTCACGGGACCCGTTCTGCCCCGGGGTCTTCACTCGGGTGCGCACGTGGTGTAGCTCGGGGTGGGCGGCGATGAAGGACTCGAAGCGGAAGGACCGGAACGGCCCGCCGTTGTCCGTCACGATGGTCACCACGGGCAACAGCTCACCGGTCTCGGGATCGACCGGGCAGGCCTCGACCAGCGGGTGACCGAACATGGCCTCGTAGTCGGCCAGGGTCAACTCGATCGCGTCGATCGCGTCGTGCTGGTTCCCGGTGGGCGAAACGTGGAAGGGGTGCTCGTACTTGGACCAGTAGTCCCGGCACCCGGCCAGCCGCCAGGTCCCTCCGGTGGTGGTCTCGAACTCGCTGAAGTCCAGCTGCCAGACTTGGTTCGGACCGGTCGGCTCGGTGGCGAACGCGGCCTTGCGCCGCTCGGCCAGCTTCCGTCGCTCCCGTTGGTACTGCGCGGGCAGAATCAGCCCCTCGTCGCGCAGGATCCGCAGCACGGTCGCCTCGGAAACCACATGCCCGTCGTGGCGGACCATCGCCCAGATCTTCCGATGCCCCCACGCCGGATGGGCCAACGCGTGCTTGACCACCAGTTCCCTGGCGGCCTGCCGTGCCGGTTGCGGCCACGGTCCCTTCACCGCCGTCCCGGTGCGGGCCTTGGCCTGCCAGCGGCGCCAGGTCCGCTCGGGCATGTCGAAGAGCTGGCAGAACCTCGCGGTCGACATGCCCGCTTCCACGCGGATCACCTCGAGGTCCTCGAAGGGCCCAGCCGGCCCTCCGCGGACTTCTTCCACACCCTGGCCTCCAGGTGTGCCTCGCCCAAGGCCTGGGTCAGCTCGGCGACCTCGGCCTCCAGCTGTTCCTCTCGGGAGGATGGTCCGGACCTGCCGGCCACCAGGGCGGTCTTGCCGGCTTCCAGGAACTCGGCCTTCCACCGTCCGATGGACTGCTCACTGACTTTCTCCTTGCGTGCCGCTTCGGCGATGGACATCTCGCCGGCCAGCAGTTCAGCACTATCCGGGTCTTCTTCTCCGCCGGAATCGAGGGTGGTCTACCCATGTCTGACTCTCCTTCAGGACCTACATAACGGCCCTGCCACTAAGTCTGACGCGCGACAAGGCGGTCACCGGGATCATGATGAGCATCGAGAAGAACGGCACGAAGACGAGCTGCACGTTCGCGGGGAAGATCTTCGCCAGGCCCTTGTAGACGAGGGCGAGCAGGGCGACCATCAGCAGCGGCACGAACACCTGGCCGCCGTAGTCGTTCAGCTGCATGGGCAGGCCGAACACGGTCGCCGTGCACTGCTCGGTGCCGAGCGTCGCGTTGGTGGTGCAGGTGACGCCCGGGATGGTGCCGGCGCCGGAGAGCATGCCGGTGAAGTTCGGGGTCATGACGGCGGCCATGACGGCGGCGCCCACCCACGGGTCGATCTGGAGCTTCTTGGCGGCGTTGTAGGCGACCATGAGCGGCAGGAAGTACAGCACCGAGCGCCACATCGCGTCGACGAACACCCAGGTGGCGGACTTGTTCTCGGCACGGAAGTCGACCACGCCGAGGGCGTCGAGCACCGAGGCGATCGCGATGATCAGTGAGGCGCCCAGCAGCACGCCCATAAGCGGGCGGAACGAGTCGGAGAGGTACTCGGAGACGTTGTCGAGCCAGGCGAAGCGGCCGCGGCCCTTGGCGCGGATCGCGGCCTTGACCTCGGCGTCGCTCTGCGGGCGGGGCGCGGGGCCGCCGCTCATGGAGGGCAGGTTCATGATCTGGGAGTAGACGCCGGCGACGGCGCCTCCGATGACGACCTGGAAGCGGTCGCCGGACTGCGGCACGGTGCCCATGACGCCGGGGAGGGCGTCGAGCGCGGTGCGGTCCACCTGCTCGGCGTCGTGCAGCTGGAAGCGCAGCCGGGTCGCGCAGTGGGTGAGGCTCTCGATGTTCGCGGGTCCGCCGACGCCGCGGACGATGTCCTCGGCCTCCGACGTGGTCGAGCTGGGAGTGTTCATGATGCGTCCTCGCATCCTTCGCGGGTCGTGGGCACGTGGCGGCGACGACGCCGGCCGTACCCGGGGCACAAAAAAAGACCCGGACCGCGCAGTGCGGTCCAGGTCTTGATCCACCATCACGGTGGATGACAATCCTGTGAACGAAGAGTTCGCCGGGGAGCATAGCACGCGCCCGGCGCCGCTCCCGCTCTCAGCCGATGCCGAGCGCCTCCGCGGTGCACGGATCGGCGTCGACGCGGGCGTCCGCGATCGTGAAGCGTCCCTGCTCATCGAGTTCGAACCGTGCCCCGTGCCGATCGGTCGCGACGAGGTGGTGCAGTGCGCCACGTCGGTGCACGCGGCCCAGGTCGGTGAAGCCGTGCTCGGCGAGCACCTCCTCCACGGGTTCCGCGTACTCGTCCCAGCCCGCGCGCTCGGTGAGGTCCCCGTCGAACGACTGTCCCGACTCCCATTGGCCGGCCCGGTACAGACAGGTGCCGCCGTCCTCCGTCACGGACTCCGACGGCGCGAGATAGCTGAACTCTCGCCCACTCGATGCGAGGGCGCCGGAGACGCCGGCGGCGACGTCCTCGTAGTGGCCGACGGCCTCGTCCGCCGGAAGCGGCTCCGCACCGAGGGAGCAGCCGGTGAGCAGGGCGGCCGTCGCGAGCACGAGCGAGGCACGGACCGGGGACGTTGACGGCCGACGGGGCCCTGCGGTTCTGCGTGCCGCTGCTGATGCGGATGCCATGCGGGCTCCTCTGCTGAAGATCAGAAGCTGCACCCGGGGAGGAACGGGTTTCCACAGGGCAGTCCTCCCCATCGTAGGAGGCTGCGGCCGCGGCTAGGGTCTGTCCACAACGAAGCCCGGAGCATCCCGGGCCGCGACGACGGGGGCGGCATGAGCGAATTCCTGGGGGCGGACACCGACGAGCTCCTCGACATGGGACAGGGGATCGAGCAGCGCGCCGAGCGCCTCGACGATTTGGCGACGACACTCGCAGCCACGGTGACGGGGGTGCCCTGGACAGGACCGGACCGGGATGCGTTCCTCGACCGCTTCGAGTCCACGGTGCGCACCGCGCTCATCGAGGCGGGGGCCCGGCTCGGCAACGGCGCCCGGGCGATCTATCAGCACGCCGCTCAGCAGGACCTCGCCTCGAGCACCGACGGCAGCATCGATACCGCGCGCTACGCGGAGCTGCTGGGCGGGGAGTCCTGGTCCGACGTCATCAACACCGTCCAGGACGCGTGGGAGACGGCCAACCCGTTCTCGGATCCCCTCACGATCGACGACCTCGGCGGCCGCTACGTCGACTCCCCCGAGGGCAGGGACTTCGATCCCTCCTCGGTGGACCTCTCCCCGGAGGCGATCCGCGAGCAGGTCATGCGACAGGGTGCGATCGGGGACTGCTGGTTCCTCTCCGGGCTCATGGCCGCTGCGCAGACGGATCCCGCCTTCCTCTCGAAGAACGTGACGCTGCGTGAGGACGGCACCTGGGACGTCACCCTCTATGAGGACGGCGAGCCCGTGGTCGTGAACGTCTCGCCGGACCAGCTCGCCCGGGACGGTGCCCGGGTGGACTCCGACGGCAACAGGAACACATGGAACGGTGACGCCATCGGCTACATGTCGATCTACGAGCAGGCCGCGATCAACCATCTGGGTCCGAACTACGAATCCGTGGTCGCGGACTCCCCGCAGGCAGGTCTCGAGCTCATCACCGGGGCCGAGGCGGAGGGCTCGACCTTCCTCGACGGCCACCCTTCGATCGAGTCGCTCGACACCGCCATCGCCGAGGGCAGGCCGGTCACGGTCATGACGGACCCGCTCATGCCGTTCAACTCGGACCTCGCCGCCGCGCACGTCTACCAGGTGCGGTCGGTCGACACCGCGAAGAACGAGGTGGAGCTCGTGAACCCCTGGGGCGACGGGGCGAGCAAGCCGCATGTGGTGCGGGTGCCCATGGACATGTTCTACGACAACAACATCACGATGACCGGCGTCGGGGCGCCGAAGGGAGAGTGGGGCTGAGATGGACGCGCACCTCGAGGACCGCACGCCGGCAGAGGCGACGCTCCATCGGCTCCGGCTCGCCGCCCGCGCTCCCATCGGCAGCGCGATCATCGGCTGCTCGGGAGCCCGTGTCGAGAACCCGGGACACGGCGAATCGGCGACGCCCGCCGAGGCCGCCGGAGTGCCGCGGGCCTCCCTCGATCTCGTCGAGCCGGGCAGCGCGACCCCGCCTCGGACGCTGATCGTCGAGGAGGGGGCCGAGATCGACCTCGACTCGGGCCGCCTGCACGTGCTCGCCGTGCATCCCTGGGCACCTGGCACGCCTTCCGGAGTCGAGCTCCTCCACGTCCCCTGGGCAGACCCGGCGACCGACGACCTCGCCGACAGGGAACGCGGCCCGCGATAGGTTCGCGCCATGGCCTCCCCCTCCCCCGCCCCGGATCCGCTCGCCGCGCTCGAGGACGTGGACCGCAGCGATCCCGCGCTGCGGGACTGGGTCGCGGAGCGCGTGCGGCGCCTCGAGGCGGACGACCGCCGCTCCGCGGACACGCACCTGCTGCGGCTCGCCCTGCCGGCGGAGTGGGGTGTGGACCTGTACCTCAAGGACGAATCGACCCACGTCTCCGGGAGCCTCAAGCATCGCCTCGCCCGTTCCCTGTTCACGTACGCCCTGGTCAACGGCTGGCTGCGGCCGGGGATGCCGGTGATCGAGGCGAGCTCCGGCTCGACCGCGGTGAGCGAGGCGCACGTGGCGCGGATGCTCGAGGTGCCCTTCGTGGCCGTCGTCCCGCGCAGCACGAGCGCACGGAAGGTCGCGCTCATCGAGGCCGCCGGCGGCAGCTGCCACTACGTGGACCACGCCGAGCAGATGAGCCGGGCCGGCCGCGACCTCGCCGCGGAGCGCGGCGGTCTGTTCCTGGACCAGTTCACGCACGCCGAGCGTGCCACCGACTGGCGCGGCAACAACTCGATCGCCGTCTCCGCGATGGAGCAGATGAGCCTCGAGCCGCACCCGGTGCCGCGCTGGATCGTGGTGGGCGCAGGGACCGGCGGCACCAGCGCGACCTTCGGCCGGTACCTGCGCTACCGGCGCCTGCCCACGGGCCTGTGCGTCGCCGACGTCGAGGGCTCCGCCTTCTTCCCCGGTTGGCGCGACGCGGACCGCGGTGCCGCCACGGACGCGTCCTCGCGGATCGAGGGCATCGGCCGGCCGCGCATGGAGCCGAGCTTCGAGCCGGGCGTCGTGGACCGGATGATCCGTGTGCCGGACGCGGCCTCCGTCGCCGCGGCCCGTCACCTCTCCGAGCGCCTGGGCCGCCGCGTCGGCGCCTCGACGGGGACGAACCTCGTGGCGGCGGCGCGTCTGGTCACCGAGCTGCGGGAGCGGGGCGAGCAGGGCTCCGTGCTGACCCTGCTGTGCGACAGCGGCGACCGCTACGCGGGCACCTACTTCGACGACGACTGGGTCGCCGCGCAGGGCTGGGACCTCGCCCCGTGGCGGGCCCGGCTCGAGGAGACGCTGCCGCTCGTGCCCGCCTGACCCGTACGGTGGAGGGAACCGAGGAGGCCAGATGGACACCGACACCAGCACCGACGCCCGCACCGAGTATGCCCACCACGAGGACCAGGCCCCGGCCCGCTCCGTGCCCTGGCCGGTGCACGCCGTGGCCGCGGCGCTGATCGGCGCGGCCTACGCGGTCCTCATCTCGGTCTCGCAGCTGGGGATGGTGACCCGCGTCCTCCTCGCCGCGGCCCTCGTGGTCGGCGGGCTGATGCTGACCGTGTTCGCACGGCGACACTGGTGGGGCGAGATCGGCCTGTTCTACCCGGTGACCCGGCTGCGCGGCGCGGGGCTCGCCCTGCGCCTCGCCTGCGCGGTGTGCATCGGTCTCGCCGCCGGGTTCAGCAGCTGGCTCGCCGAGCACACCTCGGCCCTCGAAGCAGCCGGCGTCGGGATCCTCCTCGGCGCGGTCATGTTCGTCATGGTGCGACAGGACGACAGCCGGCTCGTCGCCCAGCGCGGGGCGGGCCGTCAGGGGTGACCCCGACGCCCCGCCCCACGGCGGTGCGAGCGTCGATCACACGAACGCGCTGACCCCGGTGATGCGGCGGCCCACGATGAGCGACTGCATGGTGTCGGTGCCCTCGTAGGTGTGCAGGGCCTCGAGGTCGCTGCGGTGGCGCACCACGCGGTTCTCGAGCAGGATGCCGGAGCCGCCGAGGAGGTCACGGGCGTCGGCGGCGATCTCGCGGGCGGCGCGGGTGTTGTGCACCTTGGCGAGCGACGCCTGCTCGGGCAGCAGGGTCCCGGCCGCCTCGAGCTCGGCGAGGCGCACGCAGTACAGCTGCATCGAGGTGAGGGTCTGCAGCATGTCCGCGAGGCGCACCTGCACGTGCTGGGCCTTCGCGAGCGGGCGGCCGAACTGCACGCGGGTGGTCGCATGCTCGAGGGCGGCCTCGTAGCAGGCGGTCGCATGGCCCAGGGCGCCCCAGGCGACGCCCGCGCGGGTCGCGAAGAGCACGCGCGAGGTGTCCTTGAAGGAGCGGGCGCCGGGCAGGCGCGCGTCCAGCGGGAGGCGCACGTCGGTCAGGCGGATGTGCGCCTGGTGGATGGCGCGCAGGGCGACCTTGCCGCGGATGATCTCCGCCTCGTAGCCGGGCAGGGACTGGTCCACGAGGAAGCCGGAGACCTGGCCGTCGAGCGCCGGGTCCGACGGGTCCTGGATGCGGGCCCAGACGACGGAGACGTGGCCGCCCGCGCCGTTGCCGATCCAGCGCTTCTCGCCGCTGAGCACCCACTGGTCGCCGTCGCGGCGGGCCATGGTCTCGAGCGAGACGGAGTCGGAGCCGTGGGTGGGCTCGGTGAGGGCGAAGGCGCCGAGCTCGGTGCCGGCGGCGAGGGGGTCCACCCAGCGGGCCTTCTGCTCGTCGGAGCCGAGCAGCGCGATCGAGCGGAGGGCGAGGCCGCCCTGGACGCCGACCATGGTGCCGAGCGAGCCGTCGATGCGGGAGAGCTCCATGTTGACCAGGCCGGTGGCGAGCGGGCTCAGGTGCCGGTGGCCGGGGAGCTCGAGGCCGTCGGTGAAGAGGTCCTTCTCGCCGAGCGCCGCGAGCAGCTCGGTGGGGTACTCGTAGTCCTCCCACGCCTGGTTCAGGCGGTCGAGGTGGGCGGCGAAGGAGCGGGCGTCGACCCAGGCCTCGAGGTCCTCACCGCTCACCTGCTGGAAGAGGGCGAAGTGGTCCGCGGGCGGCGGGAGCAGCTCGGCGGGGGTCGCGGCGGACGGGTCCGGCGCGCTCACGACGGGGGCGGAGCCGATGCTCGTGCTCTGCTCGGTGGTGGTCATCAGGACATCCTCTCGACGATGAGGGCCATGCCCTGGCCGCCGCCCACGCAGAGGGTGGCCAGGCCCAGGGAGGCGTCGCGCTCCTGGAGGCCGTGGATCAGGGTGGTGGTCATGCGGGCACCGGTGGAGCCCCAGGGGTGGCCGAGCGCGATCGCGCCGCCGTGCACGTTGAGCTTGTCGTGGTCGATGCCGAGATCCTCCGCGGAGGGGATGACCTGGGCGGCGAAGGCCTCGTTGAGCTCGACGAGGTCGATGTCGCCGATGCTCATGCCGGCGAGCGCGAGGGCGCGGCGGGTGGACTCGACGGGGCCGAGGCCCATGATCTCGGGGCTGAGGCCGGAGACGCCGGTGGAGACGATGCGGGCGAGCGGGGTGAGGCCCAGCTCCTTCGCGCGGACGTCGGACATGATGACGAGGGCGGCGGCGCCGTCGTTCAGGGGGCAGCAGTTGCCGGCGGTGACCGTCCCGCCCTCGCGGAAGACGGGGTCGAGCCCGGCGACGGCGTCGTAGGTGACGCCCGCGCGCGGGGAGTCGTCGGCGGAGACGACGGTGCCGTCGGCGAGGGTGACGGGGGTGATGTCGCGGTCGAAGAACCCGGCGGCGCGGGCGGCCTCGGCACGGTTCTGGGAGCGGACGGCGTACTCGTCCTGCTCCTTCCGGGAGACGCCGCGCAGCTCGGCGACGTTCTCGGCGGTCTGCCCCATGAGGATGTACGGGTCGGGAAGCTGGCCGTCCTCGCGCGGGTCGTGCCAGGGGGCGGGGATCGCGCGGGAGGCGCGGGCGTCGGTGCGCTCCCAGGCCTCCTGGAAGAGCGGGTCGCGGGCGTCCTCCTCCATGAGCTTGCCGGTGCTCGTGGAGATCGACTCGACGCCTGCGGAGATCACGGCGTGCGCCTCACCGGCGCGGATGGCGTGGAAGGCGGCGCGGGTGGTCTGGATCGAGGAGGCGCAGAAGCGGGTGACGGTCGCGCCGGGGACGGTGTCCAGGCCCAGGCGGATCGCGACGGTGCGGGCGAGGTTGCCGCCCTGGTAGCCCTCGGGGATCGCGCAGCCGAGCTGGAGGTCGTCGATGGTGGCGGGGTCCAGCGCGGGGACCTGGTCGAGGGCCGCGCGGATCATCTGACCGGCGAGGTCGTCCGGGCGGACGTCCTTGAGGGAGCCCTTGCGGGCCCGGCCGATCGGGGAGCGGGCGGCGGACACGATGACGGCCTCGGGCACGAGGGTCTCCTTCGACGACGGTGTCTGGACGGGCGCGGGGCCCGTCGGGCACCGCGAATGTACCCGATACTAGCGGTTCTAGATAACTCCGCAAGGGGCCTCTCAGCGGCGCCTCGGGGACAGCACGGCGCGGGCGATGAGGTCGATCACCGCGCCGAGCAGGCCGATCACGAGGATCACCGCGAGCATCTCGTCATAGGCGAGGCGATCCCGGGCGTTGAGGATCTCGTAGCCCAGACCGCTGGTCACGCCCAGCATCTCCGCCGGCACCAGGACCACCCAGGCGATCCCCAGCGCGAGCCGCACCGATTGCAGCACCGCAGGGCGCACCGACGGGACGACCACCGTGCGCAGCACCTCGCGGCGCCCGGCACCCAGCGTGTGGGCCACCGCGACATAGCGCTGGTCGATCGACGCGACGGCGGAAGCGGTGCCGACGAGGATCGGCCAGACCGACGCGGCGGCCACCAGGAAGACGACAGGGGCGGAGCCCACCCCCAGCAGCGCCACGGCGACGGGGGCCCAGGACAGCGGCGAGATCATCCGGAGGAACTGGACCGGAACGGCCGTGGCCCAGCGGGTGGGGCGGTGCAGACCGATGAGCGCACCGGCCGGGATCCCCAGCAGGGCGGCGATCAGCAGGCCGGAGAGCAGCCGGAGCGTGCTCGTGACCAGATCCTGCAGCAGCACACCGGTGGACAGCAACGACCCCAGGGCCGAGGGGACGCGCCATGGGGACAGCGCGGAGAGCATGGGGCTGCCCGCACCGCCCACGGCGGTGAAGGCCCACCACGCGAGCACCGTCGCGGCAGCGCCGATCACGGCCCAGAGCAGGACCGTGCGGCGCCCCGGTCCGGGCGTCGGAGCCGCGGCGCCGGAGGCACCCCGGCCCGGGACGCCGCTCCCGGCAGGATTCTGCTCGGCGGGCTCCACATCGGTGGGCACGATGCTCATGGGGCGATCTCCTCGGGGTCGTCCAGTCCTGCGAGCGAGCCGGGGTCGAGCCGGCTCGCGGCGTCACGCAGCGCGGCGTCGTCGACGACGAGGTCGTGGGCCGCGGCCGCATCGATCCTCGCGAGCTCGCCGAGCGGCGCGTCCAGCAGGGTCCCGCGCATCTCCTCGACCAGACGCGTCGTGAAACCGGGCCGCAGCACCGGGGTGAAATCGATGGTCTCCCCTCGCCAGGAGGGGTTGACGACGTGGGCATGACCCGCGTCCTGCCTGGTCAGAGCGGCGCGGATCGCGGGGAGCGGCTGCGGGAGATAGGTGCCGGCGAGCTCCTCCGCGACAGCGTCACGATCCTCGCGGCAGGCCTGCTGGGCGAGCACGAGCGCATCGGCGACGGCCTGCAGCTGCTCGGGCGGCCGCCGGAGGAGGCTCCCGCTCGCCACGGTCACGCAGCAGGGATGCGAATGCCACACGTCGCCGAGGAACCGGCCGATCGTCCCGACGCCCTTCGTCTCGCCCATCGCGTTGAACGGGTCCGCCACGGTGTACCCGCCGATGGATCCCGCGTCGAGAGCGGGGAGCATGTCGGCCGGCGCCATCGGGACGAGGGTGACCTCGCCTCGCGCGGCGGACGGCGTCCGGCGCACCACGGGGGTGAGCCCCTCCGCACGGAGCATCTGCTGGACGATCACGTTGTGGATCGAGTACCAGGCGGGGATCGCCAGGGTGCGACCGGCGAGCGCGGCCGTCTCCGGCACGTCCCGGCCCAGGGTCAGCGCCGAGCCGTCGACATGGTTCGCCCCCACCACACGGATGTCCGCCCCGAGGTCCAGACGCATCTGCAGCGCCATCGGGAACAGCAGGTGCACGAGGTCCACACCGCCGGCGAGGAGCGTCTCCCCCATCGATGCCCAGGACCTCAGGCGCACGGGCTCGGCGACCGCCACCCCGGCCTGCGCGAAGAGGCCCCGGGCGTGGGCGATCAGCAGCGGTGCGGCATCGGTGATCGGGAGATAGGCGATCCGCAGCGGCCCGTCCGGATCGGGTGCGGCCGCCCGACCCTGCCGGACGCCGAGGCCGAGCCCCGCCCCGGCGGCACCCGCGAGCGCCGTGGCGCCGGCACCGCCGAGGAGGGCCCGGCGCGTCGGCAAGGGCGCACCCCTGCCCGCGCCACGACTGCTCACGAGGACGCCTCCGCCGGTCGGGCCCGGTAGTGGGCGAGAACCTCGTCGCGCCCGGTGCCGTCCTCCCGCGGGCGCCATCGGGCGGTGATCCCGCGGGCGCCGTCGAGGTAGACGACGTGGTCGGCGACGGTGAGCGCCTCGTCGACGTCATGGGTCACGAGCACCGCCGTGATCCGCAGCCGGGTGAGCACCTCCCGCAGCCAGACCTGCAGGTCCGAACGGATCGCCGGGTCCAGCGCCGAGAACGGCTCGTCCAGCAGCACCACGGCCGGGTCCACGGCGAGCGCGCGCCCCAGCGCGACACGCTGGGCCTGCCCGCCGGAGAGCTCGGCGGGGAGCGCCTCCGCGAGCTCCGCGATGCCGAGGTCGTCGAGCAGCTCCGCCACGCGTGCCGCGCGGAAATGCTCCCGGTTGGCGGCGAAGCGCCCTCCGAGGGCGATGTTCTCGGCCACCGTGAGCCACGGGAAGAGGTCCGGCGACTGCGGGACCAGGGTGGGCCTGCGCGGGTCGGCTCCGCGCTCGACGACGCCTCCCTGTGGGGTATCGAGACCGGCCAGGATCCTCACGAGCGTGGACTTGCCGGCGCCCGACGCGCCGAGGACGCCCATGGTCTCGTGCTCCTGGACCACCAGGTCGAGGTCCTGGAGCACGGGCCGCGGGGAACCCGGGTACCAGCGGGTCACGCCCCGCAGGGCGAGCACCGTCACGGGGCCGCCTCGCCGTCGGTCGGGCGTGAGGGCCCCTGGGGGGCGCCCGCTCCGGCGAGCAGGTGACGCAGGTGGGTCTCCGTCGGGGATTGGACCGGCAGGAACGCGGCCTCGCGTGCCCGGCGGGAGGTGTCCGATCCGAGGGCGTACCCTCGGCCGCCGACGACCTTCTGCTCGAGCCGCGTGGCGCGGCCTGCGAGCAGCGCCGCATCCAGCCGGGCGGAGACCAGCTCCCTCGCCGGGACCGAGGGGGACGCCTGCGCTCCGCTCTTGAGCGCGGAGCGCAGCGTCTCCCAGCCCTCGGCCATCTCGCGGGCCTCCTCGGCGAACACCCGGCGCGAGGCGGCGTCGGCACCGCCCTCCGCGGCGTCGAGCGCCGCCCCGGCGAGTCCGAGGCACATGGCCGTCTGCAGGAGCAGGAAGGGGGCCCTGACCCGGTTCCGGAACGTCGCGAGGTCCGCGGTGAGCACGTCGCGCCCGGCGATCAGCGTCCTGTCGAGCCGGAGCACGCCGGAGGAGGTGCCGTCGAGCGCCGTGAGCCCGAGCAGCGGCACGACGGTGACCCCGGCCGCTTCCCGCTCGACGCGGACGACGGCACGGCGGCCGTCCTCCCAGCGCACGGGGGCGATGACCCAGCCGCCCGATCGGAGGTTCGAGCACCACGGGAGGGTCCCGCTCACCTCGATCGCGCCTCCCGGCCGGTCCGCGGCGACGAGCGGGATCTCCCCCAGCCCGGCCTCCTCCTTGAAGGCGGGGGCCATGCCGGAGGCGAGCGCGACGGTGCCCTCACGCACCCCTGCGGGCAGCTCGCTCGCCGTGGCCTCGTGGTATTCGAGGGCGGAGCGGTGACCCCACAGGGAGAAGGCCGTGGCGGTGCAGCGCCGGGCGAGGGCGTGCACCAGCTCGATCGCGAGCGGCAGCGGGGCCGCGAGGAGACCGTGCTCGCCGAGCTCACGCAGGGAGTCCCAGAGGTCGACCTCGCACTGATCGACGCCGCGGGCCCGGCGGCCCACCGCGTCGAGGACCGGACCTGCCGACGGGGGCAGGGTCACCAGGCCCAGCTCGGCCCGCCGGCCCGACTCCGCGGTCACCGGCTCTGCGCGCCCAGGTCGATCGCCCCGAGCGCCCAGATCCTGTCGATCGGGGTCTCGACGGCCTCGCGGGCCCGCACGACGGCGTCCTCATCCGGCGCGTCGTAGAAGCACAGGCACTTCGCGGTGTCCTCGCGCACGTAGGTGCGCAGGAAGGAGGTCTCGGGGACCTGCGCGTACTTGGGCGCGTTGGCCTTCTTCCGCGCGAGGTACTTCTCCATCGTGATCTCGGCGGGGATGTCCCACTCGACGAGGAAGCCGGCACCCCGACGCAGCGCCTTGATGTCCTCGAGCTCGGCACCGACCAGGCGCACCTCGTCAGGCCCCTGGACCGCACCCGCGGTCTCCGCGAGGGCCGGGGTGATCGCTGCGGCGTCCGCGGCGGATCCGGACTCGAGGATCGCGAAGAGCCGGGAGTGGTCGGCGGCGACCTGCGACTCGATGAGCTCCGTCGACGCGCTCCCGCCCGTCGCGGCGGCGAGGGCGTCGATCACTCCCTGGCTGCCCTCTCGCGTGGGGGTCGACGGCTCGATCTCGAGGAGGAACAGGGGCATGGCAGTCCTTTCGTCCGGGTCTCCGCCTCGACATCTGCGCCGAAGCAGAGCTTATGCACCGCATTAGCTTGGCACACCAGTCGTTCGTTGACGAACCACCTGGGCACGACGGATCCACGAAGGGGCAGGTCGGCGGCGGCCGACTCCGGGCGCGGGGGACGGTCGGCGCACGCGCCCGTGGCCTAGCCTTGCGCGCAGGGGCACGAGACGACGGCTCCGACGCCGCTGCCCGCCGACGAGCCCGAGGACGCCCGACCGTGACCACTCCCCTGCCCAGCACCCCGCCCGCGACGATCCCGGGGGCGCGCGCGTGATCCCCGTGCTCGTGGGCGCCGCGGTCGCCCTGGTCGTCGGCATCATCGGCACGTACTTCTACACCGGGCTCGCGAAGCGGAGGGGCTGGGCCCAGTACGTCCGCGCGGACGGCCCCACCAGCCACCACTCCAAGCGCGGCACCCCGCAGATGGGCGGCATCGCGATCTTCGGCGCCGCCCTCGCCGGGTACGCCGCAGCGCACCTCGTGACGTGGACGGCGCCGTCGGTCTCCGGGCTCCTCGTCCTGTTCCTCATGCTGGGTCTCGGCTTCATCGGCTTCCTCGACGACTGGACGAAGATCCGCCGCGAGCGCTCGCTGGGCCTGAACTCCGGGCAGAAGCTCGTCGGGCAGACGGTCGTCGCGATCGTCTTCGGGATCCTCGCGACCCGCTTCGCGCGCGACGGGCTCACCCCGGCGAGCCACCGCATCTCGCTGGTGCGGGACACCGGGATCGACCTCGCCGTGCTCGGCGCGATCGCCGGCACCGCCCTGCTCATCGTGTGGATCGTCCTCATGATCACCGCCACCAGCAACGGCGTGAACCTGACCGACGGGCTCGACGGGCAGGCCGCCGGCGCGGCCGCCATGGTGCTCGCCGCCTACACGCTGATCGGCATCTGGCAGGCGCTCAAGTCCTGCGCGAACCTCGCGACCGCCGGCTGCTACGACGTGCGCGACCCGCTCGACCTCGCCGTCGTCGCCGCCTGCGTGGGCGCCGCCTGCATCGGCTTCCTCTGGTGGAACACGCCGCCCGCCGCGCTGTTCATGGGGGACACCGGATCGCTCGGCCTCGGCGGCGCGCTCGCAGGCCTCGCGATCCTCAGCCGCACCGAGCTGCTGCTCATCGTGCTCGGCGGCCTCTTCGTCTTCGAGACCGTCACCGTGATCCTGCAGGTGAGCGTCTTCAAGGCGACCAAGCGTCGCAACGGCGGCGTGGGGAAGCGGCTGTTCCTCATCACCCCGATCCACCACCACTTCGAGCAGCTCGGCTGGAGCCAGGTCACCGTCTCCGTGCGCTTATGGATCATCAGCGCCGTGTGCGTCGCCGCGGGCCTCGGCCTCTTCTACGGCGAGTGGGTGCTGCTCGCCTCCTGAGCGGCACCCCATGGTGGAATGCACCATGCCCAACTCCTCCTCCCCACTGGTGCTCATCCTCCTGAGCGTCGAGCACCTCACGCCGGAGAGACGGGCGGAGATCGGCACGGTCTTCGACGCCCAGCCCCTCCTCCGGCCAGGGAAGGTCGGCCAGGACCCGCCGAGGACACGAGTCGGATCGACACTCGTTCCCCACCTCGCCGAGCCGGACCTCCCCCTGTTCCTCTTCGGCGGGGAGGGCGCTCGAACCGAGGAGAGCGCCACCTGGATCTTCGAGCTCGAACCCGCATGGATCGTGGTCGGCGGGAGAGGCGACGCAGAGGAGGTCGTTCGCCCGGTGAGCTCCCTGACGATCGCCATCGGCCCCGAGCGTGCCGCCGCATTGGGGGCTCACGGCCTCGAAGTCTTCCTCGGCGAGATCGGAGACGCGATCGGAGCCGCCTACGGCTGCATCTTCCCCGAAGCCACCTACGACCAGCTCAATCGCTGGTACTCGGACGGACCAGCCCGTCCCGATCTCTCCTGGGGGCTGGGGAGCGTCTACTGGATGCAGTACCTCGGGCCGGCCTTCGTGGAACGACGCCCGGCCCTGGCGCAGCTCGAGCGTTCCGCGACGACACCGCGAGGAGCGGTGATCCACCGTGCCACGGAGCGGCCCGAACACTCGCTCGAGAACTCGGGCAGTCCGCTCGAGGGGGAGTGGCGAGCTCCTCTGCTCTCCGCCCTCGGCGAGGACGTCATCCTGATCTCGCTCGAAGAGCGGGACACGATGCCCTCGCTGGAGCACCATGCGTCATTCGACCCCGGGCGGGTCGGCCCTCCAGAGGACCTCGCGCGCCGGGTCCGCGAGGACGCGGAGCGACGCCGACGACGACGGGAGGCGGAGTACGACCGCGCCCGGACTCGGCGTCTGCGGCTGGAGGGACGACGGACCCCTCCTCATGTGCACGGGATGGCGGAGTGGTCCACGAACGTCGACGCCGATGAGGTCCCGCGCTTCTGGAGGACGCTGCGAGAAAGCCTCGCCCCGGAGATCACCAGCCCTTACGCGGGTGCGCTCGGCCGGGAGATCGCGAACACGCCGACCGGTGCCGGTGATCGTGTGGAAGTGGATTCCCCGCATGGACCGTTCGCCGTGGCCTGGTGGTCCGACGATGAGGAATCCCTCGTCCTCGCCCTCGAAGGGCCTGGCGACCTCGTGGAGCGATGGGAGGACTTCTTCGAAGCAGGCTGATGAAGCCTCAACTTGGGAGGAACGTGCTGGTCACCACACGTTCCGTGCGCAACACCGGCGCCCCGCGACGGCCGCGGCGGCGCTACGCTCCGGCACCATGAACGACGCCTCCGCCGAACCCGTCATGTCCTTCCGCACCCGCAAGTGGGTGCGCCCCGAGGACCTCAACGCGAACGGCACGCTGTTCGGCGGCAGCCTGCTGCGCTGGATCGACGAGGAGGCCGCGGTCTACGCGATCATCCAGCTCGGGCAGCAGCGCGTCGTCACGAAGTACATGTCCGAGATCGTCTTCGTCTCCTCCGCGCGCGAGGGCGACATCGTGGAGATCGGCCTCGTCGCCACCGCCTTCGGCCGCTCCTCGCTCACGATGCGCGCGGAGGCCCGCAACCTGTTCACGCAGAAGAGCATCCTCACGATCGAGGAGATGGTGTTCGTGCACGTCGACGAGCAGGGCCGCCCCGCGCCCCACGGCTTCACCGAGATCACCTACGACCGGGACCGCGTCCCGGCCCGTCACCGCGCCTCCGAGGCGGAGGGGACGTCGGCCCGGTCGTGAGCGCCTGCTGAGACTGCCTTCCGGCACCCCTTTCACCGCACCGCTCATCGTCGGTAGTTTCAGGTGATGGCACCGACGAGCACGCCCACCCGCCCCGAGGATCTCCGCGCCGTGCTCCGTTCCGCACTCGAGGCCCGGGAGAACAGCGGCGAGGCGGAGCCCTTCGACGTCGATGCCTTCATCGCCGGCAAGATCACCGAGACCGACTCGGACCCGCACGGAGGGCGGAAACCCTCGCTCCACCTGTGAGCAGGCAGGCGACAGCCGCGAGGGCTCACCCCGCCTCGCCGCCGCCGTCGCGGAAGGTCGCGCGGTAGGCGGTCGGGGAGGTCCCGACGATCACGCCGAAGTGCCGCCGCAGGTTCGTGTCCGTGCCCAGGCCCGTGGCCTGCGCGATCCGGGTGACGGTGAGATCGGTGGCCTCGAGGAGCTCGCGGGCGCGGTCGATGCGGGCACGCAGCACCCACTGCAGCGGGGTGAGGCCGGAGTCGGCCGTGAAGCGCCGGGAGAAGGTGCGCGGGGAGACGTTCGCGCGCCGGGCGAGGGCCGCGAGGGTGAGGTCGCCGTCGAGGTGCTCGAGCGCCCAGGCGCGGGAGCGGGCGAAGTCGTCGCCGAGGGGCTCGGGGATGCTGCGGGGCACGTACTGGGCCTGCCCGCCGCTGCGGTAGGGGGCGCTCACGAGGCGCCGCGCGACCTGGTTGGCGAGGTCGACGCCGTGATCGCGCCGCACGAGGTGCAGGCACAGGTCGATGCCGCTCGCGGCGCCCGCGCTCGTGAGCACCTGGCCGGCGTCGACGAAGAGCACGTCGGCGTCGACCTCGACCTGCGGGTACCGCTCCTGGAGGACGTGCGTGTAGTGCCAGTGGGTGGTGGCGCGCCGGCCGTCGAGCAGCCCGGCGGCGGCGAGGGTGAAGGCTCCGGTGGAGATCGCGGCGATGCGGGTGCCGCGCTCGTGGGCGGCGCGGAGGGCCGCGATCACGGCGGGCGGGGTGGTGACGGTGGCGGGGTCGCGGAACCCGGGGACGAGGATCGTCCCGGCCCGCTCGAGGGCGTCGAGCCCGTGGCCGACGGCGTAGGCGAGGCCGTTCCAGCCCTCGACGGTGCCGGCCCGCTCCGCGCAGACCTGCACCTCGTAGGGCATGCCGGGCCGCTTCGCGAAGACGTGCGCGGCGATGCCGACGTCGAGCGCCTTCGCGCCGTCGAGGACGAGCACCGCCACCCGGTGGTCGGCGCCGGTCACGGGCGGCCGACGATCAGGCGCAGGGACCCATGGAAGGCGGGGAGGGTGCGCAGGTCGCCGTGCCGGGCGTCCCAGACCCCGGAGTCGAGGTCCGCGCGCAGGGTGCGCACGAAGCGCTCCTCGACCTCCGCGCCGACGAAGCTCCACGCGGAGTTCGCGCGCCGCGCCCCGGGGTCCAGCAGCATCTCCGGGCGCCCGTAGTACGCCTCGGAGAAGCCGTCGACGCAGGCGAGCGGGATGGGCAGCGCGTGCACCTCGACGCTCCCGCCGAGGCCCTCGCGCAGCGCCTCGATCGCGGGATAGCGGCCGGCCTCCGCGGCGATCACCACCGGGGCGTACTCGGTGATCCACGAGAGGTCCAGTGCCGCGGGGTCGCAGGTGAGGACGACGACGGGGCCGCGGGTGACGCGCCGCAGCTCCGCGAGGCCGCCGCGCAGGTCCTGCCACTGGTGCACGGTGAAGGAGGCGAGCGCGGCGTCGAAGGCGAGGTCCTCGAAGGGGAGCTGCTCGGCGACCGCGTCGATCACCGGGGCGGAGCCCGCGGGTCGCTGCGCGCGCATCGCGGCGCTCGGCTCGACGGCGGTGACCTCGAGATGGTCCGGCTCGTAGGACCCGGCGCCGGCACCGACGTTCACGAGGGTGCGCGCCGGCCCGAGCGCCTCCCGGATCGCGGCGGCGAAGGCCGGCTCGGGGCGGCGGTAGCGGGAGTAGCCGGGGCCGATCCGGCCGTAGTCCGCGTCACCGGCGCTGCCGTCGAGGGTCGGGCCGGGGGTCGTCGCGCTGCGTTCGAGGTCCATGACGCCATCCCACTACGCCTCCCCGCCGTGCACCATGTGCCGCGCGGACGCCCACCGCACGGATCGCGCCAGGGCTGCCGACGGGGGGCTCCGCTACGTTGACCCGATGGAGACGATCCTGCTGGTGCGACATGCGGAGGCGGACGGGCACGACGGGGAGGACCCGCCGCTCGGCCCGCGCGGCATGCGGCAGGCGGGCCTGCTCGGGGAGCGGCTCGCGGGCACCGGGGCGACCCGGCTGCTGCACGGGCCGCGGCGTCGTGCCCGGCGGACGGCGGAGATCCTCGCCCCGCACCTGGGCCTCGCCCCCGAGGAATCCGCCCTGCTCGAGGACCGCACCCCGTTCCCCTCCCCCGACCGTCGGGACGACTACCCGTCGCACCGCGAGGACTTCCTGCGCCAGGTGCCCCTCGAGGAGCGCGACGAGGACGGCGCGGCGCTCGCCGCCGCCTGGGATCACCTGAGCGCCCCGGGCGGGGCGGGCACCCTGGTCGCCGTCACGCACGCCTTCGTGGTGGGCTCCTTCGTGGCCCGGGCGCTGGGCGCCCCGCCGGCCGCCTGGATGCAGCTGCCGATCGCGAACGCGAGCCTCACCGCGCTGCGGCGCCGGCCCACGGGCGAGTGGTCCGTGGTGGGCGTGAGCGACGTCGGGCACCTCGTGGGGATCTGAGGAGCGAGTCCCCTCAGGCGAACACGTCGAGCAGGCGACGGCACTTGGGCGGGTCCCGGGTGAGCCCGTGGTCAAGACCCCACAGCAGGTAGGACAGGGAGCGGAGCACGATCCAGGCGCGGGCCCGCTCCCCGGGAACGCCCGTGCGGCGCACGAAGACGTCCACGAGGTGGCGCAGCTCGACGTCGTCCGCCACCTCGTCGAGCCGGGACCAGAGCACCCGCGCGAGATCGTGCTCGAGGTCGCCGCGCAGGAGGACCGGGTCCACCACGAGCCACGGCGCCCGCTCCCCCGCGAGCACCTGCTCGCAGTGCAGGTCCCCGTCCACCGCGTCCCCGCCCGTCGGCAGGGCGGCGAGCTCGGCGGCGAGGCCCAGCGCAATGTCGAGCTGGCGCCTCGGCACGGGGCGGCCCTGCCGCTCCCAGTCGCGGGGGAACTCCTCGAGGTGCGCGGCGGCGATCCCATCGGTCGAGGTCGCACCGGGTGGCGCCGGGACCGCCATCCGCGCGGCAAGCTCCGCGATGATCGGCACGGCCTCCCCCAGCGGCACCGACTGCAGGCTGCGGGCGGAGAGCCGCTCCAGGAGCATCGCGCGGGCCGGGACGTCGGCCTCGAGCAGCCGCACGGTCCCCCGCCCGTCCCACCAGCGCAGCGCCTCCGCCTCGCGGGACACGTCGTCCCCGGGCGGGGCCAGCCGCAGCACGGCCGCCTCGGCGCCGCGCCGCACGGGCACCACGAGGGCGTTCGAGCCGTGGAGCGGGCCGCCGTCGACCTGCAGGTCCCAGCGTCGGCACTGCTCCGCGACAAGGGACGGGAGGCGGTCCAGCCACTCCCGGCCGGCGGCGTCGTGCCACCAGCGGGGCACCTCGCGGAAGGCCACGGGAACGGTGATCATCGCAGCAGACCACCAGGGCGAGCGGCGGGGGTCAAGCGGATTGCCGTCGGCCCGCCCGCCACGGGAGGAACAGGCCGGAGAGGATCAGGCCGACGACGCCAACGAGCAGACCGCCGCGCACCCCGATCCCGGTCGCGACCAGTCCCCCGAGCAGGGCGAACACGGGGGCGGCGCCGCGGGAGGCGAGCGTGAACGCGGTGGTCACCCGGGTCATCACGGCGCCGTCGGTCGCCTCCATGCGGACCGCCGTGTAGACGGGACGGAACACCCCGGCGAAGGTCAGCAGGAGGAAGGTGGAGACGACGTAGACCACGAGGCCCGCGGTGCCGCCCGGCAGGAACGGCAGGGCGAGGACGGGCACGCCGCGCAGGACGGCGGAGCCGACGAGGGTGCGGTGCTCCCCGAGCCGCCTGCTCACCCGCGGTGCGAGCCACGAGCCGAGCAGGCCGCCGAGGCTCGGCAGGGCGAGGGCGATCCCGAACTGCCAGGCGCGCAGGTCCAGGCCGCGCAGCAGCAGCACGAGCTCGAGCGGTCCGATCCAGGCGATGAACGCGGCGAAGAGCGAGGCGTTGATCAGCAGCGGCCGCAGCGTGCGATCCCGGAGGGCGACGGTGAACCCCGCGCCCGCCTCCGCGAGGAAGTGGCGGTCGCCGGGGGCGGGCGGGTCCGGCTCCGGACGTCGGATCCGGCTGATCCCGAGCGCCGAGGCGAGCAGCCCGATAGCCTGAACGCCGAGGGTGACGGTGCTGCCCAGCAGCTGCACGATCGCCCCGCCGAGCATGGGCCCCAGCGAGGTCAGCAGCCAGAACGTGGACTCCAGCTTCCCGAGGGCCTCGGTTCGCCGCTCTTTGGGGACCAGGTTCTTCAGGTGCGCGGCGGAGGCCCCGCCGAAGACGATCCCGCCGAGCGCCCCCACCGCGGAGACGGCGACCAGCTGCCAGAACGTGAGGACGCCGAGCAGGGCCGCGACGGGCACCGAGAGGTACAGCAGCGCCCGGACCACGTCCGCGGTGATCATCACCGGGCGCTTCCGCCGCGCCTCGAGGAACGGCCCGATCGGGAGCGCCAGCGCCGCGCCCACCAGGCCGGCGACGGCGGTGAGCAGGGAGACCTGGAAGGTCGTCGCCTCGAGCGTGCGCACGGCGATCAGCGCGAGGGCGCCCATGGCGATCGCGGTGCCGGCGTCGGACGCGGCCCGCGCGAACCACAGGAGCTGGAAGTCCCGGTCCAGCGGCGGCGCCGTCCCCGCTTCGGCCTCCGTCGTCTCCGTCGTCATCCGCGCCCCTCCGCTCGCCCCGAAGGGCCGATGCTAGGGCGCCGGTGCAGCGATCAAGCCGTCGGCGCGCCGGGCGGGAGCATCCGCCAGGATCCCTCCGCGTGCTCGAGGCAGAACGACGATCCGCCGACGAGATCGCTCTCGAGCCGGTACGGGTCGCCGTCGCTCGGCAGCCCTGTGCGGCCAGGGGCCACGCCGCCCAGGGTCGCGATGATCGCGCCGCCGTGGATGACGACGAGCACGGTCTCCCCAGCGTGCGATCGGGCGAGACCCTCGAGGACGGGCATGGTCCGCTGCACGATCTCGCAGCCGCTCTCGCCGCCGAGGATCCTCGCGTCGAGATCACCGGCCAGCCAGCCGAGCAGGGTCCGGCCGACGGAGAGGACGTCGAAGGGCTCGTCCCCCTGCTCGTACTCGTGCAGTCCGGGGCGCGTCACCGGCTCGAGCCCGAGCTCGTGCGCGACGATCCTCGCCGCCTCCCGTGCGCGGGAGAGCTCCGAGCTGACGACGGCCGTGACGCGCTCGTCCCGGATCCGCGCCGCCAGTGCGCGCGCCTGCTCCTGCCCGAGCTCGGTGAGGACCCCTCCACGGGTCTCCTCCGTCGCAGGACTCGGATAGGCGGCCTCGCCGTGCCGGGCGAGGATGATCTGGGTCCTCCGCTGGTCACCGTACATCGGGTCAGGCTACGGAAACAGCCCCGATGCCGGGCCCGTCGAATAGTCGCCGGCGCTGAGGTCATGCGAGCTCTCTCCCGTACACGCGCAGGATCTCCGGCTCCCCACCCTCGCCTGCCACCGACGCGATGCGGATGTCGCGGAGAAAGGTGAAGCCGGCCTTCTCGGCGACCCGGGTGGAGGCGTGGTTCTGCGCGTCCGCCCGGATCACGGCCCGTCGGCCGACACCCCTCTCGAGGATCTGGTCGCAGACGAGATCGACCGCGCGCACCGCCACGCCTCGGCCGCGCGCCTCGGGCGCGACGCCGTACGCGACGTTGACGTCCCCGGGCTCAAGACCATCCGTCACATCGGGGTCGTAGTCGACCGTTCCCACGCAGCGGCCGTCGAGCCAGATCCCGAAGGCTCGCTTGGCCTTGCCGTTCTCCGCATCGTGCACGAGCTGCGCGATGTAGGCCGCGGTGCCCTCCACGGTGCTCTCACCTCCGCTGAGCCAGTGGATCGTGTGCTCGTCCTCCGCGTCGACGACGGCCCGGGCGTCCTCGATGCGGAGCGGCGCTATCGAGATCTGCATGCCCGGACGGTACGTCGGCCGGCTCCGTCCCGCGATCGGATTATCCCTGGTCAACCGGGTCGTGCGGCGGGGCCGACGTCGGTCTCGGGTTCGTGATCGCCGTCGGGATCGAACAGCGTCTGCTCCGCGATCCGGCGCTCGAAGTTCGCCAGCGCATGGTCGCGGAGCTGCTCGAGCCCCGCCAGCTGAGCGGCGGCGGCGACCTGCAGTGGGAGGGTCGCGCGATGGATCTTCGCCCGTCGGACCTCCTCCGCAGAGGCGAGCGCGCAGAGGGCCGAGGCATCGTGGAAGCTGATCAGCGGCGCGAGGTCGATCGCCGGATCTCCGATGCAGGCGTGGTCCCAGTCGATGACGGAGGCGGCTGCGTCTCCTGCCCAGAGGATGTTGTGGGGCCCGAAGTCACCGTGGCAGAGCATCGGCGCCACGTCGCCTTCGACGTCCAGCACCCGCTGGACCTGCACCTCGGCGACGTCGGCCGCAATCGGTCCCAGCAGGGGCGCCAGCTCGCGGCTCACGATGCTCGGCCACCGGTCTCCTCCGCACCAGGCACGCACGGGCGCGAGGGATCCGCGACGGCCGGGCGTCGACCGGCGGAGCGCGCGGAGCAGCTCTCCGTACTGTGCGAGGCGCTGGCCCGAGCAGGAGGTCAGGTCGTCGGCCGTCCTCCCCGGGACGGTCGACAGGGTCGTCACCCACAGGTCGGCCGACTCGACCCGCCTGGGCTCTGCGAGAACCCGTGGTGTGGCCACCTCGGATAGCACGCCTTCCAGAGCCGCCAGCGAGTCGGCCTCGCGATAGCTCCGGTCGCGACCGTCCCGCCCGAGGGCGGCGCGAAGAGTCGGACTGTCCGGCGCGGTCAGGACGAGGTGGAACGCTCCCCGGCGCAGCTCGGCATCGGCCCATCGGAACTCGGGCCACCAATGGGATCCGGCCTGGATCAGGGCTTCTCGCGTATCCGTCACCGCGCTGCGCCCTGACCGCTGCTTCCACTGAGGAAGGCTCGTCGTGCGTCGTTCGGCCCTTCGAAGGCCTCCCACGCCCGGACGGATTTCGCATTGTCGAGCCATGTCAGCGCGTGGACCGAGCCGGTCTTCTCGTCGACGTACTCACCGCGCTCCCAGGCGTCGATCTCTGCGTCGAGCAATGCTCCCTCGAGCGCCAGATCCTCGAGCCTCCCATCCGAGAACCGGACGTAGAGGAAGACCACGACGTGCGGCTCCGACCACCGGCGCCACCACAGGTGCCCGCCGATCTGCATCCTGGCTATCGACGCGTCCACGTAGAGGAAGCTGTCTGCCCCGTGCGCGTCCGAGAATCGGGCGACGCGATGCTTGAACGGCTCAAGTCGAGCATGGGGGATGTCCGACGGATCAGTCTCGGAGAATGCCCTCCAGGACATCGGTCCCCCTTTCGCGTCCCGCCGGCCCGGAAGTCGTCGGATGCGCAGCAAGTCCGCCGACTCGACCTCCGAGGTTCTCCGCGCATCATCCCACGTGACAACGCGCTCGGCGTGGGGCGCCGAACGCCCAGAATGACGGTGGGCCTATCCTCGGATGATGAGGTCGAAGAAGTATTTCGAGCTGCTCGATCAGCGGCTCTCCGCGTACACCGCGGAGGTGCCTGATGGGCCGTGGCCACCGTCGCAACGGGCCATCGATGCGGGCTGCCGTGCCTTCGCGGGGCGGGCGACCGCAGGGATCACCGCGGGCCACGACGTCCTGGTGACTGACTGGTCGACCACACGGACGGAGAGGACGTTCGTCGAACGCCTTCTCAGAAGGCCGGCCCCGGAGCCGAGAGAGTCGTTCGCCATCGACATCTACTCGCCCGCCAGTGCACCGGAGGAGTGGTCCCCGGAGCTTGATCGTGCGTCGACACAGCTCGGATTGAGCCTCTCCGACGTGATCGCCTGGTGCGAGCCGCTCGACATCAACTGGATGCCTCCGCTCCTCGCGGAGAGGGCAGGCGGCTGGTTCAGCGGTAACTACGACCGCTACTCGCCGAACGGTCTACCTGACTGACGAGGATCCTCCGCCTCGTCGGCGGCCACGCTCACCGGCAGGTGCTCAAGGCATGCAGACAACCCGCGTCTCTTGCTCCGCCTGAACGCTGCTTTCCGCACTTTCCTCCAGGGAGATCCACGTCGAGAACGACTAATCGGAGGCTCACCCGTCCCAGATCTGGGCGATGTGCTCGGGACCGAACTCGACCACCTGATCAGCGCTGAGGAGCCCCGCCAGGTCCACCGGATCGTTGTCGATGTAGCCGGTGAGGCGATCCCCGTCCTTCGCCGTCACCTGCACCCACAGTCGTTCGCCGCGGTCGGAGAGCGGCTCCTCCCAGATGAGCTTCACCGCGTCCCCGACAGCAGCGCCACGGCGCTGCTCGAGCGGCAGGATCCCGAAGGTCTCCGGATGCTCCCGGTGACGCTCGTCCACGTCGACGAGGTGCAGCGCCTCGGCGCTCTTCCAGCGCGGGATGCGCCTCTCCCGCCGTCTCACCGCGCCGCGCCCCCGAACTCCTCCGCGAAGCGCGCCCGCCGCTGGGCCTGCTCGACCGGGTCCGGCACGGGCAGGGAGGCGATGAGGCGGCGCGTGTAGGGGTGCTGCGGGTCGTGGAGAACGTCCGGGCCGTGCCCCTGCTCCACGAGCTCGCCGCGCAGGAGCACGCCGATGCGGTGGGCGAGGGAGTCGACGACTGCGAGGTCGTGGGAGATGAACAGGGCCGCGAAGCCCAGGCGCTCCTGCAGCTCGCGGAACAGCTCGAGCACCGTGGCCTGCACGGACACGTCCAGCGCGCTCGTCGGCTCGTCGGCCACGAGCAGCTCGGGGCCGAGCACGAGGGCGCGGGCGAGGGACACGCGCTGGCGCTGCCCGCCGGAGAGCTCGTGCGGGTAGCGGCGGGCGTAGGCGCCGGGCAGCTCGACAGCGTCCAGCAGCTCCTGCACCTTCGCCTCGCGCTGCGCGGCGCCGAGGCCCTTCTCGTGCACGACGAGCGGCTCGGCGATGCACTCGGCGATCGTGAGGTGCGGGTTGAACGAGGTGGCGGGGTCCTGGAACACGAAGCCGATGCGCCGGCGCACGGGCCGGAACGCCTTCTCGCGGATCCCGTTCATCTCGTGGCCGAGCACCTGCAGGCTGCCGCCGCTCGTGCGCTCGAGCCCGGCGATCGCGCGGCCGATGGTCGTCTTGCCGGAGCCGGACTCCCCCACCAGGCCGTACACCTCGCCGGCGCGGATCTGCAGGTCCACGCCGTGCACGGCGCGGAACGCGGGCCGGCCCAGCCGCCCCGGGTACTCGATGACGAGGTCCTTGGCGGTGACGACGGGCTCCGCCTGCTCGATCGCCTGCTGCCGCTCGGGGTCCAGGGCGCTCCAGGCGCTGTTCCGGCCCAGGTGCGGGACAGCGGCGAGTAGCTGCTTCGTGTAGTCCTGCTGAGGGCTCGCGAACAGCTCGCGGGTGGCGGCCCGCTCGATCACCTTCCCGTGCCGCATGACGGCGACCGAGTCGGAGAGGTCCGCGACGACGCCCATGTTGTGGGTGATGAGGATGATCGAGGTGCCGAAGCGTTCCCGCACGTCGCGCAGCAGGCCCAGGATCTCCGCCTGCACGGTGACGTCGAGGGCGGTGGTGGGCTCGTCGGCGACGATGAGCTCCGCCCCGAGGGCGAGCGCCATCGCGATCATGATGCGCTGCTTCTGACCACCGGAGAACTCGTGCGGGTAGCGGTCGATCCGCTCCTCCGGGTCGGGGACGCCCACGGAGGCGAGCGCCTCGACGGCCTCGGCGCGGATCTGCCGGCGGGTGAGCTTGGGGCGGTGCGCGCGGAGCCCCTCGCCGATCTGCCACCAGATCGGGTAGACGGGGTTCATGGCGCTCGAGGGCTCCTGGAACACCATGGAGACGTCCTCGCCGCGCAGTGCCCGCAGCCGGGCGCCGCGCAGGCCCACGACGTCGGTCCCGGAGACGAGCACGGCCCCGGTCGCGTCGGCCGTCTCGGGGAGCAGGCCGAGGATCGAGCGGGCGGTGACGGACTTGCCGGAGCCGGACTCGCCGACCACGGCGAGGATCTCCCCGGAGGCGACCTCGAGGCTCACGCCGTCCACGGCGTGCACGTCCCCGGCGTCGGTCGCGAAGTGCACGTCGAGGTCGCGGATCGCGAGCCGCGGCTCGACCCGTGCGCGGTCCTCGGCGCGAGGCGTGGCGGCGGTCATCGTCGGGCTCCCTTCCGTCGCCGGCGGGAGCGCAGGCGCGGGTCGTCGAGGTCGTTGACGGACTCGCCCACGAGGGTCACGCCGAGCACGGCGGCGACGATCGCAAGGCCCGGGAACAGGCCGGTCCACCAGATGCCGGAGGTGGCGTCCGCCATCGCCCGGTTGAGGTCGTAGCCCCATTCGGCGGCGCTCGTCGGCTCGATGCCGAAGCCGAGGAAGCCGAGCGCGGCGAGGGTGAGGATCGCCTCGGAGCTGTTGAGGGTGAAGATCAGCGGCAGCGTGCGGGTGGCGTTGCGCAGCAGGTGCGTGCCCATGACCCGCCGGTGCGGGGTGCCGATCACCTTCGCGGCCTCGACGAAGGGCTCCGCCTTCAGCCGCACCACTTCCGCGCGGATCACGCGGAAGTACTGCGGCACGAACACCACGGTGATCGAGAGCGCCGCGGCGAGGATGCCGCCCCAGGCGCTCGACTGCCCGCCGGAGATGACGATGGACATGACGATCGCGAGCAGCAGGGAGGGGAAGGCGTAGATCGCGTCGGCGAGCATGACGAGGATCCGGTCGAGCCAGCCGCCCACGTAGCCGGAGATCAGCCCCAGCAGCACGCCGAGGAACAGGGAGGCGACGACCGCGCAGGCCATGACGGCGACCGCGGTGCGAGTGCCGAAGACGACGCGCGAGAGCACGTCGTAGCCCGCGACGGTGGTGCCGAGCGGGTGCGCGGCCGACGGCGGCTGCTGCGTGCCGAAGGCGGTGCCGCCCGCCGACGTCGCCGCGAAGGGATAGGGCGCGATCAGCGGGGCGAGCAGCGCCGTGAGCAGGAGCCCCGCGACGAGCACGAGGCCCGCGATCAGCATCCCCCGCTGCAGGCCGACGCTGCGGCGCAGGTGGGAGACGATCGGCAGGCGCAGGTACCAGGGGGCGTGGGCGGTCGCGGCGACCGCGCCGGCCTGCACGGCGACGGCCTCGTCGCCCTGGAGGCCGCCGTCGGCGCCGGGAGGGGCCGGGTTCGGGATCGTCATGTCAGTACCTCACGCGGGGATCGATGAGCGCGGCGATCACGTCGACCAGGAAGTTGGAGACGGCGACGATGACGGCGAGCATCATGACGATGCCCTGCACGGCCACGTAGTCGCGGGCCGCCATGTACTCGGCGAGCTGGTAGCCGAGTCCACGCCATTCGAAGGTGGTCTCGGTGAGCACGGCGCCGCCCAGCATCATCGCGACCTGCATGCCCATCACGGTGATGATGGGGATGAGGGCCGGGCGCAGGGCGTGCCGGGTGGTCAGGCGGGACTCGGCGACGCCGCGGGAGCGGGCGGAGTCCACGTACGGCATCTCGAGCGTGCCGATCATGTTCGTGCGCACCAGGCGCAGGAAGATCCCGCCGGTGAGCAGCCCGAGGGCCACGGCGGGCAGCGCGGCATGGCGCAGCACGTCGCCGATCAGCGCCGGGTCCCCCAGCCGGATCGCGTCGAGCAGGTAGAAGGGGCTGGGGTTGAGGATCGCGCCCATGGTGCGCTCGCCGCCCGTGGAGAGGCGGCCCGCGACGGGGAACCAGCCGAGGCCCACGGAGAACACGAGCTTGAGCAGCAGGCCCACGAAGAACACCGGGGTCGCGTAGCCGAGGATCGCGAGGACCCGCAGGGCGAGGTCGCCCCAGCGGTCACGGTTCCGTGCGGCGATCATGCCCAGCGGCACGCCCACCACGAGCGCGACGACGATCGCGTAGAGCACGAGCTCCGCCGTCGCCCCGCCGTACTGCAGCAGGATCGCGGAGACCGGCCGGCCGTCGGTGTAGCTGGTGCCGAAGTCACCGCGCAGCACCCCGCCGAGGTAGTCGAGGTACTGGATGATCAGCGGCCGGTCGTAGCCGGCCTCGGCGCGGCGGGCGGCGAGCTCGGCCGGGGTGAGGCGGCCGCCCAGGGCCGCCGTGATCGGGTCGCCGGTGATCCGCATGAGGAAGAAGACGACCGTCATGAGGATGAGCACGGTCGGGATGATGAGCAGGAACCGGGTCAGCACGTACCGCCCCAGCCCCCCGCCGCTCCGTCGGGAGGAGCGGGAGGGGGCGGAGGCGGCGGGCCCGGGCTGCGTCTCGGCGGCCGCGGTCACTTCGACAGCGGGACGAGGCGGAACTTGAAGGAGGAGTCGAGGGTGACGCCCTGGAGGTCCTTCGTGGACACCGCGATCTGCGAGCCCTGCAGCAGCGGCAGGGTCGAGACGTCCGCGGCGACCTTGTCCTGGATCTCGACGAAGGTCTTCTCCCGCTCGGCGGCGTCGGCGATGCCGCGCTGCTTCGCGATGAGGTCCTGCACCTCCGCGTTGTCGTAGTGGTTGACCAGGAAGTTGTCCTTGCTGAAGAACGGGGAAAGGTAGTTGTCGGCGTCGGAGTAGTCCGGGAACCAGCCCAGCTGGTACGCGGGGTAGACGTCCGCGGTGCGGTCCTTGGAGTACTGCACCCACTCGGTGGACTGCAGGTCCACGGCGAACAGGCCGTCGGCCTCGAGCTGCGACTTCACCGCGGCGTACTCGTCGCCCGAGGAGGAGCCGTAGTGGTCGGGGTTGTACTGCAGGGACAGCTGCACGGGGATCTCGACGCCCGCGTCCTCGAGGCGCTTCTTCGCCTTCGCGGCGTCCGGCCCGCCGGAGCCGTCGCCGTAGAGGTCCTGGAACTGGGTGCCGGCGCCCGGCAGGCCCTCCGGGATGTACGAGTACAGCGGGGTGTAGGTGTCCTTGTAGACGGAGGTCGCGATCGCCTGGCGGTCGATGAGGTCCGCCGCCGCCTGCCGCACGGCGAGCGCCTTCTTCTCGTCGGCCTGCTCCGTCTTCGCGCCGTAGGGCTGGGTGTCGAAGTTGAAGACGATGTAGCGGATCTCGCCGCCGGGGCCGTCGTGCACGGCGACCGCGTCGTCCTTCTTGAGGTCCTCGACGTCCGTCGCGGAGAGCGAGCGGAAGACGGCGTCGACGTTGCCCTGCTGCACGTCGAGCTTCATGTTGTTCTGGTCCGCGTAGTAGGAGATCGCGACGTCGGAGGTCTTGGGCGTGCCGTACAGGCCCTGGTAGCCGTCGAAGGCCTGGAAGGAGGCGAGCTCGTTGAGCTTCCACGAGGTCAGCTGGTACGGGCCGCAGAACGCCTTCGCGGCGACGATCTCGTCGTCGGAGAGCACCGCGTCCGCGGGGAAGACCTCGGAGTCGACGATCGGGCCGGCGGGGCTGGAGAGGATGTACGGGAAGGTCTGGTCGTCGGGCTCCTTGAGGTGGAACTCGACGGTGAGCTCGTCGACCACGTTCACCGAGTCGAGGTTCGCGAGCAGGCTCGAGGGGCCGTTCGGGTCGGCGATCGCGATCTGCCGGTCGAAGGTGTGCTTGACGTCCTCGCTCGTGAGCTCGTTGCCGCTCGCGAAGGTGAGGCCGGACTTGAGCTTCACGGTGTAGACGGTGTCCGAGGTGAACTCGGCGGACTCGGCGAGGTCCGGCTCGGGCTTGCCGTCCGTCGAGCCGATCTTCGTGTTGAGCAGGTAGCCGTAGACCTGGGTCCAGACGACGGAGGAGCCGTTGTCGTACGCGGCGGCCGGGTCGAGGGCGGTGACCTTGTCGGTGGTGCCCACGGTGAGCGCGGAGCCGCCGGCCCCTCCCCCGTCGCTGCCGCCGGACTCCGTGGTCTTCGCGCAGGCGGCGAGCAGCAGCGGCACGCCTCCCATCGCGATCAGCATCGAACGGCGGCGGGGCGTGAGGGCATCGAACATGGGGTTTCCTCCAGGGGACCGTGGCGCGGGGATGACGCACGCGGGGCAGATGGCCGTGTGACGTGGGTCCCACGCCATCGGTGGTGGGGAACGCTAGCACCGGAGCGCGGCGCGGGAGACCGCTGCGGCCTCCTGCGGCACCTTGTTTCCGGATCGTGACGTCCCGTGGCCGTTCATGACATGCGGGGGGTGTTCCACGAAACTCGCTGACTAGGGCAAACGCCGGTGCTCCGGCCAACGCGTGTACATGGGCGGTGAAGATTTTGTACACCTGCGGGGCTGCCGCACGGATAGGTGACATCTGATCTGGCTTGCCCGGGGAGGCTGGAAGGATGTGCACTCTGCCCGCTGCCTACCCCCAGGAGTTCCGCGAAGACGTCGTGCGAGTGGCCCGGTCCCGTGAGGACGGCATCACCATCGCGCAGATCGCGAAGGACTTCGAAGTCCATGAGATGACGCTCCACAAATGGATCCGCCAAGCCGACATCGACGACGGCAACCGCCCCGGCGGGACCCGGGAGGAATCGACCGAGCTGCGCGAGGCCCGCAAGCAGATCCGGCTGCTCCAGCAGGAGAACGAGGTCCTCCGCCGTGCCGCGGCCTACCTGCCCCAGGCGAACCTGCCGGGAAAAGGTTCTACCCGCTCGTGAGCGAGCTCGCCGCTGACGGCATCCCCGTCGCGGTGTCCCTGCGGGTCCTGAAGCTCTCCCGCCAGCCCTACTACCGCTGGCGCCACCAGCAGGTCACCCAGGCTGAGCTGACTGAGGCCTACCGCGCCAACGCGTTACTGGACGCCCACGTCGATGACCCCGAGTATGGCTACTGGTTCCTGGCCGGCGAAGTGATGTGCGAGCGGACGGCATGGAGCATCTGCCGGGACAACCTGTGGTGGTCCGTGTTCGGGAAGAAGCGGGCCAAAGAACGGGAAGCGACCAGGCCCACCGGTCCACGACGACCTTGTCAAGCGCGACTTTACTGCTGATGACGTGAACGAGCTGTGGCTGACCGATATCACCGAGTACTGGACCGGTGAGGGCAAGCTCTACCTCTGTGCGATAAAGGACGTGTTCTCCGGCCGCATTGTCGGCTACTCGATCAGCGACCGTATGAAGGCACGACTGGCGGTGAACGCCCTGGACAACGCCGCTTCCCGCCGCGGTGACGTCGCTGGTTGCATCGTGCATTCGGACCGAGGATCCCAGTTCCGGTCACGCAAATTCGTGCAGACGTTGAACCGTCATCACCTCATCGGGTCGATGGGGAAAGTCGGTGCAGCTGGGGACAACGCCGCGATGGAGTCTTTCTTCTCGCTGCTGCAGAAGAACGTCCTGGATCGTAAGCGGTGGCGGACTCGAGAAGAGCTCCGGATCGCGATCGTTACCTGGATCGAACGCAAGTATCACCGCCGCCGTCGACAGGCCCGTCTGGGTCGATTGACCCCCATCGAATACGAGACCATCATGAACCCCGCCGTGAGCCTCGCGGCCTGACACCTATTCGTGCGGCAGTCCCAAGCAGCCTGGGAACCGACCGGGCTATTGCGCGACAACGTCGCCATCGACCCCAAGACCAGCGTCGAGAACGACGTCAGGTGAGAAGGTCTGGATGCCCCGTCGCGGCACGGCGTTCCTCGTCGCGTGCCCAGATGCCGAGCAGCCGCAGGGCGTCGCCGGACGGTGTGCCCGGTTCAGCGCTGAACGTCAGCAGTGCGACATCGGGGTCGGCGGCGAGATACAGGTTCTCGTAGCTCAGATCCATGCGACCCACGACGGGATGGTTGACTCGCTTGACGCCGCTGGTGTGGCGGCGCACGTCCTGCGACTCCCACCGGGTGCGAAACTCCGGCACTTCGAGCAGCTCCGCGACCAGCGCGTTCAGGGCGGGGTCGTCTTTCGCTGCGCCGACTTCGGCGCGGAGGATCTGCACCCCGTTGTCAGCGATCTCGTCCCAGTCGACCCAGAACGCGCGGGAGTGCTCCTGGCGCATGAACTGGAACCAGGTGTGGTTGATCGGCTCACGTCCGTCTTCATACAGGCGGAGGTAGAACGCCCGCCCGAGAGTGTTACTGGCGACCACGTCACCGACGCGGTTCACGGCGAGTCCGATCACGCCCTCCATCGAATCCAGCAGCCGCTGCACCCCGTCGCGGACTCGATGAACCGTCCGTACGTTCGGCGCCTTGTCTCCCGCGGCGAGCGTCGCGTAGAGACGCCGCAAATGCTCCCGCTCGATGTCGGACAATCGCAGCACCCTGGAGATCGCGTCGATCACCGAGTCCGATGCCCCTGTAGCGTCCCCCCGCTCGAAGCGGGTGTAGTACTCCACGCTGACCCCGGCGAGCATGGCGACCTCCTCGCGCCGCAACCCCTTGACCCGACGACGCGAGTTGCCCTCACGAATGCCTACATCGCCCGGGGTGAGTCGTTCGCGGCGCGTGAGGACGAAGTCGCGGATGCGGCTGCGCAGCTCTAGCTCGTCGGTCATGACTCCAATCGTAGGCAGGCGCTGCCCGATTAGGGGGTCCCTGAGCGTGACTGCCTCGACGCCTCGACGGTTCCTACCGTTGATGGAGCAATGACGGATTTAGGAGAGCACATGCAATACCGCCGACTGGGAACATCCGACCTGGAGGTGTCGGAGATCGGGCTTGGGTCGTGGCTGACGATCGCCGAGGGCGATGCGCTGGAGAAGACCCGTGCCGTCACCGACGCCGCCTTCGACGCGGGGATCACCTTCTTCGACACCGCGAACATCTACGGCCAGGGCGCTGCCGAGACCGCCTGGGGACAGATCCTCTCCACCAGGCCGCGCGACTCCTACGTGCTCGCGACGAAGGTCTGGGGTCCGATGTCGGAGACCGACTCCGGGCTCTCTGCGGCGCAGATCGGCAAGCAGATCGACGCGTCCCTCACCCGACTGCAGACTGACCACGTCGATCTGTATCAGGCGCATCGTTTCGATTCGGCGGTGCCGATTGAGGAGACGCTGGAGGCGTTCGCGAGGGTCGTGGAGCAGGGCAAGGCCCGCTACCTGGGCTTCAGTGAGTGGACGCCCGAGCAGATCGAGACCGCGATCAGCATCGTCGGTGACGGGTTCTTCGTCTCCTCCCAGCCGCAGTACTCGATGCTGTGGCAGGCGCCCCAGGGGGCGGTCTTTCCGCTCACCGCGGCGCACGGGATCTCGCAGGTCGTGTGGTCGCCGTTGGCGCAGGGCATCCTGACCGGCAAGTACAAGCCGGGACAGCCTGCCCCTGCGGGCAGCAGGTTCGCGAACGAGGCAACGAGCGTGACCAAGGATGTGAACTGGAGCGAGGCGGCGCTCGAGGCCGTGCAGCGCCTCGTCCCCATCGCAGACGGTCTCGGGATCACTCTTCCGCAGCTCGCGCTCGCGTGGGTGCTGCGCCGCACCGAGGTCGCCTCCGCGATCATCGGTGCCTCCCGTCCGGAGCAGGTGCACGGCAACGCCGCGGCCTCCGGCATCCGCCTCGACGCCGACGTCCTCGCCGAGATCGACACCGCCCTCGGTGATGCACCCGTCACTGGACCCGTGGTCGCGACCGCGGCCACCGTCGGCATCACCCGCCGTGCCTGACGACGTGAGGATCGCCGCGGTCTGGGTGACCGGACAGACCCTCGTCGCCAACGGCGCCCAGCCCGCTGCCTGAACCATTCACTGAAAGGAATCATCATGACCACGATCGCTATCGTCGGTGCGGGAGCTGGTCTCGGCCTCGCCGTCGCACGCCGCTTCGGGCGCGAAGGATTCGCCGTGGCCCTCATCTCCCGCAACCAGGACCGCCTCGATGAGCTCGCCCGCACGCTCGAGGCGGAGGGCATCACCGCGAAGGGCTACGTCGCCAACGTGAGGGACCAGTCGTCGCTCCGGGCCGCGCTGGTCGCCGCCGACGAGCAGCTGGGCCGCATCGAGGTGCTGCAGTGGAGCCCGCTGCCGGCGAAGGAGTTCATGCGACCCGTGCTGGAGACCGTCGCCGACGATCTCGTGGGTCCGGTCGAGTTCTCGATCTACGGACCTGCCGTCGCCGCCCACCAGGTCATCCCCGGCATGCGGTCCCTCGGCCGCGGCACGATCATCCTCATCAACGGGTCGTCGGCCGTGCGACCGGGAGCGAAGGTGACCGGAACCTCGGTGGCCTTCGCGGGCGAGAGCGCCTACGGGCAGCTGCTCCATGATGCGCTCGCCCCGGAGGACATCCACGTCGCCCAGCTGATCATCCCCCGAGGCATCGGCGGCGGCGAGCCCTCCCACGACCCCGAGGTCCTCGCGGATCGCATCTGGAGCCTCCACACCGACCGCGGCGAGTTCCGGAGCTACGCGGCTCCCCTCGACATCTGACCTACACCTAGGAGAAGCACAGCATGAGCAAGATCTGGTTCGTGACCGGAGCCTCGCGAGGATTCGGCCGACAGTGGACCGAGGCGGCCCTCGGGCGGGGGGACAGCGTCGTCGCCACGGCGCGGGACACCTCCCGGCTGGAGGACCTCGTCGCCGAGCACGGTGACCGGGTCCTCGCCCTTCCGCTCGATGTCACCGACCGAGCCGCGGTGTTCGACACCGTCGCCGCGGCCCACGCCCACTTCGGGCACCTCGACGTCATCGTGAACAACGCCGGCTACGGCCTCTTCGGCACCGTCGAGGAGCTCAGCGAGGCGGATCTGCGCGGCGCGATGGAGACGAACCTGTTCGGCGCCGTCTGGGTGACGCAGGCCGTCCTCCCCTACCTGCGTGAACAGGGCTCGGGGCACATCCTGCAGGTCTCGTCGATCGGCGGCATCACGGCCTACCCCAACGTCGGCGGATACAACGCCTCGAAGTGGGCGCTCGAAGGCATCAGCCAGGCGCTCGCCGGAGAGGTCGCTCCGTTCGGCATCTCGGTGACGCTGATCGAGCCGGACTCGTTCGCCACGGGTTTCGGCGCGACGGCTCACTTTGCCGACCCGCACCCCGCCTACGACCCCCTGCGCGCCGCTCTCGGCGGCGACGACTTCCGGGAAGGTCTCAAGGGCGGTGGGGACCCCGACTCCTCCGCGAAGGCCATGCTCGAGCTCGTCGACCTCGACGAGCCCCCACTGCGCCAGTTCTTCGGCAGCCAGCCCCTGAACACCGCCACCACCGACTACGAGTCCCGCCTCGCCACCTGGCAGGCAGGACAGGACCGCGCCATCCGCGCCGGCGGCGGGTTCTGACCGCGCCAGCCGGCAAGGCGTAAGGAGGGCGTGGCTCGGCGAACGGCCGGGTCACGCCCTCCGCGTGTCTGCTGACGAGGAGCGCCACGCGGCCATGCACCTCGCCGGAGAGCTTGGCGCGGAATGCCTCAGCGGCGTCGGAAAGCGGATAGCTCGCCGCGACACCGTCGCTGGACCGTCGCGTCGGAGAAGAACGCGACCACCAGGGCGGCGAACGCGAAGCCCGCGGTGAGGAAGGCGGCGACCGACGCGGAGTGGAGGTAGGCGGCTCCCTGGGTGGCCGAGGCGAGGATGGCGGCGACCAGGCCGATGCCGAGCGCGGTGCCGGCTCGCTGGGCCGTGCCGAGCAGTCCGCTGGCAACCCCGGCGTCCTGCCTGTCAATGGAGGTGACGGCGATGTTCGAGACCGGGCGCACCACCGCCCACCGCATGGGGGGTGCTCGACGCGATCGGGAACCGGGTCGTCCCCGGCGGGACCACCGACGACGTCAACCGCTCCGGGAGCCGCCGCCGGCCGAGCATGGGCTACAGCGATCTGCCGGGCGACGCGCGGATGATCCTCCGCGGCGACATCGAGTCCGCCCTGCACCCTCAGGTGTCCGAGGTCGCCGAGATCCGCTACGGGACGACCCCTGTCGCCGTCGTCGAGCACGCCGACGGCGTCGACGTGACCCTGCGCAGCACCGTCGACGGGAGCACCGCCGAGACCACCGAGCGCTTCGACCTGCTCGTGGGGGCCGACGGACTCCGCTCGACGATCATCCAGGAGCCCGCGCCGGGCTTCACCGCACGGGATGGGCTCGTCATCGGTGAGGCCGGCCGGTCGGCATGGGTGTTCCCCTTCGCCGACCACGCACCCGGCGCGCTGCTCTCCTACCGCATGGACGACGTCGACGCGCAGTTCGCCATGGACAGGACGGAGGCGCTGCGCAGGGCCTTCGGCCCCGAGCCGCTCGGCCCCGTCCTCCGCCACCTGCTCGAGCAGTACGACGCCGCGGAGGACAAGCTCTTCGACTCCGTCCACCAGGTCGTCATGCCCTCCTGGCACGCCGACCGGGTCGTGCTCGTCGGCGACGCCGCCTGGTGTCTGACTCTCTACTCCGGCATGGGCGCATCCCTGGGCCTGGCGGGCGCGGACCTCCTCGGCACCGTCCTCGCCCGCAACCCGGGCACCACCGGGCGCGCGCTGCGCGAGTGGGAGCAGCAGCTCCGGCCCTTCGTCGAGAAGCAGCAGCTCGCGGGGCGCACCGAGGGGCTCACGATGTTCGTGCCGCAGAACCGCCGCGACCTCGCCAAGCGGGCCGCCATGACCACGGTGACCGGCAACCCGGTGAGCAAGCGGGCCGTGCGCAGGATCATCGCCTCCCGGTTCGAGGAGAAGTCCGTCGACGTGGCCGCACCGTGAGACGGGCGGGAGCGACGAGCCACGCGATCCGAAGCCCTAGGATCCGGGCATGACCGACCCGCTCGCCGACTCCCGCACGGACTACCTCGCCGGAGCCCTCGCCGACGACGCCCCGCCGAGCCCCTCCGCCCTGCTCGGCACCTGGATGCAGGAGGCGCTCGACCGGCACGAGCAGGAGGGCGACCTCCCCGACCCGACGGCCGCCGTGCTCTCCACCGTCGCGCTCGACGCGGACGGCTCCCCGCGGCCCCGCTCCCGGACCGTGCTCGTGAAGGGCCTCGGCGAGGACGGCGAAGCGCTCACCGCGACGCTGTACACGAACCGCGACTCCGCGAAGGGCCGCGAGCTGGCCGCCGTGCCGCGGGCGGCGCTGCTCCTGCCCTGGTACGCCCTGCAGCGGCAGGTGCGGATCGAGGGCACCGTCGCGCAGCTCGACGACGACGCCTCCGACGCCTACTTCGCGCGCCGCCCGCGCGCCTCCCAGCTCGGCGCCTGGGCCTCCCGCCAGTCCGCACCGATCGCTTCGCGCGCGGAGCTCGAGGCGCAGCTCGCAGAGGCCGCCGCGCGCTTCGAGGGGACCGACGTGCCGCGCCCGCCCTTCTGGGGCGGCTACCGGATCACCGCGGAGCGCGTCGAGTTCTGGCAGGGCCGCTCCGGGCGCCTTCACGACCGGATCGCCTACACGCTCGGGGCGGGCGGCTGGACGCGGGAGCGCCTGCAGCCCTGAGCGCGGCCCCTCAGATCCCGAACGCTGCCGGGTAGCCGACGAGGCCCTGCGGCACCGGACGCGCCGGGTCGAGGGCCAGGGACATGAACGCCTCGGGCGGGACGTCGAACGGGGCGAGCACCCCGGCATCGGCCGCAGGGGTGAAGCCGAAGCGCGGGTAGTACTCGGCGTGCCCGAGCACGACGACGAGGTTCTCCCCGCCCTGCTCCGCCCGCCGGGTCGCCGCGGCGAGCGCCGCTCGGATCGCGGCGCTCCCGGCGCCCTGCCGCTGGTGCGCGGGCACCACGGCGCAGGGCGCGAGGGCGAGCGCCGGCTCCCCGCCCACGGTGCAGCGGGTGAGCAGCGCCTGCGCGAGGACGGCTCCGTCCTCGCCGGCGGCGACAAGAGACAGTTCGGGGATCCAGGCGGCGTCGCCGGCCCGCAGCGCGTCCACGAGGTCCGCCTCCTCCGCGGTGGGGAAGGCGGCGAGGAGCACCTCCCGGATCGCCGCGGCGTCACGGGGATCGGCAGGGTCCTCGGGGCGCGTGGTCCAGCTGCTCATACGCTCACGCTACCGGCGCGCGCTCCCATCACGACGCGGGGGTGAAGCCTCGGCGACACCTGCTCGAACACCTGTCGACGCCTCCCCGTCGCCCCTCGCCGCGCCCCGGGGGCGCCCCTAGTGTCGGAGCCATGGAGACCGAGCTCGAGCCCACGCCCCCCGGCCTCACCCGCGACGCCGGCTGGCAGCTCGGGGTGCGCCGCACCGTCCCCGCGCACGTCGACGAGGTGTGGCGGCGCCTGCTCTCCGAGTGGCTCCCCGCCTGGCTGGGCGTCGACTCCGTCCCGCAGATGGTCGGGGCCCCGCTGCGCAGCGGCGGTTCGCTGCACGGGCGGATCGTCGGCTGCCACGTGGGTCGACGGGTGCGGGTGCGCTGGACGCCGCGCACCCTCGACCACGAGACCGTCTTCCAGGTGACGCTGCAGGAGGCCGGCGAGGGCACCGTGCTCGCCGTCCACCAGGAGCGGCTGCTGGGCGCGGCGGAGCGGCAGGCGCTGCTCGAGCACTGGACGACGCTGCTCGACGCGCTCGTGGTGCAGCTGCGCGCCGAGCGCGGGACCAGCCAGGACCTGCGCGGCTGACCCTCCGCGCCTAGCCCTCCGCGGCCGGGGCGTGGGTGAGCGCCCCCTCGCCGTCGGCGATCTCGGCGTGCTCGCGCAGCGACTCGATCCGGGCCACGTCCATGTCGACGCGGCCGTCGATGCCGGCGACCTTCCCGTCGAACCGCAGCTGCCACAGCGACCAGTCCTCCTGGTCGGGGCGGCCGGAGTCGGAGAACAGCCAGTCGGGGCGCGCGTCGGTGACGGGCAGGCCGTAGTGGCGGCGCCAGTCGCTCGAGGAGTAGATGACGAGCCTCCGGCCCCATGCCTTCTCGACCGCCGCGGTGAAGGCGTCGATCTCGCGCTGGGCGTCCTCCGCCGAGGGGCGCTCCTCGCAGGCGCCGTCGAACTCGAGGTCCAGGGCCGGCGGGAGCGCGGCGTCGTCGGGCCGGGCGGCGGCGAGGAAGTCCCGTGCCTGGTCCGCGCCAGGCGAGCACAGGGTGAAGTAGTGGTACGCGCCGGGCGTCACCCCGGCGGCGCGGGCGCCCGCCCAGTTCTCCGCGAAGCGCGAGTCGGTGAATCCGGCGCCCTCGGTGGCCTTGATGTACGCGAAGCCGATCCCGTCCCCGGCGACGGCCTGCCAGTCGATCTCGCCCTGGTGCGCGGAGACGTCCACGCCGAGCACCTCGTCCTCGCCGAGCTCGAGGTCGCCGGGGAGCTGCGCGAGGGCGGCGGCGTCCTGCGCGGTGGCGGGGACGGTCATGGCGGCGTCGTCGGCCGTGTAGGGGACGGGGACGCTCGCCGCCTCCTCGTCACCGCCGCGAAGCGCGCCGACGACCAGCCGGGTGCATCCGCCGACGAGGACCAGGGCGACGACGGCCACGATCGCCGCGGCGATCTGCCGACGCCGCCGGACCTGCTCGCGAGTGAACCGGGGCACGGGTCGACGCTACCCGAGGTCAGGGCCTCGATCGGGGACCCTGTGGGCACGGACAGGATGGTCTCAGCGGGCGAAGTGCTCCGCGAAGCCGCGCAGCAGCAGCGGCGCCTCGTCCGCGTGCTGCTGGCCGAGGGCCCCGAAGAGCTCGTCCATCTGCTCCGGGTCGAAGTAGCCGTGCTCCTGGTAGCGGGCCGCGCGCTCGAGCAGCAGCGGCACGTCCATCTCGGGATGGAACTGGGTCGCGTACTGGCGGGTGCCGATGCGGAACATCTGCACGGGGCACGCCTCTCCCGTGGCCAGCACGGTCGCGGACGCGGGCAGGGTGTGCACGGCCTCCTTGTGGCCGACGAGCCCGGTGAACACCGGCGGCAGCCCCGCGGCGCGCACGAGCGGATCGGCGAGGCCCTCCTCGGTGAGCGTCACGTCCACGGCGGAGAGCTCCTCGCCGTAGGTGCGGTCGATCCGCGCGCCCTGGTGGGTGCCGAGTGCGCCCACGCCGTAACAGGCGCCGAGGAACGGCAGGTCCTGCTCCATGACCTGGTCGAGCACGGAGAACAGCTTCGGCTCGGTCGCGAGCTCGAGCGCGGACTTCGTCTCGGCGGGCTCGGAGACGGTGAAGGGGCTGCCGGCGAGGATGACACCGGAGACCTCGTCCGCGCGGAGCACGGGGGCCTCCTCCTTCTCCAGGCGCACGCGGCGCAGGTCCCGCTCGTCGAGGCCGGTGAAGCGGAGCACGGACTCGTGCTCGCGCTCGGCGACGTCGTCCTCGGGGCGGGTGGAGATCAGCACGAACGGTTTCACGGAAGAATGCTAGTCCCGACGGCGGCATGCACCGTCCCCGCCGCCGTCCCACCCGCCGTCATATCCGCTGCGCCGAAGGAGCCCGCCGTGCCGGAGACCACCCCTCCGTCCCCCTCCACCGTCCCCGAGGGCACGCCCGCACCGTCCCTCGGCAGGGATGCCGTGCGGGACGTCGCCGCGATCCTCCCCGGCTGGCTGGAGACCGTGCGCCACCTGCACCGGCAGTCCGGCATCCAGGCGGCGATCTGGCACGACGGCGAGCTCGTCGCCGAGGTCGCCGTGGGCCCGGCGGACGCCGAGGCCGGCATCGACCTGCTGCCCACGCACCGCCTGCGCATCGCCTCGCACTCCAAGATGATGACCACGCTCGCCGTGCTCCGGCTCGCTGAGGAGGGCGCGCTGCGCCTGGACGACACGCTCGGCGCGCACGTCCCCGAGCTCACCGGCTCCCCCGTCGCCGCCGCGACCCTCCGTGACCTGCTCTCCCATGCGGCGGGACTGTCCCGCGACAGCGCCGACGCCCGCTGGTGGCGGCTCGGCCGCCCCTTCCCCGACCGCGAGCAGCTGCTCGCCATCGCCCGCACCGAGCCGCTCGCGGCACCCGCCGGCACGCACCTGCAGTACTCGAACATCGGCTACGGGCTGGTGGGGCTCGCCATCGAGGCCGTGACCGGGGAGGACTTCGCCGCGGCCGTCACCCGCCTCGTGATCGACCCGCTCGGCGTCGAGGGGATCGGCCCCGACCTCCCCGCGGACGCCCCCGGCCCTGAGACGCCCCACGGCTTCGCGCCCGGGCACACCTCGCTGCTCCACGGCCCGCGGCGGAGCGTCGAGCAGGTCCCCACCGGCGCGCTCGCCGCCGCGACCGGCTTCTGGGCGACGGCCGGCGCGATCGCGACCGTCGCGGGCCGCGCCCTCACCACCGACGCGCTGCTGGGAGAGGACGCCCGGCGCGCCATGCGGCGACGCGTGTGGACCGTCGCCGAGGGGCGGCACTACGCGCTGGGCCTGCAGCAGGGACGCCTGCACGGCTTCGAGGCCGTCGGCCATTCCGGCGGGTTCCCCACCGGCCTGTCCCGCACCTGGGCGGTGCCCTCGGAGCGCCTCGCGGTCTCCGTGATCGGCACCGCCGTGGACGCCCCCACCTCGGAGATCGCTGCCGGGCTGCTGGGCCTGCTCGCCCTCGCCGCGGGCCGGCCCGCCCCGCAGGCCGACGCCGCCGAGGCGCCCGGCGCGCAGGGCGGCGGCGGCTCCGGCCGGCCGCGCCCGCTCCCGCTCGCCGAGCAGGAGGACGCCGAGCAGGAGGGTGTCGGGTCCCTCACCGCCGCCGAGGTCGCCGATCTCGCGGCCGGGACCTACGACTCGCTGTGGGGCCGCACCCGGGTGGCGCGACTGGGCGGGCGGCTCTTCGCGCTCGACGACGCGGCCTTCGACCCCGCCGCGGGCGCCCTCGAGCTCGCGACCGCGGGCGGCGCGGCGGACCCGTACGAGCCCGGCGCGCGCACGATCGCGCTGCGCACCTGGGGAGATCCGGGCTACGGCACCTGGGCGGAGCCGATCCTCGTGCGGCTCGGGACGGTGGACGGGCCCGGTCCGGGAGAAGGCACCGACGGCGCCCCGACGCTCCGCTGCCGCGGCCTGATCCGCAGCGGCCAGCTGCAGACCCCGAGCGCCGAGTTCACGATGCCGGAGCGCGTCACCCGGCCCGTGGAGGGGCAGGGGCCACCTGGGGAGGGACGCCGATGAGCCCGTCCGAGCTGCTCGTGCTGGGCAGGCCGCTGCCGCCGCTGCTCGCCGAGAACACGCACAGCGGGGTCGCCGCCTGGCGTGAGGCCCTGCCCACCCTCGTGCCCACCGTGCTCGAGGAGTGGTCGCTGAGCGCCGGGGTCCCGTACGCCCCCGGCGGCTCCGCCTCGTGGGTGGCGCCGGTGCAGGATGCCGAGGGCCGTCGGCTCACGCTCAAGGTCACCATGTCCCATGACGAGGCCCGGGACGAGGCCGCCGGGATGAGCGCCTGGCAGGGGCACGGCGCCGCGACGGTGCTGCGCAGCGAGCAGCGGGGCTCGACGACGCTGCTGCTCATGGAGGAGGTGCGCCCGGGGACACCGCTCGCCGAGCTCCCCGATCCGGCCGCGCAGGACGAGGTGTTCGCCGGTCTCGTCACGCGGCTCCATGTCCCTGCGCCGACGGGCGGCCCGTTCCGCCCCCTCGCGGACATGTGCGCCTGGTGGGCGGACGAGGCGCAGGAGCGCCTGGACCGCATGCCAGGCCTGCTCCCCGCGGACCTGGTGGCCCACGGGCTCCGCCTCTTCCGCGAGCTGCCCCGGCAGTGGAACGGCGAGCCCGTGCTGCTCGCGACCGATCTGCACCCCCACAACATCCTGCGGCGCGAGCACCGTGGGACGGGCGAGGACGGCGACTGGGTGCTCATCGACCCCAAGCCCTACGTGGGCGATCCGCACTACGACCTGCTCCAGTACCTGCTCAACCACGAGCAGCGACTGCTCACGGACCCCTCGGGACTGGTGAGGGATCTCGCGCGGCGCACGGGTCTGGACCCGCACCGGGCCCGGGACTGGATGTTCGCCCGCTGCGTTCAGGAGGCCGGCGAGATGGACTCGGCCGCAGAGATCGCCCTGCGCCTCGCGGAGGGGGCGGGCTGAGCTGTGGGGGCGTGCCGGCGTCGGCCTTCTGGCCGAGACCCTCGGTCGGCACGGGGGCCGTGAACCGCGTGGGCGTGGTGGTGCGTCGGGTGAGGCTCGCGCTCGTCCAGGTGACGTGGTGCCCCGCGCCGACATCCGCGAGTCCGGGCTCGACGGGCTCCCGCTCGACCGACACCGCGTCCTCCTCCTTCCGCTGGCAGCGTGCGCACAGCCCCTCCCCGTTGGCGAGGGTGGTCGGGCCGCCGGCGGCGACGGGCAGGATGTGGTCGTACTGCCGCACGGGGGCGTCGCAGAACGGGGCCCGGCAGGTCGTGTCCCGCCAGTGGAGGAACCGCCGCATCGACCTCGGGAACAGCCGCGCCCGGGACTCGCCCGCCACCAGCTCCCCCGTGACCGGATGGGTGAACAGCCGACGGAGCAGGGCGCCGCGCTCGGTTCCCTCGGCGAGCGCCTCCCGCAGGGGTCCCCGGAGGGCATCGGCGGGGACCGCCCCGTAGCCCTCGATGTGCGCGACGTCCCCGTGGTCCGGCGAGAGCAGCGCCCGTTCGGTGATGATCACGCCGACGTCCAGCACGACGGGATCCATGGCGTCCTCGCGGCCCAGCAGGGTGGCGACCAGGGACTGCGCCATGATCCGGCCGTGACCGCGACGGTCGCCCTGAGCGCGCAGGCCCTCCGCCTCGAGGGAGAGGCGCTTGCGGATCGCGGCGGCCTCGAGGCCGGGCAGCCGGGCGGAGAGGGTCGCCATGCCGTGCTCCCCCGGCGTGACGCGCACGTGCTGCTCGTCGAGCGCGCGGGCGTGCCGCCGGCCCGCGGCGAGCGGCTCGATCTGCTCCACGAGCGTGGAGATCTCGCGCCGCCAGCGGCGGTGCCCGGCCCCGTCGAGGTAGGGCGCACGCTCGGCGAGGGCCGCGTCGAGGTCGCGCCGCTGCTCGGGCTCCAGCACCCGGGCCACGGTCGCGGCGTCCCCGGCCACGCGGGCGGTGACGGCGCCGGAGCCGAGGGCGTGGAGCATCTGCGGCATGTCCTCGACCAGGCGGCGGGCCGCGGCGAGCGAGAGCGCGGCCTGCGCCGGGGAGCTGCGCAGGATCATCGAGGCGTCGCGCACGGCCGCCCGCTCCGCCCCGGCGGCGACCGCCTCGAGATCCGCCGGTCCTTCCTGCTCCCGCGCCGCCCATTCCCGGGACTCCGCGAGCCGCTCACGCCGCAGGGCGTCCGCATGGATCACGCGGGCGCGCACGTCGAGCGCGTCGAGCCGGGCGCGGACCTGCGCGGAGGCCCCGAGCAGCTGCGCCGCCCCGGCGGAGGTCATCCCCGCGGCGACGTCGGGCAGGGGGGACCCCAGGGTGTGGGCGAGGTCCACGAGGACCTCGGTCACGGGCTGCACAGGAGTGGTCATGTCCCCCATCCCACGCCTGGCGGGGAGAGGAGGGAAGCACGATTCCCGGACGGTGGACCGAGGGGCGATGGGGAGGAACGATCGCGCCGCCCGGGCCCGCCCTCAGGCGCCGAGCAGCGCCCGCAGCTCCGGGCCGATCCCCTCGACCTCCACCTCGACGGCGGGGCGCACGACGGTCCCGGGCGTGACGACGAAGCGCTGCTGGGTGAGGGCGCGGTCGCCCTCCGCCGTCACCTGGGTGCCGTTGTCGACGTAGCCGCACGCCCGGGAGACGCCGAAGGAGCGGTCGTTGCCGAGCACGGCGGAGGACTCCGCGCGCACCGCGCCCAGGTGGTCGAAGGCGAGCACGAGCATCGCCTGCCGCATGAGCTTGCCGTAGCCCCTGCCGTGCTGGTCGAGGGTGAGCCACGAGCCGGAGCCCACGGTGCGCCGCACGGCGAAGTCCCTCGCCGCGAGGTCCTGGCAGCCGATCATCTCGTCCCCGGCCCACACACCGAGCGGCAGCGACCAGTTCTCGGCGCTCAGCTGGGCGCGCAGCCGCCACTGGAAGCGCACGGCCTCGCGCACCCGGGTCTCCGGGTCCACCGCGTACCAGGGGAAGACCTGGTCGGACTGCGGGTCCTCGAAGATCGGCCGACGCAGCAGCGCCGTGTACTCCTCGAGGTCCGCATCGCGCAGCACCCGCAGCGTGAGGTCGCCGGCGCGCACCGTCAGCGCGAAGGGCGGGTGGAGGAGGGCGAGGGCGTCGGGCTGCGTCATCGCGCCAGGGTACGGACCTCGGCCCCGGGCGGCGAGCGGATTCCGGTCCCGGCTACGGTGCCGTCATGAGCTCCTCCCCCGCATCCCCCGCGTCCCCTGTTCTCCTCACGGGCTTCGCGCCCTTCGACGGGGCCGCGAGCAACCCCTCCTGGGACGCCGTGCAGGAGGCGGCCGCGCAGCTGCGCGGGCGCGGCGTCGCGGTCGAGGCGCGGGAGCTGCCGGTGGTCTTCGACCGTGCGGGGGATCTGCTCGTCGCCGCGATCGAGGAGCTCGCGCCGCGGCTCGTCATCGCCGTCGGGCTCGCCGACGGTCGCGCGGCGATCACCCCCGAGCGGGTCGCGATCAACGTGCGTGACGCGCGCATCGCCGACGAATCCGGGGCCGCGCCGGTGGACGAGCCGGTCGTCGCGGGCGGGCCCGTCGGCCGCTTCTCGACGCTGCCGATCAAGGCGATGGTCGCCGCGGCGGCCGCGACCGGCGTCCCGGCCGCCGTCTCGCAGACCGCCGGCACCTTCGTGTGCAACGACGTCTTCTACCGGGTCCTCGAGGCGCTCGGGGGGACCGGGGTGCGGGGCGGCTTCGTCCACGTCCCCGCGGCCCGCACGGTGCCCGTGCCGCAGGCCGCGAGGGCGCTCGTCGCGATGGTCGAGACCGCCCTGTCCACGACGGTGGATCTCGACCGCAGCGGCGGCGCCGTCCACTGAGGAGGGGTCGTCGAGGGGTGATCGTCCACACCCGCAGCAGTTGTCCACAATCTTCTCCACAGTGGTGGACGAATGACAGACCTGTAGTTCCGCAGGTGCGAGGGGTGGGGACGACGACGGCCGGGCGTGTCGCGATCGAGGTGGTGCATCGTCCGTCCACAACCCCGACAGGACGCGGCTTGACAGGGCGCCGCGCGCAGTCCCAGCAGGTCACGACCGCTTTCCAGGCACAAACCCTGAAGTGGGGCTTGATGGTCCGGCACGGTGGAGCGCGCTCCGGATCACGCCGGTGACGCTGTGGAGGAACGGATCGGGCGCGGTGAGGGCGACCCCAGGGGCCGTTCGTCCCCACCGTCCGTCCACAATGGAGGCCGGTTCGTCCACACTCGCAGCCGGTCATCCCCCGACCTCGCGCAGTTGTCCACAATCGTGTCCACACTCTGGGGATGATCACACCGTTGTGATTCCCCAGGTGGCCGGGAGAGGGCCAGCGCTCAGGCGAGCGCGCTCACCATCGCGACGCGCACGATGACGAGCAGCACGCACACGAGCACACCCGCACCGATCACGGCGGCGTGCACGAAGGCGGAGCGCCGCGCGATCGAGGCGCGGTCCGCGACGGGGCTGAGCTTGGGGCGCAGGGCGAACATCGCCGCGGTGAGCGCACCGCCCATGACGAGGCCGCCCAGGTGCCCCTGCCACGAGATCCCGGGGTTGAGGAAGGTGACGGCGAGGTTCAGGCCGATCAGCACGAGGATCTGCGCGACCTGCCCGCCGAGCTTGCGGTTCACCACGAACATGGCCGCGAACAGGCCGAACACGCCGCCGCTCGCCCCCACGGTGCCGCTGTACCAGGACTGCGAGAGCGGGTCCGTCAGCATCAGCACGGCCGTGTGGCCCGCGAGGATCGAGACGAGGTAGACCGCGGTGAAGCGGGCGCGGCCCATGGTGCGCTCGAGGTACTGCCCGCACACGTAGAGCGCCCACATGTTCAGGGCGAGATGCAGGATCCCGCCGTGCAGGAAGCCGGACGTGAGGAAGGTCCACGGCATGGCGATCGCGCGGAACGGGGCGAACATCGCCCACTGCTCGACGAGCCCTCCGGAGAGCGCCTGACCGGCGTAGGCGAGCACGCACAGCGCCATGATCGTGTAGGTGACGATCGGGGTCTGCGGGCCCATCCGGCCGCCGAGGGCGTTGCGCGGGCGGGTCTGCGCCTGCTGGCGCTCCACGTCGCGGGCGCAGTCCACGCACAGCACGCCCACGGAGGTGGGCCGCTGGCAGTCGGGGCAGGCGGGACGGTCGCACCGCTTGCACCGCACGTAGCTCACCCGGTCGGGGTGACGGGGGCAGACGGGCTGGTCCTGCGGCTGCGAGGCATCGTCGGCGCTGTAGCCGTAGGTCGGTCGCTCCATGGGGACATTCTCCACGAGCGGCCTGGACGCGGAGTGGGCCTCAGCCGCCGACGGCGGGGAAGCGCTCGTGGAGCCGCGTGAAGCGCGTGAGCTGCGGGGCGGTGAGCGGCGTGAGCTCCTCGATCTCGAGCCGGCGCCGGGCGCCGCTGCCCGCCCGCTTCCAGGTCCCCACGATCTCGCCGCGTCGGATCGCCGGCCGACGGAACACCCCGTTGCCGCCGGGCACGAGCGCCTCCACGCGCGACTCGTCCCCGAGGAATCCGCGGTCCCGGTAGCCGAGCACGAGCTCGTCGAAGCCGGGCAGCAGCAGCTCGGCCATCGCCTCCTTCTCCCGCTCGGCGTACTCCTCGACGAGGCCGGGGCGGAACCAGCGCCGCTCCCCGTCCCCGCCGCGCGCGTCCTCGGCGCGGGCGTGGAGGCGGCCGTCGCGGTCCGCGAAGCCGCTCTCGAGATCGCGCGTGGCCGCGGGCCAGGCCGCGCGGATCTCGCCGAGGGTGAGCTTGCTCCACCAGGCGAGGTCCCGCTCGGTCACGGGGCCGCGGCTCGTGACGTACCGGCGGGCGAGCTCCGCGACCGCGGCGACCCGGTCCCCGCCGAAGGCGCCCTCGAGGTCGCTGCCCGCGGGCAGCCAGCGGCGCGCGAGGACGACGGCGGTGTCCCCGTCCCGCCAGGGCCCGTAGGCGGCGACGCCGAGCGCGACGAGGTGGGAGAGCAGGTGGTAGCCGCGGCCCTTCGCCGGCTCCAGCCCCGCCGCCTCCCATGCCGCGAGGAGCTCCGTGCGGGGCACGCCGCGGCCGGCCTCGGGATCGGCGCGGGGGTCGGAGCGCGGCCCCGCGACCTCCTCGAGCACCGCGCGGGCGCGGTCCACCTGCTCCTGGTCGAGCCCGAGCGCGGGGCGCCGCGCGACCTGGGCGCGCAGGGGCCCCGCGGCGCACAGCTCCGTGATCCAGGCGAGCGAGTCCGCGGCGACCACGAAGACGGTGCCGCGCATCGGGTAGCCGCGCACGATCCCGCCGCGGTCGAAGGCGTCGAGCACCTGCTGCACGGCGGCCGTCCCGGTCCGGGCGCGCGGCTCACGGCTGCGCAGGGCGAGGGAGGAGACGGCGCCGTGGAGGTCCTGACCCTGGTGGGCGGCGAAGGAGCGCGCGACCTCGACGGGGGTGGGCGGGGGCCCGTCGGGGGCGAGGAGCCCCTGGGCGAGCAGGCGTGCTCCGACGAGGTGGCGCGGGGTCATGCCCGGAGGCTACCCGCGGCGCCTCGCGCGCGCCCCGTCACAGGGCGGATCCATCGAAGGATTGATCCGCTCCGACCTGCACGTTCCTAGCCTCGAAGGGTCGCTTCACCGCTCGCTCGCCCGGAGGTCCCCTCGTGTCCCGTCTGCTCACCGGCCGCCGCTCCGCCCCCGTGGTGGTCGGCCTGTTCCTGCTGCTCGCCCTCGCGGCGATCGGTCTGCTGAAGGGCTCCGGCCCGGTCGCGGGCATGGACGCCGTCCCCGACTCCTTCGAGTCCTCCCGCGCGGCGGCGCTCGTCGCCGAGGCGGATGCCGACGGCCGCGACCAGCTGCTCGTGGTCCTCTCGCGGGCCGACGGCGGCGAGCTCACCAGCGAGGACGCCGCGGACGTCGAGACCCTCCGGACCGCCCTCGCCGAGGAGACCGGCGCCGAGGCCCTCGGCCCGATGCCGTCGGAGGACGGGAAGGCAGATCTCCTCGTCGCCTCGATCCCCTCGGACGCGTCGAAGGACGCCGCCGATGCCCAGGTGGAGGAGCTGCGCACCCTCGCCGGCTCCACGGCCCCGGAGTCCCTGCGCGTCGAGATCACGGGCGGCCCGGCCGTCGCGGCCGACGTGCGCGGCGCCTTCGCCGGGGCGAACTTCACGCTGCTCGCCGTGACCATCGCGGTGGTCGCCGTGCTGCTCCTGCTCACCTACCGCTCCCCCGTGCTGTGGATCCTGCCGCTCGCGGTGGTGGGTCTCGCCGAGCGCGTCACGATGGGCCTGCTCGACGTGCTCGGTGAGCGTGCCTCCCTGGCCTTCGACGCGGGCGTGGTGAGCGTGCTGGTGTTCGGCGCGGGCACGAACTACGCGCTGCTGCTCATCTCCCGCTACCGCGAGGAGCTGCACCGGCACGAGGACCACCGCGCGGCTCTCGCGGCCGCCTGGCGCGGCACCGTGCCCGCGATCCTCGCCTCGAACGCGACGGTCGTCATCGCCCTGCTGAGCCTGCTGCTCGCCGTCATGCCCGCCGCTCGCGGCATCGGCATCGCCGCCGCCTGCGGCCTGGTCATCTCCCTGGTCGCGGTGCTGTTCCCGCTCACGGCGCTGCTCGCCGTGGCCGGCCGCCGGGTGTTCTGGCCGCTCGTCCCCCGCCCCTCCGACGAGGCCCCCGACGCCGCCCCGCACGGGGTCTTCGCCCGTGCGGCCCGCGGCGTGGTGCGCCGCCCTCTGATCAGCGTGCTCGGCAGCCTGCTCGTGCTCGGCGTGCTCTCCACGGGCCTGATCGGCATGCGGGTGGGTCTCGCGCAGGACGAGCAGTTCGCGACCGCGACCGAGGCGCAGGCCGGCTTCGACACCCTCGCCGCGCACTACGGCGCCGGCCAGGGATCCCCGCACACGGTCGTCTTGCCCACCGCGGAGCTGGACGCGGTGACGACGGCCGCCGAGGGCTCCGCGGGCGTCGTGAGCGTCTCCCCCACCGGGACGACGCCCGAGGACAGCACCGTGCTCAGCGTCGTCGGCACGGCGTCGCCGGGCTCCGCCGCGGCGCTCACCGAGGTGCGGGAGCTGCGCGCCGCGGTGCACGGGGTCGCGCCGGACGCCCTCGTGGGCGGGCCGAGCGCCGAGGCGCTCGACGTGCGCGAGGCGTCCTTCCGGGATCTCGCCGTGGTCGCCCCGGCGATCCTGCTGGTGGTGCTCGTGGTCCTCGCGCTGCTGGTCCGGGCCGTGGTCGCGCCTGTGCTGCTCATGCTCGTGAACCTCCTCAGCGCGGTGGCCTCGATCGGCCTCGGGCTGGGGGTGGGGCGCGCGCTGCTCGGCGTGGAGGCGCTCGACGTCACGGTCCCGCTGCTCGCCTTCCTGTTCCTCGTGGCGCTCGGCGTGGACTACACGATGTTCCTCGTCCACCGCGCCCGGCACGAGACCGCCGGGCACGGCACGGCGGAGGGCATGGTGCGGGCGGTCGGCGCGACGGGCGTCGTCATCACGAGTGCGGGGGTGGTGCTCGCGGCGGTGTTCGCGGCGCTCGGCGTGCTGCCGCTCGTGGTGCTCGGTCAGCTGGGGCTGATCGTGGGGCTCGGGGTGCTGCTGGACACCCTGCTCGTGAGGACCGTGCTGGTGCCGGCCCTGTTCGCCCTCGTCGGCGACCGGATGTGGTGGCCCTCGCGACCCTGAGCGTCGAGTGGGTTCCGCGCGGCCCGAGTGATCATCGCAGGCCAGGGCAGGCTTACCTTGCTTGTCTGGACCGAGTCCAGATAACTACTCTGTCCACATGAGCCTCGTCGACAACATCCGCCCCCTCGGCGCCGCGCATCCCGCCGGCCCCACCTCCACCGCGCAGGCCGACGAGCGCTCCCGGCGCGCCGGCCGTCTGAACCGGCTGCGCGCCGGGGTGCTCGGCGCGAACGACGGCATCGTCTCCGTCGCCGGCCTCGCCGTGGGCGTCGCCGGCGCCACCACGGACACCCGCTGGCTGCTCGTCGCGGGCCTCGCCTCGCTCGTCGCGGGCGCCCTGTCCATGGCGATGGGCGAGTACGTCTCGGTCTCGACCCAGCGGGACACCGAGCGCGCCCTCATCGCTCGCACCCGCCGCGACCTCGCCGCGCAGCCCGAGGTCGAGCACCGCGCCCTCGTCTCCGCGCTCGAGGACACCGGCATCCCGTCGGACGTCGTCGAGCCCGTGGCCCGCTCGATGGAGCGCCACGACGCGCTCGAGGCGCACACGCGCTTCCGTCACGGCGTCGAGGACGACGCGGTCGCCTCGCCCGTCGGGGCGGCGCTCGCCTCGCTCGTCTCCTTCACCCTCGGCGGGGTGGTGCCGCTCGCGGCGATCCTGCTGACCCCGCCCGCGCTGCGCCTGCCGGCGACGCTCGCCGCGGTCGTGCTCGCCCTCGCCGCCCTCGGCGTGGTCAGCGCCCGCCTGGGCGAGGCGGACGCCCGCCGCGCGACCGTCCGCACCATCATCGGCGGCGTGCTCGCCCTGCTCGTCACCTACGGACTGGGCTCCGCCCTCGGCGTCGCGATCGGCTGACCCAGCGGGAGGAGACGGCAGCACAGAAGAGCAGCGGCCCGCCCCCTTCCCCAGGGACGGGCCGCTGCAGTCTCAGTATGTCACCTCTCGACGGTGACCTTCTCGATGACGACGTCCTCGAGGGGACGGTCGCGCATGTCGGTGCGCACGGAGCCGATCTCGTCGACGACCTTCTTCGACTCGTCGTCCGCGACGACGCCGAACACGGTGTGCTTGCCCTGCAGGTGCGGGGTGGGGCCGACGGTGATGAAGAACTGCGAGCCGTTGGTGCCCGCGGGCTGGCCGGTGATCGCGTTGCGGCGCTTGCCGGCGTTGGCCATGGCGAGCACGTAGGGCTCGTTGAAGTTCTTCTCGGAGATCTCGTCGTCGAAGGTGTAGCCCGGGCCGCCGGTGCCGGTGCCCAGGGGGTCGCCGCCCTGGATCATGAAGCCGGAGATGATGCGGTGGAAGACGACGCCGTCGTAGAAGGGGCGCGTCACCTTCTCGCCGGACTCGGCGTCCGTGAACTCCTTGGTGCCCTCGGCGAGGCCCACGAAGTTCTCGACGGTCTTCGGCGCGTGGTCCGGGAACAGCTCGAGGCGGACGTCCCCGTGGTTGGTGTGCAGAGTTGCGAACATGCGCGCAATCCTCGCACACGGGCGGCGCCGGGCGCGGGGTCGACCGTCGGGTCGGAATCCCCTGGGAGCCCCGTCACCCCCGCGCGTTAGAGTTGTGGCACACGGGCCGCGTCACCCCGGGAGATCCTCGGATCCCCCGGCGGATCACGGCCCAGGGACCACCGTCGGCCCGACCCGGCGGATACACCGAAAGGGGAACGACCATGGCGCTGACCACCAAGCGTGAGGCCAAGAAGGCCGAGAAGCACGCCCAGAAGGCCGCCGATGCCGTGTCCGGCACCGGCCAGAAGGCGGAGCAGGCCGTCCAGGAGCTGCAGAAGCTGGCCGCGCAGGCCGGCCCCGTCGCCTCCGAGGCGGCCCGCGAGGCGCGCGCCCGCGCGACCGAGCTCTACGGGCAGTACGCCCCCGCCGTCGAGGAGCGCCTCCGCGCCCAGGGCGACAAGCTCTCCCAGAACCTCGGCCCCCGTGCGGACAAGATCGTCCAGGACGTGCAGGAGGACTACCTCCCCCGTGCGCGCCGGACCGCCGAGACCACCGGCACCGTGCTCAAGGCCGCCGTGGACGCGGCCCGCAAGGAGCTCGCCACCGGCCAGGACGACATCAAGGCCGCCGCCCTCACCGCCCCGGCCCCCGCGAAGAAGAACCGCGCCGGCAAGGTGCTGCTCGTGCTGGGCCTGGCCGCCGCCGGCGCCGCCGCGGGCTACATCGCCTGGAAGAAGACCCGCCCCGTCGAGGACCCCTGGGCCCCGCCGGCGGACTTCGCCCGCGCGCACTACCCCGCCTCCGCCGGGGACGACTCCGACTCCTCGACCGTCTCCGACACCGTCGGCGCGGCCGACGCCGGCGACGTCGCCTCCTCGCTCAAGGGCGACTCCCACGGCGCGGACACCACGCCCAAGGAGGTCAAGGTCGAGTCCGCGGACTCCACCGAGGCCGAGGAGAAGCGCGGCAACCACCGCGGCGACGCCTGAGCGTCCCGATCGCAGCCATGAACGGCGCGGCACCCCCGTCCCCGGACGGTGAGGGCCGCGCCGTTCTGCGCACCCCGCGCCTGCGGCTCCCGCTCGTCACCGAGCAGGACCTCGAGGAGCTCTGGCGCCTGCACTCCGATCCCGCCGCCTTCCTCCACGACTCCACGGCCCCGCTCACCGCGAAGGGCCAGATGGCCTGGGTGCTGCGGCAGTGGGTGGCGCACGCCGAGTCCGGCGGAGCGGCCGGGTACCGCCGCGTGCTCCCGGCGGGCGGCGGGGACCTGCTGGGGATCGTGGGCCTCGCCCCGCTCGACTCAGCCGCCGGCCCGCTGCTGAGCGCCTACTGGAGGCTGCACCCCGCGGCGCAGGGGCAGGGTCTCGCGACCGAGGCCCTGCGCGCCGTGCTCGGCATGCTGCGCCCCGGGGATCCCGAGGTGATCGCGGTGACCGCCGCCCGCAACGCCCCCTCCCTCGCCCTCGCCCGCCGGCTCGGCTTCCACCCCGGCCCGCCCGAGCGCGAGGTGCCGGGCGGCCGCGCCGGGGACGTGCTGCTCGTCCTCGATCGCCCCGCGGCCCGCGGCTGACGGAGACTGGGGCCATGACCGCACTCCCTCCGGCCGGGCGCTACGCCCCCTCCCCGAGCGGCGACCTGCACCTGGGGAACCTGCGCACCGCGATCCTCGCCTGGGCCCTCGCCCGCGGGACCGGCCGCGCCTTCCGTCTGCGCGTCGAGGACCTCGACCGCGTGCGCGAGGGCGCGGAGGCCCGCCAGCTCGAGGACCTCGCCGCCGTGGGCCAGGACCATGACGGCGAGATCGTGCGGCAGTCGGAGCGCGGCGACGCCCACGCCGCCGCGATCGCGGAGCTCACCGCGCGGGGCCTCGTCTACGAGTGCTACTGCACCCGCCGCGAGGTCCTCGAGGCGCCGAGCGCCCCGCACGCCCCGCCCGGCGCCTATCCCGGGACCTGCCGCGACCTCACCGCGCGCGAGCGGGAGGCAGGACGGGAGCGCATGCGCGCGCTGCGCCGCGAGCCCGCGCTGCGGCTGCGCGCGGAGGTGAGCACCTGGAGCGTGCGGGACCGCTTCGCCGGGGAGGTCACCGGGGCCGTCGACGACCTCGTGCTGCGCCGCGGCGACGGGGTGGTCGCCTACAACCTCGCCGTGGTCGTCGACGACGCCGCGCAGGGCGTGGACCAGGTCGTCCGCGCCGACGACCTGCTCTCCTCCGCGCCGCGGCAGGCGCACCTCGCCCAGCTGCTGGGACTTCCCGTGCCCGAGTACGCGCACGTGCCGCTCGCCGTGAACGCCCGCGGGGAGCGGCTCGCCAAGCGGGACGGCGCGGTCACCCTCCGTGACCGCCTCGCGCGCGGTGAGAGCGCGGAGCAGGTCGTCGAGCGGATCGGGGAGTCGCTGGGCCTCCCCGGCTGCCGGAGCGCGCGCGACGTGCTCGAGCGCTGGGACCTGCGGAGCCTGCCGTCGGAGCCGTGGGTCGTGGACCTGCCCGCCTGACCTCGGGCGACGCGAGGCGGAGTTCGGCCCGCCACAGTGCGACCCGGGCGCTTCCCGATCTCGATACATGAATGTATCGTGGCCGCGTGCACCGAATCTCCTCCGCGCTGCGCGCATTCGTCGACCTCTTCCCCTCCGAGTGGAAGAAGCCCATCGCGGCTCTCTTCGTCACCGGGCTCGCCCTGGTGCCGCTCATCTATGCCGGGAACCTCACCTGGTCCTTCTCCGACCCCTCGGGCCGGATGGACGGGATCACCGCGGCCGTCGTCGACCTCGACGAGGGCGCGACCTCGACCTCCACGGACGGCACGAAGACCCAGCTGCACGTCGGCGAGGACTTCACCGAGGAGGTGCTCGACATCGACAAGAACACCTCCTTCCGCTTCGTCGAGGTGAGCGAGGCGGAGGCGGAGCGCGGGCTCGAGGACGGCACCTACGGGGCGACCGTCGTGATCCCGAAGGACTTCTCGGCGAACGTGGCCTCGCTGGGCGGCGACGCGGAGGACGCCACCCCCGCGCTGCTCACCGTCACCACGAACGACACGATCAACTACGTGGGCGGCAACTTCTCGAAGTCCGTGGGCGCGGCCCTCACCGACACGCTGCGCACGAGCGTGCTCGACGAGTACCTCGACAACATCTACGTCGGCTTCACCTCGATCCACGACGGCCTGGGGGACGCCGTCGACGGCTCCGGCGACCTCGAGGACGGCGCGACCGAGCTGCACGACGGCGCCGGTGACCTCACCGACGGCGCGACCACCCTCGACGAGGGCGCGACCGAGCTGCACGACGGCACCGGCCAGCTGGCCGACGGCGCCGACACCCTCGCCGACGGCACCGCGCAGCTCGCCGACGGCTCCTACGACCTCGTTGTGGGCCTCGACCAGCTCACCGCGGGCGCCGTGACCCTGCACGACGGCACCGCGACCCTCGACGCGGGCGCCCAGCAGCTCTCCGCCGGGCTCGACACCCTCGACTCGAAGAGCACCACGCTCCAGGACGGCGCCGACTCCCTCGCGAGCGGCACCTCGCAGATCGCGGACGGCGCGAGCTCCCTCGCCGACGGCGCCTCCCAGGTGGCCGACGGCACCGCGCAGCTCGACCGGACGATCACGGACGCGCGGGACAAGGCGAAGGACCTCGGCGTCACCGAGGACTCCGTCGACCAGGCGAGCCAGGACCTGCAGGACGGCATCACCGCGCTCCAGCAGGCCGTCGAGGACGCCGGCACCGCGCTCGACGCCCCCGCCACGGACTCCACGACCCTCTCCGACGCCGCGACCGCCCTCGACGACACGGCCACCTCCGCCGACGACGCCGCCCAGGCCCTCGCGAAGGACACCGCGGACGGCTCCGAGGACGCGACGACGATCCGCGACGGCGCCTCGAGCATCCAGGACGAGATCGGCACCCTCACCGACGCCGCCGCGAGCGCCGCCGACGCGGCCTCCACCGCGAAGGACAGCGCCGCGACCTCCGACGACGCCGTGCAGACCTACACCGGCAGCGTCGACGACCTCGCCGCCCGGTGCGAGGACTCCGGGGCCGACGAGGCCTTCTGCTCGCAGCTCTCCGAGGTCGCGGGCACCTCCGGCGACACCCGCGACGCCTCCTCCACCGCCCTCGAGGACGCGAAGGCCACGGACACCGCGGCCGCGGGCGCCGCCTCCGCCGGCACCGACGTCTCCGACACCGCGGACTCCGTGGCCGAGGCCGCGGACCGGGTGGGCACCACGCTCGACGACCTCGCCACGACCACCTCGACCGTCGCCGACGGCACCTCGAAGGTCGCCGACGCGACCGGTTCCCTCGCCGAGGACGCCTCCTCCCTCGAGGACACCATCACGAGCGCTCGCCAGGACGCCCGCGACGCCGCCGAGGCCGCGACCGGCTCGGACGAGGACACCTCCACCGCAGACCTCGCCTCCCGGCTCGCCCAGCAGGCGAAGGACGCCGCCGCGGCGCTGCCCGACGCCTACGACACGCTCTCCCAGGGCGCGGACGACGTGGACCGTCTGAACGACGGGGCCCAGCAGGTCTCCGACGGCGCGGACCTCCTCGCCGAGTCCACCCGCACCGCGGCCGACGGCGCCGCGACGCTCTCCTCCGGGATCGGCCAGTACACCGACGGCGTCTCCACCGCGGGCGACGGCGCGGACCAGCTCGCCGCCGGCACCGGGAAGCTCGAGAGCGGCAGCGCGCAGCTCGTGAGCGGCCTGTACTCCGCGGACTCGGGCGCCCGCACCCTCGCGAGCGGCCTCTCCCAGGGGCAGACCGGCGCGGAGAAGCTCGCCGCGGCCGCGCACCAGGTCGACTCCGGCGCCGGGCAGCTCGAGGACGGCACGGGCCAGCTCGTGGACGGCTCCGAGAAGCTCGAGGACGGCGCCCAGCAGCTGCAGGACGGCTCCGGCGAGCTGCACGACGGCCTCGTCGACGCCCAGGACGAGGTCCCCTCGTACACCGACACGGAGCGCGCGGACCTCACCGACGCCGCCTCCGACCCGGTGCAGATGGACTTCGTGCGCGACCACGGCCTGGACCGCTTCGGCGAGGGCCTCGCCCCGCTGTTCCTGGGCATCGGCCTCTGGGTGGGCGGCATGTCGATCTTCCTCATGATGCCGCCGTTCTCCCGCGAGGCCGCAGCCCGCGGCGCGGGCGCCCTGAAGCTCCTCGTGGGCGGCCTCGTGCCCTCCTTCGCCCTCGCGCTCGTGCAGACGGCGATCACGGTCGCGGTGCTCCACCTCGCGATCGACATCACCGCGGTGCACCTCGTGCAGTTCACCCTCATGGCGGCCCTGACGAGCATCGTCTTCGTGGGCCTGAACCACGGTTTCGGCGCCCTGTTCGGGCCGATCGGCAAGTTCGTGGCGCTCGTGCTCATCGCCCTCCAGGTGGCGGGGGCCGGAGGCACCTACCCCGTCGGCACGCTGCCGCAGTTCTTCCAGACGGTCCACCCGTTCCTGCCGATGACCCACGCGGTGGACGCGTTCCGCGGCACGATCGGCGGTGGCTGGGTGGATCCGGTCGGGGACATCACCTGGCTGTGCGGCTGGCTCGTGCTCGCGCTCGTGCTCGGCTTCCTGGGCGCGCGGAAGCTGCGCCGCGAGGTCGACGCCGACGGCGCGGAGGACCCGGAGGACGCACCGGCGGACGCGGAGCCCGCGGCCGCCTGATCCCCGGCCCGGGATGATCCGCGGGTCCCCGGGCGTTGTGCCCGGGGACCCGCGGGCACCGCCCGCACCCCACGGAACGGACGGACCGATGACCGCAGCAGCCCCCACCCCCGCCACCCCCACGCCGCTGTTCGGCATCGACGTCTGGACCGACGTCGTGTGCCCCTGGTGCTACGTGGGCGAGGCGCGCCTGCTCGAGGCGATCGAGGCGGAGGGGCTCACGGGACGCGTCACGCTGCGCGCCCACTCCTTCGAGCTGGACCCCACCGCGCCCACCGGCTCCACGGAGGACAACGTCACGGGCCTCGCCCGCCGCAAGGGCATCCCCGTGGAGAAGGTGCAGGAGATGGAGGCGCAGATCGGCGACCTCTCCCGCGAGGTGGGCCGCGAGTACGTCTCCCCGCGCCCCATGGGGAACACGCGCGGCGTGCACCGGGTCCTGCAGGCCGTGCAGGAGGCGCGCGGCGCGGAGGTCGCCACGGAGTTCTTCCTCGAGCTCCAGCGCGGGCACTTCACCGACACGGTGAACCCCTTCGACGAGGAGGTCGTCGTGGCCCGTGCGGTCGCCGCCGGCCTCGAGGAGGCCGACGCGCGCGCCGCCTGGTCGGGCACCACGCATGACGACGCGGTCGAGGAGGACGTGCGCGAGGCCGTGTCGATGGGGGCGCGGGGCGTGCCCTTCTTCCTCTTCGACGACCGCTACACCGCGCCCGGCGCGCTGCCCACCGAGACCTTCCGGCAGGCGCTGCGCCAGATCGCGGCGGAGGCCGAGGAGCGGGCCTCGACGGAGGCCTGAGCCTCTCAGCGGGCGAGGACCTGCTCGGCGCTCGTGCCGGGCAGGCTCACCGTGACGGGGGTGCCCCAGGGGTCGGTGAGGCGCACCGCGCGGCCGTCGTCGGCGAGCGGCAGGGCGGCGGCGCGGGCCCGGGCGACGAGCGCGTCGAGGTCCTCGCGGCCGGGCACGGTGATGGCGACGTCGGCGAGTCCCAGGCTCGTGGCGCGCGGGCCCGCGCCGCGGCTGTTCCACGAGTTCATGGCGACGTGGTGGTGGTAGCCGCCCGCGGCGGCGAAGAGCGCGCCGGGGTGCGATCCCACGGTGACCTCGAAGCCGAGCGCGTCGATGTAGAAGGCCCGCGCGGCCTGCACGTCCCCCACCTGCAGGTGCACGTGTCCGACGATCCCGGGCAGCGCGCCCGGCTCTCCCGCGGTGGCCTCGGTGAGGTGCTGCTCGAGGTAGGCGTTGGGGTCGAGGTAGAGGGTGTCCATCGCGACCTGGCCGTTCGTCCAGGTCCACTCCTCGCGGGGCCGGTCGCGGTACAGCTCGATGCCGTTGCCCTCGGGGTCCGCGAAGTAGAAGGCCTCGGAGACGAGGTGGTCGCCGCTGCCCGCGAAGCGCGAGCGGGGGTCCTGGGCGGCGCGCAGCAGGGTCGCGGCGAGGGAGGCCTCGTCCTCGAAGAGGAAGGCGGTGTGGAACAGCCCGGCCTCGCCGCGGCCGGGCACGGGCAGGCCGGGGGTGGAGACGAGCCGCACGAAGGGCACGTCGCCGCGGCCGAGCACGCGGTGGATCTCGCCGCCGGTGCGGGCGGTCTCCTCGATCGGGCTGAGGGCGAGGGCGTCCGCGTAGTAGGAGCTCATGAGCTCGAGGTCGCCCACCCGGAGGGTGACGGCGTCCATCGCGAGATCGGCGGAGAGGTGCTGCTCGTCCACGGGGGTGGCAGGGGTGGCGGTCATGAGGGGTCGGTCCTTCCGGGGCGGTGCGTCGATGACCCCAGCATGCCCCATTTTGGTTGACTGTTCAACCAAATGGCGGCGGGGTGTGCCCCACCGGACAGCCCTGCCCTCAGCGCGCCGCGAGCTCCTGCGCCCGCGCGAGCACCTGCGACCGCAGGTCGCCGTCGGCAGCGACCCGGCGCACCACGTGCGCCATCGCCGCCGCCGCGTCGTCCAGCAGCCGGTAGCCCTCCGCCCCGGCGGACTGCGCGGCGAAGTCCGCCGTGTGCAGCGCCGCGTCCGCACCCGTGATGCCCACGAAGGGATGCAGGGAGGGCACGTGCTGGGACACGTTGCCCATGTCCGTCGAAGCGGCCATGACCCCCGTCGACCCCGCGAGCGGGCGGCCGCGCTCGACCATCGCCTCGTTCCACAGGCCGCCCAGCAGGTCGTCCTGGCGCAGCGGCTCGTAGAGCGGCTCGAGCGCCTCCACCTCGAGCGTGCACCCGGTCGCGAGGGCGCCCGCCCGCAGGCAGTCCAGCAGGGCCTCGTGCAGGGCGTGGAACTCCTCGAGGTCCGGCGCGCGGCACTCGAAGTCCACGACCGCGCTCGCCGGGATGATGTTCGTGACCCCGGACTGCTGCGGCACGAGGGCCAGGCGCCGGCCGTCCTTCACCCGCTGGCGCAGCAGCCCGGCCGCGACCTGGGCGATCACGGCAGCGTCGTTCGCGTTGACGCCCTCGGAGGGGTTCGCGGCGGCGTGCGCGCCGCGTCCCGTGTAGGTCGCCCGCCAACGGCCCACGGCCTGGCTCGTCGAGCCCACCGGGTCGTAGGTGTCCGTGTGCGGGGTCGGGTGGGTCATGAGGGCGAGGTGCACGCCCGCGAAGACGCCCCGCTCGATGAGCAGCTGCTTGCCGCCGCCGTGCTCCTCCGCCGGGGTGCCGATCACCTGCACCGTGACGTCCAGGGAGGGGTCCGCGGCGAGCGCGTCCGCGAGCAGTAGGGCCGCCCCCACGGAGGCGCCCGCGATGAGGTGGTGGCCGCAGCCGTGGCCGATCCCCGGCAGCGCGTCGTACTCCACGCACAGCGCCGCGACGAGCGAGCCGGAGCCCCTGCTCGCGCGCAGAGCAGTGGGCAGCTCCCCCACGCCCCGCTCGACCGCGAAGCCCTCCGCTTCGAGCAGCGCGGCGACCCGCTGCGCGGAGCGGTGCTCCTCGAAGGCGAGCTCGGGATCCGCGTGCAGCTCCCGGGCGAGGGTGTGGACCCGCTCACGGCGGTCCCCCTCGAGCAGCGGCAGGCTCATGCGCTCTCCTCCCCCGAGCGCAGCAGCGGCGGCTGCAGCGTGGTGCCGGTCCCCGCGCGGTACAGGCGCGCGGGCCGGCCGCCCGTCGGCGCGGCGAAGCGGTCGAGCTCCTCGACGAAGCCCGGCGTGCGGGTCGCCTTGCGGTGGAAGTTCCCGGCGTCGAGGCTGCTCCCCCACACGGCCTCGTAGACGCCGCGCAGCTGGGACACGGTGAACTCCGCGGGCAGGAAGGTCACGGCGAGCGTCGAGTACTCGAGCTTCGCGCGGGCCCGCTCGAGCGCGCAGTCGAGCACCTCGCGGTGGTCGAAGCCGAGCTCGACGCCAGCGAGCTCCTCGACGGCCCACCAGCGGGCGTCGGCGACGTCGGCCCCGCGGCGCGGGGCGGGGAGATCCGCGCCGAGGGCCATGAAGGCCACGGAGACCACGCGCCCGCGCGGGTCGCGGCCCGGGGCGCCGAAGGTGCGCAGCTGCTCGACGTGCACCGACTCCTCGCCGATCATCGCCTCGTCCTCGAGCACCCGGTAGGCGGCCTGGTCGAGGTCCTCGTGCTCCCCCACGGGCCCGCCGGGCAGCGCCCACGTGCCCGCGAAGGGCTCCTCCCCGCGCTGCACGAGCGCGACGCTGAGCCGCCCCTCGTGCAGGGTGAGGATGACGAGGTCGACGGCGACGCCGACCCCGCTGCCCGGCGCCGCGGAGGTGTCCATGGCGCCACCCTATGGCGCCGCGGTCAGCGCGCAGGAATCGCCGGCACCTGGTGGGACGCGCCCGCCCCGGCGAGGGCCGCGCGCTCGCGCACGGCGGCGCGGAGGGCGACGAACAGGGAGACGAGGCCGACGCTCAGCAGCAGGTGACCGAGGCCCGCGATCCCGGGGATCGCGGCGCTCGTCGTCGCCGGGTCGTGGCCGCCGAGGGTGAGGACGCCCCGCACGGCCTGCATCGCGACCGTCACCACGAGGCCGATGTTGTAGGTCCACCAGAACACGGAGAAGGAGCGGCGGCCGCTCAGGCCGAGGGTCGCGTCGAGCGCGAGGACCACCAGGAACACGATCATGCCGAGGGTCAGCAGGTGCGTGTGCAGGGTGTTCAGCGGGGTGTGGCTGAGCAGGGCGTCGGTGTGCTTCGTGAACTCGCGGTAGAAGACCCCCGAGGCGAGGCCGAGGATGAGGTAGGTCAGGGCGGTGTGCAGGGATCGCGTCATGCCCTCGATCCTGCTCGCCGGGCCGCGGCGACGGATCAACCCTTCGATGGATCGTCCCCCGGCGTAGGCTCGGGCGGCGCCGGCCGCAGCGGTCCGGCGAGCCCCCCTCCCCTGCCGGAAGGCCTGCGATGAAGCACTTCGACCTGCCCCGCACCGACATCTCCGCCCCGAACGTGGTCCTGGGCCTCATGCGGATCGCGGAGAAGACGGACGACGAGATCCGCACCCTCGTGCGCACCGCCCGGGACGCGGGCATCGACTACCTCGACCACGCCGACATCTACGGCGGCGAGCTGCACCGCTGCGAGGAGCGCTTCGCCCGAGCCCTCGCGCTCTCCCCCGCCGAGCGCGACCAGGTGACGATCCAGACCAAGGCCGGGATCGTCCCGGACGGCCCGTACTTCGACTTCTCCTACGAGCACATCGTCGAGTCCGTCGAGGGCTCGCTGAGGGCGCTGGACACCGACCGGATCGACGTGCTGCTCCTGCACCGCCCCGACGCGCTCGTCGAGCCCGAGGAGGTCGCCCGCGCCTTCGACGAGCTCCACGAGGCCGGGAAGGTCCTGCACTTCGGCGTCTCCAACCACACGCCCCGCCAGATCGACCTGCTCGCGAAGCACGTGCGCCAGCCGATCGTCGCGAACCAGCTGCAGCTGTCCATCACCCACTCGACCGTCATCGCCCAGGGCATCGCCTCGAACATGCAGGGCGAGGAGCAGTCCGCGACGCTCGACGGCGGCGGCATCCTCGACTACTGCCGCCTGCACGACATCACCGTGCAGGCCTGGTCCCCGTTCCAGGCGCGGTTCTTCGACGGCGTGTTCCTCGGGCACCCCGCGTACCCCGAGCTGAACGCCGTGATCGACCGCCTCGCCGCGCAGTACGAGGTCACCCCCGAGGCGATCGCGACCGCGTGGATCACCCGCCACCCCGCGCAGATGCAGGTGGTGCTCGGCACGACCACCCCGCAGCGGGTCACGGACGCCGCCGCCGGCTCCGAGCTGCCGCTCACCCGCGCCGAGTGGTACGAGCTGTTCCGCGCCGCCGGCTGGCGCGTGCCCTGATCCCTCCCCGGGCCCGGCACCGCGCGGCAACCGCTTCCGCCGCGGGCCGGGACCCGCGAGGATGACCCACCCACTCCCCCGTCCACGCGCCGCGCCGTCGCGGCAGGAGGCAGCACAGATGACCCAGCGCGCCCGCCGCATCGGCCTCGTCGGATACGGCGACGTCTCCGTCGTCCACGTGGACGCGATCGCCGCGATCGACGGCCTCGAGCTCGTCGCCGTGGCCGACGCCGACCCCGCCGCCCGGGAGCGCGCCGCGACCGCCCTCGGCGTGCCCGTCCACGACTCCGTCGAGTCGATGCTCGACGCCGAGCGGCTCGACGCGATCCACGTGACCACCCCGCACCACGAGCACGTGAGCCCGAGCCTCGCGGCGATCGCCCGCGGCGTGCACGTGCTCCAGGAGAAGCCCGTCGCGCACACCCTCGCCGAGGCCGAGCGACTCGTCGCGGGCCTCGCCGCCGCCCCCGCGCGGGCAGACGGCGGCGCGGGCGCCCCGCACGTCGCGATCTGCTTCCAGAACCGCTACAACCGGGCGAGCCAGGAGCTGAGGCGGCTGCTCACGAGCGGCGAGCTGGGCGCCGTGCAGGGCGCCTACGCCTCCGTGGTGTGGACCCGCACCGCCGAGTACTACGCCGCGAAGCCGTGGCGCGGGCGCCAGGAGACCTCCGGCGGCGGCCTCCTCATCAACCAGGCGATCCACACCCTCGACCTCGTGCAGTGGCTGCTCGGGCCGGTCGAGCGCACCGACGGTCTGGTCTCGCAGCGCAAGTTCGCGGGGGTCACGGAGGTCGAGGACACCGCGGAGCTGCTCCTGCACCACGAGGGCGGCGCCACGACGACCTTCTTCGCGACGCTCACCGCCCCCGTCGCCCGGCCCGTCGAGCTCGAGGTGGCGACGGAGAACGCGTACCTCGAGCTGCGCTCCGGCGCGGGCGGCGGCCTCACGGTGCGCTGGGCCGACGGCCGCGTCGACACCTTCTCCGACCGGGTCGCGACCGCGGGCGGCCGCTCCTACTGGGGCGTCTCCCACGAGGAGCTCATCGCGGACTTCTACGCGACCCTCGACGGGGCCGAGCCGTTCTGGATCGGCCCCGCGGAGGGCATGGCGTCCCTGCGGATCCTCAAGGACGCCTACGCGATCAGCGGCCCGGCGTTCGCGGGCTGCTGAGCAGCACCACCTCGGTGTCGAGGTCCTGGGAGCGGCGCATGGTGCCGCGGAACCAGGTGACGGTCGCGCGGGCCGGGTCCCCGGGGATCGCGACGGGGCGCAGGTTGTCCCCCGCCGAGTCCTCGGTGAGCGGGGTCCACGCGATCGTGGCGCCGCCGTCGGCCGTGCGGCCGTGGAAGATCTCGTGCACGCCGAGCGCCCGGCCGTCCCGCGGGTCCGTCTCGAGCGAGGCCCAGAGGGCGCCGAGGTCGTCCGGGTCGATCGCGCCGAGGCCCGTGTAGTCCTCCTCGTGGGGCATGAGCTGGGGCCCGGCGACGGCGATCTCGCGGACATCCCACGTGCTCGCCCCGGGTGCGAGCTCGGCGCGGAAGAGCCGGTGGTCGATCGCGGGGACCTCGTGCGCGGGGGCGTCCCAGGCGTGGCGGGCGGTGTCGGTCCCGAGGGCGTCGTCCGCCCGGGCGGTGAACAGGGCGACGAGGCGGCCGTCGGCCCCGCGCCGCAGGTCCGTGGTCCACGCGTGGGTCATGACGGACCCGCCCCACGTGCTGCCGCTCGTGAACAGGGGCGTGAGGTCCTCCGCGCGCGGGGTCGTCTCCTCGATGCCGCGGCCGAGGGCGGAGACGACGGTGCCGTCCGCCCGGTGCAGGGAGCCGCCCGCGAGGTAGCCGTGCCAGATCGAGGTCGCGTAGTCGCGCGGGTGGTGCTCGGTGATGATCAGGTCGATGCGATCGTCGGTGCCGTGCTGTGTGCCCGAGGCGTAGCGGGCGTAGCCGTTGACATAGCCGATCTTGGGCCTCGTGAGCAGGCGCCCGCCGAACTCCCAGGTGCTGCCGTCGTCGTCGGAGACGAGGTAGCAGGGGTCGTCGTTCACGGCGCGCACGAAGCAGTACAGGCGGCCGTCCAGGGGATGCACGTTCTGGTAGGTGACGCCGCGGCCGGGGGTGTGCGGCGGCGCGGGCTCGGTCGCGCCGAACAGCGGGGTCCACGAGTACGCCTGCTCGGGGCCCCACTCCCCGGCCGGGTCCGCGGTCTCGCTGATGCGCCAGCGGGTGAGCTCGTCGGTCTTGTGCCGCGAGTAGACGGCGAGCCAGCGGCCGTCGGCCCGGCGCCACAGGGCCGGGTCGTCGTGGTCGTCGGACTCGAGGCCCGCATGGAGCACGACGCGCGAGGAGCTGCCGTCCTCGCGGCCGACGGCCAGCTGCACGTCCCCGCCGCGCGTGGCGCCGTCCTTCCCACCCGCGGAGGCGACGGAGCCGACGACGACGGTGCCGGTCTCCGGATCGGCGAGGGAGCGCTCGTCCTGGAACCAGCACCAGGAGCCGTTGTCGTCGACGATGCGGATCTCCGGGGCGGGCTCGGCGGAGGTGGCCGGCGCGGTGCTGGGGGCGGCGTCGGCGATGACGCGCTGCTCGGTGCTCATGCGTCCATCCTCCCCGAATGGAATGCGCTTGCCAAGACCTGTGCGCGGGCGATCTGTGCGCGCGATACGCCGGCCACCGTCCATCAGCCGCCGCCCCCAGCCGCGAGTCGCCGCGCCCCCTCCCCCGATGGCCCGATTCCGTTCCACACCAGACTCGGATCTGGAACGAAATCGGACCATCGACGGGGGCGTGGCGGGCGGCTGGTGGGCAGGGCGGCGGGTGGGCGGGGCGGCGAGGGCTGAGCAGGCAGCCCGGGCTCAGCCCCAGCCCTCGGTGCGCTCCTTGAGCGCGCGGTAGGCGTCCAGCACCTCGGGCGTGGCCTCGGCCTCGAGGGTGCGCGCACCGCCGAGCTCCCAGGCGGGCGGCTCATCGGTGCCGGCGAGGGCCCAGGCGGCCTGGCGGGCGGCGCCGAGGGCGACGTACTCGCCGTCCGGGGCGAGGGTGACGGGGCGGCCCAGCACGGCGGGGGCGAGCTCCTGCACGGCGCGGCTGCGGGCGCCGCCGCCGATGAGGGTGACGCGCGCCGGGGAGACCCCGGTGACCTGCTCGAGCGCGGCGACGCCGTCGGCCAGCGAGCACAGGAGCGCCTCGACGTAGGCGCGGGCGAGGTCCTCGCGGGTGGTCGAGGTGGTGAGGCCGGTGAGGGTGCCGCGCGCGTCGGGGCGGTTCGGGGTGCGCTCCCCCTCGAAGTAGGGCAGGAGGCTCACGCCGTGGGCGCCGGGCACGGAGGCGAGGGCGAGGGCGGAGAGCTGCTCGTGGGTGACGCCGAGCAGCGCGCGGCCCGCCTCGAGGATGCGGGAGGCGTTGATCGTCGTGGTCATGGGGAGGAAGCGGCCGGTCGCGTCGGCGAAGCCGGTGACGGTGCCGGAGGGGTCGTCCGGGCGCACGTCGCTCACCATCGCGCACACGCCGGAGGTGCCGATCGAGATCGACACGTCCCCCGGCTGCTGCCCGAGCCCCAGGGCCGCGCCCATGTTGTCGCCGGTGCCCGCGGCGATGACCGCGCCGCTGGCGGTGCGGGCCATGGCCTCCTGCGGCGCACCGGGGAGGCGTGGCAGGTCGAGGGAGCGCCCGATCGCGGCCTCGGCGAGCTCGGGCCGCCAGGCCTCGGCGGCGGTCGAGTAGTAGCCGGTGCCCGAGGCGTCGCCGCGGTCGGTGAAGGGCTCCGTGCCCGGCGCCGCGAGGTGCAGGGACACGTAGTCGTGCGGGAGCAGCACGGAGCGGGCGCGCTCGGCCGCCTCGGGCTCCTCGTCCCGCACCCAGCGCAGCTTGCTCGAGGTGAAGGAGGCGACGAGCAGGCTACCGAGCTCGCCGACGCTCGCCCCCGCCCCGCCCTGCTCCTCGATCAGGGCCGCGGCCTGCGGGGCGGAGCGGGTGTCGTTCCACAGCAGCGCCGGGCGCACCACCTCGCCCGCCCCGTCCAGGAGCACCATGCCGTGCTGCTGGCCGCCCACGGCGACGGCCTCGGCCCGCTCGAGCAGCGGCCCGGCCGCCTCGTCCACCGCCGCGAGCCAGGACCGCGGGTCCACCTCGGTGCCGTCCGGGTGGGCGGCGCGGCGCTCCTCGACGACCTCGCCGGTGGCGGCGTTGACGAGCAGGGCCTTGGTGGACTGGGTGGACGAGTCGATGCCGAGCACGAGCGTCATGAGCGGGAGCCTTTCACGGAGCGGGCGAGGTGGTGAGGCTCAGGCGCGGAAGCCGAGCAGGTGCTGCATGGCGAGCTGCTGGAGGCGCACGAAGCCGAAGTTGCGCTCCCCGGCCGTGTCCGCGTCGAACTCCTCGAAGGTCGAGCGGTCCGCGAGGAGGTCCTCGAGGGTCTCGCCCTCGGCGATCGTGGGCTGCGCGAGCTCGTCGATGCCGGAGTAGGTCAGGGCCTCCTGCACCTCGGGATCCTGGCGGAACGCGAGGGCGCGCTCCTTGAGCATCAGGTACATCTCCATGTTCGCGGCGGCCGCGTCGTACTGGCCCTGCTCGTGCTCGGTGCGCGAAGGCTTGTAGTCGAAGTGGCGGGCGCCGTCGTAGGCGCCGGGCTTGGACGGGAAGCCGTTCTCGAGCAGGTCCACGGTGAAGAAGGCGCTGATGAGGTCGCCGTGGCCGAACACGAGGTCCTGGTCGTACATGGGGCCGTGCTGGCCGTTGAGGTCGATGTGGAAGAGCTTCTCGCTCCACAGCGCCTGGGCGAGGCCGTGCGTGTAGTTCAGGGTGGCCATCTGCTCGTGCCCGGTCTCGGGGTTGATGCCGACGATGTCGCCGTGCTCGAGCTGCTCGATGAAGGCGAGGGCGTGGCCGACGGTGGGCAGGAAGATGTTGCCGCGGGGCTCGTTGGGCTTGGGCTCGAGGCCGATCCGCAGGTCGTAGCCCTTGTCCTTGATGTAGCCGGCGACGGTGTCGAGGCCCTCGCGGTAGCGCTCGAGCGCGGCGAAGAGGTCCTTGGAGCCGTCGTACTCGGCGCCCTCGCGGCCGCCCCACATGACGAAGGTGCTCGCGCCGAGCTCGGCGGCGAGGTCGACGTTCGCGAGGACCTTGCGCAGACCGAAGCGGCGCACCGAGCGGTCGTTCGAGGTGAAGGCGCCGTCCTTGAAGACAGGGTGGGCGAAGGTGTCGGTGGTGACCATCTCGATCTCGAGGCCGGTCTCCGAAGTGACGGACTTCAGCTGGTCGATGATCTTCTGGCGCTCGGCGGGGGTGGCGTCGAAGGGGACGACGTCGTTGTCGTGGAAGGTGAAGCCCCAGGCGCCGAGCTCGGCGAGGCGGCGGATGTGGGCGCTCAGCTCGAGGGCGGGGCGGGTGGCGAGGCCGAACTGGTCGCGGGCCTCCCAGCCGGTGGTCCAGAGGCCGAAGGAGAAGCGGTCATCGCGGGTGGGGGTGGGTGCGGTCACGGTGTGCTCCTGGGGTGATGTCGGCGGTGACGGGTTCGCTTAGTAAGTTTCCATTACTAACCGCGAAATGGCAAGCTGACCCCCACGATCCCCACCCCGACCGAGGACAGGACGGCCCGGCATGCAGTCCACCCACCTGCGCGAGCACAACCTCTCCGCCGTGCTCCGCGCCCTGCAGGCCGCCGGCGAGCCCACCTCCCGCGCGGGCCTCGCCTCCCTCACGCGGCTCACCAAGCCCACCGTCTCCAAGCTCGTCGAGGAGCTCATCGGGGCGGGGCTCATCAGCGAGGGCGATCCGATCTCCGCGGGCGCCGGGCGCCCCATGGTCCCGCTGCGCCCCGCGGCCGGGACGCTGCTCGCGATCGGCCTCGAGATCGCCGCGGACCACGTCTCCTGCCTCGGCGTGGACCTCACCGGGGGCGAGCTCTCCCGCCGCACCGCCTACGGCCGCGCGGCCTCCGCCGAGGAGGCGATCGCGCGCGCCGCGCAGCTCGTGCGCGAGGTCCGGGCCGACGCCCCCGACCTCCCCGTCGTCGGCGTCGTCGCCGCCGTGCCCGGCCGAATCTCGCCCGACGGTCGCCTCGTGCTCTCCGCCCCCAACCTCGACTGGGCCGACGTCCCCCTCGTCGAGGGACTGCGCACCCAGCTCGCGCCCGAGGCCGGGGACATCGTCGCCCTCAACGACAACCGCCTCTCCGTGCTCACCGAGATCGACCGTCGGCCCGGCGAGTCCTTCCTCTACGTGCGCGGCTCGACCGGCGTGGGCGGCGCCGTCGTCCTCGAGGGCTCCGTGCTCGAGGGCACGCACGGCTGGGCCGGGGAGCTCGGCCACACCGTCGTCGAGCCGGGCGGCCTCACCTGCCGCTGCGGCCGCCGCGGCTGCCTCGAGGCGTACATCTCCTACCACGCCCTCGTCGAGCAGGCCGGCCTGGGCCCCGAGGTGCGGATCGAGGACCTCGTCGACGAGCTCTCCCGTTCCTCGAGCCGCGCCGAGGTGATCGGCGTGATCGGCCGCTCCCTGGGCCTCGCGATCGCGAACGCGCTGAACGTGCTGGACCTCTCGACCGTCGTGCTCTCCGGCTACCTCGCCCCGATCGCGGAGGAGATCACCCCCGTGGTGCGCGAGACCGTCACCGCCCACGCCCTCGCAGCGGAGGCCGGGCCGATCTCGATCGAGCGCTCCGACACGACCCCCGACCCCGCCCTTCGCGGCGCCGCGCGGGCCGCGCTCCAGCCCGTCTTCGACGCCCCCGGGGCGTGGATCACCCGAGCGGCCGTCCCCGCCGCGAGGACCGCATGATCACCCGCACGGCGAGCGCCTTCAGGTCTCGCACCTGCTGTTCGCCCTGCCGGCGCTGCTGTTCTTCACTGTCCTCGCCCTGCTGCCCCCGCTCGGCGTGGTGGCCCTGTCCTTCACCTCGTGGAACGGGATCGCGGCGATCCAGTTCACGCGGCTGACCAGCTGGACCGCGGCGCTGAGCCGCGAGACGACGTGGCACAGCCTCGCCCTGGTGCTGCTCATGATCGTCGCGACCTGGGTCCTGCAGACCCCGCTCAGCATCCTGCTGGGGACCTTCCTGGCGGGGCGGCAGCGGTACCGCGGCGTGCTCGCGGTGCTCTACTTCCTGCCGCTGCTGCTGTCCTCCTCGGCGATCGCGATCACCTTCAAGTCCCTCATGGACCCGAACTTCGGGCTCGCGAGCGGGCTGGGCCTGCCCTTCCTCAAGCAGAACTGGCTGGGCGACTCGACCCTCGTGTGGATCGTGCTGCTCGTGATCATCGCGTGGCAGTTCATCCCCTTCCACACGCTCATCTACCAGGGCGCCGTGCGGCAGATCCCGCAGAGCATGTACGAGGCGGCGCAGATCGACGGCGCGGGCCGCGTGCGCCAGTTCTTCTCGATCACGCTGCCGCAGCTGAAGTACACGCTCATCACGAGCTCGACGCTCATGGTGGTGGGCGCCCTGACCTACTTCGACATCATCTTCGTGCTCACCCAGGGCGGTCCCGGCGTCTCCACCCGGATCCTGCCGCTGGACATGTACCTCACGGGCTTCCGCGGGAACGAGATGGGCGTCGCGAGCGCCCTCGCGGTGATCCTCGTGGTGCTCGGCCTGGGCCTCGCCCTCGGGGTGCAGCGGCTCGGCGGCAAGGACGCCTCCGCGAGCCAGACGGAAGGAGCCTGACATGAAGCGCAACTGGATCGGCGGCACCTTCGGGTGGCTGTGGCTGTGGCTGCTGGCCGTGCTCCTGCCCCTCTACTTCGTGGCGATCACGAGCCTGAAGTCGATCAGCACGTACTTCGGCTCGAACCCGGTGCTGCCCTCCCCGCAGCTCGCGTTCGAGAACTTCACCGCCGTGCTCGAGGCGGACTTCACGACCTACCTGCTCAACAGCGTGCTCGTCGCGCTCGGGACCGTGGTGCCGCTCGTGCTCATGGCCTTCATGGCCTCGTACGCGACGGTGCGCAGCCGGCACCGGCTGTTCCGCCCGGTGCGGAGCCTGTTCCTGCTGGGCCTCGCGATCCCCGTGCAGGCCACGATCGTGCCGATCTACCTGCTGATCATCCGCATGCACATGTACGACTCGCTCGCGGCGCTCATGCTGCCGGGCATCGCGTTCGGCCTGCCGCTGAGCATCCTCATCATCTCCAACGCCCTGCGGGACGTGCCCGGGGAGCTGTTCGAGGCGATGGACATCGACGGCTGCACCGAGTGGCAGAAGATGTGGCGCCTGGCCTTCCCGATCGTGCGCCCCGCGCTCGTCACGGTCGCCGTCTACCAGGCGCTCATGTCCTGGAACGGCTTCCTGTTCCCGCTGATCCTCACGCAGAGCCCGGACATGCGCACGCTGCCGCTCGCGCTGTGGAGCTTCCAGGGCGAGTACGCGACGAACGTCCCTGTCGTCATGGCCGCGGTGGTGCTCTCCTCGATCCCGATCGTGCTGCTCTACATCGTGGGCCGGCGCTACCTGGTGAGCGGCATGACCGCCGGGTCCGGCAAGTGAGCGGCGGGATCAACGGCTGCCCGGCCGACGGCCGAGGTGGTCACGACGGGGTCACGGCCGGTGACCGGCGGGTCACCGTCGGCCGGCCGATGGCGAGGGTGGTGGCGAGCGACGGAACCCCTCCGTCCCTGCGAAAGGACACACCATGGACCTCGTCGGGGGTCTCCTCGGCGGCATCCTCTGACCTCATCCCCACCCGGGGGACGGGGGGAGCCGCGGCGACGGCTCCCCCGTCTTTCTGTTCCCTGACCTGCGCGACCATGATAAGTTCGAGATGTTAACCAGTGGTCGGCGCCCCGCGCGGCCGCACTCACCTCACCGCCACCGTCCGCTCACCGAGGAGCCGTGACCCCTGCCGTGACCACCCAGACACCCCGCCCGCTGCGCGTCGGCCTCATCGGCCACGGCTTCATGGGCGCCGCCCACTCCCACGCCTGGCGCACCGCGCACCGCTTCTTCGACCTCCCGCTCACGCCGGAGCTGCGCACCCTCGCCGGCCGCAACCCCGAGACCCTCGCCGCGGCCGCCGAGCGCTACGGCTTCGCCGGCACCACGACCCGCTGGCATGACGTGGTCGAGGACCCGGAGATCGACGTCGTCGACATCTGCACCCCCGGCGACACGCACCGCGAGATCACCCTCGCGGCGCTCGCCGCCGGCAAGCACGTGCTGTGCGAGAAGCCGCTCGCGAACTCTGTCGCCGAGGCGGAGGAGATGGCCGCCGCGGCCCGCGAGGCCGCAGCCCGCGGGATCCGCTCGATCTGCGGCTTCAGCTACCGCCGCACCCCGGCCCTCGCCTACGCCCGCCGACTCGTCGAGGAGGGCTTCGTGGGCGAGATCCGCCAGGTGCGCGCCCAGTACCTGCAGGACTGGCTCGCGGACGCCGACGCCCCCATGACCTGGCGTCTGGACAGGGAGAAGGCCGGCTCCGGCGCGCTCGGCGACATCGGCGCGCACGTCGTCGACCTCGTCCAGTGGATCACCGGCACCCCGATCGAGGCGGTCTCCGGCACCCTCGCGACCGTCGTCCCCACGCGGCCCGCGGCCGGGGACATGCAGGGCCTCGGCGGCAAGGGCGACGTCTCCGGCGAGCGCCGGCAGGTCACGGTCGACGACACCGCGTTGTTCTCCGCGCGCCTCGCCGGCGGCGTGCTCGGCTCCTTCGAGGCGACCCGCATGGCGCAGGGCCGCAAGAACGCGATGCGCGTCGAGATCAACGGGGCCGCGGGCTCCGTCGCCTTCGACTTCGAGCGCATGAACGAGCTCGAGATCTACGACGCGACCGCCCGTGCGGGCCGCCAGGGCTTCACCCGCGTGCTGACCACGGAGCCCGAGCACCCCTACGCCGCGGCGTGGTGGCCCACCGGTCACGGCCTGGGCTACGAGCACACCTTCACCCACGAGGTCGTGGACCTCGTGCGTGCGATCGGCGAGGGCTGCGACCCCTCCCCCTCCTTCGACGACGCCCTGCACGTCCAGCGCGTGCTCGCCGCCGTCGAGGCCAGCCATGACGACGGCTCCCGCTGGACCGCCGTCTCCCCCACCGAGCAGGAGCAGGACCGATGACCACCACCCCCACCCGCGAGGCCCTCGTCGTGCGCGGCGGCTGGGACGGGCACCAGCCCGTCGAGGCGACGGACCTCTTCATCCCCTTCCTCGCGGAGCACGGCTTCCACGTGCGGATCGAGGAGTCCCCCGCGGTCTACGCGGACGCCGCGTACATGGCGACCGTGGACCTCATCGTCCAGTGCATGACCATGTCCACGATCGAGCGCCCCCAGTTCGAGGGGCTGCGCGCCGCCGTCGAGGCGGGCACCGGCCTCGCCGGCTGGCACGGCGGCATCGCGGACTCCTACCGCAACGAGTCGGACTACCTCACGCTCATCGGCGGCCAGTTCGGCTGCCACCCGGGCAAGCACCCGGACGAGCGCCGGGGCGAGCAGGCGGACAACTACGTCCCCTACACGGTGACCATGCTCCCCGAGGCCGCCGATCACCCCATCACCCAGGGCATCTCCGACTTCGACCTCGTCACCGAGCAGTACTGGGTGCTCGCGGACTCCTACATCGACGTGCTCGCGACGACCACGCAGAAGGTGCGCGAGTGGGACCCGTGGCACCGCGAGGTGACGTCCCCCGCGATCTGGACGCGGCAGTGGGGCGAGGGCCGCATCTTCGTCTCGACGCCCGGCCACCGGGTCGAGGTGCTCGAGGACCCGAACGTCCGCACGATCATCGAGCGGGGCCTGCTCTGGGCCGCCCGCACCACCGAGGAGGAGACCACCCGATGAAGGTCGGCATGATCGGCTGCGGGAACATCTCCGCGCAGTACCTCGCCACGTTCCCCTCCCTGCCCGACGTCGAGCTCGTCGCCGTCGCGGACATCGACCTCGAGCGGGCCCGCACGGTCGCCGCCGCCCACGAGGGCGTGCGTGCCCTGAGCGTGGACGAGCTGCTCGCCGACCCGGAGGTCGAGACGGTCCTGAACCTCACGATCCCCGCCGCCCATGCGGAGATCGACCGGCGCGCGATCGCGGCCGGCAAGAACGTCTACTCGGAGAAGCCCTTCGCGGTCGCCACGGCCGACGGCGCCGCCGTGCTCGAGGCCGCCGCGGCGGCCGGCGTGCTCACGGGCTCCGCCCCGGACACGGTGCTCGGCACGGGCACGCAGACGGCGCGCGCCGCGATCGACGAGGGCCTCATCGGCACCCCCATCGCGGCGACCGCGACGATGCTGACCCCGGGCCACGAGCGCTGGCACCCGGCGCCGGACTTCTACTACGTGCCCGGCGGCGGCCCGCTGCTGGACATGGGCCCGTACTACATCCATGCCCTCGTGACCCTGCTGGGCCCGGTCGCCTCGGTGATCGGGGCGAGCAGCCGCACCCGCTCCGAGCGCACGATCGGCTCCGGCCCCCGCGCCGGGGAGTCGATCCCCGTCACCACGGACACGCACGTCACCGGGGTGCTCGTGCACGAGTCGGGGGCGCTGTCCACGCTCGTCATGAGCTTCGACGCGGTCGCGACGACGATCCACCCGATCGAGGTGCACGGCAGCGAGGGCACGCTCGCGGTGCCGGACCCCAACCGCTTCGACGGGGACGTCGAGCTGCGTCGCCTGGGCGGCGAAGGCTGGGAGACGCTGCCCATCAGCGCCGGCTACCCGGAGGCCTCGCGCGGCATCGGCCTGCAGGACATGGCCGAGCGCGGCGCGGGGCTGCGGGCCTCCGGCGCGCTCGGGCAGCACGTGCTCGAGGTGATGAACGGGGTGCTCGAGGCGGCCGCGTCGGGCTCCCGCGTCGAGATCACGAGCACCGTGGAGCGCCCGGCGGCGGTGCCGCTGGCAACCCGCGGCACCCCCGCCTCGACCCCCGCCTGAGCCCACAGACTGTCCCCTGCCCCCATCTCGACCGAAAGGACTGTCGATGCCTGCCTCCGAAGGCGCCAACTACGCCCCCGCCCCGATGCCGAAGCCGGTCGTGGAGCCCGGGGAGTTCGTGTTCGCCGCGATGCACCTCGACCACGGCCACATCGGCGGCATGACGCAGGGCCTGATCGGCGCCGGCGGCACGCTGAAGTGGGTGTACGACACGCAGCCGGAGCGCCTCGCGGCCTTCGCCGAGCAGTTCCCGGGCGTGAGGGTCGCCCGCAGCGAGGAGGAAGTCCTCGAGGATCCCGAGGTGCGCCTGGTCGCGGCCGCGGCGGTCCCCGGTGACCGCGCCGCGCTCGGCATCCGCGTCATGGAGGCCGGCAAGGACTACTTCACGGACAAGACGCCGCTGATCAGCCTCGAGCAGCTCGCCGAGGCGAAGGCGGCCGTGGAGCGCACGGGCCGCAAGTACGCCGTGTACTACTCCGAGCGGATCCACGTGGAGTCCGCGGTGCTCGCCACGCAGCTGATCCAGCAGGGCGCCCTCGGCGAGGTCGTGCAGGTGCAGGGCATGGGCCCGCACCGCCTGGGCGATCCGGCGAGCCGCCCCGACTGGTTCTACGAGCGGGCGCGCTACGGCGGCATCCTCACGGACATCGGCTCGCACAACTTCGAGCAGATGCTCACCTTCACCGGGTCCGACGACGCCGAGGTGCTCTCGAGCGCGATCGGCAACTTCGCGCATCCCGAATACCCCGAGCTCGACGACTTCGGCGAGGCGCACATCGCGCTCTCCTCCGGCGCCTCGGGCGCGGTGCGGGTGGACTGGTTCACGCCGGACGGCCTGCGCACCTGGGGCGACGGCCGCACCTTCGTGGTGGGCACCGAGGGCTACCTCGAGCTGCGCAAGTACATCGACGTGACGACGGACAACGGCCCGGACCAGGTCATCCTCGTGAACGGCGAGGGCGAGCAGCGGATCGAGGCGCACGGGAAGGTGGGCTACCCGTTCTTCGGGGAACTCGTGCTCGACGTGCTGAACGGGACCGAGAAGGCGATGACCCAGGCGCACGCCTTCAAGGCGGTCGAGCTCGCGCTCATCGCCCAGCGCGACGCCCGCGTGCTGCGAGCCGCCGGCCAGTGACGCTCTGAGCCACCCCTCGCGGCCCCGGCCTCCTTCGGGAGGCCGGGGCCGCGTCATGTCGTCATCGATGTGCGGTCGGCGATAGTTCGTGATCCGAACTTGTTTTAGTTCGCATTGCTCACTACATTGGGTGGACGTGAGCCCCTCCACCCCCGTCCCCCGCGACGACCTCCCCCAGCAGCTGACCCTCCTGTGCAGCCAGTTCGCCCGGATGGCCGCCCGCTCGGCGAAGGTGGGCGTCTCCTCCGTCTCCTGGCGCGTGCTCGCGACGATCCAGCGCCGCGGCCCGCTGCGGCTCAGCGAGATCGCCGAGCGCGAGAACGTCTCGCGCTCCACTGCGACCGCCGTGATCCAGCGGCTCGAGGACGAGGGGTTCGTGGACCGCGCGACGGACCCCACCGACTCCCGCTCCTGGCTGGTGAGCCTCACCGCGGCCGGGGACGAGCAGCTCGCCGTCTGGCGCGGCCAGATGGCCGAGCACGTCGGCCCGCTGCTGGAGCCCCTCCCCGACGAGGACCTCGAGACCCTTTCCCGCGCCGCCGGCATCCTCGCCGCGCTCGTGGAGACCCACGACGCCTGACCCCTCCCCCGAAAGAAGCCCTGCATGACAGCCAGCGCCCCCACGCTCCGCGACGCCTTCACCCAGCCCAAGGCGGTCTGGGCGATCGCCTTCGCAGCGACCGTCTCCTTCATGGGGATCGGCCTCGTCGATCCGATCCTCCCCGCCATCAGCGCCCAGCTCGACGCGACGCCCTCGCAGGCGATGCTGCTGTTCACGAGCTACCTGTTCATCACCGCGATCGCCATGTTCTTCACGAGCTGGTTCGCCTCCCGGGTCGGCGTGCGGACCACGCTGCTGATCGGGCTCGCCCTCGTCGTCGTCTTCGCGGCCCTCGCCTCGACCTCCGGCTCGGTCAACGAGATCATCGGCCTGCGCGCCGGCTGGGGCCTCGGCAACGCCCTGTTCATCTCCACCGCGCTCGCGGCGATCGTCGGCGCGACCGCGGGACCCTCGGGCGGCGCGATCATCCTGTACGAGACCGCGCTCGGGATCGGCATGGCGCTGGGCCCGCTGCTGGGCGGCCTGCTCGGCTCGATCTCCTGGCGCGCCCCGTTCATCGGCACCGCCGTGCTCATGGCGATCGGCCTCGTCGCGATCCTCGTGCTGCTGCGCCGTGAGCCGCGGCCGGCGCACGTCTCCCCGCTCGCCGCGCTGCGTGCCCTGCGCCACCCCGCGCTGCGCACCCTCGCCCTGACGGCGGTGTTCTACAACTTCGCCTTCTTCACCCTGCTCGCCTACTCGCCCTTCCCGCTCGAGGCCGCGGCCGCCGCGCAGGGCACGGAGTTCGGGGCCATGGGGATCGGCGGCGTGTTCTTCGGCTGGGGCCTGTGCCTCGCGATCACCTCGGTGTTCGTGGCGCCGGTGCTCACCCGCGCGATCGGCCTGATCCCGACCCTGCTGACCACCCTCGCGCTGCTCGCGGTGCTCATGGTGGGGCTGTTCGCGCTGCACACCTCGATGGTCCGGATCATCGCGCTCATCGTGGTGGGCGGGCTGCTGCTGGGCGTCATGAACACGGCGCTCACCGAGACCGTCATGGAGGCGACCGACCTGCCGCGCGGCGTCGCGAGCTCCGCCTACTCGGGCGTGCGCTTCCTGGGCGGTGCGATCGCGCCGGCCGTCGCCGGTCCGCTCGCCGCCGCGACCTCCGCGGGCATGCCGTACCTGCTGGCCGCGGGCACGCTCGTGCTCTCGATCCTCATGCTGATCATCGGCCGGCGCCACCTCGCCGCGGTGAGCCACCAGCCCGTCCACCTCGAGGCTGAGGAGGAGGCCGAGGCGATCGCCGTGGGCGACGGCGCCTGAGCCCCACGCATCTCCCGACGGGACGGCCGTCGCGCTCCCGCGCGGCGGCCGTCCCGTCGTCGTGACCCACGGAACCCTTGACCCTCTCCTCCTTAACGATATATCGTGATGCTGTCGCGACACGCACGGTGCGCGGCACCCCAGACCAGACAGAGGAGTTCCCCCATGCGACAGCATCATCACGATCATCACCACCACCATTCCCCCGACGACCCCCGCGAGGGCTTCCGCGGCGAGCGCCGCTACCGACCCGAGGACGGCGACCCGCGCGGTCGTCGCGGCGGTCGGGGCCACGGCCCGCGCGGCGGCGGGCCCGGCCGCGAGGGTCGCGGGGAGTTCGGCCCCGGTGAGGGCTTCGACCCCCGGGGCCCCCGTGGTCCGCGCGGTCCTCACGGCCGCGGCCGGCGCCCCCGCGGCGACGTCCGCACCGCCGTCCTGCTGCTCCTCGCCGAGGAGCCGATGCACGGCTACCAGCTGATGCAGACCATCTCCGACCGCACCAGCGGCCGGTGGACCCCGAGCCCCGGCGCGATCTACCCGACCCTCTCCCAGCTCGAGGACGAGGGACTGGTCGAGACCGCGAAGGAGTCCGGCCGCAAGCTCGCGAGCCTCACCGAGGCGGGCGCCGCGCACGTCGCGGAGCAGCGCGAGGGCTGGAGCGACCCCTTCGCCTCGCCCGGCGGCGACGCCGACCAGCAGATCCCCGACGTGCGCATGGCGCTGCACGACCTCGCGGGCGCCGTCCGCGAGGCGGGCCGCTCCGCGGACGCCGAGCAGCTGACCCGCGTGGCCGCGCTGCTCGCGACCGCCAAGCGGGACGTGTACGGGATCCTCGCCGCTCCCGTGTCGCAGCAGGACCCGGACGCCGAGGCATGAGTCGTCGGCCCCTCGCAGACCACCGCGCCCGCATCCCCTCCCCGGGGGTGCGGGCGCGGCGCATGTGGGGGCTCGGGCGGGAGGTCCGCATCGTCCCAGCGCGGGTGCACGGTCCAGGCGTGAGCGGTGCCGGAGGTGTCCCAGAGGTACTCCTCGTCGCCCAGTCCCTCGAGCCGGGGACGGAGGAACGGCGTCCCGTGGACATCGATCTGCCCCCGCAGCACGGTGGGCAGGTCGCCGTCCGCACCGCGGGTCTCGGTGGTCGTGCCGTCGTCGGCGCCTCGGAGGACAGTTCCTGTCCGCAGAGCGGGGCACACTGTCCCCATGAGCGAGGTGACGCGGCGTGCCCTGCGGCTGCTGGCGCTGCTGCAGTCCCGGACGGTGTGGACCGGGCCCGAGCTCGCCGACGAGCTCGCGGTCACCGTGCGCACCGTGCGCCGGGACGTGGACCGGCTGCGCGAGCTCGGCTACCCGGTGCTGACCTCCGCGGGCCACGGCGGCGGCTACCAGCTCGGTGCCGGTCAGGCCCTGCCTCCGCTGCTGCTGGGCGTGCAGGAGGCGGTCGCGGTCGCCGTCGGCCTGCGGCTCACGGCGAGCTCCGGGATCGACGGCCTCGACGAGGACGCCCTGCGCGCCCTCACCTCCCTCGACCGGATCCTCCCCCCGCAGGTGCGCTCGCAGATCTCGGCGCTCACGGGCGCGCTGCAGGTGGTCACGGGGCCCACGCCGTCGGCCCGCCCGGAGGTGCTGCTCGCCCTCGCGGGCGCCGTGCGCGACGGGGTGCGGGTGCGCGTGGACCACGAGCGGGCGGACGGCTACCGGGCCGAGCGCCGCCTCGAGCCCTACCGGATCCTGTCCTTCGAGCGGCGCTGGTACCTCTTCGCGTGGGACCTCGAGCGGGAGGACTGGCGCAGCTTCCGCCTGGACCGCATGCACGCCGTCCGCGCCTCGACCCTCACGTTCCCGCGTCGGCCCACCCCGGACATCGAGGCGACCGTGCGCGCGGCCGTCACCCACGGCCCCTACCCACAGGCGGCGACCGTGCGGATCGGCCTCCCCCTCGAGCAGGTCGCCGAGCGGATCCCCGGCCGTGCGGCGACCCTCGAGGCCGACGGGCCGGACGCCTGCATCCTCCGCGCCGGGGACGACGACCTGCGCTGGATCGCGGTGCGGCTCGCCCAGCTCGGCGCACCCGTCGAGGTCATCGACCCGCCCGAGCTGCTCGACGTCATCCGCGGGATCGGGGACTGGGCGAGCGCCGTCGGCCGGTCAGAGGATCAGCAGGGCGAGCGCTGAGACGACCGTCAGGACCAGGACGACCGACTCGAAGGCCTTCTGCGGGATGCGCCGCGCGATCCGGGTGCCGAGGAAGGCGCCGATCAGCACGACCGGCACCAGCAACAGGTCCATGACGAGCGTCGAGGAGGAGAGCAGGCCGAGGCTCGCGGAGAACGGCAGCTTGAGGATGTTGACGACCGCGAAGAACCAGGCGGAGGTGCCGAGGAAGGTCAGCACCGGCATCCGCATCGCGTAGAAGTACATCGACATGACCGGGCCGCCCGCGTTCGCGACCATCGTCGTGAACCCGCCGAGCAGGCCGTAGCCGGCACGTGCCGCGGTGACGCCGGCGCCGACGTGCTCCTCCCCCTCGGGCCGCTCGGGGGCGGGGCGGCGCCGACGGATCACCGTCACCGCGACGAGGGCCAGCAGGATCACGCCGATGGTCGTGCGGACCACGTCCCCGCCGGCCAGCCAGAAGAAGAGCGTGCCGACCACGAGGCCCACGAGCACGCTCGGGATGAGCCGCAGCAGCGTGCGGACGTCCGGCTCGCGGCGGTAGGCGTACAGCGCCGTCCAGTCGCCGACGATGAGCAGGAGCAGCAGCGCCGCCGTCGACTCCTTCGCAGGCAGGGCCAGGGCGAACAGGCCCACGGCGATCGTGCCGCCGCCGGGCAGCGCGGTCTTGGACAGCCCGACGACGAGCGCACCGAGGACCACGAGGAGCCACGAGGCGACGGACAGGGCGGGGAGCAGGGAGACGAGGTCCATCGGGGGACGGGATCCTTGGTCGAGCAGGGCGACGCCGGGCGGGCGCGGGGACGACCGATCCTCTCACCGGGCGGGGGTCGCGTGCAGGACGGGTCAGCTCCGACGCAGCCGCACCACACCGAGCAGCACCATCCCCGCGACGGGCAGCAGCGGCCATCCGGTCACGCCGCCCTCCCCCACGACGCCCACGGAGGCGACGACGCCGAGGCCCGCGACGACGGTGACGGCGGCGAGGACCGGCCGCCACGGGGCCGGGGCGGGGCGGCGATCCTCCCGGGGGTCCTCGAAGCGGCCCATGACCAGCACCACGAGTCCGGTGAGGGCGAGCAGCGCCGCGGCCCACAGCGGCCTGGTCGCCCACCAGGCGCTGCTCGACGGCTCGGGCAGCAGCACCCTCGCATCGAGGGCGAGCAGCAGGTGCGCGAGGGCGACCATGGCGGTCAGGTGCCACAGGAACCAGGTCATGATCCGACGGTTCACGAGCACGGTGACGAACCACAGGCGGGGCCGGCGCAGCAGCGTCTCGAGGGGCTTCTCGAGGCTCAGCACGAGCCCGGCCTGCAGCATCCCGAGGAACGCCATGGTCACGCGGGTGGGGCTCGAGTTGGAGAGGTCGTCGGCCGCGGAGGTGATCATCGAGACGGGGTAGGGCCCCGCGAGCACGAGCGTCAGCAGCCCGGCGAGCCCGATCGCCGCGAGCAGCAGTCGCCGCCGGAGGCCGTCGAGCCGACCGTCGAGCCACGCGTAGCCGAACTGGTGGAACGCCGCCCACACCAGCAGGTAGTTCGGGAAGCCGAGCAGCGGCTGGTCGGCGGCGATGCTGATCGCGTCGACCGCCCCGGCGAGCACGATGCCGCCGACGATCGACCACCAGCCCCACCGCTCCCACAGCAGCAGGCACGGCGGCGCGACGAGGATGACCATGAGGTACGCGGCGAGGAACCAGGTGGGGATCAGCGCCATCTGCGAGGCGAGCTGCACGCCCGCGTACGGCGCACCGGCGGCGACCGCCACGATCCCGATCACCTGCCATGCGAGGAGCAGCGGGATCAGCGGGATCCCGAGCCGGCGCAGGCGCGTGCGCAGCCATTGGCCGTAGCCGACGCCCTTGCGGCGGGCCGATCGCCAGGACAGGGCGTTGGAGTAGCCGCCCACCAGGAAGAAGATCGGCATCACCTGGAACACCCAGGTCAGCGGGTGGGTCCAGGTCGCGATGTCGAGCACGCCGTGGGGCAGGATCCCGCCGTCGGCGTCCACCGCGATGATCGTCCAGTGCCCGAGCACCACCACGGTGATCGCGGCGGCCCGCAGCAGGTCCACGACCCGGTTGCGGCTCGCCGGGGTGGCGGCGTCGACCTGCTCGGCACGGCTCGGTCGCGGGGTCGTCATCGGCCGAGCGTAGCCGCTCAGGGCAGGATCGCGTCCGTGTACCCGCCGTCGACGCGCAGCGCCCCGCCGGTCGTCGCCGAGGCGAGCGGGGAGCTGAGGTAGACGACCATGTTCGCGATCTCCTCCGGGCGGATCAGCCGCTGGACGAGGGACTGCGGGCGGTGCAGCCGCATGAACTCGGCCTCCGCCTCCTCCCACGGCAGGGACCCGTCGACGAGCTGGTAGACGAAGTCCTGCACGCCCTCGGTGTACGTGGGGCCGGCGATCACCGAGTTCACGGTGACGCCCGTGCCGGCGGCGTCCTTCGCGAAGCCGCGGGAGACGGCCAGCAGCGCCGTCTTGGAGACGCCGTAGTGGATCATCTCCGCCGGGGTGACGATCGCGGAGTCGCTCGCGATGTTCAGCACCCGGCCCCAGCCCGCCTCCTTCATGCGCGGCAGCGTCGCCCGGATCAGGCGCACCGCGGCAAGCACGTTGACCTCCCAGTACCGCTGCCACTCCGCGTCGGTGATCTCGAGCGCGGGCGTCGCACCGAACACCCCGAGGTTGTTGACCAGGATGTCGACGTCACCCACCTCCGCGAGCGCGGCGGCGAGGCCGTCCTCGGTGGTGACGTCCCCGGGCGCGGCGACCAGGAGCTCGCGCGGGACACCAACGCCGACGAGCGCGTCGACCGCCTCGGCGACCCGCTGGGCCGTGCGACCGTTGACGGCCACGCGGGCGCCCGCCTCGGCGAGCCGCTGGGCGATCGCGAGGCCGATGCCCTGCGTGGATCCGCTGACGAAGGCGGTGCGATCGGTGAGGTCGAGGGTGAGCATGCGGTCCTCCTTGATGGGTGCCGGCGATGTGCCGCGACCCTACTCGCAGCCCACCCCGTCGCCGTCGCCGTCGAGGTGCTTCGCGTAGCCGGGCTCGCCGCGGTGGATCGGGTCCGCGCCGGCCTCTCGGACCTCGGTGCAGTTCTTGTAGTACACCGAGCCACCGGAGGAGCTCTGCTGCTTCTCGGGCGCCTCCGTCGTCGGCTCCGCCTCGGCCTCCTCGGGGGCGGTCGTCACCACGTCGCCGTCGCCGCGGTCCGGCGTCGGGTCGTCGTCCTCGACCGCGGCGAAGCCGTCGCAGGTCCCGAGCACGCGCTCCATGGCGTCGCCCTCGGCGGGCTTCACCCACAGCTCGTACTTGGCCTTCACGGCGATCTGCCGTGCCACGTACTCGCAGCGGAAGTCCTTCGCGGGCGGCAGCCAGGTCGCGGCGTCACCGTCGCTCTTCTGCCGGTTGAGGCCCGAGTCCACCGCGAGGAGGTTCAGCGGGTCGTTCGCGAAGGCCCGGCGGGTGTCGTCGTCCCAGCTCGAGGCGCCGGTCTGCCAGGCGTCGGAGAGGGCGACGACGTGGTCGATGTCGACCTCGGAGTCACTGCGGTCGAAGTCGATCTCCTCGCCGCCGTAGGGGTCGTCGAGGGTGCCGGTGAGCACGACGCAGCCGTCGGTCCCGGCCTTGAGGGTGATCGCGGTGAGGTCGCGCCGCAGCACGTCGTTGCGGGTGTCGCAGCCGTTGCGATCCACGTCGTCGCGCCAGTGGAACAGCTCCCGGTCGTAGCCGGTCTTCGGTGCGCGGCCCTTCTCCTCGAGCCCCGCGAGCACGGCGAGCGCGGTGCCCGCCTCCGGGGCCTCCGTCGTGGGAGCCGAGGTGGTCGGGGCGGCAGTCGTGGGCGCTTCAGTCGTCGGGGCGGCCGTGGTCGGAGCCTCCGTCGTCGGCGCCTCCGTCGTCGGCGCCTCCGTCGTCGTCGGATCCGGCTCCTCGATCTGCTGCACGGCGGTCGGCGGTGCGCTGTCGGTGGGGGCCGGCGGTTCCACGGCGGAACCCAGCGCGATCAGCCCGACGAAGCCCGCGACGAGCACGGAGCTGATGATGCGGCTCGCCCATCGGGTGGGGGAATCGGAGACGAGCGGGCGGCCCTGCGCGTCGCGGGTCCGGCCGACGAGCAGGAGCACGAGGTCCACGAGCCACCAGACGTAGAGACCGCCGAAGGTGAGGAGCTTCAGCGCCCCTGTCCTCCACCGACCCAGGTAGAAGCGGTCGGCTCCCAGCGCCCCGAGGAACAGGGAGAGCACCCAGGTGATCGCATAGCTCTTCTGCCCGCGTCGCTGCGGCGATCGTCCGATCCGACCGTCGTCCTGCACCTGTCCGTCCTCCTCGCGACACCCCTTGTGTCCTCCTGACAAGAGTACGGACGAGTCCGATATCCGAGTCCCTGCTCCCGCGTGCTCCCCGAGGGCTGGCCGCAGGGCCCGACCTCTGCGCAGCGGCTCGATTCACCGGACGTCGCCACGTTCTGCGGGCCGAACGGCTGAGCGGTCCTCCGGCTCAGAAGGGCGGCGGCTCGGGCTCGGCGATCTCCTCGTCGAGCGGGGCGAGCGAGGCGATGAGGCGCTCCGCCTCGTGCTCCGCCCAGGCGTCCTCGAGCAGCTCCACCATGGCCGGGGTGAGCAGGTCCGTGTTCTGGCGGGTGTCAAGGGTGAGCAGCTGACCGATCTCCCAGTGGGTCGTCGTGCCATCCGGCGCCTTCTCGGGATCGATGAGGCGTTCCGTCTTCAACCGGTGGTGCCACCAGCACAGTCGGTGGAGGTTCCGGATCTCCGTCGCTCCCCCGCTCCCGGGGTCCTCGTGGCTGAACTCCTCGATGTGGTCGATCTCCGCCGGGGTGAGCCGGCCGCGGATGCAGCCGGGCACCGCACACACCGGGTCCCGCAGCCGCAGGTGCTCGGCCATCGCGGTCGTGGGCCGGTACTGAGCGGCAGGGACGGGGAGGAAGGCGCCGTCAGCCGGGTCGGTGAGGATCCGGTGCCAGGTGCGGGACCCTGCGGCGAGCCGGCGCGCGAGCGGCGCCGGCAGCGGGATGACGCCGTCGAGCGTGCCGGGGGCATCGGCGAGCCCCAGGAGGGTCAGCGCGGGGACCACGACGTTGACACGGGCATCCGCACCCCGGCGCTCGACGCCGGGCGTCTCCAGCTGGCTGCGGGTGAGGATCGCATAGCGCAGCGCGGCGAGCGGGAGCGGGTGACCGCTCGCGACGACGTCGCCGTCGAGGTCGAAGGGCACCGGCTCCCCGGCCTCGAGCGCGCGGCGCTGGGCGCGCTGGACGGACCGGGCGGTGCCGTCCACCTGCTTCATGAGCGCATAGATCTCGGGGATCGGGCCGAGGACCGAGAGGCAGGCGAGTCCCGAGCCCTCCGCCAGGATCTCGCATCGCACGTCCCGCATCGCCGCGGGGCCGGGGCGCGCAGCATCCGTGTCCCACCAGGTCACGAGCAGGGACAGCTCGCGACGGTAGCGATCCGCCGGGATGTTCTCGAGGTCCCATTCCGCGACATAGGAGTCCACCACGCGGCGCTGCTGCGGCGCGAGCGGGCGGACCTTGCGCACGAGGTGCTCGAAGGCGGGGACGGAGATCTCCCCCGCGGCGAGGCGCCGGAGGACGAGCGGCAGGTCGGTCACGGCGAGGCGTGCGTCGCGCAGCAGGCGCTCCGCGGTGGGGAGGTCCGTGCGCAGCGTGTTCGCGATGACGACGGCGTTGACGTCCGCCTGGTCGTCGGCGTCCTCGACCCACAGCAGGTGGATCTCGCCGATCTCCTCGGCGAGCTCGCGGGACTTGCGGCGCTGGCGCACGAGGAGACGCTCCGCGATCGGGACCTCGACGCCGTCCATGCGGACGTCCGACTCCGCGGCGATGCGCTCGAGGGTGAGCGGCCTGCGCGCGCGGATGATCCGTCGCGGCGGGAAGGACGGCGGCGCGGCGACGGCGAGCGGTGCCCCGATGGGCGCCTCGGCGCCTGCCGTCCCCTCACGCATCTCCCCCACCCCTCCCGTGCCGCCGACGGGCCATCAACCCGTCGCCTGTCATCCCAGTTTAGAACACGCGTTCGCCCACGGGAAGTGATTCGATGCGGAAACCTGAAATTGTGGACAACAGCGCGGTGGGGAGGAACGACTGGGCACCAACCTGCGCCGATCCTCCTCGGCGTCGTCGGCGGGACTCGCGCCGGTTATCCACCACCCCGTCCACCAACGTGGATAACCAGGCGATGTGGAGGAAACGCTCGAGCCTCGTCCGCCGCAGCGCGACGGTGCCCCGCGCCCGCCGCCTCCCCTGCACGGGGCAACCGGGGACGATGCCCTCGAGGAAGCGGTGGGGCTCCCGGGTGCGGGCGGCGCGGCGGCGCCCCGATCCCCAGCGGGGTGTGCTCGGGGCCGCGGGTGGCCCGAGCGCGGCCCCCTCCGCCGCGACGAGCGCGGTGAGCGGCGAGCGGGTCCCGGTCCGCACCCGGGCCGGCGGCTCTCGCGGGACCACAGGCGCAGGCCGAGTGCACGAGGGGATGCGCGTGAACGACCGGTCAGCTGCTCGCGATCGACGGCGGCATGATCACCCTGCGCACGCGGCGCTGATCAGGAGTCGACGAGCGTCACCGAGAAGGAGTAGCGGCTCGCGCGGTACACGTGGAAGCCGTACTCGACGACGCTGCCGTCGTTCGCGAAGGACTTCCGCTCCATCGTCAGCAGGGCCGCGCCGATCTCCTCGTCGAGCAGCTCCGCATGCTCCTCGTCCGCCACGGTCGCGCCGATCCGCTCCTGCGCGAGCACCGAGACGATGCCCCGCTCGCGCAGGCACGCGTACAGGCCGTTCGCGGCGAGCTCCGCGCGCGAGGGGGCGATCCGCTCGGGGACCACGTTGCGCATGACCGCGAGCGGCTCGTCGTCCGCGTAGCGCACGCGCAGCAGGTCGAGCACCTGGTCGCCCGGGGCGAGCTGGAGCCGGTCCACCGCCTCCGGGGAGGGACGGCCCACGCGGTACTCGACGATCTCCGTGCGCGGGGACTTCCCCGCCGTGCGGAGATCGTCGTAGAGGGAGGTCAGCGCCACCTGCCGGCTCACCGGGGCCTGCACCACCTGGGTGCCCACGCCGCGCTTGCGCACGAGCATGCCCTTGTCCACGAGGTCCTGGATGCCCTGGCGCACCGTGGGCCGGGACAGGCCCAGCCGCTTCGCGAGCGCGAGCTCGTTCTCGAGGCGGCTGCCCGGGGGCAGGGCCCCCGAGCGCACGGCCTCCTCGATGGCGCCCGCGAGCTGCAGGTAGAGCGGCGTCGAGGAGGACCGGTCGACCTGCACCTCCACGAGGGTCCCCTCGGGCGGGATCGTGGTCATCGCGGGCTCCTTCGTCGCCGGATGCTGGTCCGGACAAATATACGGGCGCTGTCAGCTGTCCTGCTTGAGCTTCGGGAGGTAGATCTCGCCGGTCGTGACGTCCTCCTCGAGCTGCTCGAGGGTGCGGCCGCGGGTCTCCGGCACCCACCTCAGGACGAAGAGGAAGGCGACGACGTTGAGCACGGCGAACACGAAGAACGTCGAGGAGAGCCCGAGCCCCGCGATGATCGAGGGGAAGAACAGGCCCAGGATCGAGTTCGTCATCCACAGCACGAACACGCTCACGCCCATGCCGAAGGCGCGCATCTTCTGCGGGAAGATCTCCGAGAGCGTCACCCAGGTCGCCACGTTCAGGCACAGCTGCATCGAGCCGACGAAGGCGGTGATGAGCGCGAGCAGCACGAACGGCTTCGCGGTCCCCTCCGGCATGACCGAGGCGGTCGTGCCGATGAGCACGTGGAACAGGGCGACCAGGCCGTAGCCCCACAGGAAGGTCTTGCGGCGGCTGAAGCGGTCCATCATCTGCAGCGCGACCACCGCGGCGACCACGGAGATCGTGGCGGGGGCGATGCTCGCGATGAGCGCGCCGCCGCGGCCGAAGCCCGCGACCTCGAGCACCCGCTCGCCGTAGTACTGGATCGCGTTGATGCCGGTGGTCTGCTGGAAGAAGCCCAGGCCGCAGCCGATCAGCACGATCTTCACGAGGTTCTTGTTCCGCAGGATCCCGGCGACGCCCATCGAGGTGCGCTGGGACTCCGCGTGGCGGGCGAGCGCGATGTCCTCGAGCTCGGGCTCGGCGCGGCCCTCGGGGCGCAGCCGGTCGAGGATCTCGAGGGCCTGCTCCTGGCGGCCCTTCTCGACGAGCCAGCGCGGGGACTCCGGCATGCGCACCATGCCGAACAGCAGCAGCACCGCGGGGACCGCCGCGAGCAGGAACATGACCCGCCAGATGCCGGGGAACTGCTCGCCCCAGACATTGCCGATGATCGCGTTCATGATGATCGCGAGCAGCTGGCCCAGCACGATCATGAACTCGTTGCGGCCCGCGAGGGAGCCGCGGATCTCGTAGGGGGCGAGCTCCGCGAGGAACACGGGAACCACCACGGAGGCGGCGCCGACGGCGAGACCGAGGACGATCCGGCCCGTGACCACGAGCGCGAGGCCCGGCGCGGTCACCACGAGCAGGACGCCCACGATGAACAGCACCGCCATGACGAGGATGGTGGTGCGTCGGCCGATCGCGTCGGAGACCCGGCCGCCCGTGAGGGCGCCGACGGCGCTCGCGAAGAGCAGGGAGCTCACGGCGACGCCGAGGCCGATCTCGGAGAGCCCGAGATCCTCGGTCATGAAGCCGCCGGCGCCGTTGATGACGCTCGTGTCGTAGCCGAAGAGCAGGCCGCCGAGCGTCGCGACGAGGGCGACGAGGCCCAGCCGGCGCTTGTAGGGGCCGGGGGTCAGCGGCGGGAGCTGCGTGGTGCCCTGGGAGACCGGGGGGACAGGACTGTGGGACATGTCGAGACTCCGTTGTCGTCGAAGGGTCAGGGACGGGGACGGGCGGTGACCGCGACGAAGCCCTCGGCGGTGAGGGCCTGCTCCGCGGCGCGGCAGGTGGCGGCGGCGAGGTAGCCGTCCCAGGAGGTCGCGGAGCGCTCGGCGACATTCGAGCCGTCGGCGATCGCGGCGATCCAGGCCTGCACCTCGGCGTCGTAGGCGTCGACGAAGCGGGGGCGGAAGTCCGCCGGCATCACCCCGCCCCAGGTGCCCCCCTCCTGGTGGGTGGTGACGCGGCCGTGCTCGAGGCCGATGGTCGCGATGCCCGCGGAGCCCACCGCCTCGGTGCGCACCTCGTAGCCGGACGCCGTGTTGACGTACAGCTCGTCGGTGACGATGCGGCCGGCGTCGGTGCGGAAGAGCAGGAGCATCGGGTCGTGCTGGCCCTCGGCGGCGCGCGGGCCGGCGACGGGCAGGATCACCTGCACGCCGGTGACCTGCTCGCCGAGGAAGTAGTGGATCGCGTCGACCTCGTGCACGGCGGAGTCGTAGACCATCATCGTGTCCGTGAAGCCGGGCAGGGTGTGGGCGTTGCGGTGCTTGAGGTTCAGCAGGCTGATCTCGCCCAGCGCGCCCGCCGCGATCGCGTCCCGCAGCTCCGCGTACTCGCGGTCGAAGCGGCGCATGAAGCCGAGGGACACGTAGGGCACGCCGGTCTCCGCGCGGGCCGCGGCCTCCGCCTCGACCACCTCGTAGGCGTCCTCGGGGTTCATCGCGAGCGGCTTCTCGCAGAGCACGGGCTTGCGGGCGTCGATGCAGGCGATCGCCTGGTCGCGGTGGAACTGGCCGGGGCTCGCGATGAGCACGGCGTCGACGTCCTCCGCGGCGATGAGCTCCTCGGGGGAGTCGACGACGCGGCAGCCGGGGACCGTCGCCGCGATCTCCTCCGCCTTCTCGCGGAAGTAGTCGGTGACGACGGCGACGCGGGCGCCCTTGATGCGCCGGGCGATGCGGGTGACGTGGTCGGCGCCCATCTGGCCCACGCCGATCACGCCCACGCGGATGTCGCTGACAGGGGCGGTGGTGGTCATCGGGTCTCCTCCCAGGTGCCGCGCACCCAGGTCTGGTCGGGGTGGTCGGTGATGTCCCAGGCGCGCTCCGGGGCGGGGCCCGCCATGACGTTGAGGTAGTACATGTCGTGGCCGGGGGCGGCCGCGCAGGGGCCGTGCCAGCCGTGGGGCACGAGGACGGTGTCCCCCGAGCGCACCTCGACGAGCAGGTCCAGCGGCTCGGCCTCGCGGCTCGAGGTGGTCCGGTGGAAGCCGAAGCCGGGCGTGCCGGCGGGGGCGTCCTGGATCTCGTAGTAGTAGATCTCCTCGAGCTCCGACTCCGATTCCGTGGTCTCGTCGTGCTTGTGCGCGGGGTAGCTGGACCAGTTCCCGCCGGGGGTGATGACCTCGCAGGCGATGAGGCTGTCGCAGTCGTCGAAGGAGCCGACGGTGCCGAAGTTGCGCACCTGGCGGGTCATCGTGCCGCCGCCGCGGCTCTCGACGGGGACGCCCTCGGCGCGGATCACCGCGGCCGGGAACGGCCGGGTCGCGACGGCGGCGGTGAGGGCGAAGCGGCCCCCGTCGTCGCTCGCGACGACGAGGTGGGAGTCGATGCCGACGTAGGCGACGTCGGTCGCCCCCGCGAAGACGCTCTCGCGGCCGCGCAGCACGAGCTCCTGCACGCCGCGGGCGTCGCTCACGGTCACGGTGCAGGCGCCGCTGAGCGGGACGACCATGAGCTCGGTGCGGGCGGTGCCGATCTCGGCGCGGCCGCCCGGCTCGAGGGCGAGCACGCGCAGGCCGGTGTGCTCCCAGCCGTCCCGCTCCCCCGGGTCCACGACGGTGTCGTAGGGGCCCTGGGCGGTCGAGCCGGCGGGGAGGTGCAGCTGTGTCCCGGTCATGGGGTTCTCCTTCCGGTGGGTCAGCGGATCATGGCGACGGAGGCGGCCACGGCCGCGGTGACGTCGTCGTCCGCCGGGTAGAGGAGGGTGCGGCCCACCACGAGGCCGCGCACGTTGGGGCGGTCCAGCGCGCGCTTCCAGGTCGCGCGGAGGGTCGCGGGGTCGTCCTGCGCGGGGTCGCCGCCCAGGATGAGGGTGGGCAGCGTGGTCGCGTCCATGACGCGCTCCATGTCGTCCACCGCGGGCAGCTTGAGCCACGTGTAGGCGCTCGTCGCGCCGAGGCCCTGGGCCACGTGGATCGAGCGGATCACGGCCTCCGGGGAGAGGTCGTTGACGACCTTCGTGCCGGGGCCGCCGGGCCGCGAGGACCAGAACGGCTCGACCATCGCGATGAGCTCGTGGCGGGCGAGGTCGGTGACGCCCTGCGCGGTCGCCTCGAGGATGAAGGAGGTGCGGTCGTCCTGCAGGTCGATGCGGGTGAGCATCTTGCCGCCGTCGAAGCCGGAGGCCTTGATCGACGCCGCGTCGTAGGCGGTGAAGCGGTCCTCGATCTCCCACGAGCCGCCCTGGAGGCCGCCGCGGTTCATCGAGGCGAAGACGATCTTGTCCTCGAGGGCGCCGAGCAGCAGGAGGTCCTCGAGGACGTCGGCCGTGCCGAGCACGCCGTCCACGCCGGGCACGGCGAGCGCCTCCCGCATGCGGTCGAGCATCTCGGTGCGCGAGGCCATGGCGGTGGGCCGCGAGCCGACGCCGAGGGCGCCGCGGGCGGGGTGGTCAGCCGCGATGATCATCATCGTGCCGTCCGTGTCCGCGACGGTGCGGCGGGAGCGGGAGGCGGCGAGCCGCGCGATCCGCGCCGGGTCCTCGATGCGGATGCGGGTGACGTCCTCGTAGGAGGTCGCGAACTCGCTCATGCGCGGGCCTCCTGGCCGGTGCCGCGGGAGCGCAGCGCGGAGAGCATCTGCTCGACCGTCTGCCCCTGGTTGGGGTCGCCGCCCGCGAGGAGCGTGTCGATCTCCTCGGTGGTGGGCATGGCGGTCGAGCACTCGAGGCGGCTCGTGACGATCGCCCCGGCCGCGTTGCAGCGGGTGAGGGTCTCCTCGAGGGACTGCCCGGTGAGCAGCCCGTGGCAGAGGGAGCCGCCGAAGCTGTCCCCCGCGCCGAGGCCGTTGATGACCTGGATGAGGTTGGGGGCGACCTCGACGCGCTCGTCACGGGTCTTGCCGAGCACACCGCGCGGGCCCTGCTTGACGATCGCGATCTCGACGCCGGCCTCGAGCAGGGCATCGGCCGCGCGCTCGGGCTCGGTCTCGCCGACGGCGACCTCACACTCCTCCTTGTTGCCGACGGCGACGGTCGCGTACTGCAGGGCCTCGCGGTACTGCTCACGGGCCTCCCGGGCCGAGTCCCAGAACATGGGGCGGTAGTCGAGGTCGAAGACGGTGTGGGTGGTGCGGCCGCGGGCCTGCAGGGCCGCGTGGTGGGCGCTGCGGCTGGGCTCCTCGGAGAGGCCGGTGCCGGAGAACCAGAACAGGGGGACCTCGCGGATCGCCTCGAGGTCGAGGTGCTCGGGGGCGATCTGCAGGTCCGGGGCGCTGGGCCTGCGGTAGAAGTACAGCGGGAAGTCGTCCGGCGGGAAGATCTCGCACAGGGTGATGGGGGTGTTCAGCTCCCCGTTCGGGACGACGAAGCGGCCGGAGACGCCGAGGCGCTCCATCTCCTGGACCACGTAGCGGCCGAAGGGGTCCTCCCCCACGCCGGTGATGACGGCGGGGCGGTGGCCCAGGCGCGCCGCGGCGACGGCGACGTTCGTGGGGCTGCCGCCCAGGAACTTGCCGAAGCTGCTGATGTCCTCGAGTCCCTTGCCGATCTCGAGCGGGTAGAGGTCCACGCCGCTGCGACCGACGGTGATGATGTCGAGCTCTGCCATGGGGATCCGTTCCTCCAGGTCCTGCGTCGTTGCGGGCGGGGCGCCGGCGGCTCGGCCGACGTCCCTGTCGGGATCATCCTCGCACCGCCGCTGCCATTTGTCCATACAAAGTCGGAGATTGTTCGGCGGTGTCTAGGTGAGCTCGCCGGTGAGGAACTGCGCGCGGCCGTGACCGAAGGACCAGTCCTCCCGCGCGTTCTCCACGACGGAGACCACGAGGTCCTCGGGACGCACGAGCCCCGCCCCGCCGAGCCGCTCCGCGAGGGCCGCGTAGACCGCCTGCTTCTGCGCGGCCGAGCGCCCCTGATGGGTGATCTGCACGATCACGACGCCCTCGCCGCGGTCGATGCCGAGGCCCGTGTCCTCCGCGATGATCGCGCCCACGGGCAGCGTCTCGAGGATCTGGTAGCGGTCCCCGGGCGGGGCCGCGAAGTGCTCGAGCATGACCTCCTGGACGAGGTCGGCCAGGCGACGGGACTGCTCGGGCGTGCGCACGGCCTGCTGCGTGATCCGGACGAGCGGCATCACAGACCCGCTTCCCGGGCCGCGGCGAGCAGGGCGCCGGCGCCGCGCTCGAGACCCTCGACGCGGTCGAACGCCGCGTCCTCGTGCTCGATGTTGATCGCGAGGTCGCCGTCCACCGCGGCGAGCGCGCGGAGGAAGCCGGCCCAATAGTCCACGTCGTGGCCCTCGCCGATCGCGACGAAGCGCCACGCCGGGTCCTCCGGCCAGGTCGAGCAGAAGTGGCCCACGCCCGTGGGCGTGCGCGCCGCCGGATCCTCCGGCACCGGACCGAAGACCGGGTCGAGCACACCGCGCACGGCCGCTCCGGGCAGCACCGTCGTGTCCTTCGCGTGCACGTGCGTGATGTGCGAGCCGAGGCGCTCGATGCAGGCCACAGGGTCCATCTGCTGCCAGAAGAGGTGGCTGGGGTCGAGGTTCACGCCGAGGTGCGTGGGCTCCACACGGTCCAGCAGCTGCTCGAAGGTCAGCGGCGTGAACACGAGGTTCCGCGGGTGCATCTCGAGGGCCACGCGCACGTCCCGCTCCCGGGCCAGCGCGTCGATCTCCTTCCAGAAGGGCACGGCGACGGACCACTGGTACCCGAGCACCTCGAGGTCGATCCCGTTCCACGGGTTCACGACCCAGCTGGGGTAGCGGGCGCCCGGGTCCGAGCCCGGCGTCCCGGACATGGCGACCACGTCCCGCACCCCCAGCTCTCCCGCGAGCTCGATCGTGCGCCGCAGGTCGTGGGCGTGGGGCACGCCCTCGGTGGGCAGCGGGGAGAGCGGGTTGCCGGAGACGGTGAGCCCGTTCAGCGTCATGCCGCGCTCGGTGAACTGGGCGAGCAGATCACGCCGGGCGCGGTCGCTCGTGAGCAGCGCGTCCACGTGCGCGTGCGGCGAGGGGATGAAGCCGCCGGTGTTGATCTCCGCGCCGGTGAGGCCCGCGCCCGCGAGCACGTCGAGGGCCTCGGGGAGGGTGCGGTCCTGCAGGCAGGCGGTGTAGGCGCCGAAGGTGAAGCTCATGATGCTCTCCTCTCGGGGGGAAGGTCAGTCGATCGCGACGGCCGCGCCGCCGGCCGCGGCGGAGTCGGCGACCGCGCCGAGGATCCGCATCTGGCGGTAGCCGTCCTCGAAGCTCGCGCAGGGCGGCAGCGCGCCGTCGGTGATGCCCGCGACCTGCTGCAGGAAGGCGTGCGCCTGGTAGGTGAACTGCTCGATCTGGTTCAGGCCCACACCGCCGAAGGCCATCGAGGAGCCGTTCGCGAAGTAGGGGAAGGAGGGGTTCACGAGCACCTGGCGCAGCCCGCCGAGGCCCTCCGGGGAGGAGGAGTCCGCGAGCTGGATCTCGCCCGTGCGGTCGAGCGACCAGGTGGCCGTGCCGCCCGTGCCGAGCACCGCGAGGTTCTTGTAGTTGGGCAGGCCGTGGGCCACGCGGGAGACGGAGAAGGTGCCCGCGGCGCCGGAGGCGAAGCGCGCGGTGAAGGTGGCCATGTCGTCGTTCTCGACCTCCTCCTTGGGGGCGTCGGCCGCCGCGGCGACCCCCCGGCCACCCGCGACGGCGCCGCCCGCGACGGGGCGCTCGGCGATCGTGCGCACGAGCTGCGCGCCGGAGACCTCGACGACGGGGCCCATGATGAACTCGGCCGAGTCCACGAGGTGAGAGCCGACGTCGCCGAGGGCGCCGGTGCCCATGGGGCCCTTGTAGCGCCAGGCCATGGGCACGTTCGGGTCCGCGCCGTAGTCGCACCAGTAGCGGGCGTCGAGGTGGGAGAGCTCGCCGAGCGCGCCCTCCTGGGCGAGCTGCGCGAGCTTCGCGATGCCGGCGTTGCGACGGAAGGTGTAGCCGGTCGCGAGCACGAGCTCGGGGTGCTCCTGCTGGAGGGCGGCCATGGCGGCGGCGTCCTCGAGGGTCCCGGCGAGGGGCTTCTCGCACAGCACGTGCTTGCCGGCCGCGGCCATGGCCTCGGCGATCTCGCGATGCAGGGCGTTGCCGACGACGATCGAGACCACGTCGATCGACTCGTCCTCGGCGACGGCGCGCCAGTCGCCCACGGCGCTCTCGTAGCCGTAGCGGGCGGCGGCGTCCTCGGCGAAGGGCAGGTGGGCGTCCGCGATGGTCGCGAGGCGCACGGGCGGCAGGCCCAGGTCGTAGACGGTGCCGGCCTGGCGCCAGGCGTTGGCGTGGGTGCGGCCGGCCATGCCGGCTCCGATCACGGCGACGGAGAGGGGTGCGGTCGTCATCGAGAGCTCCTGTCGGAGAAGGGAGAGTTTGTCAGCACAGTGCGCGAGCGTCATTGCTGGTTTGTTCTGTCGATACGGCGGATCGACCCTGACGAACGGGGACGCTAGCACGCGGTCCACGGCCCGCGGAAGGCCTTGGACACCTCTTTTGGCATCGCATGTTCTGACAAAGTGTTGACAGCGGGGAGCGTGCTCGTCATGCTGGTCCCCGTACGAACTCACCGTCGAGTCGCCCTGCCCGACGGTGCCATCCCGAGGCCCGCTCCCCCGGAGCGCGGCCGGTCACCCGGAGGCAGCATGAGCGTCCCCCGTCCTGCAGAGACCGCAGGCAGCGACACGATCCGGCTCACCGTCGGCCAAGCCGTCGTCCGCTTCCTCGCCGCCCAGCACACCGAGCGCGACGGCGTCCGGCAGCGTCTGATCCCCGGCACCTTCGGCATCTTCGGCCACGGCAACGTCGCCGGCCTCGGCCAGGCTCTGCTCCAGAACGCCGTCGACCCCGCCGAGGGCGAGGCGGACATGCCCTACTACCAGGCCCGCAACGAGCAGAACATGGTGCACACGGCCGTCGCCTACGCCCGCACCCGCCACCGCCTGCAGACCCTCGCCTGCACCGCCTCGATCGGCCCCGGCTCCACGAACATGGTCACCGGCGCCGCGCTCGCCACGATCGACCGCATCCCCGTGCTGCTCCTGCCCAGCGACGTCTTCGCCCACCGCGCCGTGGACCCCGTGCTCCAGCAGCTCGAGGACGAGCGCGCCATGGACGTGACCGTCAACGACGCCTTCCGCCCCGTCTCGCGCTACTTCGACCGCATCTGGCGGCCCGAGCAGCTCATCCCCTCCCTGCTCGCCGCGATGCGCGTGCTCACCGACCCGGCCGAGACCGGCGCGGTGACGATCTGCCTCCCGCAGGACGTGCAGGCCGAGGCCCACGACTTCCCCGCCGCCCTGTTCCGCGAGCGCACCTGGCACGTGGGCCGTCCCGTCCCCGAGCCCGCCGCCCTCGAGCGCGCGGCGGAGGCGATCCGCGGGGCCCGTCGGCCCGTGCTCATCGCGGGCGGCGGCGCGATCTACTCCGAGGCCTCCGCCGCCCTCGAGGCCTTCGCGGGCGCCACCGGGATCCCCGTGCTCGACACCCAGGCCGGCAAGGGCGCGCTGAGCGCGGACCACCCGCTGTGCATCGGCGGCGTCGGCGCGACCGGCAACGACGCCGCCAACACGCTCGCCGCCGAGGCGGACCTCGTGATCGGCGTCGGCACCCGCTACACCGACTTCACGACCGCCTCCCACACCGCCTTCCGGAACCCGGACGTGCGCTTCGTGAACCTCAACGTCAAGGCCTTCGACGCCGCCAAGCACTCCGCCGAGATGGTCGTCGCCGACGCCCGCGCCGGCCTCGACGCGCTGCGCGAGGCGCTCGCGGGCTGGCAGGCGCCCGCCGAGCACGGCGAGCGCGCCCGCACCCTGCGTGACCAGTGGGAGGAGCTCGTCGCCCCCTGCTTCGCCCCGCACGACCAGGAGCTGCCCGCCCAGACCGAGATCTTCGGCGCGCTCAACGAGCTCATGGGCGACGAGGACGTGGTCATCAACGCGGCCGGCTCCATGCCCGGCGATCTGCAGGCCCTGTGGAAGGCCCGCTCCCCGCGGCAGTACCACCTCGAGTACGGCTACTCCTGCATGGGCTACGAGCTGCCCGCCTCCCTCGGCGTGAAGATGGCCGCGCCGGAGGCGGAGGTCGTCGCGATCATCGGCGACGGCACCTTCCAGATGGCGCCGCAGGAGATCGCGACCATCGTCGCGGAGGATCTCAAGGTCATCCTCGTGATCCTCCAGAACCACGGCTGGTCCTCGATCGGCGCGCTCTCGGAGTCCCACGGCTCCCAGCGCTTCGGCACGAAGTACCGCATGCGCAGCGGCGAGAGCGGCCTGCTCGACGGGGACAAGCTCCCCTTCGACATCCCCGCGAACATCCGCTCCTACGGCCTCGAGGTCGCCGAGGTCAGCTCCACCGCCGACTTCCGCGACGCCTACCGCCGCGCCGAGGCCTCCGAGCACGCCACCGCGATCGTCGTCAACACCGACCTGTACGGCCCGCACCCGCCGGGCAGCGGCTGGTGGGACGTGCCCGTCTCCGCGACGAGCCGGCTCGAGTCCACCCAGGCGGCCCGCACCGAGTACGAGGCGGCCCTCGCGCCGCAGCGCCACTACCTCTGAGGAGAGACATCACCATGACCTACGACGTCCAGCACTGGATCGCCGGCGCCGAGACCCCCGGCAGCGGCTCCACCCAGCCCATCCTGAACCCCGCGACCGGTGAGCAGGTGGGCACCCTCCACCTCGGCGACGCCTCGACCGTCGACCGCGCCGTCGAGGTCGCCGCCGCGGCCCAGCGCGAGTGGGCCCAGGTGTCGCTGTCCAAGCGCACCCAGATCCTCTACCGCATGCGCCAGCTCATGATCGAGCACACCGACGAGATCGCCGAGGTCATCACCCGCGAGCACGGCAAGACCGTCGCCGATGCGAAGGGCGAGATCGCCCGCGGCCTCGAGACCCTCGAGTTCGCCACCTCCATCACCCAGGACCTCAAGGGCGGCTTCTCCGAGAACGTCTCGAGCGGCGTGGACGCGCACACCCTGCGCCAGCCGCTCGGCGTCGTCGCCGGCATCACGCCCTTCAACTTCCCCGCGATGGTGCCCTTCTGGATGCACCCCGTCGCGATCGCCACCGGCAACGCCTTCATCCTCAAGCCCTCCGAGCGGGACCCCTCCGCCTCGAGCATCGTCGCCCGCCTCTACCAGGAGGCCGGCCTGCCCGACGGCGTCTTCCAGGTGGTCCAGGGCGGCAAGGAGGTCGTCGACGCGCTGTGCGCCCACGAGGGCATCGCCGCCGTGAGCTTCGTCGGCTCCACCCCGATCGCCAGGCACGTCCACCATGCCGCCTCGGCGACCGGCAAGCGGGTCCAGGCCCTGGGCGGCGCGAACAACCACGCCGTCGTCATGCCGGACGCGAACATCGAGTTCGCCGCCGCGCAGATCGCCTCGGGCGCCTTCGGCTCCGCGGGCGAGCGCTGCATGGCCGTGCCGGTCGCCGTGACCGTCGGCGACGTCCACGAGCGGTTCCTCGAGGCGATCGCGGCCGAGGCGGGCAAGCTCCGCGTCGGCCCCGGTGACCGTGAGGACACCGACATGCCGCCGGTCATCACCGCCGATGCGAAGGCCCGCGTGCTCCGCATGACCGACGAGGCCGAGCAGGCCGGCGGGCGGATCGTCGTCGACGGCCGCGGCCTCGTCGTCGAGGGCTTCGAGAACGGCAACTTCGTCGGGCCGACGGTCATCACCGACCTCGACGCCACGCACCCGACCTACACCGACGAGGTCTTCGGTCCGCTGCTCGTGGTCATGCACGTCGACAACTTCGACGAGGCGGTCGCGCTCGTGAACTCCTCGCCCTTCGGCAACGGCACCGCGATCTTCACCGACTCCGGCCACTACGCGCGCCGCTACCAGGAGGAGATCCAGGTGGGCATGATCGGCGTGAACGTTCCGATCCCGACCCCCGTGGGCTACTACTCCTTCGGCGGCTGGAAGGACTCGCTGTTCGGCGAGCACCACGCGCACGGCCCCGAGGCCGTCGGCTTCTACACCCGCCAGAAGGCGATCACCACGCGCTGGCCCGCGCAGAACGAGACCGTCGAGAGCTCCATGAGCTTCCCGACCCACGACTGAGCCGGGCGGGCGGCGCGCGCTCCGTGCCGCCCGTCGGCCCCGTCGGCCCCGCCCCCATCCCCCTCGCCCCCACGCCTCCTTCTCCGCGATGGTCCGATTTCGTTCCAGATCCGACTCCGGAGTGGAACGGAATCGGACCATCCGCGAGGGGGCGGGCCGGGACCGCCAGCAACAGCCATGACCTCCGCATCGAAGGAGATGCCCCAGATGACCAGCACTTCCCCCGACGTCGCCGTCGACCGCTCGCGGAATCCCGAGAACCGCCTCACCATCGGCGTGTGCCCCGACCAGTGGGGCGTGTGGTTCCCGCAGGACGAGAAGCAGATCCCCTGGCGCACCGCGCTCGGCGAGATGGCGGAGGCCGGCTTCTCCGTCATGGAGACCGGGCCGTGGGGCTACTTCCCCCAGGACGCGACGGAGCTGCGCTCCGTGATGGACGAGCACGGCTTCCGGGTCGTCGCCGGCACCGGCTGGGGCGTGCTCCACCAGGAGGAGGCGTGGGCGGAGACCGAGCGCACCTTCCGCGCGATCGCACAGACCCATGCCGAGGTGGGCGCGGAGTACATGGTGCACCTGCCGCCGCTCTACCGCGACGACAAGACCTGGGAGTTCACCGACGAGCGGCATCTCACCGGGGACGCCTGGCGGCTCTACGTCCAGAACGCGAACCGGCTCGGGAAGCTCCTCAAGGAGGACTACGGGCTCACGATGGTGCTGCACCCCCACGGGGACAGCCACATCGAGACGCCCGAGGAGATCTCCCGGATCTTCGAGGCGACGGACCCGGAGCTCGTCTCCTTCTGCCTGGACACCGGCCACGTCGTCTACGGCGGCGGCGACCCCGTGCAGATGATCGAGGACTACCCCGAGCGGATCGGCTACGTGCACATCAAGGCCTTCGACCCGGATCTCACCCGGCAGGCCCACGAGAACGACTGGCCCTTCGGCGAGGCCGTCGCCAAGGGTGCCTCGGTGCGCCCGCCCGCCGGCCTGCCGGACATGAAGGAGCTCGTCGCGAAGCTGACGACGCTCGACCGGGACCTGTACGTCATCTGCGAGCAGGACCTGTACCCCTGCGATCCGGGGCTGCCGCTGCCCAATGCGATCGCGACCCGCGAGCACCTGGCCGAGTGCGGCCTGGGCGTGAAGTGACGGAGGCGCACCCATGGTGAAGGTCCTGCTGGATCCGAGCATGTACCACCCGCACCTCAGCGTCGCGGACGAGGTGCGCAAGGCCGCGGAGCTCGGCTACCGCTACCTCGAGCTGTCGCCGCGCGCGGACTTCCACGAATGGCACCACTACCCCAAGGTGGACCGCCACCAGATCGCCGAGGTGAAGCATGCGATGACGGAGACCGGGGTGCGGATCCACTCCCTCAACCCCGTCTTCGACTGGTCGAGCCCCGACGAGGAGGAGCGGCAGGCGCAGGTGCGGAACTGGCGGCGCCTGCTCGAGATCGCCGACGCCCTCGAGGTGCCGCTCATCGCGACCGAGTTCTCCGGCGACCCGAACAGCCCGCGGCGCAGCGAGTCGCAGTTCTACCGCTCGATCGAGGAGCTGATCCCCGACTTCGAGCGCTACGGGCTCGAGTGCACGATCGAGGCGCACCCCTACGACTTCGTCGAGGACAACGACCGGGCCGTGCAGATCGTGCGCGGCGTGGACCGCGACTGGCTGAACTACGAGTTCTGCTTCCCGCACGCCTTCCACCTGGGGCAGGGCCGCAGGACACCCCGCCAGATGATGGAGTACGCCGGGGACCGGCTGCGCCACCTGCACGTCGCGGACGTCTTCGACCACACGGCCAACGTCGGCAACCGTTACATCGTGAACCCGCCCGGGGTGGACGCCCGCGTGCACCAGCACAACGAGATCGGCAACGGCGAGATCGACTGGGACGACGCCTTCGCGTACCTCCGCGAGCGCGGCTACGACGGCACCGTCTCCGTGTGCGTGTTCGGCTGGGAGGAGGACGCCGACGCGATCCACCGCCGGATGCGCGAGCGGATCCTCACCGAGCTGGGCGGGGAGTGAGCATGCGGGAGATCCGCGTCGCCGTCGTCGGGCTCGGCTGGATGGGGCGGCTCCACGCCGCCTCCTACCAGCGGCTGCCCTCGCGCTATCCCGAGCTGGGCGTGCGGCCGCGGCTCGTCGTCGCGGCGGACCCGGTGGAGACGAACCAGCGGGCGGCCGTCGAGCAGTTCGGCGTCGAGCGGGCCGTGTCGAGCCTCGAGGAGGCCCTCGCCGATCCGGCCGTGGACGTCGTCTCGATCTGCTCGCCGAACTTCCTGCACCGCGAGCTCGCCCTGCTCGCCGCGCGGGCCGGGAAGCCGTTCTGGATCGAGAAGCCGATGGGCGTCTCCGCCGCGCAGTCGCGGGAGATCCGCGACGCCGCGCGCGAGGCCGGGATCGCCACGGCGGTGGGCTTCAACTACCGCCACGCCCCCGCGATCGCGCACCTGCGCGCGCTCGTCGCGGAGGGGCGGCTGGGCCGCGTGACGAACGTGCGCTGCCACCTCGACGCCGACTACGCCTCCTCGCCCGACGGGCCCCTCACCTGGCGCTACGACCGCCAGAAGGCGGGCAGCGGCGTGATCGGGGACCTGCTCTCCCACGGCGTGGACCTCGTCTCCCACGTCACCGGGCAGGCGATCACCGAGGTCAGCGCCATGACCGACGTGTTCATCCGGGAGCGGCCGATCCCGCTCGGCGCGGGCGTGGGCCACGGCGGCATGGAGCTGAGCGGCGAGCACGGCCCCGTGGGCAACGAGGACTGGGCCGCCGCGCTCGCCCACCTCGACGGCGGCGCCCACGCGACGCTCGAGTCCAGCCGCGTCGCCCGCGGCCACCGCTCCGACTACGCCCTCGAGGTGTTCGGCACGGAGGGCTCCGCCCGCTGGTCCTTCACCCGCATGAACGAGTTCGAGGTGATGATCGGCGACGGCGGCACCGAGCACGGCTACACGACCGTGCTCGCGGGCGCCGGCCACGGCGACTACGCGCGCTTCCAGCCCGGCCCCGGCATCCCGCTGAGCTTCGACGACCTCAAGACCATCGAGGGCGCGGCCTTCCTCTCCGACGTCACCGTCGGCTCGGCGCTCGCCCCGAACGCCGAGGACGGGCTGCGCGCGGCCGAGGCGTGCGAGGCGATCGTCCGCTCCGCCGCGAGCCGGGCGTGGGAGGCGGTCAGCGCGAGCTGAGGTCGGCCGCCTTGTCCGATTGCGCGCTGGGGTTCCGTTAGTGGAACTCAGGCGCGCAAACGGGCGGGCAGGTCAGGCGGCGTCGGGGCGGAGGCGGCGCTCGGGGTCGGGGATGCTCGCGAGCAGGGCCTGGGTGTACTCGTGCTGCGGGGATCCCAGCACCTCGCGCGCGGTGCCCTGCTCGACGGCCTTCCCGGCGCGGAGCACCGTGACGTGGTCCGCGAGGGAGCCGACGACGGCGAGGTCGTGGCTGATGAAGACGCACGCGAAGCGCGCCTCCTCGATCGCCTCGCGCAGCACCTCGATGACATGCGCCTGGATGGTGACGTCGAGGGCGCTCGTGGGCTCGTCGGCGACGAGCAGGGAGGGCCTGCGGATCAGCGCACGGGCGATCGAGACCCGCTGGCGCTGCCCGCCGGAGAGCTCGTGCGGGAGCCGGCGCGCATAGGAGGCGGGCAGGCGCACCTGCTCGAGCGCCGCCGCCACCCGCCGCGCGGCATCGGCGCGGCTCGTGGTCCCCTCGAGCTGCAGCGGCTCCCCCACGCTCCAGCCCACGGTGCGCCGCGGGTTGAGCGAGGAGGCAGGGTTCTGGAACACCATGCCCACCTGGGCGTACGCCGCGCGTCGGGCGGCATGGCCCAGGGTGCGCGGGTCCACGCCGCCGAGCTCGAGGGTGCTGGCCTCGACGGGGACGAGGCCCGCGAGCGCCTTGCCCCAGGTGGACTTGCCGGAGCCGGACTCGCCCACGAGACCGTGGATCTGCCCGGGCCGGATCTCCATGCCGACCCCGTCGAGCGCCCGGTGCGCGCCGCCGCGACGGCGGTACTCGACCGAGAGCCCCTCGACGCGCACGACGGGCTCCCCCTCCTCGGCGGCGCCGTCGGCCGCGGAGGCGTGCTCGAGGGCCTCGGCGAGCCGGGGCACGGCGGTGAGCAGCTCGCGGGTGTAGGGCGCCGAGGCGTTCCCGAGCACCTCGCGCACGCTCCCCGTCTCGACGACGGCGCCGTCCTTGAGGACGACGACCTCGTCCGCGATCTCGCCCACCACGCCCATGTCGTGCGTGATGAGCAGGACCCCCACCGCGCGCTCCTCGACGATGCGGCGCAGCAGCTCGAGGATGCCGCGCTGCACGGTGACGTCGAGGGCGGTGGTGGGCTCGTCGGCGATCAGCAGATCCGGGTCGCCGCTCAGGGCGAGGGCGATGACGACGCGCTGCATCTCGCCGCCGGAGAGCTCGTGCGGGTACGAGGCGGCCGTGCGGTCCGGGTCCGGGAGGCCGACGGAGGCGAGCAGCTCCCGCGTCCGCTCCCGCACGCGGGCCGCGCCGCGGAGGTCCTCACGCACCGCGAGCACGTCCCGGAAGGCCGCGGAGACCTTCATGACCGGGGACAGCGACTGCCCCGGCTCCTGGAAGACGGTGCCCACGCGGTGCGCGCGCACCTGCCGCAGCGGCCCCGGCGCGAGGCCCACGAGCTCCTCCCCGTCCAGCCGCGCGCTGCCCCGGACCTCCGCGCCCGCGGGCTGGAGTCCGATCGTGGACAGGGCGCTGATGCTCTTGCCCGAGCCGGACTCGCCCACGAGGGCGGTGATCCGGCCGCGGCGCACGGTGAGGTCCAGGCCGGACACGATGGTCCGGCCCGCGATCGCCACGTGCAGGGCGTCGAGGACGAGGAGGTCGCTCGCGGTGGTCATCAGCCCAGCGTCACCGTGAGGTAGTTCGGGTAGGCCGGGAACTCGCCGATGACGAAGTCCTTCACGCCGGAACCGTGGAGGAAGGAGTTCTTCGAGTAGATGAGCGGCACCAGCGGGGAGTCCTGCAGGATCTGCTTGTCCACGGCGGCCCACTTCGCGGCGGCCTCGTCGGCGTCGACCGTCGAGGAGGCGTCCAGCAGGGCCTTGTCCACCTCGGGGTTCGAGTAGCGGGCGAGGTTGTAGTTGCCGCCTCCGATCTGGCTCGAGTCGAACAGCGGGGTGAGGTTCGCGTCCGGGGAGGGGACGTCGGGCTGCCAGGAGCCGAGCACCAGGTCGTAGCCGGAGCCGTCGCCCGCCGGGACCTCGGAGGTGTAGGCGTTCTCGTCGAGCGGCTGGATCGTCACGGTGATGCCGGCGCGGGCGAGACCCTGCTGGATCGCCTCCGCGGCGGCGGTCTCGTCCTCGGTGATGACCAGGCGCAGGCTGAGGTCCTTCACGCCGGCCTCGGCGAGCAGGGACGTCGCCTTCTCGGCGTCGCCCGCGGGCGCGTCGCCGTACAGCGAGTACTCCTCGCGGCCCTCGATGCCGGGGGTGATGAGGGTCGTCGCGTAGTCGCCGGAGATCTCGCCGCCCTTGGCGGTGCGGTAGGCCTCCTTGTCCACGGCGTACTGGATCGCGGTGCGGACCTTGACGTCCTTGAGCGCCTCGGACTGCGTGTTCATGGCGAGGTACTCGAGCGCGCCGGGGCCGGAGGTGACGAGGCGGTCGCCCACCTTGGGGTCGTTCTGCGCCTGGACGAGCTGGGCGGCCGGCACGAAGCTGGCGAGGAAGGCGTCCTGGGCGTCGGAGCGGTCGGCGATGAGCGACTGGGCGACGACGCTGGAGTCCTGGGCGAGGGCGAACTCGATGCTGTCGGGGCCGCCGGTGCGGGCCTGGTCCGTCGAGGAGTCCCACTTCTCGTTGCGCTCGAGGACGACCTGGCTGCCGGCCTTGTACGAGGCCACGCGGTAGGGGCCGCTCGCGACCGGCTTGGTCGCGTAGCTCTCGGGCTCGCCGGAGTCCTCGGGGACGGGCGCGAAGGCGGGCGTCGAGGCGATCCAGCCGAAGGCGCCGTAGGGGCGGTTGAGGTGGAAGACGAGGGTCGTCTCGTCCTTCGCCTCGATCGAGTCGAGGTGCTTCCCGGAGAAGGGGCCCTCGTAGTCCTCGCCGCCCTCGAGCAGCACCTTGTGGTAGGTCAGGCCGCCCGTGAGCTCCTTCGCGAAGGAGCGCTCGAGGCCGTACTTCACGGTCGCGGCGGTGATCGCCGTGCCGTCCTCGAAGGTGAGTCCGTCCTGGAGGGTGAAGGTCCAGGTCTTGCCGTCGTCCGACGGGGTCCCGGTGTCCGTGGCGAGGTCGGGGATGAGCTCGGTGGGGGCGTCGGCCGAGGTCTTCCAGGCGGTGAGGCGGCGCGCCGTGAGGCCCAGCGAGGTGATCGCGAGGCTCTGGCTCGTCGCGGGGTCGAAGCTCATGTCCTCGCTGGTGGAGAAGATCGTGAGGGTGCCGCCCTGGGCGCCGCCGGCGTCGGACGAGGAGGAGGAGCCGCCGTCGGTGCACGCGGCGAGCGCGCCGAGTCCGAGGACGACGGGGCCGGCGGCGAGGAGGCCGCGACGGGGGAGGCGGGGGCTGGTCATGAGGATGTCTCCTGGGTGGTGGGGGTGGCGGGGCGGCGGCCGCCGACGGCCAGACGGCGGTCGAGCAGGGGCCGGGCGAGGTCCGCGGCGAGGTTCGCGAGGACGATGAGCAGGGAGCCGACGAACGTGGTCCCGACGATGACGGGGAGGTCCGCGGTGGAGGTCGCGTCGAGCAGCAGCGCGCCGAGGCCCGGCAGGCCGAAGATCCGCTCCGTGATGACGGTGCCGCCGAGCAGGGCGCCGAGGTCGAGGGCGACGAGGGTCGTGAGCGGCAGGGCGAGGTTGCGCAGGGCGTAGCGGTCGATGCGGCGCTCGGGGAGGCCGGCGGCGCGGGCGGTGCGCGCGTAGTCCAGGCCCAGCTGCTCGATCATCGAGGAGCGGACGAGCCGGGCGTAGACGGCGCCGTTGAGGAAGGCGAGCGTGGCCCACGGCAGGATCAGGTGCAGCGCCCACGGGCCGGGGCCGTCGGCCAGGTTCTCGTAGCCGCCGCTGGGCAGCAGGCCCAGGCGCAGGGCGACGACGACCACCGCGAGCAGGCCCACGACGAAGGCGGGGGCGGAGGCCGAGATCACCGAGACCGCGGTGACGACCCGGTCGAGGATCCCGCCCTGGCGACGGGCGGCGAGGGCGCCCGCGGCGATGCCGAGGACGGACTGCAGCACGACGGCGCCGATCGCGACCGAGACGGTGACCGGGAACCGCTCACCGATGAGGGTCGTGACGTCCTGGTGGTATTGGAAGGAGTAGCCCAGGCACGGGGCGGCGCAGTGCACGAGCACGTCCCCGGAGCCGTAGGTGCGGCCCACGACGATCGCGGCGAGGAAGCTGCCCAGCTGCGCCCACCAGGGGCGGTCGAAGCCCATGAAGCCGCGCGCGGCCTCGAGGTCCTCCGGGGAGCAGGGCTTGCCGCACATGCGCAGGGCGGGGTCGATCGGGGCGAGGTAGAAGATCGCGTAGGTGAGCGCGAGGACGACGAGCAGCACGCCGAGGCTGCGGGCCACGCGCTGGAGGGCGGGGATCACGGGCGGCCTCCCCGCGGGTCGAGGGCGTCCCGGAGGGTGTCGCCGAGGATGGTGAAGGAGAAGGTCACGAGGAACAGGGCCGCCGCGGGGAAGAGCAGGAAGGCGGGGTCCACGAGCAGCCAGTTGATCGCGTCGCCGATCGAGCGGCCCCAGGACGGGGTGGGTGGGAGCATGCCGACGCCGAGGAAGGACAGCGTGGCCTCCGCGGCGATGCGCCCGGGCAGCGAGATGCAGGAGAAGACGATGACGGTCGAGGCGACGTTCGGCAGCACCTGGTGGCGGAAGACGTGCCCGAAGCGTGCGCCCATGACGCGGGAGGCGACGACGTAGGGCTGGCGGACGATGACCCGGGTCTCCGCCGCGACGACGCGCGCGATCGAGGGCCAGCCGAACATGCCGATGACGAGGGTGAGCAGCAGGGCGCGGGGCGCCTCGAGCGGGAACAGCGCGCTGAGCGCGATCGCGAAGATGAGGAAGGGGAAGCCGAGGGTCACGTCGGTCGCGAAGTCCACGAGCTTCTCGACGACGCCGCCGACGGCGCCCGCGACGATCCCGAGCACCACGCCGATCACGGTCGCGAGCAGGGTCGAGGCGAGGCCCACGAGCAGGGACACGCGCGCCCCGTAGACGACGAGGGAGAAGAGGTCGCGCCCGGTGCCGGGCTCGACGCCGAACCAGTGGTCGCCGCTCACGCCGCCCAGCGCGCCGGCGGGCGCGGTGTCGGGGCCCAGGGCGTCCGCGTGGTACGTGAACGGGTCGTTGCCGCTGAGCGCGGCGAGCTGCGGCGCGAGCAGGGCGGCGAGCACGCTCACCAGCACGACGACCGCGGCCGCGAGCGGCAGCGGGCGCAGGAAGGCGCGGCCCACCGAGCGGCGGGCGGGGCGCTCGTCGAGCGAGGCGGCCGCCTCCGCCGGCAGGGCATCGCTGGTCGTCATCATCAAGGCTTTCGATTGTCCCAACGTGAACGTTGGTCAGTATCCCACCGCCCACCCGCCGCGGTCGCCCCGGAGGACACATGCGGTCAAGGCCACAGGCGGATCAGTCGGTGCGGGCGAGGTGCTCGTGGATGCGGGAGACGACCCCGGCCCCCTCCCCCGTCGCCGAGGCCACGCGCTTCATCGAGCCGGAGCGCACGTCCCCCGCGCAGAAGACGCCCGGCACGGAGGTCTCGAGCTCCGCGGGCGGCAGCCCGCCGCGCCAGTCCTCCCCCGGCACGTCACGGCCGGTGAGCACGTAGCCCTTCGCGTCGCGACGCACCGCGGCGGGCAGCCACTCGCAGTGGGGCTCCGCGCCGAGCAGCAGGAACAGGCCCTGGACGGGTCGGCGCTCGCGGGAGCCGTCGCGCTCGAGCTCGAGCCAGGCGAGGTCGCCGTCCTCCGCGCCGCCGTCGACGACCTGCGTGGAGCCCTCGACGGTGATCCGCGGGTTCGCCGCGATCTCGGTGATGAGGTAGGCGCTCATCGTGGAGCGGAGGTCCGGGCGGCGCACCGCGATCGTCACCGAGCGGGCGAAGCGGGCGAGGTGCACGGCCGCCTGACCGGCGCTGTTGCCGCCGCCGACGACGACCACGTCCTGCCCCTCCATCTCGCGGGCGGCGGTCATCGCGGCGCCGTAGTGCACGCCGCGGCCCACGAGCTCCTCGAGCGCGGGCACCCCGAGCCGGCGGTAGGCCACGCCCGTCGCGACGACGACGGTGCGGGCGAGCAGCTCCCCCGCCTCGGTGCGCACCCGGTGCGGGGCGCCGTCCTCGCCGGGCACGAGCTCCTCCGCCTCCCAGCCGGGGAAGAAGCGGGCGCCGAAGCGGATCGCCTGGCTGCGGGCACGGGTGGACAGGCGCATGCCGGAGATGCCGCGCGGGAAGCCGAGGTAGTTGCGGATCATCGAGCTGCTCCCGGCCTGCCCGCCGACGGCGCCCGCCTCGAGCGCGAGCGTCGTGAGCCCCTCGCTCGCCGCGTAGACGCAGGCGGCGAGGCCCGCGGGCCCCGCGCCGACGACGACCACGTCGAGCACCTCGTCGACGTCCGCGAGGGAGGCGGCGTCGGACCGGCCGAACAGCTCACGGGCGAGGGTGCGCACGTCCGGCACGTGGCGGGGCGGGCGGTCCTGCGTGACGACCTGCGGGTACGGGCCGACGTCGCCCGGGCCGGGCGGGTGCACGCCGTGCGGGGTGCCGCCGCGGAAGAGGTAGTCGTGCAGCTCCCGCGCGACCGGGTCCCCGGGCGGAGCGATGATCCGCACGGTCTCCACCTGCGGTGCGGCGATCGTCGCGGTCCACTCGTTCAGCAGCTCGACGACGGCGGAGTGGAACTCCTCGTCCCGCACCCCGCGCGGCATGAGCAGGTGCGCGTCGAAGGCGCCCATGGCGACCTTGTGGCGCAGCGCCTGCGCGTGCTCGAGGAACTGCGGCCAGGGGGTCACGGCGAGCCGGCGCGCGGTGGGGACGAGGGCCCGCTGCTCGTGCAGGGCGTGCTTGAGGGAGGGCGTGGGCAGGGTCGTGTCGAGCACCATCAGGGCGAGCGGGGCGCCCTCCTCCTCGGCGCGGCGGATCAGGGCGACGCCCTCCTCGAGGGACGGCGCGACGGTCACCGCGTACTCCGCGGCGTAGCGGCCGAACTGGGCCCGCAGCACCTTTTCGTTCTCGGCGGTGACCAGCAGGATCATCGGATCGCTCATGAGGGCTCCTCGCGTCGTCAGGCGGTCGCGTGGTGGATGTAGCACCAGCGCCAGGTCTCGCCCGCCTCCGCGGACTGCATGACTGGGTGGCCGGTGTCGTGGAAGTGGTTCGTCGCGTGCTGCGCCGGGGAGCTGTCGCAGCAGCCCACGTGCCCTCACTCGAGGCACTGGCGCAGGGCGACCCAGCGGGCACCCTCGGCCACGCAGCTCGCGCACACGGGGTCCTCTGGCGTCTCCGCGATGGGGAAGGCCTGCAGCTCCTCGCACCAGCCGCCCTCGCCGGCGCCGGTCGCGACCATGTCGCCGTGCGCGCCCTCCGCCTCGTCGAGCATCGACTCCTCGAGGTCGAGCATGCCGAGCACCTCGCGGATCACGTGGGACGGGGTGCGGCCCTTGCTGCGGATCTCGAGCACCTTCGTGCGCTCGGCGCGCAGCATCCTCCGCCGCACGCGGGTGTACGCCTGGCTGGGCGTCTCGTCGTCCGAGGAGGTGGACAGCCGCTCCCAGGCGGCGAAGCTGCGCTGGTCCACGCGGGCACGGACCCCGGCGATCACGTCCTCCGGGGTCTCCCCCGCGCAGGTCTCGAGCTCGGCGAGGCCCGCCTCCCCCGCCTTGTGCAGCACGGTCGCGCGGGCGAGGGCCTCGACGGCCGGGTCCTCGGGGCGCACCCGCAGCAGCCGGGTGAGCCACGGCAGGCTCAGACCCTGGAGGTAGAGCGTGCCGAGCACGACCGTGAGCGAGGCGAGCACGAGCAGGTCGTGATGCGGCACGGAGGCGGGGATGACGAAGACCGCCGCGATCGTCACGACGCCGCGCATGCCGGCCCAGGAGACGACGAGCGCATGGGACCACGGCTCCCGGTCCCGGTCCTTACGGGTGAGGTTCTGGATCCCGTGGACGAGGCTCACCCACAGCACGCGCAGCACGATCACCGCGGCGAGCACGGCGAGGCAGAAGCCGATCGCCCGGAGCGCGGAGACGCTGCCGTCGAGGCCCGCGACGATGCTCGCCGCCTGCAGGCCGATCAGCAGGAAGACGGCGTGCTCGAGCAGGTAGGCGATGCTCGTCCAGGTCACGCGCTCGGTGATGCGGGAGGCGGAGGTCTGCACGATCGGCGCCTTGTGGCCGATCAGCAACCCCGCGACGACCACCGCGATCACGCCCGAGGCCTCGATCTCCTCCGCGACCAGGTAGGCGGCGAAGGGGATGACGAAGGAGATGCCGGTGTCGATGAGCGGGTCGTGGACGAGCCGGCGCACCTGCACCACGACGAGCGCGACGATCAGGCCGACGATCAGCCCGCCGCCCGCGGCGATGACGAAGTCCTCCGCGATGGTGGCGACGGCGACCGTGCCGGAGATCGCGGCGATCGCGGTGCGCAGGGAGACCAGCGCCGTCGCATCGTTGAGCAGCGACTCGCCCTCGAGGACGGTGACGATCTGCCGGGGCAGGCCGATCCGTCGGGCCACGGCGCTCGCGGAGACCGCGTCCGGCGGGGCGACGACGGCGCCGAGCGCGATCGCGACCGGCCAGCCGACGTCGGGCATGATCGCCATGACCACGGCGGCGACGCCGAGCGTCGTGAGGACGACGAGCGCGACGGAGAGCAGCAGGACGGGGACGATGTTCGCCTTGATGTCCTGGATCGAGGTCTGCAGCGAGGTCGAGTAGAGCAGCGGCGGCAGCAGGCCGAACAGCACGAGCTCCGGGGAGAGCTCGACCGCGGGGATCATCGGCAGGAACGAGCCGACGAGGCCGACGGCGAGCAGCACCATGGGTGGCGGGAGGCGCAGGCGCTCGGCGAGCGCGGTCCCCGCGAGGGTGGCGACCGCGAGGCCCACGACGAGAAGGAGGATGTCCACTCCAGGGATCATGCCGCACCCGGGCCGCGTCCGGGAGGCTCCGGGCGTACCCCCAGGGGGCGGCGATAGGCTCGGGGGGTTCCGCCCTCGACCAGGACCGGGGTGACCGTGACCGATCCCAGTGACCGCCCGGACCCGGGGCCCACCGCGCCCGGGGAGCAGGACCTGCCCTGGAAGGCGACGGCGGAGCGCCGCGACCTGTGGGGGCCGGTCGAGAAGCCCCTCGAGGGCACCGTGCACACCCCCGGAGCCCCGCGCGGCGGGCGCCTCCTCGGCCTGGGGCTGCCGCTCCTGCTGGGGGTGGTCGCCGGGGCCGCGACACTCCTCCTCGGCATCGGCGGGATCGGCGGCATCGCCCTCGCCGCCGGGGTCGGCGTGATCGCCGCGGGCGGCAGCGGGCTCGCCGTGCGCACCCTGCGTCCCGAGCCGCCGCTCCTCGAACCCGCCGGGACGGAGGTCGCCGACGGCACCCGCACCCTGCTCGAGGGGATCCTGCGCGACACCGCCGCGGGCCGCGAGCGGATCGCGGGACTGCGCGCGAGCAGCCGCGACGCGGCCGTCGGCCCCGTGCTGGGTCGCGCGGAGGACCTCTACACCCGGATCGAGGCGCTCGCCCGCACCGAGGAGGTGCAGTCGCGGCGGCCGTCCGACGGCGGCCTCGCCCTGCTCGAGGGCATGGCGGACCGCTACGTGCCCGAGCTGCTCGACGCCGTCGAGGACACCGCCGGGTTCCTCGCGACCTTCGCGGGCGCCGCCCGTGAGGACGCCCTGACGAACCTCCGCGGCATCGACGAGCAGCTCACCGTGCTCGGCGAGAGCCTCGAGGAGATCGAGAAGGACCTCGTCGCCGGCGTGACCCGCTCCCTCGACGTGCACGCCGAGTTCCTCCGCACCCGCTTCGCGGACCACCACGTCACCCCGACCATCGACCTCTGACCCGCACGAGACCAGGAGAAGCCATGGACAAGCTGCAGCCGCCCACCCCCGAGCCCGAGTTCGTCGCCGCGGAGCCCGTCGAGGAGCTCAGCGAGGAGAAGGCCGTCTCCCTGCTGAGCGACCTGCCCGCCGATCAGGCGAAGGCGCTCGAGCAGCGGGCCGGCAGCTGGATCGACGAGGTCTCCGCGCTGAACCCGCACTCGCAGGAGTTCAGCGCGCAGGTCGCCGCGATCGGCGCGGTCGCCAAGAAGACCTTCGAGCGCACGGGCGCCTCGAGCTCCCGCTTCATGGAGCAGTCGATGCGGGACGCCCGCGACGGCGGCGCCCAGGAGAAGGTCGCCCAGAGCCTCGTCCAGCTCCGCACCCGCATGGAGGACCTCGCGCCGAAGCCGGACACCTTCGCCACCAAGGCGCTGTCCTTCCTGCCCGGCCGCGGCGCCGCGAAGCGCTACTTCCGCGGCTTCGAGTCCAACCAGAAGCAGCTCGACGAGGTGCTCCAGGCGCTGGGCCGAGGGCAGGAGATGCTGCAGCGGGACAACGCCGAGCTCGCCGTGGAGCGCCGCTCCCTGTGGGAGGACCTCCAGAACCTCCAGAAGGCCTCCCACCTGCTGGGACAGCTCGACTCGCAGGTCGTGGACCGCGCCGCGCAGGCGCGGGCGGAGGGCCGGGCCGACGTCGCCGACGGCCTCGAGCGGGACGTGCTCTTCGCGGTGCGCCAGCGCCGCCAGGACGTCGCCACCCAGATCGCCGTGACCGTCCAGGCCTACCTCTCGATGGGCCTCATCGAGGACAACAACACCCAGCTCGCGCGCGGCGTGGACCGGGCCCGCACCACGACCGTGACCGCGCTGCGCACCGCCGTCATCACGGCGCAGGCGCTCGAGAACCAGCAGATCGTGCTCGACCAGATCGACGCGGTCAACCGCACCACGAACGACCTCATCGACCGCACCTCCCAGATGCTCGCCCAGAACACGGCGCGCATCCAGGAGCAGGCGGCCACCTCGGGCGTCTCCCCCGAGACGCTGCAGCGCGCCTTCGACAACCTCTTCACGACCATGGACGGCATCGACGCCTTCCGCGCGAAGGCCAACGAGAACTTCCTGACCACCGTGAACACCCTCGAGCAGCAGGTGGGGCGTGCCCACCCGTACGTCGAGCGGCTCCAGCACGACCCCACCGAGGACCGCACCCTCGAGGGCGGGACCCGCACGACCCTGTCCATCGAGGACTGAGCCGGCGCACGCGAGCGGCCCCTGCCCCCGGTGACTCGGGAGCAGGGGCCGCCTGCGTGCTGCGGGTGGGACCTCAGACGGAGGTGTCCACGCGGGTGCCGTCCGGCTGGACGCCCGGGGTGGCCTCGACCGGGTTCCGGCCGGCCCAGGCGCGCATGCCGATCGCGGCGCCGATCGCCCCGAGCACGAGGACCGCGCCCAGGAAGAACATGCCGTTGACCGGGTTGCCGGTCGCGTCGGAGACCGCGCCGACCACGTAGGGGCCGACGAAGCCGCCGACGTTCCCGAAGGAGTTCACGAACGCGATGCCGATGGCGGCCGTGGCGCCCACGAGGTAGCGGGTGGGCAGCGCCCAGAACACGCCGGCGACCGAGTAGAGGAAGAACGCCGCCATGGACATGGCCGCGATCTGCAGCGGCCCCGGCGGGGCGACGGCGGCGAGCAGGATGCCGATCGCCGCGCCCACGTAGATGACGATGAGCGGGATCCAGTTCTCGCTCATGCGCGCGGCGAGCCGCGAGGTGACGAAGATGCCGATCACGCCGAAGAGGTACGGGATCGTGGCGAGCCAGCCCGTCTCCGCGGAGGAGTCGCTGAATGCGCTGATCACCGTGGGCAGCCAGAAGCTCAGGCCGTAGATGCCGACGGTCGAGGGGAAGAAGAGCAGGGCGAACACCCACACGTACTTCGAGCGCAGGGCCCGCAGCGGGTTCGCGTGCGACTCCTGGCCGTAGAGCAGGCGGTCCTTGTCCAGCTCGCTCTCGATCCAGGTCGCCTCCGCGTCGGACATCCACGGGGCGGAGCGCGGGGTGTCCCGCAGCCACAGCAGGGTGGGGACCGCGGCGGTCATCGCGACGACGCCCGCGAGGATGAACAGCCAGTGCCAGCCCTGCAGGCCGAACCAGCTCAGCTCGAGCACCACGCCGGAGAGCGGGCCCATGACGAGGAAGGCGATCGGGGCGGCGAGCACGAAGGTGCCGGTCGCCTTGGTGCGATGACGCTGCGGGAACCAGAAGGTCAGGTAGAACAGCACGCCCGGGTAGAAGCCGGCCTCGGCGACGCCCAGCAGGAAGCGCAGCAGGTAGAACAGGCCGGTCGAGTTCGTCAGCGCGGTGAGGGCCGTGATGAGACCCCACGTGAAGAGGATCCGCGCGAACCACTTCCGGGCCCCGACCTTGGGGAGGACGTAGTTCGAGGGGACCTCGAAGAGGAAGTACGCGAGGAAGAACAGGCCCGCGCCGAGGCCGAAGGCGGCGTCGCTGAGGCCCACCTCCGCGGACATCTGGGTCTTCGCGAAGCCGAGCACGGAGCGGTCGATGTACGCGATCGTGTACAGGACCATGACGAAGGGCACGATGCGCCAGGTGATCTTGGAGATGAGCCGGCGCTCGTCGATCTGGGCGGATGATTCCACGGTGAATCCTCAGGGCGAGTAGGGCAGGGGGATGCGCCGCCGGGCCGGCGGGCGCATGGCCCGCCGGCGGCGGTCAGGGTGCTGCTGGGGTGGAGGCCCGGGTCAGGAGGCCTTGGGGGCGGGGCCGAGCTCGGCGAGGAGCTGCGACATCCTCGCGTAGGCGTTGTTGCGGTAGGCGACGAGCTCGGCACTCGTGGCCTCGTCGTAGGTGCCGAGCAGGCCGGCGCCGTTCTTCACGCCCTTGCGGTCCGCGGCGACGGCGTCCTTCAGCAGCTGCGGGGTCGCGAGCCGCTCGCCGAAGGCGTTCTCGAAGGTCTCGAAGCAGTTGACGTAGACGTCGAGGCCGGCCTGGTCGGCGATCGCGAAGGGGCCGAAGAAGCCGAGGCGGAAGCCGAAGGTGGTGCGGACGATCGTGTCGACGTCCTCCTTCGTGGCGACGCCCTCCTCGACGATCGACATGGCCTCCTTGAGCAGCACGTACTGGAGGCGGTTGAGGACCATGCCGGGGGTGTCCGCGACCTGCGCGCCCTGGTTGCCGGAGCGCTCGAGCAGCTCCTTGACGGCCGCGACGGTCTCCGGCGTGGTGGCCTCGCCGGCGACGAGCTCGACGCCCGGGATGAAGGGGGCCGGGTTGGAGAAATGCACGGTGAGGAAGCGCTCGGGGTGCTTCACGGCGCTCTCGAGCTCCTTCACCGGGATGGTGGAGGTGTTCGTGCCGATGATCGTGTCGGGGCGCGCGTGCTCGGAGATGAGGCCGAGCACCTGGCGCTTGACGTCGAGCCGCTCGAAGACGGCCTCCTCGACGAGGTCGACGTCCGCGACGGCCTCCTCGATGGTCCTGCCCGCGGAGATGTTCTTCTCGACGAGGTCCGCGCTGCCGGGGGCGAAGAGCCCCTGGGCCTCGAACTCGCGGGCCTCGTTGCGGAGGCGCTCGAGGGAGGCGTTCGCGGTCTCGACGCTGACGTCGGCGAGGGTCACGTCGAGGCCGGCGATCGCGAGGACCTGGGCGATGCCGCCGCCCATGTAGCCGGCGCCGACGATCGTCACGGTGGAGATGGTCATGCTGGGGGACTCCTTCGTCTGTGCTGGGCCGCGGGCCCGGGTCGTGCCCGGTGTCTCTCGCCGCGGCGACAGCAGTGATCCTATGGGATATCTGGTGAGGGTGGGAGGGGCCGGTCAGACCATGTGCTTGCCGCCGTCGACGAAGATCGAGTCCCCGTTGACGAAGCTCGAGTCCTCGCTGGTCAGGAACTTGATGAGACCCGCCACCTCCTGCGGCTGGCCGACGCGCTGGAGCGGGATGTCGGAGGACATCCCCGCCTTGCGCTCGTCGGTGAGGGTGCCGCCCATGATGTCGGTGTCGATCGGGCCCGGGACGATGGCGTTGCAGGTGATCCCGTGCTTGCCGAGCTCACGGGCGCCGCCGCGGGTCAGACCCAGCACGGCGGCCTTCGCCGCGGCGTAGCCGATCTTGGAGAAGGTGCCGCCACCGTCGTAGGCGGTGATCGAGGCTGTGTTGACGATGCGGCCGCCGTGACCGCCCTCGATCATGCGGGTCGCCGCGGCCTGCATCATGAACAGGGTGCCCTTGGCGTTGACGTTCATGACGCGGTCCCAGGTCTCGCCGTCGAGCTCGAAGATCGAGTGCGGGCTGGGGATGCCGGCGAGGTTCACCTCGGCGATGACGGGCGGGAGCTCCCGGTCGATCACCGCGAAAGCGGCCTCCACGGACTCCTTGTCGGAGATGTCGACGCCGACGCCGATCACCGTGCGGCCCGACTCGGCGGCGAGCTCCGCCGCGAACTCCTGCACGGCGGCCTCGTCGATGTCGAGGGCGGCGAAGTCCCAGCCGGCGGCGGCCAGGGCGCGGGCGACGTGGCGGCCGATGCCGCGCGGGGCACCGGCCCCGGTGACGACGGCGGTGCGCTTCTCAGGGAACATGCTGGTCATTGCTGCTCCTTCGCAGGGTGATGACGGGGGGATCGGGGTCAGGCGAGGGCCGAGGTGAGCACCTGGCGCACGTACTGCACGTTCTCGGCGATGACGCCGAGCGAGTCGGATCCGTAGTGCTCGCAGCAGAACGGGCCGGTGTAGCCGAGGTCCACGGCGCGGCGGATCACCTGGCGGTAGTTGATGTAGCCGTACTTGAGCGGGGTCGGTGCGGTCGCGTAGGCACCGGTCGCCGGATCGAAGTCCCGCGAGTAGTTCTTGATGTGCCAGAAGTTCGCGTGCGGCAGCACCTTCTCGAACATGTCCTGCCAGGGCTCGACCTCGCGGTGCAGGCGCACGATGTTGCCGATGTCGGGGTTCAGGCCCACGTTCGCGTGGTCGACGTCGCCCAGGAAGGAGACGGCGTCGTCGGCCGTGCCGACGTAGGTGTCCTCGTACATCTCGAGGCTGATCTGCACGCCGCTCGCCTGACCGAGGTCGCCGAGCTCGCGGATCCGCTCGATCGCGAGGTCGCGCAGGGCCGGGTCGTCGTGGTGGCCGTCCTCGAGCCAGAACCACACGGAGCTGTTCTGCGCCGGGGTCGTGGCCTGCATGAAGCCGGTGTTCACGACGGTCACGCCGAAGCTCGGGGCGAGCTCGACGAAGCGGCGCGCGTCGGCGAGGTTCTGCTCGCCGTTCCGGGCGTCCACGACGGAGTTGCGGGTCATGGAGATCGAGGAGAGGGACAGGCCCTCGCCGTCGAGCACACGGCGGAACTCCTCGAGGCGCTCGTCGGAGAGCTTCGCGAGCGGCAGCCAGGCGTCGGTGGGGTCGACCTGGTCGACGCCCAGCTCCTTGACCTGTCGCAGCTGCGAGGCCCAGACCGAGGACGAGGCCTCCAGGGTCGGGGTGCCGTCCGGCGTGGTGTTGCCGAAGGACAGCATGTTGGCGCCGATCGGCCAGTTCTCAGCGGTGAGCATCAGATGCCTTCCTCGATGAAGTGTTCGCCGGGAATCCTATAGGAAGATCCGGGAGGTGGCGACCCGCGGCTCTCGTCGACCCCGCCGAGGCCGCTCGAGCCCCTCCTGCCGCGCCCACCCTGCGGCAGCATCCGAGCCGGTAGGAGCAGATCCTTCCCGCCGTCTCGCCGCGGGCCGCATGTTCCTATAGGATCGTCTCCGTCGACGGGTCGTCCCCACGCCCCGAGCGGTCGACGACGACCCCGCCCCGTCCACCGCGCCGCACCGCCGCCGGCGCCCGCCCAGGAGTTCCCGATGACGAAGCTCTACAACGACCCCGCCCAGTTCGCCGCCCAGGCGGTCCGGGGTCTCGCCCTGTCCCACCCCGAGCACGTCGCCGAGGTCCACGGCGGCGTCGTGCGCCCCACGCTGACCCCGAAGGGCCAGCCCGCCCTCGTGATCGGCGGCGGCTCCGGCCACTACCCCGCCTTCGCCGGCTGGGTGGGCCCCGGCATGGGGCACGGCGCCCCCTGCGGCAACGTCTTCGCCTCGCCGTCGGCCTCGCAGGTGTACTCCGTCGCCCGCAACGCCGAGAACGGCGGCGGCGTGATCCTCGGCTTCGGCAACTACGCCGGGGACGTGCTGCACTTCGGCCTCGCCGCCGAGAAGCTCCGCGCCGAGGGCGTGGACGTGCGCATCGTCAAGGTCAGCGACGACATCGTCTCCAACACCCCTGACCTGCACCGCGACCGCCGCGGCATCGCCGGCGACCTGCCCGTCTTCAAGATCGCGGGCGCCGCGATCGAGGCCGGCGCGGACCTCGACGAGGCCGAGCGGATCGCCTGGAAGGCCAACGACGCGACCCGCTCCTTCGGCGTCGCCTTCGACGGCTGCACCCTCCCCGGCGCGGACGACGCCCTCTTCCACGTGCCGGCCGGCCAGATGGGCGTGGGCCTCGGCATCCACGGCGAGCCCGGTGTGCGCGACGAGCCCGTCGGCACCGCCGACGAGATCGCGACCCTGCTCGTCGAGGGCCTGCTCGCCGAGCGGCCCGAGGGATCCTCCGGTCGCGCCGCCGTGATCCTCAACGGCCTCGGCACCGTGAAGTACGAGGAGCTCTTCGTGGTCTACGCGAAGGTCGCCGAGCTGCTCGAGGCCGCCGGCATCACCCCGGTGCGCCCCGAGGTCGGCGAGTTCATCACGAGCCTCGACATGGCCGGTCTCTCCCTCACCCTCGTCTTCCTCGACGAGGAGCTCGAGCAGCACTGGCTCGCGCCCGTCGACACCCCCGCCTACCGCCGCGGCGCCGTCGCCCCCGTCGAGCGCGAGCGACGCGAGAGCTACTGGACCCCCGGCGCGGACCCGGTCCCCGCCGCGAGCGACGACTCCCGCACGACCGCCGCGAAGGTCGCGGACGTCCTGGACCTGTTCCAGGCCGTCTGCGCGCGCGAGGAGGCGGAGCTGGGCCGGATCGACCAGATCGCGGGCGACGGCGACCACGGCCAGGGCATGGCCTACGGCTCCACCGGCGCCGCGAAGGCCGCCCGCGCCGCGCTCGACGAGGGCGCCGGCGCGCGCACCCTGCTCGTCCGGGCCGGTGAGGCGTGGTCCGAGTCCGCCGGAGGCACCTCCGGCGCGCTCTGGGGCGCGGCGCTCACCGCCGCGGCGGGCGTCTGCTCCGACGACGACGGCGCCACCCCGCGCACCGTCGTCGACGCCCTCGACGCCGGCATCGACGCGGTGCTGCGCCTCGGCGGCGCCCAGGTGGGCGACAAGACCATGGTCGACGCCGCCGTCCCCTTCCGTGCCACCCTGGAGAAGGCGTTCACCGGGGAGAACCCGGCCGCCGCGATCCTCGAGGCCGCGGGCGCCGCCCGCGAGGCGGCCGCCGCGACCGCGGAGATCACCGCCCGCCTCGGCCGCTCCCGCGTGCTGGGCGAGCGCTCGCTCGGCACCCCCGACCCGGGCGCGATCTCGTTCTCGATCCTCATGACCGAGCTCGGCGAGCACCTGTCCTGACGTCCTGACCAGCACCACCACCCCTGAGGAGATCACCATGGCCCTGCGCATCGTCACCGGATCCGACAACGCCGGCTACGGCCACAAGTCCGCCCTGAAGGAGCTGCTCGAGAACGACCCGCGCGTCGAGTCCGTGACCGACGTCGGCGTCGGCGGGCGCGAGGACGGCGAGCTGTACCCGAACGTCGCCGTCGCCGCGGCGGAGAAGGTCGCCGCCGGCGAGGCGGACCGCGCCCTGCTGATCTGCGGCACCGGCCTGGGTGTCGCGATCGCCGCGAACAAGGTGAGCGGCATCCGCGCCGTCACCGCCCACGACCTCTACTCGGTGCAGCGCTCCGTGCTCTCGAACAACGCGCAGGTCCTCTGCATGGGCGAGCGCGTGATCGGCCTCGAGCTCGCCAAGGAGCTCGTGAAGGTGTGGCTCGACCTCGAGTTCGACCCCACCTCCTCCTCCGCCGAGAAGGTCGACGCGATCTGCGCCTACGACGGGTCGCTCGAGCAGGCCTGAGCCACGCGCGGCCGGGGCCAGGATGCGACGTCCTCCCGTCCTCGGCCGGGCGTCCGGCGCCGGGCGCGGCGCGCGGAAGAATCAGCAGCATCCCTGACGAGCACACGAGGAGGAGCCGCATGAGCACCCTGTGGGTGGGCACCAGCTGGAAGATGACCAAGACCCTCGCCGAGGCGCGGGCCTGGGCGGAGGGGCTGCGCGAGCACCTCGACACCGTCCCGGACGGGGTGCAGCCGTTCGTCATCCCCTCCTTCACCGCCACGACCACGGTGCGGGAGATCCTCGGCGAGGACTCCCCCGTGCTGCTCGGCGTGCAGAACGCTCACTGGGAGGACACCGGTGCCTGGACCGGTGAGGTGTCCGTCCCCCAGGCGAAGGACGCCGGTGCGCAGATCGTCGAGATCGGCCACTCCGAGCGCCGCGAGCACTTCGGCGAGACGGTGGAGACCACGCGGCTCAAGGTCGCCGCTGCCCTGCGCCACGGCCTCACCCCGCTGCTGTGCATCGGGGAGAGCGCTGAGGTGAAGGAGGCCGGCGGCTCGAGCGCGTTCATCCTCGAGCAGGCCGCGGGCGCTCTCGAGGGCCTCTCCGCGGAGGAGCTCTCCCGCGTCGTCATCGCCTACGAGCCGATCTGGGCGATCGGCGAGAAGGGCCGGCCGGCGACGGCCCCGGAGCTCGTGGAGCCCTTCGCCGCCCTCGGCGCGCAGTACACCGGCCGCGTCGCCGGGCTGCTCTACGGCGGCTCCGTCAACCTCGGCAATGCCGCGGATCTGATCGACATCGACCACGTGACCGGCCTGTTCGTGGGCCGCACCGCGTGGGAGCTCGAGGGCTACCTCGAGCTGCTCGCGATCGCCGGGCGGTCCTGAGACCCCACTCGGGGAGCGGTCGTATCCTGGTCCGCACGGCGAGGTCAGGGGGAACCATGGCACAGCGGATCGGCACGCTCCGGGTCCGGCCGCGGCGACGCGGCCGATGGCTCACGCTCGGTGTGCCCGTCACCGCCGGGTTCGTGCTCGGCCTCGGCAGCTTCCTCACCCTCGGCGTCGCGAGCCTGATCGGCGGCGGCACCCTGCTCGCCCCGCTGCTCGCCGGCCTCGGTGTCGGCGTGCTCGTGGGCGGCGCCCTGGGCCTCGCCCTTCGCAACCGTCGCGCCGCCCCCGTGCGCCTGCAGGACTCGGGCGTCGCCATGCCCGAGGGCACGCTCCCCGCCCTCGAGGGGATCGTGCGCACCACCCGCCGTCGGCGCCGTGACCTGCAGCGGGTGCGCCGGCACGTGCGCGACCGCACCGTGCGGCCCGTCCTGCGGCGCGCCGAGACGCTGCTGCTGCGGATCGACGCGCTCGTCGCGAGCCCCGCGCTCCAGACCCGCCGCCCCTGGGACGACGACGTGCTGCTGCTCGAGGGCATGGCCGAGCGCTACGTCCCCGACCTCGTGCGCGCCGCGGAGGACAACGCGGGCTTCCTCACCGCCCCCGGCGACGGCCCGCGGCAGACGGCGCTCGCGAACCTCCGCAGCATCGACGCCCAGCTCGACGCCCTCGCCATGCGGCTCGACGAGGTCGAGGGGCGGCTCGTCTCGGGCGTCACCCGGGAGCTCGACGTGCACGCCGAGTTCCTGCGCGTGCGCCTCGCCCAGGGCGAGCCGGTGCGGGTCAGTCCTCCGCAGCGCTGAGCGAGCGGGCGAGCACCCCGTCGAGGTGCGCGGCGAGGGCCTGCAGCGCCCCGTCGTGATGGTGCTGGCGCACCTTATCCAGCACGATCCCGTGCTCCTCGTGGGCCACGCGGCCGTCGAAGGTCTCGGGCCCGCCGGACCAGGTCTGCCGCATGCGGTGGCTGTAGGTGCTGAGGTTCTCGACCATGGTGCGCAGGTAGCGGTTGTCCGCATGGGCGAAGAACACCTGGTGGAAGGCCCAGTCCGCCCGGAAGTGCTCGTTGAGCAGCTCGTAGTCCTCGGCGCCCGCGGCGTCGATCTGGGCGAGCACCTCGGCGTGGCGGGCGTGCGCGGCCTCGAGATCGGCGACGAGCGCGTCCCACTGGGTGAAGGCGCGACCCAGGGCCGCGGACTCGACGACCTTGCGGGCGTCGAGCAGCTCGGTCATGTGCTCGGCGTCCAGCGGCGGGGCGACCACGTAGCCGCGCAGCGCCACGTACTCCACGAGGCCGGAGCGCTCGAGGGCCACCATCGCCTCGCGCACCGGGGTGGGTGAGACCTCGAGGTCGCGGGCGAGGCCGTCGATGCTGAGGCGGGAGCCGGGGGCCCAGCGGTTCTCGAGGAGGCGCTGGAGGATGAGCTCCTCGACCTCGTCGCGCAGGACCTGACGTCGGATGGCCATGGGGAGGATCCCTTCGGGCGGGGTCGGCGGCTCCAGGGATCCTGAAGATCGGGCTTCCCATAGGATAACGACCCAGCGCGACGAGCAGGCGTTCCCCGGATCTCGCGGGCAGGGACTCCCCCGCCCGGCGGCGTCCCGGCCGCTCTCGTGTTCGCCCCGGGCAAGGACGGCGGCCCCCGTCGGCCCGTGATCTCGAGGAGGCCATCACGACCACCATCGCCCCGCGCCGCTTCGGCGCCCTCCGTGATCCGCACTCCCGGCCGTACCTGATCACCTCGGGGATGTCGATGATGGCGGACAACATCGAGCACGTCATCACCTACTGGTTCCTGTGGCAGGCCTTCCACTCCCCCGCGCTCGTCGGGTTCCAGGTGATCAGCCACTGGCTGCCGTTCCTGCTGTGCTCGGTGTGGTTTGGGGAGCTCGCCGAGCGGCACGACTGCCGCCGGATCATCCAGATCGCGCAGGGGCTGTTCGCCTTCGTCTCCGTGGCCTGGGGCGTCCTCTTCCTCACCGGCACGCTGACGATGTGGGAGGCGTGCATCCTGCTCGTGCTGCACGGCTGCGCGGGCGCCCTCTGGGGACCGGCGGAGCAGCTCATGCTCCACGACTTCGCGGAGCCGCGGGAGCTGCCTGGCGCGGTGCGGCTGAACGCGACCTTCAAGAGCCTCGGCGTGCTCGCCGGGCCGATCGTCGGCTCCGCGCTGCTGCTCGCCCTGGGCCCGGCGATCGGGATCCTCGTGAACGTCCTGTTCTACCTCCCGATGACCCTCCTCATGCTGCGCACCCCCTACACCGGGCACACGCGGGACGGCGTGGTGCGGCGCGAGCGGCTCGGCCCGCTGCGCTCCCTCGCCGTGCTGCGCACCGTCGCCGGGGACCGCGTGCTCGTCGCGATGATCGCCCTGGGCGGGCTCATCGCGGTGGGCGTCGGCTCCTCCCTGCAGGTCGCCATGCCCTCCCTCGCCGACGCGCTCGGCGCCGGGGACGCGGGCGCCGCCTACGGCCTGCTCCTCTTCGCGAACGGTGTGGGCGGCGTGGTGGGCGGCGTGCTGCTCGAGGCGACGGGCGTGATCCGGCCCAGCTCCCGCGCCGCCGTCGTCGCGACCTTCCTCTTCGGGGTGACCACGATCGTCGTGGCGACCTCCCCGAGCTACCTCGTCACCGTGCTCGCGCTCGTCATCGGCGGCGTCGCGAACATGGCCTCGATGACGATCGGCCAGGCCGTCGTGCAGCTGCGAGCGCCGGTCGATCAGCGCGGCCGCGTGATCGGCGTGTACAGCATGCTCACCACGGGCCTGCGCACGGGCAACGGGGTGACCCTCGCGGTGCTCGGCTCCCTGATCGGCGTGACCGGGACCGTGCTCGTGGGCGGCGGCGTGCTCGCCGTCGGGGCGGTCGTCATCGCGGCGCTCATCGCGCTGGCGACCGCCCGACGGCGCGCGGCGGGCTAGAGCGAGGCGAGCGGCACGGGCTGCCCCGTGCGCACGGACTCCTGGGCGGCGGCGACCACGCGCGTGGTGCGCAGGCCCACGTCGCCCGTCGGCTCGACCGCCTCCCCGGCGCGGACCGCGGCGAGGAACGCTCCGAGCAGCTCCGCGTCGAGGTCCGTCCCGAAGGGCAGCCAGCGGCCGGGCCCGCCCACGTGCTGGGCGAAGGCGTCGATCTCGAGCTGGCCGCCCGTGCCCACGGCCTGCAGGGTCAGCCCGCCCCAGGTGGGGGCGTCGGCCGGCTGCGACCAGGAGCAGTCGATCGTCGCGAGGACCCCGCCGGGGTAGGTGAGGGAGACGAGGCCGCCGGTCTCCGCGGCGAGGCCCTTCTCGCCGGCGCTGTCGGACCACAGGATCCGGTTGGTGACGGCGCGGACGCTCTCCGGCTCCCCGAACAGGGAGTCGAGGATCTGGGCGAGGTGCACGGTGTGGTCCACGAGCGCGCCGCCGCCGGCGAGCTCGGGATCGGTGAACCAGTCGCGGCCCGCGGGGAGCTTCCCGTTGTTGGTGCCGGTCAGGCCGATGACCTCGCCGAGGGTGCCGTCCGCGACGGCGGCGCGCAGCGCCTGCACGGCCGGGGAGAAGTGCACGGGGAACGCCGTCATGAGCACCGTGCCCGCCTCGCGGCAGGCGGCGACCATCTCCTCGGCGTCGGCGACGGTGGTCGCGAGCGGCTTCTCGCACAGCACGTGCGCACCGCGCCGCGCGGCCTCGAGGACGAGCTCCTTGTGGTGAGCGTTCGCGCTGGTCACGACCACGGCGTCGGGGCCGCCCGGCCAGTGGTCCCAGGCCGCCTGGAAGCTGTCGACGACGACGGGGGCGTGCACGTCGCCGAAGCCGTCGGGATCCGCGACGACGAGCTCGACGTCGTCGCGGGCCGCGAGCAGGGCCGCGTAGCCGGCGGCGTGGGTGTGCGCGCAGCTCAGCAGCGCGACCTTGAGCGTGGGGGTGGTGGTCAGCACGTGATGCTCCGTCCGGTGCGCAGCGACCTCAGGGCGGCGTCGGCGATCTCGACGGCGTAGGCGCCGTCCGTCCCGTCGACCCGGGTGGCGGCGCCGGCGGTGAGGGCGGCCGAGAACTCGCGGATCTCCTCGGTGTAGGGGCTGGCCATCGTCGCCACGTCCGGGAGGAAGCCGTCGCCGGTGGCCTGTCGGGCGGAGGCGACGGCGTCGAAGGCGATGCCCGTCTCCGCGGCCGAGTCGTAGCGCAGCCGCCCACCGGTGCCGGCGAGGTCGAAGGTGTAGCGGAACGCGGTGCCCGGGGCGCCCCACAGGCCGCGGCAGTGGCTGATCGCGCCGGAGCGGTGGCTGAGGACCACGTGGGCGGTGCGCACCTCGTCGGAGGAGCTCGCGGTGCGCTGGGAGGCGTGGACCTCCGCGACCTCGCCGGCCATCCAGATCGCCTGGTCGAGGTCGTGGATCATCTGGTCCATGACGATGCCGCCGGAGCGGGACTCGTCCCCGAACCAGGGCTGGCGCGGGAAGGAGCCGGTGCGCTCGAAGCGGAGCACGGCGAGCGCGCCCAGGTCCCCGGCGTCGATCGCCTGCTTCGCGGCCGCGTACTGGGGGAAGTAGCGGACGACGTGCGCGGGCAGCAGGCGGCGGCCCACCCGCTCGGCGTGGGCGAGGAGCTCCCGGGACTCCGCCGGGTCGAGGGTCAGCGGCTTCTCGCAGACCACGTGCCGCCCGGCGTCCAGGGCGGCGCGCACGGCGGGCGCGTGGTCGGGCGTGGGGGTGCAGACGTCGACCACGTCGACGGCGGCGAGCAGGGCGTCGAGGTCCGGGTGCACGGTAGCACCGACCTCCGCCGCGAAGGCGTCCGCGCCGTCGAGGCTGAAGCAGTGCAGCTCGGCGCCCTCCGCCAGCCAGCCGGGGGCGTGGGCACGGGAGATGCCGCCGGTGCCGACGATGCCGACGCGGAGGGGACGGGAGGGCGCGGGGCCGTCACTGGTCCTGGACATGGTCCGAACCTATCGTGCCGCCGGCCCGGCAGGTCAGGACCGCCGGGGGCGCGCGCTCACACCCCCTCGACCTCGGGCCGCGAACCCTCCCGCTCCCGGAACAGGCTCGCGAAGAACACGGCCACGCCGACGGCGAGCGCCGCCGGGATCAGCCAGATCGCCCGCCAGGCATGGCTGCCGTCGGCCGCGAGGAAGGCGTCGACGATCGGACCGGAGATCAGCGAGCCGATGAGCAGGCCCACGCCGTAGGTCGCGAGCGAGATGAGGCCCTGCGCCGCGCTGCGCACGTGGGCCGGGGCGAAGCGGTCCGTGTAGATCTGCCCGGCGACGAAGAAGAAGTCGTAGCAGACCCCGTGCAGCAGCAGCCCGATGATGACGAGCCACAGCAGGGAGCCGGCGTCCCCCACCGCGAACAGCGCGTAGCGCGCCGCCCACGCGACCATGCCGATCAGCAGCGTCCACTTGATGCCGAGCTTCTTCAGCATGAGCGGCATGATCAGCAGGAACAGCGCCTCGGAGACCTGCCCGAGAGACTGCACCGCCGCTGCTGACCGCACCCCGATCTCGTTGAGGTAGAGGTTGGTGAAGTTGTAGTAGAAGGCGAGCGGGATGCAGATGAGGATCGAGGAGAGGAAGAAGACGAGGAAGGAGCGGCTCTTCAGCAGCGCGAGGGCGTCCAGGCCCAGCACGTCCCGCACGGTGGCGCGGCCCTGGGCGGGCTGCGGCGGCGTCTGCGGGAGGGTGAAGGCGTAGATCCCCAGCAACGCCGAGCCGATCGCGGCCATGACGAAGGTGTTCTGGAGCGCGCCGCCTGCCTCCCAGCCGAGCCAGCCGATGAGCAGGCCCGCGATGATCCAGCCGATCGTGCCGAACACGCGGATCGCGGGGAACTGCTTCTCGGGGCTCGCGAGGCGCCGGAAGGAGATCGAGTTCGCGAGCGCGAGGGTGGGCATGAAGGAGACCATCGCGAGCAGTGCGAGCACGAAGAACGGCCCGAACTCCTCCTGCCGCCCCGCGAGGAGCAGCATGACGGCGCTGACCAGGTGCAGCACGCCGAGAATCCGCTGGGCCGCGAAGAAGCGGTCCGCGATGAGACCCACGATGAACGGGGCGAGGATCGCGCCGAGGGATTGGGTGAGGAAGGCGAGGGAGATCTGGCTGCCGCTCGCCTGCAGATCGGTCGCGAGGTAGGTGCCGAGGGTGACGAACCAGGCGCCCCAGACGAAGAACTCCAGGAACATCATCGTCGAGAGCCGCGCACGGGTGAGGAGGTCGAGGTCCATGCCCTGTCAACCTAGCCCGCCCGCCCGCCGCGCGGGAGGGTTTGGTGGGAACTATGGAGGGTTGGGGGTTCACCGTCATGCACGCTCCTGCGACGCTGACGGCGCGCGATGGGGACTAGGGCGTGTCTCCTAAGTTCGTGAGGACGCGGGGGTGACGGTAGGTCAATGAGCCGGCGAAGCGTGTTGTCCGATACCCAATGGGAGACGATCCAGCCCTTGCTCCCCGCTCAGCGCCCCTGGTCAGGGAGGCCGAGACGGGATCATAGACAGGTGGTCGAGGGGATCATCTACCGCTACCGGTGCGGGATCGCCTGGCGCGATCTCCCCGCCGACTTCGGGCCCTGGCAGACAGTCTGGAAGCGCCACCGCGCCTGGGCAGTTGATGGCACCTGGGACCAGGTCCTCGACGCGCTCCTGGTCCGTGCCGACGCGGACGGTGACCTGGACTGGTCGGTCGCGGTCGACTCCACGATCTGCCGCGCTCACCAGCACGGCACCACCCTCGAGCGCACCACAGGGGGCGCAGTGGAATCACAAGAATCTCCGCGTCGAGCCAGCTGATCACGCGCTGGGCCGTTCCCGCGGCGGGCTCTCGACGAAGATCCATCAGCTCGTCGATGGACACGGCCTACCGCTGGTAATCCTCTGCGGACCCGGTCAGGGAGGGGACTCACCGATGCTCGCCCCACTGCTCGACGCCCTCTCCGTCGCCCGCAAGGGACCAGGTAGACCGCGCACCAGACCGGACATGTTGCGCGGCGACAAGGCCTGCTCCTCCCGCGCCACCCGCCAGACTCTGCGCCGTCGCGGGATCAAGGCCGTGATCCCCGAACCCAGCGACCAGCAGCAACACCGTCGCAACCGCGGTTCACGCGGCGGACGCCCCGTGGGTCTCGACATGGAGGCCTACCGCGGCCGCAACGTCATCGAGCGCGGCTACAGCGACGTGAAGCAATGGCGCGACCTGGCCACCCGCTACGACAAACTCGGCCTGACCTTCCGAGCCGGAGCCGTCCTCCGCACGATCATCCAATGGCTCAACCACCTCGTTTGACGAGGTTTCGGGATATCGCTCCCAGACCTACACACTCGTCCGTTCCGGGGAGCTGCGCTCGATCCAAGTCGGCGGCCGTGGGCAGTTGCGCGCCGAGCACCCCGAGCTCGAGGCGTCCATCCAGCGCTGCGGCGAGGAGACTGCGCAGCTCGTCGCGCGCAAGGAGGAGGCGACCCCATGAGGTCGACCCCTCCCGTACTCGCCGGCGGTGCAGGCCGGCCCGCAGTCCGACCGGCCACCCCGGGTGAGCAGTCAGCGTCTCCGCCAGACCCGGCAGAACTTGCGCACCGCTGACTGTAAGCATACAGTTACACCTGACATCGTTCGATTACGATCCGGAGGGGTGATGGACGCAGCACGGCTCGCTCAGATGCTCAGTGCTCTCGGAAGTGAGCCTCGGTTGCGAATTATCGCCTCCTTAGAGACGGAGTCGACCCATGTCAGTGAGCTGGCCCGCCGACTCGGGATGTCTCGGCCACTGCTCTACCAGCACCTCAACCGCTTGGAAGCTGCTCGGCTCATCGAGAGTGGCCTGGAACAGCTCGGAGAGAGCCGAGTGAGGAAGCACTACTGGGTCGCTCCGTTTCAGCTTGAAATAACTCCAGACCACATTGTGCACCTGATTAATCAAGAACAGGAAAGGGAATCTTCATGACACTTACCGCTATCGTATTTGTTATCATCCTCGCCGCCGCACTACCACTCGCGATCTTCGTTGTTCTTACCGTCTGGGTGGTACGCACCGTCACCAGCGCACGACGCGAAACGGCGACGGCGATCGATGGTTCGAACCAACTCATCGTGGAGCACCTA
>NZ_BAAHAM010000005.1:0-16140 GCF_054777615.1 Brachybacterium horti
ATTCAGGACAGTCGTCAAACGCAGGCCTCGCACGGCTCACGCGGTCGTTTCATGACTCGCCGACTTCGTGCGTCGACAGTCCGGCAGAGCGGCTGGTGTGGACGAGGAACGCTTTCGGCGCCGGGCCGACACGGGAGCTGCGGTGTGCCCGTCGACGACCTAGCGCACTGCGCCAACCGCTCCAGGCCAGTCGCCCGCAATAAATAATCGCTGCTTGCTATTGCCCGGGCGTCGCAAACGCTCAACCTTCTTGAGGGTCGTAGCGACTAGCCCTTCTCGACCGCGAAAAGAAAGAACGCCATAACGATAGCCAGCGGCGGCAATAGTACGATGTACTTGATAACCGCCAGAGCGACCAAGCGCACGCGTGCCGCAGTGGATTTATCCGGCCACTTCTCCGCCGTATCCATCAGCATATAAGCTGCCAAGCTCACTATGGCCGGCATGAAAAGAAGTCCCCAGTCAAGCCAATCGTTACCTGCCGTATTCTCCATGAATATCTTCTGAAGCCCAGTGGTAAGCCAGCCTTCGCTAAGCACCTGCGATGCAGCAACGAGCAGCACACCCCCCACCAGCATGCCGAGCCGCAGATTGCGCAGCCCCTGGCCAACACTTAGCTCTCTTAGCCAAACAAGCTTGTGGAACCAAGACTCACCCTCTGGGGCTGCAACGAATCCCAGGACGATCGATGCCACGACTGACAGCGCGCCAATCACCAGCAGCGCATCGCCCATACCCCCTCCTCCCTATTTGCAGCGCCAACCCGCGCTACGCCCTCGAGCTCGAAGATCCACGAGGCCGTGCAGCTGCGCTAGGTGATCTGTACGGCGAAGAATACGGGCACCCCTGGCAACACTGCGCGTGCCGACTCCCCCGCAACTGTCCATCGTAGCGCCCTGGCACGCTCCTGCCGTGTCAGCCTCGGCGATGTCCGGCTGGCCCACACTGGGGCACCCCAGCAGGACAGTTACCCGCTAATCATTTACGGTTGCCAAAAGGGTCGGATTCGGCACTTCTGCGACACATCTGTCGCGCGGGGTATACCCCACCGTTACGGGCCGCTGAGGCCAACCAGGCTTCCGACGGCCCCAAGGGTCGGAGGTACGATGGGGGGCGAACCAAAGACAGGAGGCGTCATGCCGGACGAGTGCACCCAGCCCACGGCCCAGGAGATGCGCCTAGCCGATGTGCTCGCGGCTCTCGCAGACGATCATCGTCGCCATGTGGTGCGCGAGCTCGTGCGCAGCGAGGATGGGACAGAGCGAACGTGCACGAGCTTTGGCCTGCCGGTCTCAAAATCCACACGCTCTCATCACTTCAAAGTGCTGCGCGAAGCGGGCCTCGTTCACCAGGTGGACCGCGGAAACATGAGCGGAGTGACACTGCGCCGCGACGACGTCGAACGCCGCTTCCCAGGCCTGCTCGCCTTAGTGGAAATCGAGGACGGATCGGCGGGTTGAGTCTGGCGCGACCGCTCACAGATGAGAGGTAACCCAATCACAAGGTTCGATTGACATCGCACCTGCCTGCATGCTCCCATAGGTTCGTCATGTATCGAACCTATGGGACTGCTATGAACAACACCGCTCGTCAACCCCGCCTTCTCGCCCTTCCCGTCATCCTGCTCGCGCAACTGGTGATCCCCCTATCCATCGCAGGAACAGCGGTAGCCCTGCCAGCGGTGAGCGACGACCTCGGAGCCGTACCTTGGCAGCTGCAGGGCGTGGTCAACGGATTCAACCTGGCCTTCGCGGTGATGACCCTATCTTGGGGTTCCCTCGCTGACCGCGTGGGCCACGACCGCACCTTTCGCGCAGGGGTGGCCATCGTCCTTGTCGGGGCGCTTGGCAGCGCTCTTGCCCCGAGCCTGCTGCTGCTCGATGCCGCTCGCATCGTAGCCGGGACTGGTGCCGCCGCTGTGCTCACCGGCGCATCCGCGACTATCTCCGGCGGATGGAAAGGAACGGCGCGCACGCGAGCGTTCGCATTTTTTGGGACGGCGAACGGAATCGGTCTCGCTTTGGGCCCCAGCGTGTCCGGGTCACTCGTTGACTTGGTGGGGTGGCGCGGGGTGTTCGGAGTGCAGGCGCTCATGCTTGCGCTCGCACTGATCGGCTCAGGCAACGTGCCCCGAGTGCGGGCAGAGCGGCCGGGAGGACGGGCACCTCTGCTGGATCTCCGTCTACTGCGTCACCGGGGATTCACCGCAATGCTCCTCGTGCCGGTAGCGGGAGCGGTCGGTTTTGTCACGCTACTGACCTACCTCCCCAACGCCCTCGGGGCGGTCCGGGGGATGTCGGCGGCGGCGTCAGGAGCATTCATGTTGCTCGCGACTGCACCGGTCATGGTGTCCCCGTTAGCAGTGGGCGCTCTCATGTCTCGGACGCGACTGAGTAGCACTGCCGTGCTCGTGACGTCTTTTCTAACTCTGATCATGGGGGCCCTGGGGCTACTCTTTCTCAGCCCAGGCGGATCGATCGTCCTGATCCTCGCGCCGATGCTACTGCTCGGCCTCGGGTTCGGGCTACCTCTAGGGCTCGTGGACGCCGAAGCGCTCGGCCAGGTTCCCGAGGAGTCAAGCGGAAGCGCGGCGGGCCTGCTGAACTTCGTACGCATCGGGTCAGAGGCGGTGGCTGTGGCTGCCTACTCAGCGACCCTTGCCGCCCTCGTCACGTCTAGCCTGGCCGACGACCCTGAGCTCGCGGCGCGAGTAGCCGCTGGCCACCCCGGTGCTCCCGCCGCCTACGCTGAAGCTCTCCATGCAGCGCTACTCATGATCGCCGGGATCGTCCTCGTCACGGGGATCGCCTGGGTGGGCCTGCGGAGCAGCGCACGCCATCTCGAGAGCGCAAGCGTGCCGCGCAAGAAAAGTAGACTGGCTGCACGAAACTAGCCACCTCAATGCGACAGATCTGTCGTTTTGAGGACCACCCTGTAGGACAGTTACGCGACCGTAGCTTTCCTCGTCACGCAGGGTCCAAACCAGCACTTTCGTGACACATCTGCGCACTGGGGTATACCCGATTGCGACGGTCTGGCGCCGCAGTCAGCCGGAGCGGATAACCTCGAAGCTTCGGTGCTCTCTGTCAGAATGAGGCATGCCGTGGAGCCCGTTCCCGATGCCTGAGCCCGAAGACGTGCCTCATCCTCGCTTTGCGCCGTTCCGGCGCAGGGTCGCCCGCTTCGCTGATGCCCAGGGAAGGGTCGGGCTGCTCTATATCGACTCGACAACCCTAAGGACGCAGATAGCCGGGCACTTGTGGTGGCGCAGCTGGTCTGACCCCCGCGAAGCCGCCCTCCTCTTCGTCGAGTATCCGGACGGACGTTTCGAGGACCATCTGCTCGACGGGGAGGTGCTCGACAGGGAGATCGACGAGTGGGAGCACGGCGGGTTCCACGATGGGCGAGGCGAGGTCGCGTACGCGCTGACCTGACTGGATCATGACAAGTCCGAGCGCGCCTGGGAAGCGTTCGAGGGCTAGTGGAGCGGCCGGCAACCAATCGCTCGGACAGGGTCTGGTGTGGCGTGATCCGGGAGCAAACGTGCCCGAGTCGCAGCCAAGTGTCGTCATTCCCTCTCATCGAGAGGCCGCCAGAAGGGACTCCTGACTGTCACACTGAGGGCGTGCCCGTCGACATCAGAGCAGTGCTCCACCGCGTCGTGGAGGAGGTCTTCGACCACTACGCATTCCGCAAGGAAGAGGACGACCACGAAGCCCCTTACGCATACCGCATGCTGTTGAGCAGCCTCAAGACTCACAACGGTCGAGAGCGCCATGCCTCCCTAGTGGCAAGTTACGAATGGTTCGAGGTTCACGTCATCGACCTGGACGTAGGCACCATCCGCTTCGACTATGACGGCAATGAGGCGGACAAAGAAGCGGAATTGCGAGACCTCGCCCATTTAGCACGCGCCTACCTGCAGGGCGAGGGAGAAGTGACGTATCGACCCAGCCTCATCCGTCGACGGCCCCTGCCGACACTGACGGTTGAGACCAATGGGATTCGTTGGCGCCTCGGCCGGAGCACGAGCTCGGGAGAGAAACTAGAAGACTCCCCGTAGACAGTTTGCAAGCAAAACCCTGGAACTGGGCCAGAGCCACATCGAGAAGCCCGCGGCCCGTAGACGCCTGGAGTGCTACCGGAACCGTTGCTGGAGCTCGGAGACATGGCACTGCTCGGCCGAATGTTCCTCGATGCGCACCTCCAGGGGGTCTGGATGACGCGACGAGCTAGCGTCGTCGTCCCTCTCGGGGATAGCTCCGCAACCCACTCGCGGTCGAGGCCGGCGATATTCCAGGGGCACCTCCTCTTGGGGACGTGGACGTGAGCTGCCAGCACGGCGGCCCGTCCGACTCGCCCGCGGCCATTAGCACGAAGCAACGAGTCAAGGCATGTGCCGAACTAGGGCACCCCAGCATGACATTTACCGGTCCGTTATTTACGGTTCTCAATAGGGCCCAAATCGACACTTTTACGACACATCCGTCGCACTGCGTATACCCCAGAATGACAGCGCGGAGCAAGTCATCGACACGACCTCCTCGCACCAGATAACGCCGATCACTACTCACCGAACGAGTAGCGATGAACTGAGCGTGATGTGGGGTAGGCCGGCCACGACCGCTGGGCAATCACGACCCATTCCCGGCCCCGTCAGCGCATAAGCGACTCGGGAGCGATGTCCACTATCTCGGCCTCCAGATCTGCAGCATCAAACTTCCAGCCACGCATCACCATGTATTCCAGCGCATCCTCTACATAGTCGTCTCCAAGATCAAAAAACACAGCCGCCTGGAGTGCAGATAGGGCCGCAAACTTGCTTGGTCGCCCTCGACTTGGATCGTCGGCAATTTCCCCATACAGCAGAGCCTCCCAGAGGTGCCGAAAAGTATTGTAGCGAGCTATAAGCGGGATTGCCGCAGTTTTGAAGTCTTCATCAATGCGCACTCCAACTTCGTCAGCGCGAGCGTCATATAGGGAATCCTCTCCCATCAAGCCTGTGAGTAGAAACCAGATTTGAGGCTCGAAGCGCTTTCTACCAGGAGCTGCGGCATCGATAGCAACCTGAATCCCATCCCTCTCCGAGTTGGCGCCCTCAAGCTTCACGCGCCACACGATCTGCTCTTTATCGAGTCGCCAAGATTGCTTACCTGACCTGCGGAATCCGGCGTCTTTGAGAGTCTTCGATATCGCACTGTGGGGAATCTTCATCGGTAAGTGATCCTAACTGCATGTCACCACAAATATTACCATCGGGAGACTTTATGGAAAGTAAGTCGTCCACTCTTGGAGTAGCGATAGACCCAAAGCTCGCCTTGACCCTTACCTGCCGCTTTCTCGTACTTTGAGAGCTGTCGCCGACCCTTCCTGATGGCTCGCTTGTTGTCCGGCTTGAGCTCAATTGGTCGACCATCCCTCGTCCAGCCGTCCGGGGCGCACCTGCGACCATTGCATCGAATCGTCTTCACATAAGCGGGCCTGCGCCCAGTTTTTTCCAAGTAGGAGTTAAAATCATGATGCGCCCTCTGCCCTGTCCGAAGATTGCTCTTATACCCGGATCGACCCTGCTGAGTGGTCCCCCCGGATCGGGTCCCCGATTTCCCCTTGCCCTTCGGGGCCCGGCCTCCGAGCGTGCCGCCTCCCTCTGGCTTCGGACACATCGATTTGATGCAGCGTCCGTCTAGATCGAACGAGCCAACAGGGTCGGTCGGATAGTTGTACGCGGTGGCGTTGCCGCCGATGATCGGGTCAAGGCTGGTAAACGCGCCGGTCACCTGATTGTAGAACCGGACGCCCATCAGCGTCAGGCCCGCGGTCTCGGTGGTGGTGGAGCGTTCTTTGGTTCCGAGCCAGCCGTAGCCGGCGCTGGTGCCGACAGCTGCGGTTTGGGCGGGGTCGATGGGGGTGCCGTATTCGGTGTAGCTGGACCAGCCGGCGATCGTCGTCGCTGCCGTGGTGGCGGGGGTGCCGTCCGGGATGGGGATGGTGGTGACGGTGTCGCCGTGGATGTTGGGCAGCATCAGCGACGTGCCACCGTCGGTCGCGATCGACGCGCCGAGGTCCCCGCTGATCGAGCTCGTGTACCGCAGGGTCTCGCTGGTCCCGTCCGGACGGGCCGTCTCGATCCAGGAAGGGTTGTCCGAGCTGTCCGTGTAGTGGCGGGTGGTGGTCGTGGTCTTCGACGCGGTCACGGAGGACTGCACGAGCCGCCGCTGCGCGACGTCCAGGGTGAACGACGTGACCGTCCCTCCCTGCGTGACCTTCGCCGGGAGGTCACTGTCGAAGTACTTAAGCGTGATGTCCCCGCCGGCCGTGTTCGGGGCGTGCGCGGCCGGGACCGTGGTCTGCCGGCCCAGCAAGTCGTAGACGTAACCGCCGGTGAGACGGTCCGCCGTGTCGTAGGTGAGGGACTGGTCGACGCCGGTGGTCGCGGCTCCTGTCGTGGTGCCGTCCGCGTGGATCGTCTCCTTGAGCGTCTTGCGGGCGCCGTTGGTGGTGAACGTGTAGTCCCGCACCGTGTAGGGGCTCACCTCACTGCCGCCGACGGGTAGGCCGGTGAGGTCCTCGACCTTGGTGAGGTTCCCTCCCTTGTCGTAGGTGTAGCGGTGGTCGAAGTCCAGCGGGTCCTCCACCGCGCTCTCTGCATCGGCCTCGACGCTGGCGGCTGCCGCGATCTGCGAGGCGAAGGTCGCGGAGTCGGTGCGGACGCGGCCGAGGATGTCGTTGGTCTGGGACCAGGCGAGCCACGCCCCCGTGCTCACCTCGCCGGAATCGGGATCGGTGAGCTGCCCCGCGTAGGTCAGCCCTACCTCCTCGCCTGCCTCGTCGACGAGGTGGGTGGCGGTGATGGCGCCGGGGAGTTTCTCCGTGGTCATCGCGCCGTCGGCGTCGTAGGCCGCTGTATAGGTGAGGGCGTCGCTGCCGGTGCGGGTGATGGTCTGAGTAGTGACCAGGCTGCGCCGCTCGGCCTTGCCGTTCGCGTCGTTGCCGTCATAGGTGAAGGTGGTGGTGCCCTTGGGGTCGGTCACCTTGACCACGCGCGCTGCGGTGTCGTAGGCGGTGGTGGTCTTGTCGCCGAGCTGGTTGGTGTAGCTGGTCTCCTTGCCCCACAGGTCGTACGTGTAGGACTCCTTGACCGTCCCGATGCCGGTGTTCATCGCATTGGAGACACCGACCGCGTCGACCAGGCCCGTGGTCTGGTTGTACTGGGTGAAGATCGCGTCCTGCGCGATCGAGCCGGTGACCCCGCTGGTGGAGGTCTTCGTCCAGATCGCCCGCCCTGCCGCGTCGTAGGTGACGTGACTGGTGCGCGACGCGGAGCTGGACGTCTCGACCGTGGTGGTCGGGGCGAGCCAGAAGTCGTAGCCGGTGACCTTCGTCGAGGGCAGGGTCGGGCCGCTGCTCGGCGCCGCGGCCGGGAAGGTCCGGCAGATCTCGCCGGCCCAGGCCTTCGCCTGGTCACTCGCCCCGCACGAGGCGTCCTCGCTGTTGGCGGCGGCGGTGTAGTAGATCGCCTTCGTCGTCCCCGCGTCCGTCCCGTTCGAGGCGGGCATGCGGGACTCGATTAGCTTCCCGCGGGCGTCGAAGCGCTGCTTCGTAGTCCGCCCGAGACTGTCCTTCACCGTGGTCGGCACGCCGAGGACCCATCCGGAGGTCGGGTCATCCACGCCCTTCCCGTCGATCGGGGTGTAGGTGTTGGTGGTCGTGGAGACCTGCTCGAGGGCGGTGATGTTCCCCGGGGTGCTGTCCGTGGTGACCGCGTCGACCGTGACGGTGGTCGGCAGGGCGTAGGCCTGACCGGTCGCCGGATTCACGCCCTCATGAGGGGCGTCGCCGTCGTAGACGGTCGCGGTGTGGGGGCGCAGTCGCGCCGTGGTGCTCCCATCGGCCAGGAGCACGTCCCGCGCCGGCCCGAACTCGTCAGTGACCACCGACCCCGCCGACAGCACCACATCGCCGGCACTGTTCTTCTGGTCGGTGTTGTAGAAGGTCTGCGTGGACAGGGCATCCACCCCCGGACCATCCAGGTCCGGGGTCGCGATCGCCGTAGCGACCGCCCCCGCATCGAGCTCGCGGATCACGTTGCCCTGCTCGTCGTAGCGGGCGGCGGTGATCTGCCAGTCCCCCGCCCCGTAGGAGGCGGAGTTGATGGTGTACGCCTCGGCGTTGATGTACTGCAGATCCGCGTACTGCAGATCCGCCGCCGACAGGGACTTCCCCACCAGTGCGGTGACCGGGTGGTCCGAGGAGAACACCGCGTACCCGTTCACGGGCTTCTGTCCCGCGTACTCCGCAGAATCCTTCTCATCCTTCACCCAGGCGCTGATCCCCGTCTCGGAGAGGTTCGGCAGGCCCGTCCCGGAGACCGGGACGTCATAGACGATCGAGGCGATCTGCACCGCCGCACCGCCGCTGGTCTGCGCGCCGCGCTGGACGTTCTTGACGACCTGCGTGGGGATCGAGGTGTCAGGGTTCGCGGCATAGGTCACCGTGTAGCCGGCCAGACCCGAGGGCGTGATGGTCTTGATCCGCGTCGTGGAGCCGTCCCACGTGTACGTGGTGGAGAGGTTCGAGCGGACGTCCGTCACCTTCGACAGGCGCGTGAGCGCGTCGTAGGTGTAGGTGGTCACCGGCTTCGACTCGACCTGCTTCGTCGCCGGGTTGTACATCACCGCCGCGACGCTCGACAGGCGCTGCGCCTGCTTCCCGTTCGGATCGGTGACGGTGGTGTAGGTCAGGTCGATCGCCCGGCACCCCGGAGAGAGCGTCCCACTGGTCGGGCACGCCGTGCCGGTGAGCCCGTCGGGCAGCGGCGCGACGATCCGCGTCACCGCGCCCGTCGTCGCGTCGTGACCGAAGGTCGTCGCACCGGCCTGGCCCGGCTCGGTGATCGACGCCGGGTGCCAGAGGAGGTTCTTGCTCGCCCCACCCGTCACCGGGGTGAACGTCGTGATCGTGCCGTCGTCGTCGGTCACCAGCAGCTTCGGCGCCGCCGCGGTGCCGGTGATCTGCGCGGTGACCCCGGAAAGTTCGGTGTCCTCCGTGCCGGGCAGCAGGGCACCGGTCACGGTGCCGACCTTCCCGGTGGGGTTCACGAACACCAGCGGCTCACCCTCGTCATCGACCAGGGCGATCGTCCCGTCGCTCATCCGCTGATCGACCACGTGCATCCCGGCGAGACCGGTCGCGTCATCACCCTCGAGGTTCGCAGTGAACCCAGGGCCGAACACCCCCGTCACCCCATCTACGGGCCAGTCCTTCACATCCCCGGTGCCGGTGTAGGAGAGGTGGGAGCGGTCGATGGAGATGTTCGAGCCGTAGCCCGGCACGGACACATCCGTCGCCGTCGTCTGGAACTCACCCGTGTACAGGGCGACCTGCCCGGCCTCCACGTCCGTGGTGGGGTAGCCGCCACCGAAGGCGTGGGGGACGCGGACCAGGACGCTCTCGTCGGTGTCGCCGGTGCAGGAAGCCTTGGACACGCCGGAGTAGGTGAAGCACACCTGGAACTGCATCCGCACCGGTCCGCGGGAGGTGTTGTTCGCGGCGGCCAGGGCGGTCGCGGCATCGAAGGTGGAGGACAGGGTCACTTCCTGGCCCACCGTGGTCGTCACGTTCGTCGCGGCACCGGCGTTGGTCCAGGCCCCCTCGGTGCCGGCGATCCGCCACTGCATCTGCGCGGACACGGTGGTCTCGTTCGCCGTGGCCGGCGGTGCCTTCGCCAGCACCTTGAACGAGCCGTTGGACGCGGCCAGCGGCCCCGGCGACAGCAGGGAGGGCCCGCCCCAGCCGGTCGCGAACACCGCCGCGTCACTGGTCAGCCGGGACGCGGTGATCACTCGGGCACGGATCTGATGCCCGCCCTCGGACTTGGGGAGCTTCACGCTCACCGACGAGCCGGCGGTCACGGCGACCGTGGTCGCGGTCGTCTGCCCGTCGATGCGGTAGTCCAGCTGGATCGCCTGGTTGTTGCCCGTCGTCGTCGGCGCCGTGATCGTGCAGGGCACATCGGCGCCGGGCTTCGTCTGCACCCACCCGCCGTTCTTGTAGGTGGACCCACAGGAGATCGATGGCTTCGCCGGCGTGGCCTGCGCGGTCTTGACCGCCTTCCATCCCGACCACAACCCGGCGACACCGATCTCATCGGTCGCCTTCGCCCGCAGGTACAGCGTCGTGTTGTCGGGGAAGTCGAAGCCCGGCGCGCACGAGAGCGTCTGCCCGGAAGTTCCCTTCGCCGTGGTGCAGCGGCCCAGGAGAGTGCTCGCATTACCGGCGGTGGAGGTGTGGACCTGGATCTCCGCGGAGACCGTGTTGCCATCGGGATCCGTCGCGGTCGTCGAGAGGGCCGGCCGCTTCTGACCGGAGTAGGAGGCGTCCTGGTAGGTACCAGTATTGGCGACGACCGGGACGGTGGCCTGGTTGGGCTTGCGGTCGTACGTGAAGGTGATCGACGGGGGCGTCGTCGACTCCATCGACCCGAACCGCTTCCACCCCACCGTGCTCGTCTCCGTGCCGGCCTTCAGTCCCAGCGACACCGAAGCCGCGCTGCTCGTGGACCAGGACTTCGCGAGGTTCGTGATCGGGATGTTCACCCAGCCTGCCGCGCAGGAGCTGTTCGCGCCCTTCGCGACGTTCACCGAACCCTGCTTCGCGGCCATCGCCGGCTGGTTCGTCCAGCGCACCGAGGAATCCACCGCCGACCCCACCGACCAGACCTCCAGCGCGGACGCCGTGCACGAATACGACCACGTCTCATACAGGTTCAGCGTGGCGGACTGGATCTGCAGTCCCTTGAACGAGGAGTTCGCGAAGGTGAGGAACGAGCGGGCCTTGTTCGTCCCGTCGTAGGTGCCGACCTTCAACTCCTGCTCACTAGAACGGTCCGAGGAGTAGTTGGTCTGCACGAACGCGTCGAACGTCGGCTTCGCCGTCGCCTTCGCATACACCGGGTCCACCGTCACCGGGAACACCCGGGACTCATCGAGCAGCCACGCCCGATCCACGCCCAGACGCAGCGTGACCAGACCGTTCTTCCGCTCGAGCACCTCGACACTCACCGCGGTCCGCGCGAGATGCTCCCGCGAGGCCTTGTCCACGCTCGCATCCCACGCCAGCGGTACCTCGAACGACGAGACGACCTTGTCGTCCTGATCGACGAACTCGACCCGCTCACCCTTCACCTCACGGACCGACAGCGAGTCATCCACCTGCAGCGGCACGTCCCACGTCACCGGGCCGCTCTCCACGGCGGAAGCATCGCCACCGCTATCGCTTGCAGCGGACTCGCCACCGCCGTCGCTCGCCACGACCGACTCACCCGAGTAGTCCAGCAGCGCCTCGCGGTCAGCGATCACGAAGGACTGCTCGAAACCGTCACGCGTGGCGTGCACGACCAGATCGATCCCCGGCCATGCCCCCTGATAGGTCGCCGCCGAGCCCTTCACCACCGGATCGGCGAGCGAGTCCTCCCACGCGACCGCGACCGACGTCCCCTCGGCCGCATCGACCGACGCGACCTCCGCGGGCTTCTTCTCCGTCCCCTCGACCTCACCCGCGAGCACCACCCCATCGGGCACGGCCTTCGGGGAGATCGACCCGTCCTCCTGCTCGACCAGGGTCGTGTCGTACTCGCGCCACGCCCCCTCATCGTCCTGGAACCGGACCGGCGCGGCATACTGCGTCGTCGTCACCGTCCCGTCGGGGTTCGCCCACGTCGTCGAGGACTCCCCACGCTCGGACGTGACCTCGACCCGCTCACCGGTCGCGCGCGACTGCACCACCGCCGACGGGAAGTCCAGCTCCTCCGGCGACACCGGCGCGGACACCTGCGGCGCCGACTCCACCGGCGGATCCTCCGCCCGCGCCGATCCCATCGGCAACCCCGAGGCGACCAGCCCCGCGATGCTCAGCGACGCCACCGACAACAACGCACGGCGATACCACCGGCTCGACACACGACCACCCAACGCAGGCTCCTACCCACTCGCAGCACCCCGCTGCTCCACCCCTCCGAAGCCGAAGATTGAGGTCATCATCCAGCCTCCACCCAGCCCACACCCAGACATTCACGTCACGACTCCATAACGGACCAAACGCCCGAGGGACACCACCCGGACGAACGGCCAGGACAGTCAGGACAGGCGCCGCGCCGATCACCACCACGACGCACCCCAACGCGACACGGGGACTGCTGACGAGCTGGAGACACCTCAACCAGACACATCTGCCAGGTTGAGCACCACCCTGCGTGACACCTACGGCGCCGTAGGATCCCCTGTCACACAGGGTCCAAAACGGCCGTTACGCGACAGATCTGCCCCGTGGGGTATACCCCAGAAAGACAGCCAGATTCTCCAGCGTGCAACGGTGCGCGCGGTGCTCGCTTAGTGGCGACCGCCGTGTCCGCCCGCCCTCACCGGCGGCGCAGGCCGGTCCGCAACCCGACCGGCCACACCGAGTAGGCGGCCAGCCTCCCCACTAGACTCGACAGATGCTTGCGCACCGCTGCTTGTAAGTGCATACTTACATGTGTCGTAGTTCAATGACGCTCCGGAGGTGTGATGGATGCTGCACGGCTCGCACAGATTCTCAGTGCCCTTGGAAGTGAGCCCCGCCTACGGATCATTGCTTCCCTGCAGGCGGAGTCAACCCATGTCAGCGAACTGGCCCGCCGACTCGGGATGTCTCGACCACTGCTCTACCAGCACCTCAATCGCTTAGAAGCTGCCCGACTCATCGAGAGTGGGGTGGAGCAGCTCGGAGAAAGTCGAGTACGGAAGCACTACTGGGTTGCTCCGTTTCAGCTCGAAGTAGATCCAGCCCTCATTGCGAATCTTATTGATCAAGAACAGAAAAGGACTTCTTAATGACTCTTACCGCCGCCGTATTTCTTGTCATCCTTGCCGCCGCACTACCCCTCGTGATCTTCATCATTCTTACCGTCTGGGTGGTGCGCACCGTTACCAGTGCGCGACGCGAGACGGCGACGGCAATCGATGGTTCGAACCAGCTTATCGTGGAGCACCTACGCAATATCACCGAGAGGCTGGACCGGATTGAGGCTCAACTCAACGATGTCCCCGAGTGATAAGGCTCTTCCGAAAGCCGATGAACCGCCACCCCACTTCATGGCGCTGGACGGCTTGCGGACAATCACTATCGGCGGGACTGCTGCACGAGTCGATGACACCTCAACCAGACACATCTGCCAGATTGAGCACGACCCTGAGTGACAGCTACGGACCCGTAGGCCCAGCCGTGCCACAAGGTCCAAAACAGTCAATCTGACACACATCTGCTCACTCGGGTATACCCCAACGGGGCACCGGAAGCGGCGCCCGGTCCTCATGCCAAGGTGTCCCCGTCCCCGGCGAAGGTTTCTGGATTCCCCCCGGGGGCAGCGGGCGGCGTGCGTGTGGTAGCGCCGCCGCCCGCACCAGATTTAGTGCTCGTGGATGACTCGACACCAACTCCCTCACCCTTGAGCGAACGGCGAGGACTATCCCGCACCTCCAACACAGCCTCAGCCATCACGCGCCGGCCGTCATCCCAATGGATCGCGGCAATGAGAACTATGCCTAGAACGGTAACGACCGCGACGGTAAGTTTGCCCGATGCGAGGGTCGCGATGCCTCCGACCAGGGCGGTGACCATCGGGATACCTGTTAGAAGATCATGCTTCTTCCACGCATGCAGTGCTGCACGCTTCTCAGCGTCGCCCCTGACTCCCGGTAGGTCCAGACCCTTGAGATAGTGATCGGCCTTCTCCCATTGCTTTTTCTGCGCCTCAAGCGCCTGCGATTCCGCAGAATCAGACGTGTCGCCTCCTTCCTCGAGGCTCGAGGGGGAGGGCCTCGGATGCAGGACCTCGAGGGCCGAGGGGTCCACGAGGCGGTCGCGGAGCGGGCGGATGCGGGCACCCCGACGGAAGCGCCGCGGCTTCACCACGCCGAGTCGGTACACCGGAGACTCGGAAGCGGGCTTCTCGCCGATGACGATGCACATGAGGCCGTCATCGCCGAGCTCAGAGTGCAGCCGGACGATGGAGCCGATGGGGATCTGAGTGGACATGACGGCCTCTTCTCGGGGCGGGGGTCAGGAGAGCAGTGCGGTCCAGACAAGCACGGTACCGACTGCGACGGCGGCGGTGCCGGTGAGGACGAGGGTGCGGCGTACGGGACTGCGGCGCCAGGAGCGGGCCCCGTTCCGGGAGGCGTCGAGCCATGCGGCACCGTTGATGACCAGGGCGCCGGCTCCCGCCACGAGGAGGAGGAATCCGATGGTGGTCATGGCGGGCCGGGGCTCAGCGCTTGCCGAGGCGGCGGCGGACGGTCGCGCGGGCGAGGCGCGTCTCCTCCGAGATGCGGGTCTCGCTCATGCCGAGGGCTGCCATGCCGCGAACCCATCCGGTCAGCACGTGGTCGGCGTCGCGGGCATCAGCGGCGGCCGAGGCGAGCGATCCCTCCCGGCGGATGTGCTGCAGGATCGCGCCGAGGGCGGCGTCGTCGTCGGCCTGGTTCGCGGCAGTGTCCATGTCGTCGCGCGAAACGATGTGGGGCTGCTCGTAGTAGGCGTCGGCGGCGAGCGTGAACTGCGCGCGTTGGGACTCGGTGAGCTTGTCGAGTACTTGTCCGAGCCAGTCGGCATAGGCGGCCATGCGGGTCCTTTCGTCAACCTGTCTCGAACGATACAGCACGGTAGCAGACGAGACAATGGGGGCGGGGTGAGTCCTCGCTCGGGGGGCAGCTGGCGCGTCGGTCGGCGGGGGTAGGGTGCCGGTCCACGGCGGCGGGAGGAGGTGAGCGGAGCGATCACGGAGGCGCTGGTCATGGGCATGGGGCTGGTGACGGCGGTGCTGGGTCTGGCGGCGGCGGTGCTGCGTCTAGTCGAGACGCTGGCTGCGCGTCCGGGGCGCCCGTCCGGTCGACGGGCGGGCCGGCATCGGCGGGAGTGACAGGAAGGGCCAACCCTCGAGGGTCGGCCCTTCTTCTCGTGGCGCTCGGGGGTGGGGCTGGCTCGCAGCCGGCCCGCATTCGTTACTTGCCGCGGGCATCCATGTACGCGCGGAAGGCGCCCAGGAGGTCGCTCGCGGGCTTGTGCTCGGGTGCGTCCTCGAGCCCTCCACCCGGGGTCACGGGCCGGTAGTCGACCGAGGTGCCCTCAGTGAAGGTGACGCGGAGGACTCTCTGGCCCACACGGTGGTTCGTCGTCACGCCGACGGTGCTGATCGTGTCCGTGTTGACGAGCTGCTCGATCTGCATATCGGCGGTGGTCATTGCGATGAAGGCCATGGGCTCTTTCCCTTCATGGATGGCGGTGTCCGTCGAGGTGGCGATCACCGGCCGACGACTAGAGGACTGCGGCGGCGATCTGCGCGATCAGGACGAGCGGGACGCCAACGATGAGGAACAGGCGGATGATGCGCTTCTGTCCGGCGCGCGACCGGACGGGGTGTTCGCTGAGGATGACGATCGCGGACACGCAGAGACCAGCAACCAGGATCGCCGCCACGGCGTCGGCGACGTGCGCGCCGCTGGCGCAGTAGATCCCGTAGGCCAGGAAGGCGAGGGCCAGCAGGCCGATCAGCACTCGGATGATGCGGTGGTCGCGTGCGACGGGCGTGTCCGAACGAGTCATGATGGCATTGTCCCTTCCCTCTCCGACATCGCTCATCGCACCGACACGATCCGGTAGGTCGCGACCAGGCTGATGACAGCGACGAGGAAGACGGCCCCGAGGGCGAAGCCTGCGATGAGCTTCCTGAACGCTGCCTGCCCGTGCGACACCATCCATTCCTGGAAAGGCGATGCCTCGACGCCGGAGTTCCCGGCATCGCCGGCCAGCTGCTCGAGCAGGGGCAGGCCGAAGAAGTACAGGAGGATCGTGCCGATGAGCGCCAGCACGGCAGGCCCCAATCGTCGACACATCGAGAGGGCCATCTCCTTGCGGAGGTACGAGGTGAGCTCGGCATGGCGCACCCGGCCATTGGCGAGTGCGATGAAGATCAGGTTGAGGGCCTTGTACCGGGAGCGTCCGGGGATCGTGGTGCGTCCGGCGCGGATGTCTCGGGCGAGCATCCCGAGCTCGCCCCCGCAGAGGCCCGTGAGCGGGGAGTAGGCGAAGGAGAGGTGCTCGAGG
>NZ_BAAHAM010000005.1:16237-140540 GCF_054777615.1 Brachybacterium horti
GGAGTCGGGGTGGGCGGCGTAGTAGTCGATGGTCTCGCTGAGCGGGCGCCGGCTCGCGTGCGGGATGCCGAAGCCGCTGAAGCGAACGCGGAGGATCTCGTCGGGGTGCGGGCGCTCGGGCACCTCCGGGTGCTCCTGGGTCCCCTCATTGGAGGCCCAGGGGCGGTACCGGGCGATCTTGCCGGTGGCGTCCCGGAGCAGTTCGCTGTAGGGCATGACGGGTCTCCTTAGATCGAGTCGACGATGAAGTGGGCGCCCAGCTCACGGGCCTTGACGTGCGCCATCGTCGGGCCGTTCGCTGCGCTGGTGGCGATGGTCCGATCGCACTCATCTCTCACCTCGACGCTGTGGGTGAGGTGCTCTTGGATGCTCGTCCTGCGGGGGAAGACGAGGGCGTAGGGGTGGGAGGCGCGCTCTCCCCGGCGGAGGCGCGCATCGTGCTCCGCGCGGGCGATCAGCGGCAGGATCTCGAACATCGTCGTTCTCTCCTCGTCACTCGGCCGAGGGCCAAGCGTCTGCGGGGATGAACTCGCGGGCGGCCTCACCCCAGGACTCGATCGCCAGCCCGAGCGTCTCGGCGACGGTGTGGGGAGCGTGGCCTCGACGCGCGGCCCGATCCCTCTCCGCCCGATCCTCTGGGCTCATGCGGAGGACGTGCAGTGCATGCCGGCGCCGGAGGACCATCGACTGGCACGGCTCACCGTCGTCGGACCAGCCGTGATAGGTCCGCATCCCCCACATCGTGCTGTTGGCGGAGTACCCGCAGGCAGGGCAGGTGAGTGGACGACAGACGTCAGCGATCTCGAACAGGTCCAGCTGCTCTTGGAGGTCGATCCCGGTAGCGCTCATGTCGCGAATCTAGCCCCCCTGCATTCTCGCGTCAAGGGGGGCTGAATCTCTTGGCGGTGGGACAGCAGAAGGCCCTCGCGAACATGGTCGCGAGGGCCCTTGGGGGAGGGGTCAGCGGGTGCCGCCCCCGATGCCTGCTTCCTTGAGGAGCTGGGAGGCTCGAGTACGCGAGATGCCCAACAGTCCCGCAATGTCGGCGCCCCGGTAGTCGGCGGCGTCCAGGCGGGCCACGAGAGCTCGAGCCTCACGTGCTGCCGCCTCCTGCATCTGGGACGCAGCGCGGGTGGTCTCCCGCGAAGCGCGCACCTCCGCTCCAAGCTCGACATCGGGGGGCAGGATCGTGACCTCCCAGTCGTCATGGGTGACTCCGGGCTCCACGGCATCAAGGAACTCTCGGACGCGCCGTGCCGCTCTGTCGAGCGTGGCGACCTGGACGGCGGGGGAGGGGTGACCGGGGATCTCCAGATCCCACCCCAAGCCCTGACGTGTCGCCATGACGGTGACTTCGGTCATCGTGCTCGCTCCCTCATGTCGTCCATCCAACGGTTGCAGTGTAGCCCCCCTTCACCGTTGCGCCTGGGGACGGCATCGACGGCCCTCGTGCGACTCCTGTTGCGAGTCGCTCGTCAGCTTGCGACCGATGAAGATCACCCCGAGCGTGAACCCGACAGCGACCAGGGTCCAGCGCAGTGCTGCCACCCCCAGGGCGAGATGCTCACCGAGGCCGACGCCGGCATAGGCGCGCAGGACCTCCTCGAGCCCGCCGAGGCCGTTGTAGAGCCCGTGCGCCAGCACCAGTGCGAACAGCTGCCCGGTGGTGCGGTAGATCGCGACCATCAGGGCCGCCCAAATCGTCAGGCCTGCCACGATGGGAATCCCGTAGTCCAGGTGGAAGGCGAGGCGCAGGGAGATACACGTGGCGTATACGGTCGCCCAGCCGTAGCCACCTGCGCGCAGGAGAACCACGGGGACCAGGAGAACGGCGACCTCCTCCATCGGTCCTGCCACCACGCTGTGCACCACCGCGAGGACGGCAACCACCAGCGGGCCCCCTGTTGTGGTGTCCCGGCTCAAGGCGGGACCGATGACGCCGGCGGCGGCGGCGTAGCTCCCGACGGCGAAGCTTCCGGTGATCACCGCCATGACCGCCGGCACCAGGATCCATGTGGACCGCCCCGGGCACGCGAGGATCACTCCGAGGGGGAGGAGGTTGCCGTGCGTGCGGCGATGCGCCGACCGCACGATCCACAGTGCGGCCACGCATAGGAAGGCCAGCAGCAGCTGGACCCACAGGTGCAGCAAGAGCCAAGTCAGGCGGTCGTCGTCCGAGCGCGGCGGCTGCCCGGTCGAGACCCCCCACCCCATCAGGCCCCACACTGCAGACCACACGGCCAAGCCGTACCCCGCGAGGTACACCACGATGACCAGCGACCAGGCGAGAACGGGATGAATCAGCCGCGGCGTCACCCGGGGTCCGCCGAGCACGCTGCTCTGCACGACGCTCAGAAGACCTCCCCAAGGGCCTGTACGTCAGCCCTCGCGAGGGCGCTGGCGCGCCGTGCCGCTCGGTCGAAGTTCCTCAGCGCCGTCGCCTCATCGTCGGTGGTGGAGTCGAAACCACCCTCGGCGTCGACGGGGAAGCACTCGAGGTCTCTGCCGTCGGCGAGATGGATCGCGAGCTTCAGCGCACGCATCTGGAGTCCCCGGGGGCCACGGATTGGGCGGACGCTCACGATCTGCTCGACGTTCACGAGCACGTGATCGTCAGCCGTCACGTCGGAGAGGCGGAGGAAGGTCATGTCGGAATCCTTGTTGAGGTGGGGGAGTGGGCGAGAAGGCCGGCAGTCGCGGCCCGGCAACGAGCTAGTCCCGCACCCCGAGATGCAGGCCCAGCGAGAACAGTCCGACGACAGCGGCGGCAACGACTCCAAGGAAGAAGTTCCCGAACCCGTCGGCGAGGCTGAAGGCGAGCATGCCCCACCATGCCGACACCAGCACGCTCGCGAGGACCCCCACGACCGGCAAGGCGAACAGTGCGTTGCCCAGGATGAAGGCGATGATGGCGAGCCCGATGACCGTCGGCCCCGAGAGATCGGTAGCGACGTAGACCAGAACACCCGCGGTGATGACGACCGCAAGGACCTCGAGGGCGACGACGCCCCGACTGGCCCGCCGCGACCGGTAGCCCTGGATCGCGTCGGCCCCGAAACGCCGAGCCTCGGCGCGGCTCATGGGCTGGTACTGGTTGCTGGTCATGGTGAGGGTCCTTCCTCGGTGCATCCCACCGTCTCAGGCAAGCATCACACGAGACCCAGCATGTGGTCACGTGGTTTTGTGGTTTTGTTTCGGATCGAGGAGGGGCTGGGCGCGTGATTGCCGTACCCGACAGGCGCGTCCCCGACCCCCGAGGACCGGGCGGCAGTAGCAGCCCGGTCCCGGTTCGGTGGTCCCGTCGGGGGAGGGATAGGAGGAGGTCAGGTCTCGATATCCGGCTCAGGACCAGGACGGCGTACCGGCGCTCGTGGGGCCCTGCGGGGGCAGCTGCGCCACAGCGTGCGGATCTGTCAGGCTCGTCGAGGGCGCCACCCGTCGCTCACTCTCAGCCGGAGCCTCCCGGCCACCCTGCGCGGCTTCGAGTGCCGCCTCGAGCCCGGACATCACACGGGACACCCCACCTTCGCTGATCCCGAGCCGCTCCTGCAGCGCGTCCGGCTCGATGCGATTGCCGATGGTGTCGTCCAGGATCAGCCCGTCGGCGGAGGACCACATCGCCGAAACGTAGGAGTCCAGGTTCCCGTCCAGCCGCTCGACCAGCGCCTGCCCCGGCGCGTTAGGGATGTCGTAGGAGACGACCAGGCCCTCATCGAACCCCTTCATGGCCTCACGCCACGCCCCAGCGAACCGGACCGCTTCGTAGGTCCGCGGCGTCGGAGACTTTCCGGGCTGCGTCAACGCCCGCTGCACCGCCGACTCATTGAGTCCACTGACCCCGTTGGTCTCCTGCACCTTCGCCGGTGTCGGAAAGTCCGGCACCCGGAACCCCTGGTGCCGGAGCGACCTCAGCACCTCCGCCGGCGCCTCCGACGGCACCGGCACCACCGCACGGTTGAGTGCGTCGAGGTACAGGTACTCCTCCTCGTAGGACCCGGGCGGTGTCCCTCCCGACGTGAAGCCGTGCAGGTACGAGTCCGACTCCCGCACCGCGTTCCGGACCGCGGTGTACTGGCCGGTGTCGAGCAGCGTGTGGAGATGCGCCGTCGTCTCGATCCACGCACCCAACGCTCGCTCCGGCGTGACCGTCCACTCCTCCTCTTCATCCGCCGCTGTCGCCGGGATGAGGGCTTCTGCGTGGGCGATCAGCGCGGCAGCGCGGTGCGGAGCGGCGGCGTGCAAGGCGTTCACCAGCAGTGGCTCCATCGCCTCGAGCTGCACATCGGTCGTCCCCAGGATGTCCGCCGCGATCCCCATGCCCACATTCAGTTCGCCGGCCTCGTCCCAGGTGACGAACTCCAGAGCGTCTTGCTCGGGTGCTTCGAAGGCGCCGATTCGGTCACCGATCTGCAACGGGCGCTCGAGATCGGACGGGGAAAAGGCGACCTCCTCGATCATCTCCTCCAGTCCAGCCTCCTTCGCCTGCGCGGCCCACTGCTCGGTGAAGGCTTGCTGCGCGGCGTCGAGATGCTCTTGCATGCTCCCGGACGGAGCCTGGCGACGCTCGTACTCCCGCACGAACGTCTCAAGATCGGCCTCGTGCGCGTCCACGTTGAGGCTGGGGTCCTGGGCGCGGGCGGCGATCACCTCCGGGTCGCTCTCGGGGTCGTACGTGGCCATCTCTGCCTCCAGGTTCTCCTGCATCTCGCGGTCGCGCGCCGCCTCGGCACTCGCCTCATACGCGTCCGCCTCACGAGCGGCTTGTTCCATCAGCGCGGCAGTCAGCTCCGTAGCGACACGGTGGTAAGTGTCGCCGATCGCAAGCTCTTCCTCCCACGGTTCGCGCGCAGCGTGGAACGCGATGCGGAGCGCGGACTCGGCTTCGCCGAGCACCTCCTCATCGACCGCCGCAAGCTCTGCGGCCCGACTGCGGGGGATCCTCTCCCGCCGGCCCTCGTCGTTGATCCAGTCGTACGCGAGATCCCCGGTGGACTGGTGGCGCACCTCGACGAAGTCGACGAGCTCGGCAGCGAGGGCCTCTCGGGAACTGCGGTACCTGACCAGATCAGGATCCACGCCTGATACCTGCGCCTGCCGCTTCCACTCGGCAGTGAACACGCCTTCAGCGCGTCTGGATGCCTCGAGTTCGTCCTTGTAGATCGCTTGGAGCCGTGCTTGCAGCGTCGCGACTCGCGCATCCACGGTGTCGGCCCCCTGCGCATTCGCTGCCTGAACAGCGCTCAGCACCGTCTGCCATGAGTCGTAGGCCAGAGTGGGTGGCTTGTACCCCGTGGCGCTGTATGCGGCATCCATCCACTGCGCTTCGCTGACGAACAGGTCCCGCTGCTCCGGGGCCGTCATGTCGATGGCCCCGGCGCCCCAGAGCGCTCCGTAGACCTTCTGCTCGACCTCGTTGCCGTGCCGCATGAGCCACTCCTGACTCGCGCGCGCCACATCGAGCTCGAGGTGCATCTCTCCGGCCGCGAACCCATGGCCCTCGGCTGCCACGGCCTGCGAGAGATGCATCTCTGCGAAGGCCTGCGACTGGTGGATGGAGGAGCGCACGTACCCCGCGGCGTCCGCGAGCTGCTCCGGCGTGAGGCTACCGTCCATCACCCGCCGATGATGGACGTCGTCATCCGGGAACTCGAGGTAGATCGCGAGGCCATCAGCCAGGTAGTCCTCCCCTCGAGTTCTCGGGAGACCCACTGGCCCCCCGAGGACGTCTCGCAGTGACTGCGCAGCTTCACGGAACTGCTTGAGGTTGTCGTAGACGGTGGTTGCCATGGGAATCTCCGTTCACCAGAGGGGGAGTTGATCTCGGTCGGTGGTCAGCAGTCCTTGCGCTTCGATCGCGTCGGGTCCTTCGCCGGCGAGTAGGGCTGCGCGGATCGCGAGAGCTCGCCCTCGTGCTCCGCGTGTGTCCCGCAGGGGGGATCCGAGACGGTGACGACGTGCGGCCCACTCGTTGCGGTTCTCTCGAGGTGTCGATGACCGCCAGTGGGCGGGGCGCTGGCACAGCGGGTTGTCGCACTCGTGGCCGACGAGGGCGGGCACGTCCTCGCCCGGATGCGCGATCGCCCATCCGAGCCGGTGCGCGACGATGACCCACCCCGGCTCGACCCAGAACCGTCCATGTCCGTTACCGGAGATCGCCCCCACCCACCACCAGCACGGCGACTCCGGGAAGGTCCGGATCTTGGCCTGGTAGCGGCGGCGCACGTGCTCGTCACGCGCCGCCGCGGCGACGTCTCGAGTGCTTCCTGTCATGCCCTTTCACCGGGGTGAGGGACTACGTCGCGGGTCTTCTATAGAAGGCTTCGAACGGGCAGTGCTGCATCGGTGGAGGGGCATCCCCAAGGAAAGGAGATTGTGATGACTGCGACGATTCAGGTGTGGGTGCAGGATGCTCCGGATGCGCATTGCCCGCAGTGTGAAGTGACGACGGACTTCCTGGAGCGGAACAAGATCCCGTTCGAGAAGCACGGACTGTCGGAGGCGACCCCCGAGCAGATGGACACGTTCCGGACGATCGGCCTCAGCGCTCCGGTGGTCCTTACCACCACCCACGGGAACTGGGCCGGCCTCCGACCCGAGAAGCTGCGTGAGGTGAAGAAGTCCTACCAGACCTCGAAAGCGGCGCCGCCGGGCGCTGGGCCTGCGATTCACCAACTCACTCCCACCGCCGGCGCTACCGGACTTTCGATGTGAGTGTCTTCCATCGCCCGCCCAGAAAGGGCCCTGCATCGGAGAGGTGCAGGGCTCTTTCATGTCGGCACCCCCGACCCGCGCCCCCTCACCTCACGCTTGTGCGGCCCCCTCGGTTCAGTCCGCCTTCCATCTCGACGTGCCCGCCCACGGCACCGAGCGGGCGCCCCGGGTTGTTGCGCTAGCACCGCGCGCGGCAGTCCTCGCGTGCACAGCACACGAGTCCCAGCCAGAAACGCCGGCCTGAACCCCCGAACCCCACAGGAGCCACCGCAGTGCACCACCACGACGACCATCCGCTCACCCCCAGCAGAGACCGACACCAGACCCCACCCGCATCATTCCCCCACACATCACCCCGCCCCATCCCACAGCACGCCGACCGCCACACGCCAACGACCACCGAGGCAGCCCCCAACAACGCACCTAACACCGACCCACACAGCACCCCCACCAGACCCCACCACAAGCAGCCGATCCAGCACCCACCATCATCTCCAGCACCCACGAGACGACCAGACATCCCGACAGCACGACACCCCCACCCAGTAACCCAAAGCCGACGGACCTCTGGCACCAATGCGTCCCCGGGGGGACAGAAGCGATCCGGCGCAGGGGCGGCTTCCGGTGAGGAGGCATGACGACGAGAGCCGAGACGACCTGCCCGATGTGCGGTGAGGACCTTCCATCGGGAAGGGACCTGTACTGCTCGGCACGATGCCGCGAGCGGGCTAAGAAGCAGCGTCAGCGGGCGCGTGCGGGAGGCGAGCACGTCGGGGTGCCGACCTCGGGCCGGCGCCGCGACGTCGAGGAGATCGAGGATCAGGCGATCCTCGCTCGCGCCAAGCGTGACGAGGCGCAGCGACAGGAGCTGGCGACGGCGCAGAGGGAGGCCGCCCGACTGGCGGCCGAGCTTGCGGCGCAGCGTCGTGAGGCCGCGAAGGCGCGCAAGGATCTCGGCAGGGAGAGGGCGGCGCGGCAGGGACTCGAGCGGGAGACCCGCTTCATGTCCGTGGCATTCGCCCGCACCGCGACAGCGCATGGGATCGCCGCTCAGGTCCCCCCGCCGATCCGAGCGCGCGTCTCTGCCTGGCTTCCGGAGAAGGAGAACCCGTGGCACTGAATGTGACTCGTATCAGCTCAGTGGATTATTTGCAGTCCACCGTAATGGTGGGCGATGCGAATGTGGGCGCGTCCATTACGGGGCGCGGACTGACCGCCTACTACACCGAATCTGGTAATCCGCCGGGGCGATGGTATGGGTCTGGCCTTTCAGGGGTGAGTGTTAGGCGGGGTGATGATATCGGCTCGGATGATGCCGTCTCTGTGTGGCAGAAGTTCAGGAATCCGCGAACGAACGAACGTCTCGGAAAGGCACCGCTCTCCGAGCGGAAGCAGGGAGTGGGGGCGAACGACAATCAGCTCGGAGAGGCCTCGGAGCAGGCTCGCCGTGATGTCGCCGGATTTGATCTGACGTTCACCGTTCCGAAGGACGCAAGCATCTTGTGGGCCTTGGGGACGCCGGACATCCAGGCCCGGATCGCGGCTTGTCACGAGCGGGCGCTGCACGCGACTCTCGACCATCTCGAGGACAACGTGCTGCAGTCGCGGGCCGGGCACGGCGGCGTGGCGGCGGTCGCCGTGAAGGGGCTCATCGCCGGGCAGTGGGACCACTGGGACACCCGTGACGGGGAGCCGCATCTGCACTCGCATGTCGTCGTCTCGAACCGAGTCCAGCGGGCAGCTGACGGGAAGTGGGTCACCATCGACAGTCGGTCGCTGTTCCGCTCGACGGTGGCCCTGTCGGAGATCCACCAGAACCTCTTCATGGATGAGCTTCGCCGCGAGTTGGGTGTGGAGTGGGTGGAGCGGGAAGGGGTGACATCCCGGGCCGCTGTGCCGGACATCGTCGGGATGCCGGCGGAGGTGCGCGAGGCCTTCAGCTCGCGGGCGGCGGCGATCGACCGGGAGCTTGCAGGGCGGGTGGGCCGCTTCCGGCGTGAGCGTGACCGGGATCCTTCGCGACGGGAGTTGCTGGACCTCAAGGCACAGGCGTGGAGGGCTACGCGGAAGCCGAAGAGCAAGCAGGTCCAGCCGCTCTCTGAGCGCTGCGAGCAGTGGCAGAACCGCGCGCAGTCCGTTGTGACGGATCCCGAGGCGCTCGTGGCGGGGTGTCTCGATCGGGGCCGCGATGTAGAGCTGTCCGGTGAGCTCTCCGGAAGCGTCCACGACGTGCTCGTGGCCCTGACGGTCGACTCCCTGGGCCAACGACAGCGCCCCGCGGACGGCGATGAGTCACCGGCAGGACCAGATGCGGAGGAGGACGCGGATCACGCGCGGCGTCTGCTCGATGTTTCCGCGCGTGTTCTCGGGGAGCTCGCGCGTGAGCGGTCCACATGGACTGCGGCGAACGTACGGGCCGAGGCCGAGCGGGTCATGCGGATGGTGCGTGCGGCCTCTCCGGACGTGCGGGACGCCGCCGTCGCCGCGATCACTGACGAGGTGCTCGAGCAGAGTGTCCAACTGACGCCCACCCGCTACCGCGTCGACACGGACGACGCGCAGGTCGCCCTGCGCGGGCGCTCGGTGTTCGACGACCTCCATCGCGTCCAGTTCACGAGTCTGGACACGCTGGCTCGAGAGGAAGCTGTCCTGACGGCGCTGCGCACCCCCCATGTCCTTGATGCACCGGGGGCAGAGGAGATTGAGATGCTGGTCAGCACCTACAACCAGGCGCAGATCGCCCACCGAGGACATGGACTGGCTGAGGACCAGGACGCTGCCGTCCGGGCGATCGTCGCTGCCGACTCTCGCATGTCTGTCCTGCTGGGTCCGGCGGGCACGGGGAAGACGACGACCATGGCGGCTGTGAGGGAGGTCTGGGAGCAGCTGCACGCGCCAGGGAGCGTGATCGGCCTGGCGACCAGCGCTCAGGCCGCGAGTGTGCTCGGCGAGGAGATCGACGCGCCGGCGCACACCATCGCAAAGTGGCTACACGAGAGCACGACAGGCCAGCAGGCCCGCGCTGACCGCATCGCCTCGCTGACGACAGCGCTCGCGGAGCTGGGCCCGGAAGAGCAGGCCCGGGCCGACGCCATCCGCCGGCAGATCGCCCGACACACCACAGCCACCGATGCTTGGCGGATGCGCGCCGGGCAGCTGATCGTCGTCGACGAAGCGTCGATGACGTCGACCGTGCATCTGCACGAGCTCGTTCGGCAGGCTGACGCCGCCGGCGCCCGGGTGCTCCTGGTCGGCGATCACCGCCAGCTCGACGCCGTGGAGGCCGGCGGGGTGCTCGGACTGCTGGCCGAGCAGCCTGAGGCCCTCGAGCTCACTTCCGTGTGGCGCTTCGCGGAGTCCTGGGAGAAGGACGCCTCCTTGGTGCTGCGCCAGGTGCGGGACGATGACCAGGCGGCGGAGCTGGTGGACACCTACGACCTGCACGGCCGCATCGTCGCCGGGGAGGACGAGGAGGTGGGGGACGCAGCCTTCGCCGATACCCGCCTCGCTCTTGCCGAGGGCCGCTCTGCGATCCTCATCGCAGCGACCAACGCCGTGGTCACAGACATCAACGAGCGATTCCTGTATGCCCGCAGGCACCTGGGGGAGGTCGATGCCAGTCGAACGGTCCCGCTACGAGGACACGCGGACGCGGGCATCGGGGAGCGCATCCTCGCCCGGCACAACGACCGCACGCTGCTTGATGAGCACGGGGACTTCATGCGCAATGGGACGACCCTCACCGTCGAGGCGATACACGCCGACGGGTCTGTCACGGCTATCAGGGACGGCTCCGAGGCACGGATCAGCATCCCGGCCAGCTACCTCGTCGCGCACACGGAGCTCGGCTACGCGACGACCGCCCACCGGGCGCAGGGCGTCACGGTCGACGAGGCCCGCCTGGTGCTTCCCACGACCGACTCGATCCCCGCGGAGCTGCTCTACGTGGGGATGACCCGCGGGCGGCACCTCAACAGCGCCTATGTCGGGCATGAGCCCGAGGAGGAGTCCGCGGGCCCTGGCCATCTGGTGGCCGCAGCGGAGGTGCCGACGTGGAAGGGGCGTCTGGTGTCGATGATGACCACGACAGGCGGTGAGCAGTCGGCGATCGCCACCCGCGACCGTATCGCCGAGGAGGCGAACACTCTCGAGCGGCTGCGCGCCGAGTACGAGTACCTCTCAGGTCTCGAGGACGTCGAGCCGTTGGTGCGGGTACTGGTGACCCGGCATGGCATGGACCGTACGGCCCTCGAGGAGTCGCCCGTGCTCGGCAGCTTCGCCGCCGCCTACCGGGCGGCCCGAGCGTCCGCCCCGGCTGCAGCCCACGCTGATCTGGTGCGGTCCGTCACCGGCATGGATGATGCTGATGACGAGGCTCGGCTTCGTGTTCTCACGGCTCGCCTGCGGAGTCACGTCCCCGCCCTCCCTGCCCGAACCCCGGGCACCGTCGCCGGACTCACCCCCCGCTACACCGGCCAGGATGCGGCTGTCCTCGACCTCGCGTCACAGGTCGAGTCCCGCATCGACGCACGTCTCCGTGAGATCGCGCGCAACGTCTCGGCCGCCCCCTGGGCAGGTGAACTCCGGGCCGATTCCGCCGTGCAGATCGCGGTCTACCGGGACCTGTACGGCATACGAGGCGAGTCCCCCGTGCTCGGTAGTCCTCCCAACGTCCGGGACACTCGTCAACGGGCACACTTTGACGCCCTGCTTCCCCTCGTCACCGGGCACGGCAATGCGGGGGCGGCGGAGGGCCCCCGGATCCCCACGCACGTGGCCCCGTCCCACGGGCACCGTCCCGTGCCGGCGCCTAAATCTTGATCTTGCCCCTCAGGACGCCCACGGCGACCGCGATGATCACGATCGCGGGGATCCACCCCAGGGGGATCCCCGCGAGGAATTCGGAGGATCCGTCGATCGCCTTCGCCACGAACATCGACGCCAGTGCAGTACCACCCGCGAGCAATCCCGGTGCCACGCCAACCCGCCAGGCGAGAAGTCCGACGATCGCCGCGGCGACCACGAAGACGATGTTCGCGATCCAGTTGCCCTGCGCGTCGCTCGCGCTCAGCGCGCGGTAGAACCGGAGCTCGGCAGGAACGACCGTCACCAGCGCCCCGGCGGCGAGGAGCAGCGCGCCGCTCCCCCGTTCGACGGCGATGCCCGCGATCAGGCAGAGCAGCAGCCCCACCATGAGCAAGAGGCCGTGCCCGATCGCGGCCCCCACCGTCATCTCCAGCACGTCCGGCGGCGCCTCCATCAGCTTCTCCAGGTCATCCATCCTCGGATCCTCCCGTGCTCATGTGGTTTCTTGGTCACCTGGTTTCTTGGTCTTTCATCGCACACCAGGACCGCTCCGTCGTTGATCAGGACCGTTGACCGGCGGAGGGGTGACTGTGGAGCGAGGAGTGTTGCTGATCGTCTTGTCCGCCGCCGGCACGTCTTGCGACATGCGGGAGGCCTCATGCCCCCCGGTGAGGTCGAACTGTGCAAGCACCGGCCCCACCTCGCCGTCAACCTTGACCAGGTCTTCGGTTCCGACCCGCAGTCCCCGCGACTTGTCACCCAGCTCCACCGTGGTGGAGCGCCACGTCTCCGACCTCCCGGGGATGCTCCTGGCCTCCTGTCGGAGAACCCCTGCGACCGGCACACCCTGGCTCCGCACGATCACCGTTGCACCGACGTGCTCGCTCAGTTCGCCAGCGGGAATGATCGAGACTCCGTCGATCGGTGTCCCCTGGTGTTGTGCGAGCCGCACGCGCTCCGGCGGGGTCAGCGCGCTGATGGCGCGGTCCTCCACGTTCACCACGGCGTCGGACTTGATCTTCCCCGTCTGCACAGTGCCGTCATCCGTGACGTAGCCAGTTTCCGCAGAGCGCGTGTACGCATCCGCCGGACTCACCACCGTCACCACGCGGTCCGTCTTCGCGTCCCGGTCGATCTCCTTGATCCGGACTCGATCTCCCTCCCGCAGCCTGTCCACTGCGATCGGACCATCGACGCCGACGGCAGCAAGCTCGTTCCCGCTCACCCTGATCGGGTCCTCAGCCTGAACGCGCCATCCTCGGACCGAGACCAGCTGGCCCTCCAGCATGGCCTGGCGCATGGTGCTGTCGACCAGCACCGCCCCGGCCATCTCCGGATGTGCGGTGTAGGCCTCGTCGACGGCAGCAGTGATGATCTGGCCCTCGTACAGCGCTCCCACAGGGAGCATCGTCTCGGCTGCTCTGCGGGCCTCCACCTGCTGGGGCGTCCAGCGATCCCGCACGATCACCACACCCCGTGGCACGACCCGCGCGTTCGCTGCGGCTGGATCCACGACGCGCACCATCTGCCCTTCCCGGGCGCCCGTCTTCTCGACCACGGCCTCAGCAGGGACCAACTCTCCTGCAAGCTCCACTGCGACGAGCACCGCGGTCCCGTCCTGCAGATCACGCGGGGCCACCAGGGCATCTCTCTCACCGAGGTCCACGCAGGCCTGTTCCCATGCGTTGAACGACGATCGCAGACGCGAGGCCAGCTCGACCTTCTCGTACGGGCGCAGGAACTCCTCCTCCTCGCCGCCTTCGGCGACCATGTACAGCTCGGTCCGGTCATCACGGACGAGCGTGTACTGCTCCTTTCGACCACGGATCCTGAACTCGTCCCCGACCCGCAGGTCACGCGCGGTGGCCGGAAGCGGAACCTTCCCTCGTATCTGCGATCCGAAGACCCGCTCCGACAGCTCTTCGTCGCTGGTCATCCCGAGCTCGGTGTCGATCTCGGACAGTCGCAGCTCCGCACTGCGCAGAGCGTCCGCGTCCGGGAACCCCTCGTCGGTCTCGACAAACGCTCGGATCTCTTCCGCCGTGGTGTTCCATTCCGCGATCCGGCGCCGCTCTTCCTGGATTCGCTCGGGAAGCTTCTCGAGCTGGTTGGTCAGGCGCACGCCGATGTTGGTCTTAGCGAGCACGTCCTGACTCGGCTCCATGTCGAAGCCGACCTCGTAGGCATCCCGCGCATGGACCCTCCAGCCCGTGCCCTGCCGGGCTCCCACGAAGTCGATTCCCTGGACGCGCACGACGAGGGGGTTCTCGCCCGCGTCGATCGCCGGCCCGGCGCTCCGGAGCGTGCGCCGGACTGCCTCCGCGAGCTCCGTCGCCGTCTCCGGCTGACTGCCGTCGACAGCCTCGACACCGGCGGCCGGCTGGACTGCGGCGAGAGTGTTCTCCAACCGTGGCAGCCCCTGCTCGGAGATGCTGATGTTCCTCTCCATCGTGCGCAGCCGGCCCCGCGCGGCGCCGAACTCGGTGCGGTGGACCGTCTCGAGACTCTGCAGCCGCATGATCTCGTTCAGCACCTCGACACGCTCCATGACCAACGGCGAGTCTGCGGCAAGTGCGGCCAGGGTCCGCGCCATCTTCTCCATCGACTCGTCGTCCTGCTCCACGGTGCGCTCCGTGGAGGTGCCGCTGGTGACCTGGGCGATGAACGCAGACTTCCGCTCGATCGTCTGCCAGGACATCACGTCCACCGTGCCGGTGGTGATGTAGGTGTGGATCTCCACTTCGCCGTTGGCATTGCCCTGCCGGATCAGCCTCCCCTCACGCTGCTCGAGCTGATCCGGCCTCCACGGCACATCGACATGATGCAGGGCCACGGCACGTCTCTGTACGTTGACTCCGGTCCCCATCTGCTGGGTTGAGCCGATCAGAACGCGCGTCCGCCCGTCACGACACCGTTCGAACAGGCGCGCCCGCGCGTCGTCGCTGTCCGCGTCATGGATGAACGCCACCTGCCCGGGGTCCACGCCACGCTGCTCGAGATCCTGGCGCAGGATCTCGTACAGATCGATCACCGCTCCTCCCGGCACCCCGTTGTCGAGGAAGATGAGCTGCAGGCCGCCGGTCAGCGGCTCTTGCACTCCATCGGCTGCGAGATACACGTTTCCGCTTGTCCGCGCGTGGATCTCTGCCACCACATCGGCGACCTGTGCAATGCGCCCACCATCCTCATCGGCGTCCATGCCTCGCATCCGCGGGTCCAGCGCGACCAGCTGCCCGTCCTTGATGATCTTGAGCATGTTGTCCTTGTTGGTCGGATCGCGCGTCTCCGCGCGCTCCTTCAAGGCCTGCCCGTACTCCTTGACCTGCTCGGACGCCGAACGGGTGTGGACCTGGCGCGCCCCTCCGACGAGCTCCGGCAGACCACCCGACACGACCCTCGCGACATCGTCCTTGGTCACCGTCGACATGAACACTCGGCTGGTGGACATCAGCTCGGGCAGGTTCGCGAAGGACCGCACGCGATCCTTCACCCTCCATGTCACGCCATCTCCCGCGATCTCGAGGCCCTGCCCGGTACGCGCGAACGCTCGAGCCCACTCCCTCAGCGAGTCGATGCCCTGCGCTTCCAGGACATCGGGCCGCAGGTAGCGCTGCATGACCCACAACTCGGCCATGTTGTTGGCGACGGGGGTTCCCGTGGCAAAGTCCACCACGTGCGGCACCATGCCTTCACGCCAGGTGCCGTCGCGCTTGGCGACCTCGATCCGGTGATCGCGCAGCACATGGATCTTCATGTCCAGGTCCGACGCGATCTGCGAACCCACATGGTTGAGGTCGGTCACGTCGGAGGACCGCGAGAGGTTCTTGTACAGGTGCGCTTCGTCCACGATGAGGTGGTCGCACCCGGTCTGCTCGAACGTCATCCCGACGTCCTTGCTCTCCAGCAGCTTCTTCGCACGGTTCTCGAGGGTCTTGATCTGCCCCTCGAGCGCCTTGATTGCGAACCGTGAGCCGTCCGCCCCAGCGAGGTCCGCCTTCGAGGCCCTCAACTCCGCAACCTCGTTCTCCACCCACTCATGTGCCAGCGCCGGCGCGACGCCCATCAGCTTGAATGTCGACTGGGGGACGATGACGATGTCCCAGTCCTGGCCCGCCGAGCGCGCCATCCAGGTCTGCCGCCCCAGCGGGCTCAGACCGGTGGGGACCGAGAGGATCTTCGCGGAGGGGTACCACTGGCTCGCCTCGCGCGTCACCTGGTCGACGATGTGGTTGGGAACGACCATCCACGGCTTCCTCGACCTCCCGGTGCGGCGCAGCTCCATTGCGCCCATGACCATCGTGCCGGTCTTCCCTGCGCCGACGACGTGGTTCAGCAGGGTCGCCGGCGAGTTGAGCATCCGTGCGACCCCCTCGCGCTGGTGGGGGTGTGGGGTGAACGCCGCGGACAGCCCCGGCAACTCGAGAGATGCACCGAGGGTGCTGAAATCCGCTTCCACCAGCTGGTTGAAGGTCCGGTTCCACTGCGTCTCTACTCGGGTGCGCAGCCCCTCATCCGCATGGACCCACCGCTGGAACGCCGCCGTGATCTGGTCGCACTTCTCTCGCGCGGCCGCCGTCTGCGGGCGGTCCAGGACCATCTTCCCTTCCTCGTCCCGGTAGCGGATCTGCACGGGCTTCTGGTTCATCACCGCCTCGAGCAGCTGGGTGGGCTTCCTATCCCTCGTCCCGAACCGGAACGCTGCTTCGGTGGAGAACGCGGACGCCGGCGGATGACTGATCTTCCACGTATCCATGACCTTCTCGAGCTTCGCCTCGACGTTGAAGGTCTCGCGCGCGAACCTCGCGTAGTCCGCCGCGTCCAGGACGTTCACGCCCGGAACGAGGTCGATCTGCTCGATGGCGATCCACTCCGGCTGTACGTCCCGCAGCGCGGTCACGTTCGACGAGAACCGCTCATCGGTCGCAGCAGCCTCTTCCGCTGCCTCCAGCTTGTCCCTCACCGGCCCGGACAGATACAGCGCCGCCGGGACCAGGTCACCCGTCGCCGGGTCCTCGAACGCGGCGCCGGCCAGCCTGTCCCGCGCGGTGTCGTCGTCGATCCCCAGGAGCGCGGCGACTCGAGGGATCTCGACCCTCTGGGCCTCATCCATCGAGATCGCGATGGCTTCGTCCACCGTCTGCGCGTGACGCTCCTCGACCCGGCCAGAGATGATGTCCTGCTCGAAGATCCGCGACTTCCTGGCCACCTGCGTGTCCTCATCGAACACCTCAAGCCCGAGCACCGAACCCAGCCCCGGATCAGAACGCAGTGCCGACAGATGCGGCTGCTTCTTCTGGATCACCGTCAGGTCCTCGATGGCCTCCTGCTCCCAATCCCCACGCAGCTCCTCGCTGGGAGATGCCTCCTCCCGCTCACTGCGGTCCATCCAGTCTGGGAGCGCGCGTCGCCACTCCTTCTCTGCGCCCTGCACGTGCTGCTCGATCGAGGCCGCATTCGGGCGCCGCTCGTTCAACGTGAACCTATTGATCGGACCGTACGTCCCCACGTAGTCGTCGTAGGCGACGTTCAGCCGCGCACGGCTCTGCTGTCGATCCCCTGGCGTGGATGTCGCGGAGGACTGCATCCTCAGCACCAGAGCAACCTTGTCGCGCACGTCCAGCAAGGACCGCGTCTCCTCGACGCTGCCCCGCCGGACCCTGACCTCCGTCCAGTCCGTCCCGTCCCATGCGACGAACGGAGAGTCAACCTCGAGCCCCTGGATCGCGGCGGCATCAACGATCTTCCCGACGTCGGGCTGCAGGTGCTCCGGCAGTCGCTCGTACAGCCCGGGCGAGGCCTCGCCCTCACGCAAGGACAGCGGGGTATCACGCTCCGGCACCACCACCCCTGCCATCTGCAGCTGTTCCGTGAGCAACCGCTGCACCTGAGCGCCCAGAGCCGGCCCGTGCTCGCCGTCGACCTCGAGGACAGGGCCAAACCGCCCAGTGCGAATCGCCTGGGCCCCCGCGACCCGCTCCGGGTGCCGCGCGAAGAACTCGTTGACGACGACTTCATCCGAGTCCCGGTGCGCAACAACCCGACCCCAACCCAGCTTCTCGAAGTCAGGCACCGCAACAGGTTCGGGGCGCTTCTGGAACACCAGGATGTCGGTGTTGACCTTGGTCCCTGCAACGCGAGAGAAGGCGTCGGTGGGCAGTCGCACCCCCGCGACAAGGTCACCGCGCTTGGCGAGCTCGATCCGCGCCCGCATCCCCTGCGAGTCCATCGTCCATCCGCTGGTGACGACCGCAACCAGCCCGCCGGGCCGCACCGCATCCAGCGACTTCACGATGAAGTGGTTGTGGATCGCGAGCTGAGCGCCGTTGTGCAGCGGGTCGTGAAGCGTGAACGACCCGTAGGGCACATTCCCAATCGCCGCGTCGACCATCCCCTCACGCACAACTGTCTGCTCGAAGCCCTCGTTGCGGACCTGCGCCGAGGGATACAGGTAGTGCGACAGGCGCGCGGTCAGGGGGTCCAGCTCCACGCCGATCATCTGCACGCCCTCGGGGGCGCGGCCCATGAAGTTGCCCGAGCCCGATCCCGGCTCCAGAATCGTCGCGTCGCCCGTCGCCCCCACTCCGTCCAACGCGCTCCACATAGCGGTGACCACGCTCGGGTCGGTGTAGTGGGCATTCAGGGTCGTCGCTCGGGCCGCTCGGTACTCCTCCCCCGTCAGAGCCTCCCTCAGCTGGCGTGCTTCGTCGCCCCAGCCGTTCTCGCCACTGAAGGCATCCGGGATCGCACCCCACCCCGACCATCCGGCAAGCACCTGCTGCTCATCGGCTGTCGCGGGGCGACTTTCACCTTCGAGCCTCCGCAGCACCTCGATCGCCGCAAGGTTCGCACCGAAGCGTGCCTTGCCGCCACTGGGCACGTTGACCTCGCTCGAGGGCCGGTAGTCCTCCCCTTCGATCGTCGCGACGGGCCGCATGAGGACCGGCCCTGCAGCGGCGCCGCCTACTCGCTCCGGCTCTCCAAGGTCTCCAGCTGCATCTGCAGTCGGGTGATCATCCGGTCCACCGAGTCCAGATTCGGGGTCGCGGGCTGCCTCGTCAGCTCGTCCCGCACTTCGATCATCATCGCCAGCAGCTTCGCCCCCCACGCTTCGTCGCTCTCCGCGAACACGACCTTCGGACTGTGCGAGGGGTCCGTCGCCGGCCAGGTCACGTCCTCGACCAGGATCCTCGTCGACGACTCGTCGGCCTGCAGCACTCCCCACAGCCGATCCAGCAGAGTCCAGAACCGCTCCGGCACCTGCTCTCTCCCCTCCGGAGGGAAGATCCACGAGATCGCCCCCAGCGGGCTCGGATGCGTCCCCGGCACCGCTGGGTCCGCCTCCGTCTCGGGGACCGGCAGCCTCCAACGATCCTTCCGCGCTGCCCACGCTTCCACGGTCTGCTCGTTCTCCTGCGCCTGCCTCTCGCTCCGCGCTTGCGCGGCTGCTTCGTTCAGGATCGACTGCTCCTGCTCGTCGCTCAGCGTCATCGGGTACCTCCTCCACGTCGGTGACGGTGGCCCGATCCCAGCGGAGGACCACCTCTTGCATCGCTCTGCGGTCCATCCCCATCGCCCGAGCACCCGCGACCACGTCTCGCCGCAGCTGTTCAGCCGCTCGAGCATGGGTCAGCCGATCAGATGTCGCAAGAGCCTCCACACAATCCTGCGGCCAGTTGCCGGCCACGACGCCGGCAGCGGCGCCCTCACGCCACCAGCCACCTTCCACTTCAGCAGCTCGCCCCAGGCGCGCCCCGATCGCTGTCGGCATGCTCCGCTGGGTGTCTGCATCGAGCACGTACCCCGACCATGTGGACGCGTCGACCCATGCGACCCCGGGTCGCACCTCGACGACTCGAGCGATCGTTCCCCACACGCTCAGTCCATTGACTGAGAGGTCCGCGGCCGCTGTGGGGACTGCCGGAACGGCGGGCTCGGGAGCGCTGTCCGACGTCAGGTCGAACAGCGCATCCAGATCGAGCTTTCCCTGGTGTGACATGGGACCGTTTCTCCTACTCACAGGCGCTAGACGGCACTCTTTAGAACCACACCGTCATGCACGCCCGCTCGGGAGGCTTCTAATCCTGCCGGGATACCTCTGCCCCTCGCGGGTCCAGCGCGATGGCCCACGACAGTGCCTCGCGGGGAGCCCTCCTGATCCACCAGGTTGCCCCCGTGTGCTCTCTGGCCGCTGGCAGAACCGTGCGGACCCACCACTGGCGGGCCGGCCCCGTACCCCACGGGGCAGGACGCGGGCCGCTCCCCTGGTCATCGGCCACAAGCGCACTTTCGATCAGGCGCAATGCTTCTGCTCGAGCGATCAGGCCCACCTCGACCTCCCCACCCGACTCCCCATGCAGATCGGGAAGATCCAACCTGGCCGTCATGGCGAACGCTTCATCTCGCAGAACCCGCCGACGTGCACGCCGCTGCTCACTCTCGCTCACGCCGCGCTCGTCGCGAACGCCTCAAGAACGCCCCGGAGCTCCTCCTGCAGCTCAACCACGCCGAGGATCCCCTTGCTCTGCGCAGCAACGATCGCCACCTCACCGATCCGCGACAGCAGGGTCGCAATCGGCTCGCCCGTCCCCGCAGGGAGATCGAAGTGAGCGTCGATGTCCTGCCCAAGCGTCTCCCAGTGCGTCGTCTGCCAGCCCAGGCTGAGCACCCCGTTGCCCTCGTACGCCAACACGCCCTTGAGCAGGGTCAGGCGCTCCCGCGCCTCGCCGACCTGGAGGTCCATCCGCACGGAGAGGGTCTCGTCCTCACCCTTGAGGTCGATCTGCAGATCGCGCACGAGCGGAGCCACAGGGAGCACCGCGCCAAACACGCGCTGGGGTACCTGGTCCTCGATCGTCATGGGAGTTCCTCCTCGCTGGGTATCCGGACAGGCTACGTGCCCCCGGGACAGAATCCCAGGGGCACGCACCTACTAAACCATATGTGGTCACATGGTCACATGGTTTGTTAGTGGAACCTCGGCCCGTGCGACGGACCCGTCGGGTCAGGCAGCGGAGGCGTAGCTGAGTGCGACGGCTTCGAGGGGCCCGGCGACGGGCTGAGGTCGGACATGCTCGCGGCACCGTCCATCTCCACCTCGTCCGATCGCGTCGTCATCGCCGAGTCCGGCGTGCTCTTCCCCGGCTCCGCACTGTCTCCCACCGAGGTCCAGCCATCCTCCGCCGACTCGCGGTGCTGCTGAGTGCCGGCCACAGGGCCGTCCTTGCTCATTTCAGCTCGGTCGGAGACGAAGGTGCCGGTCTCGCGGTCCGTCCATCCCCACGTACCCGTGGGCTGGCCGTTGTCGTAGTGTCCGAGGGCGGTGACGGCGCCCTTCTCGTCCATCCACACGGACGGAACCCCTTCGGGGTGCGTGGTGGGCTGCTGCTGATCGTCTACCCAGACGACAGCCTCAACGCTTCCGTCAGCCCGCTGCTTCTCGATCAGATCGACATAGGCCTCCTGCCCGGCAGGCTGGGTCCACACCCCCGGGTCCGCAGCAGCGAGAGACGCCTCGCGGCGCGCAAGTAGCTGTCGCTCGTACTCCTCGTTCTTCGCGAACAGCGACCCGGGCATGTCCTCTCGAGCGCGGCTGATCTCCGCAACAGGATCGGCATGGGGATCAGCCGACACCGGAACGAACAGAACCTCCGAATCCGGCTCGGGAGCGCCGAACTCCGCCTGCAGCTCCTCCCACACCGCGGGAGACACCTCGTCCCTGGCGATGCCAGCCTCAATTGAGAGGCCGTCCTCAGTCGGACGGATCTGCCCACGCTCCTGGCCAGGTGAGGGGACCTCCCCGGCAGGCCCGATGATGGCCTCTTCGCCGGCAGCGCTGCGGATGTACGCGAGGTTCGCGGACTCCTCCCCGTAGACCGCAGCACTCACGAGCTCGTCGGGGGTGACCGATCGCCACGCGCTCACAGCGGGATCGACGCTGACGTCCAGATCGTTCCCGTGCCCCTCCACGGGGATCACCAGCTCTCCATCCTCGACCTGGGCACCTAGCGCCTCGACGTACTGCTGCACGTCCTCCGTAGCCTCATCGCCGAAGAGGGCCGCCGCCCCGACAGCGTCCCGCATGATCGGAAGTCGGATCTCGCTCGTGAATCCAGCCGCATCCTGCGGCGCCGGAGTTCCCTCCGAATGCTCGGCGGCCAGCTGTTCCTGGACGACCGCGATCCGATCCGCGAAGAGGATCGTCTGCTCCTCGGTGCTCAGACCACTGCGCCGCACCTCCGCGAGCTCACCCTCCAGCGCCTCCCCTTCAAGGTCATGCCACGGCAGATTCTCGAGACCGGTCCGCTCGACGATCGCCGCCGCGTGATCGACCGCCACCCCATCCACATCCACCATTCGCTCGGCCGCAGCCCGGTACACCTGATGACGCGCGATCGAATCCTCCATGAGGAACTCTGCCCCCGGGCCCGCATCCTCGAGGGTGCGCTTGATCCATTCCCGGTGACGACCTTCGACCGCCATCTCAGCCATGTACGTGCGGACCTTCGGTCCGGCAGGAGTCAGCGGATCGTACACGGACCACGACGCAGGGGCCTCGTCTGCCAGCTGCTCAGCAGACTCCTCCCCGTCCAGCTCCTCTCCGTCCAGTTCCGCATCGTCCAGCTCTTCCCCGTCCAGCTCCGCGGGCTCTTCCTCAGAAGGCTCCTGCAGGTCCTCCGGATCCTCCTCGAGGACATCATCGGAATCCGAACCGGGACGCTGCGGTGCCTGGCGCGGCACCGCGCGCCGCTTACGATCGCGCACCTTCTGACGAGCGACGCTCACCGCCTCGAGCAGCGTCTCGAGGTTGTCCATCGCCGCTTCGAGCTCACTGGGGTGCTGCGTCTCGGTCATCGCAGACCCGCCGATCCCGAGCCCGGCTCGACCGTCGGCGGCCACACCACCCCAGCCGCCTGGGACGGCGGCATGCGCCCTGCGTCAGATCCGAAGGCCCAGGAATCTCCACTCCCCTGAGACGTCCTCCCGATCTCGCTGGAACCCCCCGCATCCTGCGGGATCGTCTCCCGCGACCCACTGCGGGCCTCGCCTGCCGCCGGCGTTTCTGCGCGGGACTGGGGTCCGGTCCCCGGTCCCGCCGCCGAAGGGCCCTCACGCCCGGGCCCCTCGGGGACCACCACCGACGTCAGGATGAGGTCGGGCGCGATCATGCTTGCCCGGACCTCGTTGCGCGTCTGGGCGACGAGCGCACCGTCGGGGCCCTCCACCACACGGACGTTCTGCTCGACCTCTCCCGAGACCACCACCGGCAGCCCGGGCCGCAGCGACGTCTCCACGTTCTTCGCGAGAGCACCGAAGGCGGAGACCTGGTACCAGTCCGTCCGGACTCGCTCCCAGCTGCCTTCATCGTTGACCCGGTCGACATCCACCGCGAGGGAGAAGTTCGCCCACGGCTTGTTGTTCTTGCCCAGTCCGCTCTTGATCTCTTTACCGATTCGCCCCCGCTGGGACTCCATCCGATGCGTCACGCTCATGACGAACTCCTTCCGTGAGTTGCCTTGTCACCGCCCCCCACGCCACCCCAGAACTCTTCTACACACGACACCCGGGGTAGTCGCAGTAGCCCCCGAGACCCGTCGACGGGTCTCGGGGGCTACTTGCCGTTCTCCACACGGCTCACCCGTCCTGCGGGGCCGACTCCTCCTCGCCCGGCGCCTCGAGAACCTCCGAGCGCGTCGGCCACTGCTCCGGCGGCCTGTACGGCTGCTCGCCCCCCGTCAGGGCCTCCCACTCGTCATCCTCGATCACTGTGGGCACCCCACCCTGGGCACGGGGCTCGGCGTGCGTCCAGGAATCGCACTCGTTGTACTCGCTCCACGCTGAGGCGAGCCGGGCCCGACTCGCCTGCAGCCAGTAGTGGAAGTTGTTCGGTCCGCTCCCGGAGTCCTCCTCTGACCAGGAAAGGTCGTACAGGTGCCGCAATGAGACCCACTCCTGCACGATGTTCGGGTGCCGCCACCAACAGGGCTTGTGGTCCGAGCCGATCCGGAAGAGGTATGTCACCACCATCCAGTCGACGAACTCGCGCAGTCCCTGCCACTGGCGTGCGATCTGCTCCCGGCTCGCCGTACGCCACGGGAACACCCCGGCGCCGTCCTCCTCGGCCAGCATCGCCTTGGCTGCTTCGAGGTCCGGGCCCGGCTCTTCGGCCTGGGGCCGCACATCCGGAATCTCCGGGCGCACCGGCACTGCAAGGGCGTTCACGGCTTCGTCTTCCACCAGGTCGCCACTGCTGGTCTTCCAGATTCCGTCGAGCGTGGCCATGTCCTCCGCTGACATGACCTCGTCGTCGGCCCAGGAGTCTCCGATCTGCACCATCACTTCTCCCCTTCGTTGCTGAGCCGCACGGCTTCGACCAGCACACGACGCTGGATCGTGCGGATGATGGCTATCGTCGCTGCCCGCCGTGAGGACCCTGCCCAACCCGGGTCACGGTCCATCAGGTGGTGGACCCGTTCGTGGCACCACGCGCACAGCACCATCAGGTCCTCATCCGCCTCCTCTGCCCGCCAGGTGCCGTCCTCGAGCTGACTGACTCCGTCGTAGGAGACGTGGTGCACGTGGGCGTTCTTCTCCGTCAGCAGCTCCCCGAGGCATTCGCAGCGGAGCTCTCCACTGCGCCGGAGGAAGCGCCGCCGTCGTGCCCACCAGACCGGCGACTTGAGGTAGCCCGATCGGTAGCCGCCATCGACGCGCTTGCGCTGTAAGCCGCTCATGACTTCCCCTCGTCCGCCGTGGCGAGCTCGTTGACCTCGTCCTCACTCGCCGCCTCGATGCTCTGCTCTTCCTGATCGCTGAGTCCGAGCACCGGGAACACCTCCCCGCGCTCACCGCGGATCGGCGAGCCGCGGTGCTTCTTGTGCCAGCCGATGGACTCCTTGACCATGTCCGAGAACTTCCGCTCACTCCAAGGGATCAGATCTACGTAGATCGCGCGCGAGCGTCCTGGCAGCACCAGCACCGTGTTCTCCGGCAGCCGCCGAATCTCCGAAGGGCTGATACCGGCGATCCTGTTGCGGTTATCTCCGTACCCGGTCTCTCGGTCACCGCCCCAGCTTTCCGTCACGTACTTCTCGGTGCGCTCACCCACCAGCGTCGCGATCTCCTCGAGGTCCTTCGCGATGGAACCACCGCCGAGGATGACCTTCCGCGTGGCCGCCTCCCATACCGCCTCCGACCCATCTGCTCCCCAGCCGGCGCGCAGCTGCGCACGAGACTGGACCACCGGGATGACCTGGATCCCCTCACCGGACCCTGCCGCCATCCACGAGGGCATGGCGGGCCACGGGAAGATCTGCGCGATCTCGTCCAGCATCATCTTCACGGGAGGGTCCAGGCGCTCGCTCGGAGCCTGCATCGCCTTGCGGTGTGCGGTGTCGGCGATCGAGTCCAGCAACAGCGCCATCATCACGCCCAGGCCCGCGCTCTTCCTTCCTGCCGGCTGCAGGGGGGATATCAAGTACAGGGTGCCGTTCTCATCCAGGAACCGGTCGATGTCGAACGCCTCTTCCACGCTGCGGGCGTCGAACAGTGCGCGCGCCTCCGGGACGTCCACGGGACCCAGCGAGGAAGCGACTCCGAACCACTCATGCGCCAAGTCCTCCGGCGGCTGGTTCAACGTCGCCTCGAGCCCACGGTCCCACCTCAACGGCGAGTTGACCTCACGGAGAACCTGCACCGCCTCCTTCGCCGCTTGCGGCGACTTCGTCCACTCGTACAGCCGGTCCAGGCCCACATTTCCGACCGCTGCCGCGTGCAGCAGCACTTGGAGGATGCCCACTGCCTTCGTCGCGAACTCGGCGTTGTTTCCCCCATCGCCGGCCCCGAGGCCCGTGCCCTCGATCAGCCGCTCGGCCCGTTCCTTCGCCACCGTGCCGTCCTCACAGCCCAGGATCGGGGACCAACGCAGTGTCGACTCGCGCCCAGTCACGCCATCGGGGTCGAACACGTAGACGGGGCCCTTCTTGCTACGAGCAAGGATCGTCGCGGACATGTTGTCGCCACGAGTCGAGGTGGTGACCACCGGTCCCGGAGCGGACACGATGTCCGAGATGATGTAGCCGTAGCCCTTGCCCATGCGGGGCGGGCCGATCAGCAGCACCGGATCCTCCATCGACAGCCACGCGGGGATCCCGTGCGATGTGCCCAGTTCGAACGCCGCGTCGCCGGGCTTGAACTTCTTCTTCACCGCCTGGGCGTGCTCCGGGCGCACCTTCCGGCCGCGCTCGATCGCCTTCTTCGCCCCCAGCGCCTTCGAGACCTCCGCGGGGCCCGCGACGACCTCCTTCCGCCTCAGGATCGACCGTCGCAGAGCCTTGTCCGAGAGCCGGTACGCCTCGACCTTCGCCCAGATCACCATCCCCAGGATGATGATCACCAGCAGCACCAGGATCGGTGTCCCCACCAGCAGACCGGTGCCGAGCTGGCATCCGTCGCTGGTGCTCCCGATGAACCCGCGCAGGTCCAACGTGACGAGGTTCCCGATCATCGTGATCAGGCCCCCGTCTTCACCGCGCGGCCACTGCCCGCACACGATCAAGGTCGTGACCTTGGACGAGGACGCGATAGCGAACAGTCCCCCGAACACCAGGATCGCGAGCCCGACGATCCTCTGCTTCTCGCTCAGCACTCCCTTCATGGCGGACTCACTCCCCGCCACGGTTGCTGCTGGTGTTCATCACGTCCCACTCCGGGCGGGTCACGAGCGTCTTCACAATCAGGCTCCGTCGCCCGATCTTCCACAGCGCTTCACCCTGATCCAGCGACAGCGCCTTCTGTGCCTCTCGCGCAGTCAACTTCAGCGCCTCACTGGTCGCGTCGATCGTCGCCTCGCTCTGGCGCCCGATGATCTTGATCTGCGCCTTCGACAGCAGTCCGAGCGCCTGGTTCCGCTGAGCCGAGCCCTCCGCCCCAACCTGGTTCAGGTCCGTGATCTCGTGCATGATCATCCACGGCGCGAGCCCCACCTCACCAGCCAGACGCTGACGCTCATCCATCAGCTCCACAGCTCGAGCATCACGCATCTCCGACCACCCCTCTTCGTTGATCACGTACCAGTACCCCGAGTCCTCCGCTCGGACCACCGAGTCGATCCAGAAGCTGGTGCACGCCGACGCGACTGCTCGAACATTCCCCGGCTTGTTCAGCAGCGTCCGGGTGGACATCACCAGCATTGGCGCACCCACATCGAACTTCACCGAGGACTCGTCATCGAACATTCCGGCGAGGTCGCCCGTCACGGCTCGCTGCAGATTCCGAGCCAGCGACCGCCCGGCGACCTTCACCTCCTCGTCCTGCTTCCCCTCGTCCAGGGGGTTGCGCAGCCGGTAGATCAGGCCCTTGATCGTCGGAGTAGATCCGCCGCGGCTCAGCTCCGCGAGCGCAACGTCCAAGGCGTTGTGCTCCTCGTCGGTCATCAGCTGCCCATTGCGCATGATCGACACGATCGCCACTAGCAGCTGCTGCTGGCGCGTTGACACCTCCTGCCGCCACTGATCGTCACTCAGGCCTGACGGGCGGAGCCCCGGCTCCAGAGGGTTGATCCGGTCTTTCCCCGTCCCCGAACCCAACCGGAGGATCTGTGACCCCGGCACCGTCTCGGCCACCTTCGTCCACTCCTCCTTCGGGTCCGACGCGAGCGCGACATGCCGGCCCTCGGCGACGCCTCGTCGTGCGCAGACCTTCGCGGTCATCGACTTCCCCGCTCCGACCCCGCCGACCTGCACGATCGACGTTCCCGTGATCCACCCCAGGGTGTAGAAGCGCCAGGGGTCGAAGTGGAACCAGCCTCCGCCTGTCACGTCCCTCCCGATCCGCGGTCCGACCACTCCGGACCCCGCATCCGCCAGGAAGGGAATCGCGGCCTGGAACCGGGCGGTGGTCGCCCGCAGCGCTGGCAGGTGCAGCTCTCCCGAGCCCACCGTGCCATGACCGATCGCCTTCCTCTCCTGCGGGAAATCACCCGCCCCGGCGACTACCCCGCTGGCAAGACGGCCCTCCCCGAATCCGGCCTCGATCACCTCTTGATGGCGGCGCCGCCGCGCGCGACGCCGCTCCTTGCCCTTGCTCTCAACGATGAACGGCGACATCCTCAGTCCTCACTCCCGGCCGAGGTGGGGGCCAACGCGGCGTGGTGCGCGATCACTCTCTTCAGATCCATGCCCCGACCCATCGACATCCTCATCTCCATAGCCTCGTCCCACTTCTGCTGCCGGTCATCGCCCATCACAGTCCCCATCCAACGGGCAGAGAGGAGGCAACGAAGCCCTCCCACTGCAGGTGCTTGAGCCGCTGTAGGTCGAGATTCGGCGCTGCGGCGTGCATCTTGTCCTCGTTCACGGCCAGCTCGTCACGATCCCGACCCGACACGCGCACGTACCCGACAATCCGCATGGACACATGGCCATCGGCCAGCTCGTTCTCTCGCTCCTGGAGCTCCGGCACCGCACGACGATCCAGGATCGAGGTGCGTCGCTGCAGCCGACGGTTGATGTCGAACTTGGACTCGATCGAGTCCAGCGACTTCCCGACCTGACGCAGCGCCGCCCCGGTGCTCTCGGTGGTGAACACCTGGGTCACCGTCATCGGGAAGTCTCCCGTGCAGATCAGGTCCTGCAGGAAGCCCAGCGGCACCTCTGTACGGGGCCACTCGCTGATCCAGAACGTCGAGTGCACGCCGCCGTTCGTGACCAGCACTTCGGGGTCCGCGTCATCCACCAGCAGTGCCACCCCGAGGTTGAATCGGTCCTGGTCACGGTCATCGACCGTTCTCGCCAGGATCTCCGTGGCATCCAGGTCGATCGCGAGCCGGTTGACGTCACCGAGCTGGGCCGGCGTCAGCCACTCCGAGTGCGTCACCCCCGTCTCCTTGACCCGCTCCCGGAACCGGTCGATCTCGCCAGAGAGAACCTCCGCCGCACCCTGCAGACCGCCCCCGTAGGAACGGATCTGCTTCTGAGCCCTCGGGACGGACACAGAGATCGCCAGCAGCGTGTCCCGGGACACCGCCGACTTCTGATCCTCGGGACCCCGCAGCTTCCCCTCGCCGTCCACGAACTCCCGGCCCGTGAACACCGCGTTCATGACGTTCTCGCCCCAGGGATCGTCCACTGCCCGCTTCTGCACCACACTCTCGTGCGCCTTGCGGGCGGCAGTGGTCTCCGAGGGGATCGTCCGCGCCATCGTCACCACACGATCGACGGCGGGGGCTCGCGAGATCACCTGGCAGAGCTTCGCGAACCCGTACGCCCGCTCGGACCGGTCCGAGTCCGACGCAAGGTCCCATCCCTGGGACTCACACCTGATCACCGCGGTGGCTCGTTGAGCGCGTGCGTCGTAGGTGATCGCCCCACCCCACTTCGTGGCGTGCACGCTCAGACGTATCCCCACGTCGCCCGGCAGCTCCATGGTGCCGGCAGGCACAGGAGCCTCCGACGTCCGCCAGCGCGTCTCGCCGAGGATCACCCGGGTCCTCCACTTCGTTGCGCTCCAGATCCGGTACATCAGCGGCCTGCCCTTCCAGGTGATCGCAGCGATCACTCCCACCGGCACCGCCACGATCGCCCAGAGTCCCGCCAGAGCGAGCTGTTGCAGCATGAGCAGCCCGACGACCGAGACGATCACGACCCCCACCACCACGAACTGTGGGAGCTGCAGCCCCCACATGAACCCTCCGCGCTCGTGCTGGGGGAACTTCACCCGTCGCGCCGCACCCGTCCCCGTGGACCGTGCCGTCGTCTCCTCATGCACCTCGACCACGTTCATCGCCTCTCTCCTCTCACAGTCACCACGGACGCGACGCGTTGCAGCCGCTTCCCCAGCTGCCCTCTGTCCGTCCTCATGTCGTTCACCGGACGACCGACACGAGCGCGCGCCCGCCTCGGGCAGCTCCGGAGGCCGCGTTGGTCATGACGGCCTGCCCCTGTCCGCCGTAGGACGCCGCTGTATCCGCGCCCATGAAGCTGAACAAGCGCAGGGTGATCACCGGAGCGAACGCGGCCATGGCCATCGCGACGATCCCGACCAGCCACTGGAAGATCCCGTCCGACGCCGCAGTGAGGTCCACTGCGAGCACGAGCATCCCGGCCGCGATCGGCTTCGCCATGACCAGCGCGGCGACGGCCTGCGCCCACTTCCCCGCCCACACGCGGATCGACACCATTGGCAGCGCCATGAACGCGAGAGGCGAGAACCCGACCAGGCAGATGATGGCGAAGTTCCTGAACGCCAACATCAGGGACAGCAGCAACGCGGCGAGGGACGAGACAGCCATCATTCCCACGATGAGGAATGCCTTGCTTCCGGTCTCCTCGAGACCGTTCAGAGGTAGATCCTCCAGCCCGGTGAAGAACGCTCCGACGAGGTTGCTTGCGGACTCACTACCCGATCCGAGGATCCCTACGGTCAGCCGGTCGGTGGCGCCCGTGACGACCACCGTCAGCCACACCGCGACCAGCGTCGTCGGCCAGGACAGCAGGCCGGCGAAGAACGCGGAGATCGCCTGCCGAATGTTCCCGGAAGCGACCGACATGATCATCTGCACCAGCACCAGCGCGACGACCACCACCAGGAGCACCAGCCCCCACCGCGAGGTCATCATCGTTGCAACGGACCACTCGTTGTCCTCGATGGTGCCCGCGTTGCCAACGAACGCCGAGGACACCATCAGCCAGGCGAACGAGGACATCGTGTTGGCGAGGTACACCAGCATCGAGTCGAGGATGTTCCCCGCCTGGCACGTCAGATCAAACGTGCTGCAGTTGCCGCCCATGGCCGGTCACCACACCAGCGCGCCGCTGGCCCAGCCCACGAGGCCCGCCGCAACACCCACACCCGCCGCGACGCCGAGGACCACGAACAGTGCGCTCACGGTCGACTGGGACATGGCCTGCGACCCGCTGATCTTCGCGAATCCCAGCACCACGGCAGCGGCCACGAACGCGAGGACACAGAGCAGAAGTGCGACCGCGAGCACGCCGCCGAGCAGGTTCTGGATCTGCGGCATGAAGGGGAAGTAGCTCCAGTTGATGGGGATATCAGGCATTTCAGCTCTCCTCATAAAGCGATCGGTGGGCCCCCGGTTTGGGGGTCCCACCGATCACCGGGAACCGAGGCTGAAAGCCTGTCTCTTCTACTCTCCGCCGCAGCCGGGGCCCCAGGCCGCGCTCGTGATGTCACTCTGCGCCCCCGCCCCCGGGCCGCAATCAGGTGCGTCCTCCGGCGGTGTCGTCCCCCCGCTGGTGGGCGGCTCCGTCGTGGGCTCCTCAGTCGTGGGCTCCTCAGTCGGGGTCGGGTCGCTCGTCTCCTCTTCCTTTTTCTCCGCGCTGGAGTCGCCGTCGCCCTGGACGTCCTCGACGCTCCACTGCTTGGGCTTGTGTCCGTTCACCTCGACGTCAGCCTGTTCCCCGCCGCTGACCGAGACGGATCCGAAGCCGGCGCCGCCGTCTTCGCTGCTCTTGATGCTCCATCCGATGGTGGAGACCAAGCAGCCAGCCAGCGCCGCCGTCGTGAGGATCCCGATGATCCGCTTGAACGCCTGGGTCTTGCCCATGTGTGTGAAGGCCGCCGCTACCAGCCATACCGCTAGCACGAGCACGAGCAGCACGAAGAACACGGCGAGCAGCGAGCCCGCGATGTCGGTGAACTGGTCGAGGTAGTCGGCCCAGTCCTGACTGATCCGTACCCGCGCACCCTCCGCGATGATCTGTCCGTTCATTACTTCTCCTCCGCTCCCCAAGTTCGACCCGCCCACGCGTCCTCCACGCGGTACTCCTGGATGGTCTTCGTCCCGCTGCCCTCCTCGAGCTGCACGTCCTGCATCTCGAGCCGTACCGCCATCACCGAGGGCTCGTCGTGCGCCTTCTCTGTTCCGTCCGCCATGATGTCTGTGACCTCGTACTTCACCGTCAGCTTGGTCGGATCTCCGATCTCATTCAGGACATCCGTGACGTTGACCTTCCGCCCGACAACGCCGTCGGCGACATCCCCTCGGACGGCATCCATGCCGGCGTCCAAGCTCGCCTTGAACATCGCATCCGTGACCGTGGGCCGGATCCGCGAGAGCCACGCGTCAGGAAGCTGCTCATCGGGGGACCAGGTGTTGGCCTCGATCACGAAGTTACGGGCCACATCGCCTGGCTCGTTGTGGCCGTAGGAGCCTTCCGCGTTGGGGACCGGCTCGGCGGTCATCGCCCATGTCGGCTTCACGGTCGTCGGCTCCGTCGCCGTCGCTTCCTCACTCGCTCCGGAGCCCTTCCCCAGGAACAGGCCTACCCCGACGCCGATCCCAGCGACCAGCGCTACTACCGCACACGCGGACAGCACCAGCGGCCAGACCCTTCGTCGGTTCCTGCTGTACGGCTGCCTCATCATGCACCTCTCTCGTCTGTCTCCCGCGGGTCAGTATCCCGTGACGCCCCCGCATCGCTCGAGGGGTCCAACAGTCGCGCCCACTCGACAGCAGGCCGCGGAGCTCGTCGAGCCCACCACGCTGCACTCGTCTGTGCGGCGGCCGCCGGCAGAACGATCTGCGACCACCAGTCCGGTGCCCACAGCGAGCCCCAGGGGGCGCGGCGCCGCCGCTGCGCCGACAGGTTCACAAGGTCCCGCTCGATCACCACCAGTGCCCGATCCCGCGTCAGCCACCCCACTGCACGACTCCGCGGTTCCTCAGCTGTCAGCTCCGGAAGACCCCACTCCGACGCCCTCAGGACCGCATGGGCCAGCGCTGCTTCCATCGCCGCCCGCCGCTCTGGCGGAAGGGCCTGGATGTCACGAGGCACTCGCACGTTCATGCCGCCCTCCCCTCCACGACACGAAGCCGATCCTGCACCTGCAGCTCGAACGCGTGCAGTCCCTCAACCCCGCCGGCTTCAACCGCGATGGAGGCGACGGCACCGCTACGCATCAGCAGCCGCTCCATGTCCTTCCCGTCCGCGACCGGAACCTCGAACCTCCCCGCGATGCTTCCCGCAAGGCAGCCGCGTACATCCAGACCCCCGAGGGTCACCATCCACGGGTCCCACGTGCCCCTCGGCACGCCGAGCATCTCCACCTGACTCCCTTCGTCGTCGCCTCCCAACCACGCTCGCACGCTCAGGGTTCCGGCATCTTCGAGGCTCATCGCGAGGCGCTGCACCACCGGCGTGCTGGGGAGGACACAAGCAAGGACACGGGCGCCGGCGCCCGCAGGAAGGACGTTCATCGCCGCACCCGCTTCCCCGCCAGGATGGAGCGTCGCATCCGCTCCCGGATCCGGTCCTGCTGCTCCGTGGTCACCAGTTCCCAGTGTGCCGCTCCGGGGCCGGACTCAACCCAGACTCGAGACGCTTCCTCCACCTCAGCATCGTCGACGTGCAGTTCCGCCTTCTGAATCGCCACGTTCCGCTCCCAACCTCGCTCCGGCAGTCTCGTACACCCCACTCACCGGATCACCTCCGCCCGGATGCGCACATCTCTAAGAACCACACCTCGACGGAACCACCGACCCCGGACCCAGCTGGGACCGCCAGCGGCTCTCGGAAGCCGGGGACGCGCCTGCCGGGTACGGCAATCACGCGCCCAGCCCTCCTCGAGACCTCCCCTACCCACCTTCCAGCCGGCGGCGCTTCGGGATCGCCAGCCCCCGGCTCCTAGTGAAGTAGTGAAAATACTGGATAGGTAGAACCGTCCGTCGTCCCTGATACCCCCGTTCATGCAGGTCAGGCGACACATCGTCGTTGTGGACAACTTCCGATCTGAGGGCAAATCAGCGCAGACCTGAGGGCAAATCAGCGCAGACCTGAGGGCAAATCAGCGCAGACCTGAGGGCAAATCAGCGCACGTCATCAGCTCCTCTGCCGCCATGAGGGCAAATCAGCGCAGCCTGACCTGCACAAACACATGGGCGTGACGTGGGTCACCTCCGAGGTGAGGGTAAATCAGCGCACGCCTGACCTGCGTAAACACAGACGCGCCCCGGCAGGTGCCGGGGCGCGTCTGTACGCAGGGTCGGATCAGGGCTACGTCGAGCGCCCTGGGCGACGCGGGATCGACGGCTCCCCAGGGGTGAGGGCGACCCCCTGCGGGCCGATGCTCAGACCGGCGGCCGGCCACAGCTCCTGGATCCGATCTACGGTCTTGGCGATCTCCTTCTTGAAGTCCGCCCGCCCTCGAGCTGTGTCGGGCACTTCCGGGCCGAACTGCCGCTGAGTCTGCTCCCACGAGAGGGTGAACTCCGATCGCAGCGAGAACTTCTTCAACGTCGCCCAGAGGTACATGTCGATCGCGCGTGGGCGGCCCAGCGCCTTGAGGATCCCCAGGTCCACCGGGATCGGATTCTCAGTCACCTCTCGGAAGAACCCGGGCGTCAGCTCCAAGTACGGCTCCGTGAGGGCCAGCTGGTCCGGGTTGGGGGTGATCCAGAAGTCCATCGAGTCGAACAGGCCGATGTTCTTCACCGACGCACGCTGCTGACGGGCGCTCTCCGACGCCGGATCGTAGATCTTCTCCACCGTGATCGTCGTCGCTGCCAGGCGGTATAGCTGCTCGTGAAGGATGCTCAATGATCCTCGAGCACCCCCGTTGGCTCGCCCGACAACGCCGATGTCCCGAAGGAACTGCTGCATCGACGCACCCAGTGGAATCCGGCGTGCCTCATCCTCGGGCAGGTCCCGGCGCTTCACCGCCTCCGTGCACAGATAGATCGCGATCAGTCGCGGATACTTCCCGTACGGGAGGCCGTTCGCCGACATCGCCGTGACACGCAGCGGACCGGACTGCCGCACCACCTTGTCGACCTCCTGCCGCCGGTAGGGGAAGAGGGTCTGCAGCAGCAGCCGCGTGGTGTAGCCGACCTCCTGGTCGACCAGCTCGCCACTCCTCACCAGCTCGAACGCAGACCCGTCCGCCGGATCACTGATGCCGTCATCCTGGAGCGCCATCACCGGTTCACCTCGCCTTCCGCATGCATGACCCGATGGGCCCGCACCTCATCCATCACCTTGCCGATTCCGATCGGCTCACCGATCTGCCCGCACACCGAACAACTGACGAGGTAGCCGCCCATGACTAGCTCCGGAGCTACGGCAACCTGCTCGGGCAGCGGAGGAGGAAGGGGAGGCATCTCCGGTTCCGGTTCGACGCCAAACATCTCCACCGGAAGCCCCGACAGCTCCGCGAGCTCCTCCCGGGCCTGTTCCCGGGCCGCCCGCCCCCGCTCACGCTTCCCCGCCATCTCCACCAACGTCTCCCACTTCTTCATGCCCCCCACCTGAGACGTGATCCGATCGCGAGCCGTGTCGATCAGGTCCAGGAAGAACTCGTCATCGCTCGTCACCGGCGACGGAGCATCCACGAATGCGTGGATCAGCGGAGACCCGTCCTCATACTCGACGAACCGGTCCCGGTTCCGCGCGAACTGCCTGGCACGCTCCAGCAGGATGTTCCGCGCGAACCCGTTCACCCATGCCCCCAGCGGCACTCGCCCCACCTCGGCGAACTGGGGCAGCTTCCGCAGAACCTGATCCGCGAGATCGCTCATGACCTCGGCAACCGCATTGGGATCACCCACAGCCTTCACGACCATCGGCTCCTGGCTCGTGATCGCGGCACTGACCACGTCATGGCCAGTCGTCTCGATCGCCTCGCGAATCTCTTCGTCGGTGTAGCGGGCCCCCTTCGCCATCAGAGCCTCCCGGGGAAGTTCAGGGGGCGCAGGTAGACTTTCCGAAGGCTCGTGACTCGGTAGCAAGCTGATGAAAGCGGCCTATCCGGCGTGGCCCCGTTGCACCGGGGCCACGCCGTCCTCGTCCAGGGGCTCATCGCTGCCTCCCCTGTCGCGCCTCGACCTTTCGCGTCAGGTCTTCCCGGTACGACTCCCGATCCAGATCCACTCCGTGCGCTTCCGCCGCACTGACAAGACGTAGCTGCGCCTGGTGGGCCCACTCCGCCGCGCGGCCGAGGTCATCGTGCAGGAGCTGCATCGCCTCATCCGGAACGCTCTCGTAGTCGAACTCGAGCGCCATCCACTCCGTCCCCTCGCCGGCCACATTAGCCAGCGACGGTGCAAGGATCGCCGACGTCTCCGTCCGCTCCTCGAGCCACGCATCCGCGTAGACCACCGACTCGCTGAGGAACTTCAAGCCCTCTGCCAGGGCGCGGGCACCATTCCGAGCGCCCGTCTCGAGGCGCTTCCGATCGCGCTCCACGATCTCGAGGTTCGCGCTCTCAGCCAGCTCCGCCCTGGTGAGCTGGCCCTTCTCGAGCCGCTTCACCTCGGACGCGGACAGCTCCGTCTTCCAGCCCTGCACCATCCGGTCGTCGTTTGAGATCGTCTTCTGAGTGACGCCGATCGAGTCGGCGATCTCCTCCTGCGTCCATCCCTCTGCGCGGCGCTGTGCCACCAGCAGTGCACGATCTGCCATCTCCGCCGGCGTCGCCCGCTTCCGCTGTCGCTCCTTCCCGTCCAGCCCCTGCATCTTGGGAGAGGGCGCCAGGTCGACAAGCGGAGCGCTGCTCGCGGCCTCGATCTTGGAGGGGCCGCTGGGTGCCGCCACCCTAGTAACTGTTTCATCTGAGACAGTTGCTAGGCCGTCCCGGTACACCGTGGAGTGACTGATCCCCAGCACATCGCCGATCGCGCGAGTGGAGAGCCCCTCGACGATGAGCGCCTCGACCCTCGCCCGGCGGGCGGTGATCGAGTCGAAGAACCGCGCTCCGCTGAACTCGGTCTGGACCAGCTCATGCCACGAGGCGTATCCGAGTGCGACCCACACTCGATGGCGGTAGGCGGATCCGACCAGGCTCCCGAAGTCCTCCTTGTCCCGCTCGAGCTCAGCGGCCCGCTCAACCAATCGGGCGCCGCGCTCCTTGATCTCGTCGACCAGCTCGCGGGCCTGATCCTTGTCCGCAACCCAAACGTCGGGCTCGCCCTCATCAGGGGCCACTACCTCGCTCATAGGTTCTCTCCCGCCTCGATCGCCGCGCACCAGTTGCGCACGATCCGTCCACCCACCTTGACCTGCCCGCCCGTCGCCTCCGCCAGCTCTACAGCGACCGCGTCCCACGACTTGGAGCTGACCCCTTTGCGCTGGTCCATGCACCACTCGTAGAGGCCACCGTGATCTTTCAGCAGTAGGTCTGCCAACCTTGCATTCGCGCTCATGTCCGGAACACTAGAGGCAGTCTCGGAACTTTTCAACCGTTGTCCGCCTCGCGCGCGCCGCACGGGTTCTCCACAGTCGTTCGGCCAGGCCGTCATCGATCAGAAGCCGCGATCCCTGCGTCGTGTCGCCCGGTAGCGAGCTAAAACCACGTGACCATGCGACCCTGTGACCACGTGACCACGTGACCCCAGCATGGCGGTCAGAACGAGAGGCAACCATGAAACTGTCCATCGCGAATACCAAGGGCGGGGCGACGAAGACGGCATCAACGATCATGCTCGCCGCTGTCCTTGCCGAGCTTGGGTTGACCGTCCAGGTGTGGGATGCGGACACGCAGGGATCGGCGACCGTCTGGGCTGAGGATGCCGCCGAGGGCGGGACCGCACTCCCCTTCGACGTCATCGCCGTCAACGCCCGCACGGTCCGCCGGACTGTCCCTGCCGGCGTCGACCACGTCATCATCGACACCCCTCCCGGAGACGCTGCGATCGTCCAGGCCGCCATTGACACCTCCGACCGTGTCCTGCTCCCGACGCAGGCGTCGCCGGAGGATGTCCGTCGCACCTGGCTCACGCTCGACGCCGCAATGGGCTCCGACCCGGCGGTGCTCATCACTGTCGCCGAGCGGAACACCCGCGAGTTCCGCGACGCGTGGACTGCTCTCAAGGACGGGGGTGCTCCGCTGCTGGACACGGTCATCGACAAGGCCACTCGCTTCAAGCGCGAGACCGGCCGCCTGCCCCGGGAGACCTACGGCTACGAGAACGTCGCCCGCGAGCTGGGCCTGATCTGACTGCCGCTACCCCCTCTTCTTCCACCCCTCACGCTCAAGGAGTTCCAGCCATGACCAGAGACCCCTACGCCCGCCGCACCACCAACCGCCCCTCCGTTGCGGACACGTTCCGCACTCCGACGCCCCCTGCTGCTGAGAAGAAGGTCAACACCTCGGTGTGGATGTCGGTAGAGACACGAAAGGCTCTGCGCATCTGTGCTGCCACCCATGGCACCACGTTCTCCGCGCTCATCGAGGAGGGTGCGCAGACCGTCCTGCAGAAGTACCGCGAACAAGAGTGAGACGAGAGGGCCCCTCGTGAAGAAGCTGATCGCAGCCGTGCTCGCCGCAGCCGTGGTGGCTGCCGTGGCACTGATCGCTGTCCCCTCCGTCCTCATCGTCGGAGTCTCCACAGTGCTCACCGGCAGCCAGGTCAGCGGCACCGGCGGCACCTGCGTCGAAACCGGTAGCCCCTCGCTCGCGGTGGACCCCTCCAAGATCCCCGAAAGCGCCGGCGGAAAGAACCGCGAGCAGATGACGAACGCCGCGATCATCATGCAGGCCGGAGAAGAGGCCGGACTCGGAGAGCGAGCGCAGCTCATCGGCATCATGACCGCGATGCAGGAGTCCCAGCTCATCAACCTCCCCGGAGGTGACCGAGACTCCGTCGGCCTCTTCCAGCAGCGTCCCTCCCAAGGATGGGGGACGGTCGCGCAGCTCTCGGACACGTCGTACGCGGCGCGGGCGTTCTTCAACGGCGTCGACGCCGCCAACGGAAGCCATGTGCCCGGTCTGGCCGACATCGCCGGCTGGGAGTCCATGACCCTCACTCAAGCCGCCCAGGCCGTGCAGGGCTCCGGATACCCCGAGGCCTACGCCAAGCATGAAGCCGACGCGAGGGTGATGATGGCTGCCCTCGCCGGCGTCTCCCTCCCCGAGGCCAGCAACGACCTCACCAACAACGCCATCGGCTGCGACGCAGGCGAGCTCCTCCCCTCCGCCTCGCCCGACGGACTGCCCACCCAGGCCCAGCTCAAGCAGCCCTCAGCACAGGTCGCCTGCCCCGATGGCACTGCAGACCTCGGCGTCAGCGTCGGTGGCGTCGACGGCAAGAAGGTCCCGATCCGCCTGTGCTCCATCCCCGGGACGGTCTGCACCGGAACCGACTGCCGACAAGGCTCCCTCAACGGAAAGGCTCGAGGAGAGGTCGTCGTCAACAGCCTCGTCGCCCCCTACTTCATCAGGTGGCTCGGCGAAGTCCGCGCCGACGGCTACGACCCCCAGTTCAGCTCGAGCTTCCGCTCCTGGGAGTCTCAGGTCCGCATCTCCCGCGGCGGCTCCAACGGCAACGCAGCCAAGCCCGGCTACAGCAACCACCAGATGGGCTCCGCCATCGACATCAGCGGCCTGCCCGGCTCCTACAACAGGAACAACTGCGCCGGCACCACCGACGACGGTTCCTGCAAGGCCTCCAGCTCTGCGTGGGAGTCGTACTGGTCCCACGGCATCTCCAACGGCGCAGCGTTCCACGACGAGGAGTTTTGGCACCTCGAGTGGATCATCACCCGCGCCGACCAGCGCAACATCCCCTTCATCGGCTGACCCCGCACCCCTCGGAAAGAGAACGACCCATGTCGCTACGATCTCGCCTCTACCTGCTCGGCGCCCTCGCCGGCGCAGTCATCGTCGGCATCGTCGTCGCCGCGCTCATCAGCTCCGCCCTCAGCGGCGGAGGTGGCCCCCTCGGCGCCGCGACCACGCCGCCCACCGCCACCACCCCGAGCGCCACCACGCCCCCCGCGGACGCGGCGACGCCGACGGAGGGAGGCGGCACCGCCTCCTCCTCCGATGCTCTCGAGCCGGGCATCCAGCAGGACGCCGCTGACTTCCTCGCCGCCTACACCAGCGACTCCGATGATCAGGCCTGGGTCGAAGCGCTCACCCCGGTGGCCACCCCAGAGCTGCTCGCCTCCCTCGTCACCAGCGACCGCGACTTCGCCCGCAGCCTTGCCGGCACCACCGTCGGCGATCCCCAGAGCTCAACCGTGCCGGTCCTGAGCGGCGGGGACACCATCGCCAAGATCCACCTCGTTCAGATCGCCGAGGATGACGAAGGCGCCATCACCGACGCCTCCCCCTGGCAGGTCGACTACATCGACTTCACCGATCCGCCCGAAGGTACTGCGCTCCCCTTGTCCAGCATCAGCGACCGTGAGATCTCAGCCGCGCTGCAGCCGGTCCTCGCCACCGTCCTCGCGCAGCCCGGCGGACTCACCGACGAGGCTCGCACTGCCCAGATCGCCGACGCCTTCACCGATCCCAAGGAAGCCGTGAAGATCCCCCGCGGAGCCGGCTCCGACAAGCGCATCACCATGGGCAACGTCCACGACGTCCAACTCGCCACCGACGAGAACGGCAACCTCACAGCCACCGTCACCGTCCCCTGGCAGATCGACGGTGACCCGCTGGCCCAGTGGACAACCCTCACCGTCACTCTCTCCCGCGACGACGCAGGCAGCTGGACTGCCGTCGACGCCACCAACAGCTGACAACCACACGACCACGTAACCACTTCTGGTTACAACCACAGGGAGGGAATCATGGCCATTCTCGAACGGCTCACCGCCGCTGGCAGCGCCTTCGTCCGACTCGGCGCCCCTACCGCCCGAGCAAGGAAGAACGACCTCACCTACGGCCCCGCACTGGCGCTGGGCTACCCCGCGCGCGGCAACGGCTGGTACCGACCCTGGGGCCGGATCGAGACCACCATGGTCAGCACCCGCAAATCCCGCCGCACCCTCTCCGTGCAGAACACAGAGCGGCACATCGCGATCCTCACCAGCAAGGGTCTGACTCCAGAGATTCTCAGCTCGGGGACGTGGCGCCACGCCCGGAACCTCCGCCGCGGGCGGATCACCGATGCCTTCGGACTGCCCTTCGCGGCCGTCCTCATCGTCGGCGCCCTGCTCCTGGGGACAGTCCTCCACCCGATCGCGTCACTGCTCGCCGCGCTACTGCTGGTAGCCCTGGCGATCGCCGCCGGGATCGTCGGCATCCTCCGCTACCGCGGACTCGCGGAGCAGGCCGATGCCGACCTCGCTGCAGCAGGCCACACCTGGCGCGAGATCGAGCTCGGCGAGGACGACGCGATCGCCCGCCTGGTGCAGTCCCTGGATGCCCTCTCCTACTCCTGGGAGCAGGAGAAAGTCTCCGAGAGTGTCTGGTCGACGGCGCGAGAGCTGACACTCGCCGTCGCCGAGGAAGCCCGGAGTGGAGCCCTCATCGACGACGACAATCACGAGCTCCGCACCGCTCGTGACTACATCGCCGCCGCCCGCCAGCAGATCGCGACAACGGGCCGCGCCGACGATCTCACCCCCAAGACCACCTGACCACGAACCTGAATCAGTAGGAGAAGAGCCATGAGCACCGCCACCATCACCATTCAGTCCAACGGCAGCGGCACCATCACGATCGACGGCGCAACATCCCCGATCAGCGCCGCCGGGGTCCCGGCCGCCAAGGCCGTCGCGATGAGACAGGTCAAGCGCCATGCCGCCCGCACCGCCGCGCCGGTGAACGTGCAGGTGCATGAGCCCGGAGGTAGCAGGCACCTTCAGGTCGCCGTGGATGGCAGCATCACCCAGCCGGCCCAGACCCCCCTGACCCCCGCCGTGACGAACCCGCCATGGACCCAGGACCAGTCGGACGCCGCAGACAGTGAGCCGACAGCGGGTAGCCCCGCCGAATGGGCTCCCGTGCTCGAAGAGATCGCCGTCTCGCAGGCAAGCGTGACGACCATGGAGGCGCGGGGGAGCGGCGTGCCCTCTCCCGCACCGTCCGCCCCGATCGCTCAGGCGGAGGAGTCACAGCCGACCGCAGAGGCCGACCCTCGCTGGGCCGACATCTCTCAGCAGCCCGCCACCCAGGGATTCCGCGGAGCCCTCAACGGCATGGGCCTCAAGCTCGCCCCCACCGACACCGAGCTCGCGCAGCGCCGCGAGACCCTCCGCGAGGACATCGCCCGCGAGGAGCGCGAGCGCCTGGCCGACGAGCAGCTCGCTCAGGAGGAGGCCGTGCAGGAGACCCGTCGAGCCGCCCGCGAACGCGCCGCTGCCGAGAAGGAACGTGCTGAGCGGGCGATCATCCAGACCAGCTACGACGAGTCCAAGACCGTGACCGCCGCGAACGACAAGGGCGGCGTCGGCAAGACCACGGACATCCTCTGCCTCGCCGCAGCCGCCGGTCGCATCCGAGGTGGTGACGTCATCGCCTGGGACGCCAACGAGACCCGCGGGACCATGGGCTTCCGCGCTCTCAAGGACCGCCACAACCGGTCCGTCGTCGACTTCCTCGAGGAGGCCGCGCAGGACTTCACCACCGTCGAGGGCTCCAAGCGCACCACCCTCACCCGCTACACCCGCGGCCAGGGAGACAACAAGTTCTCAGTGCTCGCCTCCGACGAGTCCCGCAGGAAGCAGGACCAGGTCGACGGCGACGCCTTCCGCACTGTCCACGAGATCGTCGGCCGCTTCCACTCCCTGATCTTCGTGGACACCGGCAACAACCACGAGGTCAGCCACTTCAAGGCGGCCCTCGCCGCCACCGACCAGCTCGTCGTCCCCGTCTCCCCCGGCGAAGACGGCGCCTACGCCGCCGAGCTCATGCTCGACCTCTTCATCGGCTGGGGCTACGGGGACCTCGTCAAGAACGCCGTCGTCCTCCTCCACGACTCCGCCACCCAGCACGGCGACGCCCGCGCGATCGCCGCGAAGTTCGAGAACCGCGTCCGCGCCATCCTCCCCATCCCCTTCGACCCCATCCTCGACGCCGGCGACGAGATCGACTTCGACGCACTCAAGCCCGCCACCCGCGCCGCATACCAGACCGCCGCCGCAGCCATCTCCCACGGGCTCGCCGACACCCAGGCTCAGCGGTGACGACGACTGGTGGCTCAAACTCCAGCGGGGCTGACCCGTCGATGCACCGCAGATCAACGTTGCGAGCATCCGTACTCATCCAGCGGGCCTAGCTCGGGCAGCTCGAGGCACCCCAGCAACTCCCGCCGGCCGCACTCCCGGCACTCCCACGTCCGGTGCCCAGGACCGAGCGTGTCCGTGCGACACGAGCACGCCATCCACCCCACCAGGAAGCGCCGGCTCCCGCACGCGCACTCCCGCGGGCGCTGCTCAGCCCAGCCCTCGGCAGAGCGCACCAACGGCGGGATCAGCCGCATCCCCCCGTACTCCTCGATCACCTTCTCCACGGCACCGACCCTAGATCTCGCGGCAGACATGCAGCCCGCCCATGGCCAGGGAAGAACGGGAGGGGCTGGGCGCGTGCCTGCCGTACCCGACTCGGCGGCAGGTTGTCCCAGCATCAACGCGCGACCCAGCGACCGGAGGGACTGTGGTCCAGCCGCGAACATCCTGACTAGGCGGTGACTCCGGTGAGCTCGGCGTAGCGCTTGAAGAGGATCTGCTGGCGTTCTTCCTCGGTGTGGAGAGCCTTTCGTGCGCCGAAGGCCTTGTCGACGACACGGTCGAGGTCGTCGTGTGCCTTGATGAGTGCCGGCTGCATGGCCAGTGGGTTGTAGTGCTCGGCGAGGGATCGTTCGGGGTGCAGCGCACGCGCCTCAAGGACACCGTGACCCGCGTCGATGATCTTCTGGCGCACGTCCTCGGAGACTTCAGGGAGTGGCAGGTTGTTCCACACCACCGTCGCCGAGAAGCGGAGACGCGATTCAAGAGTCCCCCCAACGGCCCGCTGCCATGCGAGGAACATGGAACTGCTGATGATCGCGAACAGATAGCCACTGGGGTCCTCAGCTGTGAAGTTCGCGTTACCTGCGATCACGTCAGGATCGAAGTGTTGCACGGTCGCGTAGCGGCGGGTTTCGGAGAAGTGCGCGGGGATGCAGATATACGGGACGTCTGGCTGTCGGCGTTCTCCAAAGAGGGCAGGTGTCGAGGCTAACTTGTGAGTCGCGGCGCGCCTGGATCCTTCTCGATAGACCTTGACTGCGGCGATGCGTTCGCGGATGTATGTCGATCGAGATAGGTCCTGCGGGTTGAGATCTTCCATCCACAGACACCACCGCGGTGAGTCATGAAGGAGTTCACGGGCGCCAATGAATCGTCGCAAGTAGTGTTGCGCAACTGCGTCTTCCTGGAGTTCTGTGTAGGTCGGCTCGTCCACCAGGAGGTGTCCGCCGTCGTTTGGCATGGAGCCGTACTGCACACGCGGCAACTCGCGGCTGAGGGGCGTCGAGCGTTTCTGGACGTAGAAAGTGGGGGCATCCAGGAGGTAGGGGTTGATGTTCTGGGCTGGCCGCTGCTGCGGTTGCCCCTTGGGAGTGTCGTAGACGTAGAGGGCTGCTGGGGTCTTCTCGCGTTTGTCGAAGCCCATGATGACGCAGTGGACGGCGGCAGCGTCGGGTGCCTCGGAGGTCCAGGCGAAGGTCTGGTGCGCGAAGCGGATCCGCCAGCCAGCATCGAACAGCGGCTTAAACAGAGCGGCGACGGGCTGGCCTTGGGCGATGGAGTTGGTAGAGACGAACGCGAAGCGCCCACCGCGGGTGTATTCGAAGTAGTCGGCGGCCTTCTTGTACCAGCCGGTCACGTAGTCCAGGTACCCGTCGTAGAGGGTTGCCCACACGGTTTTGAGGTCTCCGGTCTGGTCCACGGATTTGGTCTTGTGGCCCACGAACGGGGGGTTTCCGACGATCACGACTTGAGGTGATGGGGGGATGATCCGCGTCCAGTCGGTGCGCAGCGCGTTGGTGACGTGGATGGATTCGATCTTGTCCAGGGGAAGAGGGTCTGGGGCTTGCCCGAGGGCGAGTTCCATCGCCTGGTTGGCCTGGTGATCGACCAGGTGCAGCGCAGTGGAGGCGATGCGAGCTGGCCACTCCTCGATCTCGATGCCTGCGAAGTGGTCGATGGTGACGGGCAGATCTTCTTTGAGGAAGAAGGCCGTGGGCGATTGCCAACTGGTGTCGCCGAGCGCTTGGAGGCGCTCGAGGATCTGGAGGTCGAGTAAACGTAGTTCGCGGTAGGCGACGACGAGGAAGTTCCCGCATCCGCAGGCGGGGTCCATGACGCGAAGCTGGCCGAGGTCGGAGCGGAGGCGCTTGAGCTTGGTGGCGTCATGCAGGCTCTCGGCGAACCGTGCGCGCAGTTCGTCGAGGAAGAGGGGCTGGATGGTCTTGAGGATGTTGGTTTCGGTCGTGTAGTGCTCGCCGAGCTCGCGGCGGGCCTTGGCGTCCTTGACGGCTTGGAACAGCGACCCGAAGATCGCGGGGCTGATCTGGGACCAGTTGAACGCGCACGCCTGGAGTAGGAGGTCGCGCATGCCCTTGTCGAAGGAGGGGATGTCGGCGTGTTCGGCGAAGATGCCGCCGTTGACGTAGGGGAAGCGAGCGATGAGGTCGTCGAGGTTCCGTTGACGTCGGCCTGCCTCGCGGTTCATGGCCTGGAACAGCATGGCCAGCTGGGGGCCGAGGTCGCTGCCGTCGTCGTTGGTGCGGCGCTCGAGGAACTCGTAGAACAGGTCTCGCTCCCACACGCCAGCGTCATCGGCGTACAGGCAGAAGAGGACGCGGACGAGGAACACTGACGCTTCATGGTCGTCGTACCCAGAGTCCGAGAGCGCTTCGTACAGGTCGGCCATGATGCGCGCGGCCTTGACGGATGCGATCTCCTGCTCGCGATCACCGAAAGCCATCTTCTGGTAGCCGGCAAGGAAGGCGAGGGCGTCGATGTTCGCCGGCAACTCGTCGAGAGTGAAGTCGCGCGTATCCTCCCCCTCGGGAGCTTCGATGTCCAGGACGCGGAATCGACTGAAGTCGCTGGCGATGACGAATCGCGGCGTCTCGGCGTCGGGGAGGTCGTCGAGGTAGTCCAGAGCCTGTGCAACGGCGGCCTCGAGGTCCTTGCCCGTCGACTTCATCTCAATGGCGCAAAGGCCGGGCACGAGTGCGTCGATGTACCCACGTCCGCCGGTCGAGGACCGTTTGGCTCGCTTCTCGTAGAGCGCCGCCTTGGTTGCCGTGATGCCGTAGACCTGTAGTAGGTCACGGATGAAGGACTGCCCGCTCTGGCGCTCGTCGCCGGGACTGTCTCGCCACTCGATGGCGAACTGCGCGCCGCGCCGTCGGATCTCGTTCAGTGACAGCGACTTGGCCACGCATCCCCCTCATACCGTTCAGATGGGATGAGCGTACTGGGCGGATCTACTCGCTGAGGTACCGGTACAGCGTGGATCGGCTGATTCCGTGCTCACGTGCGATATGTGCTTTCGGGATGCCTTGGGCTGCCTGGTCACGCATGGCCTGGATCGCGGCGTCATCGTGGGTTCGAGTCCTGCCCTTGTAGATGCCGCGGGCTTTGGCGATCGCGATGCCTTCGGACTGGCGCTCGCGGATCATCTCGCGCTCGGACTGGGCCACCGCGGTGATGATGTGCAGGATCAGGCGCGTGGTGAGGTCGCCGCCGTCGGGCCGGATCGTGAGGCCCTGGGATACGAACTCGACGCTGACGCCCTTCTGCTCGAGCTCCTCCATGATCTCGAGCATGTCGCGCAGGGAGCGGGCGAGCCTGTCGATCGAGGCGACTGCGAGCGTGTCTCCCTCGCGCACGTAGTCCAGAGCCTCGCGGAGCTGCGGGCGTGCGGAGGCGGTCGCGGCGGACTGGTACTCGCGATAGGTCTTGTCCGCGTGGCCGATCGCCTCGAGCTGCCGGTCGAGGTTCTGGCCGGCGGAGGAGACTCGGACGTAGGCGACGCGCTGCGTGGTGGGCATGAGGTGATTGTGTCGCAGTGAGGTGGGCGACCTGGGGAGCGCTACAGATGTGTCGCAAATCCGGCACCGCACACCCTATTGAGAACCGTGGCTGCAGTTCGCTCCGGGTGTTGCGTTGGGGTATACCCCAATGGGGCACCGGAAGTGGTTCGCCGCCCTCATGTCAAGGTGTCCCCGTCCCCGGAGAAGGTTTCTGGATTCCCCCCGGGGGCCGCGGGCGGCGTGCGTGTGGTAGCGCCGCCGTCCGCACCGTGCATATGGAGAGAGGGATTGGATTGTCCGAGAGCGACGACAGTACGAAGACGCTGGGCGAACACATCGCTGCACGCCGCCGCATGCTTGGCTGCACCCAGGAGGAGCTCGCGGTCCTGCTCCACATCACGCCGCGGACGCTCAGGGACTGGGAGCATGACCGAAGCATCCCGGCGTCCGGGCATCACCAGCTCATCGAGCTGGTCTTGCGATGGGGCGCCGAGATCTGCGACATCCTCGAGGGTTGGGAGCCGTGGGAGAGTCAGGCCCGCCTGAAGTCGGGCCACGGTCCGAGCGAGTTCTGGGAGGCCCCTCCGGGCCGTGAAGAGAGCTGGCGGCGAGCCCGAGCGAAGGTCGAGGCTGCTCTCGAAGCCATAGAAGAGCGGCGGGATGCGGCGAAGCACTCCGGAAAGAAGGGCGTGAAGACCACCTAGGGCACGCCGCCGGCCCGCCCCCCATCAAGCGGGGACGGCCCATGCTCAGGGAACTACTCCGGATCGGCGTCCGCCGCCTCGCGGCGGGGCTGGATCGCTCCCGGCTGCGCCAGAATGCTCTCCACCTCCTCGGGCGTCAGCTCCCTGGGCGGCTCGTTGCTCCAGACAGGCATCAGCCCACCCTCTGCCTCCGCGCCGGAGCCGATGCTCGTGGATGACTTGGCACTACCTTCCCCACCCCTGAGCGACGGGCGAGGACTGTCCCGCACCTTCAGCACTGCCTCGGCCATCACACGTCGACCATCGTCCCAACGAATGAGGGAAATGAGAGTCGCGCCCAGAACGGCAATGATCCCGCCGACGGCTAGTCCACCTCCCGCAAGGAACCCGCCGGCGGCTAGTTCACCCCCCGCAAGGAACCCGTCGGCGGCTAGTCCACCTCCCGCAAGGGTTCCAAGAGCTCCGACCATGGCGGTCACCAACGGGACGCCGGTTGCGACATCGTGCCCGTTCCACGCATGTAGCGCTGCACGCTTCTCAGCGTTGCCCTTGACCCCCGGTAACCCCAGACCCTGGAGATAGCGGTCGGCCTTCCCCCATCGCTTCTTCTGCGCCTCAAGCACCTGCGTTTCCGCGGAATCAGTCGTGTCACCCTCTTCCTCGGCGCTCGAGGGCGAGAGCCCCACAGAGGAGAGAACCTGCAGGACCTCGAATGTGTCGGGTCCGAAGAAGTCATCGCGGAGTGGCCTGATGCCGACACCCTCACCGGAGGATTGCGGCTCCACCACGCCGAGCTGATAACCCGGGGAGTCGGGATCGGAGGACACGCCGATGACGATGCATACGGGGCCGCCATTGCCGCCGTCTGAGCGCAGGCGGACTGGGGAGCCGACGGGGATCTTGTTGGACATGAGGGCCTCTTCTCGGGGCGGGGGTCAGGAGAGCAGTGCGGTCCAGACCAGCACGGTACCGACTGCGACGGCGGCGGTGCCGGTGAAGACGAGGCTGCGACGTACGGGACTGCGGTGCCAGGAGCGGGTCCCGTTCCGGGAGGCGTCGAGCCATGCGGCGCCGTTGACGACCAGGGCGCCGGCTCCCGCCACGAGGAGGAGGAATCCGATGGTGGTCATGGCGGACCGGGGCTCAGCGCTTGCCGAGGCGGCGGCGAACGGTGGCGCGGGCGAGGCGCGTCTCCTCCGAGATGCGCGTTTCGCTCATGCCGAGGGCGGCCATTCCGCGCACCCAGCCGGTCAGCACGTGGTCGGCGTCGCGGGCTTCGCCGGCGGCCGCGGCGAGTGATCCCTCCCGGAGGATGTGCTGCAGGATCGCGCCGAGCGCGGCGTCGTCGTCGGCCTGGTTCGCGGCAGTGTCCATGTCGTCGCGCGAGGCGATGTGGGGCTGCTCGTAGTAGGCGTCGGCGGCGAGCGTGAACTGCGCGCGCTGGGACTCGGTGAGCTTGTCGAGTACGTGTCCGAGCCAGTCGGCATAGGCGGCCATGCGGGTCCTTTCGTCAACCTGTCTCGAACAATACAGCCCGGTAGTTCTCGAGACACTGCGGGTGGGGTGAGCCCTCACTCGAGGGCGGCTGGCGCGTCGGTCGACGGGGGTAGGGTGCCGGTCCGCGGCGGCGGGAGGAGGTGAGTGGAGCGATCACGGAGGCGCTGGTCATGGGCATGGGGCTGGTGACGGCGGTGCTGGGTCTGGCAGCGGCAGTGCTGCGCCTGGTGGAGACGCTGGCTGCGCGTCCGGGGCGCCCGCCCGGTCGACGGGCGGGCCGGCATCGGCGGGAGTGACAGGAAGGGCCGACCCTCAGGGGCCGGCCCTTCCTCTGCTGCTGCACTACGTGGGGTGGTCCGTCAGCTCGCCCTCCCGTCCCTCATGTATTCGCGAAAGGCACCGAGCGGGGGTCCTCTGTGGGACTCATCGGCTTTCGTCCAGCAACCGCACAAGAGCCGCGCGTGCCGCGTCAACGGTGGCCGGAGTAGTCCGGGGGCGCAGTGCGGGAATCGTCTGAGCGATCGCACTCGTGAAGGCGCGGTCATCTATCTGCGCCCGCACAAAGTGATCGGATGCCTCGTCCATGAGCATCAGCAGGTGCCCCTGGTCGGCGTTCAGCTCTCGTGACGGATGGGCGACCAGCACCAGCGGCGCGCCTTGCGGCAGCCCCAGCCGGGGCCGGATCAGAGCGCCGCCCACAATGGACAGCGTCAGAGCGAACAGCACCCACCCGAGGAGCGCGCCGACCGTGGCATACAGGCCCACCGACTGCTGCATGAGAGAGCCTGCAAGCCAGCCCAGCACGGCCCCGGGAATGATCCCCAGCGGTCCCGCGGCCGGCCCTGCATCAAGATCAGCAATGGCAAGTCGGTGCGCATAGAAGCGGGGAGTCCCGGGGACCACGACCACCACATCGTCACGGCCTACTGGCCGCATGTCGTGCCCCCAGGCTCGTGCGGTCGGGCCGGAGTAGCTGCGCTCACGCAGACTGTCGAGGTTCATCGGAGAACCCTTCCTCTGGTTGGTGCTTGTTGGTTGCGGCGTGGCTCTCGTCCGAGGTGATCGTTCGTCACGGGTCGCCCCAAACGTCGACTAGAGGATCGCCGCGATGATCTGCGCGATCAGGACGAGAGGGACGCCGACGATGAGGAACAGGCGGGTGATGCGCTTCTGTGCGGCGCGCGACCGGACGGGGTGTTCGCTGAGGATGACGATCGCGGACACGCAGAGACCCGCGACCAGGATCGCCGCCACGGCGTCGGCGACGTGCGCGCCGCTGGCGCAGTAGATCCCGTAGGCCAGGAAAGCGAGGGCCAGCAAGCCGATCAACACTCGGATGATGCGGTGGTCGCGAGCGACGGGCGTGTCCGAACGAGTCATGACGGCATTGTCCCTTCCCTCTCCGACATCGCTCATCGCACCGACACGATCCGGTAGGTCGCGACCAGGCTGATGACGACGGCGAGGAAGACGGCCCCGAGGGCAAAGCCTGCGATGAGCTTTCTGAACGCTGCCTGCCCGTGCGACACCATCCATTCCTGGAAAGGCGGCGCCTCGACGCCGGAGTTCCCGGCATCGCCGGCCAGCTGCTCGAGCAGGGGCAGGCCGAAGAAGTACAGGAGGATCGTGCCGATGAGCGCCAGCACGACAGGCCCCAATCGTCGACACATCGAGAGGGCCATCTCCTTGCGGAGGTACGAGGTGAGCTCGGCATGGCGCACCCGGCCATTGGCGAGTGCGGCGAAGATCAGGTCGAGGGCCTTGTACCGGGAGCGTCCGGGGATCGTGGTGCGTCCGGCGCGGATGTCTCGGGCGAGCATCCCGAGCTCGCCCCCGCAGAGGCCCGTGAGCGGGGAGTAGGCGAAGGAGAGGTGCTCGAGGGCGGCGATGATCTCGTCGTCACTCTGCCCCTCGCGGAGGGTGATAGTGCCGATCTCGAGGGTGTCGTCGGTGTCGCGTCGCGTGTTCATGGGGACCTTCCGTGTCGTGGTCGGGATCAGGCGGTGGCGTTGAGGTAGTCGAGGAGGTCGAGCTGCACGGGCTGCTCATCCACTTCGAGGGCCGGCCCTGCCCCCTTCACCCGGACGGGGACGGTGCCGCCGGGGTAGAGCACGTGGGCGATGTCGCGGTACTGCGCGCCGCGGACCCAGCCAGTGCCGGGCCTGTGCGGGGCTGCCGGGCAGTGCTCAGGGCCTCGGCATGCGGTCTCGGGGTCCGGGTCGGGGTCCCCGCACTGGAAGTGCCGGAAGCGGGCGACCTCGTCACCGGAGATCGGCTCCCCCTCGGAGTCGGGGTGGGCGGCGTAGTAGTCGATGGTCTCGCTGAGCGGGCGCCGGCTCGCGTGCGGGATGCCGAAGCCGCTGAAGCGAACGCGGAGGATCTCGTCGGGGTGCGGGCGCTCGGGCACCTCCGGGCGTCCCTGGGTTCCCTCATTGGAGGCCCAGGGGCGGTACCGGGCGATCTTGCCGGTGGCGTCCCGGAGCAGTTCGCTGTAGGGCATGACGGGCCTTTCGTGAGGTGGGGTCAGGCGGCGGCGGGGTCGGGAAGGTCGTATCCGCCGTAGGGGCTGCGGCTCTGGACGGGGCGGGTGGCGTGCTGGGTGCGGGGCGTGAGGATGGGGGCGCCGGGCTGGGTCCAGTGCTCGGGGCGGTCGGTGTCGGCTCCGAGAGGGAGTGTGCGCCAGCCGGGCCAGCAGTGGTCGTGCATCTCTTCGACGGCGCGGCGTTCGGAGTCGTGGACGGCGCTCCAGGTGCGGCACTGTCCGCACCAGGCGCGGTAGACCAGGCTGCCGATGCACTCGCAGCCGGCGCCGTGGTGGTCGCATCGGAGGTCGGCGCAGATGACCTCGATCGGGTGGGCGCCGCGGGGGGTGCTCCGCCAGATGACGTGCCACATGTGCGAGCGGCGGCTGATCCCCAGGGTTCCTTCGTCGAGGTCGGCGCGCTTCAGTTCGAGCTCGTAGGCGTTGAGCACTTCCTCGAGGCTCCAGCGAGTGCTGGTGTGGAAGTGCCGGGGTGCGGATCCGGCGGAGTGCTCGTCGGCGAGCATGAGGTCCAGGACGTCGAACAGGTCAGCCATGGCCTATCTCCTTCGTGATCGCTTAGGCGAGCTTCTGCAGGGCGAGGGCGGTGTACTGGGTGAAGATCGGCTCCACGAGGAACGCCGCCGTGTTGGTCGCGTTGTAGGCGATGTGCAGGTTGCCGTCCTCGGGGCTGTGGGCGAGGAGTTCGCGGATCAGGACTCGCGCGTCGGCGAGGGCGGTGCGGGCCGTGGCGGGGTCGTTGCGCGCGAAGGCGGCGCGGGCGTCAGCGAGGGCCATGCGGCTGTAGCGCCGGTACGCGGGGATCTCGGAAGGGGGAGCGGTCGGTGGCTCGAGGGGTGCTGTGTGGATCGTCTTCATGCTTAGAGTTTAGCCCTCCTAAATCCTTTGAGTCAAGGGGGTCTAAAGCGGCGCGGGAGTGGGAGTCTCCGCGCGGAGTGAGGGCGCCCTCGCGGGGCGTGCCTACGCTTCGGCGCGAGCCTCGGCGAGGAGCTGGGATACGCGGCCTCGTGTGATGCCGAGGAGTCCGGCGATGTCGGCACCGAGGTAGTCGGCGGCGTCGAGTTCGGCGACGAGGGTGCGGGTCTCGTGGGCGGCGCGCTTCTGGGCTTCGGCGGCGGCGCGCGTGGCTTCGCGCGTGCGCTGGATCGCTGCGGCTGCCTCGTCGTCGTCGGGGGTGACGGTGATCGTCCAGGTGGAGTGGTCGACGTCGGGGTCGACGGTGTCGAGGTAGTCGATGATCTGCTGTGCGGCCTTGTCGAGCGTGCGGACCTGGGTGACGGGGCCGGCGGCGCCGGGGATGGAGAGCTCCCACCCCCGGTCCCAGCGGGCTGCCGTCACCTTGATCTCGCTCATCCCAGCCTCCTTGATCTCATGCAGGGTGGATCCCCCACCCTTGCAGTGTATCCCCTCTAAACCTTCTCTTGTGGTCATGTGGTGGGTGGGGCTGGACCACGATCCTCCCGGTCGCTGGGTCGCGCGGTGATGCTGGGACAACCTGCCGCCAAGTCGGGTACGGCAGGCACGCGCCCAGCCCCTCCCGTTCTTCATGAGCCTCGGGTCGTCAGCGTCCGCGGTCACCCTCGGCCACGGGGGTGGGGGTTCGCCAGTGCTGGCGTGCTGGCGTGCTGGCTGGCTGGCGTGTTGGGGTGGTGGCGTGCTGGGTGGTGGGGTGTTCGTCGAGGCGGGGGCCTGTGGGTTCGTCGGGGGTGCGGTCGTCGTCGCGGGCGGCGATGCGCTTGTCGACGTCGGCGATCTGTTCGCGGGTGAGGGTGAGGAGGTGGGCGTGCTTGAAGGGTTGGCCGAGGTTGGCTTCGGCTTCGGCGAGCTCGGTCTCGCGGAGGGGGAGCTGCTTCTGGAAGCCGGCGGCGTCGCGTCCGATGGCGGTGATCTTGGCTTCGAGGCTGGTGATGACTCGGTGGTCGGTGGTGGCGAGTTCGCTGGCGGTGAGCTTGACGGCGTGGTTCTCGAGGGTGCCGGGGACGTGGAGGTGCACGAGAGGGTTGTGGGGTGGCTGGCCGCTGGTGGCGGTGGAAATGACGGTGGCGTGGATGGGGTGACCGGCGAGGCTGCCGATCTGTCCAAGGTCGGTGTCGCTCTGGAACTGGGATCGAAAGTTCGTCCCGCGGGCCCAGTGGGCGATCGCTTCGCCGGCCTTGGCGCGCTCGGTGTAGGTCTGGCCGTGGAGGTCCATCGTGAACTTCTCGCCGCTGATGTCCTGGGTGTGGGTGGCGATCTGGGCGAGGGTGTGGGCGTTGGTGCGCATGGTCTCGATGCCGTCGCGCATCTGGGGGATGCGGATGCGGAGGTTCTGCTGTTCGTTGCCGTGGGCGCGCTCGAGGCGGTTGAGGCGCTGGAGTTCGGTGGTGAGCTTGGTCTTCTCGATGAGGAGGGGGTTGTCGGCGGCGAGGGCGGTGATCTCGGCGTAGTCCAGGGAGTTCTGGCCGATGTCCTCGATGGTGCGCATGTCGAGGGTGCCGCGCATGATCTGGTTGATGAAGTTGCTCTTCCGTTCGACGGTCTGCCACATGTAGGCGTCGAAGGACTTCTGGGTGGCCCAGCGGTGCACGGACACCTCGGGGTTGGCGTTGCCCTGGCGGATGATGCGGCCTTCGCGCTGTTCGACGTCGGCGGGGCGCCAGGGGCAGTCGAGGTGGTGGAGGGCGATCGCGCGACGTTGGACGTTGGTGCCGGTGCCCATGGTCTGGGTGGAGCCGATGAGGACCGCGACGTCGCCGTTGCGGGCGTCGGCGAACAGGGAGGCCTTGTCGCGGTCGTTCTTGGCTTCCTGCATGAAGCGGATCTTCTCGGGGGGCACTCCCCCGTCGATGAGGCGCTGGCGGAGGTCGCTGTAGGCGTCGTAGTCGCTGTCGGAGGCGGCGTGGAGGTCGGCGAACACGATCTGGAGGGCGCCGGGGCTGGTGCCGCCGGCGTCGGTCTCGTAGTCGGTGTCCTTGGTGCGGTGGTAGGTGGTGGCGATGGACTCGGCGGCGCGGGCGACCTTTCCGGCGCCGGCGGCGGGGTCCTCGAGGCCGACGAGCTCGGGGCTGAGGGCTGCCTTGCGGCCGTCGGAGCTGATCTTGAGCATGTTGTCCTCGGTGGGCTGCACGAGGCCCTTGCGGACGGCGTCTGCGCGCGCTCCGAGGTCCTGGATGTACTCCAGGGTGGCCTGGGAGGCGGGGACCATCTCCATCTCCGGTCCGCGGTGGCCGTCGGGGCGGATGCGGAGGTCGGGGGTGGGGAGGTCGAGGTCGTCGGCGAGCTTCACGTCGGCGTAGGTGTGCATCATGCGCAGCAGCTCGGGGACGTTCTGGAACTGGCTGAACCGCTGGACGGTGCGGAACTTGTTGCCCTCGGGGGCCATCTCGACGCTCATGACGGTCTTGCCGAAGGTCGCGGCCCAGCTGTCGAAGGAGCGCACGCCTGCGGCCTCGAGGAGGTCGGGGCGCAGGTAGCGCTGCATGATGTACGCCTCGGAGACGGAGTTGGCGATGGGGGTGCCGGTGGCGAAGGTGGCCACGCGCTCTCCGTGGATGGAGCGCAGGTGGTCGATCTTCATCTTCAGGTTCATCGCGCGGTCGGAGCCTTGGACGGCGGCGCCGCGGATGTTCGAGGCGGTCTCGAGGTTCTTGTAGTCGTGGGCTTCGTCGATGCACAGGTAGTCGATGCCGGTGTCCTCGAAGCTGATGCCGGGGTCGACGGGGGTGTCGATGGTCTTCTTGAGGTTCTCCTCGGCGCGCTTGATCTTCTTCTCGATCTCCTTGACCGAGAGGTCGCTGCCGCTGGCGTTGGCTGCTTCGGCGGCGGCGCGGAGCTCGGTGGTCTCTTCGCGGATGAAGGCGGCCTTGTGCTCGGGGGTGAGGTCGAGCTTCTGGAACGCGCCGCGGGTCATGACGACGCAGTCCCAGTCGTTGCTGGCGATCTTGGCGATGAAGGCGCGGCGCTTGTCGGTCTTGAGGTCGTCCTTGCTGGCGGCGAGGAGCATGGCGCGGGGGTAGATCTCCATGAACTCGCGGGAGAACTGCTCAAGCATGTGGTTGGGGACGACGATGGCGGGCTTGCTGACGAGGCCGAGGCGCTTGAGCTCCATGGAGCCGATGACCATCTCGGCGGTCTTTCCGGCGCCGACCTGGTGGAACAGGCCGACGGCGGGTTCGTTGATCATGCGGGCGACGGCGGCGCGCTGGTGGTCCTTGACGCGGTTTTTCCACAGCTCGGACATGCCGGGGAAGGTGAGGTGCTGGCCGGCGTCGGAGTAGTCGCGCAGGACGAGGGAGTTGAAGGACTCGTTGTAGTTCTGGGCGAGGCGATCGGCGCGGTCGGGGTCTTCCCAGATCCATTCGGCGAAGCGCTGGCGCAGGGCGTCGGCCTTCTCGTTCGCGGCGGCGGTCTCGGTGGGGTTGAGGATGCGGCTGCCGTCGTCCTCGTTGGTGTCGTAGACGGTGATGGGGCGCTGTTCTGCCATGGCGACGAACAGGTCCAGGGCATTGCGGCGGCGCGTGCCCCAGGTGGTGTTGGCGCTGGTCATGGCGCTAACGCCGCTCTGCTTGCTGAGCCAGGTGCCGTCGCCGGTGGTCTCTACGGTGATCTGCCCGGGTCGGGCGCCGAGTAGTTCGGTGATGAACTGCTCGTGGTCAGTGGCGGGGATCCAGACGGCGCCGATCTGGGGCTCGATGTCGGCGGAGGTCAGGGGGGCGGGGATGACGGCCTGGAGGGCGGTGACGTTGACGCTGTAGCGCTCGGGGTCGGTATCGGCTGCTGCCTCGGCGGCGCGGAGCTTCTGGCGGACGTGGCCGGAGAGGTACTCGGCGGCGGGGACGAGAGTGTCGGTGGCGGGGTCGTCGTAGACGAGGGTGCCCAGTTCGGTGCGTGCTTCCTCGGGGGTGAGGTCGCGGAGGGCGGCGATCTGGTCGAGGTCGACGCGGCTGCTGGTGTCCAGGGTGATGCTGAGAGCGTCCTCGATGGTGTCGGCGCCTTGGGGGGTGTGGCGTGGGGTGACGGCGCGGTGCTCGAGGAGGTCGGCAGGGCGTGCTGTCTGGGTCTCGGGGTCGAAGCGTTCGAGGGCGGAGACGAACGGGGCGAACGGGTCGTTGCGGAAGGCCTTCGCGGCTGCCGGGTAGAGCGGCACCATGAAGTCCTTGCCGGTGCTGGAGGTGCGCCAGGACTCCGTGTAGCGGTTGATGGGGCCGTAGGTGTCGAGGTAGTTCTGCCAGGACGTGCGGAGGTGGTCGCGCTGGGCGGTGATCTCGGGGGTGTCGCCGCGCTGGCTGTTCTCCATCTGGAGCAGGGCGGTGCCCTGGTCGCGGAGCTCGAGGAGGGCGCGCAGCTCGCGGCGCGCGGCGGGGTTCTTGGGGACCTGGAGCGGCTGGGGCTGCCCGTCGATGTACTGGACGAAGTCGTCGCCGGCGGTGGCGACGTGCCCGTCCCAGCGGATCGACTCGGGGGCCGGCGCCGGGGTGGGTGCGGCTGCCGTTGTCGGGCCGGCGGTGGGCTGGGGCTCCGTGGCGGAGGGTGCGGGGGCGGAGAGGTCGAGGGTCTGGATGGTCGGCTCGGGCGAGCTCATGCCCAGGCCCCGCTGGAGAGCCTGCCCGGTGACCCGGTCCAGGGCCGCGGTGAGCGGGACGCCGAGGGGTTCCCAGCTGCGCTGTTGCACGCCGAGCTGGATGGATCCGCGCACGCCGTGGGTGCCCACGAACTCGCCGAGGACCTGGTCGGGGTTCTGGAGGAAGTAGTCGTTGGTGCGGAGGGTGAAGGTGCCGTCGTTGGCGGTGGCGGTGCCGGCGCGGAGGACGGGGACGTCCTGGGTGCTGGTGCGGAGCCAGGTGTCGTCGCGGGGGGCGTCGTTCTCGTGGCGCTTGCGGAACAGGAGCACGTCGGTGAGGACCTCGGTGCCGGCGGCACGCTTGTGGGCGCTGTTGGGCAGGCGGACGGCGCCGATGAGGTCGGCGCGGGCGTGCATGTCGCGGCGGGCGGCGGGGTTCTGCGCGTCCATCGTGTAGGCGCTGGTGACGAAGGCGGCCACTCCCCCGGGTCGCACGAGGTCCAGGGACTTGATGATGAAGTGGTTGTGGATCGAGTGTTCGCCGGCGTTGTGCGACTTGTCGTAGAGCTTGATGTCGCCGAAGGGGACGTTGCCGATGGCGGCGTCGAACGTGTCGTTGGGGATGCGGGTGTTCTCGAAGCCCTCGGCGCGGATCTCTGCCTGCGGGTAGAGGTGGGAGGCGAGCTCGGCGGTGGTGGGGTCCAGCTCGACGCCGGTCATGCGGGCGCCGGCGGGGGCGAGGCCGATGAAGGTGCCCATGCCAGAACCGGGCTCGAGGACGCGTCCGTCGGTGAATCCGAGGTTCTCGAGGGCGTGCCACATGGGGGCGGCGATCGCTGGGTCGGTGAAGTGGGCGTTGATGGTGGTGAGGCGTGCTGCCTCGTAGCCGGTCTCGCCCAGGGCCTCGCGTAGTTCGATGCGGTGCTCGTGCCAGTCGTGGCGGCGGTTGTCGAACACCTCGGGGACCGCCCCCCAGGACCCGTAGCGGGCGATCACGGCCTGCTGGGCGGCGGTGGCCGGCTCGCCACTCTCGCGGAGGTCGGCGAGGGTGCGCAGGGCGGCCATGTTCGCGGCGAACCGGGCGTGGGCTCCGGAGGGGGCGAGGTCGTCCTGCGTGTTGGGGTGGAACGAGGGGGCGCTCAGTCCTCCCAGGCTGCTGGGTCGTTCCCCGCTCCCAGGCCGATCATCCTGCTGGTCCGGCGTGCTTCGAGGTCGGTCAGCATCTCCTGCTGATGCTCCCCCGCCGGGACGTTCGCCCTGATCCAGGTCTCCTGGTCGTCGTGGCTCATCTCGTCCCAGTCCTCCGGCTCGTCCGGCTCCGGACTGTCGCTCGGGGGCTGGTACTGCGCCAGGACGGTCTCCTCGGCGGTCGCTCGGGCTGCCTGCAGGCGTGCGACCTTCTGCAGGTACGTCTCCCCCGCGGGGTCCGTCCCCTCCATCGTCGGAAGCAACTCGAGCACTTCCGCTTCGACCTGTGCTCCCATCGTCGAGAAGTGCTCCGTCGGATCGCTCAGGCTCTCGACCAGCTGTGGGCTCGCGATCTCCCACTGGCGCCGCAACATCTGCCCGTACTTGTTCATCGGTGTCCTCCTCGAGACGGCTGGACTCGGGTTCGGCCCAGAGGGCGTCGAAGTCGAGCGCGAGCTGGTTGTCGCTCGGCTGGCGAGTGCGGCGTGCCACGTGGATCCCCCTGGCCGGTTACAGAGACGCTCGTCACTGTACCGAGGTGCTCGGAGCGGCCGCGTGCTCGTGGGGCGACGTGGGATGCGTGCGTGACGGTCCATGAGACTCCTCCTCGAGATTGCCAGCGTGCTGGCGTGCTGGCGAGCTGTCAACGCGAGATGCCAACCCCTCCCCTGCCGGTGCCGGCACGGGGCGGGGGCGATCCTTCGCTCGGAGGCTGGCACGCTGGCGTGCCAGCATGTTGGGGAGCTGGGTTGCCTACTTGCGGGCGAGCTTCTGGGTGATGGCGTCCTGGATCCAGTCCTGGACGCTCACGTCGTCGCGGAGGGCGGCGGCCTTGACGTCCTTGTGCATGGACTTCAGGAGGCGGATGGTCAGCTTGCTCATCTCGTCGGCTGGGGCCGGCTCGATGAAGGCGTCCTTCGCGCTGCCGGTCGAGGGGGTGTTGGGTCGGGGGCGCGGCGCGTAGCGCTCGGAGGGCTTGGTGGCCATGGTCAGAGCACCTCCAGGAGCTCGGTCGTGACGTTGTCGTAGCCCCACTTGTGGGGCTTGGGGACGGTTCCGCGGATGCGGCCGATGGGGAGGCTGGCGGGGATGATCGTCTCGAAGCGGGCGACTCCGCGGGCGTCGAGCTGGCTAATGAAGTTCTCGGCGTCCTTGCTGCGCCTGTCGAAGCGGGCGAGGAGGACGTAGGTGGGGACGAGTGATGCCGTCACGTTGATCGTGTCCCAGGTGCGGTCGATGTCCATGTCGCCGGGAGGGGCGGGGATGACGACGACGTCGGCGACCTTCACCGCCACGTCGACGGCGCCCGGGTCGGTGGGGGGCGTGTCGATGAGTGTGAAGTCGGTGCCCTCCTTGTAGCTGCGGAGGGTGACGTGGTTGGCGGGTCGGACCTCGAAGGGGAGCGGCGTGCCGTCCTCCTCGGCGATTCGGGCCCAGTCGCTCGCGGATCCCTGGCTATCCATGTCCAGGAGCGTCACGGTGTGGCCCAGCAAGGTCAGTTGCGTGGCGATGAGCATGGAGGCGGTCGTCTTGCCGGCGCCGCCCTTGAGGTTCACTACGGCGATAGTGGTCATGTCGGCCAGCATACGGGCATGCTGGCGTGCTGGCAAAGTGTCACGCTGGCGCGCTGGCATTCTGTATTGCTGGGTCGCGGGCTTGCTGTGGTCCCGCATCGATGACAGGTGATGTGGGTTTCCTGCCAGTGAGCCCGGCGTCCATCGTGATTGTCGTCGACTCTGGGGGGTGAACTAGCTGCGACTGCCTAGCAACGTGGCCGTGTCGGCTTCACGCGCCGTAGTGCTCCCGGATCTGCGCCGCGGCTTCATCGGCGGTGATCTCACCGCGAGCGACCTTCGCGTTCAGGGCACGAACGGCGGGATCGGTGACCTCGTGGCCGGCTGCGCCGAGGGCTCCGTCGGCGAAGGCAATGAACTCGTCGGGAGTGTGTGGGGGATTCCGAGGCTGGTTGGGGCTGGCCATGGTGGCACCTCCTTCGGTCTCCATTTTACGAGGCGAAAGCCGGTTCTCGCATGCCAGCATGTCGGCATGCGGGCATGCTGGGGGGTTAGGTGTCGGTTGCTGTTGCGGATGGCGCTGGTCGAGGTCGTCGAGGCTCATCTGCGCTTCGTGGCTTCGAGGTCGGGGGCGGCGGCCGCGATCTGTCGCGGGGTGCTCTGTCCCGCTACGGTGGCGGCATCATCTGTGACGACGATGGAGTGATGGTGGAGAGTGCAGAGTTGCGGGAGTTGTTCAGGGTGGCGGCCGCGACGGGGCGGTTCGAGCGCCATCAGTTGAGGAACACCTTGGACTACTCCGATGCGGGGGTACATCCGCAGTTCGACCTTATGGAGGTCTGTCCGGGGGCAGATGATTACGACCCTGGCTACACCGAGAACCCATACCGCGGGGAGCACCTCACGATTCCGTGTGTCGCGGAGGACGGTGAGCTGTTCACGATCGAAGTGTCGTTTCACAAGGGGACGACCTTCGTGGACCTGGTGCGAGTGGTTGGTGCGCAGCCTGGAGCTGTGGCAGCCGTAGGAGACGCGCTCTGGCCGAGGGAGGAGAGCGAGACGGCTCCCGACGAGGGCCTCGAACTCGAGGCCGTGGAGCCGTCTCCGCCTCGGATCGAGAAGAGCATGGGGGTCGAGGACCACGTCGCGGTGGACCCTGCCCTGTGGCCGGAGGAGCAGTCGGTCGATGAGGTCCTCGAGCTCGCCGCGAAGCTGCAGCGCTATGCCGGGGCCGTTCGGAGCTCGCTCGGCGGGGTGCGTCCACGGCTGCAGTTGAGCAGCATGTATCACGACCTGCGGAGGATCGAGGATGGGCTGGGGGAAATCGTTGGACAGCTCGGTGTGGTCGCTGATCTGATCGCGCACGACCCGCCGCTGGCTGCGTCGTTCCCTGACGGACGGCCGGCGGACGGGGTGCTGAGCCCGAAGCAGCTCGCATATCTCGAGTCCCTGGCCCCCGTGGCGGAGCGGACTGTCCGTTACTCGGAGCTGCTTGCGGCGACGTCAGAGTTGCCGAAGCAGGAGCAGTACGTTCTGGATCATCGCGCGCTCGAGGATTCCGTGGCGCAGGCGATGCAGTCGACGTGTCCTCGCTGTGGGAGTGGCCCGGGGGAGTTCTGCCGGACGCTCGGGGGGAAGAACCCTGGGCGTGAGACCTCGATGCATTCCGCCCGGGGCGCGTAGTCATCTGCTGGAGCGGCGGCTCGGTCTAGGCGGCTGTCTGGGGCCGTGAGCGAACGGGGTTGTGCTCGATCACGTGGAGGCGCCCCTGCGTGCTCTGTTGGCGATGTTCCAGGAGCTGCTTGCGGGCTCGGCGGTAGTCGGCGCGGCCGTCAGCTCGCCGGGGGTGGGCGCCGTAGCTCGTGGTCTCGCTGCTGGGGATGAGTGCGAGCTGGCCGTGGCCGGCTCGACGTTGCGCGGGAGTGCGCCGGGGGGCACGCATCCAGGCTTCCTCGGCGCACCACCAGGTCCACAGGTCGCGCTCGAGGCTATACGTGCGTGCGCGTTCTGCGAGGCGGCCGCGCGTCCCGTGGCGGGTGGCCGCGGGGGGTCGGTGGTCGCGGGAGGGGCGGCGCCAGCCGTCGCGAGTGGCGAGAAGGATGCCTTCCTCTGTCAGACGGTCGAGGGTGCGGAGGGTGCGCGTGGCGGACCCTCCGGTGCGGGCGGCGAGCTCGAGGAGCCCGTGGGTGTGCTGGCTGGTGCGGGCGTAGACGTTGCCTGCGTGGTGTCCGAGGGCTCCGGGGGTGAAGGCATCGTGGGCAGCGTCCGTGAGGCGGGTGCGAAGGGTGGCGAGCAGGGTGGTCCGGTGGGCGGCGCCGGTGGGCGGCTGGGGGGCGCGTGTATCCACTTGTGACCGGGTATCGGGAGGATCAATGTGGATGGCGGTGGTGGGCGCAATCGTCCAGCTCGCGGCGCGCACGCCCTCGGCGGGGGAATGCTGAGTGATCCATCCGTCCTGTGCGAGGCGCAGGAGGCCCGTGCGCGCGGTTTCGCGGCCGATGCCGGCCAGGAGGCCCAAGCGTCGGATATCGGCCTCCACAGAGGGCGTGAGGGCCTGGAGAGCGAGCAGACAGAGGGCGTCGAGGACGCGGCGGTCCGTGGGGCCGGCGGGAGTGGTCCAGCGTCCGGCGGCGACGTCGGCGCGCTGCTGGACCTCGCGGACATGGGCGGCGATCGCGCCTGCACGCGGGTCGAAGGTCGGGTCGTCCTCGCCCTCGCGGCGGGGGTTCTCCGAGACCCACCGCACGGCACGGTTCCAGTGGTGAGTCAGTCGCTCCGTGGATTGCTCGGGCGTGCGGGGCACTCGGATGCCTCCCTGCCGCTCGGTGAGCACGTGAGCCATTCCGGGACGGTCGACGAGGACGGCGACGTCTTCGTAGCGCCACCGAGCAGAGGCGGCGCCGACGAGGATCCGCCAGAGCACGGCGGAGGCGTCGCCCATGGCGGCGTCTTCGTCGAGGGCGTCCGCGCTGGCTCGGGGAAGGGGCTGGCGTGGGCCGGGGAGGTAGCGGTGGCGGTGGGCGTCCACGGGCAGGGGACGGCGGGCGTCGGGCACGTGTGACGGCTCGGCGGTCTCGATCCGCTGCGCGACGTCCTCGAGCACGGCGCGGACCTGGGCGGTGGTGCCCGTGGGACGGATGAGGGCAGTGACGCTGCCGGCGATCACCTCGGAGGCCCCGCCGGCGCGGTGCGGGGCGCCGGGGGGGCGCACGCAACCGGCGGCGGCGTTGGTGAGGGGGGAGAGGTCGAGGGTGGGGCAGAGGTGCTTGGTGAGCCGGGCGAGCATGGCAACGGTCTCGGCGTCGACGGGCTCGGCCAGGGCGGCCCAGACATGGCGGCCGCCGCCGGGGCCGGACGCGCACACCACGGGCTCGAGGCCGGCGCGGGAGAGGAGCCCGGCGGTGACCTCGGCGTCACGGGCCGCGGCAGCGGCCGCACCCTCGGTCTTGGCGTCGTGGTCGAAGCAGAGGAAGCGGAAGCGCCGGTCGGGGCCGGTGAGGTTGATGGCCCACGGGGTCTCGGGAGGAGTGGGGCCAACGCGCTGCGTGCTCGAGTACTGGTTCAGGGTCTCGCCGTAGGCATCGACGCTGGCCACGCGCACGGTGGGGCGCGGGCTGATGGTCTGGGTGAGGAGCCACGGGTCCGGCTGCTGAGGGGTCGTCGGCGTGTGGGTAGACACGCCGGGCTCACCGCACTTGCTTGCGGCGAAGCGACCCCCGTATCCTGGGGGCAACAATCTACGGAACCTCCTCTCAAGGTTCGCCCTCGGGGCTAGCGCTAACTGGCTCCCGAAGACTCTTAAATCGCCCTCGACCTGCGCTAACAGGTCGGGGGCGAAGTCTTTTTATCCAGCCTTCGCGTCGGTTTCGACGTCCAGGCGGTTGTGTCCGAGCTGGACCGCTTCTGCGTCCAGCTCGTCGATGTGCCGGATGATCTGCGCGACGAGGACGTCGTTGTAGGACTGATCCGTGGCGTCGGCGTAAGCGATGACACGATCTGCGTACTCACGCGGGATGCGCACCGCGAAGGGATGGCGGTCCCCCTTGCCGGGGCGGCCGCCGCCTGTGCCTCGCTGACGTCTGGTCGACATGTGCCCTACCCTACAGGGGAGTGAAACAGAAACGAACGCTCCCGCGGCGTGTCGGGGGTTCATCGGCTTTCTCCGAGCGTGAGGCCGTGGGCGATGGCGGCGGTGGCTTCCTGGTAGGCGGCGCGGGTTGCAGGCTGGAGGGCCTCGAAGCTGATCTCGTCGCCGCTGTCGAGGGCGGGGTCGAAGGGGATCGGGATGATGGCGCGGACGCGCTGTTCGAACTTGGCGGCGATGCCGGTGGCGTTGCCGCGGCGGGTCGCCGAGTCGTTGAGGAGGACGACCGCGTTCTTCACGAGGTCGTGGTAGCCGAGGCTCTCGAAGGTGTCGAGCATGGTCTCGGCCGCGTGCGCCCCATCGGCGCCCGCGCTGACGGGGATCACGAGCTGGTCGGCTGCGGCGAGGGCCGCACGGAAGTGGGAAACGCGGTGGTTGTTGCCGGTGTCCACGAGGATCAGGGAGTAGAAGCGTCCGAGGATCTCGTTGACCTTCTCGAATGCGTCGGCGTCGACGAGGTCCTGGTTCTCAGGGTTCTCGTCGGAAGCGAGGACGGAGAAGAGGTTGTCGCCCTGCGAGCGGGTGAACTTGGCGAGGGTGGACCGCTTGGAGCCCTCCACGGTGGTGAAGTCCTCGACGGCGTCCTCGAGGAGGTCGACGACGCTGCGGGATGTCGTGGCCTTGCGGGAGCGGAAGCCCAAATTCCCCCGGGTCTCGTTGGCGTCCCACGCGATCACGTCGCCTCCCCGGATTCGGCCGGCGGTCGCGGCGATGCAGTAGGTGCCGCTGGTCTTCCCCTGGCCGCCCTTGTCGTTCGCGATCAGGACGTGCTTGGGCTCCTCGAGCGGCGTCTGGATGATCATCCGCTCGGCTCGGTCCTTCTCCGCGGCCTCACGTTCGCGGGCGGCGCGGCGGGTCTCCTGCGCCGCTTCTTCCTGGGCGCGCTGCTCGTCGACGATGCGGGCCTGCTCTTCGCGGGCGATCTCCTGGCGAAGGGCCTCGCGACGCTCGGCGAGCTCGTCGTCGGCGGGGGAGAGCTTGAGACCCATTCCGTTGAGCGTGCCGCGGAATCCCTGCGTGGCGGGCTGCTGGGAGATGTCGGCCCATCGTGGGTCGTTCTCGATGGGGTCGGGCGTGCTCGCCATGGGTGCGGCCGAGACCGGCTCCGGGGTGGGCTGACTCACGGGCGCCGAGGTCGCCTCGGAGGGGGCGGTCGGCGCCGGCTGCGGGGTCCACGTCGGCTCGGCGTGCGAGGGGGCACCCTTGGGCGCGGGTGCCAGCGTGCTGTCGTGTTGGCGGGGACTGGAGTCTTCGATGACGGGAGCCTGGGTGGCAGGGACCTCGGTGATGGTCGGCTCGGTGGAGGGCTGCTCCCACGCGGCGGGCTCGGGCGCGGGCTGGGTGGTGATGGTCCCGTCGGGCTGGATCGCGAGGTGGAACGTGCCGGTGGGGTCGTTGGCGGTGACGTTGACGGCGCGCCCGGTCGTGCGCGCGTGAGTCTTCGCGCGGCCCATGGCTTGGTCACGGGTGGCGGCGACGGTCGACGCCTGCAGGGCGTGGGGAGTGCCGTCGATGGTGATGCTGCCGGTGGCGTCGTTCTGGACGGTGATGATGATGTCGCTCATGGGTGTTCCCCCTCGTCGTGGCTACTTCTTCGTGGTCTCGTTGGACAGGCCAGGCACCCTGCGCACGCCGACGAATCCCTTGCCGTCTTCGATCTTGGCGTCGATCTCCTGGACGCCCGGCTCGGGGCCGCCGTTGTAGCGCGTGGACTCGATCATCCTTCCTTCGCCCGCGTACATGGCGACGTGGGAGATCGCGTTGGGACTGCCGACCTTGCCTGTGCGCCCCTTCGCATAGAAGATCAGGTCGCCTGGTTGGATCTGAGCGGGGTCGACGTCCTGTCCGGAGAGGGCGTCGAACTGCTGTTGGGCGGTGCGGGGAAGGTTCGCGTCCGGGAGCATGTACTGGATGAACCCGGAGCAGTCGATGCCGGTGCGTCCGGGGCCGGCGGTGCCTCCACCGCCGAACTCATAGAGGGTGCCTAGGAGGCCGCGGCCGCGTTCGATAGCGGCCTTGGCGTCGCCGCTCGCTGCGACGTCGGACCCCGTTCCGGTGCAGTTGGCGCTGCTGGTGTCGATGTTGACGTCGGTTCCGGACAGAGCGCTCATGAGGCGCTGGGCGTCCTCGACGTGGTTGGCGTAGGCGTCGGGCTCGCCGGAGCGCTGCACGGCCTGGGCTGCGTCTCCGGGTTCCATGTCCTCCCAGTCTTCGATGTCGATGAGGCCGGGGATGTGCCCGTACCCCGCTCCGCCACCTGCAGAACCGTAGTCACCGGGATACTTCGCGGTGACGCCTTGGAAGAACGCCTGCGCGGCGTACTCGACGTTCATCACAGAGTCCATCGACCCGTACCAGCCTTCGACGGTCCGCTGCTGGAACGTGCCGGCGTCGCCCACGCCGGTGGGCTGGGTGTTAAGGCCCAGGGTGGATTCTTGCTGGGCGGTGATGAGGCCGATGAGCTGGGCTTTGGAGTCGAGGCCGTCGGTTTCGGCGGTCTTCATGATCAGGGCGGCGACGGTGACCTGCTCGGGGGTGTAGCCGTCGACCATGGGCAGGTCCCCGTCGACGACGGTGACGGCCTGGCCGTTGTTGGGGCCTGTGCAACTGCTTTGGTCCTCGTCGGCGCCGGCGATGAGGGCCACGCCGACGGGGGCGATACCCAGGGGAAGCACGATGGCGCAGGCGATGCCGATGATGAGGCCCTTGCCGCCGCCTCCGGTGGGGGACTCGCTCACTGGTCAGCTCCTTCCTGGAGGTCGGTCGTGAGGTTGCTGGTCTTCCAGGTTCCGTCGTCGGTGCGGACCACGGTGACTTCGTAGGTGGTGTAGTCCGTGGTCACGTGGAGGACGGCGGTCGCGGCATTCGCGCGGATGATGGTGGGGTTGCCCACGACCTCGCGGTCCTTGATGGTGTAGCCCCAGCGGCGTTGAGCGACGTCTTGCCCGTTGGGGGTGAGGGTCGCGTTGAGCTTCTTGCGCCAGGACTGTTCGTCGAGTGAGGAACCCTGCACCCAGATCTGCATGGTCGCCAGCGCGGCCTCGCGTGCAGCGTCCTCGGTGTCCTCGTTGGCGGTCGTGGGCATGGGCTCGTCCTCGCCACCGCCGTCGGACTGGATCGGCACCCCGTCAAGAGCTGTCGGTGAGGGCGGGGTGGGTGTCGTGCTGCTCGAGGCTGGGTCGGGCTGCGTGGAGCCATCTGTGCAGGAAGCCAGCGTGATCGCAGGTGCGAGGAGTAGGAGGGCGCGGCGGCTGACAGGGGTCATGACGCTGTGCTCCTGATGACGTAGGCGGTGGTCGTGTCGAGCTTCTCGGTGACGATCACGGCGTGCTCGTCCTCGGCGATCGACGGTGCGATCGTGTCGTCTGGCAGGGGAGTTGCCTCCCCGGTGCTGGCGTGAATGAGCACGGGACCGTCCTGACCGTCGGCGTACACACCGAGGGACGTGACGGCGTTGATCCTGGCGTCGTCCAGGGCGTGCAGGGAGTCGTGTGTGGCGACCAGCCCGTCTAGTGCCCAGGTCGTGCGGTCCGGCGCGCTCAGGAGTGCGTCGGGCTGGGGCATGCTGCCGCTCGCGGCGTCGTCGACGGTCACTAGAGCGTTGGAGCCGTCCGTGGCGTAGAGACCCCAGGTGTTCTTGTCCGGCCCGGTGATGCGCACGAGCAGGCGGTCCTCGCCGAGCATGAATCCTCCCTCGATCGTGTGCTTCTTCGAGGGCAGCAGTAACTCAGTCGGGTTCTTCACGCTCTTCTGGCCGGGCTCGAGGAACGCCCAATCGCGAGCACCGAGGATGACGGCCCTACCGTCCGCGGTGCCACTGATCGCCTGATAGCCGACGGGTACGTCGAGTTCGACGCCGTCGGGACCGTTGAAGATGTAGGCGGTCTGGGTGGGCAGGGAGACGGCGGGGCCAGGCCCGCTGGTGTAGAGCAGACCGTCGCGCGCCGGGAGTGGGAGGGCGCTCGCGGCGATCGTCGTCTCCTGATCCAAGGGCCAGAGCTTCAGGCCCGCGCTGGCATCCAGTGCAAGCAAGAAGGGCCGGCTGTCGAGGGTGACCTCGTGGACCTTCAGCGAGCTCGTGTTGCCTGTGCCGGTCCATTCCACGGTGCCCGTGGTGGCGTTGTGGAGCCGCAGGTTGTTGCTGTCGCTGGCGATGGTGAGGATGCGTCCGTCTGTCGTCCCGTGCGCCCGGGTGTTGCGTGCGACAACCGTGGTCCATTGGGCCGTGGGCTCGTAGCCGTCCGGCACTGCCACGGGCACTAGGTCGCCGTTCCCGGGAGGGGGCGGGGGCGCGCTCGGGGTGGGGTCTTCGTTGCCGCGCAAGAACAGGGCCGTGGCGATGCCGCCGCCGCCAAGGATCGCGGCGCCGGCGAGAACGCCACCGGCGATGAAAGCGCGTCGCGAGAGTGGCGACTGCTTGGTCTCGTGCTGCGGGGCATCCTGGACGTCCTCGATCTCGACGACGTCCCCGTCAGCGGTCACGCCCATCGGCCACGTGGTGGCACTGGCCTCCTCGGTGGCGATCACGCGGATGATGGGCTGGTCGCCGCCTCGCTGGCGAGCGTGCTGCGCGCAGGCCAACAGCGCGGCGATGCGCGGATCCGAGCCCTCCTCGATCTTCAGGGGCGTGTCGTCCAGCGTGATCGTTCCGTCGGCGCGCCAGATCAGCCGCAGGACGGGAAACCGCGGAATCTCAGCGGCAGAGATGTCGGTACGGATGTCACCAGTCATGGTGACCCCCGCGCATCAGTCCTCGGTGTCCTCGAGGGTTGAGGGGGTGAGGAGGTATTCCCGCAGGTCGTCCCGCGCAACCCGCCACTGACGAGAGAGCCTCACCGCGGGGAGTGCACCGGTATCCACGAGACGCCGAATCGTGGGTGTCGAGGACGACAGCAGCTCGCTCACCTGGGCGAGGTTCAGCATGCGGGGCTGGCCCTCTAGCAGTGCGTCGACGGCACTCTCCGACGGCGGCAGTGCGACGCGTCGGCGCACAGGACGATCGTCTGAATCCGTAGGGGCCATTGAGCCATCGTAGTGGCCACTCCACGGTAATTAGGCGCATGCACGCACGATAGCGAGCACCGAAGATCATGACCGCTCCTCGGTCGAGTTGGAGCGGGCTGTCAGGTAGTAGAGCAGGTCATCACGGAAGACGCGCCACTCCCTTCCGACCTTGACCCCCTGCAGATCAGTCGACACCAGCAGTCGGCGCACGACGTGCTCGGAGACCGCGAGGGTCTCGGCCACCTGACGCACCGTCATCGAGGCAGGAGCATCGGCGAGCAGCGCCTCCAGATGTGTGCTGAGAGGAGAGGGTGACGTCATGGCGCACAACCGTACACGTGACGCGCAAAGAACGCCAGAAGGCACAGTAGACACGTTACGCCCACTACGTGCTACCGTGAGGTTCATCGACACCGCTCACACACAGATAGTCTGCGTGTGATGGCAGACACTCGGAGGGGGATCCGACCGTGACAGAGAGCCCGCGCAATCCGTTCCTGCCGCCTCCCTCGGCGCCGGAGGTGGTCGAGGCCCTGGAGGCCGATGCGGTGCTCGGCAACGAGGTCGAGGTGCGGGGCCCGTCCTCGCCCGTGCATGCTCCCCGGCCCGACGCCGAGATGCCAGAAGCGGCGCGGGAGACTGTGCACGCCGTGCGAACGGGTGCAGTAGCCCTCGTGGGTCTGCACGGAGGGGCGGGCGTCACCACACTCGTGGGCCTGATCGGTGAGGGAGTGACTGACGGCGGCGTGGGCGTGCCCGCGGCGAACCCATACCTCCCGACACCGCACGTGATCCTGGTGGCGCGCACACATGCGCACGGACTTCGGATGGCCGAGGAGATCACGACGGCGTGGTCCCACCACGAGCTGGACGGCGTGGACGTGACCGGTCTGGTTCTCGTCGACGACGCACCGAAGCTGTCCAGCCAGACCCGGCAGAGCGCTTCGCGACTGCTGCGCATGACTCCCCGCGGGTGGCACATCCCGTGGGTGGAAGCGTGGAGGACGACGACCTCCCCTTCCCTCTCCGGTGTGCGGCTCCCGCGCACCATCAAGTCGATCCGGCGGGCAGTGGGTGCGCCGGACTCCTCGAAAGGAATCCCCTCATGATCGAGTCCCTTCTCGGCCTGACCACCATGGCTCCCCACCTGGCGGGGGGCCTGACGCACGGAGCGACGCTCCTCGCTGATGGCATCCCGCAGCCGACGCCGGAGGCCCCGCCGGGGTCCGATGGCTTCCTGCGGGTGCTGAACTGGATCTTCTGGATCGTGCTCCTGGCGGCGGTCGCCGGGTTCTTGATCCAGATCGGCATGCTGATCTACAACGCGATCCGCGGCAACGCGATCCAGGGGTTCGTGGGAATTCTGATCTGCATCGTCGCCGCGATCCTCGCCGGGTCCGCCGTCGCGATCCTCAACATGTTCGTCTGACCATCCCCATCCCCGCCTGAGAGGTGCACACCATGATCCGCTCAACCAGTCGACTGACCGCCCTGCTGGCTGTCGGAGTGCTCGCTCTGGCGGGCTGCACGGGGGGTGGCGACGATCCGTCGCCGTCCCCCACGGACCAGGCCGCGAATCAGCCCGCCTCCGACGGTGGGGCGGGCTCGACGTACCCGACCTCCGGATCGGACGCCGGCGGCTCCGAGATCGAGCCGGAGGACTGCAAGATCGACAACAGCGACCAGTCCATCCCGAAGGAGGCACCGGAAGCCGACGCATGGCCGAACGTGAACGGCATCGGTGTTCCGGTGTCCGACAAGTACGGGCCAACGCAGCGGGACGGCGAGGTGTGGTCTTGCTTTGCTCACAATCCCACCGGTGCCCTGTTCGCTGCGGCTTACCTGCAGGCAGGCATCACGAGCGCCGCGGTCCGAGAGGCCTACATCACGGATGATCCCGGAGTCGAGGACGGCGACGGAGAGGCGTCGACGGACACGGTGATGAGGGGCTACCGCATCACCTCGTACGACGACGATGAGGTGACCGTTGACCTCGTCTACGACACCTCGAGCAACGGGCAGTCTGGTCTGGTCGCGATGCCCGTCACGCTCCACTGGACCGACGGCGAGTGGACGTCGACGCAGAGCGATTTCGCTGCCGCGTCACCCCACTCGATCACGGGTCTTACGGGCTACACGCAGTGGAGCGTCGGGTCATGACGGGCGTACTGCTCGCAGAGGGCTGTGAAGACATAGCCTGGAATGCTGGCGTGGGCGAGCGTGCCGGGTGCGCGGTGTCCGGGGCTGCGCAGAGCACCCTGGAGACACTGTTCAACTGGCTCGTGGGGGGTTCGACGTGGGCGGTGAAGTGGACGGGGACGGCGTGGCTGTCATTCCCGGAGCCGACGATCGGAACAGCTGATGGCACGCCGTCGGAGAACATCGCGCAGCTCTGGTCGCTGGGCTCCTTCTACATCATGGGCATCGCGATCATTGGGTTTCTGATCGGGGTGGCACGCCTGGTGTTCAGCCCGACGATGCAGACAGGTGCTGCGTTCGTGCGTGGAATCGTGGCGATCATCGCTGTGCAGACCGTGGGAGTCGGTGCGTCGGTGCTCCTCCTCGATGCGGGCGACCAGTTCTCGACCTGGGTGGTGGAGGAAGCCTCCGGCAAGGACTTCTCGACAGCGTTGGCGGACTTCTCAGGTCTCGGCGGCGTCACGAAGTCGCTCATGGCCGCGGAAGCGCTCAACTCCATCTCGTCGATCGCCGCGTTCGCCGTCCTCGGCTTCCTGCTTCTGCTGATTGCTGCGTTCGCTCAGGTGTGTCTGCTGATCGTGCGGTCGGCGCTGCTGGTGATCTTGTTGGCGTTCCTGCCGTTCCTTGCGGCAGCGTCGTTCACGGACGGGGGATACAAGGCGCTGAGCAGAGGCGTGGGCTGGATCTTCGCGCTGATCCTCTACAAGCCGGTCGCGGGCATCATCTATGCGGTCGGGGTGCTGACGCTGAAGAATGCGGCGGCGGATCCGAAGCCCGAGGAACAGATGTTGAACCTGCTGATCGGGGTGGTTATCGTCGCCGCGGCCGCTCTAGCGCTCCCCGCGCTCGTAAAGTTCGTAGCCCCCCAGGCGGCGGCGGGAGCGTCCATGGCGTTCAGCGGCGGCGCGGTAGCGGCAGGCGCGATCGGCACCGGTGCGGCGATCGTCGCGGTCGGTGCGACGGTGGGCACGGGGGGTGCCGCGGCGGCGCCGGCTGGGGCCGCCGCCGAAACAGGTACTGCTGGGGCAGGTACTGCTGGGGCAGAGACCGTAGGTGCCGATGAGGCCGCTGGGAGTTCGAAGGTTGCGGACGACGCGGCGGGCGGGGGAAGCACCGGTAGTGAGTCCTCGGGCTCGGGGTCGGGCTCGGATGGTTCGGGTACTGGCGAGTCCGGCTCGACCGTGGGTGGAACCACAGATGCCGGGGGCACGTCCGAGTCCGGCGCCTCCACGGAGGGTGTGACGGGGACAGACGGGAGCTCCGGGACGGGCACGGCAGGGACCACGTCGGCGGGATCCTCGACGACGACCGATGGGGAGCCGGCTCCCGCTGAGGGTGGCTCAGAGGGTTCCGAGAGCGCTTCTGCGGGTTCCGGGACGGGAACTGCTGACGGCAGCACGCCGAGTGGCTCCGGCTCGGGGACCTCCAACCACAGCTCGGAGCAGGGCGCGAGCCCGTCCGGCGATTCCTCGTCGGATGCAGACGAGACGAATGCTGATGGGGCGGAGAGCACCACCGGTGCACCGCCGGCCCAGCCGTCTGGTTCGAGTGGACGAGGGCCATCTGCTGAAAAGGTGGCCGGCGCGGTTCGCGACACCGCACGGAACACCAAGTCCGGCGCAGAGGACGTGGACTTCAACGAAGGCCAGGGACAGGGGAGTGTGTGATGGCTGAGGCCGAGCCGCAGAGCCAAGAGCGCACCTACGGAGGCTTCATGCCCGTGGGCCGACGCGGCCTGTTCGGGCTGAATCTGTGGGCGTTCTTCGGGCTCGTCCTGGCGATGCTGCCGGTGATCATCATCTGGATCACCCTGGGCGTGAAGTGGGGCATCGTCTCCCTGATCCTGTTGGTCCTGGTGGCGATCCCGATGCTCCTGCCGAAGCGGGACGGTCGCGGGGTCTACCAGCGGTGGTCGGCGGCCATCGAGAATCGCATCGCCAAGGCGATGGGGAGCCGGGATCTGGTGAACGGCCCCGCGGGCAATGCCCCCGACGGGTCGTTCCGACTGCCGGGTCTGGCCGCTGACTCCACCATCTCCACCCAGCACGACGAGTACGGCCACGAGTACGCGCTGATCTCCTACCCGCGACAGAACCATCACGTCGTGGTGTTCGAGTGCTACCCCACGGGCAACGCGTTGGTGGATCAGCCGAGCATCAACAAGGCCGTCGCTCACTGGGGCGCGTGGCTGGCCCACCTGGGCACGGAACGGCGCGTGGTCGGCGCACAGGTCAGCATCGAGACCACGACCGACACGGGCCTGCGCCTGCGTCGCGCGGTCACCTCGCGGATCGCGGACATCGCACCGGGGTTCGCCCGCGCCGTCGCGGCACAGATCCTGGACCGGTTCAACGCTGCCGCACCGGCGATCAACTCGAAGGTCAGTGTCACGCTCTCGGGGGCCGCCCGCAGCGCCGACGACGAGACGATCGACCAGGAGGAGGCCGTCGCCGAGCTCTCCACGATCGTGCCGACGCTCCGCGACGGGCTGAGGATGACCGGCGCGGGGGCGACCGTGCGCTCGTGCACGAAAGGCGACCTGGTGGACTACGTGCGCGTCGCCTACGACCCGACGTGCAGCCCCGACGTGGAGCAGCTGCGGACGATGGGCAAGGGGACCGGCCTGACCTGGGAAGAGGCGGGACCGAGCGTGCACCGGGTGGCCCCGGACTACTACATGCATGACGGGGTGGTCTCGGCGTCCTGGACGATGGCTCGAGGACCGAAGGAGATCATCTACGACACGTCACTGGCCAACCTCCTGCGGCCCGAGCCTCGTGTGCTGCGCAAGCGCGTGACGATCGTGTACCGGCCGGAGCCTACTGAGCAGACTGGCGCGATCGTCGACCAGGTCGAGGCGAACTCCCGCTTCGCGTCCTCGATGAACCAGAGCAAGGCCCGCAACAGCATGGCGCAGGCCCAGGCCCACCAGATGGCTCGCGAGGAAGCTCGGGGTGCCGGTCTCGTCCGCCAGGGCCTGATCGTGACGTGCACAGTGCCCTCGGTGCGGGATGTACGGGTCGCTCGCCAGATCGTTCAGACGCAGGCGGCGTCGACGAAGATGAAGATTCGCTCGGCTCGTGGCACCCAGGACACCGCGTTCCAGGCGGGCCTCCCGATCGGCATCTGCCTGCCCTACCACTCCATGATTCCGGTCGATGTGAAGGATGCGATGTGAGCACGAGGAGCATGCCCGACAGCATTGCGAAGCGAGCACTGCGCGAGCTCGAGCAGACGACGGAGACCGACGCCTACGGCGTCGAGTACGGCCTGCTGTCGAACGCGGAGCGCTCGGTGGTGCTCGTCTCGATCCGTCCCGTGGACGGTGCCGCCCCGACAACTCGCATGACCGCGGCGCTGGCCGCGTGGTCCAAGTGGGCGGAGACCCTGGGCCTGGATGATCGCGTGTGCGGGGCGACGATCAGCATCCAGACCTGGCAGGACGGTTCCTCGAATGCTGTCGTGGCTCTGTCCTTCAGCGGGAAGCCGCGGGTGACGGGGGAGCGGCGCGCTCTGAGGCGTCATGAGCTGGTCGAGCACATCTCGACGCACCTAGCCCGCGTGCTCGACGGCCTGCGGGTCGCAAGCGCGGGGCTGCGCGTGAACGTCTGCACAGCCCAAGACATCACCGATCTCCTGCGGGCGGCGTTCGACAGCAGCATCGCGGCGGACGTCAAGGCCGCACGTGCGCAGCCCGAGGGCACCGGCCTGACGTGGGCGGAGGCACCACCGCGTCCTGAGAGCACGGGGGAGATGTACTACAGCCACGACCGAGTCGTGTCGACCTCGTGGGCCATGGCCACGCGTGAGGACGAAGACCTGCCGCCGCTGGACTTCGCAACGGCCCTGGCTCCCGCGCCGAGCATCCTGTGCAAGCGCGCGACGTTGATCTTCCGGGTCGCGCCGCGCCTCGAGGCGACGCTGGCCCCCCGGGGCCTGGTGCTCACCGCTGACGTCGGGTCGATGGAGGATCTGGCAACCGCACGGGAGCTCCCCGCCCGGCAGTCTCTGCGGACGCGGCTGCGTCTGCGGGCGGCGGTGTCCACGCAAGACACCACGTTCCTCGCAGGACTTCCCCTGGACCTGGCGACACCCCACATGGTGATGGTGCCGCGTGAAATCAAGGAGGCTTCCTGATGGGACGCACACGCAAGCAGCTGCGATCGGTTCTGCCGGGGGTGACGCGCGCGGACTCGCCGAGCGCCAAGCCGGAGAGCGGCTCCTCGCTCGTGGTGAGCGCGGCGGAGGCGCGGACGCTCGGCACCCCTGGAACGGAGGCGCGCTTCGGTCACGAGCGCCGCAGGTGGCTCGAGAGGACGAGGCGGCGCCTGCGTCCCGGGGCACGGGGCTGGATGGCTCCCCACGCCGGCCGCGCCGCGCGCGTCGAGCCCAGCGTGGAGATGCGGGCGACGACGGCCCAGGCCTGCGGCTACTGGCCGTTCGCCGCGGGATCGCCACTGCCGACGATCGGCGTGCCGCTCGGACCTCATCTGCTGTCCGGGGCGACGGTCTGCGCCGACCCGATGTCCTACTTCCTGGCGGGCCTGGTCAATCAGCCCTCGATGTTCGTCCTGGGGCGGCCCGGCCTGGGCAAGTCCACGCTCGTGCGCCGCATCCTCGCGGTCCTCGCCGCATGGGGATTCACCCCGATGGTCCTGGGCGACCTCAAGCCCGACTACGTGGCCCTGATCCGAGCGATGGACGGCATCGTGATCGAGGTCGGCCGCGGGCGCGATCGCATCAACCCGCTGGACTGGGGTCCCCTGTGGGACGAGCTGCAGAACCTCCCGGAGAAGCGTCGCAAGCAGGCAATCGAGGAACTGCGCGGGCGCCGCCAGTCACTGATGAAGGGCCTGGCCTCCCAGGGGGCGAACCGCGAGCTCACGGCGGTCGAGAACAATCTGTTGGCACGGGCGCTGCGGATCACCGACGAGCGCGTGGGTGCGCAGACGCCGATCATCAGCGACGTCCTCGCGATCATCGACTCTGCACCGGAGGAACTGCGCCGCGTCGCCCAGTCGGGGGACGACGACAAGAAGTACACCGAGCGCGTGCAGGAGTTGGTCGACGCGCTGCGTATGTATGAGGCGGGCGGACCCTACGGCGACCTGTTCGACGGGCCGACCACCTCGCCGATCCGACTCGACATCCCCCTGTGCTTCGACCTGTCCTCGCTCGAGAGCGACGAGGCCGGCGGGACTGGCCTCGAGGCCGCGGTTCAGCTGGTCTGCTGGTCTGCTGGCTCGTCGGCGGTCTCTGCGGCGAAGCACCTGTCCGAAGCCGGGCTCGCTCCCCAGCGCCACTACTTCCTGGTGATGGATGAGCTGTGGCGCATCCTGCGTGCCGGTGGCTTCATGATCGAGTTCATCGACGCCCTGACCCGACTGAACCGTCAGCGAGGACTGGGGCAGGCAATGGCCACCCACACCATGTCCGACCTGGACATGGGCGATGAGAAGCTCACCAAGCGCGCCTGGGGGTTCGTCGAGCGCTCTGCCCAGGTCTTCCTCGGCGGTCTGGCGACAGGCGAGATGGGCAACCTCCAGACCGTGTTCGAGCTTGCCGAGAAGGAGATCGCTCTGATCACCGACTGGGCCTCCGAGGCTGAGGTCGATCCCGATACCGGGAAGACGGCCGCACCCCCCGGGCGAGGGAAGTTCCTGCTCAAGATCGGGAAGCGGCCCGGGACCCCGTTCCGTGTCAACCTGACCGACGTCGAGCTCGACGTCAACGACACCAACCGGGCATGGGCAGATATGTCGGCGCGACTGGATGAGCAGATCGCCTCGACGCAGTGGACGCCCGCCGAAGAAGCACAGCAGCTCGCGGCCAACGCAGGCTGACAGACAGGAGGGGATGAATCATGAGTCGACTGCAGTCGAACCGTCGGGGCGAGGGCCCGGGCGCTGCCGCATGGGTCGCGATCGGTGCCCTGTGCGTCGTCGGGCTGGTCGGAGCGATCGCCCTGGGGGCGTGGCGCATCGGCGTGAACACCTCCGGTGGGCAGGCCCAGGGGTGGACCACGACGGCCACCGTGATCCTCATCCTCGGCACGCTGGTGGTGTTGGCGCTGGGCGCCCTGGTGGCGTGGGCGGTCGCCAAGGGTGGGAAGAACCGCACTCGTGTGGACGCGGCCGCGAGGTACCTGGGCAACCGGTACCCCAGCGACCTCGCGCCCTTCACCCGTGAGGCCGCCGCCGCACAGGCCGAGCGGCTGCACGCGACGGCAGCCGGCCCGGGTGTTCCGCTCGGAGAGCCGGTGAGCCCGCGATGAGCACTCCCTCTCCGCTCTACTCGACCTGGGAACAGGTGCGACTGTCGATCATGGGTCCGCGCGCGGGTAAGACCTCGAGCCTGGCTGTGCGCGAGCTCGTCGAGTCCAAAGGGCCGGCGATCGCGACCAGCAACAAGCGCGACCTCGTGGACCTCACGCGGGGGCCGCGCTCGGAGATCGGGCAGGTCCGCGTCCACGACCTGCAGGGCCTGATCGGTGAGCAGCCCACGTGGTGGTGGGACCCTCTGACCTACGCGACCAGCGTGGACCGTGCCGACGAGCTGGCCGACGTGTTCATCGCGGCGGTCACCGATGCCGGAGCCAAGCAGGATGCCTACTTCTCCGGCGCCGCGAAGAAGACACTATCGGCGATGCTCCTGGCCGCCCAGTGCGGCGGTGATCGCATCTCGATCATTCTGGACTGGCTGTCGAATCCCGACCGCCCCGGCCCCGTCGAACGGCTCGCAGCCGAGGGCTTCATGGAGGTCGCCCGGACTCTGCGCGGGCAGATCTCCCTGACGCCCAAGCAGCGCGACGGCATCTTCGGCACGGCCTTGGAATGGGTCGGCTTCCTGCGCAACCCCGACGTACTGCGCTGGGCGGAGAAGCAGGGCGACATCGACCCGCGCCCGCACTTCGACCCCGACGCATTCGCGGCCTCCACCGACACCCTCTACCTCATCTCGAAGGAAGGCGCGGGCAGTGCCCGCGCGCTCACCGGAGCCCTGACCATGGCCGTGCTCGACGCGGCGGACAAGCTCGGCTCCCGGTCGAAGGACATGCGTCTTCCGGTGCCCATGATGGCCACGCTGGATGAGGCGGCGAACGTGACGCGGCTGCGCCAGCTCCCCGACCTCTACAGCTACTACGGATCGCGGGGGATCATCCTGAGCGTGTTCCTGCAGTCCTGGTCGCAGGGTGTGGAGGCCTGGGGTGAGAACGGCATGAAGAAGATGTGGTCGGCGGCGAACATCCGCATGGTCGGCGCCGGCGTGGCCGAGCCCGGCTTCCTGCGCGACCTCGACACCCTCGTCGGCGCCAAGGAGATCACCCGCAGATCGACTTCGACCGGGCGGGGGCAGCGTTCTCATTCCACGAGTGTCCAGCGCGAGCGGATCCTTGACGTCTCCGAGATCTCCGAGATGCCTGGGGGCCGCGCACTGCTGTTCGCGTCGGGCTCCCGAGCGATTCTCCTGCGACTGAAGCCGTGGTGGGAGATGCCCTACGCCGACGCCGTGAGACAGTCCAAGGACTACTACGAGGGTCTGGCGGTGAAAGCGGCATGAGCGACGTCGGCGGCGAGATCCATCCCGGCGCTGAGGAGGTCAAGCTCTGGTACCCCAACGTCGACCGGTTCCTCCACGAGTTCATGCTCCCCTCGTGGAGGCACACGGGCGGGCGGTGGTGCCGGAAATGGTTCCTGCACGCGGAGGCCGTCTCGCGTTTAGATGCCCTGTGGCGCTCCTACGAGGCGATGCGCGTGGGTGACCCCACGGGCATGGCGGTGTGGTGGAGGGACTTCGCGGATCCCCTCATGAGCAGCCTCACCAGCGAATCAGGGACGTTCGCCGGCTGTGACGCGGAGATGGGCGAGCATCAGCCTGTTGACGTGTGGCCGGCGGCGCACGCACCGGAGATCACGGTGCCCGACGAGGGTCTGCTGCGTCCTCTAGCGTTCGCCGACTACGTGGATCCGCTCTGATCGCAACGGCCCCAAACGTGCAAGTGCCCCTCACCGCCAGCAGGGCGGGGAGGGGCACTCTGCGTCGGGCTCAGCGTCCCCGCTCGTTGCCGCGCTCGCGCTGATCCTGATTCCCTCGCAGACGGCGACTCTGCCGGGGCTCCCGGTGACGGCCCTCCCTCTGCTTACGCTGGTTGGCAATCTGGGTGCGCACGGGCTCCTCCCGGCCCCCCTGCGCCGTCCGCGCCGCTTCCGCCGCTTCCTTCTGCTCCGCGCTGGAGAGGCGAGACTCCTGCGCCTTGGCGGGGTCGTGCTGGTGAATCTCCCCGTGACCGCTGCGCTCGAGATCTGCTTCGTGCTCGTCGCTCGCAGCCTGTGCTTCGTGATCCTCAGCGTCGGCGAGATGCTCGTCCTTCTCCGGCCCCTCGACCTCGGCGGCCTCGGCACGCTCGTCGGAAGCCTCGCCCCGCTCCCGCGTCGCCGAATCCTCGAGCCGGCGCCCTTCCAGGCGCGCCTTCTCAGCCTCGTCGAGGTTCGACGCGAGCCACCGGCTGGCTTCCTTCTCCCCAGAGACCTCGACCACGTTGGCCCACTTCTGCGCCGTCTCCTCCCGCGCGGCCACGAGCCGCGCCTGTGTGGGCGACAGCTCCGCTCCCGGCGGGACCGGCACACGCTCGATGTCCTCGGCAGACAGCTGCGAGTCGACGAACGCCGAGACGTCACCGTGGCGGGACTCCAGACGCTGGGCCAGGGAGTCGCGGGTGTGACGGGCGAGGTCGTCGTGATCCGCGTACGCCTCGGCGTACGCGTAGGCGATGGCCACGTCGCGATCGCTCGCGCGATCGAGCCACTGTCCATCGCGGGCCGGGGAGACGATCGCGCGCATCGACTCGTGCTGTGCCCGCTGGCGCTCTGCGAGCGCCTGCGCCGCCTCCCGGTGCCCGTCAGCTTCACGGCGAGAGCGCTCCTCGCGACTTCGCTGCATCTGCTCCAGCAGACGCATCACGACTGTGCTGGTGGCCCGTGCAACCCGCGCACTGTCCCCGAACAGATCATCCTCAACATCAGGTGCCATGACTGCCCTCCTACCTCTCGTGGCCCTCGCCGCGCTCGACGGGGTTGTGCCGTGCCCGGGCCGGGCGCGGCGTGTTCGTGGTGGTCCTCGGTCGGCCAGGCTCCTGTGGGGCGAGCGCCGCGACTGTCTCCGGATCCAGGATGGAAGTGTCCACGCCAGTGGGCCTGCGCGTCCCCGGCCCGCCCGTGATCCGTAGAACCTCCGCAGCCTCGGGGTCGCTGCGCTCGAGCTCTCGGAGCTGCTCCTGCGAGCGTCCGTAGCGGAGCATTCCGGTCTGGAGGTTCAGCGGCACCACGGCCTGCTCATACATCTCGCGGGCTCGGCGCGCTTCCTTCTGCGCGGCCGCGGCGCGAGCGGTGGCCTCGGCGAGCTTCATCAGCTGCATGATCACCGCGATCTGCGCGGCAGTGTCGTTCTTGGATGCGGCGGCGACGACCGCGCCGATGGTCACTGCCGCTTCGACGCCGGCCTCGACCCCTGAGCGTCGACGCGGCTGCGCCGCCTTCGACAGAGCATCCGATGCCTTGGCGAGCGGCCCACCGCGCCGGCCCTCCGCCTGCACCGACCAGGCCCCCAGGATCTTGGACGCCTCGGCCGCAGCCGGTCGCCAATGGATTTCCGTGTGCTCCTGCGTGAGCGTGACCCGGACCCGCTTGATCTCGTCCTCCACGGGCAGTCGCAGATGATCCGCGCCGTGCTTGCTCCGGGCGCTCTCGCGCCACACCGGGACAGCTGCCATCTGCGTGTCGAAGTCCCAGCCGTTGGCCTCGCGAAGAGCACGCAGCCCCAGGCTCTTGTCGAGCTTCGAGGGCGCGAACCAGATCGCCTTCTCGGTGTCGGCCAGTGCGACGCTGTAGCCCGTGATCTTCACCAGCCCACCCTGCTCGTAGCGCGGGCGGACCAGCAGACCGGACGCGCGAGCAGTGCGCACGAACTCCGCCTCACTGCCCGCCTGCCACGCCGCGCCCGCGAGTCGTCGCCGCACCAGCACACGGTCGGCGTCTCGCTTCTCGCGCATTGCTCGCTCGTACTCCGCGCGCGAGACGTTGCCGATGCCGGACGTCATCTCGGCCTCGAAGACGGAGTCCTTGCCCATGGCCCCGGCGACGCGGGCGCCGGCTTGCGCGGTGCGGCGCTTGGACTGGTGGATGTCGGCGCGACGCCCGTCCTCCCGCACCAGGTTCACGGCAATGTGCACGTGGTCGTTGCCGTCCTTCGACGAACCGTGGTGCACAGCCAGCCAGGCGCAGTCGGCGAGCCCGTTCTTGTCGTCGATGAATCCCATCTCCACGACGAACATGCGCGCCGCCTTCGCCCACTCTGCGTCGGTGAACGACCCTTCGTGGGTCCCCAGCGAGAGCGTCGCGTGGTAGACGCGATCGCCTCGCGCGGCGCCACGAACCTTCTCACCCTCGGACACGTCGAGCGGCAGCCCGCGCTCCCGTCGCACCTGGCGCCACGCCCCGTCGAACTCGCGCGCAAGGGCCCCCTGGACCTCGCGGTCGTGAGCCACATCGAGCGGACCGAACGCCACCGTGAGCCGCTCCGAGCCAGCGACTAGGCGCTGGTTCTCGTGCTCGTTCGCGCGCCCGGGTCCGTACAGGTACGTGACAAGGCTGGCCGGCGTCGAGCCAATCGCGAGCTGCTTAGCGAGCACGGCGAACCACCTTCTCCCACCACGGCCGGTGCAGCTCCGCCTGAATCGAGGCGAGCTGAGATGACAGGGCTCCGAGACGCTCATCGAGCACCCCGCTGCATGCCGAACATGCGGTCGGCGCGGCGGCCGCATCACCCGAGACTGCGTGCTCGTTGGGAGTTGGAGGTTGACCAAGACGAAGCGACATGTCGCCCAGCAGCACCTCGGCGTACGAGAACACCAGGCCGATGAGCGCGGCGAGAGCGAAGACGCCGACGCCGACCCAACTAAGCCCCGTCCCGCACTGTTCGAGCGCTCCACACCCTCGAGCTTGGTACGAGTCAGCTAGCAACAGGCCCACGGTGCCCGCGCCAATCATCGAGACGAGCTTCGCAAACGCACGCCCGAATGATCGGGCCAGGAGACCGACACCGGGAGCGATCATCTCCACTGCACCGCGGCCAGCGATCGTCATGTGTACTGGCGCGGTGTCGGCTGCGCCTCGATAGATGATCACGACCCCCTGTCGGAGCGTCGAGACTGTCTCCAGGACCAAACGAAGGACTCCGAGGCATATTTGCCAGGTCGTCACCGCAACGGCCGCAGCGGTGAAGTACATGAGGCGGAGCGCGGCGGCAATCATCGCTGTCCCCCCTCGGCAACCTCTTGGACTCGCGCGATCACTGCACGCACGTCGCGCACTGCCGCGAGGACATCCTCCTTATGAACCGGCGTGCCGCCACCCAGCGCGAACGCATTCGCCTGATGTGCCAACTGGTTGATGTTGTTCGCAACGTTAGCCAGCAGCAAACGGGTTGACGCCAACTCCTCACGTAGCCGCTCATAGCGCGCCGCAGCATCCGTACCACCCGTCAGAACAGCACGCATCAGCACCGCCTGACGCGACACACCCTGCGCGCGAGAGAGCGACTCGAGGAGCTCGTTCTCGCTCTTCGTCACCTTCAGCTGGATCGCGATGTCCCTCGCTTCGTCGGCATTCGCGCGCCGCCGGCCACGGCGCGCAATCGCAAACGCATCACCCGCCACAGCGGCACCTCCTTGCCTAGTGCAACGACCACACCACGTGTGGACACCCACCAGTGTGGGCCACCGGCGGCGCGAAGCGCAACGGGCAAGATCGACTTAGCGTAGCTAAGTCTCCATCTTGCTCCGGCTTTCAATGCCCGTCGGGGGGTTGAGTGGCGAACCGCGCGCGGTTACCGTGGAGGCATGAGCGATGCAACTCACACGACAGGGCAGGGTGAGCACCCGATCGATCAGAAGGTGCTCTCGCTGATGGATCAGCGCCTCAGCAGCGCGCGCGAGCTCGCGGATCGTGCGAGCGATCTACAGGAGGCTCGCGCGCGCTTCGAGGAGGCACAGCGCTCCTACGCCGCAGCATTCAAGGACGCCGAGAAGGCTGGCTGGGATCGCAAGGAGCTCACCGGGCAGCTGGCGTTCGAGGAGCCTGGGCGAGCGCCACGCCGGCGCTCGCCCGCGCGATCGAAGAGCAGCGCGGAGAAGGGCTCTGCGGAGCGGGAGGACGTCGAGGGGGGTACGGCGGCTCCGTGAGGGGTTCGCCGTCTTCCTGATGCTCAAGTGTCTGCGCCCCTCAACTCCCGTCAAGGGCGCTTCGCGTCGCTACGCGATGGCGCTTCGCGCCACCCCTGACGGGAGTTGAGGGGCGCAGGGGTCGCATGTATCCGGAAGAAGGCCGCAGAGAAAGCGGCACTGAGAGAAGGGGAACCATCATGACCGAGTCGACCAGCAGCACTGGCGGGGAGCGCGAACGGATCGAGGCCGCGCTCGACGACGCGGTGAACCAGGCGTCGCACGTGGAGCGCTCTGTCCGGCTTCAGTTCGCGCAGGGATGGCAGAGCCAGCCCGCATTGGACGCGCTCCCTCTCGAAGCGTCCTACCACGCGCCGGGCTGGGTCACGTTCACGCCAGATGAGAAGAACGCGGCGGCGACGGGTCCAGTGCGCCTGTCATACAAGAGGGACGCGCGCAGCGGGGAGGAGGCGGTGACCCTCTTCATGTCGGATCGAGTGGGCAACACTCCGATCACGGCGGTCGCCGCCGCGGCCCGTCTCGGCGTGGACATCGAGGTGATGGAGGCAGCGGCCAACGGGGCGACCAACCTCATCTTCTCGGACTACGCGTTGCATCAGTCGATCAGGGAGCTGCACGAGACGCAGATTCCGCAGCTCGAGCACGACCTCGAGGTCCTAGATGCTGCGCACACAGAGCCCGAGTGGGCGACCAATTCCCTCGGTGATCCTTACACGCCGGAGCGGGTCACGGCGGACTGGGTGCAGTCCACCACCATGGTGAAGACGTACCTGGAGTGCGATCGACCGGACAAGGTCCGCGAGTGGATCGAGACGCTCGATGAGAACCTCGCGGACTTCGCGGCGGGAGGCTACCCTCCCGAGAGCGACGAGCTCGAGTCGGTCTACCACGACGCTGTCGCCCGCGCGGCGATCCCCTACGGGGAGGCTCCGATCAGCGCCGAGGAGGTCCGCCGGCAGCTCGGGAACATCAGCCGCCCCGTGCCCGAGTTCGATCCCGAGCGAGTCCGATCAGTTGCGGGAATCGACCCGCTGCACCGCGAGAGTCTCACCCGCCGGCTGGATGCGGAGCCGTCCCTCCCGACCGGGGTCGCGGACGTGGCGGCCGCGCGGCAGAGCGTGCGTCGCGCGATCGCGGACATCAGCGAGAACACCGAGCAGGCGCAGGCGTACCTCGGCAGCGCGAACGAGAGGCTGACCCACGCCCTCCAGAGCATGGCGCCGAGCCAGGGTCGGGAGAACGTCACCGCCGCGCAGGAAACGCTGCAACAGGCGAGCGAGAAGGTCGCCGCCGTCGCGGAGACCGCAGCGAAGGTAGAGGCGGAGGTGACCGTCTACACCACGGACGGTTGCCCGGGATGCTTCGCCACGAAGCGCGCCCTCGACAAGGCCGGTGTGGAGTACGACGAGATCCCCTTAAAGGAGCACCCGGAACTGCTCGCCCAGTTCAAGCGACAGCTGGGCAAGGAAGGGCAGAAGATCACCGCGCCGGTCGTGCAGACGAAGGACGGCGACCTCTGGGCGGGGTACCAGCCCGACAAGCTCAAGGAACACGGACTGGACCACCGCACGCGACAGCAGCGCTCGGGCGAGACCAATAGAGAATCGGGGCACGGCCTATAAACATCGACCAGCCCCTGCTCCTCGACATGCCGATCGGCGACACCGGGCTCACGATGCGGCACGCGAAGTCACAGGTAGCGCCTGAAGCGATTCAGGCGTTGGCGGATGCTGCCAGGATCAAGCCATGACGAAAAGTCCCCAGACACGCACACGCATCCCTGACGGCTGGCCGCCCGTGACCGAGGAGGTCATCGCTCACGCGAAGAGCCGCGCGCTCGAGGCGGTGACCGACGAGGGACCGTGGCCCGTCGGGGAGCGGCTCGCCAGCTACTACGACGTTGCGGGCAACTACGTCGGCGCCTCCTTCGCAGACCTTGCGCCGAACGAGTGGAACGACATCACCCCCGCCGACCTTCACGCCATCTCCCTCATGAGCGTGACGATCGAGCCGCGCTCCACCAGGCGCCTGCTTTCCGGACCTGAGCGTAAGGAGGTGCTGCACGAACTCAAGCAGTTGCCCGACGTCGACCTGCTCGTCGCCGATGACGCAGCTCTGGAAGCGATGTACCGACTCCACCTGGTGGTCAAGCGCGTTTTGGGGCTCTTCGGACATCCGGTGGGGGGTCATGGGGTGAGGCCACCGGCGGCGAGGAGCATTCGGAGGCGGTAGTTGTCGGGGTTGCGGAATCCTCGGGCGAGGCGCCGGTGGAGTTCGATGATGCCGTTGACGGCCTCGGTGCCGCCGTTGTTCGCGCGACCAGTGGTGAAGTACGCCAGGAACGCGTCACGCCACCGGCGTAGGGTGCGGCCCAGCCGTGCGATCTCGGGGATCGGGCACGTGTGGAACGTGTCGATGACCTGCTCGGCGATTACCCGCCCGGTGGTCAGGTCCGCCTGCCGGTAGGCGTTCCGCAACTGCTGGGCGCACTGCCACGCCACTTCCACCTCGACGTGCTCGTCCCGGGTGAACGCTGCTTCCAAGCGGGCGTGCTGCTTGTCGGTGAGGTTCTCCCTCCCGGCTCGCAGCAGGCGCTGGATGCCGTAGAGCGGGTCGCCCTTGCGTCCCCGATGCCCGAGGGTGGTCTGCTGCACGCGGCGGCGGACCTCATCAACGGCGGCGGTGCCGAGCTTGACGACATGGAACGCGTCCAGCACGGCGACGGCGTCTTCGAGCTCATCATCGATAGCGTTCTTGTAACCGGCGAACGGATCCAACGCCGCGATTCGCACCCGGCGGCGGAATGCGTCGCCGCGCTGTTGGAGCCAGCTCGCGTACGCCTTCCCCGACCTGCCGGGCACCAGATCCAGCAGCCTGGCACGCACCCGGCCGTGCTCGTCGCGGGTGAGGTCGACCATCCCGGTCAACTCCTTCGGCCCCCGCCGGCGCGGGTCGACGTGATGCCACACGTGCTCATCAACACCGAGCGTGGTGACCCCCTCGAAGCGTGCCGGATCATCGGCGAGGCGCTCCACTTCGGGCTTGACCGCCCGCCAGACCGTCTTCCACGACGTGCCCAACTGACGGGCAAGACCCTGGATCGTCGCGTGCTCGCGACGCAACTGCCCGACCGCCCACGCGACCGCCCGCCGGGTGATCGACCCGCGGACGGCGACGAGGGTGGGGACTTGCTCTACGAACGTCTTCTTCGTGCAGTCCGCGTCGGCGCACCGCCAGACTCGTTGCCGCCACAGCACCCGAACCCGGGCGACGCCGGGCACGTCATGCAGCACTCTCCGACGGCGACCCCGGCCCGTCGCGATGACACCGCACGTCGGGCACCCGACCGGTTGCGGGGGCGTCGAGACCGTCACCACCATCACCTCGTCGTGGCGTTCGACACGCTCAACATGCACGTTCTCGAGGCCAAGCAGCAGGTCGCAGCGGGAACACGGGTCGGTGGCAGGGCGCGCTTCAGCGCACCCCGAAGTATGTTGAAACACGTCGAGGTCCTCGTATCGATCAGACAGTTAGCGCTTCTGATCCTCGGGGACCTCGACCCCTACCCACCCGACCTCACCCGGCGAGCCTCACCCCCACCGGATGTCCGAAGAGCCAACAATCCGAACGAGCGTCTCAACCGGGAGATCCGTCGCCGCACCGACGTCGTCGGGATCTTCCCGAATCGCGACGCGATCATCCGGCTCGTCGGCGCCGTCCTCGCCGAGCAGCACGACGAGTGGGCCGAGCAACGCCGCTACCTCGGCCTCGACGCCCTCGCGGCCGCACGCCGCGTCGGCGAACCCGACACCGAGGAGGTGATCGAACCCGACCTCCGGGCCCTCACGGCCTGACCACGACACGAAGGATCACACGATCACCGATACACCACGTCCCAGGGCTTGACCGATTGACGGTGGGAACGCGGGCGGTTCGACCGATAGCCCCGGTCCGGCGGGGGCGTCGAGTGCCGCGCGAGCATGTAGGCGAACGATCGCCGAGAACGATACGAGGACCACCCGCAATCGTCCGAATGCAGGCGGTCCTCGTCGCGATGTCAGGCTGCTGGGGTCGCCGCTGTCAGCGAGCCGGCCGCCACCGCGGACTCGACCCAGGTGAGATCGGGACGGCGGCGCGGGCTCGCGATTCGCTCCCATTCGGCGGCCAGCGCCACCAGGGACCGTTCGTCGAGATGTCCTGCCAGCAGCTCCATCCCCACTGGCACTCCGTCGGCGGTGAAGCCCGCCGGAACCGACATTGCGGGCAGCACGGCCTGCGAACCGATGATCGTGTTGGTCGGGAAGGCCGCGACGTCGACGACTGCCTCCATCTCGTCGAACCGCGGCGGAAGCACGCGGGTGGTCGGATACAAGAGCACGTCGACCCCGTGGCGCGCCATAATCGCGAGTACTTCCTGGCGGAACCGGGTCTGCTCGGCAAGCCCGCGCAGGTAGGCGGGATCCTCAAGCGGATCGTCCGCACCGCCCGCGATGTCGACGAAAGTGCTCAATGCGGGGTTGTGCGCCTCCGCTGCGAGGAACGCCTCGTAGTCGGCGAACCGCTCGCCGTGTGAGGCGAAGAAGCTCTGTAGCACCGACCTCGAGACGGTGCCGTAGAGCGAGGTGCGGGCGTTCCACCCGTCGAGGTCGGGCAGTTCGATTCCGTCGACGATGTCGAAACCCTCCTCGCGTAGACGCGCGATCGCGGAGCGCACGATGGACGAGATCTCTGTCCCTTCGCCTGAACCTGCGGGGAACACATTCGAGAGCACGCCGATACGAGGCCGCTTCAGCGTGCCGCTCGTCGCGGCTGCTGTCGCGAAGGCCAGACGGTCGCGCACTTGCGCGGCCGTGACGGTGAGCGGGTCGGCATCGTCGAAGCCCTCGAGCACGTCGAGCAGGACGGCGAGGTCGCCGACCGAGCGGGTCATCGGTCCGGGAGTGTCCTGGTTGGGGACGAGTCCCTGCAGCCCCGTCCGGCTGATGAGTCCCGCGGTTACCCGGAGGCCGAAGAGGTTGTTGAATGACGACGGCACGCGGATGGACCCTCCGGTGTCCTCGCCGATGCCGACCAGCCCCAGGTTTGCCGCTACCGCGGCCCCGGTTCCCGAGCTCGAGCCGCCCGTGTCCCGTGCGGGGTCGTAGGGGTTGCGTGTCGTGCCGACCATCGTGCAGTGGGAGCTGTACCCGCAGGCAAGGTCGTTCATGGCGGTCTTGGCCAGTACGAAGCCGCCCGCGTCTTTGACGCGACGAACGATGGTGCTGTCGCGGTCGGGAACGAAGTCGGCGAACGATGTGGAGCCGAACGTCGTGCGCAACCCGGCCGTCTCGGCCTGATCCTTGACCAGGACCGGAACGCCGTGCAGCGGGCCCGACAGCTGCCCGGTGGCGGCGAAGAACTCGTCCGCGGCTCGCGCGGCGGCGATCGCGTCCGGATTTACCGTGATGATCGAGCGCAAGGAGCCGTCGACCGCGGCGATGCGCGCGAGATACCACTCGGTGAGCTCGACGCTCGTGACGGCGCCTCGCCGCACAGCGGCGTGGAACTCCTCAATCGTGTACTCCTCGAACCTGGTGTCGAGCGTGTTCATGTGGTTCCTTTCGATCACGGCGGACATCAGGCGCGGGTCAGCTCGGTGTCGCGAGTCACCTTGGCCAGCACGACGTAGGCGGCGGTTGCGACGACCAGGCCGACGACCACGTTGGACATCCATGGCATCTGGAAGTTGGCGAGCAGGGCGCATCCCGAGCCGATGGCCCACGCGGCGAACGGCTGCCAGCGCACCTTCTTGACCGTGGCGGCGCGTCGCCGCAGGAGGAGCTGGTCGGCGATGATGATGGCGCCGATCGGCGGCACGATGATGCCGAGCAGGTTCAGCCAGTCGACGAAGTAGGCCCACACACCGAGCCCCGCGACGACCGTGCCTACGAGGCCGAGCACGAGGGTCAGCATCCGCATGCGCATCTTGAGGATCGATGACCAGCCGACGGCGGCGTTGTAGAGGCAGTGGGTGCACACGGACGCGAGATTGACGATGAGCAGGACGATCGCGATGACCGGGAAGATGCCGCCGACGCTGACCGTGGTCGAGAAGATCGTCGCGCCGAGCGCGCCGGTGGCCGCGGCGACCAGACCGCCGAAAACCATGGTGACGAAGTGCCCGAGCGGGAACGCCGTGCTCGTGGCGATGACGGCGTCGCGCGGGCTCTTGGCCCAGCGCGTGAAGTCGGCGGTCATGGTGCCCGAGTCGGCGAAGAGCGCGAATACGAGGGTGACGGCGGCGCCGAAGCCGATGATCGACTCCGGCCCGGCTCCCGCGTAGCCGAAGATGTCGCCGCCTTCGCTGAGTGCGATTGTGACCGCGATGACTCCGAAGAGCAGGAAGAGCGGGCCGGAGATCATGCCGATGATCGACAATGCCCGGATTCCGAGCATGGTGAGGCCGGTGAACAGGAGGCCGGCGAGGATGGAGATGAGCGGGACATTGACATCGAACGATTCACTGATCGACGAGCCGACGAGCGCCGACTGCACGGCGAACCATCCGAGCACGAGGGTCGACAGGAGTGCGGAGCTGACCACGTATCCGGTGCGTCCGAACGTAGCGGAGGCCTGGAGGGAAAAGTTCTCGCCTCGGCGGGCAGCCAGCGCGCTGAGCGCGCCTACGTAGACGAACAGCAGAAGGCAGCCGGTGAGGATTGCAAGCACGCCCATTCCGAAGCCGAGTCCGTGCACGATGGTCGCGCCGCTGATCGAGCTGGTGATCACGAGCGGGAAGCCTGCCCAAATGCTCGTCACCGAGAGCAGCGACCGACGACGTTCGATAGGAACGGGCTCGTTTTCGTATTCCGAGTGGGCGTCGTCTGTGCGAGCGTTCTCAGCGGTCAGTGTTGTCGACATTCGTTCTTCTTCCGGGTCGGGTGGGGCTCATCGGATCGGTCAGGTCGGGTTGCTCGCCGCGTCGTCGAGTTGAGCGAGAACGCGGGCGAGAGTGCCGTCGAGGTGTTCCTCGGTGAGGTTCAGCAGTGAATCAAGGTCGCGTGCCTTGATGGCGTCGTAGATCGCGTGGTGCTCGACGCTCGAGTGGGTGAAGTCGTCGAAGGCCGAGGCGTAGATGGCCATGTAGGGCTCGAGACTCGCCCAGATCCTCCCGATGAACTCGGAGAGATGCGCGCTGTCGGCGCAGTCGTAGAAGCGACGATGGAAGTCTTGATTCAACATCCGCCAGCGGTCCTGGTCGTACGACGCCTCGTCGAGCCTCTCGAGGATGTCTTCGATGTCGGCCAGGTCGTCGTCGGTCACGCGGCTGATGGCGCGCTCCGCTGCGAGTTGCTCGAGCCGCAGCCGGATCTCGAACAGTTCGGCGACCTCTTCGGGGCTGAGCGCGGCCACTGTAATCGCCCTGCGGTCGTACTTGACCATGCCGTCGGCCTGCAGCATGCGCAGCGCCTCACGGATCGGCGTCGTGCTGACACCCAGTTGCGCGCCCACCGAGCGGAGGGTGATGACCTGGCCGGGCTTAAGCGTGCCGCGAAAGATCATTGTCCGCAGCCCGTTGTAGACCGCGGTGCTGGCGTTGGTCAGTTCGATGGGACCGTCATGGCTCATGGGGGCCTCCGGGGTAGTGTGATCACAGATTACAGATCACGACGTTACATCGAGTCGCTTGGAGTGTTTCATGTCTGTTACATCGGAAGCCCGTGGGCCCCAGCAAGCCCGGATCATCCGCCAGTGGGCCGAGACGGTACGCGCCGTGGGGGAGGGCATTCTCTCCTGCGAACAGGTGACGATGGATGCTGTCGACGCGGCACGCTCCTCCGCTTCGACGGTCAACGCCTTCTGCGACATTGATGCGGAGGGGGCGATAGAGGCGGCGCGGGCAGCTGACGCGCGACGCGAGAGAGGCCTCGCGCGCAGTGATGCTGACGGCCTCCCCGTCGGCGTGAAAGACAACTTGTTCGTCGCCGGCCGGCCGGCGACTTGGGGGAGCGAGCTGTGGCGTTCGCACATCCCTGCGGAAGACGACATCCCGGTCGAACGGGTGCGCCAGGCGGGGGCTGTGGTGCTCGGCAAGACGAACACCGCGGAACTCGCGATGGGCTTCGTCACCGACAATCGTGTCGGCGGACTGACGCGCAATCCACGAGATCTGCGTCTGTCGCCGGGCGGGTCGAGCGGCGGCTCGGCGGCCGCGGTCGCCGCAGGAATCGTGCCGCTCGCGATCTCGACCGACGGCGGTGGGTCCTCCCGTGTGCCGGCAGCCTTCACCGGGCTGTACGGGCTCAAGCCGAGCACGGGCGCGATCGCCCGTGGCGCGGGCTTTCCCGCCCTGGCAGCCGACTTCCAAGTCGTGGGCGCGATCGCGGGCGACCTCGAGTTTCTGCAGCTGGCGTTCGGGATCCTTCGCGGACACGACCGGCGCGACCCGTCGTCGTCGCTCGTTCCTGCCGCAGCGTCTCCGGCGACCATCCGTTTCGGATGGTGCGCGGAGGAGCCGGGTGTGACCACCGATCCTGTCGCGGCGCAGCGCGTGGGCGAGGTCGTGGCTGCGCTCGACGCTGAGAACGGCTTCGAGCTCGTGGGCTCGCGGCGGGTCGCAGACGCGCGCCGCGTGCACGGTACTTGGTGGGCTCTCGCCTCCGTGGGCGTCCATGCCGTTGTCGCGCGGCGCCGCGCCGGTGGGGGCTCAGGCGATCTGACCGAACACGTCCAGGCCATCGAGCAGGCGGGCGCTCGAGTATCGGCGACCCAGCAGTTCGAGGCGTGGGAAGAGCTGGGGCGCATACGCTCGGATGCGGCCCGCGCGTGGGGTGACCTGGACCTACTCATTACTCCCACGACTCCGCAGCTCGCCCCCGCGGCCGACGCCGTGTCGGCCGGTGAGCTTCCCGGCGCGTATGCGACTTGGGTCAACGCAACCGGGCAGCCGGCGATGAGCGTCCCCGTTGCCGCGCACCCCGACGGTCGTCAGATCGGGGTGCAGCTAGTTGCCGGCCGCGGTCAGGACGATCTGCTCTTCCGGGTCGCGCGACGACTTCGCGGCCTCGGCATCGCGATGCGCTAGGAGTAGGGGCTGACCGACGTCGTTGCCGCCGCCCGAGCTCAGCAGGCGGAGGCATATTCGGGCGTGGGGCTACCTGACGAGAGAGGGGTATTCGGCCGCTCGCGGGGGCCGAGCCGATCAGCGAGCGGGAGCGCGACCAACTCCAGGAACTCCGCGAGGTTTACGTCCGCCGGTTCGGGACCGAACCCGATGGGCGTCCGGTCGGCAAACGAGTGTCGGCCCCCTGACGAAAACAAGAAGGCCGCTCCCAACGGAGCGGCCTTTCTTGCTGCATAGGGTGAGCCCCGCCGGCGAGCACAAACCCCGACCCCCGAAAGGGAGCCGGGGCACGAGCCGATCAGGCGGCTTGTGGGGTGTGTTCGTGGTCGTATGCCCTGTACCAGGTGTGGTGGTTGGAGTCGAGGCGTGCGCCGAACGAGCGGATTCCCTCTGCCAGGTCGATGAGTTCATCGGTGGCGGCGTATCCGATTTCGTCAAGGGTGAGCGCGAGGGGGAACACGCTGTAACCGTTGCTGAAATAGACGTCGACGGTTTCGGTTTCGTGGTTGAACCGGTCTCCCACGCCTTCGCGGTTGACGACCGCGCCGACTCCGCGATCAACGGCGATCAGCATGTGTGGGGTCGGGCCGTGTTCGAGGTTGGCGGGGTTGGCGTTGGGGTATTCCTCGACGTAGTGCTTGCGTCCGGCTTCCAGCAGAGCGTTGGCGCTCAGGACTCGGGCGATTGCTCCGGTGGGGCGGCTTGCGTTTCCCATGATGGGGACTGATGCACGATCAGGTGTCAGCTTGGTTTAGGCCGCCAGGGTGACGGTCGGGTTCATGATGGTCTCGTATTCGATGGGGGTCAATCGGCCCAGGCGGGCCTGACGCCGGCGGCGGTGGTAGGTCCGTTCGATCCAGGTAATGATCGCGATCCGGAGTTCCTCACGGGTGCGCCAACGGCGCCGGTCCAGGACGTTCTTCTGGAGTAGCGCGAAGAAGGATTCCATCGCCGCGTTATCACCGGCAGCACCGACTTGGCCCATGGATCCGATGAGGTGATGCTGGTTCAGGGCGTGGACGAACTTCCGGGATCGAAACTGCGACCCGCGGTCTGAGTGAACAATGCAGCCAGCAACGTCGCCGCGCCGGGTTGCCGCGTTGGCCAGGGCGTTCACCGCCAAGCGGGCCTTCATCCGGTCACTCATGGAGTAGCCGACGATCCGGCCGGAGAAGGCGTCCTTGATCGCGCAGAGGTAGAGCTTGCCCTCATCAGTCCAGTGCTCGGTAATGTCGGTCAGCCACAGCTCGTTGACGTCATCGGCAGTGAAGTCCCTCTGGACGAGGTCATCGTGGACAGGCGGTCCCGGACGTTTCCCGTTCTTGGCGCGCTTCTTCCCGAAAACGGACCACCACTGGTTGTCGTGGCAGATCCGCCACGCGGTCCGCTCGCACATGACCTCACCAGCCTCAGCGGCTTCGCCGGCGAGGAATCGGTACCCGAACTCCGGGTCGTCGCGGTGAGCGTCCAATAGCGCGTTGGCTCGATAGGCCTCGACCAGCTCGGCCTCGGTGACCTGCTGTTTGCGCCAGCGGTAGTAGGGCTGGCGGGAGAGCTTCAGGACCCGCAAGGACACCGCAACGGGGATCCCGTCGGCGGCGAGCTCGCTCACGAGCGGGTAGAGGATTTTCCCGGCAGATTCGCCTGGGACAGGTATGCAGCAGCACGGCGGAGCACCTCGTTCTCCTGCTCCAGCAGCCGGTTCCGGCGTCGGAGCTCGCGCAGCTCGGTGGAATCCTCACGGGTCTTCCCAGGCCGGTTGCCGTCCTCGACGTCCGCTTGGCGCATCCAGTTCGTCAGGCAGGACTCGGAGATCCCGAAGTCCTTCGCGATCACGGAGAGCTTCTGGCCAGGTTCGCGGTTCCTCGCGACGCGGACGACGTCGTCACGGAACTCCTGGGGGTAAGGGGCGGGCATGGTGCACATCCTTCCCTGCAACGCTCCTCAGCGCCACAGATCATGTGACACCTGATGGCGCATCAGTCCCATCCTCGACCGCGACGGACTGAGCACGCGTGAGGACCGCCGTGAAGTGACCAGGTTCGTCGGCGAAAGAGCGACAGACCTGCCTCATTGCCCCGACTGCACGTCGGCCGCGTGAGCCAGATACGCCTTCCACCCGCCGTACTCGGTGATATCGGTCCCGGCGACCGCCGCTTCCAATGCGCAGGAGAACCCCGTCACCGTGCGACCGTCGGCCAGCTCCACGGCGCCGAGCGCCATCGGGTAGGGGAGTTCAGCGAGAAGCGTGGCCAGGTGCGAGGCAGAGAGCTCGTAGAGCTCCCCGGCGATCGGTGCGCCCGCGCCGTCTCCATGCCGGACCAGCCCGGGCTTGAGCGGCACGGTGTCCAGGACGACGAGACGATACGCATCTGACGTCGTCACCTCGCCGACGTACCGCGCCCCGCGACGGGTGAGCTGCTCGTAAAGTGGTTCGCCGCGCAGGTGCGCCCCGACAACGAACAGTTCGTGGCCGCTGATGATGCCCGACGAGCTGGGCGCCCCGCAGATCCGCCCGGCGATCTCGAGTGCGACCTCGTCATGGAACGCCACCGTGACGACCATCACGCCGAACGGATGGCCCGTGGCGGTGGGTTGGCCGGGAACCGCCACCGCTGCCATGTCCAACAGGTTGCAGAAGTTGGTGAAGGTGCCCATCCGGCGGTTGATGTCCACCGGCTCGGCTTGCACCGCGGCGATGGTCGGGTGCTCTGTCGTCGTGGGGAGCAGGAGTGCGTCGAAGGACGCCATGAGGCGACGGGCGTACGACTTCGCTTCGGCGAGGGCGTCCAGGTCATCGACGTACGCGTGCGCTGACGGCTTCCGAGCGGCAAGCACGATACCGGCCACGGTGGGGTCGGCCCCGGCCGGCCGTGTCTCGAGGAACTCGCCGACGGCGGCATAGCGCTGGGCGACGATGGCCCCGTCGTACAGCAGGGTCGCGGCATTGAGCAGCGGGGATATGTCCACCGCTTCGAGCGAGAGGCCGGAATCGACGAGGCCAGCTACCGTCCTGGCGAAGGCCTCGGCGTATTCGGGTGCGAGTTGCGCGAGGTCCTCATCTCGCGGAATCGCAAGTCGAGGGGCCAGCCCGGCGGAAAGTGGGACGTCCGACGGGGCCACTCGGCTTCGAGGGTCCTCTTCCGAGCCGCCTGCCATGATCGCGACGGCCCGCGCTGCCAGCTCGAGGTCGTGACCGAAGACGGTGACCGCGTCATAGTCGACGCACGCCGGCACGACGCCCGCCGCGGGAATCAGCCCGAGCGTGGGCTTGATGCCCACCAGCCCGTTGAGTGCGGCCGGAACGCGACCCGAACCGGCGGTGTCCGTACCCAGTGCGATGTCCGCTATCCCGAGCGCCACAGCGGTCGCCGAACCGGAACTCGACCCTCCGGACACCCGCTCCGAGTCCCACGCGCAGCGGACGGCGCCATACGGACTCCGCGTGCCGACGAGTCCCGTGGCGAACTGGTCGAGGTTGGTCTTCCCCAGGATGATCGCGCCCGCCGCCGTCAGCCGTTGTACCGCCACCGCGGAACGCTCAGCCACGCGCGCATACTCCGGGCAGCCGGCGGTGGTGGGCAGGCCGGCGACGTCGATGTTGTCCTTGACGGCCACCAACACGCCTCGCAGGGGCAGTTGCTCGCCCGCCTCGTACCGCCTGTCGATCTCGAGTGCGTCGGCGAGGGCATCCTGCTGCGTTCGGAGAGTGATCCACACCTCGGGTCTGTCGACATCCGCGATGCGCTCGTATGCGCGACGGATGCGCTCTGTCAGCGGAAGGGCCGCGTCGATTGGAGTGGGCGGGGTGAAGCTCATGATGGGGAGAAGTCCTCAGCTGATCATTGGGATGGTTGGTGGGAGAGAGGTTCCGAGGCCGACCCGGTCAGCCGTTCGATCGCGGCGGGGGTGAGCGCGTTGTCCAGGTGGGCGGCGTGACCCGTGCCGTCGAGCACGCTCCACCGGGCCCCGAGGAACGCCGCGAGCGCTTGCGTCGATGCGAACCTGGAGGGGGGTGACGCCGACCCGACCGTGATCGAGATGGATTGGGGCGCAACCGACAGCGGTGCGGGCTCGAAGGCGCCGAACATCGCGAACTCCCGACGCACGGTCGCTTCGGTCGCGCGCGTGAAAGACGTGTTCCACCCGTCGCCGTAGAGCGCTTTGCCGAAGCCGCGCACCCCGTCTCGTTCGAGTCCTTCGGCCACATGGCTCAGGAGCCCGGGCGCCAACGAGCCGGCGGCCGGCTCGTGAAGCAGCGCTCCGCGGAGCCGGATTCCGCGGGCGGCGACCTCCAGCCCGAGCGTGGCGCCTCCGCTGACGCCGACGACCATCGCATCCACGCACATCGGAGCAAGGAACGCCACTTCGGTGTCCAGGTCGCCGGACTGCGGTCGGTCGGGGGCCAGCACGTCGTTTCCCGCGGCTCGCAGCGCACGAGCGGGCTCATCCCAGACGCGCGAGTCGGTGGCGGCGCCGTGGATCAGGACAAACTTCATTCGGTGCGCGCTCGAGGCCCGGCCGCCGCGGGCACTGTCGTGCCCAAAGCGGCGAGGAGGTCGTCCGAGTGGGCGGTGGCGCCGAAGACCCCTCCCTGCATGGTGACCATGCTGAGCGCGGCCTCGTGGTGTTTCCGATCGGTGGCGCCCGTGCAGTCCGAAAGGATCAGGCATTCGTATCCGCGGTCGTTCGCCTCACGCATCGTGGTGTGCACGCAGACGTCGGTGGTGATACCCGTGAGGATCAGATGAGTAATCCCCCGCGTCCGCAGCAACAGGTCGAGGTCCGTGGCGTAGAACGCGCCTTTGCCCGGCTTGTCAATGATCGGCTCACCCTCGCGAGGCGCCACTTCCGGAACGATCTCCCATCCCGGCTCACCTCGCACCAGGATTCGTCCGCATGGTCCGACGCTGCCGATCTCCGCCCCGGCGCTGGCGGATCGCCAGCGCTTGTTAGGCGGGAGGTCGGCGAGGTCGGGTCGGTGGCCCTCCCTGGTGTGGATGACGGTCATGCCGGTGTCTCTTGCCGCAGCCAGCACGCGCGCGGTCGGCTCCAGCCCTGAGCGCGTGAGGCTGAGGTCGTAACCCATGCTGTCGACGTAGCCGCCAGGGCCGCAAAAGTCGATCTGCCAGTCGATAAGGATTAGAGCAGTGTGGGCGGGGTCGATGCTGCCGTCGTAGGGCCACGCGTAGGGGTTCGCGTTCACGGTCGAGTAGATCATCGGGATGCTTCTCCTGTGGCGTTTGCTGTAGCGGGGACGTCGTAGATGACGGTCACGCTGCCGCCTCCGGAGGGGCCTTGATGTTCGGCGCCGCCGGAGACGTACACGGCACCGTTTCCATGGAGGGCCGCGATGAGGCCGCCCACGGCCGCGCGGGCATGCCGCGTGGCGTTGACGTCGGAGTCGGTGAGCATCGTGTGCCGGTACCCCCGGATCGCGCCCGACGGGTCGGCTTCGGCCTTCGCGAAGATCTGCCGGACGGTGCCGCCCTCGGCGGCGATCCGATCGAAGACCTCGGTGAGGGCTTGAATGTCGAGCGCGTCACGCATCGCCGTGTGCGCTGCCCGCAGCGGGTTAGCGGCGGCGTCGCTTTCGGCTACGACGAGGATGTGACAATCGTCGAGTTCTGCCCCTGAGCTCGCCGACGCGCGAGCGGACCACACGTCGTCGCGTCCCTCCAGTGCGAGGAGGGCGCGGTCCCGGTCGCATTCCTTCAGCGCCATGGCTATCCCCAGTGCACTCGCCGCCCGGGAACGGCTCATGGACTCATATGTGTCGGTGGTGACCGGTCGCAGGCCCCGACGGTGCACCCCCGCAATCGCATCGGAGGACAGCAACGGACACTTAATCAACACCAGATGCACGTCGTCCGGTCCCACGCCCAGCTCGGTGAGCAGGGCTACCACGGTCTCATGGACCGCGTCCACCTGCGCCGGCCGCCCGATCTCCTCAGGGCCGATGACGCGCGTACGCCCGACCGCAGTGACCAGACCGCGCGGGTGCCCGCTGTACTGACGCTCGTCGCGGACGAAAATATTCACATGCGGGCTAATGACGCCCTCGGCGCCGCCTGAGAAGACCGTGATGGCGGAGTCTTCGAGCAGCGGATGCCAGACGGCGGCGGAGAGAGTGCGACTGAAGTCGTTGACGCAGCCGTTCCCCTCGGTCTTGCCAATCACGGCGAGGATGTCGGACGCGGAGTGCCCGTCCAAGGCCTTCAGTGCTGCGACATCGTCAGGGCCTGCGGTGGGCACGGTATAAAGTGCGGTGCTGCTCACGCGGGAGTCTTCGCTTTCTTCTGGGGGCGGCGAACATGATTGAACACCAGGTTCAAGGTGAACGCAACGATGACGGTGCTGCTGATCGCGCCGCCGAAGATGATTCGGACCTCCGCAGGGAAATCCGCGTAGACCTGGGGCGCCACGACAGGGATCATGCCGATCCCGAGCGCGATCGAAGTGATGAGGAAGTTGCTGAGGTCGCCGAAGTCCACCTTCGCGAGGGTGCTGATGCCGACGCCCGCGACGGTCGCGAACATCACCAGGCTCACCGCCCCGATGGCAACGCCGGGCAGACTCGCCACGAGTTCACCCATCTTCGGCACCAGGCCGAGAGCGATCAGGATCCCTCCCGCGATGGCCACGACATTGCGGGAGGTGATGCCGGTCATCCGCACGAGGCCGACGTTCTGAGCGAAGACGGTGTCCGGAAAGGAGGTAAACAACCCGGCGAGGACGGCGGACACGCCGTCGGCCGCGAGTCCGCGGGAGAGCTGACCCTGGGTCGGGGGCTTCCCGATGGTCTCCCCGATGGAGAGGAGATAGGCCGTGGTCTCGGTGAAGATCACCAGCATGACGATGCACATCGAGATGATTCCCGCGATCGGGAAGGTGGGCGCGCCGAACAGGAACGGCTGGGGGAGTCCGAACCACGCCGCGTCCCCGACGGCGGAGAAGTCCGTGAGCTGCAACGCCATGGCGGCAAGGGTGCCCGCGACGAGCGCGATGAGCACCGCGGCCTGCGACAAGAACCCGCGTCCGTAGCGCATCAGGGCGAGGATAACCAGGATGATGCCGCCGGCCAGGGCGAGCTGCTGCCCGTCGGCAGGGCCGTCGTCGAAGATCATCGAGACGGCCTTGCCGATAAGTGAGAGGCCAATCATGGTGACGGCCGCTCCTCGGACAACGGGCGGGAAGAAGCGCAGCAGCCGTGAGAACGGGACAGCGACGAGCACCCCGAAGACGCCCGCTGCGATCATGGCTCCGTACACCGCGGAGAGCCCGTACTGCTCCCCAATCAGGATCATGGGAGTGACGGCGGTGAAGGACGCACCCGCGACGACGGGCAGACGCGCCCCGAGAATCTTCTTGATCCCGAGCGCCTGGATGATCGTGATGACCCCGGCGACGAGCAGGTCGGCGTTGACCAGGATGCCGATTGTTCTCTGATCCAGTCCCATCGCTGCTCCGAAGACCAGGGGAACCGCGACGCAGCCGGTGTACATCACGATCACGTGCTGCAGACCGAACAGCATCGCTCTCCACCAGGGCAGGCGGGTTCGGGGCGGGGGGACGTCGGTCGTGGGCACGTTCGTAGACATGGCTCGTCTCCAGGTGGGATGTGGGAGGCCCCCCGTCCGGGAGGCACGCGACGTGACGTCGCGGTCATTTTGTATACGACCTGCGTGACAGCGACGTTTCGTGCACGTATCAACCGTGTTAGAGCCGAGAGAAACCACCTTCGGCGCGCTCGATCGTATACAACTAGCCTGCGTGAAGTTCTCGAATGAGGAGTTCGTCCTTCGCAATGTGTTCGCTCATGAGGTAGCCGGCCTGCACGGGGGAGCCGTTAAGGATCGCGTGCGCGATGGCGGCGTGGTCGTCCCATTCGGCGTCCGCACGCGCCTCGAGGTGGCGATCGAACACCCACGACACCCGGCGCAGGGCGCGATCCAGCATCTCCGCCAGTTGGCGGTTCCCGGATGCTGTCGCGACGAGCTCGTGAAATTCGAAGACCAGCGGTGGAACGGCATTCATAGCATCCGTGCTGCGGGCCTGCCGGGCGCGATCGACGATCGCGGAGAGCGCGTCGGCGACGTCGCCCCCATGACGCTGCGCCGCAAGCTGGGCGCTTAGCACTTCGAGCCCGCATCGAACCTGCATCAGTTCCAGTGCGTCTGCGCGGGAGGCGCCGGAGACAGTGGCGCCTCGGTAGCGAACCAGCTCAACGAAGCCCTCGCTCTGGAGTTGCGACAGTGCTTCGCGCACTGGAACGCGGGAGACACCGAATCGCTCGGCGATGTTCGCCTCGATGAGGCGATGGCCGGGCTCCATCTGCCCGCTGAGGATGTCGTCGCGAAGTGAACGCGAGATCAGGTCCCGCGGAGAGGCGAGGTCGTCGGGAATCACATCGCGAGCCTAGGCCGTGTTGATCAAGAGGTTTCGCTCCCGGCTGGGTGAGTCTTAAGCGGTGACGCTGGGCTGACCCCGTTTCGTAGGTCCGGTGGTTCTGAGAGTCGTCCTGTCGCCCGGAGTCGCGGGCAGGGAGACTGGTCAGATCATGTCGAACAGCAGGAAGCGTCACACCCCGGAGCAGGTCGTCCGCAAGCTCGGGCAGGCTGACAGGATGCTCGCCGACGGGCAGGATGTCGCCGCGGTGTGTCGGGAGCTCGGCGTGTCCGAGCAGACGTACTACCGGTGGCGGAACCAGTTCGGCGGGCTCAAGGCCGACGACGCGAAGCGCCTGAAGGAGCTGGAGAAGCAGAACGCCACCCTCAAGCGGCTACTCGCCGAAGCGGAGCTGGAGAAGGCGGCGCTGAAGGAGTTGGCTGAGGGAAACTTCTAGGCCCGGGCAGACGTCGCGCCGCCGTCTCGCACCTGCTCAGGACACTGCAGGTGAGCGAACGGATGGCGTGCCGCCTGGCCGGGCTCTCACGCTCCGCATACCGGCGCCCGCTCAAGGGCGAAACCACCGACGATGGGACTGATGCGCGGGTAGGTGTCACATGATCTGTGGCGCTGAGCAGCGTCGCAGGGAAGGATGTGCATCATGCCCGCTCCTTACCCCCGGGAGTTCCGCGACGACGTCGTCCGTGTCGCGAGGAACCGTGAACCTGGCCAGAAGCTCTCCCAGATCGCGAAGGACTTCGGGATCTCGGAGTCGTGCTTGACGAACTGGATGCGTCAAGCAGATGTCGAGGACGGTGCCCGGCCCGGCACGACCCGGGAGGAGTCCTCCGAGCTGCGGGATCTGCGTCGCCGGAATCGGCTGCTGGAGCAGGAGAACGAGGTCCTGCGTCGCGCGGCTGCCTATCTCTCGCAGGCGAACCTGCCGGGAAAAGGCTTTACCCGCTCGTGAGCGAGCTCGCCGCTGACGGGATCCCTGTCGCGGTGTCCCTGCGGGTCCTGAAGCTCTCCCGCCAGCCCTACTACCGCTGGCGGAAACAGCAGGTCACCGAGTCCGAGCTTACCGAGGCCCACCGGGCGAACGCCCTGTTCGACGCCCACCGTGACGACCCCGAGTTCGGTTACCGGTTCCTCGCCGGCGAAGCGGAAGCGGCTGGCCAGCGCATGTGTGAGCGGACCGCGTGGCGGATCTGCCGAGATAACCAGTGGTGGTCAGCCTTCGGCAAGAAGCGGGGGACGAACGGGAAACGACCCGGACCGCCGGTCCATGACGATCTCGTGCAGCGCGACTTCACCGCCGATGATGTCAACGAACTATGGCTGACCGACATTACGGAGCATTGGACCGACGAGGGGAAGCTCTACCTCTGCGCGATCAAGGACGTGTTCTCCGGGCGGATCGTCGGCTACTCGATCAGCGACCGGATGAAGGCGCGCCTCGCGGTGAACGCCCTGGACAACGCCGTGATCCGGCGTCGTGACGTGGCCGGCTGCATCGTGCACTCGGACCGAGGATCCCAATTCCGAGCACGCTCGTTCGTGCACGCCCTGAACCGTCACCACCTCATCGGATCGATGGGGAAAGTCGGCGCCGCCGGCGACAACGCCGCCATGGAATCCTTCTTCGCACTCCTCCAGAAGAACGTCCTGGATCGCAAGCGCTGGAGGACCCGAGAAGAGCTCCGCATCGCGATCATCACCTGGATCGAGCGGACCTACCACCGACGCCGTCGCCAGGCCCGCCTGGGCCGATTGACCCCCATCGAATACGAGACCATCATGAACCCGACCGTCAGCCTGGCGGCCTAACCCCAGCTGACACCTGATCGCGCATCAGTCCCGGGCGGACTCGTTCGGCAAGGTCCTTGCGTTCGGCATCGAGGGCACCGGTTCCTATGGTGCGACGTTGACATCGTTCCTGCGCCGCCACGGACACAAGGTCGTCGAAGCAGGACGCCCTGATCGCCGCCAGCGGCGCCTGAACGGGAAATCCGACACCCTCGACGCGGAGAACGCCGCCCGCTCCGTGCTCGCGGGGTTCGCGACGGTCATTCCGAAGACCGCGGACAGCAGCGTCGAGATGATCAGGCAGCTCAAGATCGCGCACGATTCAGCCGTGACCGACCGCTCCGCCGCGATGATCTCGATGAAGGCGATGCTCGTCCACGCCGACGACACGCTGCGCCGGGAGACGAACCGGATGACGCCGATCAAGCTCGCCCGACACCTCGCAGCGCTGCGCCCTCGCAACCTCGAGACGCCCGCAGACTCTCTCCGCCATGCGCTGCGGTCACTGGCCCGCAGATGGCAGCACCTGGACAGCGAAGCCAAGGAACTAAGGGCGTCGATCGAGGCGCTCGTCATTCGCACCGCACCCCAGCTGCTGGAGCAGTTCGGCATCGGCGTCGATACCGCAGCCGAGATCCTGATCGTCGCTGGCGACAACCCCGAGCGGATCCACTCCGAAGCCGCATTCGCGAAGCTCGCCGGTATCAGCCCAGTCCCGACCGGTTCCGGGATGACCAGCGGTCGACATCGCATCAACCACGGCGGCCATCGGCAGCTGAACGCCGCGATCTACCGCACCGTGATCGTCCGGATGAGGTTCCATGAGCCGACCATCGCCTACGTCGCCCGTCGGACCGCCGAAGGCAAGAGCAAGCGCGACATCATCCGCTGCCTGAAGCGCTACGTCATCCGCGAGGTCTACCAACTCATCAAGGTCAACCCCCGCACCGGCGAAATCGCGGGTTGACAACTATAGGAGCGTCAATGCCCTGGCCGAGGCCTTCAACTCGCTGTTCAAGGCTGAACTGGTCCGCAACCGCGGGCCCTGGAAGAACATCGACGACCTCGAGATCGCGACCGCGGAATACACCGACTGGTTCAATCACCGGCGACTTCACGGCGAGATCGGCATGATCCCGCCCGTCGAGCTCGAGGACACCTACCATCACAACCACCCCGCACCGGCACCCGCCGACGCGGCACTTGCGAGCCTCTAACAAACCCGGGGCGATTCACGAGCCCCAGCGACCATCGACCACGGCGACGTGCCGCCACAGAGCGTCTGAGAAACGCCGCCATCTAGCGGACAAAGTCACACCTATGACCGACCGTCACCCGGGGAAGCGATCGAGCGTGCCGGATCATCGCGGGGTGAACCAGGTCCAGCGCTCGGGGTGCAGTCGACGTGCAGCATCAACGACGAAGGTTGGGTAGAGAGGCCCCTTTCCCATGAGTGCACTCATAGCGCCCACCTCCCTCTCTCCGAGCTGGTGGATTGCAGCGCTCACTTGATCGGAACCGAATACTTCTCCACACTCGGCGCACACGAGCTTCGAAGGGAAGAAGTAAAAGAGTCGACGCCGCTCCACGGGGTGCCCCGTATCCAGTTGTGGGATCGCATCGAAGAAGGCCGCCGCGAGCTGCTCGTCGGTGTCTGCAACGAACTGGCCGTTTTCCCGGAGCTTCCGGCCGTCATACCAGGGACGGATGATAGCTAGCCACTCCGGAGGAACTCCGCGCTTGGCCATGTTTTTTGACATCTGAAGATGCCCATCGTCGTCATACACGGGTCCGTCATCGAGTGCCCAATGGAAATGTCGCGCATCGAAGCGCCACTTCTCTTCTTCGGTTAGCGGGCTCTTCGGACATTCGGTGGGGGTCATGGGGTGAGGGCATGTACCTGATGCCCGAGCCGACAGCCAACCGGACAGCTGTGTTGGTCTAACGCGGTGCCGTGCGATCGGTTCAATGCGAGTGCCCGCGCCTCCACAACAGTGGGCGGCGGCTTCAACTCAGAAGCGCGACCCCGAGCCCAGTCGCAGGCCCGCGCCATTGCGATGGGTGCGGCTCGTCAGTTGGCGCCGGGGAGTCCTCGGGCTAGCGGGGACTGCAGCGGTGTGAGATGCGGGATCGGGATCGGCTTCGAACGCGTCGAGGCGACCTTCCCGCTCCGCTGCGCCATGGCAGTCAGTCGAACGTCTTCGCGCGTCGCGTGATGGCTGGCTCGCAGACCCGGCCGCATCCAGATCGCCTCGTACCCGCCGCTCGCCGCGCGCTCCACGTAGGCGATCAAGCGCTCGGCGCTTGCTTCGTCGATGCCGGCGTCGCACAGCCGCCAGGCGCCCTGGCCGAGCGGCTCGAACACCAGCCTTTGTTGATCTGCGGTGATCATCAGTACCTCCAGATCAACAATGCGCTGACAGCCGTCGTCTGCATCCCCCCTTGACAACGACCCTGGCTAACGCACGTCCGGGCGCGCGACGAGGGAAGCCTGCACGTCGAATACGACGACGACGGTGCTCCGGAGCACGAGTACGCCGTACATGAGGTGACGCTAGTCCCGGTCCTTCTGCAGTGCTCCGTATATGAGTTGGTTCTCGACGGCGCATCCGATGAGCTCGCCGGACTCCCGAACGTTGAAGAGCGGGTCGGCGATTCGATCTACACCGACGCAGAGGACTACTACGTGACGGGACTGTGGGGCGACGATTGACTCGTGCGAGCGCGCGGTAGAAGCTTGGTCGGTCGTACGCGGCGCCAGCTTCGGCCAGCCATGGGAAGTCAACGAGTAGGGGCACGCTTGACGACGCCCGGAAGATCGCCCGCGACCTCCCGCTTGCGTTCGTCGCCCGCAAGGGGATCGGTGCAAGACGTCGCTGCTTTGGGTGGCTTGGTCAGTTCAGCCGTAGGGACGGTGCCTCACTTGAGTCCTGATCGCACGAAGGCGTCGACGACGTATCGCTGGAGGAACACGTAGATGAGCAGCACGGGCACGCAGGCGAGCCCGGCGGCGGCCATCGTCGCGCCCCAGTTGTTTCCCTCGGCGCTCAAGAAGCTGCGCACGCCGACCTGGATGAGTGCATCGCCCTGGCGCATGATGAGCGTCGGCCAGAGGTATTCGTTCCACGCCGAGATGAACGCCATGATCCCGAGCGCGGCGAGCGCCGGCTTCATGTTGGGCACGACGACGGTCCAGAGCGTGGCCCAGCTCGAGCGCCCGTCGAGGTGTGCGGCTTCGATCAGCTCGCGGGGGAAGGCGCGCATGTGCTGCACCATGAGCAGCACGGCGAAGGCTCCGGCGAGCTGGGGGATCACGACGCCCCCGACGGTGCCGAGCAGGCCCATCTGCGACACGAGCACATAGTTGGGGATCATCGTGACCTGGAACGGCACGAGCCACGACCCGATGAAGAGGAACATGAGCAGCTTGCGCCCGCGGAAGTCCCACATGGCGAACCCGTAGGCGGCGAGCACGGCGATGAGCAGCTGCGCCACGGCGAGCATGATCGACATCGCGAAGGTGTTCCACAGCATGTTGCCGATGGGGATGGTGTTCCACACGTAGGCGAAGTTCTCGAGGCTGAGCGGCCAGGGCAGCAGCGTCTGGTCGAGCGCGTTCTCGGGGGCGCGGAAGGCGGTGGCGAACATCCAGTACACGGGGAAGACACTGAACAGCGCGAGCATGATCAGCACGACGTGGCCGGCGATGGTGCCGAGGCGGGTGCGGGATGCCACGGCGACATCTTCCGCCGAAGCGGAAGCCGCCCGCACGCGAGCGCCCTTGTGCAGCACGGTGTCGGCGGCGAGCGCCGGCCCGGTGACGGTGACGAATGACATGGGTGGTCCTAGTTGTCGTAGAAGCTGAGCCGCTCCTGCAGCTCGAGGAAGATGAGTGCGATCACGCCGAACCCGACGAAGAAGATCACCCCGGCCGCCGACGAGATGCCCACGTCGAAGTTCTGGAACCCGAACTGGTACAGCAGGTAGTAGATGTTCGTGGTTGAGTTGGTGGGCCCGCCCTGGGTGAGCAGGTCGATGATCGGGTAGGTCCACTGCGCGGCGAGGAGGATCGTCATGAGCGACAGGAAGACCAGGGTCGGTGAGAGCAGCGGCAAGGTGATGCGTCCGAAGATGCGGCCGGCGCCGGCACCGTCGAGTGCGGCGGCTTGACCGTATTCGGGGCTGATGCCGGCGAAGCCGGCGGCGATCACGAGCACGCCGAAGCCCAGCATCTGCCACCCGACGATGACGATGACGGCCCAGATGGCGAGGTCGGGGTCGCGGAAGACGTTCGGCATGTCGACGCCGAAGTGCGCGAGCACGGTGGCGAATGCCCCCTGCTCGGCGAACAGCCACCGCCACACGGCGCTGGTGGCGACGGGGGTGATGAGGAACGGCACGAAGATCAGCGCCTGATAGAAGGTGCGCATTCGCCCCCGCACCTGCCGTGACATGACGGCGATCGCGATCGGCAGCACGAGCGAGAAGACGAAGAACGCGGCGATGTAGACGACGGTGTTCAGCAGCGCGGTGTGCAGCTCGGGCAGCGCCAGCACCTCGGCGTAGTTCGACCCGCCGACGAACGTCTTGGGGCTTGTGGGCAGCAGGTTCCAGTCGTAGAACGACAGGCCGAACGTCTGGGCGAGGGGACTGTAGGTCCAGAGGATGAGGAACGCGGTGCCCGGCAGCACATACAGGTAGGGCAGCAGGCTCTGGGGCCGAAAGCGCGAGCGGCGCACGACGGGCGCGGATGCCTCGGCCGGAGCCGCGCCCGCTCCCTCGGCCGGCGCAGCGGCGGCCGAGGGAGCGGAGACGGTGACGAACATGGGCTGACTACTCTCCCGCCGACGCGTTGACGGCGGCGAGCTGCTCGTCGGGGGTCATGTTCATGAACGCCTCGAGCATCTCGGGAGTCATCTTCCAGACGGTCGGGAACTGCCCGATCGGCACGACGGAGTGCAGCACCCGGTCGCCGTAGACGTGCACGAGGTTGTAGGACTGGCCGCCGTCCTGGCCGCGGGCACCGGGGTAGGCGACGGCGAGGTCCTGCGTGTAGCAGGTCGCCGACGCGACCGACACGGGCACGCCCGCGAACGTGCTGGTGGTCGAGTAGTGCAGGTGACCGCCCAGGATGCCGCGCACGTCGGTGCCCCGGATGACCTCGGCGAGGCGCTCCTGGTCGCGCAGCTCGATCAGGGCGACGAGCCCGATCGGGCTCGGCACGGGCGGGTGGTGCAGCGCGATGAGGGTGCCGTCGGGCGCGGGGACTTCGAGCTCGCGGCGCAGCCACGCCAACTGCTCGTCGCTGATCTCGCCGTGGTGCTGCCCGGGCACCGTCGAGTCGAGCGCGATGATGCGCAGACCGTTGACGTCGTAGACGCGGTCGACGGGCTCGGACTGGTCGGCCTCCTCGTCGAGCAGGCCGCGGCGGAACGCGACGCGCTCGTCGTGATTGCCCATCACCCAGATCACCTGGGCACCGAGCTTCTCGGCGGCGGGCTCGACGATGGCCCGCAGGCGCTCGTAGGCGTCGGGGCGGCCGGTGTCGGCGAGGTCGCCGGTGAACACGATCGCTTCGGGGCGGGCGTTGGCCTTGGTGAAGCCGTCGAACAGCTCTGCGAGGTTCTTGTCACTGTCGATGCGCTCGTGCAGCAGGTCGCCGTCGCCCACGAAGTGGGTGTCAGAGACATGCAGGATGAAGTGCTCGGGAGCGGGATGCTGGCTCGCGATGTGCGACATGGTGTGTGTTCCTTCCGATCAGACCGCGGTGGCGGCGGGGTCGATGATCACGGCGGTGAGACGCTCGAGCTCGGTGGGGGTGAGTCCGTGGGCGAGGAGGTAGGCGCTGATCGACCCGTGCTCGCGGTCGATGCGCTCGAGCAGCGCCTCGAGCACCTCGGCGGGGCTCTCGGTGATGAGTTCGACCATTCCCGCGGTCAGTTCGATGCCGCGCTGTTCGAAGACGGCGGTCATCGCGTCTGACCACTCGCCGCGCAGGTTCTCGGCGGTGGCGGCGTAGTCGGCCACGACGTCGTCGCGGTCGACCCCGAGCGCACCCTCAAGGGAGCGGCGCGGGCTGCGCAGGCTGAGGAAATGTTCCGCGACTGATCATTTGATAGTTCAACAACACGGCCCGGGCCCTCCTGGAGGAGAGAGGACCCGGGCCGTAGCTTTTGGTTCGAATTATGCCCAGGCCGTCGGCTTGTCCAGCGCGTTCAGTTCAATCTCGGCGAGGACTCCGTAGTGGTCGCTTGCCGTCGGATACTCGTTGAACACAACCTTGCTCGAGTTGATGACACTCTCGACCGTGAGGTGGTTTACCGTCGAGCCGGCGAGTACATAATCGATGCGGCGGTGGTGGGGTTCCTGCACCACGTAGTTCGGAACAATTCCCTGACCGTCGGTCACGCTTCGGGCGACCCACGGGCTATCGGTGGTCCAGGTGTAGCCGGGGCCACCGTCTCCGGCAATTGCCCAGGTGTCGCGGAAGGCGGCGCTGCGGCCGTTGATGGCTGATTTGCCGGTGTAGAACCGCATGCAGTCCTGGTCGGGAGCGGCGTCAAAGTCGCCCGCAATAATCGTGGGGGCCTCTTGACGGCGCTTTTCTTCAAGTTCAGTGACGAACAGCGCCTGCTCCACACGAGCGGCCTCGTCGGTGAAATTGAAGCTCGGGCGCGGGCCGAGGAAGAGCATGTCCACGCCGATGGGCAGTGACAGCACGGCTTCCCATACATAGGGTCCGTCGGCTGCGGGAAGCTTGTGGGTGGTAATGCTCTTGGGTTCCCAGCGCGTACCAACGGCGGTTCCCCAGAGGGGCCACTCGAAGTCAGCGAAGTCGGATGCGTGGGCAGCGAAGTCGGATGCGTGGTGCCAGTGGAGGCTCGAGTTTTCCTTTACGAGCTGGAAGGCATCGCGCTCCGGGGTGCGGAGGACTTCCTGCAGGAAGACAATGTCGGCGTCGTGCTCTTCGAGGCCTTTAAGTAGGAGCGCGTCGCGCTTTTGCTGATCGCGGGGGGCGAGCCAAATGTTCAGTGTCAGTACCCGTAGGTTCATTTTTTTGTTCATGCGGGAAAGCTATGCCGCCAAAGTGAACAAGGTTCCAAAAAAGAGTTAACTTGCGGAGGCTGTCGCGTGAATGTGTGGCGGGGTGGTGTGGTCAGTGGGGCGTCGGTCCCGACGCTCGAGCGGGCGGCGGTCTCGAGGGGCCGATGAGCGTCGTGCGCGCTGGTTGAGGACGCGTGTTGGACGCGGTCAGCTCGTTGGCTCCGCCGCGTTGGCCGGTCAGATCGCAGTGATCGGGGCGGCGGCTGTGGCGAGCAGGTGGCGGTGGAGCTTGCGGAGGTTGTGGGTCGCGGCGATGAGCTTCCACTCGGCTGCCGCGGCGTCGAAGCCGCGGCGGGTGAAAGAGCGGATTCCTCTGCCGGTCTTGATCTGACCGAAGACAGGCTCGATGATCCACTTGCGTTTGTCGTAGTGGACCCGTCCGGCCTTGCGGGACACCTTCCGGTCCATCTTGTCCATCAGCGTCGCGCCCGCGGGCAGGCGTCCGCGGGATCCGACGCGGGGCTTCCCGTGACGCATGTTGCGTGCGGCGAGGTAGTAGTCCGGCCCGTCGTCGGGCAGGCCGGCGAGGACGGCTTCGGTGCAGTATCCGGCGTCGCCGAGCACGACCCCGATGGGCTCGGTGACACCGGCTGCGTCTAGCTCTCGGTTAGCGGCGGCGATCATCGGGGTGAGCTGGGCGGTGTCGCCGGTGTCCTGGGTGACATCGCACGCGATGATGATCTGCGACTCGGTCGCGACCGCTTGCGCGTTGTAGCCCTGCACCCACCCGTTCCGGATCGGCATCATCCGTGACTCTGGGTCGGTCGTGTTCACTTTCGGCGGGTTCGTCTTCGGTGCCTTCTCCGCCGGGTGCTTGGGTTTGCGTCCCCGCAGCTTCTTCCCCGCCGCCTGCTCCTTCGCCGCGCGCTCGGCGAGGTGTGCGTCGTACTCGGCTTGGCGGGCCGCGTCGACCGCGTCAAGTCGCGCTTTCGCTGCCGCGAGCCGGGCGCGGCGGCTGGTGCGGTCGCGGAGATCGGCGGGGACCTCGTCACCGCGCACCCCCGCCCCGAACACCTCATCCTCGCCGGCGTCGGCAGCCTCGGCGGCGGCGATCAGTTCCTCGACCTGCTTCATGATCGCCTCACGCGTCCTGTTCGCATCCAGCGACGCGGACACGGAGATCTTCGTCCCATCGACCGCGATCGTGCCGACCTTGACCAGCCCCGCCTCGGCGCACATCGCCAGCACCTGCGTGAACAGACCCGCCAACGCATCCGCATGGGTCGCGCGGAACCTCGCGATCGTGGTGTGATCGGGGACCAAGTTGCCAGCGATGACACGGAACGCGACATCGACCTGGCAGGCAGCCTCGATCTTGCGGGACGACACCACCCCGGTGCAGTACGCATACAGCAGCAGCCCGGCCATCATCGACGGGTCATGTGCCGCGCCGCCGCGACCATCCGCCCGATACGCCTTCACGAACTCCGACAGATCCAGCTCCGCAACCGCGTCCAGCACGAACCACGCCAGATGATCCGGTGGCAGCCAGTCCGTCAGCGACGGCGGCAACAAGAACGGCTGATCACGATCAACACCAACGAAGTTGTACCCCACAACCCCGATTATCCCAGGTCAAGACACGAAACTGAGGCACCCAATCGTGCGACACGCCCCGGATTCATGCAACAGCCTCTTGCGGAACTAATTTTTCCCGTCGAGTCGTCAGCGCTTGGGGAAGGCGTCGAAATCAATGTCGAGTTCGACCTGGTCGGCGCGGAAGCGGGTGTTTGAATACTGCAGTGGCCGGCCGTCGGTGAGGGAGTTCAGTGAGCGAACCACCAGCACGATTGAGCCGGCTGGGATGTTGAGGTCTTGCGCTTCTTCGGTGGTTGCGGTTCGAGCGCTGACAGCGCTCCAGGTGCGGACATAGTCATCGATGCCGATTGCTTGCAGGGCCTTGGTGATTGACCGCGTGTGGCGTAAGTGGTCGTCAAGCTCCGGGGTCAGGTCGGCGTTGAACCAGGCCGTTGATCGAGCAACGGCCGAGCCGTCAGTGTGGCCAATCGTTTCGATTTTGAGTGCGGGGCGTCCTTGTAATTGCAGCCGATCGTGCGCTTCGGCGGGGGTGTCGGTCACGAGTTCCGCGGAGAGTGGCCGATTGAATGTCGTTGTTGTATCCCGTGCGCTTTCACTCAACCGGGTGCGAAGGCCTATGCGGTGTAGCAGGAGGGTGTGAGGAAGCACGTAGGTGCCGCTTCCCTGGCGTCGCTCCACCAGTCCTTCAGAAACGAGGGCGGCGACTGCTTGGCGCACGGTGTTGCGGTGCACCTGAAAGCGCTCGGCAAGTTCGGCTTCGGTGGGCAGCTTTGCGCCCGTTTGCAGGTAGCCGTCAATGATTTCACTGCGCACCTCGTCGGCAATGAGTCGCCAGGTTGAGTAACCGCTTGTGGCTCGAGGCGTGGTTTTTGTCACGTGGTCTCTCTTTGGGGCTGCAGGGGCAATTGTTCACCCTAAGTTTCACTGGTATTTGTCTAGTTTACTAGATGAATCGCGCGGTCTCGATTACGGTCGAGTTGTCTTGATGAATAGATGACTTGGAAGGATTGGTGCGATGAGTTCGACGGACGCAATCGCTGAACGGCAGCAGTGGATGGCGGTTCTTGCGCTCGCGGAGGTGTCGGAACTGAGCGCTGCGTGGGAAGCCTGGGAAGAGAAGCCCCAGGTAGAACGCATTCGTGGCCCGGAATCTGGCATCGTGATGGTGCGCGGCCGAATTGGGTCCGGTGGTGACCGATTCAACCTGGGTGAGGCCACCGTGGTGCGCGCCTCCGTTCGCCTGAGCGGCGGGCCGCTGAATGAGGATGCATTCGGGCACTCCTACGTGTTGGGGAGCAACCCCGACCACGCCTGGTATTCCGCAGTGTTCGACGGCATGCTCGCGACCACCCAGCTGCGCGAGAAGGTGCAGCAGGCCGTGATTCGCCCATTGCAGCATGCGCATGAACTTCGCGAAGCAGCAGCACTTGCGGATGCGCAAAGCACCAAGGTCGATTTTCTTACGTTTGCGAGGGAGAACTGATGAGTGACGCAGTGTTTCAGGCGGCGACCATTCCCCAGCCCGGCTTTTCGGACCCATCGAGCGATTCACAAGCGGTGTTTCGCGCGATTCTCAACGCGTTCTCGTACCCGGGGCGGAAATTCTCGATCACGGGACCACAAGACGTCCCCGCCGCACTGGGCTCGGCTCTGGCAGCCGTGGAACTCACGCTGTTCGATATCGATACCGCGGTCTGGCACCATCCCGTGTTGGCACAGGATGAGTCGGCCATGGGCTACCTGCTCTTCCACACCGGGCTCAAGCGTTGCACTGAGCTCGCCGACGCTGACTTTGTGGTCGCGACCGTTGATTCGATGCCTGCACTCAACGAGTTGCGGACCGGGAGTGACCTGTCGCCCCAAGAGTCAACGACCCTGGTGCTCGATGCACGTGAGATGACTGGCGCACACAATTGTCGCGCCACCGGCCCCGGCATTAATGGCGAGATTGAGTTTCTCATGCCGGAAACGTATGCCGAATTCTTCGAGGACTGGGCAGCAAATCACCAGCTCTTCCCACGAGGCGTCGACCTGCTCATTGTTGATGAACACAGTGTCATGGCGCTGCCTCGAACAACTTCGCTGGCGATTCAAGAACACAAGCGGGAGGCCTAACCAATGTATGTAGCTGTTAAGGGCGGCGAGAAAGCAATCGCGAATGCGCATGCGCTCCTGGCCAAGGAAGGTCGCGGCAATCCGGCAGTACCTCGGGTCGAGGCGGATGCGATTGCCAGCCAGCTGCCGGTACTCACCTCGCGAGTCATGAACGAGGGCTCCCTCTATGACCGTGAACTCGCGGGCCGGGCCATTATTCAATGTCAGGGTGATGTTGTCGAGGCGATCACGCTCGTTCGGGCGTATCGCACGACCTTGCCGAGATTTGGATACTCCGAGCCGATTGACACGTCTGCTCTGCCACCGCAGCGGCGCATTTCGGCAACGTTTAAGGACGTTCCTGGTGGTCAGCAGCTCGGTGCCACGTTCGACTACACACACCGGCTGCTGACCGAACCGACAGAGGCAGACATCAGCATCGAAAACGGTGGCGCTGATACTGCGCATGTCGACCAGCCCAGAATCACTGACATCCTCGGCTCGGCGGCACTGCTGGAACCCGACCACGAAGAACCCTGGAGTGACCCGGAACCGGCCGACATCACTCGCGAACCCGCCGAATACCCGATGTCCCGCGCGGCGCGACTGCAGGGACTGGCACGAGGCGACGAGGGATTTTTGCTCGCGCTGGGCTATTCAACGCAGCGGGGATTCGGTAATACGCACCCGTTCGCGGGGGAGATCCGTGTTGGGGAAGTCATGGTCGAATTCGACGCCCCGGAGCTGGGATTCGCGGTTCCGCTGGGGCGCATCGAGGTCACCGAATGCCAGATGGTCAATCAGTTCATGGGCAGTCACGATAAGCCGGCGCAGTTCACGCGTGGCTACGGATTGGTGTTCGGTCGTGCCGAGCGCAAGGCCATGTCCATGTCGCTGGTCGACCGGGCACTTCGAGCTGATGAATTTGACGAGCAGTCGGATGCACCCGCGCAGGACGAGGAATTCGTATTGAGTCACGCGGACTGTGTGCAAGCGGCCGGGTTCGTTGAACACCTCAAGCTGCCGCACTATGTGGATTTCCAAGCTGAACTGCACCTTGTTCGAAAGCTTCAACAAGAGTTCGGCGAACAGCACGCTGACGAGCAGGAAGTAGATCAATGAATTCGGCCAAAATTGAGTACAACATTGGCTATATCGATGAGCAGACCAAGCGAATGATTCGTCGAGTGATGCTCAAGGCAGTTGCGATTCCTGGATTTCAAGTGCCCTTTGCCTCTCGCGAAGTACCGCTGCCGCGAGGCTGGGGGACCGGTGGCGTGCAGCTGACAGCAAGCCTGATCGGAAAATCGGCTCTTCGGACATTCGGTGGGGGTCATGGGGTGAGGCCGCCGGCGGCGAGGAGCATGCGGACTCTTCTATGTGTGTCAAGTCGGCGTTACGGCACGGTTCAGTTGACGATAGATCCGTCGGGCGAGGTAGCGCTTGAGGCAGCGGCGGATCTCCTTGTTGGTGCGGCCTTCGGTGCGGCGTCGTTCGACGTAGGCGCGGGTGGCGGGGTCGCAGCGCATGCGGGTGACGACGGCCATGTGCAGGGCTCGGTTCAGCCGCCTGTCACCGCCACGGTTGAGACGGTGTCGGGCGGTGTTTCCGGAAGAGGCGGGGATGGGGTTGACACCGGCGAGAGACGCGAACGCGGCCTCGGAGCGGAGCCGACCGACGTGTGACCAGGCGGTCATCGTGATCGCGGCCGTCACGACACCGATGCCAGGCTCGTCAAGCAGTGTCGCCGCTGGAGTGGCATGAACGAGCGCTTCCATTCGTAACCTGTTCTCGGCGAGTTCGTCATTGAGGGCGGTCACTCGTTTGGCGAGACGGATGGCTTCGGCGCGGGCCGTAGCGGCAGCGACTGTTTCGGCCCGGGCACGCCACCGGGTGATCTCGGTGACCTGAGTGCTGGTCAGTGGTCGGCGGGCGTCGATGCCGAGGTTGACAGTCCGCAGCAGCGCGGTGAGCGCGTTGATGGTGCCGGTGCGTTCGGTGGTCATGTGTTCTCGGGCGGTGACGAGCACGCGCAGAGCGGCGCGTTCACCGTCGTCGTCGCGTGGGTTCCTCAGGTGCGTGATCTCCAGCGGCAGCGCAGCTGCTGCGATTCGGCGGGCATCAAGCGGGTCGGACTTGCCCACCCCTCGGTTCGTGCGCGCATTCATCCGGGGTGCTTCAGCGACCTGGTAGCCGGTCTGCGCGACCGTCTGCGCGAGTCGCGCCCCGTAGGAGCCGATCCCCTCGATGACCCACAAAACGTCCAGGTCCGCGCCGGTGCGCCGCCCGGCCCAGTCGATTGCGCGTTGAAGACCCGCGTGAGTGGTCGGGAACTGTGCAGTGTCGACCAGTTCTCCCAACGGTGCAGCGAGGATCGCCAGGGTATGCGTCTTCGCGTGAGCGTCGACTCCGATGACAAATGGATGGGTATGCGCGACGATGGCCATGGCGATCGACGCTCCTTCCTTGATCTGGGAACAGGACCGGTCGCTGAGGCCGGTGCCGGACCGGGAAGGAGTCACTGGGACAGCTCTGTGATGGGCCACGACCCCGCGGGATCGGGCAGTCTTCTGATCAAGTCGCCAAGTGGGCCGGGACGGCGCCGGCCACCCGCTCAGCGTGGACATGTCCGCAATGAAGACACTCCACGAGGAGGACATAGCCGGTATGAGTCACACGCCGAGCGAGGCGGCCGACACCATCCTGGCAGCCGGTCCCGGACCAGCCGGTTCAAGACTCACAGAGGCGGTAGTTGTGCCGGTTGCGATAGCCGCGGGCGAGGCGCCGGTGCAGCTCGATGATTCCGTTGATCGCCTCGGTGCCGCCGTTGTTCGCGCGCCCGGTCGCGAAATACGCGAGGAACGCTGACCGCCACCGGCGCAGGGTGCGACCGAGGCGGGCGATCTCCGGGATCGGGCAGGTGTGGAATGTCTCGGCGACTCGCTCCGCGATTCGGCGGCCCTCGGCGAGATCCTTCGCGTGGTAGGCGGATCGCAGTTGCTGCGCGCACTGCCACGCAACGAACACCTCGTCGTGCGCAGGATCTGCCTCGATCGCCGCGGCCAGCCTAACTCGCTGCTTGTCGGTGAGGTTCTCCGCTCCGGCGCGCAGGATGGTCTGGATCCCGTAGAGCGGCTCTCCCTTGCGTCCGCGGTGGCCGAGCGTGTCGTGTTGCACTCTGCGGCGGACCTCGTCGACCGCGGCGGTGCCGAGTTTCACGACATGGAACGCGTCGAGCACCGCGACAGCGTCTTCCAGCTTGTCGTTGATCGCGGTCTTGTATCCGGCGAAGGGATCCAACGCCGCCACCTCCACGTTTTTCCGGAACGCGTCGCCGCGCTCACCGAGCCAAGTCGCGTAGGCCTTCCCGGACCGGCCGGGTACGAGATCCAGTAGCCGCGCACGCACCCGGCCGTGCTCGTCGCGGGTGAGGTCGACCATCCCGGTCAGTTCCTTCGGACCGCGCTTGCGTGGATCGACGTGATGCCAGACATGCTCGTCGACACCGAGCGTCGTGACGCCATCGAACCGGGATTCGTCCGCGGCGAGGCGCACGAGTTCGGGCTCGACGGCGCGCCACACGGTCTTCCACGATGTTCCGAGCTGACGGGCGAGCCCAGCGATGGTCGCGTGCTCGCCTCGTAGCTGTCCGATAGCCCAGGCGATAGTGCGCTTCGTGATCGACCCCCGGTGAGCGACCAGCGACGGGATCTGCTCGACGAAGGTCTTTCGCGCACAGTCTGCATCGTCGCACCGGAAGACGCGCTGCCGCCACACGATCCGAACCCGCGCGGCACCGGGCACGTCGTTCAGCACTCGACGGCGGCGCCCACGACCGACAGCGAGCACCCCGCACGACGGGCACCCGGCCGGCGCCGCGGGGCTCGAGACCGTCACCACCAGCAGCCCGTCCAGACGCTCGACCGCCTCGACATGGACGCCGTCGAGACCGAGCAGCAGATCGCAGCGGGAGCACGGGCAAGTGGCAGGGCGCGAATCAGCGCACCCCGAAGTAGGGTGAAGCACGTCGAGGTCCTCGGTCGGAATCAGGGAGTTAGCGCTTCTGATCCTCCAGGGCCTCGACCCCTACCCGCCGACCATCACCCGGCGCGCCTCACCCCCACCGAATGTCCGAAGAGCCGGTTAGCGTGACACCGCGTTCGACAACCCGCGTCACCTCGACAGGCGAGGTGGTCCTGAGGAAAACCCCCCTCGTTCGCCCGATCTGAGGGTAGTCAGGATCCGGCAGCAAGCCACCACGGGAGGTCACCTCATAAACATCCCCGGGAGGCCGGCTGCCATTGGGATGCAGGTAGTTAGTGGCGTAACGGCGGGCACTGTTAACGTCCGTGGTGACGTAAACGTAATTCGGACCATAGATCGAGCCTGACGGGTATTGGTAAGAATCCTGCAACCCTTGGCTCTTGGCGGAGATGATTTTATCGCCAACCTGGAGACCCGGGACGCCCCCATGGAAGAGCGGCCGACCGTGCGCAGGACCCTTTGACGCGTTCATGTTGTCTATTCCTCTCAGTTTCGCGTATGCGCGGACGGTCGCCCGGCCAGGCTTCCCAGCCACCGTCCGCGCAGCTTTTCGAGGGAGCCCGCTCGCTCGCCGCTGAGGGGGGAGAGAGCGGGCGAGCGGGCCATGCCCAGGAACCTACTCCGTATCGGCGGCTGGACGACGGAACGAGAGCACGGTCCAGCCAGCGAAGCCGTACACGCCCGCTAGCGCACTCCAGAGGATCAGGAAGGGCCACACTGACCGGGCAGCGCTGATCAGGTCCTGGAATCCCGCCGAGAGCAGTGTCATCAGGACAACGATCACGAGCACGCCGTGGGCCACTGCGACGAGGAAAAGAAGGAAGGCGAGCAGTCGCTCGGTCAGGGTTGCAGTGCGCGCGGGCGTGGGAGTGGTCACCCCGTTGTTCTGACCTGCTGCCATCACTCCTCCTTGTGGTTGCGGTCGGCCGTTCGCCGTGCGGCGGCTGTTCCGTGTAGTCACGTTGTCATCCTTCCAGAGCGGTCAGGCAGTGCGGGCCGGGCCAAAGCGGTCATCGCAGAGGACTGCGGTGTCGTGGGTGTTGACGTGGGGGTTCGAGAAGATCATGTCGTCCTGAGCACCCATGAGGGTGCTCCTTTCGATGGACTCGGGATCAGGCCGCTCGGCGCGGCGCCTGAGTAGTGCGGGTGCGGTGGATCGCGTCGAGGAGGATCTGGGTGCGGGAGGCCATGTCTCGCACTTCGACGGCGTGCTCGAGCAGGGCGGTGTCGCGGCCGGCGGTGCGGGCGGCGAGGAGGGCGCATCGGTCGGCGTAGGCGGCGAGGCGCTGGGCGCGGATCTCGTTGGCCGCGGTGGCCGCCGGGCCGTACAGCTCGAGGGCGGCGATGAAGGCGTCGCCGGCGCGGAGGAGGTAGTCCAGGACTGTGGGGCGGGTCGGGGTGCTCATGAGAGGTCCTCCAGGGCGTCGAAGAGATCGAGCTGGACGGGGGTCTGCGCGGGAGCCTCGGGGGTGCGCTCCGGCTCCGGCGGCGGCGCCGCCTCGGGCTCCGGTTCGGGGGTGTAGTCCTTGAACGGCTGCCACTGGTCCCAGCCGCCGCTGTAGATGCGGGGGCCTCGGTAGCCGAGCGGCCACGGCACCCTGCCGCCCGGGTAGAGGGCGTGGGCGATGCCCCGGAAGCGGGGCCAGTCGTCGCTGAACCACTGGCCGGCGCAGTGCGGCTTCGGGTGCGGGCACTCCGGGTTCTCGCACGGCTCAGTGCCGGTGAACTTCTTCTTGTCGGGCTGGCGGCCGATCTGGTCGTCCCAGCACTGCAGGGCGCGCCAGCGTGCGGTCTGGTCGCCGTCGACGGGCATGTCCGGCTCCTCGCCGCGCTCCTCGTAGTAGGCGAGGTCCTCGGCGAGGGGGCGGAGGTGGAAGCACGGGTGCAGGCCTCGCCCGGACGTGCGCGCATGGTGGATCGCGTCGGGGTGTGGGTACTCCGGCGGGACGCCCGGGGTGTTGTTCGGGACGGGCCGGTAGAGGTGGACGGCGCCGGTCGCGTCGGTCATCTTCTCGCGGTCGACGAGGGCCATCACGCGACCTCCTCGAGGGTGCGGGCGAGGGTGATGTTCCCTGCGCGGCGGGCGGCGGCGCCGGCGGCCTGGGTGCGGGCCCAGCCGCAGGCTCGGATCGCGTCCTCGACGGCGGTGCCGGTGGCGAGGAGGCCTCGGAGGCGCTCGAGGCGGTCGGGCTTGGGGCGGCTGTGCGGCTGGGTCCAGGTGTGCAGGGCCGGGTGGATGCGCTCGGCTGCGGCGTGCAGGGCGGGGAGCGCGTCGGCACGGTCCTGGCCCTCGGCGGGGGCGCTCATGACCCACCACTGCTTGCCGGCGGGGTCCGTCCAGGTGTGGCCGGTCCATTCGCCGGTGATGGTGATGGTGTCCGGGACGATGCTGGGGAGCTGGTTGAGCGCGGCGCGGTGGTGCCGGCTCTCGGGGGCGGGGTGATGGATGGGGAAGATCGCGGCGTAGCGGTCGGTGCTCATGGGTCAGCCCTCCAGGTCCAGGTAGGGCTCCTCGTCGAAGTCGGCCTCGGCCGCGGCGGGCCGGCGCTCGGCCTGGCGGTCGAGCTCCTGCGCCCACGGGTCGTCGGAGAGGAAGTCGGTCTCGTCGGTGAGGGGGTTCGTGATCTCGTCCATGCAGGCAGATTAGCCCCCCTTAACTCTAAGAGTCAAGGGGGGCTAAATCGTCTGGTCGAGTCAGGTTGCGGCGCGGCCCTCGTGGAGGAGTTGGGAGACGCGGGAGCGGCTGACACCGAGGAGGCCGGCGATGTCGGCGGAGCGGTAGCCGGCGGCATCGAGGCGGATCACGAGGTCTCGAGTGGCGCGTGCGGCGGCCTCCTGGGCGGCGGCGGCTTCGAGGGTGGCGGCACGGGCGGCGCGGATGTCCTCGCCGAGCTCGCTCGCGGCAGGGAGGATGACGAGAGTGAGACTCGAGTGGTCGACGCTGGGGTCGGTGGTGGCGAGCTGCTCGAGGATCACGGAGCGGGCCTTGTCAAGCGTGCGGACTCGGGCGATGGGGGTATCTTCACCCTCGAGCGTGAGGTCCCACCCTTGGGGCGTGCGGGCGGCCTGGACGGTGACCTCGTATGTCATGTGCGCTTCTCCTCGGACTGCATCGAGCGAAGCCTAGTTGAGCCCCCCTTCACGGTCAATCGGGTCATGGCTGCCGCGGACGCAAGCGTCCTTGCCCTCGAGGGCTGGTGGATGCGCTGTCTGCGTGGTTGAGATCAGCACCCGGTGGGCGCGTGCTGGAAAGTTCGAAGATGCAAAGCACCGTGGGGGCCGAGTTGCCAGCTGGGATCGAGGGCAAGGGTCGCGACGGAGGAGCGATCCGCGGCAGCGGTTTTGTTTGTCAGGGGTGCTGAGGACTCCAGGTGCGGAGGATCCAGCAGGGGTAGTGCGCGCTGTCGTTGGCGTGCACTCCTCTAGCGGCCGTAGCCATGGTCATTGGCGGGGGTGGGCTGTCGCCAGTGCTGGCGTGCTGGCATGCTGTCGTGCTGTCGTGGCGACGTGCTGGTCGATGGTGCTGCAGGGAGCGTGGGTTCGGTGGGTTCCTCGGGTGCGTGGTCGTCGTCGCGGGCGGCCATCTTCTGGTCGACGGTGGCGAGCTGTTCGCGGGTGAGGGTGAGGAGGTGGGCGTGCTTGAAGGGCTGGCCGAGGTTCTTCTCGGCTTCGGCCAGTTCGGTCTCCCGCTGGGGAAGTTGGCGCTCGAAGCCGGCGGCGTCGCGGCCGATGGCGGTGATGCGGGATTCGAGGCTGGTGATGATGCGGTGGTCGGTGGTGGCGAGGTCGGCGGCAGTCATCTTGACGGCGTGGTCCTCGAGCGTGCCGGGGACGTGGAGGTGGATGCGGGGGTTGTGGGGTGGCTGTCCGCTGTTGACCGTGCCGATGACGGTGGCGTGGATGGGGTGGCCGGCGAGGGTGCCGATCTGGCCGAGGTCGCGGTCGTTCATGTGTTCGGCGCGGAAGTGGGTGTCGCGGGCCCAGTGGGCGATGGCCTCGCCGGCTTTGGCGCGTTCGCGGTAGGTCTGGTCGTGCAGCTGGATGGTGAACTTGTCGCCGGAGACGTCCTGGGTGCGTTCGGCGAGCTGCGCGAGGGTGTGCTGGTGGGTGCGCATGGTCTCGATGCTGTCGCGCATCTGGGGAATGCGGATGCGGAGGTTCTGCTGCTCGCTGCTGTGGGCGCGCTCGAGACGGCCCAGGCGCTGCAGTTCGGTGGTGAGCTTGGTCTTCTCGATGAGGAGGGGGTTGTCGGCGGCGAGGGCGGTGATCTCGGCGTAGTCCAGGGAGTTCTGGCCGATGTCCTCGATGGTGCGCATGTCGAGGCTGCCGCGCATGACCTGGTTGATGAAGCGGGACTTCCGGTCGACGGTCTGCCACATGTAGGCGTCGAAGCTCTTCTGGGTGGCCCAGCGGTGGACGGAGACTTCGTCGTTGGCGTTGCCCTGGCGGATGATGCGGCCCTCGCGTTGCTCGACGTCGGCGGGTCGCCAGGGGCAGTCGAGGTGGTGGAGGGCGACTGCGCGGCGCTGGACGTTGGTGCCGGTGCCCATGGTCTGGGTGGAGCCGATGAGGACGGCTATGTCGCCGTTGCGGGCGTCGGCGAAGATCGCGGCCTTGTCGCGGTCGTTCTTGGCGGACTGCATGAAGCGGATCTTCTCGGACGGGACGCTGGCGTCGACGAGGCGGTTGCGGAGGTCGTCGTAGGCGTCGTAGTCGGAGTCCTGGGAGGCGTGCATGTCGCAGAACACGATCTGGAGGGCGCCGGGGGCGGTGCCGCCGGAGTCGGTGGCGTACTCGGTGTCCTTGTGCTGGTGGTAGGTGTCTGCGATGGCTGCGGCTGCGCGGGCGACCTTGCCGTTGTTCGCTGCGGGGTCCTCCATGCCGACGAGCTCGGGGCTGAGCGCTGCCTTGCGGCCGTCGGAGCTGATCTTGAGCATGTTGTCCTCGTCCGGGCTGACGAGGCCCTTGCGGACGGCCTCGGCGCGGCCGCCGAGGTCTTGGATGTAGTCCAGGGTGATCGCGGAGGCGGGCACCATCTCCATCTCGGGTCCGCGGGTCCCGTCCTCGCGGGTGCGCAGCTCGGGGGTGGGGAGGTTGAGGTCGTCGGCGAGCTTCACGTCTGCGTAGGTGTGCATCATGCGCAGCAGCTCGGGGACGTTCTGGAACTGCGCGAACCGCTGGACGGTGCGGAACTTGTTGCCTTCGGGGGCCATCTCGACGCTCATGACGGTCTTGCCGAAGGTCGCTGCCCAGGTGTCGAAGGAGCGCACGCCGGCGGCCTCGAGGAGGTCGGGGCGGAGGTAGCGCTGCATGGTGTACGCCTCGGAGACGCTGTTGGCGATCGGGGTGCCGGTGGCGAAGGTGGCGACGCGCTCTCCGTGGACGGAGCGGAGGTGGTCGACCTTCATCTTCATGTCGCTGGCGCGGTCGGAGCCCTGGATCGAGGCGCCCTGGATGTTGGAGTCGGTGGCGAGGTTCTTGTAGTCGTGGGCCTCGTCGATGCAGAGGTAGTCGATGCCGGTGTCCTCGAAGGAGATGCCGGGGTCGTAGTTCTGGTCGAGGGTCTTTTTGAGGTTGTTCTCGGCGCGGGCGATCTTCTTCTCGATCTCCTTGACGGAGAGGTCGTTGCCGGCGCCGGTGGCTGCTTCCTGGGCTTCGCGGAGCTCGCGGAGCTCGTTACGGATGAACTGGGCCTTGTTCTCGGGGGTGAGGTCGAGCTTCTGGAACGCCCCGCGGGTCATGACCACGCAGTCCCAGTCGTTGGCGGCGATGCGGCCGATGAACTGGCGGCGCTTGTCGGCTTTGAGGTCGTCGCCGCTGGCGGCGAGGATCGTGGCGCGGGGGTAGATCTGCATGAACTCGCGCGAGAACTGTTCGAGCATGTGGTTGGGGACCACGATCGCGGGCTTGGTGGCCATTCCGAGGCGCTTGAGCTCCATGGAGCCCATGACCATCTCGGCGGTCTTGCCGGCGCCGACCTGGTGGAACAGTCCGACGGCGGGCTCGTTGATCATGCGGGCGACGGCGGAGCGCTGGTGCTCGCGGGGCGTGAACGTCTCGGCGATGCCGGGGAAGGTCAGGAGCTCGCCGGCCTCGGTGTAGTCGCGCAGGACCAGCGAGTTGAAGGTGTCGTTGTAGGTACGGGTGAGGCGCTCGGCGCGGTCGGGGTCCTCCCACACCCATTCCTGGAAGCGCTCGCGCAGCGCGTCTGCTTTCGCGTTCGCGGCGGCGGTCTCGGTGGGGTTGAGGACCTTGGTGCCGTCCTCCTGGGTGTCGTGGACGAGGATCGAGCGCTGCTCGGCCATGGCTTTGAACAGGTCCAGGGCGTTGCGGCGGTCCGTGCCCCAGGTGATCGAGGCGGAGGTCATGTTCCCGAGGCCGCGCTGCGAGGTGTGCCAGCGGCCGTCACCGGTGGTCTCCATGGTGATCTGGCCGGGCCTCGCGCCGAGGAGCGTGGTGATGAACTCCTGGTGGTCGGCGGCGGGGATCCAGGCGGCACCGATCTGGGGTTCGATCTCGGCGGGAGTGAGGTCCGTGGGGATCACGGCCTCGAGGGCGGGGACGTTGACGGTGTAGCGGTCGGGATCGGCCTGGGCTGCTTCCTCGGCCTCGCGGAGCTTGATGCGGACGTTGCCGGAGAGGTACTCGGCGGCGGGGACGAGTCGCTCGGTGGCGGGGTCGTCGTAGACCAGGGTGCCGAGCTCTTCGCGGGCCTGTTCCGGGGAGAGGCCGCGGAGGCGGGCTATCTCGTCGAGGTCGACCTTGCCGTGGGTGTCCAGGGTGATGGAGAGGGCGTCGTGGATGGTGTCGGCCCCCTGCGCGGTGTGGCGGCGGGCGACGGTGCGGCGCTCGAGGAGGTCGGCGGGGCGCGCGGTCTGGGTCTCGGGGTCGAACTTCTCGAGGGCGTTGACGAACGCGGAGAAAGGGTCGCCGCGGAAGACCTTGGCGGCGGTGGGGTAGATCGGGACCATGAACTCGGTGCCGGTCTTGCTGGTGCGCCAGGAGGGGTGGAAGCGGTTGATGGGGCCGTAGGTGTCCTGGTGGTGCTGCCAGGCATCGCGCAGGGCGGTGCGCTGCGCGGACAGCTCAGGGCTGTCTCCTTCGGTCTGTGCCTCGGTCTGTAGCAGGGCGGTGCCGGCGTCGCGCAGGGCGAGGAGGGATCGCAGCTCGCGTCGTGTCGCGGGCGACTTGGGCACCTCGAGGGGTTCGGGCTGCCCGTTGACGTACTGGACGAAGTCGTTGCCGGCGGTGGCGATGTGGCCGTCCCAACGGATCGAGGCAGGGGCTTCTGCGACGTCGGGCGCCGCCGCACTACCACTCGCGATCTTCGTTGTTCTTACCGTCTGGGTGGTACGCACCGTCACCAGCGCACGACGCGAAACGGCGACGGCGATCGATGGTTCGAACCAACTCATCGTGGAGCACCTA
>NZ_BAAHAM010000006.1:0-31476 GCF_054777615.1 Brachybacterium horti
GGTATACCCAAACGCGACACCTGTCGCCGAGACGTATCCGCTGTTCCACAAGGTCAGTTCCCGTGTTTTGGCACATGTATCGGCTAGGGTCTAAGACATGAATGGAACACATCGGGCCCCGGGGCAGCGCGTCGCATACCTGCGGGTGTCATCGGCCGGCCAGAACCTCGCGCGGCAGCTCGAGGCGGTGGGGGAGTGTGACCAGGTCTTCACCGAGAAGCAGTCCGGCAAGAGCGCGACGGATCGCCCGCAGCTGCAGGCGCTCATCCGGCACGTCCGCCGCGGCGATCATGTCGTCGTCGCGTCCATGGACCGGCTGGCCCGGTCGGTCATCGACCTGAACGACATCGTCCAGCAGATCACCGGCGACCCTGCCGAGCACAGCGAGCAGCGCCCCCGGAAGGGTGCGAGCGTCGAGTTCCTCAAGGAGCGGCTCACCTTCGAGCCCGGGCATGCGGATGCGATGGCCGCGTTCCAGCTGAACATGATGGGCGCCTTCGCGCAGTTCGAGCGCGAGCTCATCCGCCAGCGCCAGGCCGAGGGCATCGCCGCCGCGAAGAAGCGCGGCGCCTACAAGGGACGGCCTCGCAGCCTCGAGAGCGACCAGATCCACTCCGTTCGCAACGCTGCCTCGGCCGGTACACCCAAAGCCCAGATCGCGCGTGAGCACGGCATCAGCCGATCCACGCTGTACCGCTACCTAGCTGAGGTCGTGCCGTGAATGTAGACGGAATACTAGCTAGCCTTGACGTAGGCCTTGTGTCGCGCCCGACGACCGGCGGCTAGAGAGGCGATCCCATGGTCCAGTCTGAGGGGCTGCCGGCCCGCGGTGTGGTGTTTTGGCCGGTCGGCACCGGCGACAGCACGACGGTCGTGGTAGACGATCTCGTGGTGCTGCAGGTCGATCTGCACGACATGGCCAAGGCCGACGATGAGGCCACGCCCGAGGTCGCGGTGGTCGACCGGCTGATCCAGGCGCTGCCTCAGGTGGACGGTGTGCCCTACCTGGCGACCTTCGCGCTGACGCATGCCGACAAGGACCACTGTCTAGGATTCGCGGACCTGCTGGCCCGGGTCAGGATCGGTGAGCTGTGGTCGACACCCCGGTTATGGCGCGAGTACAACGACCCCGACGCTCCGGCTCTGTGTGCCGACGCGGTGGCGTTCCGGGAGGAGTCCGAGCGGCGTATTGCGGCAACGATGGAGGCGGTTAACGCTGCAGGAACGCCGGCCAGTGGTGACCGCATCCGGGTCATCGGGTACGACAACGACCACAGCTCCCACGCCTACGACGAACTGCCGGATGAGTACCTGGCCTGGCCGGGGCAGTCGCTGACTAGGCTGGACGGTCACGAGCGGGCGGGGGTGTTCGAGACGTTCATCCATGCCCCGTTCAAGGACGATGCCGCTTCAGCGCGCAACGAGACGTCACTGTCAATGCAGGTCACACTGACCGACGAGACCGGTGCCGACGGCAAGGTGCTGCTGTTCGGTGACCTGGCCCACGACACAATCATGAAGATCTTCGAGTACAGCGAATACTACGACCGTGAGCAGTACCTGGCGTGGGACCTGCTGCTGGCTCCGCACCACTGCTCCAAGCGCGTGATGTATGAGAAGGACAGCGACGGCAACGAGAAGCTCCAGCTGGATGTCCTCAACGCGTTCGAGCGCAACGCCCGCCCGAACGGCATCATCGTGTCCAGCAGTGGGGTGTTCCCGGACGTAGACGTCGATGGGCACAACCCACCGCATCGGATGGCGGCAGACCGGTACGCGGAGATCGCGGATGAGGTCATCTGCACCATGTCCTGGGTCGACGAAGTAGCACCGTCACCGGTCGTGTTCGGCGTTGATGCGACCGGCGCGCGCGTTATCCGTGGCGACCTCGTGCACAGCGCCGCGACCGAGGCCAAGAGTGAGCTGGCTGCCTCGGCGACGGGTCGCCGGTTCGCTGCCATCACGGCAGCCGCCGTCGCCGTTGGTAACGCGATACCCGTCGCTGCTGCCGCTGCACCGTCGGGTACGGGCCCGGAGCGTGTAGATGCGGCGGTCGCGGCCGACCGGGGCGGCAGCAGCGCCCCGGAAACGCCGGTCGGGTTCGGTCGTTGAGCAACCTGGCCCACCGGCAGCTGTCTGACCTCGCTGAGGTCAGCGGCGGCGCGATCCAAATCCTGGGGATCGAGCAAGACGACGAGGGCGAGACTACGTTCACCGTCTCCCTCGACACCTCCAGGATCACCACGAGCGGGCCGGGCATCCGGGTGCGCGCACGGGAACGATTCGAGATCATCGTCGGACCCTCCTTCCCATTGGCGCACCCGGGTGTCTACGTGTCGCACCGCCGATGGGCGGGGACGCCCCACGTGCAGTGGGGACGCCTGTTGTGCCTGTACGCAGCTCCCTCGGTGGAGTGGAACCCAGCAGACGGGATGCGTGGCCTAATCAGTCGACTCAATCTCTGGTTGCAGCGCGCTGCGGTCGGGGAGCTTGACCCGGCCGGTCAACCGCTGCACCCACCGGTTGCCTACAGCTCCTACAAGAACGGCTGGGTCGTGGTCCGACCAGACGTGGGCGAGCTCGCGCCCTGGAGGGACGCCGACCCCGATTCCTCGAGGGTGCGCCTGCTGTACGGCTGGTGCGCTCAGCGAGGCAAACGGATCGACGTATTGGAGTGGTTGACCGGACAACAGGTCTACCAGCGGCTGGTGGCTGACGAACTGCCGGCCCGCGACGCGGAGGGCACGGCCCTTTTCGCCGCCCCGCTCATACTCATCAGCGACACCCTCGACATGGAGTACCCCAGCAAGGCCGCCGCCCTCGCGGGCTCGCTCGAGACCTACGGGTACAGCCGCGACGAGCTGCTGCAGGCCTTTGTGACCGCCCGCACCATCAACAAAGCAGTCGGTGTCGCGCTCGACGGGGACGGAGCCATCCCCGCCATGATGCTGCTCGGTACGCCCGCACGGCGCCTCGACCCCGGACAGGCGCTGGCTCACATCACGGCGTGGCATCTGGATGACCTGGGGGCGGAGATCACCGACCTGCTGCAAGACGTCAGCCCCGAACACGTCGAGCTCACCAAACGAGTGCGCGACCTCGCGGAGAGCTGGCTGGGCGTCGCCAAGACGCAGTGGATGGTCATCCACGAAGCGCGCGCGGAGGTGACCCGACGCCGCGATTGGGGATCGCCCGCACAGTGGCTCACAGGCCGCAAGGTACTGATCCTGGGCTGCGGTGCTCTCGGCGCACCGATCGCGGAACACTGCGTCCGCGCCGGAGTCGCACAGCTGCACGTGGTCGACAAGGGCGCCGTCACGCCCGGAATCCTGGTCCGGCAACCCTACGAGGACGCCGACATCGGCTACAACAAAGCCGAACGACTCGCGCAGCGTCTCTCCCGCATCCGAGAAGACCTCACCGTCACCAGCGACCGAGGCGACATCGTGACCGGCACGCTCGCCGATCCGGCACCGCTGCTGGAGTACGACCTGATCATCGACGCGACCGCGGACGTCGGAGTGCGGGTCGGGATCGAACGCGTACGCGCAGCCGCGCGCGAGAACTGGCCAGCGATCATCAGCGCGCTGTTCGGTCACACCGCGCAGCGAGGCGTCGCCACGGTCTCGATGCCCGGGGCCACCGGCAGCGGCCACGACATCCTGCGTCGCCTTGCCATCGACGCCGTCACCAACTCGCGCCCCGGGTGGAGAACTATCACAGAAGACTTGTTCCCGAACCCGCCGCGCACGGACCGGTTCTTCCCCGAGCCCGGTTGCTCAGCCCCCACATTCACCGGCGCCGCAGCCGAGGTCACGGCACTGGCATCCACCCTGTTCTCCAACGCCCTAGCCACCCTGACCGACGCGGAGTCGGCGCCGATGTCCGCGATCGGCTGCGACCTGGCGCCGACAGCCTCAGGTGCCCGACCCGTCCTGTTGACCTGGCCGAACGATCACACCCTTACCGACCACACCGGTGAGTACGAGGTACGCATCAGCGGACGAGCACTGGCCGAAATGCGTACCGAGGCACGCCGAGGACAAAGGGTGCGCGGTGCACGCGTCGAGACCGGAGGGATGCTCCTGGGCAGCCTGGACGAGGCCACCCAGACCGTCTACATCGATGGCGCGAGCGGCCCCTCGCCCGATAGTCACTTGTCGGCGGCGTACTTCGATCACGGCGTCGAGGGCACCCAGGCGATCGTCACGAATATTCGCACCGCCACTGTCGACCGGGTCGGATTCGTTGGCATGTGGCACACCCACCCGCACGGGATCGCCTCACCGAGCCGCACCGACGAGGCCGGTATGGCTGACATCGTCTCGCCAGACGGCACGGGGCACAGGGCCGTCATGCTCATCCTCGGCGGACACGGAAGCTCCTGGCAGGCATGGCTGGAGACAGGCATACCGCCCGATCTCTACGTGCGGGTGGTGAATCGCAGAACCCAGTCCCCACCGGAGGGTCCGGTCGCGCTCCACCTCATCTCGGCCAGCGACTGGTTCCCGGGCGGCTACGCCTACCCGAGCCACAGAGCCTCCGAGGACGAGCACGAGCGCCCGGGTGACCAGCGATGACCGCAAAAATCGGCCTCGCCCTGTCCGGCGGCGGGTTCCGCGCCACAGCCTTCGGCCTCGGGGCGCTGAGAGCCCTCCACGACCGCGACCTCCTGGACAAGGTCAGCGTCGTCTCCGGAATCAGCGGTGGCAGTCTCCTGACCGCCATGTGGGCTTACGGGCCCCGACGGTTCGAGGAGTTCGACGACACGGTCACCGCCCTGCTCCGGGACGGGCTCCAGAACGAGCTCGTGCGCCGCGCCTTCGCACCACGCGCCGCCTTGCGCTCAACGTTCAGCGCGATGCGTGCCCTGGGCACACGGCAGGGGCGCTCCTACTCTCGAACCGACGCGCTGGTCGAGGCATTGGCCGCGCGCCCCTTCGGCGTCGTGCCGATGACCGAGGTCACGCACGCCAACATGGACACCATCATCTCCGCCACCGACATGCGCACCGGAAACGCCGTCAGGTTCGGCAGCGCCCTGAGCGCGTCCTCACCCTACGGACCCATCGTCGATGAAGTGCTCGTCGCGGAGGCCGTCGCCGCCTCGGCAGCGTTCCCCGTCCTGCTCCCCGCCCTCCACCGGCGCTACACATTCGAGCGGCCCGACGGAACCCGCCAGGACGACACTCTCGTGATGACTGATGGCGGCGTCTACGACAACCTGGGCCTTACGCCACTACTGCCCGGTAGGTCGCCCAAGTACAGCCCTCACGTCTACGACTTGGACTACATCATCGCCGTCGACGCTGGTCCCGGACGCGGTTCACGAACGGCATCACGCTTTCTCACCGGACGACTTGCGCAAAGCTTCGACATCACGCACACCAAGTCCCAAGACGCGGCCCGCAACCGCATCCATCTCGCAGGTGAGCAATCCGAGATCACAGGATTCATCCACGTCTACCTCGGCTTGCAGGACCACCGGCTCCCCACGCCCTTGGCCGACCTCATCCCCCGCAGCGCAGTGCACTCCTACCCAACGAACTTCGCTGCAATGACCCAAGAGGACCTTCAGGCGCTCGCCCTGAGGGGCGAACAACTCACCCGCACACTTATCACCGCGTACACGCCGGAACTTGGCGGTTAGGACGCCTCGCGCGACGGCGCCAAACGGCCAGAGATCGCGGAGGTCTGAAGCTTTTAATTGGCCGTCCGACGGGTTGGGGTGTAATTAGGACCGGTCGATGCCGCGGGCTCCAGTGAGCCTAGGTTGACGCCGACGCTCTTGGCGGGCAGGTCGGTGATGGAGGCGACGTGTTGCATGATCCCGATCATGGCCCTGGAACTAACGTCGCCCGGGCGCGTGTGTTCGGGCGCGGCGTCTGGGCGTACCGCCTCGGAGCCACCCTCGCAGCCAGTCACCTAAGGGGAGGGTGCCAACAGTGCGCATAATAGAAGTTATGCGCACTAGAGTGAGCCTCCCGCCCTGAATTTCGCTCTTAGAGCCGATTCAGTCCCTAAGCTTGGTCCTGTGCCACTTCGTGCTGCGCGACCGGCCCATCGGCGCCCCCGATGTCGCCTCGCTCGCGGACCGCGTGCGGCCCGGTGTCAGTCTGTCGCTGATGGACGTTAGCCCGGACGACCGGGTCCTCCGCTCCGTGGTGGCCGAGGACCAGGGGCTGCGGTTCATTGGGCTGTTCGGGAACCACATCGCCAACGACCCCATCATCGACAACGCCGACAAACACGATCCGGGCTTCTTAGCCGACCTGATCGCGCTGATGCTCAAGCTGTGATCACCAGCAGGCGAGATCTTCACAGGCCGCACGTGCGACGGCTCCCGGGGTGTTTCGACCCCGGGAGCCGTCGAAGCGGGTTGTCAGCGCCCGCGCGGATCGGTGTCCCGATCGACGTCAATCTCTTCCTTGCGCAGGTCCGCGCTCACGGTCTCAGTCTCCTGCACGGTGCGCTTGCCCACGTTCACCTTCTCGGTGGCGACGGTCTCCTTCTGGACGACGGGCCGCTCCTCCTTGAGGGTGACGACCTCCTCCTCGTTGGCGGACTCGTCGATCGACCCGGTGGAGCGCGCATCCGCCGAGTCGGGGTCGATCGCCTCGCGCTCGACGACGAGCTCCTCGCGCCGGACGGGGACCTCGATGTTCTGGGCCTCGGTGCGGACGCGCTTGCGCAGCCGCGCCCGTCCGGCCTCCTGCTGATGCGTGTCGACGCGCAGCCGCTCCTCGTGGGCGACCATCTGGCTGTCGTCCTCGACCCCGTCACCCGCGGCGGTGCGTCCCGCCTGGGCGCGAGAATCGTCGCGGCGTTCGTCCCGACCGGCGGTGTCAGCCGTGGGCGCCGGAGCGGTGCGGTCGGTGGTGCCGCCACCGTTCTGGTAGTAGCGGAACAGTTCCTGCTCCTCCTGGGGCGAGATCTGGCCGTCGGCCTCGACGCTGGGGGCGTCCTTGATGAAGTCCTTCGTGAAGGGCACCACCAGGTCGCCGTCGGCGGGGCGGGCGGCATCGACGGGCACGAAGGTCTCGCGCGTGCCGAAGAGACCCGTGTTGACCGTCACAAAGGTCGGTCGCCCGGTTTCGTTATCGACGTAGACCTGTCCGACGGACCCAATCTTCTTGTTCTCGCTGTCGTAGACGGTGGCGTTCTCGAGCGCCTGGAGATCGTTCTTGTCATCGCCCATGTGATATCTCGCTTCCTTGCTCATCACCGCCCTCTGGCCGGACGGTCTGCCTTCCCGAATGCCGGGTCCGGCCACCGTATCGCCGTGAACTTACAATGTAAACACGGCGCGCGGAACCCGGTCGGGGTGTGCCCCGAGCGCGTCGCCAGGAGCCGTCAACGCCTCGCCTGCTCACCCCCTACGTTGTAAGGTTGAACGCATCATCCCCGGTGGGTTAGGCCGTCCGAGGCTCTCGTCCCCCCGATGTGCGGACGGTTCGTCGTTGCCCGGCGTGATCCTCGGGCGTACGTCCCGGCGATCCGGAACTCATCGTGGAACGGGCGCCCTTGGAGCCGCTCGCCTCGTCCGAGAGAAAGAGAGTCCCCATGAGCCACCCGGAATCCTCATCCCAGCCATCGCCGGCCGAACTCATCAGCCGTCTGTCGGAGCAGACTTCGCGCCTCGTGCGCGAGGAGTTCAAGCTCGCACGCGCCGAGATGACCGCTACGGCCAAGCAGGGAGGGGTCGGCGCTGGGCTTCTCGGCGCCGGCGGCGTGCTCGCCGCCTACGGCTTCGCGGCGCTGATCGCGACCGCCATCATCGCCCTTGCCCTCGTGCTCCCGGCATGGGCGGCAGCACTGATCGTCACGGCCGTCCTGTTCATCGCGGCAGCCATCGCGGCCCTCGCCGGCAAGAAGAAGGTCCAGGACCTTTCCCTCGCCCCCGAGCGCACAATCGACAGCCTCCAGGAAGACGTCGCCGAAGTGAAGGGAAACACCCACCATGAGCACGCCTGATCCCCAGCATCCCGAGCCCGACGCCGACGCTTCGCCCGAGGAGCTCGAGGCCGATATCGCCCGCACCCGCGAGGAGCTCGGCAAGACCGTTGAGCAGCTGACCTCCGCTCTTGATGTCAAGACGCAGGCCAAGCAGCAGGTCGGCCAGGCCACCGAACGAGCCCGTCGGCAGCTCGACGACGTGAAGGATCGAGCCGCACAACAGTTCTCGGCAGCCCGCGACGCGGTCACCGAGGACGACGGTCAGCTCAATCGCAACGGTTGGATCGCCGCCTCCGTGGCCGGTGCCGGGGTCGCCCTCGGGATCTACCTGATCATCCACGCGGCCCGCCGCTGAGGCCACGGGGACCCCGTCGACAACGAAAGGCATCGCATGTCCAAGAATGAGTCCACCAGCACGTCCGCCAAGATCCTCTACCGCCCAATCGGCATGCTCGGCGGTCTCCTGAGCGGAGCGATCGCCGGGGTCATCTTCAAGCAGGTGTGGAAGCTCCTCACCCCACAATCCAGGAGCAACGAAGCCCCCAAAGCGTTGAAGTCAGATTTCAACCTCGGCCAGGTACTTCTCGCAGCCGCGCTGCAGGGTGCGATCTTTGCCTTCGTCAAGGCGCTCGTCGACCGCGGAGGTGCGCGAGGGTTCCAGCGCGTGTTCGGAGAATGGCCCGGAAACTGACGACCTGGACCCGCCCCACGAGGGACGCCCCTGAGCCCGGCCGGGCTCAGGGGCGTCCCTCGTCCACCCGCCGTGGTGCGCGGGGGTCACGCGTCCATGTCGCCTTTCTCCTGGCTGCGGCCCGCGGTCTCCCGCAGCCGGCGCGCCCGCTCGACGTCCTCGGCGAACTTCCGCTCGCGCTTGTCGCTGGCCTTCGTGTCGCGGGCCGGCAGCTGGAGCGTCTCCTCGGCTGGCATGCCCGCCTGCAGTTCCCGGCCCCGCTCGATCTCGCTGTCGACCTCCGCGCCGAACAGCAGGATCGCATTGATGATGTAGAGCCAGAGCAACAGGATGATGACCCCAGCCAAGGCGCCGTACGTCTTGTTGTAGCTGCCGAAGTTGGAGACGTAGAAGAAGAACGCGAGGCTCGCGAGCACAGCGACGATGATCGCGATCAGGGCGCCCAGGCTGATCCAGCGCATCTTCGGCTGGCGGACGTTGGGCGTCGCGTAGTAGAGCAGCGCGACCACGATCACCACGATTGCCGCGAGTACCACCCACTTCCCAACGTTCCACACGGTGATCGCCGTCGACCCCAGCCCGATCGCGCCGCCGACCGCCTCGGCGACAGGACCGGACAGCACAACGATCAAGAGGCCCACCGCGCCGAGTACGAGCACGAGTGCGGTCAGTAGGTACATCTGCACGGTTAGCTTGATCGCACCGCGCCCCTCGGGGACGTCGTAGATCTGGTTCATCGCGCGCCCGAACGCCTTGATGTAGCTCGAGGCGGACCAGAGGGCCGCGAGGAGGCCGATGACCAGGCCCAGACCGGGGGCGGGAGCGGTGAGGACGGACTCGAGAGCGGGCCGGACCGTCTGCCACGTGTCGGCCGGGATGATGCCCTCAGCCTGATCGAGGATCGAGGTCAACGATCCACTCTGGCCGAAGAGGCTGAGAATCGAGACGAGCGCCACGAGCGCCGGGAACATCGAGAGCACGGTGCGGTAGGTGAGCCCGGATGCGAGATCTGTGCACCCATCGGCCGAGAACTCCCGCACGGTCGTGCGCATGACGTATTTCCAGGATGGAGCCGTGATCTCTGCCGGGCTGTCGGGCTTACGGTCGTCTTCAGGGTCAGGGGCGTCAGCCGGGTCCTCATGGTCGTGGGTCGCCTGTCGTGACATCGTCCATCCTCTCAATCGCGTTCTTACACCGTAAGGCTAACGAAGTTCGGCGGGATCGAGTGGCATCGCATCGGCGATAGCCGGACACTGGCTCTATGGACAGCACGGCAGAGGGCACGGGATCCCAAAGGAGCGGCCGACGGCTCGACCGTGAGACGGTCATCAAGGAGGCATTGCGTGTCATCGATCGAGAAGGTCCTCGCGCGCTCACAATGCGCGGCCTCGGTCAGGAGCTCGGCGTTGAGGCCATGTCGCTGTACCGATATGTCACGGGTCGTGAGGATCTGCTCGAGGGCATCGTCGCGTGCTTGCTCGAGGGCGTCACGGCCGAGCTCGCGAACGCGCGCCCGACGAGCTGGCAGCAGTATCTGCAAACTCTCGCGCACATCGTGCGTGATCTCGCTCTCGAGCACCCACTCGCCTTCCCGCTCGTCGCGACCCGACACCCTGCCGCCCCGTGGCTGCGGCCGCCACTGCGCAGCCTCGAGGTGGTCGAGGACTTCCTCACGACGCTCGGCGAGTTCGGCTTCAGCGACGAACAGAAGGTCGGCGCGTATCGCTCCTTCACGAGCTTCCTGCTGGGCCAGCTGCTTCTCGAGGCGGCCGCGCGCGGCGACGGGGTCTCGCCGCCTGAGGAACCGCTCGACGAGGGGGACGCGGACGTGCCCAACCGGGACGGGCGCATCCAGCTCTCCCCGGGCAGCGAGGTGCTGCGACTGCGCCCGATGCTGAGCGAGAACCACGGCGCCGAGGAGTTCGAGTTGTCGCTCGAGTCACTGCTCGACCGTATCGAGCTCGAGGTCTCCCAGTAGGTGAGTCGTGCGTCGATCCCTCCGAAGCTCCACGGACCGACCCCGCATCCCCGCCGCCCGCGCGCTGCGCAGCCTCGGAATCATGGCGTCCCCTCATGTCCCCTCTCGTCGTGTTCTACGGCATCGGCCTGCTCGTCGTCGTCGCCGTGATCGTGCTCGCCGTGACCCTCGGGCGTCGAGCGAATCACCGTGAGGGATTCTCCCCGGCTCGCGAGCGCACGCTCGAGGCCCAGCACCGCCGCGCGCGGATGGACGCAGGCGGCGTCGACCGCGCTGAGCGTGGCGGTTCAAGGGGGCGTCCACTCGGGTCCAGTGCGCGAGCCGGCGTCGCAGTGAATCGCCCCGAGTTTTCTAGAGGCTCGCAAGTGCCGCGTCGGCGGGTGCCGGTGCGGGGTGGTTGTGATGGTAAGTGTCCTCGAGCTCGACGGGCGGGATCTTGCCGATCTCGCCGTGAAGTCGCCGGTGATTGAACCAGTCGATGTATTCCGCGGTCGCGATCTCGAGGTCGTCGATGTTCTTCCAGGGCCCGCGGTTGCGGACCAGTTCAGCCTTGAACAGCGAGTTGAAGGCCTCGGCCACGGCATTGTCATACGAGTCGTCGGTGGAGCCGACCGAGGCGGCCGCGCCGGCCTCAGCAAGACGCTCGGTGTAGCGGATGGCGACGTACTGAACGCCCTTATCGCTGTGGTGCGTGAGCCCGGAGACGGCCTGGCCTGCGTGATCGCGGGTCCAGATGCCCATCTCGAGCGCGTCCAACGCGAGGTCCGTCCGCAGCGACTTCGACAGCTGCCAGCCGACCACGCGGCGGGAGAACACATCGATGACGAACGCGGCATACACCCAGCCGGCGAAGGTGCGGCAGTAGGTGATGTCCGCGACCCACAACTGGTTCGGAGCGGTCGCGGTGAAGTCACGTTCGACCAGGTCAGGACGATTATCCGGGCCACGACCGGAGATCGTGGTGCGCGGGCCCTTGGCCCGGCCGACGCCTCGCAACCCCGCGCCGCGCATGAGCCGCTCGACCGTGCAACGCGCGATGACGACGCCCTCGCGGCGCAGCTGGGCGTGGACCTTCTTCGCCCCGTAGACGCCGAAGTTCACCGCATGGACGCGGTGGATCTCGACCAGCAGTTCCTCGTCGCGTAGTGCTCGCTTCGAGGGTGGGCGGGTCTTGAACGCGTAGTACGTGCTCGGCGCGATCTGCGTGCCCGCTGCGGTCAGCGTTCGACAGATCGGCTCGACGCCGAACTCATGCCTGTACTGGTCGATGTACTCCACGATCAACGCTGTGGGCGGTCGAGCTCCGCCGCGAAAAAAGCCGAGGCTGACCTCAGGATCGAGTTCGCCCTGCGCAGCTCACGCACTTCCTTCTCCAGCTCGACCAGGCGCTGGGACTCGCTGGTCGTGGTCCCGGGACGGTGCCCCTCGTCAACCTCGGCCTGCACGACCCAGTTCCTCAGAGTCTCAGGATTGATCCCGAGCTGCTCGCCCACACGGCGAAACGTTCCCGACCTCGTCGATGGATCGCGCCGTGACTGAACTGCCATCCTCGTGGCTCTCTCCCGAAGCTCGTCGGGGTACTTCCTCGGTGCTGCCATGCTCCTCATCCTCCCGTGGATTCAGAGCCTCCACCAGACCCGGGGCGATTCAATCGACCTCATCATCAAACGCCTGCAGGCCACCTTCGGGCAGTCCGTGATGGACGACGTCCAGGTCGACGGCATCCCCTACGACATGCAATCCGCGCAGCGGCTGTTCGCGAAGTCTCCGTTCGACTTTGAGCGCTGGGCCGTCTCCATGCTCCACGCGCAGCCGAACGAGAAACAGGTCGGCGACAAGGGCGTCGACGGTGTCCGACACTTCATCATCGACTCGCAGAACGTCGGCAAGGTCCTCGTCTCGGTCAAGGGTGGGAAGACCGTGCCTCCCACGCACGTGCGCGACCTTGCCGGCACCGTCCATCACGCTCGCGACGCGCAGCTCGGCGTGCTCATCACCCTCAACGACTTCCTTACCCGCGGCGCGCAAGAAGTCATCGACACTTCCGGTGTGTGGACTCACCCCGCGAACGGCCAGGACTTCCCCGTCCTCCAGCACATCTCGGTCCGAGACCTCATGGCCGGCCACCGCCCCAACCTTCCCACGGCGCTGGCTCCGTACATCTCGGCGCAGCGCGGCGTGGAACTCGTTGATCAGGGGAAGCTGTTCGGGTAGCCAGGCTGGTCATCAGCCACCCGCATCATTGCTGGCACGCTGGCACGCTGTCACTCGGATGTGCCCGACTGGACCACGATCCCCCCGGTCGCTGGGTCGCGCGATGATGCTGGGACAACCTGCCGCCGAGTCGGGTACGGCAGGCACGTGCCCAGCCTTCATCCCCGAATGAAGGCCAGCCCCGGGGTGGGCCGGATGTCCGCTGGGGACTCTAGAGTCCGCGGCGTGGAGAACGTGATCGCGGAGTATGAGGGGCTGCGTCTGATCCCGCCGTTGGTGCGCACGGCGCAGGGGTGGGCCGAGCGGCGGTCGAGCGAGTGCTCGTGCGGTGGCCGGCGCTTCCTGGTTGGGTGGACGGCGTGCTCGTGTCGCACGGACACGCTCGGTCCTGGGCATCGGACGTGGGAGTGTCAGCAGTGTGGCCGACGCGCGGTGCTGGGGTGTCTAGAGGCGCCCGTGATGGGGCCGCTGGATGAGTATGGGTGCGCGGAGCGTCGGGGGAGCCTTCGGGATCGATAGGGGCTGGGCGCGTGTCTGCCGTACCCGGCGAGGGCGTCCCCGACTTCTGTGGCCGGCTGCCGGTACCTGCTCGGTCCAGGTCCGGGGGTTGTAGTCGAGGAGGGGATGGGATGGGGATCGAGCGCTTCTTGAGACTGCCACCAGGGCGATATAGACTGTTCTATATAGGAGGTGGTCGAGATGGCCATGCAGACCGTTGGTGCCAAGGAGGAGCTGCGGCGGGCGGCGAAGAGCCGTCGCCTGATGGAGGTGACGAAGCTGGACTACCGGCGGGCGCTCAAGCATCTTGCAGGGGCGGTGCCGCAGGTGGAGATCGCGCGGACCCTGGGGATCACGCAGCCGACGCTGAGCTCGAATCTGAAGACGGCGCGAACTGTGCCGGAAGCCGTTCCGGGGTTCTCCGGGGCGGGGCCGTACGAGATCTGCCAGCGGTTCGCGGCGGGTCTCATCGAGCGGGAGCAGCTCGTGGACGAGCTGACCCGGTGGGAGTACACGCCGATCCCCGAGGGGGAGTGGTTCGAGGATCCGCAGCCGTCGCCGGGGCCGGGGTCCTGGCGCGAGGTGGTCAACGCGGTGGACGAGGGGCTGATCGACGACGCCACCTACGACGAGGTTCTTCGGGCGAGCGTTGCGCACGCGGATAGGGGCGAGGCGCCGCGGTCGCATGCGTGATGCGATCGACGAGCACATCGAGCACGTCCGCGAGCTGACGCAACGGCACGGCCTCCTTGATCTGGACAGCCCGACGGCCTCGGTGCACAACCCGGAGTGGTTCGTGGGAGGCCGGCCCCTACGTGCTCGAGGACGGATGCATGCGGAGATCATCGGGAGTCTCCTGGACGGCGCGGACGCGGAGGGCCGGCGTCATGCGTTCGTCCTCGCGGGCGCTCCGGGTGCTGGGAAGAGCCATCTGTGCATGCATGAGCTGTCGGACGAGGTGGCCGGCCACGCGCATCTGGACGTTGATGATGTGAAGGCCGAGCTGCTCTGGCGGGCTGAGCGGGATCAGTCGTACGAGGAGTTCTTGAAGCCCGCGCTGGTGCGCGAGTACGAGGCGCGGGGGGAGAGGTTCTTTCCGCTGGAGCTGTCGGCGCTGGTTCATCGGGAGGCGGCGGGCATCGTGGACCTGGCGCGGGAGCGTGCGCTGAGTGCGGGGCTGCCGGTGGTGATCGACGGTGTGCTCTCGAATGGCGACCAGGCGGTGGCGCTGGGGCGGGAGCTCGAGGGGGCCGGCTACTCGATCGACGTGGTGTGCCTGGACGTGGCCCCGGAGGTGTCGGAGCACCAGATCCGTCATCGGTGGCGGGTGGCCTACGAGGAGACGCTGGCCGGCCATGGCGATCTGATGGGGGGCCGGTGGGTGCCGTCGTCGTTCGCGCAGCACGTCCTGCAGGGCCCTGGGGGGCGCAGCCTCCCGGCGGTGAGCGCGGAGCGCCTGGCCGATGAGGTCGAAGCGGTGAGCCGCTACCGCGTGTTCACGCGCGCCGGGGTCGACGATCCGACGCTGCTGGCCACGGACCTGTCGCGAGTGCGGGCCGGTGGGCCGCTGATCGACACGGAAGCAGCGCGGGCGTATCGCACGGCGCGCGGGACGCAGAGGCCCCGCCGCGCGGGGCGCGGCGGGGCCGTTGAGGGTGGCGTGGAGCGTTAGGCCGTCATCCGGTGGCGGTGTTGGAGGCCCAGGCGATGACGTCCTCGAAGTTCCAGACGAGGAGGCTGAGGCCGACAGCCGCGATGATGCCGAGGGTGACGTCGCGGGCGACCCACCCGCCGTCGTGACGCGGAATCCCGCACCCGTTGCCGTTGGTGCGCATGGGGCGGCGGCAGCGGCCCTCGCCGCGGCGCGGGGCTCCGCAGGTGAGTCGTCCCCGGCGCCCGTTCCAGAGGGTGCTGATGATGCGCCACGCCGCGAGGACGATGATGGCGGCGACGATCGCGTGGCGGAGGGTGATGCCGCTGTCGCCGAGGGGGATGTTGAGGGTCTGGAAGGCGTCGGGGTTCATCGGCCCTGCCCGGTGTCGCGGTCGTGGCCGCCGGTGCGCTGCTGGCGGGTGCGGTGGTCCAGGCCGTGCTCCTTGAGCTTGCCGGGGTTGTAGCCGGACCAGCGGTCCCCGTCGGGGGTCTCGACGATGGGGGCCTGGGCGAGGCCCTGCTGCTTGAAGCGGGCGACGAGGTCGGGGTGCTCCTGGAGGGGGATCTCCTCGTACTCGACGCCGGCCTTGTCGAGGGCTCGCTTGGTGGCGGCGCAGCCGACGCAGTCGGGGAGGCTGTAGACGGTGACCTCGGCTTCGACCTTGGCGGCGGTGTCGGCGACGGCAGCGACCTTCTCGGACGCTTGCTGGACGGATTCCTGGACCGCGAGGACGCCCTCATGAGCCTGGTCGGGGCGAAGCTGCTCGACAACCTGTCCGAGGCGTGCGTTGGCGGTTCGGAGGTACTCCTGGGCCGCCTCGCTGTCCTCGCTGATGCTGGCGATCGCTCGCCGCACGTCGAGTCGTGCCGCGGCGACGTCCTCGAGCCCACTGGGAAGAGGTGCGGACTCGTCCAGCTTGGAGGCCACGTAGTTCGCGTCCAGGGGGCTGATGCCGGTGCTCTCGCGGATGTCCTGTACGTCGAGCGGGGCGACGTGCTCGCCGAGGCCGGCGAGCTGCTGACGAACCTCCTCGGGCGAGAGCGGGGAGGTGCCGTAGGGGATCGCGTCGCGGGCGACGGCATCGTGGTAGACGCTCACGGCTTCGTCGCTTCCGGGGGCGGCCTCACCGTCGCGGTAGGCGCGAAGGTTCTCGTCGAGCTCGTTGATCCAGTCGCGGGCGAGGTCGGGACGATCGGCCTCGAGGTACGCCTTCACCATGGTGGTCGACTGGATCCAGTCGGCGGCCACGCGCTCGGGGGTGAACGGCTCGTCGAGGGCGTCGGTCGCCCACTCCCGCTCGGCGCCGGCGGCGGGCCCCGGCTGCTGCGTCTGGGGGGCGTTGGTGCTCTCCTCCAGGCGCGTGCGGAGGTCCGCCACGTTCTCGTTGAAGCGGCGCCAGTCCTTGTGCACTGTCACGGTGCGGTCGACGAGGAAGCTGAAGCGCTCGGCGATGGCCGTCATCTGGTCGGCTGTGAGATCGAGTGTGGCAGCGGCTTCCTGTGCTGTCGCGGCACGCGGGCCGGCGCCCTGGTCCAGGGTGAAGCTCCAGCTGCGCTGCTCGTCATCGAGGTCGAGATCGATGGTGGCCCGACCATCCCGATCCTCTAGCTCGAGGCTCATGCGCCCGGGGGCGTCGAAGTCTGCGCGAAGGTCGTCCGGGAGGGTTTCTGCGCCAGGGTGATCCCAGATGTGGCGGAAGAGATCCATGGAGACCGCGTTGGCGTGGCTGTCCCGGATGGGCGCGGCCTCATCGAGCTGCTGCTGCAGCTTGAGGGTACTGCGCTCATCGTCGAGGTCTGCCTCGCGCTGTGCTCGGTTGGTCAGCGGCTGTTCGGTCATGACGTCCCCCGTGGTGATGATGCCGCTCCTTGCGGCGTGCTTCCTTCTTGGCCGGTATCGCCGCTCGCGCCACCGACCTACGGCGAGGGTGCGAGTGACCGGTTGTCAGGACGATGGCGCTTCTACTCGTGCGCCGCGTCCTCACTGTCGTCCGTTGTCTGGTTCTCGGTGCGCTTGCGCGGCGCGCGACGCCGCGGCGGCCGCTCGGGAGTTTCGAGGCCGAGCTGCTCGAGCTCCTTCTCGTCCCAGCCGGCCTTCTGAGCGTCCTTGAAGGCATCGCTGTAGCCGCGCAGTTCCTCTGCAAGCTGCTCCTTGGCCGCGGTCAGGGAGGTAGCTCGATCCGCCAGAGCGCGTGCGGTCTCGAGGCGGCGGTCCATCAGGGAACGGACCTTCTCGTCGATCGGGTGCGCATCCTGCGGGGAGCTGTGACTTGCTTCATCCATGCCGTCACGCTACCTACGCGCAGTCGGAGTAGCAAGACCCAAACGGGTCAACAACGCCGGAGCAAGATGGAGATTTAGCTATGCTAAGTCGATCTTGCCCGTTGCGCTTCGCGCGACCGGTGACCCACACTGGTGGGTGTCCACACGTTGTGTGGTCGTTGCACTAGGCGAGGAGGTACCGCTGTGGCGGGTGATGCGTTCGCGATTGCGCGCCGTGGTCGGCGCCGTGCGAATGCGGATGAGCCGCGCGAGGTCTCCCTTCAGTTGAAGGTGACGGCGAGTGAGAACGAGATGCTCAAGTCGCTGGCTCGCGCGCAGGGGGTGTCGCGCCAGGCGGTGCTCATGCGCGCGGTGCTGACGGGTGGTACGGACGCCGCGGCGCGCTATGAGCGGCTGCGTGAGGAGCTTGCTTCAACACGGCTGCTGCTCGCGAACGTTGCGAACAATCTGAACCAGCTCGCTCATCAGGCGAACGCGTACGCGCTCGGCGGGGGCACTCCGGTGCACGCGGAGGATGTGGCGTCCGCCGTCGAGGATGTGCGGGCCGTGATTGCGCGGGTTCAAGAGGTTTCCGAGAGGGCCCAGCGGTGAGCGGCGCAGGCTCCGTGAGCGCGGCGACTCTGATCCGGTTGCCTCCTTCGAATTGCGTGAAGGGGGTTCGCCGTGCTCGCTAAGCAGCTCGCGATCGGGTCGACGCCGGCCAGCCTCGTGAAGTATCTGTACGGCGCTGGGCGTGCCAACGAGCACGAGAACCAGCGCTTGATCGCCGGGTCCGAGCGGCTCACCGTCGCGTTCGGCCCGCTCGATGTCGCGCATGATTCGGAGGCTCAGGCGGCTCTTGCGCGCGAGTTCGACGGGGCATGGCGCCAGGTGCGTCGGGAGCGCGGGTTGCCGCTCGAGGTTCCCGAGGGGGAGAAGGTCCGTGGTGCCGCGCGCGGCGATCGCGTCTACCACGCGACGCTCTCGCTGGGCACGCATGAAGGGTCGTTCACCGACGCGGAGTGGGCGAAGGCCGCGCGCATGTTCGTCGCGGAGATGGGCTTCATCGACGACAAGAACGGGCTCGCCGACTGCGCCTGGATGGCCGTCCACCACGGCTCGTCGAAGGACGGCAACGATCACGTCCACATCGCCGTGAACCTGGTGCGGGAGGATGGCCGACGCGCCGACATCCACCAGTCCAAGCGGCGCACCGCGCAGGCTGGCGCCCGCGTCGCCGGGGCCATGGGCAAGGACTCCGTCTTCGACGCCGAGATCACGTCCGGCATCGGCAACGTCTCGCGCGCGGAGTACGAGCGGGCAATGCGCGAGAAGCGAGACGCCGACCGTGTGCTGGTGCGGCGACGACTCGCGGGCGCGGCGTGGCAGGCGGGCAGTGAGGGAGAGTTCGTGCGCACTGCGCGGGCATCCGGCCTGCTGGTTCGACCACGCTATGAGCAGGGTGGGCTGGTGAAGATCACGGGCTACAGCGTCGCACTGGCCGACACCGAGAAGGCGATCTGGTTCGCGCCCTCGAAGCTCGACAAGAGCCTGGGGCTGCGCGCGTTGCGCGAGGCCAACGGCTGGGACTTCGATACGCAGATGACGGCTGTCCCGGTCTGGCGCGAGAGCGCCCGGAGCAAGCATGGCGGCGACCGTTTGCGACTGCCCGTGGAGGACGAGATCAAGCGGGTCCGGGTCACGCTCACGAAGGAGTACACGGAGATCCATTGGCGACCGGCCGCGGCCGAGGCGTCGAAGATCCTGGGTGCATGGTCGGTGCAGGCGGAGGGCCGTCGCGGCGGGCCGCTCGCCAAGGCCTCGGACGCCCTGGCGAAGGCGGCGCAGCCGCCGCGCCGCTCGGGGCGCGAGGCCGGTGTCGAGGCGGCAGTGACGATCGGCGCGGTCGTCGCCGCCTCGTCTAAGAACGACACTGCCGCGCAGATCGCAGTGATCATGCAGCTGATGAAGCTCGCTGAGGCCACCGCGCGTGCCGCGGCTGCTGAGAAGGAAGCTCACCGCGCCCGCGAGATGTATGAGCGGGCCGTAGTGCCGCTGAACCTTCAGGCCGGCATGCTCCGCTTCGGGCGCTCCCAGGAGCAGCTCCGGGCACTGGAGCGAACCGACCCCGAGGCCGCGGAGGTTCTGCGGATCACGGGCGGGGCGGGAGCGCGCAAGCCCACGGGCGTGGACACGTCCATCTTGGATTCGGAGACTGTCGCGGCCATCGCCCCACAGGAGTCTGGCCGACCGAGGGCCACCACGAGCACGCCGCGCCCGGCCCGGGCACGGCGCACCCCCGTCGAGCGCGGCGAGGGCTACGAGAGGTAGGAGGGGCAGTCATGGCACCTGATGTCGAGGACGATCTGTTCGGGAACAGTGCGTCCGCGCCATCATCTCGGTGCCCTTCGACCCCGCGCTCGACAGCGGCGGCGAGATCGGCTTCGAAGCCCTCCAGCCCGCTACCCGCGCCGCTACCAGGAAGCAACCGCCACAATCGCCCATGGCCTCGCGCTCGGCGAAAGCCGATGAACCCCGACACGCCGCCTCACATCAGTGCGCATTTCTGCCAAACTCTGTAGTGTGGCTCGCATGACCAGCCCGCGAAAGCGCCCTCAGGGGCGGCCCTCCCTCGGAGAGCGCCGTCAGATCGCGACGCGCATCCCGGTGGAGGTGGCCGACAAGATCGATCGCCTCTCCCAGCTGACCGGGCGGCCCATGGGACAGATCGTCTCTGATCTGGTGGTCAAGTACTCCTCGGAGATCGACCCCGACGCATACGAGCTCGGTGCCGACCAGCCGCGGATGACGTTCGAGGAGCACACGAAGAAGTCCGCATAAAGACTTCGCCCCCGACCTGTTAGCGCAGGTCGAGGGCGATTCAAGAGTCTTCGGCAGCTAGTTGACGCTAGCCCCGAGGGCGAACCTTTGAGAGGAGGTTCCGTAAGTTGTTGCCCCCAGGATACGGGGGTCGCTTCGCCGCAAGCAAGTGCGGTGAGCCCGGCGTGTCTGCGCACACGCCCGCGACCCCTCAGCAGCCGGACCCGTGGCTCCTCACCCAGACCATTAGCCCGCGCCCTACCGTGCGCGTGGCCAGCGTCGACGCCTACGGCGAGACCCTGAACCAGTACTCGAGCACGCAGCGCGTCGGCCCCACTCCTCCCGAGACCCCGTGGGCCATCAACCTCACCGGCCCCGACCGGCGCTTCCACTTCCTCTGCTTCGACCATGACGCCAAGACCGAGGGCGCGGCCGCGGCCGCGGCCCGTGACGCCGAGGTAACCGCCGGGCTCCTCGCCAGCGCCGGCCTCGAGCCCGTGGTGTGCGCGTCCGGCCCCGGCGGCGGCCGCCACGTCTGGGCCGCCCTGGCCGAGCCCGTCGACGCCGAGACCGTCGCCACGCTCGCCCGGCTCACCAAGCATCTGTGCCCCACCCTCGACCTCTCCCCCCTCACCAACGCCGCCGCGGGATGCGTGCGCCCCCCGGGTGCCCCGCACCGTGCCGGCGGGGCCTCCGAGGTGATCGCCGGCAGCGTCGCCGCGCTCATCCGTCCCACCGGCACGGCCGCTCAGGTCCGCGCCGTTCTCGAGGACGTCGCCCAGCGCATCGAGACCGCCGAGCCGGCACACGTGCCCGACGCCCGCCGTCCCCTGCCCGTGGACGCCCACCGCCACCGCTACCTCCCCGGCCCCCGCCGACCCCTCCCCCGCGCCAGCGCGGACGCGCTCGACGAGGACGCCGCCATGGGCGACGCCTCCGCCGTGCTGTGGCGCGTTCTCATTGGCGCCGCGGCCGCCAGATGGCGCTACGAGGACGTCGCCGCCCTCATCGACCGCCCCGGCATGGCCCACGTGCGCAGTAGCCGCGACCGCGGCCGCCGCCTCCCCCGCACCCCGGCCGACAGCGCCGCGATCCTCCGCCGGCAGTGGGACAAGGCCGTCCAGCACATCGCCGCGAGCCCCCGCCACGCCGAGGGCGAGGACGACCCGACCTTCGACCCGCGCGCCGGTGCGATCGCCGCGCACGTGCGCCAGGTCCAGCAGCGCGCCGACACCGCCGCCGGCCGCTGGACCACTCCCGCCGGCCCCACCGACCGCCGAGTCCTCGACACCCTCTGCATGCTCGCCCTGCAGGGCCTCACGGCCTCTGTGGAGGCCGATATCCGCCGCCTAGGACTCCTGGCCGGCATCGGCCGCGAAACCGCGCGCACGGGCCTCCTGCGCCTCGCACAGGACGGATGGATCACCCAACACTCCCCCGCCGAGGGAGTGCGCGCCGCGCGCTGGACGATCGCTTCCCCGAGCGTCCTCCACAACTCCCCGACCGAGAGTCGGTCACAAGCGGACCCGCGCGCCGCCCCGCCCCGCACCGGCGCCGCCGACCGGACCACCCTGCTCGCTACCCTCCGCGCCCGCCTCACGGACGCCGCACACGACGCCTTCACCCCCGGAGCCCACGGCCACCACGCAGGGAACCTCTACGCCCGCACCAGCCAAGACCCCCAGAGCCCCGCAGACCTCGCCCACCTCACCGGAGCTTCCCTGCCCCGCACCCTCCGTGCCCTCGAGCGCCTTGCCGAAGACGGCGTGCTCCTCGCCGGCCCCGACGGCTGGCGACGACCCTCCCGCGATGCGCGAGCAGCAGCCGCGACCCGACACGGCACCAGCGGCCGCCTCGAGCAGCGCGCCCGCACCTACGCCCTCGAGCGCGACCTCTGGACCTGGTGGCAGGCAGAGCAGGCATGGATGCGCGCACCTCGCCGCACCCCCGCCCAGCGCCGCGCCGGCCACGGACAGCTCGCCATCATCCCCAGCCCCGAGACCACGAGCTACGGCGCACACCCCCGACGCGCCGACGGCCGCGCCGACTACCGCGCCGCCCGCGCCATCCGCCTCGAGGACCACCGACCGACCGAGCAGCCCACACCAGTAGCCCAGCGCGCAGCCTGAGCGCGGCCTCCGTCAGCCCCGGCGAGCACACTCGATCCATGGACATGATCAAGACCGCCGCCGGCTGGACCCTTCCCGACCCCGGCCCCTGCACGTGCGGGGAGACGGCGGCGATGCGCGGCTGGGAGTTCTGCCGCTGCACCGGCGCGGCCGGCGGCGGGCACCCCGCCTGGCGATGCCGACGATGCGACCGCGTGCGGACTCTCGGATGCTTCGGCCACATCGAGGTCATGAACGACTACGGCGGGCGAGCGTGACCCCCTCCCCTCCGCGTGATCGTGGGGCACGTGGGGCTGCCGCGGGTGCTCCGCACCCTTGCCCTCGAAAGCCAGGAGAGGGCGCGATGACAGCTGTACCCGACAAGGGCGTCCCCGACCCGCGAGGATCAGCCGCCGATCCCAGCCCGGTCCCGGACCTGTGGTCCAGACCAAGGAGCTACAGCGAAAAGAAAATGTTCTCCAAGGACAGCGGATTGAGGGTGTGGGGCGGGTGAGCGCATCGGCGCCGGCGGCTGCATGGGCACGTCGAAGGAGCTGAGGACACAAGGAGTAGGAGGGCGCAGCCTGGCCTGCCGTCCGCCGGATGACCTGCACGAACTACACCGAAGTAATACCGGCATTAGGGTTGCGCTGGTAATGCCAGCATTATAGACTGAGGGCACATCAGGAAGCAGTACCGAGAGGAGCGAGACCATGAACGCCGCCACCGTCACCGTCTACTCGAAGCCCCTGTGCGTGCAGTGCGACGCGACCAAGCGGGCTCTGACCAAGGCCGGCATTGCCTACATCGTCGTCGACGTCACCGAGGACGCGGTGGCACTGGCCAAGATCAAGGCCCTGGGGTACATGCAGGCGCCCGTCGTCATCGCCAACGAGGATCACTGGTCCGGCTTCCGCCCCGACCGCATCAAGACCCTGACCCCCGCCGCCTGACCCCCAATAACTCTATTACCAGCTTAGGAGCTATCGTGTCGAGCACCACCACCCGCACCGTCGATGCCACCGCCACCCTCACGATCGAGTGGAGCGAGGCCACGCACCTTGACCGCACGAAGGGTCGCGCTCTCCCCCTCGGCTACGGCGCCGCCCTCCTCGAGGCCGAGCACGTGCGCGAGCTGATCGAGCGGGGCGGCCGGGGCGGCTACCACAAGACCGGCTTCCTGATCACGTTCACCCGTGACGGCGAAGACGAGCCCAGCACCTGGCAGGGCCGCTACGACCTCGGGTGCGACACCGCCACCCTGGCCGAGCACGTCGCCGGCTATGCCGAGCACGCTCCCCGTGTGCTCCGCGGCCGCGGCCACACCAAGGAGCAGTTCGACCAGATGCAGCGCGACGCCGAGCACATCGTGCGCTGCATCGAGGCGCAGCGCCTCGGTCGCCGCTACTACCTCGCCTGACCACCCCGAGGGGCCGGCGAAACCATCGCCGGCCCCTCCCCTAATAACTCTATTGCCAGCTAAGGAGTCGTCATGACCCGCGCCGTCGCCACCTACGTCAGTCCTTCGATGGAACGCTACGAGCTGCCTGCCGACACTCCCGACGTCTTCGTGCTCTCCCTGTGCGAACAGTGCGCCCTCGCCGTGGCCGGCCACACCAGCGCCGACACCGGCGACCCCGCCACGGACGAGGCCTCCATGTGGATGGAGGATCAGTGGGGCTACCCCTACGCCACCGAGGTCACCACCGCCACCCCGACGCCATGCAGTACCACCACTTGCGATGGCTGCGGGACCGGCGCCGCCGGCCGCCGACACCCCGCGATTGCCTACCGAATCGACTAACCTTCTTGACCCCAATAACTCTATTAGAGACAATGGGGCCATGACCGAGGAGGCCACCATGAAACAGCTCTCCATCTTCGATGAACTCGAGCGACAAGACGTGGCCGCCCGCGCCGCAGACGATTCCCTTAAGGGGTGCCAGGCCCGCTACGAGCGCGGCGAGCTGCTACCGGGGGAGAGCTGTCCCGGATGCGGTCACATCTTCGCGCGAGGCGGCTACGACGGCTCCCGCGACCACTACGTACACCAGGACCCCGCAGGCATCATCTGTGCCGGCATGGAGCTAGCCCGTCGCCAGCTCGCCATCGCGCTTTCGGGTGACCCGCAGTGGCAGAGAGGCGACGAGGCGTAGCTCGCGATCGCCGCCGGCTGGCCCGAAGCCACCGTGCGCGCCTGGCAGGCCGCCCCCCGCGAGCTGCTGCATGCACTGCGCTCACCTAACGCTTCCCATATCGCCGAGACCGAGGAGGGCATGAACTAGCCAGACCTATTGACGCTAGTAACTCTATTGACAACAATGGATGCAACGAAACGAAGGAGGCTCCCAATGAGCTACATCGTCCGTACCGGAAACCTCGCCGCCGCCCCCAAGCTCCAGCAGGGGGAGCGCGGCTCCTACACCTACGCCCGCGTGATCGTCACCGACAGCACCAAGAAGGGCGACGACTACGTCGACGGCCCGGCCATCGCCTACGACGTCGCCGTCAGCGGCCGTGACGCCGAGCGCCTGGTGGCCACCGCCGAGCGCGACGGCAACGTGCGCGTGATCTTCGCCGGCCGCTACTACGTCACCGAGTACACCGCCAAGGACGGCACCACCCGGTTGCAGCACAACGTGCAGGCCGACCAGATCGGCGTCAGCTTCCGCGGCCAGGACGTCCACGTGCCCGGCAAGAAGCAGCAGCCCAGCGAGTGACCGCAGTAGGGGAGGGGCCGAACCGCCAGCCCCTCCCCACCCTCCACCACCGAAAGGTCGCCACCAGTGAAGACCATCGCCATGTGCAACCAGAAGGGCGGCGTCGGGAAGACCGCCACTACCGCGCAGCTCGCCCGCGCCGCCGTGCGCCAAGGGCGTCGGGTGCTCGTGGTCGACGCCGACCCCCAGGGCAACGCCACAACCGCCCTAGCCGCAGAAGAGCTACCCCAGGACGCCGCCGGCCTCGCAGACGTCCTCAGCTCCCGCACGGACACGACCGTGGCCGACGTGATCGTTCCGGGCGTCTGGCCCGGCCTCGAGGTCCTACCGACCGTCGGCGGCGGCAGCCTCGGACTCGTCCGCGATGAACTGATCCAGACTGCTATCGGCCGCGAGGGGCGCCTCCGCGACGCCCTCGCCGCCGCCGGCGAGGCGTGGGACCTCGTGCTCATCGACTGTGCCCCGAGCCTCGATCAGCTCACCATCAACGCCCTGGCCGCCGCCGACATCGCCGCAGCCGTCACCGAGGCCGACCGCTTCGCCTCGCACGGACTCGTGCAGCTCATCGAGACTATCGGTCTCGTCCGCCAGCACTACCGGCCCTCCCTGCGCCTGACGGGCGTCATCGTCAACCGCTACCGCCCGCGCGAGCGTGAGGCCCGCACCTGGCTCGAGGAACTACGCGGCGCCTCGGAGGCCATGGACTTCCCACTGCTGGACCCCCCGATCCCATACCGCGCCGGCATCGCCGCCGCGATGGCCGCCGGCGCCGGCATCGACGAATGGACCGCCATGCCCCGCGCACAGCGCGACGAGCTCGCAGCCCTCTACACCGCCCATCTGCACACCATCACCCAGGAGGCATGACCCCATGGCCACCACCAACAAGCCCCGCAAGACCAGCCCCTTCGCCGGGGGCAGCCCCGTCAACCCGCCCACGCCAGCCCCGGAACAGTCCCCGGCGCCGGCCCCGGCGCGCGCGGAGCGGACCTTCGCCCCGGCGGCAGCCCCGACCGGGAAGAAGTACCCGCCAAAGGTCACGTTCTACCAGCCCCAGGACGACACCGCCCGGATGCGCGGAGCCTTCCGCCACACCGACCGCGAGGAGGGGGACCGCAGCCTCTCCGACTTCATCCACAAGGCCGTCATGGCCGAGGTGGAGCGCCGCGAGAAGAAGTACAACAGCGGCAAGCCGTTCCCCGACCTCGAGGCCGGCAGCATCCCGCGCGGCCGACCGATGGGGGAGTGAGAGGCTATTAGCACGACCTCAGACCCTCTCGACATCGCCCATCTCGCCCGCACCGTCAGAACCGCGGCCGTCGCGCTCACGCCCCGCGAGCGGATGAGTCTCGCGCATGCCGTGGACGCTGCGCAGGACCACCACGACAACGCCCACGCTGACTTCACTTGGAGCCCCACCCAGTAAGAGGACCCATCGCGGACTGTGCTGAATCGTGCTCTCCCGACAACCGAACAGTCCAAACCCAACCGATTTACGCACAATCACAGATTTGGAAGTGGCAATGTCAATTGATGAGAAGTTCACTATGAGAGTTAGCGCCAAGGGGTGGACGCTGGCCGCAGCAGGCGTAGCCGTTGCCGTCCTTATCGGCATTCAAGTGTGGGCACTTCCGGAAATAGCGGAAAGTACGCTTAGGGCTTTTCCGGAGCTTGCTCCGTGGTATTCCACTGCCCTGGTATGGGGTTGGGTTCAGCTGCTGCTTCTCGAGCTGATGATTGCCGCCGCGGCACTCGATAGGATTCGTAATCGAGATAGTGCGGCATCTGTGGTCGAGTCGGGCTACGTGTACGCCTCGGTCAGTTTTGCCGCCGCGTTCACGGTTCTGTCGATTGGCGCTCTATATGTGATGTGGGACCTTGGATTCACCACGCCTGGAGCAACATGGGGGGCAATCGCCATGGCACTTTTCGGAGTAGTGTGGAGTGTTTCGGGAGCACTACTTGTTCGAGTCCGAGAGGCCTGACCTTTGAATAAGGTCAGGCCTCTCGCGCTTCGAGGGTGTCCAGTCTAGCCCTTGATTGGCACTCGGTATGTCTGGTAGTGGAACACAGTCTTGGGTGCATTCGACACGAGCGTGTCCCGGAATGATGTCTGGGCCTCGGGGCTTGCCTGCCAGGAGCCACCCGAGTACTTGGCCGCCGCGCAAACCTGCTTAGAGGTTCTGCTCCCCTGGGTGTACCACATGCACACCTTGGCAATTCGCTTCCCCTCGTAAACGTTTCCAGATGCCTTGGCGTACCCTTTGTAGAACACTTGGCTACCGGCTTCGACGGAGTATGCGTAGCTTGTTCCCCAGGTTGCCATTGGGGTTATTGTCCCCGGCGCCCTTTCAGAGAATGTCTCGCCGATTGTTCCGCCGCCTCCCGAGACAACTTTCGAGGTTTCGACGATTTCCAGACCATTTTCGGCTGTGTATGTGGTCCCCCCGACCACTAGCGTCTCTGTAGGCTGTTCGCCTGGCTCAGCAAAAGCTGCCTGTGGGGCCATAATGGCCGCCATCAGTGCACTGAGCGCAAATACCGTTCGAAGTTTCATCGTCGTCCCACCTATCTCGTTGATAATGCAACCGTGATGTGGATCACAACCGCAGTCGCGAGGATGGCACGCTCTTCGTCTCGCGTCAACCTCCGGGCGAACCCTCGGTGAGCGTCCACCAAAGTCCAGTGGCTCAACTTGCAGCTGCGTAGCAGCGGCCGTCTGCGGCGGGGTGCGCGTTGAGCCGGCAAACCTAGTGGTCGGCGCTCAGATCGCTGCCGGTGCACACGATGCGGCGGATTTCGTGGGCTGGGTCGCTCCGATGGCCGGTGGCCGGTGTGGCGATGGGTGGCGATTCGGGCCGGGTGTCGGCAGTGGGCAAGTGTGTGAGCCGCTAGGCGGATGAGGTGTCAGGTATCAATTTTCTTCGCGATGCTGCACGCCTTCGGGGCCGGAGGGCGTCCCAGTAATCAAGATTTCGGGGACGCCCAGCCAGCCCGACATCCCCGCAGCCCAACGATCCCAGAACCTTGACCCGAAACGACCTGGACCGAAACGCCTCGCGGGAGGTTTCTGGAACCTGGACCCAGGCCGATGCCCCCCCGCCGCAGGAGGGACGCCATTAGCGAGCAACAGACGAGGATGGACCTTGAGGGACCGGTGGTCGGAGCTGTTCGAGTCGCTGACCCCGGTGCAGTACCGGGCAATTGTGCAGGTGTTCGCCGCGTCCTGGCACGAGGGGTGGGAGATCAACTACGAGGACGTGAAGAACCTCTTGGACGAGACCACGGGAGCGATCGACGCCCAGGAGTACGAACGTCGAGTGATCGAGATGGCCCACGCTCGCACCACCGACGAGCCCATCGGCCCCCGCCTCGACGACCAACCCACCACCCATCCACGCTTAATTCCTCTGGAGGGCGTGCAGGCCATCCTGTCCATCAGCCGCTCCCAGGCCTACGCACTCGTGCGCTCGGGGGAGCTGCGCGCGATCCAGGTCGGCGGCCGCGGACAGTGGCGCGTCGAGCACGCCGAGCTCGAGGCGTACATTCAGCGCTGCTGCGAGGACACCGCGGAGCTCATCGCACGCGAGGAGGGGTCGACCCCTTGAGGTCGACCCCTCCCGTGCTCACCGCCGATGCCGACCGGCCCGCTGCCCGACCGGCCGCCTCGGACGCGCCGCCAGCGTCTCTGCCAGACGCAGTACCGCAGCCCCGAGGTTCAGCACCGCCGCCACCAGTCCCATGCCCATGACCAGCGCCTCCGCGATCTCCCGGCTCGCCTCCTCCCGTCACCGTGGGCGAGCCACCCTACGCGCGACCCCCGACCGCCGGGAGCTGCGCAGGCTCATTGTTGACGTCACGGTATGGCTTAACGCACCCCTCGGTTTACTTGATGTCGAACTCTCGCGAATGCTCTTGGCCGTTCTCGATCCATGTAACACTTATGGCTGCCCGGGAGGTGGCCGCACTGTACTGAACGTTAACCTGGCGCGTCTGGCCGTGCTGGACGGTTGTAGGGCCAGGCCAGTGTAGCCAAAAGTTGCCACCCTCTACGGCTTTTACCATGACACCTTCTGCATCGGCCTCTCCTCTGTTGGTTATCTCGACCCATCGCTTCGTTTCGTACTTTAGGCGGCCTCTACTGTCAGTCTTGGGTAGTCGCTCATAGCCAGGCTGCACAAGAAAGTCGACCCCGCCGCGCGAAGGAGCCCCCGACCCCTCAGTCTCCTTGATCTGCGCCACATCATGCTCGATGGCCGCCCATATCAAGCTATTAAGTTCAGTCGTGTTGACGAATTCGGCATATAAGCCCTCCAGCTTGGACTTAAAATCTCTCAGTTTTCCAAGCTCTTCGACATTGACGTCGTGAGGGATGGGTGCAGAGGAAAAGTAGGTATGGACCGGCTTTCCTGCCGCGTGGGCCCTCTTCATCTCTTCAGCCGTTCCAGACAGTTCGCGCGCCGTTTCACGGCCCAGCCTGGAGCCAAAGATCGCAATAACGATATCGGCATCGTCGACGAGCTGTTGGTTAATGACTTCCTGGGCATCATAGCCCATTTTTGGTACCGCGCTCGTCTCCCATCGGCGGGGCAAGAGAATCACGTTGCGATGGAGAGTGTTGGAGTCGTTCCAGGCCGCAAGCGAGTCGTAGACAGCTTGACGAGCCTCGGAGATGTCGGAGGGTGAGGCGATCATTACGTTGATAACTGTGGCGCGCTGCATGCCTCACTGTAGCCGGGTTACGAGCCGGTGGGAACGCCGCCCCGATAGGTGACATCGAATCTGGCTAATGCCGTCCGGGAACCGGAGCCTGTGCCCGCCAAGTGGTCGTGTTCCTGCCTCACTCGACCGACCGATCGTTACCTTAGCCTTCGTCTTCGCGCCGCTTACTCGCCTCCTGCTCGGCGTCCATCTTCTTCATCTGCTCGTCAACCCCCTTGCCGAGCCAGCCGAAAAACCTATCTGCCATCTCGGCACCCTTGGCCGTGCTCGCGCGCTTCGCCTCCTCCTCCTGACGCTGAGATTCCAGCTCTTGGCGCTCAGCCTCAAGTCGGAGGTCCAGGATCTTGGTGATCCGTTCATCGATGGCGCCCTTGATCTCCGTTGCCGTTGCCCTGTTGTCGCGCGAGAGATCGCGGATCTCCTCGAGAGCGCGTCTCGTCTCGCCCTCGGTGCGACGCGCAAGGTCGAGCTGTCGATGCGACGACACGCCCTGCCAGATGGCCACGCCTGCGGCGATAACTGCTACGACGAGGGAAGCGATAGCGACCGACACGGACACCTCCTGGTAGTGGTGAGCGGACGGGTGTGCCCGTGACGGGAGTATCCCACCGGCTAACCCATCGCCGCTCAAGCTGTGCACTAACCGACCGTCACATTTGGGTATACCCGGTGCGACGGATGTGTCGCAGAAGTGCCGATCTGGACCCTATTGGCAACCGTAAGCGACTGCCCGGTAACTGACGTGCTGGGGTGCCCCAGTTCGGTACATACTTCGCGGTGTATCGCGTGTGGGACGCGCTGCGGTCAGAGCGACAGTCCCGTACTTGAGGGGGCCTGCCCCACCGCCGGCCGACGGACGAAGCGATGCTGGCTCAGGTCAATTACGCTGACTCCTGCTGAGCGGTAGACGGTTCACGATCTCTGACATGGCGCCGTCGAACTTCGTCTCGTCGAAGTGGAAGCCACGATCCCAGCAGTATGCGATGGCCTCCTCGGTAAGGGCGGGATCGAGCCGGTGGTAAAAGGCCACCTCGAGTGCCTGCTGGGCGTACACCTTCGGACGAGCAGGGCGAACAGGGATCATCGCCCCGGGCAGTTCAGCGTGAAGCAGGGCACGCCATATCCCGTCGAACGTCTCGTACTTCAGCAGCCACGGCAACGAGTGCTCGAGGAAGTCGTCGAGGAAGTCGGCTCTGTCCGCCTCTGATGCGACCTGATAGAGCGCCGCGCGGTGTGCGAGTTCCAGTTGGCTATCGAAGATGCACTCGTGGAACGGTTTTGCGGGAGTCGGTGACGCAGCCACTACGGCTTGCAGGTCGCCGTCTACGGCCGCCCAGGGGCCCATGGATCTTGAACCCAACTCGAGCTGGAAGCGCACGGCGATCTCCGAGCAATCGAGCCGCCACGTGTTGATGCTCGCCTTGCGGAAGCCAGCCGCACGTAGGTGTGGGGCCACGCTCTGTCGTAACAGCTCCAAGGAGGCCCGGTTCGCTTCGGCGCGTTCGCGCTCACGTCTAGTCAGCATCAAGGTGCCTCTCCGGCTTGCGTGCACTCGCGACCATGGTGCCCTACTTGACGAAAAGTCGGCGCGTAAGCGGTTCGCAGTGGCACGTCGTGCTCGTGCGGGGGGGTTACGGCGTGTTCAGAATCGTCATCGCCACGCTAAATCCCAGCACGCAACCCACCTCAACGTCCAGCAGGCTTCGATCCTCGCGCTGTCGCTTTTAGGTATACCCAAACGCGACACCTGTCGCCGAGACGTATCCGCTGTTCCACAAGGTCAGTTCCCGTGTTTTGGCACATGTATCGGCTAGGGTCTAAGACATGAATGGAACACATCGGGCCCCGGGGCAG
>NZ_BAAHAM010000007.1:0-28206 GCF_054777615.1 Brachybacterium horti
GCTGCCGGTGGTGGTGACGTTCGCTGTCATCTGCTGGGTCATTTCTGCTCCTCGGTGTCATGGTCGAACAGGGAAAAGTCATCGTCGTGGCCCCAGGGGTCCACGTCATCGGTGGTCGGACCGGCGGCCGCCGCTGCCGGCTCCTCCTCGGTGGCCGGGGCCGGCTCGGGGTCCGCGGCGGCCGGCTTCTCCGGCGCCGGCTCCTCGATGACGGCCGGCTCCGGCTGCTCGGTGGACACCGGGGCGGGCGGGGAGCTCGCGGCCAGTTCCTCCTGCGTGAGTGGCGCCGGCAGGGCGCGCTGCACGAGCACGCGCCGCTGCTGCCAGGGGTGGCGGGTGGCGAGGATCGCCTCACCGGGGCCCAGCTTGCGCAGCACGTCGGGGTGGATCACGAACTCCTTGACGGTGCGCAGCGACCCTTGCCCGGACTTGCTGGTGAGCGTGCCCAGCATCGTGCGGTCCTCGAACACCTGCATCGTCTCGGCCATGGCCTGCTGCGTACCCCAGGACTTCGCGTAGTCCTCGGCCCGCTCGGACTGCACGTGCACGATCTGCACGTTGGTGTTGGTCAGGATCGTGGTCAGCAGGCCCTCGCTGGACTCGATCACGCTGCCGACGTCCTGCGTGGCGAGGACGACCGCGGCGCCGTTGGTGCGGCCGCGCTGGAGCAGGTCCACCACGGCGTCACCGCCCAGCGCGCTGAACTCGTCCACGACGATCATCGCCATGCGCGTGACCTTGTCCGCGGTGCGGTTCCAGCTCTGTGAGCCCAGGTGCCCCAGCACGGCCTGCAGGTCCTTGATCGCCAGGTTGGCCATGGACGTGGCGGCCACGGTGTCCTGCATGGAGTCCAGGTCGAACACGACCACATCCCCGGCACGCAGGGCATCCTCGAGGTTCAGCCCCTCGGCATCCTCAGCCAGTAGGGGACCGACCGCGGAGGTCAGCATCTTGCCGATGCGGGCACGCATCCCCTCGGCCGACTCTCGCTTGCGGGGAATCTCCTCCAGCTCCTCGGCGTAGTCCGCCAGGTCCAGCTGGAGGTCCCCGGAGAGGTGGTGCCGCACGCTCATGAGCGTGCTCAGCCGCATGATCCGGTGGAGGTGGTGGAGGTCCCGTCGCCACGGCAGCCGCTTCCCGCCGCGCTCGTAGGTCCGATCCCTAGCCACCAGCTCATCCAGTGCCCTCGTCGCGTACCCGAGCAGCTCCTGCCCGTTCGCCTTGTGAAACGGTTCGGAGAACCCTCCGTCAACGGCGGCAGCCTCGACCTCCACGATCCGGGTTGCCACGGCGCCGGCGGTGCCGTGGCGGATCGGGTTGTAGCGCAGCTCCGCATCCAGGGCCACGTGAAGGAAGCGCCGGCCCGCCCGGTGGGCGATCCGTCGCATGGCTTCGGTGACTTCAGGGTCCGGCTTGAGGTTGAGGTAGATCAGCGGGACACGCAGCGGCTGCGCGGCCGGTGCCTCTAGGGCGCCGCGCACCAGCGTGATGATGTCCGTGGTCTTGCCGAACCCGGAGGCGCCGTCGATCCAGCAGTGCTGGAGGAACGCGGCCAGCGGCACGTCGGCCGGCCGCCCCGTGCCCTGGTCGATGCCTACGCGCACGCGCACGTCGTGCACGGTCGTCGGCGGGGCCTCGCGCGGGCCGCTGGCGCGGCGAGCACCGCCCGGCGCTGCCGCCTTCGGGGCCGGCGCCCAGGTCTGCATCTTCGCGGTGCGGCGCATGGCCTTCTGCCGACTCATCACGGTGCGGTTCTTCGTGGGCTGCCTCCACGCGGCGTCATGCCGACGCACGTACATCGACAGGCCCGCCCCGATCGTGCAGCCCAGCGCGATCGCCAGCGGCAGCTGCGCGAGCAGCCAGCCCGCCCAGCGCTCCGAGACCAACGGACCCACGGCCGCCGGCACGCCCCGCGGCCCGGACGTGACCGCTGCATCCACCACCGCCGGCACCAGCTCCAGCACCCACCGCACGTAGGGCGGCCCCAGCGTGAACCCCAGCAGTCCCAGCAGCAGCAACGTCACCCCACCCAGCAGCACCCACCACGCCCGCACCTGCCGCCACTTCCGCAGCGCCAGCACCACCAGCGCCGTCACCAACGCTGCCAGCACGTTGGTGATCACGAACAGTGCAGCAAGGAGACGAAGAATCGCCACCAGCCCACTGGCCGGCTCCTTGGTCTCTGTGCCCACACGCAGGCGAGGTCCATTGCTCGCAGTCATCACAGCTCCTCCCCCTGCCACTCCTCCACCACCACGCGCCGCCGCACATCCTCGGCCTTCGCCCAGGCGTTGCTGTCCTCCGCCACCTGCTGCACGCGCCCCAGCGCGGGCTGCGCTGCCCAGTACCGGATCACCCCCACGCGATCGTCCAGCAGATAGTTCCGCATGATCTGCCGCAGCCTCCGCACGTCCTTGGGCGTCATCTCCAGCTCGTGCACGACACGCTGCCCGTTCGGTGCCACCTGGATCAGATCAGGGAACTGCCGACGCCGCCGCACGTCGGCACCGGGCCGCAACGTTGCCCACACCACATCCGTGCCCTGCACGTGCTGGTTCGCGGTGTCCTCCGAACGCATCTCCCGCTCCGTCACGAGCGTGAAGTCAGGGCGCGCCGACTGCACATGATGGGCCAGGTCCACCAACTCCAGGTCATGCCGGTACTGACTGAACTTCGCCGTCACCACCGCCCCCGTCACGCCCACAGCACGCATCCCCTCGCGCGTCGCAGACAAGAACCGCGGCGCCGACTGGAGCACCCGATCAGACACGACCAGCTCCCGTTCCTCCAGCCCACGCAAACGCCGGTACAGCGGAGACAGCAACGACGGCTCCCGCTTTCCATGCACCCACTGCTGCAACTGCACAGCCGTCATGAACGGAAACCGACACAGCAACCTCAAGTAATCCAGATCCCTGTCCGTCAACCTACCCATGCAGCACCATCCCCAACCAACTAGCCACCCACATAAGCCCAATACCAGCCGGACCCTATACACCACCCAAGCTTACCAAACACTGAACCCCACCGCACAAACCAACCCACCACCCACACCTAACACCTGCACTCACCGCACCCACACCCCCGCCCTACCCCTCTACTACCTACCCTGCTCCAACAAGCTCACCCCCGACTCCATACACACCTACTACCTACACTCCTGCACCCCACTCTCCTACCTACCTTCCATCACACTCTCACTCTCTACTACTCACTCACTCACCTACTCTCAATCTACTCATCACTCACACTCACCTACCTACTCACTCACCACTCTGTTATCCCCTGCCCTGCTCTGACCTCCCTCGACTTCCATGAACACCACCCACTGACTTCTCGAAGAATGAGACGAAGTTTGGGGGTGGTGTTCATGGATCAAAGAGGTTCCCGGAGGTCAGAGCAGGGCAGGGGATCAGTCCTATGACTGGTGAGTGAGTAGGTAGGTGACAGCTTCATGCTGCCGCCGGGTGGGAGTGACGGAGCCGCGTAGCGGCTCCTCGTGCTGCCTCCAGAGCCTCCTGGAGCAGCTGACGTGTGGTCGCAGTGATGGGGTTCTCCTGGGCTCGCTGGCGAGCCTCCAGGCGCTCCTGGCGAGCACGCTCCTGCTCGACCAGGACAGCCTCTCGATGAGCGCGCCGGCGCTCCTCGGGCGACGGCAGCGGGCAGCCGGCAGAGCCGCGCCAGCGGCGCAGCCGATGCACCGCCCACGCCCGCACCGAGCGCACACCGTGCGCCCCGGAGTGCGGCCAGGGCGTCCCATCAGGACGCTGATCCAGGGCCCGCAGAACGTCCGCGACGGTCCAACCGCTCTCCCAGAAATCCCTGCCGAGCGAGCGCACCGCACGCAGCGACGCCCGGCGCAGCACGAAGCTGCGACGCCGCATCTCGGCAGCAGCAGCCAGCATCTCCACGCGCGTCTCCGGCACCCGTCGCACGTCCCAGAACGGGTCACGATGAGCAGCCGGCAGCGCCTCGACCATCCGCCGATCCGCACCACCAGACAGCCGACGACCGGACCGCCGCGCCGCCTCGATCGCCTCCAGGGAAGCCGCCTCGCGCGCGCTGCACGCGCTCGCGTGCGAAGGGTTATTACTACTCACCTGAGGGTGAGACGGGGTGACAGGTTCGTCCCCAGAATCGACCGCCGGCACTGGCACCGCGAGCACGTAGACCGCAGAGTCAGCATGCTGCTCCCCGTCCTTGTTCGGGGGCGCGAACCGTGCCGAACGGCCCGCCGCGACCCGCCCGAGCAGCCCCGCCTGGTGCAGCTTCTGGAGCAGCCGCGCGACCGTCCGCGTCGCGCATCCCAGGCGCTCCGCCATGGCCTCCCACGTCAGCCGGCGCACCAGCAGCGAGCGTGACTCCGAGGCTCCAGCGAGCACCTGAGCGATCGCCTCGACCGCGCGCCGCGTGTCCCTCCGCGCCATGACGAACTCGGGATGCTCCAGAACTTCGCGCACCCACTCCTGCGGAGTCGAGGCACGCCGCGCACCGATCGCCACGAGCGCCTGCGCGACGCGCCACGGCGCCGCCTCGTGCTCGCGTACTGGCCGCCGTGGAGCCCTGCGACGCGAGCCACGCGGCCCGTGCAGCGTGCTGGACGCAGAACGGAAGTTGGGTACACTCAAAACATGTTCCCTTCCTTTGGGAGGGTGCGATGAAGGGACGGACCGCTGGTCCGCCTGACGTCCGATGAGCTGTTCCCGCCAAGAAACTGGGCTCATCGACTACTCGTGTGAACGCCCCTAGCTAGCCAGCTGGGGGCGTTTGCGTTGCTAGAACAAGCTCTCCTCCTCGCGCTTCCTGCGCTCCAACTCCAGGGCGTCGTCCTCGGCCTGGATCATGGCCTCAACGATGAGCGAGCGGCCCGCGCCGTCAATCTCCGCCGCATCCACCAGATACCTGAGGACATCGCGCACACTCACGCGGGAGGCCCGCGCCATGTCGATCAACTTGGCAGCGCTGGTCGGCGTGAACGTCACGTTCGTCGCGTAGTCCTTCCCGCTGGAAGGGTCGTACGCGATAGGTCGTCCCATCGGCTGGCGCATACCTCGACCATAAAGGAAGGAAAGATAAGAAGTCCAGCATGCCCCGTGACGGCGCGCCGCGCTGATCTACAGCGGAGAAGGGCTGATTCGAAGTTACAGCGTCGAGGCGTTGTCCGGCTGGGAGCTACGACAGCCGTACTCCTGCATGGGTCGGGCCTGGCTGGTGGCGTCGAGGCATCCCAGGCGATCGTGTTGGCCGCAGGTCTGGCAGGTCCAGGTGCGGTGTCCGGGTGCCAGCGTGTCGGTGCGGCAAGCGCAGGCGGTCCAGCCCACCAGCAGCTGCGTCCCCTCGCACGCCCCGCAGCGCGAGGGGGGCCGCTCGGCCCAGCCGCGCGGCGTGCGGATCAGGGGTGGGAGGATGGTGCGGCCGTCCAGCTCGGTGAGCTTGACGCCCTGGGGGTAACTGCTGAGGGTCACGGGCGCACTGTACGGGCGCTGGCGGACAGTGCGACTGGAGTGCTCTGAGTCGCACAGACGGGATGGGTTGTCGGTCGCGCTGCTACAGTTAAGGCAATCGTTCAGCCCGGCCGGATCTCTCCGGTGCGGGCTGGATCTCTGTCTGGGGGTACTCGATGGCGAACGTCAAGGACTACACCAACGTCGAAACCCAGATCGGGACGATGCGCCGCCGGAACATGGTGGTCGATGAGGACGAGGCCCGTCAGTGGCTGTCCCACGTGAACTACTTCAGGCTCAGCGGCTACTGGTACCCGTTCCGGCGCACCGACGAGAACGACGCCCGCCTGGACGACTTCGAGGCGGGCACCCAGTTCCATGACATCACGCTGCTCTACGAGTTCGATCGGAAGCTGCGGGTGCTCGTCCTCGACGCCTTGGGGCGCGTGGAGGTAGCTCTACGACGCGCACTCTCGGACCACCTCGGAGGGATCGACCCACTGGCATACCTGCTCCCCGAGGTTTACCGGCCCGAGTTCGACCACGCCCAGTGGAAAAAGCAAGCAGAGAAGCGCGTGGATCGCGCGGACAGACGCGGGTCGTTCATCGCGCACCAGCGCGCTGCGTATAACGGCATCCCCATCTGGATCCTGTCAGAGGTGCTTGACTTCAGCGACCTCTCGATCCTCTACGAAGGCCTCACCGGAGTGGACCAGTGGAAGGTTGCGCGCAACCTCGGGATCGACATCGCGATCGATGCAGTGCCCCCTGGGAAGAGGCGCCAGAAGGCTGCCGGCCTGCATCCGCTTGCCCGCTGGCTTGAACAGCTGTGCATCGTCCGTAACGTGTGTGCTCACCACGGGCGGCTTTGGAACGAGCAGTTCGTGCCAGCCTCGACCGTGTTCATGGGCAAGATCCCCGCACTGGAGACCCTTCCGGTGGGTGAGAGTCGTTCGCTGTACGGATCACTTCTCGTCACCGCGCAGCTGCTCACCGTCATCTCCCCCGGAAGCTCATGGGCTTTGCGGGTTCGGGAGCTGATCGGACGAGAGCTGACCCCGATCCCAGGGTGTGACGCCGCCGGAATGGGGTTCCCTCCCGGATGGTCTGAGGCGAACCTATGGAACGGACCGCCCACGGCGTAGAAGCGCTGCCCACCAATCAACGGGACACGGAAACTGCGTCGCTACGCAAGTGCGCATGGGCGCAAGAGCGCAGTTTCGCCCGGAAGAGGTGGGGCGCCCGTCGGCTCTCGTAGCTCCGACTCCTAAGGCCGGCGGACCCGTACACGCTGCTCGAAGATCGCTTCTGCCTCGCCCTGAATGACTTCGGGGTCCGGCGCGTATCCGAGGTTCCGTAACGCTGCCGAAGTGACCCCTTTGCTGACCATCTCCTGCGTGGGCAATGCGTAGCCATCATCATCCCAAAGTCGCTCCCCTGACCTCCAGGTTTGGTAGTGGAGGACCTCCCTGGCAGGTTTCGTTGCAAACGGGACAGCGGCTTCCTCCACTGCGATGATGCGGGCGCGGCGCGCGAGGAAGCTCGTGCCCTCTGGATAGTCGGCGTCGGGGGTCACTGCTCCGAGGGGGTGCACTCGATACAGACTGCCCCCGCGCATGCGAGGTGTGTTCTGCCAGGGGTTGCGCGGCGGAAGCTCTCCGTCAGGGTCGAGCCCCATCAGAAGGTGCATCAGGAGCCCAAGGTCCCAGCGGGCCGCGTAGTCGCGAGCCAGCAGCGCATCCGTGGTGAAGCTGACGTGGTGGAAGTCGAGCTCCTCCGTCCCCGTGATCGGGAGGCGACTGTCCGCGGGAAGCTGGCACAGCTCGGTGAGTGGAAGCAGCGTGGAACCCACGGTGAGGCCGTCCGGGCCGCCGTGCCAATAGGCGGGGCCAGCGGCTGCCGCTGCCAGCTCCTCCCGTAGTCGGGCCCGGTCGGCCTTGGCCTTCTTCCCACTCATCCTCTGCCCCTTTGTCGGAAGTGCGCTACCGCGCCACTGCGCAGATGCGCAATAGCGCATTTACGACTGTAGCGGCGCCTGCTGCCCTCGACGGTAGCGGTCATGCCCAGGTGTCTCCTCGCGGCAGACCCGGGCGACGGTGCTCGCGGACAGACCGGTGGCCGCCGCGACCTGCCTGTATGACTTCCCCAGGCCGCGCAGCATGAGCACGGTCTCGTGCTGCTCGGGCGTGACGGCGACGGGCCGGCCCGGGTGTCGGCCGCGGGCTCGCGCGGCCTCCAGGCCGGCGCGGGTCCGCTCGGCGATCCGGTCCCGCTCGCGCTGCGCGAGCGCCCCCAGGATCGTCACGCTGAACAACCCATCGGCCGTGGACGTGTCCACGCGCTCGTAGAGGGACTCCACGGTGATCTTCCGGGAGGCCAGCTCGTCCAGGGTCAGGATGATGCGCGCGGTGCGCCGGGAGAGCCGGTCCAGGTCGGAGATGACCAGGGTGTCCCCCGTCGCGAGCACATCGGTCACCAGGTGGTCCAGGACGGGGCGGCGCTCGGACGCGCCGGACGCCTTCTCCTCGTGGATGTGCTCGCGGAGCACACCGCGGGCCTCCAGGGCGTCCAGCTGCCGCTCCAGGGACTGCTCCTCGGTTGAGACCCGCGCATAGCCGTAGAGCGTCACGGTGCCGCCTCCTGTGCCATAAAGGGCTGATCTGACGGAATTCTGGCACAGATCATTATGGTGCACGGATATGACACGCGGCTACCTGCACGGACGTCGGCAGCCGGCGGCCGACTCAGGGTGACCCCTCAACGACCGTTTATGGCTCAGTACTCCACAGTCGGCGGCGGGCGTCCTGTAGGTATCGCTCCGCATCGGGCTTGGTCATCCCTGGGAAGGCGCGCCAAATCTCGTCGCGGGGCGGGATGCGGCCATAGCGACGGAAGAAGTCATCGACCCACGCGGTCACGTCCTCAGCCGCTGCGCGCTGCCGCGGCGGTTGCGTGGAGGCGCCGCGCGGAGGCGGCTCGGTGCGGGGACGCGGGGGCGAGGTTCGTCGCGTGACCTCGGTGCGCGGTCGCGGGGGTCGTCGCGGGGCTTCGGTGCGTGCGCGCTCGAGGTCGGCCGACGCGATGCGGAGCCTCTTCGCTCCGAGGCGGAAGGCGCTGAGTCTGCCGGTCTTGATCCACCAATAGATGCGCTGCCGGGGGACCCCCGCAGCCACGGCTGCCTGCGTGGGGGTCAAGAGCCGCCCACCCTCCCCCGCATCGGCGGCGGAAGGGGTCGGGTGGTCACCCAAGGTGCGCACGGGCCATGAGGTGCGCACGACGCCCGCGCACGTTCCGGTCCCGCCGCCCCCGATAGAGAGCAGCCACCCCCTGCGTGAACAGCCCCAGTGCGGCGATCACGAGCCCGGTAACGACCACGAGCTGAACGACCTCCCGGAGGGACGACGGCATGGAGAACTTCGTACCCAGGCTGATGAGCGCGGCATCCGCGACACAGAAAACGAGCACATTACGGAGGGTCCTCCCCCAGTGCATGCGGGCAAGGCTCAGCAGTATCGCAGCGAGCATGGCGGTGGCCACCACTGTCAGGGTCAGCGCGCGGGCTTGCCACGGTGGCCCCGGGAGAGCGAGGACCAGGACGATCGCACTCGTGTCGGCGATACCCACAGCGCTGGTCGCCAGGGCGTTGCGCCAAGCGGGGTGGCCGGTGATCGCGCCGCCGGGCGTCTCATCCAGGGAGGCGTCACCCCAGCGGGTGGCGTACCGGACGCCCAAGCCTGCCACGGCGAGCACGGGGAGGACGTAGGGGATGGCTCCCCACAGGTCCACACCCTCGGGGGTCGCGTGGAAGGTCAGCACCAGCAGGAGACCCAGCGTCATCACCCACGAGGCGACCGCCTCCAGCGCGAGCGAAAGCGCCCAGCGCCGGCCGTTGAAGCGACGCATGCTCACCACTCCCCCAGGTCGGAGAATGCGCCCCGGTCGGCCCGTCGATTCGCCTCATGGACGCTCTGGCGGCGCAGGCCCAGCACGGCTCCGACATCGGACAGGCTCAGTGAGCGAAGCGCTTCGCGGATCGCGGCGGCTCGCAGATCCAATAGCAGCTCGCGCCGTGCCTCGACGGCGCGAAGCTCGTCAGCGGTCGCTGTCAGCACGCCTAGGGGCCCACCCCAGGGCGTGGACCATCCGGGCTGATGCTGATCGGCTGCCGTGAGTAGGTCGTCCACGTTCTCACTCATACGGCAAGTGTCAGGGGCCCTTGACGCGGCTGTCAAGGGCCCCTGACGGGCGGGGTGTCGGCTGCGCAATCGGTCAACTGCTCTCGTCCAGGTCCGGGCAGTCCGCCCAGGCGCCGGCGCCGGCGTCCCGGGCGGCCGCCGTGGCGGTCTCGTAGTCGGCCAGGCGGTCCGGGTCCGGCTCGCTGGCCGGCGTCCAGGCGTAGGTGTAGCCCTCGCTGATGAGCGTGGCGCCGGCATCCCCGGCGTCGGTCTCCACGTAGCGCAGCAGCCGGCCGTTGTGGTCCTCGTCGTCGAGCCAGTCGGCGGCATTGATGATGAGTCCGCCGACGCCGGCGCTGAGCGGCAGGACTCCGTGCAGGGTCACGGCGTCGTCTTCCTCTCCTGTGCGGCGCCTCGCGACAGCGTCGATCGGTCGGGGGCCGCGCGTAGGGTGGCTCGCCCACGGTGATGGGAGGAGGTGAGTCGGGGCATCACGGAGGCGCTGGTCATGGGCATGGGACTGGTGGCGGCGGTGCTGAACCTCGGGGCTGCGGTGCTGCGTCTGGCGGAGACGCTGGTGGCGCATCCGGGGCGGCCGATCGGGCTGCGGGCCGGTCGGCATCGCCGGTGAGCACAGGAGGGGTCGACACCATGGTGTCGACCCCTCCTCGCGCATAGTGGCCTACCCGACCCCATGCAGACACCTCCATGATGTACGGCGGGGTGAAAGAATGCCGTCATGTTAGGCTCGCCACAGTACGAGGTGGTACATCGGTCGCCGAGTCTGTCGACCAGGGGATAATTTTACTTGAAATGAGGGGAATCATGCGCATGAAAAGCAAGCTTTTCGGGGTCCTTGCTGCGGCATTTCTTCTGATGCCCACCTCGGCCGCCCTGGCCGAGGGGGCAGACGGAGGGGGTATCGTAGAGGGTGAGACGGGGGATAGCGGAGATAGTTTTCAGGGCATCAGGGATCCGCTCATTGAGGCGCGCACGGAGCAGACACCTCAGGAGGTCGCGGATAGGATTGCTTCCGGGCGAGATGACTACGTTCTGTTTGGCGACGACGGAGAGACGCTGGCGGCCCTCGACCTTTCCGAAATGAAGGCGGCGACCGGCAACGACTCATCTTTCCAGATGCTCGCGATTTCGCCTATTCATGTGGGGTGCGACATGAGCTCGCTCACCGCACAAAACATGTGCGTAGGATACAATGGAAAGTATCGGACTGGTTTTAGTGGAACCGGCCGTTACACGACGACCATTAAAAAGGTCGAGGTTTTCCAGTCCGGCAGCCGCCCGAGCGGAGTTCAGCTCTCGTCTGGCAAGTGGACGCGTGTAAAGGCGCATCAGACCGGCGCTTTCTCAAGCCCCACTACGATCGTCGCAGTTGAACGAACCTGAAGCTGCTCGCTATGAACGCATAGTAGGCGCCCAGGAAGAGGGGCCGACCTTAAGGGGTCGGCCCCTTTCCGTACGCGATGAGCTGCGCGGTCTCCTCGTAGTAGCGCTGGATGTAGGCCTCGAACTCGGCGTGCTCGACGCGCCACTGTCCGCGGCCGCCCACCTGGATTGCGCGGAGCTCCCCGGACCGCACGAGTGCGTAGGCCTGGCTGCGGCTGATGGAGAGCACCTCTTGCACGCCCTCCAGAGGCATGAACCTGGGAGCGGGGCTGTTCTCGTCGGTGCTCATCGGTTCTCGGCCAGGTCCGGGCAGTCCGCCCAGGCGCCGGCCGCTCGGGCGGCCGCAGTGGCGGTCTCGTAGAGTCGGCCAGGCGATCCGGGTCCGGCGCGCTGGCCGGCCTCCAGGCGTATGCGTAGCCCTCGCTGACGAGCGCGGCGCCGGCATCCCCGGCGTCAGTCTCCACGTAGCGCAGCAGCCGGCCGTAGCGATCCTCCGCGTCGGCGCGGGAGTCGGTGACCAGCTCCACGGCCGTACCCTCGGGCAGCAGCTCCGCCAGCCGGTCGGCGGCCTCCTCGCCACCGCACTGTGCGGGCTCCCCGTCGTGGCCCACCTCGGGCGTGTTGATGCCGAGCAGCCTCACCCGCTCAGTGCCGCCGTTAGGGCTGGTGACGTCGATCGTGTCGCCGTCGATCACGTAGTCCACGGCCCACTCGGCGCCCGTGGCGGGCGCCGCCGCCGGGGTGCTGAACGGAGCGCATGCGCTGATGAGCAGTGCAGAGAGCGCAAGCGCACCACCGTGCAGGCCGCGGGGAAGGGGCTCACGCATCGGACAGCAGTCGCTCTAGGTCATCTCGTGCGGCATCCACGGCAGCGGGCGTTGTGCGCGGGCGCAACGCCGGGATGGTCCGGGCCACCGCGTTCATGAAGGCCCCATCTGAAACCTGTTCGCGGACGAACTGGTCGCCGGCCGCGTCCAGCAGTATCAGCAGCCGCTGCTGGTCCGCGTTCATGTGCTGGTCGGGATGAGCGACCAGCACAAGCTGGGTGCCTCGGGGCAGTCCCAGCCGAGCCGAGATGAGCTCACGGCCGACATAATTCACGCACTGCGCGGTCAGGAACCAACCCAGCACCGCCCCGGCGGTGATGAAGAGACCGGGCCCCGCCTGGAACAGGGACGCCAGCAGCCAGCCCAGCAGCGCACCCAGGATGATGCCGAGGGCGCCAGCGGCCGGACCCGCGTCCGCGCTGGCGATGCTGAGCTGGTGCGTGTAGAAGCGCGGTGCCCCGGGGACCGCGACCACCACGGAGTCGCGCCCTACGGGACGCATGTCCGCTCCCCAGGCACGTGCCGTCGGGCCGGAGTAGCTACGGCGTCGCAGGTCATCAAGATTGGTCATGATTCCTCCGTGGTGGTCGTGGTGGTCGTGGTGGTCGTGGTGGTCGGGCCTACTGCTGTCCGTGGGTGTCCACGTGCTCGCGGAGGCTGCGGGCGATCGCGGCAGCCGCCTGCCGGTACGCGGTGCGCGTCGCCTCGCTCAGCGCCGTGGGGTCGATCCGTGCACCCTCCTTCAACGCGGGGTCGAACGGGATCGGGATCACGGCCGCCACCTGAGGCTGCAGCTCCGCGGCAATCTCCTGCGCGACGTGCAGGTATCCCGGGTCCGCGGACTCCGCGGGCTCGAGGTCGTGCAGCAGGACCACGGCCCGGCGCACCAGGTCCTCGTGTCCGGTGGCGATCAGGGAGCGCATCATCTTCTGCGCGACCGTGGCACTGTCGCGGCCGGCGGCCACGGGGATCACCAGCTGCTCGGTGTGCTCCAGCGCCTCGGTGAAGTGCGCCGCGCGGATGTTGTTGCCGGTGTCCAGCAGGATCAGCCGATAGAACCGCGACAGAATCTCGTGCACCGCGCGGAAGTTGTCGGCGCCCACGATGTCCTGGCGGGTGGGGTCCTCGTCGCTGGCCAGCAGATCAAAGTGCGAATCGCCCTGAGGGCGCACGTAGCTGTCCAGCGCCCCCAGGCGGATGCCCTCGACGCTGCCGAAGCTCGGCGCGGCCTGCTCGATGAGGTCCACGACCGTGGCGCTGTGCCGGTCCTGCATGCCTCGATCGGACAGGGTGCCCATGGTCTCGTTCGCGTCCCAGGCGACGACGGCACCGCCACGGACCGTACCCAGGGTGTGCCCGAGCATCCACGTGGAGGTGGTCTTGCGGCTGCCGCCCTTGGGGTTCGCGATCAGGATCGTGCGCGTGCCGAAGAAGTTCGTCTGGATGAGCATGCGCTCGGCGTGCTCGGCCTCGGCCGCCTCGCGGCGCCGCTGCTCCAGGCGCGTCTCCTGGGCGTGCTGCTCCTGCTCCTCAGCGCGGCGAGCACGGCGCTCCTCGCGCCGACGCTCCAGCTCCTGCTCCCCCGGCGCCAGACCCAGACCGAGCTTGTTCAGGGCCGCGCGCCACCCCTCGGTGGCGGGCTGCCGCTCCAGCTCCTCCAGGGCAGGATCAGCCGGCGCGGGCATCGGAGCGGGAGCCGGTGCCGGTGCCGGTGCAGCTGCTGCGGGAGGGGAAGGTGCAGCCGGAGGGCCGGGCTGCTCCCAGGACGGCGTGGTGATGACCGCCGGCTCAGCGGCAGGAGGGGTCTCGGCGGGAGCCGGCTCCACTCCCCCGTCCGGGGCGGCGATCAGTTCGTAGCTCCCGCTCGGCTCGGACACGGAGAACCGCACCGGCGTGCCGGTCTGCTGAGCGTGCTGCACCAGGTGCTCGCGAGCCTGCGTGCGGCTCGCGTTCAGGTCCGGTCCGTGAAGCGGGATCGCTGCTCCGTCGATCGTGACGGAGCCGCGGCCCGCACTGTCCAGGGTGATGCTCGCCGGCGTGCTCATGACAGGGACTCCACCCAGTGAGCGAACCGTCCAAGGGCCTCGGCGGGGTCGGTCACTTCCATTGCCTGGAGGTGCTTGGGGAGGTAGTAGCTCCGGGGTGCATCAGGGGCGCTGCGCCGGGTAATGACCAGCTCGTCCACCGCGAAGTCCCCCACGCGGTCACCCATGGACAGAGCGTTGACGGTGCTGATGTCGTCGGTGTTGATAGCGACCGGAGTCTTGGTCTCTAGATCGGTCAGGATGATGAACGGCACGGGGGTCTCCTTACTTGTTGTCCAGCTCGGTGGCCACGTCATCGGTGATCGTGGCGCGTAGATCGGGATCGGTCTCCAGGCGGGCGATCAGGGCGCGCACGACCACGGCATGCGGCACGCGGGCGGCGCCGAGCGCGTCGGCGGTCTCCGCGCAGTAGGCCGTGAGCGCCCGGTACAGCTGCGGCTGCACGGTGGTGGTCAGCCGCACCTCCTTGGCGCGCGGCGCGGCTGCCGCTCCCCCGCTCTCGGCGGCCGGTGCCGACTGTCGGGGGGTGCGTGTAGTCATCGCTCCGGCGCGGGCGCGCAGGTCGTCGTTCTTCTTACTCGGGCTCATGCCTGCACCTCCAGTGCCAGCACCTCGGCGGCCGCCGCCTCATAGGGGCCCAGCTCCCGGATCGGGGCTCCGAGCGCCTGCGCGTACGCCTCCCGGCGCGGGATCGTCGTGGCGAGCACGCGGTGCCCGCCCTCCTCGATCGCCTCGCGGTAGATGCCCGTGCTTGATGCGTTCGCGATGGTGCGGGTGAACAGCACCGCTGCCGCCGTGGGCACGTTGCGCAGTGCCTGCACCTCCTCGATCGCGGCCCACACATCGGGCAGTGCCTCCACCTCGTGGGACGTGGGAGCGCACGGCACCACCACCACGTCCGCGGCGCGCAGTGCGCTGTAGACGGTCCCGGCGTTCTCCAGCAGCGGCGGCGTGTCGATCACGACCACATCGGTGGTCGGACGGGCGATGCCCTGCACGCGGGTGTGCAGGTTCTTCACCGGGAGGGCCACGGTCGGGATGTCCCAGCCGGCGGCATCGCTCCAGCGGACGGTGGAGCCCTGCGGGTCGGAGTCGATGACCAGCACATCGCTGCCGCTCGCGGCGAAAGCGTGGGCCAGGTAGGCGGTTGTGGTGGTCTTGGAGGACCCACCCTTGAGGTTCACTACGGCGACGGTTCTCATGCGCTCATCCTAGTGCGTAGACGCGCAGCGGCGCGGATGCGCACTTGCGGACATGCGCCGCTGCGCGGTGGCGCGATCACTCGTTGAGGCCGCTCGCGTAGATGTCCGCGGGCTCGCTGTCCTGCTCGGCGGGCGCCTCGGGGGCGGGGGCGGCCTTCTCGCTCTTGACCACGGCCACATCCTGCCCGCGGAAGGACAGGGCGATGGAGTCCGCGCGCACCTCGTGCTGGTGGCGGCTGCCGGTGTCGGACTTCCACTCCGTCACGCGGTAGCGCCCGGCGAACGTGACGCGCACGTTCCCGTCTCGCTCTGCGGTCTCGACCAAGCGCCGGGCCTCGTCGCCGCTGACGGCCACCTCGTAGGCGATCGCGGGGCCGTCCACCCACTCGCCGCTCTTGTCCTTGTAGCGGTCGCTCACGATCACCTTGGCGAAGCAGTAAGGGCCGTTCTCGCCCTCTCGCAGCGTGGGGGCGGCGGCGAGATTCCCGGTGCGGCTGATGTAGCTCATGGCGCCTGTCCTTCGGTTGGTACGCCGTCCTCGGGGTGAGGCCGGTCACTGCCTACGCTAGTGCGCCGGTACGCCGATGCGCAAGTGCGTGGTGGCGCAGATGCGCACTTGCGCGGCAGGGTGCGGCGCGGGGGAGAACTTGGGGGTCAGGCTGCTGCGGCGGCCTTGAGGCGGTCGCGGTTGTAGCCGGACCAGTGGTGCTGGCCGGTGCCGTCCTCCACGACCACCACGGGGGCCTGGGTGTAGCCCAGATCCTCGGTGACGTACTCCAGGGCGGCGGGCTGCTCGGTGAGGTCCACGACGGTGAAGTCGGCTCCCACGGAGCGCAGGGTGCGCTGGGTGGCGTCGCACTGGACGCACTGCGGCTTGCTGTAGACGGTGATGCGCATGGGTCCTACCTCCTGCTGATGGGGGAGGGGCTGGCCCCTCCGGTTCAGGACGACACGAGCTGCTGCACGCGCTGGTAGCTGATGCCGAGCACTTCGGCGGCCTCGCGGCGGGTGACCTTGTACTCGGTGACGTAGTTCCGTACGGCCTCGGCACGCAGGCGGGCGGCTTCGTGGGTGAGCGCTGCGGCTTCCTCGCCCAGCCGCTCAGCCTTGCTCAGAGTGGCCACTGTGGCCTCGTCTGGCTGCGCGGTGATGGTGACCTCCACGTCGGAGGGGTCGACGTCCAGCCACATCCCGATCAGTTCGCGTGCCACGACGGGCGCCTTGGCCAGGCTCGCGACCTGGCCGAACACCCCCACTTCGGGAACCTCGATCATCCACCACTCCGCCGAGTCCTTGGTGACCACGGCCTCGTAGACCTTCGTGCTCATCGCTCCTCCTTCAGGATGTCCAGGATCTTCCGGTAGACGCCGGGGCTGATCGTGCGGTGCCCTGTCGGGACCGGGATCGAGCGCCCATCCGGGTGTCCCCACGTGGTGTGCGAGCCAGACGGGTTCTTGGTGATGGTGAACCCCGCCTTGCGGAGCATCTTCTCGACCTTGCGGGTGTCCTGTGCAGCAACCATACGGCTAGTCTAGTGCGCCCTGCACACTCATGTCAAGGGGAGACTAGACAAAAGGTGTGGGTTCTGCTGGAAATCCTCGACCTCTGCTGTCCTCGGCCGCCGGCGGAGCCGGCCCTGCCCTTCTCGCCCTTCCTAACCCGGTAGCGCTCTCGGATCATGGCTGTGGACTCAGCGGACCGCCCGTGACCCTGCTGGATCGTGCGGTGATGCTGGTACGTGCCCCAGGCTCGTCGGGGACGCCTGCCAATGCTCCCTCCCTGTCCTTCGAGGGCAAGGGCGCTTGCGCCCGCGGCAGTTGCCCGAGGATCACCGAGGTGTCCTCGGGCATGGAGTAGCCGGCGTCTCGCACTCAAAGGGTGCGAAACGCCGGCTGGGTGCGGGTGTCAGCGACTGAGCGAGTCGGTCTGCTGCCCCTCATGGCTGGCGGGGGAGGGGGTGACGCCTCGTCGGGACGCCCACTTGACCAGCAGTAGTGCGCCAATGACTACTGCAGCAATGGGCGCTCCTGCCAGAAGGAGGATGGGCGCCGCCTCTGCGATAGTGGGGATCAAGAGGCGCGGAGCCTCAGTCAGTTGGTCCATGCCTTCGCTCCCTTGACGAACAGCTGCGCGTATCCGGTCGTGGCGAACGGGCCAGCCGCGATCCGAACACGCATGGATGCCTTCGCCGGCCCGTTGAGGTCGGCAGTCTTCTTGACGATGCCGGTGGTCTCGATCGTGCAGCCCAGGCCGACACAGCCCCAGTTGTACGCGCTCGAAATGTAGCTGTTCCCTCCGTTGACCAGAGTGTAGCTCGCTCGGAACTGCGCGGTGTGGGTGATCACTTCGATCTTGATCAGGCAGTTCGACAGGTGGGACCCGCCCGAGAACGTCGAGGTCTTGCACTGGGTAATGCTCTGCGGGGAGATGCCGCCGGCGGATGACTTCGGGTTCTCCACCGAAGATCGGGCCCGGGAACCGTCCTCGTAGACGCGAATTTCGCTCTCGAACTTCGCCGTGTCGTCCTGGATCGTGGAAACGGGGACCGCGGCAGGATCGAGAGCATCGACTGTCTCTCCCGACTCCAGCTTGTCAATGAGCGCTTCCTGTGTCTGGGCGTCGATCCCGAGATCGTCCATGTTCGCGTGAAGCTCCCCGAGCTGTTCAGCGTTGAACGACGACGGGGTGGTCTCCGCGGTTGCGGGGACCGCGAGACTGAGGGCCGAGAGCGCTGCGACCGCAGCGATGGTGGCGAGCTTGCGTGTACGAACGAGCATGTGGTGACTCCATCAACTCTGAGGGATGTGAAGGACCCGCAGAGAGAGGCGCGCTTCCCCAAGCGACGCGAGCCAACCCCCTACTGGCTGGTCACGAACCTATCAGAGATGTAATGCGGATCACTACAAAGTGCAAAAGTTGCTGGTCTAGCGACCATAGGTGTGCAGTACCGCGTACTCGATGATCTCCACGATGTCCGCGCCGGTCTCCTCGTGCACGCTGTCCACGAGGTCCCGCACGCTCTCCTGGGTGCGCAGGTAGAGCCGGCTGTGGCGGCGCAGCCGCTGGGAGGACAGGGCCGCGAGGCCGGCGCGGGCGTCCTCGGACAGCACCGTGCTGGGGGCGTCGCTCTGGTCCTCGTCGGCCACGGGGGCGCTCCTTGTCGTGGGGTGATCGGGCTGGTGGGGAAGTCTATCGGTGCTGTCTGACGGGACTCGGGAGGCTGCCGCGGGCGCAAGCGCCCTTGCCTTCGGGGGAGGGGGTCAGTAGGCGATCAGGCTGGTGTCGATGTCCTTGTACTCCGAAGCGACCAGCCATGTCCCGTACTCGTAGTGCCAGTCCTCGGGCTTGCGCCCATCGGTGCGGGCCCAGGTCGGGTGCCACCAGCCGTAGCTGGGGCCGTTCTGCTGAATCCAGCGCTTCTCGTCGTAGGTGCCGCGGATGTCGATCGCCAGGCCGAACCCGTGGTTGCTCCAGCCGGGGGTGGCGGCCAGGTAGCCGCGGGTCACCTTGGTCTCCTGCTGCTTGGCGAACGTGCGGTACGTCGAGCTGATCTGGAGGTCGTGGCCGAACTGCTTCTTGAAGTCCTTGTTCATGGCGACATAGGCGGCGACGGCGCGCGGCTGCCCGCGGCCGTCCGCGTCCAGGGCTCCGGGGTAGCTGCACAGGGCACTGTCGGGCACGTCGCCGTTGAGCGTGTTCGGGCCGTACTCGCTGAACTGCGGGGTCTGGTCCGTGCAGCCGGCGGGCATGGGGTAGTGGGGCAGCTGGTCCATGGTCGTCGCGTTCAGGGCCTCGCCGCTGCCGCCGCCGGTGCAGTCGGCGGCGGTGGCGCCGCCGGCGTCGGAGGACTCGCTGACGCTGGCGCCGGCCAGGTGGTCCATGATCGCCTGGGCGTCGCTGACGTGCTCCATGTAGGCGCTGGGGTAGTCGCTGATCTGCACGGCCTGTGCAGCCTCGCCGGGGTCCATGGACTCCCAGCCCTTGAGGTCCACCAGCCCGGGGATGTGGTAGCCGGCGGGGCCGGCGCTGCCGGGGCCGGCGTAGTCGATGTCCACGCCCTGGATGAACGCTGTAGTCGCGTACTGAACGTCCTGCACCTGCTCGAGCGTGCCGTACCAGCCCGGGAGGGTGCGCTGCTGGAAGGGGCCGGCGTCGTTGCCGTTCCCGGTCGGCTGCGTGTTCACGCCCAGCGTGGACTCCTGCATGACGGTGATTAGGGCGATGAGCTGCCCCTGGCGGCCCACGCCCAGCTTGCCGGCGGTGTCCAGGACGATCGCGGCGGTGTCCAGCTGCTCGGCGGTGTAGCCCTGGAAGTCCTTGCCGTCGGTGCCCTCGACGTGCACGCCGGCGCCGCCGGGGGAGCACAGGTCGGCGGTGCTGGAGCTGGTGGCGACGGTGCCGAACATGGCCAGGGCGCCGGCGCCCAGGCAGACCAGCAGCACCAGCAGCGCCGCCAGGGCGGCGGCGAGGATGACTTTCCAGGAGAGGATCGCGCCGGCGCCGCGGATCGCAGCGCCGGCGACCAGGGAGCCGGCGGTGCTGCGGCGCTCGTCGTTCACTCGCCGCCCCCGGATGCCAGGCACTCCAGGCCCGTGAGCGTCCAGCGGGCGGTGCCCTCGTCCCAGGTGGCCTGGGCGCGGACGGTGAGCGGGGTCTGGGCGTTGTTCTTGTCGGTGACCGTGACGGTGAGGTCCCCGCTCCAGGTGGTGCCGCTCTGGGCGGGCTCACCTTCGGGGCGGATGCCGTCAACGCGCAGCGGGGCTGCCTCGGCGGGGAGGCAGGTCAGCATCGGCATGCGGCGGGCGGTGTCGGGGGCGATCTGGTCGGCCAGCTCCTCGCTCCAGGAGGTGTCCTTGGGGTTCTCCCTCGTGGCCCAGCGGGTCACGATCGCCTCCACGCTCGCGTCACCGGGGGGAGGGGTCGCGACGGCCGGCGCGGAGGACTCGTCCTCCGTCGCCGGCGCGCTCGCGTCCTGCTCGCTCGGGGCGGCGGCGCTGGGGGTCGCCACCTCCACACGGGGCTGCTCCACCTCGCGGGGGTTGCGCAGCGTGAAGTAGGCCGCTGCGAGCATGACGACGATCGCGAGCACGAGCACGAGCAGCTGCCCGCCCCGCCGGCGCCGGCGGGGCGTCTGCGGGGCGGGGCTGCGCCGGGGGCGCCGGCCGGGGGTGTCCTCCGGGGTGTCCTGCGTCCACTGCTCGTCCAGGAAGTCGTGCGGGCTCACGGGGTCACCTCACTGGTAGCTCGGGGCCCGGAAGCGGGGCCGGGGGCTCGTGGCGTGCGCAGCGCCGCGGTCGCTCGGGACCGGGCGGCTGCGCGGGGCCGGCGGCTCCGTGGACTGCGCCGTGCTCATGTACTCGGTGCGGCGCGGCATGTGCGGAGCGTGCAGCCGGGGTGCGTCGGGCAGGTCCGGGCGCGTGTAGCGCACCCTCGCCTGCGTCCGGCGTCGCGCCCGGTACGGGGTGGACGGCTCGGCCGGCGCCGGCGCGCTGCTCTCGGGGGAGAGCACCTCGCCGGAGAGCACCTGCTGCGCCCGGCGCGGGTTCACGTCGGCAGCGGGGGAGGTCCGCACGGTCTTGCCGGCGGGCCGCGGCGTCGCCGCCGCCTGGCCGGCCGGGGCCGTGGTCGCCGGGCTGCCGGTGCTGGCGGTCCGCGTGCTGCTGGTCTCGCGCGGGCTGCTGGTGCCGGCGGCGAGCTGGTGCCGGGTCGCGCCGGCGGGCAGCTCGTGCTGCGGGGCGGTGCCCGTGCTCTGGGGCGCCGCGGTCCGCTGCGACTCCAGGGCCGGCGTGGCGCGCAGGTGCAGCTGCCCGCTGCGGGAGCGCTCGTCGCGCACGGGTGCAGCCTCCAGCTTGGGGCGCGCGGCCGGCAGTGCTCGGGGCTGCCGCGCCGGCGGCAGCGCCGGCGGTGCGCCCCGGCCCGCGGGCAGCGCCGGCGGGGTGGGGCCCTCGCCGCCGCCGGAGTCCGCGGGCGGCTCCGGGGGAGCGGAGTCGCGCGAGCGGGTCCGGGGGCTGGGCTTGGGTCCGCGGCGTCCGCCCAGGTTCGGCAGGCGCATCATGCTCAGCGCCTTGCGGGCCAGGAGGTACTTCCCGATCCCGCTGCCGCCGTCGCTGCCCACCTGGAAGATCGCCTCCAGGCGGCCGCGCAGCGCGACGCCGGCGACCAGGGCGGTCATGGTCAGCAGCGCACTGAGCATCCATCCCATCTGGGCGGTGGCGGCGAACAGGATCGCGATCAGGGACAGCACTGCGGAGAAGATCGTGAACGCGATCAGCGACATGAGCAGCTGCACCACCACCTGCTTGGCCCAATTGATCACCCAGCGGCGGGGAGCGCCTGGGACGCAGCCCATGGCGAGGAACAGCGGGCCGACGATCAGCAGCAGGTACGTCATGACCAGCGCGTAGGTCGCTGTGAGCGCGGCGAACAGCACGAACAGCGTGAACACCACGGCGACGACCAGACCGATCAGCAGGATGACAACGCGCGCGATCGCGTAGTTGGTGTCCATGCCACCCAGCCAGGTCTCCGTGCTCGACCCCTTCTGGGCGGTCTTGACGGCCTCTGTGGCTTCCTTGCGGTCGTCGCCGGTGGTGGTGACGATGCTGGTTCCGTACTGCTCGCAGGCTTCGATGCTGCCGAACTCGGCCAGGCACCAGGGGGTGACGATCAGGGTGCGCCACATGGCGTCGATGTTCTTGCGGGCGGCGATATCGGCGGGGCTGCCCTCCAGCTCGTCGTCCTCGGGGCTCGCGTAGACGATCGGCGTCTCCCCGTTGACGGTGGCGCCCTGGGACATCGTGGCCACGCTGTCCGCTCCGACGACGCGCACGTTCTCCACGCTGCTCACGAGCAGCGGGGCGTGCATGGTGGTGAGGATCAGCGCGGTGCCGGCGACGACCAGCCACAGCAGGTTCCCCACCATGCCCTCGCCGCCCTTGTTGCGGGTGGTGTAGGCGACGATCCCGCCGAGCACGAGCATGCTGGGGAACAGCCAACCTAGGGTGCCCTCGGCGCTGGCGCCCATCACGTTGCCCACGGCGGTGGCCATGCCGTCGATGGTGGTCATGGAGAACAGCCAGCCGGTGACGCTGGCGATGGTCGCGCCGAACACGACCAGCAGGTACATCAGTCCGTTGGCAAGGGCGCCCAGGGCGCCCAGGAGAGGATCGTTCCAGTTGGCCTCGCTGTGGATGCCGTAGTTCTCGACCCAGATGTACTTCTCCCAGAACAGGCGCTCTCCGTCGCCGGACAGGTCCGGGATGAAGAACAGGCCGCCGGGGCCGGTGACGTTGATCGGGTCGTCGGCGTAGGCGACGGGGCCGGTCCAGATGACCCAGCCGATGACCAGCAGCCACCACACGCGCACCGCCCAGGTGCGGTTGGGGCGGGGCAGCGCGGTGGCCAGGTCCTGGCGGGTGGGGATCGCGGCGTGCAGCCGGCGCAGCGCGCCGGCTGGGCGGGGGAGGGCGCTCATTCTGACCATCCCAGCTCCATGACCACGGTGTCCCGGTTCTTGGGCTGACCGCTCATGTCCTCCCACTCGGTGACTTTCCCGTCCTCCTTCACCTCGACCACGTAGCTGTCGGGGTCGGCCTTCGCGGTGCTGATGTAGGTAACGATCACGGCTGTGCTGCCCGTTTCCTCGTTCTCGAAGGTGCCGTCTGCCTTGGGCTCCTCCTCGAACTCGAGCCCGGGCCGCGTCGTGCAGTCTCCGATCTTGTGGTCGGCCAGCTCGCAAGCGGCGGCCGCATCGCCGGACTGATAGGCGGTGATGAACTTGACGGCGGTGTCCTCGGGGCCGCTGGTGGTCTCGCCCCCGCCTCCGCCGGCGCCGCCGGTGCAGGCGGCCAGTGCGGCGGTCAGGGTGAGTGCGGCCAGGGTCGGGGTCAGGGCCTTGCGGATCATGCTGCTGCCTCCTCGTCGGGGTCGGGCGTGTCCGCGGGGGGCGCGTCCGGGGTCGTCACTCCGCTGCGGTTCTCGGGAGCTGTGGTGTCCAGCAGCTCCAGGATGTGCGGGCTGGGCAGCTGCCACTGGACCTGTGCCGCCTGCCCGGTGTTGTCGCGCATGATGCAGTGACCCTTGCGGACAACGCCCTTCTTCGCGCCACGGGCCAGGCTGCCGATCGCCGCGTAGGTCGCTGGCGTCTCGGGCAGGTTCAGCACCTCGGCACCCGCATGCTGCTGGCGCTTGGACTGGAGGTGGAAGCAGTACACGGTGTTCAGCTGCTCCACCAGGCCCTCGTGGGAGGCCACGCCCACCACGTCCTGGGAGTCCAGGATCAGGTGCGTGCGGTTCGCGGAGCCGATACGGGCGGTGGTGTCCAGGAAGCTCGCGCCGTCCGCGATCTTCAAGAGGTTGTGCACCTCGGGGATCATGATCGTCTTGGGCATCGGCCGCATGGACTGAGCTCCGGTGATCGCCACCACGGTGGTGATCACGGAGCGCATCAGCGCCATGGACAGCCGCTCGGTCTGGTCCCAATCGCGCTGGGACTTCTCCATGCCCGGCAGGGTCAGGCCCGGCATCTGCACCAGCCACAGACCCGGATCGGTAGGAAGGCCCAGACTCGCCTCACGGGGGCCGGCCACGGGCCGGCCCAGCGTCGTGTTCGCCAGGTTGGTCAGGGACTGGCCCAGGCGAGCCCAGCGCTCGTCATGGTGGTTGTCGGCCTGGAGCAGCCACTGGATCGACGCCCAGGTGCTCGGCTCGTCCATCGCGTCGGCCACGGCGGTGGTCGCCGCCAGGGTCGCGTCCTCGGCGATGTCGGCGTAGTTGGGCGGGGCGAGCAGCTGGAGCAGCCGCGCGGCGGCCTCCTTGGCGCTGTCGCGGTCGGTGAGGGACCCGAACAGGTCCAGGGCGCCGGAGGCTGCCTCGTCGATGACGGTGCGGCTGTGGGGCAGCTGGTACTCCTCGGCCACGTTGACCACCCCGGTCATGTCGCCCTTGAAGTCCAAGATGACGCCCCAGCCGCCCATGAACGCCTGCTCCAGCATCATCTGGAGGCCGGCCACGGACTTGCCTCGCCCGGACAGGCCGAACAGCGCGACGGTGGTGGCGTCGCGCTCGCGGCTGGAGCGGGTCACGTCGAACCGGGTGAATCCGGGGGTGCTGCCGGTGAGCCAGTGCTGGATGGGGCCCTCATCGGGGCCCACGGCGGAGCCGCCCCAGAACAGGCTGCCGAACAGCAGTTCGGCATCGGCCACGTGGCGGAGGTCCTTCACGCGCACGTGATCGCCGGGCAGCGTCTCCAGCCAGAGGTCCTTCTGGTCGTCGGCGCCGTCGCCCAGCATGATGCCCATCTCGCTGTAGAACGTCGTCACGGAGTCGATCTTGGCGTTGAGCTCGTCGCGGGTGGAGCCGCTGACGATGAACCGGGGATGCATCGTCACCAGGCGCACGCCCTGCGACTTCTTGAGAGCCGCCTCGATGCCGCTGAACATCGCTTCGGCCTCCAGGATGTCCTCGGCCGGCTCGCCGGCGGCGGACTTCGCCGCGGACAGGCGCTGCTCCTTCGCGCTCTTGCGGCCCTCGGAGACCTGGTGACGGGCCTCGCGGGTGGGCATGATCGTGAACCGCACGGAGGCCTCCACGCCGGCGTCCACCTCATCGAACAGCGGTTCTCCGGTCTCGTCCTCCCCGATTTCCTCCAGAATCTTGACGTTGGACAGCTCGCGCAGCCACTCGGCGCCGGGCAGCGGCAGCTCCTCGGGGAACTCCAGGACGGGGAGAACCGCCCCGTAAGCGGCCACGCTGCCGTCCGCGGCGTAGAACTTGAGGTGGTCCGTCATCGGGACCACGCGGCCGGCGCTGAGCGCGGCCAGCGGCGCGCCGGCGATCACGCCGGCCCGGTCGGGAGCGCCGGGGACTTCGCGCTTCCCCTCGCGGCCCACCTCCCAGGCGATCAGCTCTGCCGGCGCCAGCTTCACGCTGAATCGCGCGGTGTTCAGGCGGGTGGCGACACGCTGCGCCTGGCCCAGCCGGTAGGCCAGCTCCCGCTCCGACAGCCCGTAGGTGGTCAGGCCGAAAGCATCGGTGGCGGCGTCGGTGACGGCCTGCGTCGCCTCGTCCCGGGGGTTGGCCTGGGAGATGTGCAGCAGCACGTAGCGGCTGGGCATGGCCAGGCGGTCGATGTCCTCGGCACGGTCCGCGACCCAGCGGCGCCAGTCGCCGGTGGTGTACGGGCCGTTCTGCATCATCTCCTCGGCGTAGCTGTCGCCGGTGATGCGGCCCCACATGACGCGCAGCTGGCACTGCGCTCCCTGGAGCGCGGAACCGGCGGTGAGGGCCACGGACTCGATGTGCTCCAGCACGTCATCCATGGAGAGCATGTCCGTGGTGGCCGTGTCGATTTCCAGCACGGTCTCGGTGTGGGTGGAGGTGACCAGCAGCCCGTCCGCGATCGCGCGGTAGCGCGGGGGAGGGGTGCGCCGCTCGCGGTCCACACCCAGCACGCTGAGGAGTCGATCGGTGATCTTCATGCGTTCTTCCCCTTCTTGCTGCGGCGCTGGAGGGTCTGCGCCACGTGCTCGTTGCCCAGGAGACGGGCCTTCATCTGGAGACGGACGGGCCGGCCGACTTCGGTCAGGGGCGCGTCATCGTTCTGGGGTCGCTCCCAGGCGGGCCGGCGGCTCCATGGGAAGTCCTCGCGTCGCTGGTTCCAGGGAGTCAGCTCGGCGCGGCTGGGCCGGCGCCGGCCCAGGTTGATGATCGGAAGGTGCCCGCGCAGCACGAATGCGGCAGCGAGCACCCAGGTGGTGAAGCGGAAGCGGCGCGGGTTGCCCGCCGCCTTCTGCGAGCCGAACCAGGTGATCAGGGCCGGCGGAAGGATGAACAGGGTGGCCGTGAACTTCGAGGGCCCGTCGAGGAGGACCCACAGCAACGCGATCCACACAGCGAACACGGCAATGCCGAAGATCAGCGGCTTGCGCGGCGGTCCTTCGCCCAGGTCGATGCCCAGGAGCGTGTGCTGGCGGGTCTCCAGCGCGAAAGCGCCGGTGTAGTTGTGTGCGGTCCTCCTCGATTCGGCCATGTCAGATCAGCCCGCTCGAGAGCAGCGCGAGCGCCTGCGGGGCACTGTCGGCGGCAGAGAGGACGGCACCGTGCGCCCCGTCCAGCAGCTGCCCGGCAGCCTGGGCTTCGCCGCCGGTGACCTTGTTGGCTGCCCACTTCAAGAAGCCGATGAAGGTATCCGTGCTGTAGACGATCCAGGCGATGAACACCGCCACCAGGAAGTTGGTCAGCAGCTCGCCCCACTCGCGCTTGGCGTAGTGCGAGAACATCCGCACCACCAGCACGACGATGAACAGGTTGCCGACGACGATGATGACCCAGTCTTTGAGGTCTGCTCCGGTGAACATGGTGGGTTCCTTTCAGGGGGAGGGGTTACTGATCGGTCGTGCCGCCGCCGGATATGGCACTGATCTGCCAGCCGCCGGTCGTGTCAGCGCTCACGCTGGAGAGCGTGAGCGTGTAGGTCTGCGTGAGCTCGATGCCGCTGGGGAGGGTCCAGCGGACCGTCGCCAGGGCGGAGCGGGTCTCGCCGCCGCCGTCGTAGACGGTCCAGCCCGTGAGGTCATCGAAGGTGGCGCCGCCGGCCAGGCCGGCGATGGTCGCCCCGGGAGCGACGGAGGCGGTCACGGTCTCGTCCGCCCCGTAGGAGGTGAAGAACGATTCCGCGGCGCCCTGGGTCGCGGTGCCGACAGTGGTGTCCTGCTGCGCGTTGGCCGCCGGCGGGGTGGCGACGGGGCCGGGAGTCGTGGCGACCAGGGCGGGGCGACCGACGACGCTCACGGCGCCGGTCTCGTCGGCCAGCAGCTGCACCTCGGCGGCCACGGGCCGCGGGTCGCCGGCGGCGGTCCACTTGCCGTCCTTGCCGGTGTAGTCGGTCAGGTGGCCGGTGACCAGTGCGCGGGCGTGCGTGCCGTCGATCTGGGACACGCGGACCACGGCCACATTGCTCACCGACTGCTTGCCCGGGACGTTCGCGCTGCTGAGGCTGCCCTCGCTGCTGCCGCTGGAGGAGTCCAGCGCCAGGCTGCGCTCCCGGGCTGCCAGCGCCTCGTCGGCCGGGTCAATGTTCAGGTACGCGGTGACCTGGCGAGCGGCGACCTCGGAGCCGGCGGCCGCGGGGAACGCCTCGGCCTGGACTTCCTGCACCGTGGTGGTGGATTTCGTGGGGAAGATCAGCTGCCGCAGCCCGACCACGCAGATGAACAGCAGCGCCACGAGCAGCACCACGCGCAGCACCTTGGCCAGAGCGGAGCTGAACGTGCGCTCGTTCTCCACGGCCCAGCTACCGGCAGAGGAAGCGGGCTCGCTGCCGCTCGCAATGCTGGCTTCGGACGGCGACGCCGCGGCAGCCGGCGCTGGCGCGGCGGGCTGCTGGGTCCAGGCGTCCAGCGTGTCCTGCGTGGAGTCGGCCTCGCGCTGCGCCGCGGCCTGCTTGCGGGCGCGCTTCTCGGAGTGCGACAGCGGCACACCCGGGGGCATGAGGAGGACGTGCGTGCGGAACCACACCCACCAGGCGGGCCCGTACTTCTGCGGGGGCTGACTCATGCACCCATCCTGTCAGCATGCTGATCAGCATGCAACCCTGCATGCAGGTTCTTTTGGTCGGTCACCATCACTGCTCCCCCTGCGTGTCCAGCTCCAACGCTTCCCACGTGCGGGCCGTCTGCACGCTCACCCCGAGCGAGGCAGCAACATCGGCCTGCGAGAGCCCATCCTCACGCATGGCAGTGACGAGCATGTGCGCCGCCCTGCGCCACTCCTCGCGGTGGCGGGCAGCCTCGGCGCGGTGCTCCTGGACCTGGGCCCACTGAGCGCGCCACTGCTCGGGCATCTCGACGTGAACGCGGATGTCGTAGTCGCTCGCGCTGCCACCGGCGTGCAGGGCGGCAAGCTCGGCCGCCATGGCGGCCGCGTGGCTGGGACTGCGCACCAGTGTGGTGCCCTCGATCCCCTCCACGGAGACCACCCACACGCTGCCGGTGGTGGTGACGTTCGCTGTCATCTGCTGGGTCATTTCTGCTCCTCGGTGTCATGGTCGAACAGGGAAAAGTCATCGTCGTGGCCCCAGGGGTCCACGTCATCGGTGGTCGGACCGGCGG
>NZ_BAAHAM010000008.1:0-7905 GCF_054777615.1 Brachybacterium horti
GGCGCGTCAGCGCTGCGGAGAGCTGGCCACGGCCTAGCCTGATGCGATGAGCGAGCTCTTCGTCGACGCGGCCCGGGACTGGATCGCAGAACGCCGCGCCGTCGGACGCACGATCAGCGCCGAGACGACCAAGGCATACCGCGCCGATCTCGCCTCATGGCATCGCTACCTCGAGGCCCAGACGGGCGCCCCCGTGAGGGTGCACGATCTGACCGGACAGAGCATCAAGGCGGTGCTAGCAGAGATGAACAATGCAGGGCTCGCGCCTGCGACCCGCCGGCGCCTGATCACCACCCTGCGAGGGCTATGCCGCTACCTGGTTCTCGAGTCACGCCTGCCCAGCGATCCCACCGCGGCGATCCAGGCACCGCGTGCCCCGGGGCGCCTGCCGGTGGCGTTCACTGATGGACAGATCTCCGCCCTGCTGGAGGCTGCCCGCACGGAGGACCCTCAGGCGCGGCCTGCGGCGCCGCTCCTGGACGTGGCAATCGTCGTGATCCTGGCAGCCGGTGGCCTCCGCGCCAGCGAAGCCGTCAACCTCCGACTCCTCGACTACCGCCCCGGCCAGGAGCCATCGCTACGCGTGGTCGGCAAAGGCCGCAAAGCCCGCACAGTGCCTCTCGATCCCGGTGTCGCCGAGCAGATCGACACCTACCTGCCGTGGCGCGCCGAGCACACCGCAGACCAGCGCGACGCGTCTCCCCTGCTCGTGCGACCGGACGGGCGCGCCCTGACGCGCGACACCATCTCCTATCGCGTGAACCGGCTCTACACGCGAGCAGGGATTGTGAAGCCGGACGGCGAAGCAGCCCACGCCCTCCGTCACACCTACGCCGTCTCCATGGTCGACGTCGGCGTCCCCGTCTCCGAGATCCAACAACTGCTGGGCCACGAAAGCATCGCCACCACCGGCATCTACCTCAAAGCCTCCGCCTCACACCTCAGAGCCGCCTCTGCCGCACCCTCCGCAGCCCGCCTACTTGCCAGCAAGCCAGCGCGACAGCAACCCTAACGCTAGCGCCCGATTCCGTTGACCACTGCCCTCGGTGACTCCGGAGGGGGGGAATCTGAGCTTTCACTGTCGAAGCCCCGCCCACCTCCGCGAGCACGCCGCACACGACGCCCTCGAGGGGCTCGCCGAGGAGGGCGCGTAGACCCACGGAGATCAGTAACTTCTCAAGGACGGAGACATTCCGGGCTCCGGTCGTGGACGGGACTGATCTCTTCTGCGAGCCGTGAAGAGGCCGGTTCGTGTGCCAGCCGACCCGGTCGGAGGTCGCGAACCTAACGTCATCGACAGCCCGGGTAGGACCGTCATGGAAGGCGGTCGTACGGATGCACTCGGCCCGTCAGTGCGAGGCGTCGTAAGCCTCGATCACGGAGCCGGCGATGCGTCCGCGATCGCTAACCTCATGCCCGTTCGCGCGCGCCCACTCGCGGATCCGCGTGGTCCGCTCCCGGTCGCCACCAGCAGCGCGCCGCGAGCCGACCTTACGTCCGCCAACACGCCGCCCACTGGAGGTCCAGGTCGCGAGCTGCTCGCGCAGCTGTTCGGCGTGGTCGTCGTTCACATCGATCTCGTAGGCGACGCCGTCCAGCCCGAAGGGCACCGTCTGACTCGCCTCGCTGCCATCGATGTCGTCCGTGAGAATCACCTGAGTCTTGCGCGCCATAATCAACCTTTCGCATGCGAGTTCATCTGCAGGAAAATAATGTATCAGGTGAATCTGAATCGACAGGAAGGGTGCACTGCGGCTAGTACGATCAGTGCTTCCAACAATGGAGAGACTAGCGATCGCGCCGTAAACGGTGGTGGTCTCAACTGGTCAACGCACCGCCCGCCTACTCTGGCGCTTCAAGGCTGTCCATCCGAACTTCCAAAGTTTGTCGGTCCCACCAGGTAGGTTTCGGTCATGACGTCAGATGAGTCTCTCGGGCGGGTACTCGCTCTGGTCGAGCAGGCGCTCGACACTCCGTCGGCATGGGGCGCTCCAGTGGAGATGCGGGACTCCCTGGCGCTATGCGCCTTGAACTCTGCCCACACCCTCCGAGCAAGCTCGGCATCTGTGCGCAACGTCCTGCGCCGCTACCGCGCTCACCGCGCTGCCGCTGGTGCGGACCCTGAACTGGACTCAGGACCGGACCTCCTGCGCGTCATGGACGCCGCGGGAGGCCCCCGCCTGTTTGCGCTCGACGTTCTCGAGACGCGGGCTACTTTCCCGAGAACCGGCAGGCTACGCTCCGAAGCGATCTATGACGCCCTCGAGGCCCTCGCTGCGTTGGGCGTCTCGACCGCCGAGGAGCTCCGAGACGCGGCAGACGATCGAGCTGCGGAGCGCGCGTGGCGGTCTGTCAAAGGGCTCGGCCCGCAATCCTGGGCTTACCTCCTGATGAATGCCGGCGATCCCTCCCGCACGAAGCCCGACACGATGATTCAGCGATTCCTTGAGCGTGCCGTGGGTAGGCCTGTGCGCGCGGCCGAGGCAACACAGCTTGTCACCGCGGCGGCCTCCACCCTTGGTGTTGAGGTCCGCGCACTGGATCGCGCGATCTGGCTCTTCGAGACCCCCGACAAGACCAGCAAGAAGAAGGCGGGCAACCGATGATTCAGGCAGGTGACATCCCTGCGATGCGGAGGGCCAGGAAGGTGCGCTTCCAGCACTCTGGCAGAACATACGAGGGTGTCGTGCAGTGGATCGAAGCGAACGACAGCCCTCTCTCTCATCAGAGGGACCACCAAGACTGCCTCAGCCTCATGCTCAGTGACGGCAGCACCATGAACGACCTCCTCAAGACCACTCCCGTGGAGGTTCTGCAGTAGGTCGCACTCTGAGCTACCAGCTCATGCTGCGGCGCCCCACCCAGCTGGTCATCTACTCTCCTCGTAGTTGAGAGAACTGGGGACATCAGGTGGCGAAGTCGCTTTCGTTGAACGAGATCCGGCGCCGGAGCGCGCAGTTCGCCGTCGAGTGGCGAGAGAGTCCGGGCGATGAGCGCCAGGACGGACAGTCGTTCATCCGTGATCTTCTGCAGGTCTACGGCATCACGGCGACCAAGGCGGCGCTCTACGAGAAGCGGGCCAAGCGCTCGTCGACTGGTGGGCGTGGCTACATCGACGCGCTCGTTCCGGGTCTCTGCGCGATCGAGATGAAGTCAGCGGGCAAGGACCTCGACGCCGCGATCACCCAAGCACTGGACTACATCGACGACCTCACCGCCGCAGAGACCCCCCGGTACGTCATCGCCAGCGACTTCAAGAACCTCCGCGTGCTCGACATCCAGGCCCCCGAAGGGCGAGACGTCCAGATGTTCACCCTGGATGAGCTGCCCGCCAATATCGAAGCCCTGGCCTTCCTCGCCGGCTACCAGAGCGTCGCGTTCGGAACCCGTGAGCAGGAGGCCGCCTCAGTCAAAGCCGCCAGGATCATGGCCGACCTGTACGAGGCCCTGAACGACTCCGGGTACGACGACCACGAAGCATCCGTCTTTCTCGTCCGGATCCTGTTCTGCCTGTACGCCGACGACGCCGGGGTCTGGGAGCGCGACCTGTTCTACGAGTTCCTCGAGCGACGTACCAGCGACGACGGCGCCGACCTCGGTCCCCAACTGGCCATGCTGTTCCAGGCCATGAACCGCGAACAGGGCAGGCGTCAGCGGAACCTCGATGACCTCATCGCCCGCTTCCCCTACGTCAACGGCGGCATCTTCGCCGAGGCCGCCGACATCCCCTCCTTCGACAAGGGCATGCGGGACCTCCTGCTGCAGGCGTGTGCGTTCAACTGGTCCCAGATCAGCCCCGCGATCTTCGGGTCCCTGTTCCAGGCTGTCAAGGACGCCAAGGCACGCCGTGAGCTTGGCGAGCACTACACCACCGAGACGAACATCCTCAAGACCATCCAGCCGCTGTTCCTCGACGAGCTCCGCGCACGGTTCACCGACAGCATCCACGACGTCAAGAAGCTCCAGCGCCTCCGTGACGACCTCAAGCAGATTCGCGTCCTGGACCCGGCCTGCGGCTGCGGGAACTTCCTCGTCGTCGCGTACCGCGAGCTGCGCGCCCTGGACCTCGAAATTCTCCAGCGTCTCCAGGCTCTGGGCGACACCAGCTGGCAGTCCCCGACAGCGTTCTTCCTCAAAGAAGACCTCCCCGTGACGATGGATCACTTCGCCGGGATCGAGATCGAGGAGTGGCCGGCCCGGATCGCCTCGACAGCCCTGCACCTGGTCGACCACCAGGCCAACCAGGCGATGGAACTCGCCCTCGGCAAGGCACCCGATCCTCTGCCGCTGGACAAGATCGAGTCGATCCATGTCGCCAACGCGCTGCGCGCCGACTGGGCGCAGATCATCCCCCCGACGCCGCAGGTGATGATCGTTGGCAACCCGCCCTTCATCGGTCAGTACACCAAGCACGCCGACCAGACCGAGGACCTCAAAGCGGTGTGGGGCACGGGCTACGACGGTTACCTGGACTATGTGACTGGCTGGTACAAGAAGGCAGCGGATTACTTCAAGTACACCCGCGGTGGGCGCTTCGCGTTCGTCTCCACCAATTCCATCGCCCAGGGGCAGCCTGTCCCGGCCCTGTTCCGCCCCATCCTGGACGCAGGGTGGCGCATCCGCTTCGCACACCAGACGTTCGCCTGGACCTCGGAAGCGCCCGAGGCGGCCGCTGTCCACTGCGTCATCATCGGCTTCGACCAGCGCGAGAAGACCCCTGCAGCGCTATACGTCTACGACACGCCCAAGGGACAACCCGAGCAGAAGCCCGCGAGCAGCATCAACCCCTACCTCCTAGACGCACCCACGTTCTACGTCACCAAGCGCACGAGGCCCCTCAGCCCTACGCTTCCTGCCGTACTCAAGGGATCGCAGCCAACCGACAACGGAAACCTCCTTCTGGACCAAGCGGCGCACGAGGAGGCACGTCAGGACGCGGTGGCGATGAAGTACGTGCGCCCGTTCATCGGAGCACGCGAGCTCATCCACGCGACCGACCGCTGGTGCCTGTGGATGGAAGATCTCGACCCGGCCGACCTTGGGCGCTCTCGATTCCTCAAGGAACGAGTCGAGGCATGCCAGGAGTTCCGGCTAGCCTCTGCCAAAGCCGCAACACGAGCGGCTGCATCCACGCCTTCCCTGTTCACTGAGCGCCGCCAACCTGCCGTCCCGTACATCTGTATCCCGCGGCACTTCTCCGAGACGCGCCGTTACGCGACGGTGCAGCTCTTCGAGCCGGACGTGATCGCTGGGGACGCGAACTTCACCGCCGAGGACCCCACCGGGTACCTGTTCGCGATCATCAGCAGCTCAATGTTCCTCGCCTGGCAGCGCGCTACCGGGGGCCGCATCAAGTCTGACCTCCGATTCTCCGCCACAGTCGTGTGGAACAACCTCCCGCTCCCGGACGTGAGCGACCGTGTGCGCCAGCAGATCATCGACGCGGGCAAGGGCGTCCTCGAGGCTCGCGCCCTGCACCCTGAGCGGTCCCTCGCCGACCACTACAACCCACTCGCGATGTCCCCGGCACTCACCAAGGCGCACGACGCCCTGGACCGCGTAGTCGACAAGGCCTTCGGTGCGCGAGGTGTGCTGCATACCGAGGAAGAGCGCCAGCGGATCCTCTTCAAGCGCTATGCCGAGCTCACCGGAGTCGCCGAGTAGGAAGAAGGGGTGGCTGGACCTGGACCACGGTCCCTGCGGTCGCTGGGTCGCGCGATGCTGCTGGGACAACCTGCCGCCGAGTCGGGTACGGCAGGCACGCGCCCAGCCCTCACCGCTTGTGAAGGTCCCTCCGTGCGGGCTGGATGTCTGCTGGGGACCCTAGAGTCCGCGGCGTGGAGAACGTGATCACGGAGTACGGGGGACTGTGTCTGATCCCGCCGTTGGTGCGCACGGCGCAGGGGTGGGCCGAGCGGCGGCCGAGCGAGTGCTCGTGCGGGAGCCGGCGCTTCCTGGTGGGGTGGACGGCGTGTTCGTGTCGCACGGATACGCTCGGTCCTGGGCATCGGACGTGGGAGTGTCAGCAGTGTGGCCGGCGCGAGGTGCTGGGGTGTCTCAAGGAGCCGGAGCTGGGGCCGTTGGATGAGTACGGGTGCGCGCGGCGCCGGCGGAGCGTTCGGGATCGATAGGGGCTGAGCGCGTGCCTGCCGTACCCGGCGAGGGCGTCCCCGACTTCTGCGGCCGACTGCCGATCCCAGCTCGATCCAGGTCCGGGGGCTGAGGTCGAGTAAGGAATGAGGTGGGGTTCCTTCATTTCTTGAGGCCTCCGCCAAGCGGGTATAGACTGTCCTATATAGGGAGGTGGTCGCGATGACCATGCAGACCGTTGAGGCTACGGAGGAGCTGCGGCGTGCGGTGAAGAGCCGGCGCCTGATGGAGGTGACGACGCTGGACTACCGGCGGGCGATCAAGCACCTCTCGGGGTCGCTGCCGCAGGTGGAGATCGCGCGTGCCCTGGGGGTCACGCAGCCGTCGCTGAGTTCGGCGTTGAAGACGGCGCGAGCGGTGCCGGAGGCGGTCCCGGGTTTCTCCGGGGCGGGGCCGTACGAGATCTGCCAGCGCTTCGCGGCGGGTCTCATCGAGCGGGAGCAGCTCGTGGACGAGCTGACTCGGTGGGAGTACACGCCGATCCCCGAGGGGGAGTGGTTCGAGGATCCGCAGCCGTCGCCGGGGCCGGGGTCCTGGCGGGAGGTGGTCAACGCGGCGGACGAGGGTCTGATCGACGACGTCACCTACGACGAGGTTCTCCGGGCGAGCGTTGCGCACGCGGATCGGGGCGAGGCGCCGCGGTCGCATGAGTGATGCGATCGACGAGCACATCGAGCATGTCCGTGAGCTGACCCGGCGGCACGGCCCTCTCGATCTGGACAGCCCGACGGCCTCGGTGCACAACCCGGAGTGGTTCGTGGGAGGTCGGCCCCTTCGTGCTCGAGGTCGGATGCATGCGGAGATCATCGGGAGTCTCCTGGACGGCGCGGACGCGGAGGGGCAGCGTCATGCGTTCGTCCTCGCGGGCGCACCGGGTGCTGGGAAGAGTCATCTGCGCACGTATGAGCTGGCAGACGAGGTGGCTGGCCATGCGCATCTGGACGTTGATGATGTGAAGGCTGAGCTGCTGTGGCGAGCTGAGCGGGATCGGTCGTACGAGGGGTTCTTGAAGCCTGCGCTGGTTCGCGAGTACGAGGCGCGGGGGGAGCGGTTCTTCCCTCTGGAGATGTCGGCGCTGGTTCATCGGGAGGCGGCGGGCATCGTGGACCTGGCGCGGGAGCGTGCGCTGACGGCGGGGCTTCCGGTGGTGATCGACGGGGTGCTCTCGAATGGTGACCAGGCGGTGGCGCTGGGGCGGGAGCTCGAGCAGGCCGGCTACTCGATCGACGTGGTGTGCCTGGACGTGGCCCCGGAGGTGTCGGAGCACCAGATCCGTCATCGGTGGCGGGTGGCCTACGAGGAGACGCTGGCCGGCCATGGGGATCTGATGGGTGGCCGGTGGGTGCCGTCGTCGTTCGCGCAGCACGTCCTGCAGGGTCCCGGGGGGCGCAGCCTCCCAGCGGTGAGCGCGGAGCGCTTGGCCGATGAGGTCGAAGCGGTGAGCCGCTACCGCGTGTTCACGCGTGCCGGGGTGGACGAGCCGACGCTGCTGGCGACGGACCTGTCGCGAGTGCGCGGGGGAGGACCTCTGATCGACACGGAAGCAGCGCGGGCGTATCGCACGGCGCGCGGGGCGCAGAGGCCCCGCCGCGCGGGGCGCGGCGGGTCCGTCGAGGGAGGCGTGGAGCGCTAGGGCGTGTCTCTTAAGGTCGTGGAGGTTGGAGGTCTGACGGTGGGTGGGCTTGGATGCCTCGAGCCCGGGGCACTCGGCGCGCCAAAGTCCGCGGCCGCCGGCCTGGATCGCTCACAGGTCAC
>NZ_BAAHAM010000009.1:0-5340 GCF_054777615.1 Brachybacterium horti
CCCAGCGACGTCCTCCACCCTTCCCGATGAAGATGTCCGGCGGCGACCTACTCTCCCACACCCTCCCGAGTGCAGTACCATCGGCGCAATCGAGCTTAGCTTCCGGGTTCGGAATGGAACCGGGCGTTTCCTCGATGCTATGACCGCCGTAACACGGCGAGACCAACCAGCCCTGACCAACCACACCCCCACCAGGGGACGCAGTGGCAGGAGTTGCTTCTCCAGAACCACACAGTGGACGCGAACACCAGCAAACAAAAACTTTGATGTTGATAAGTCATCGGCCATTAGTACCAGTCAGCTCCACACATTGCTGTGCTTCCACATCTGGCCTATCAACCCAGTCATCTACTGGGGGCCTCTCACCCACAAGGGGCACGGATATCTCATCTTGAAGCAGGCTTCCCGCTTAGATGCTTTCAGCGGTTATCCCTTCCCGACGTAGCCAACCAGCCATGCCCTTGGCAGAACAACTGGCACACCAGAGGTCAGTCCATCCCGGTCCTCTCGTACTAGGGACAGGTCTTCTCAAATATCCAACGCGCGCAGCGGATAGGGACCGAACTGTCTCACGACGTTCTAAACCCAGCTCGCGTACCGCTTTAATAGGCGAACAGCCTAACCCTTGGGACCAACTCCAGCCCCAGGATGCGACGAGCCGACATCGAGGTGCCAAACCATGCCGTCGATATGAGCTCTTGGGCAAGATCAGCCTGTTATCCCCGGGGTACCTTTTATCCGTTGAGCGACACCCATTCCACAATGAGGTGCCGGATCACTAGTTCCTGCTTTCGCACCTGCCCGACATGTCTGTCTCGCAGTCAAGCTCCCTTGTGCACTTACACTCAACACCTGATTGCCAACCAGGCTGAGGGAACCTTTGAGCGCCTCCGTTACTTTTTGGGAGGCAACCGCCCCAGTTAAACTACCCATCAGGCACTGTCCCTGATCCGGATCACGGACCGAGGTTAGGAATCCAGAACGACCAGAGTGGTATTTCAACAACGACTCCACACTCACTAGCGTGAATGCTTCCCAGTCTCCCACCTATCCTACACAAGCCGTTCCGAACACCAATACCAAACTATAGTAAAGGTCCCGGGGTCTTTCCGTCCTGCTGCGCGTAACGAGCATCTTTACTCGTAATGCAATTTCGCCGAGTTCGCGGTTGAGACAGTGGAGAAGTCGTTACGCCATTCGTGCAGGTCGGAACTTACCCGACAAGGAATTTCGCTACCTTAGGATGGTTATAGTTACCACCGCCGTTTACTGGGGCTTAAATTCTCAGCTTCGCTCCAAAGAGCTAACCGGTCCTCTTAACCTTCCAGCACCGGGCAGGCGTCAGTCCGTATACAGCGTCTTACGACTTCGCACGGACCTGTGTTTTTAGTAAACAGTCGCTTCTCCCTGGTCTCTGCGGCCCTCAGGGCTCTCACCCTTCAGGCCCCCCTTCTCCCGAAGTTACGGGGGCATTTTGCCGAGTTCCTTAACCACGATTCTCTCGAACGCCTTGGTATTCTCTACCTGATCACCTGAGTCGGTTTAGGGTACGGGCGACCGTATTCGTCACGCCGGAACTTTTCTTGGCAGTACAGGATCACTCACCTACGCCCATACGGGATCCCCATCACGTCTGACCCTTGATGACCCCAGCATTACCCGGGGTCGGGCTGCACGCTTAGACGGACTATTCCATTAAGTCCGCGGAAGCTACCTCTCTGCGTCATCCCTCGCGCTGACCTACTACAACCTTGGTTCCCAGCCTCACAGCATCCCTCACCCCGAAGGGCAAGAGGACTGATCGGGTGGTTAGCATCGACTGCCTCGGTATGGGTCCTCCTACGATCGGTTCGGGAATATCAACCCGATGTCCATCGACTACGCCTGTCGGCCTCGCCTTAGGTCCCGACTAACCCAGGGCGGATTAACCTAGCCCTGGAACCCTTGATCAATCGGCGGACGGGTTTCTCACCCGTCTTTCGCTACTCATGCCTGCATTCTCACTCGAACAGCCTCCACCACTGGGTTCCCCCGCGGCTTCGCTGGCTGCTCGACGCTCCCCTACCCATCCCGGCAGAACCGGAATGACACAGCTTCGGCGGTGTACTTGAGCCCCGCTACATTGTCGGCGCAAAATCACTTGACCAGTGAGCTATTACGCACTCTTTCAAGGGTGGCTGCTTCTAAGCCAACCTCCTGGTTGTCTCAGCAACTTCACATCCTTTTCCACTTAGCACACGCTTAGGGGCCTTAGCTGATGTTCTGGGCTGTTTCCCTCTCGACTATGAAGCTTATCCCCCACAGTCTCACTGCTGCGCTCTCACGTACCGGCATTCGGAGTTTGGCTAAGGTCAGTAACCCGGTGGGGCCCATCGCCTATCCAGTGCTCTACCTCCGGCACGAAACACGCAACGCTGCACCTAAATGCATTTCGGGGAGAACCAGCTATCACGAAGTTTGATTGGCCTTTCACCCCTATCCACAGGTCATCCCCTCCATTTTCAACTGAAGTGGGTTCGCGCCTCCACGCGGTCTTACCCGCGCTTCACACTGCCCATGGATAGATCACTTCGCTTCGGGTCTAGAGCCGGCGACTGAACGCCCCGTTCAGACTCGCTTTCGCTACGGCTACCCCACACGGGTTAACCTCGCCACCGACCACTAACTCGCAGGCTCATTCTTCAAAAGGCACGCCGTCACCCCGTAAGGCTCCGACGGATTGTAAGCACACGGTTTCAGGTACTATTTCACTCCCCTCCCGGGGTACTTTTCACCTTTCCCTCACGGTACTTGTCCGCTATCGGTCAAGAGGTAGTATTCAGGCTTACCAGGTGGTCCTGGCAGATTCACACCGGATTTCACGGGTCCGGTGCTACTCGGGAACAGCACTCAACGCCCTGCAACAGTTTCGTCTACGGGGGTCACACCCTCTACGCCGTCGCACTCAACACGACTTCGACTACCATCACACATTCACGTCGACCGTCCGGCAGAACAGTCCAGCACGTCCCACAACCCCCAACCTGCAACCCCTGCCGGGTATCACACAGGCTAGGTTTAGCCTCATCCGCTTTCGCTCGCCACTACTCACGGAATCACTATTTGTTTTCTCTTCCTGCGGGTACTGAGATGTTTCACTTCCCCGCGTTCCCTCCACACCACCTATACATTCAGTGGCGGGTACCAGGGCATGACCCCTGGTGGGTTTCCCCATTCGGACATCCTCGGATCACAGGTCGGTTGTCACCTTCCCGAGGCTTTTCGCAGACTCCCACGTCCTTCATCGGCTCCTCTTGCCAAGGCATTCACCGTGTGCCCTTTAAGACTTGGCAACACAAAGACACTAAAATTGCTTACAAGATGCTCGCGTCCACTATGTAGTTCTCAAGAAACAACCCCACACCCACACCACCAACGCAACCGCGCCGACCATGCAGGGGAGGACCAGCCACACACCCCACACCGACCCGAAGACCAGTGACAGGGCTGCGTGCAGCCTCACAACTCAATAGCGTGCCTCCACCTCAAACCAACAAATCCCCGCTCGTTCCAGACCTGCTCGAGAGCAGGTCGTACTGGAGCCGGTCACCGCCGGCGAAGTGCCTCTTCGTTGATGTTCCACCCTTGAGCAACCATCCTCACCACACGCGGGTGAGCAGACAGCCACCAATCATTGGTGTAGCTCCTTAGAAAGGAGGTGATCCAGCCGCACCTTCCGGTACGGCTACCTTGTTACGACTTAGTCCCAATCACCGATCCCACCTTCGACAGCTCCCTCACGAGGATGGGCCACTGGCTTCGGGTGTTACCGACTTTCGTGACTTGACGGGCGGTGTGTACAAGGCCCGGGAACGTATTCACCGCAGCGTTGCTGATCTGCGATTACTAGCGACTCCGACTTCATGGGGTCGAGTTGCAGACCCCAATCCGAACTGAGACCGGCTTTTTGGGATTCGCTCCACCTCACAGTTTCGCAACCCTTTGTACCGGCCATTGTAGCATGCGTGAAGCCCAAGACATAAGGGGCATGATGATTTGACGTCGTCCCCACCTTCCTCCGAGTTGACCCCGGCAGTCTCCCATGAGTCCCCGCCATTACGCGCTGGCAACATGGAACGAGGGTTGCGCTCGTTGCGGGACTTAACCCAACATCTCACGACACGAGCTGACGACAACCATGCACCACCTGTGCACCAGTCCGAAGAAAACCCCATCTCTGGAGTCGTCCGGTGCATGTCAAGCCTTGGTAAGGTTCTTCGCGTTGCATCGAATTAATCCGCATGCTCCGCCGCTTGTGCGGGCCCCCGTCAATTCCTTTGAGTTTTAGCCTTGCGGCCGTACTCCCCAGGCGGGGCACTTAATGCGTTAGCTACGACGCGGAAAACGTGGAATGTTCCCCACATCTAGTGCCCAACGTTTACGGCATGGACTACCAGGGTATCTAATCCTGTTCGCTCCCCATGCTTTCGCTTCTCAGTGTCAGTAATGGCCCAGAGACCTGCCTTCGCCATCGGTGTTCTTCCTGATATCTGCGCATTTCACCGCTACACCAGGAGTTCCAGTCTCCCCTACCACACTCTAGCCTGCCCGTACCCACCGCACGCCCGAGGTTGAGCCTCGGGTTTTCACGGCAGACGCGACAAGCCACCTACAAGCTCTTTACGCCCAATAATTCCGGACAACGCTTGCGCCCTACGTATTACCGCGGCTGCTGGCACGTAGTTAGCCGGCGCTTCTTCTGCAGGTACCGTCACTTTCGCTTCTTCCCTGCTGAAAGAGGTTTACAACCCGAAGGCCGTCATCCCTCACGCGGCGTCGCTGCATCAGGCTTTCGCCCATTGTGCAATATTCCCCACTGCTGCCTCCCGTAGGAGTCTGGGCCGTGTCTCAGTCCCAGTGTGGCCGGTCGCCCTCTCAGGCCGGCTACCCGTCATCGCCTTGGTGAGCCACTACCTCACCAACAAACTGATAGGCCGCGAGCCCATCCTTCACCGAAAAACTTTCCAACACCCGCCATGCGACAGGAGCTCATATCCGGTATTAGCCCCGATTTCCCGAGGTTATCCCAGAGTGAAGGGCAGGTTGCTCACGTGTTACTCACCCGTTCGCCACTAATCAGACCGAGCAAGCTCGGTCGTCATCGTTCGACTTGCATGTGTTAAGCACGCCGCCAGCGTTCGTCCTGAGCCAGGATCAAACTCTCCATGAAAAAACATGAAAAACTATAAACCTGACAAAAAAACAAACAACCAGCATGTAACTGCTAATCATCCGTATATTCTGCCAATCAAATATTGGCATCAACAAATAGACACGCTATTGAGATATCAAGCAACACGC